>JAKFVD010000022.1 GCA_021732365.1 Methylotenera sp. | reverse complement strand
CATCTTCTGGCGTGACAAAATCGCGACCATCAATTAATGCCCAAGCTTGCGCACATTGACGCAAACCCAAGCCAGCTCTGGGTGATAATCCCTCATTGGTTTGTGTGCGTGTATATTGAATCAGCGCCTGTAAATAATCTAACAGCGCATCTGACACATGTACTTGGTGCACTTGCTGCTGCAATTTTAATAAACCATCAGCGTCACATACTGCTTGAATACTGCTGGCATTAGCGCGACCACCTTGATTTTTAAGTAGTGCTCGTTCAGATTGGGCATCAGGATAACCCAATGTAATGCGCATTAAAAAGCGATCGAGCTGCGATTCTGGCAAGGCAAACGTGCCGATATGGTGTTTAGGGTTTTGGGTGGCAATCACAAAAAATGGTTGTGGCAGTAAATGCGTATTACCATCCACAGTCACCTGATGTTCTTCCATTGCCTCTAATAACGCGCTTTGGGTTTTTGGTGTGGCGCGATTAATTTCATCTGCCAGCAATACATTAGTAAAAATTGGCCCAGCATGAAACTGAAAGCTAGAAGTGTTGCGGTCAAAAACCGATACGCCAATGATGTCGGCAGGTAATAAATCACTGGTAAATTGGGTGCGCCTAAATCCTAGGCCCAACACTTGCGCCAAGGTATGTGCCAGCGTGGTTTTACCCATGCCAGGTAAATCCTCAATCAGCAAATGTCCGCCTGCCAATAAGCAGGTAAGGCTTAATTTAACTTGCTGCTCTTTACCTAAAATAATGTGAGACGTTGCACGAATAATCGCTTGAATAGTTTTTTGCATAGGTTTTATGAGCGGTTTCTTATTTGAGTGAAGAGATAAAGTTAACGGACATATTGAAGCTAATTATCGATTTTAATTCTAAATTACCTGTCTTGATTGGATTTATCAGCCCAGCGCACCATCACGTAGATTAAGCCCATCACAAAAGCGCCGCCTACCCATATGCTTATTTCTTCAAAACTAGGGGACGCATCTTGTACTGGCATCACAATCAGTTTGCGCAAAAACAGCACCAATACCACTTCGATAAACGTTTCTACCAACAATTTACTGCCTAGCAAATAGCGTATTTCGGCAGAAATCAATGCGGAAATTGACCATAGCAACATGAGCGTACCCAGCGCATGTAAAAAGCCGTGCACTAAATTATGCGCATAGGCCGCTTGCTGCACATCTTTAAAAAATAGCCAAGTAAACATCACCACTGAAATTGCCAAAGCCAAGCCAATGATGATGTGAGCAAAGCCATTCAACCAAAGCATCGCTTTGACGGCGATTCGATTGAGGGGTTCAAATTCGCGCGGTAGTTGATCTTGTGTCATTTGCACCTCTTTTAATTAAAGTAGAATTAAAACTTGATTAATAATAATTTAACCACATATAAGCTTGAATGGATTTAAATTACAAATGAATATTTATTATTTATAGTAAACTGGTCTATTATTTTTATGTTAATTGATTAAAGGCATTTTGATATGCAAATTCGATATTCAAATGAGCGCGGACATGCTAACCGTGGCTGGTTAGATAGCTACCACTCTTTTTCTTTTGCGGATTATTACGATCCTAATTGGATGGGTTTTTCGGTATTGCGCGTGATTAATGAAGATGTGATTGCGCCAGCCAAAGGCTTTGGCACGCATTCGCACAACGATATGGAAATCATCACCTATATTTTAAAAGGTGAGCTGGCGCACAAAGACAGCATGGGTAATGTAGAAACCATCAAACAAGGCTATGTACAGCGCATGACAGCGGGGACAGGCGTTTCGCACAGTGAGTTTAATGCATCCGCAACCGAAGCTGTGCATTTATTGCAAATTTGGATTACGCCTAATCAATTGCACTTAACACCAGGATATGAAGATAAATACTTTGATGCAGCATTAAAATTAAACCAATGGTGCTTGTTGGCGTCACAAAATGGTGCGCAACATTCATTAATTGTTCATCAAGATATTGCACTATACGCAGCACAATTAACCGATAAACAAGCATTAAATTACACACTTAAACCAAACCGCAAAGCTTATTTGCAAATTGCTCTTGGTGCTGTTGAAGTAAACGGAAAGCGACTAACTGCAGGGGATGCCGCAATGTTTGAAGCCAATGAGATGCTAGAAATTAAAACGCTGGATAGTGCAGAAGTGTTGCTATTTGATTTACCTTAAGTGTTTAAAAGCCAACAATATTTAACTTAAACCCATTTTTTATTTTAGGAATCATGTATGAGTATCGTATTAAAAAATATTGTTTTGGCATCTGCTTTAGTGCTTAGCTCAAGCTACGCATTAGCCGAGCCAGAAACCTATAATATTGATAATAATCATAGCTTTGCCAATTGGAGCGTACGTCATGTCGTTTCCAAAACATCCGGTACATTTAGTGATGTAACAGGCAAAATTGTGATTGATCGTAGCAATTTGGTTAACTCATCCGTTGACGCAAAAATCAATCTACTCAGCGTAAACAGCAGCCTTGCCAAACGTGATGAGCATATTAAAAAATCCGATTATTTAGATGTAGAAAAATTTGCCGAAATGACTTTTGTCAGCAAAAAAATCGAAGCAAAATCGGCAACAGAGGGTGTGATGACAGGTGTGTTAACAATGCACGGCGTGTCAAAAGAAATAACGATGCCATTTAAAGTGTTGGGTTTTGGTGCCGACGCATGGGGCGGCTACAGAAGTGGCTTTGAAGCGTATACCAGCATAAAAGCCAGCGATTTTGGTTTTGGCTGGGGCTTGAAACCTAATGCTTCAGTAGGTGACGATATTGAAATTACCTTGTTGATTGAAGGCATCAAAGCTAAATAGTATTGACGACATATTCAGAATTTTATAATTAAAAGTGGAGAATGACATGGCATTAGATTTATTCAGCCCAGCAAAACTAGGCTCAATCGCACTAAAAAATCGTATCGTAATGGCACCTTTAACCCGAAACAGAGCAGGTGATGGCGGCGTGCCGCATGATTTAAACGTGACCTATTACGCACAGCGCGCCAGTGCGGGTTTAATTGTGACCGAAGCAACGCCGATTTCTGCAATGGGTCATGGTTATCCTGCTCTACCTGGTATTTATACTGATGAACAAGTGGCTGGCTGGAAAAAAATTACCGATGCGGTGCATGCCAAAGGCGGCAAAATTGTGATTCAGTTATGGCATGTAGGCCGTATTTCGCATCCCACCTTATTAAACGGTGCACTACCCGTTGCGCCATCTGCCATTAAGCCAGCAGGCAAAGCGTTTACCTACCAAGGCTTGGTGGATTACGTTGAGCCGCGTGCGCTAGATGCCAGCGAATTGCCAGCCATTGTGCAAGATTATGTGCATGCAACCAAATGTGCGCTTAAAGCTGGTTTTGATGGTGTAGAAATTCATGCCGCCAATGGCTATTTGTTAGACCAATTTTTGCGTGATGGCAGTAACAAACGCACCGATAATTACGGTGGTAGCTTTGAAAACCGCGCGCGTTTATTGTTAGAAGTAACTAAAGCCGTGGTTGAAACCGCAGGCGCCGATAAAGTGGGCATTCGTATCTCACCGGTTAATCCATTTAACGATATGCAAGATAGTAACCCGCAAGCGCTGTTCAATTACGTCACAGAGCAACTTAACCAGTTTAATTTGGCCTATTTGCATGCGGTTGAGGGTGGCATTCACGGCGGTGGTAAAGCCGATGCGTTTGATTTTGAGCAAATGCGCAAGCTATTTAAAGGTGCTTACATGGCCAATTTAAGTTACGATAAGGCGCGTGGCAACGCCGCAATTGCCAGTGGCCATGCCGATGTGATTGCCTATGGCGTGCCCTTTATTGCTAACCCAGATTTGGTTGAGCGTTATAAAACAGATGCAGCATTAAATGAAGCGGATTCAAAATCATTTTATGGCGGTGATGAAAAGGGATACACTGATTATCCGTTTTTAAGCGCATAACTTAACCACTTTTTTTAACCAAATAAATTGCTCAATATTTAGGTAAACAACATGCAAAAAACCGCCGTCACGCAAGCACCCATTAACGAAATGATTG
>JAKFVD010000013.1 GCA_021732365.1 Methylotenera sp. | reverse complement strand
CATTGTAATCAATTTACAATTATTTATAGCATTCCATGACAAAACGTTGACAACAGCTTAAGCTAAGCCCTATATTACTTTTGCTACACATTACTCGTTTTATTTTAATTTTAAGGGGAAATCGCAATGAGTATGGCATCGGAATTTAAAGATTTTATTAGTAAAGGTAACGTGATGGACCTAGCGGTAGGTGTCATCATTGGCGCGGCGTTTGGTAAGATTGTGGATTCGCTGGTAAACGACATCATCATGCCAATCGTCGGCAAGATTTTTGGTGGACTTGATTTTAGTAATATGTATTTCCCGTTGAATGGTCAAGAAATGGGCTTGGCGCTAGTTGAGGCTAAAAAAGCGGGCGCAGTGTTGGCTTATGGTAACTTTATTACGGTTGTGTTGAATTTTATTATTTTGGCTTTTGTGATTTTTCAAATGGTGAAAATGGTGAATAAAATGAAAAAAGCAGAACCGCCACCTGCACCAGCAGCTACGCCAGATGACATCGTATTATTGCGTGAGATTCGTGATGCGCTCAAAAAATAAGCATTGAATGCGTATTTAAAATATTAAAAAAGGACGCATAAGCGTCCTTTTTTAATCAAATGTTTGCAATAAGAAATTGTTTACAAATCAGGCTCAGCACTTGGTAAATCATATGTTTTATTGGTTTCTAGTGGTTCTGATCCGTCATTATTCATATACACAACTTGCACTACTTTGCCCTCAATAAAATCAAGCTCGGTTGTTTGGTAGTAACTGCCATCAGGTGCGGTATTGATGTTGTGGTAGTACCAAATTGAGGCTACAACTTTGCCGCTATTTTTAAGTTTTACATCTTCTGCTTTGGCAGGTTCGCCCAGTTGCGCAATGATTTCTTCTTTAGTGAAGCTGTTAATTGCGTTTGCAAATTCTTTTTCAGTGGTAGGAATTTCTTTTGTCATCGGCGCATCAGGCAACAAAGGCATGGTTTGCGCATCGTCTGCCATGCTTAAAGGTGACGCTAACATTTGTACAGTTAGTAAAGCAGCCATCACTAGTTTGTTCATAGTCGTATCCCAATTAATTGAAATGATATGAGATTAAATATTACTGTTTAGTTCAACCCAACACATAGAATTGAAAAAGACTTAACGCCCTAATGTTACGCCTAATTAAACAGATTCGATAGGGAAAGGCTCTTCAGGCAACACTTCCACCAAAATAGAATGTAAGCGCCTACTATCTGCTCTAAGCACAGACACGCTTAAGTTATCAATCACAACGGAATCGCCGCGTTTAGGTAAATGGCCGAATTTATTGACGACTAAACCACCAATGGTGGAATACTCTTCATCGCTAAATTGCGTACCCACAATTTCGTTAAAGTCTGCAATTTCGGTGAGTGCTTTGACTCGATAATGCCCAAGCGCATCTTGAATGATATTGTCTTCATCTTCGTCATAATCGTATTCGTCTTCAATATCGCCTACGATTTGTTCCAGCACATCTTCAATCGTCACCATGCCTGCTACGCCGCCGTATTCATCCACCACAATGGCAATATGATTACGGTTACTGCGAAACTCTTTGAGCAAAATATTCAAACGTTTGGATTCTGGAATAAACACCGCAGGACGCAACATATCGCGCACTTCAAAATCTTCACCCGCGTAGTACCTTAATAAGTCCTTGGCCAGCAAAATGCCAATCACATCGTTTTTGTCATCTTCAATGACAGGAAAGCGCGAGTGTGCGGTTTCAATTACATGCGGAATAAAAGTTTCGGGCGGGTCGGTGATGTCGATGACATCCATTTGCGAACGCGGAATCATGATGTCGCGCACTTGCATTTCACTCACTTGTAGCACGCCTTCAATCATGGCGAGTGAGTCTGCATCCATTAAATGATTTTCATACGCGCCATGTAACAGTTCAACAAGCTGCTCACGATCTTCTGGTTCGCGTAGCAAAAAATGGCTTAGACGTTCTAATAAACTGGGTTTGTTACTGGGCTTACTATTAGTAACTTTGCTGCTTGAATTTTCCGACTCACTAGCCATTAAGGCGTCCTACATAACGAGATAGGGGTTAGCATAACCTAATTTGCTTAAAATAGAAATTTCTAAGCTTTCCATTAACTCGGCTTGCGCCTCAATTTCGTGATCATAACCATGCAAATGTAGCATGCCATGCACAGTTAAATGCGCATAATGTGCTTCAAGCGATTTTTGTTGAAATTGTGCTTCCGATTCAACCACAGGCGCACAGATAATAATGTCGCCCATTAAATGCGGCGTTTCCATCAGCGGAAAAGTCAGCACATTGGTGGCGTAATCTTTGCCGCGATACATGCTATTGAGCTCACGGCCCTCTTGCTCATCTACCATTCTAATGGTGACTTCTGTATCCACATTGAGCGCCATTTTTGCCCATTTGCGAAACTGGTTTTTGCTGGGTAAGTTTGTATGCTCAGTGGCGAATTGAATGGATATTTTTAAATTGGGCATGATTTATAAGGTAGATTAACTGTTTAGATTATATAATTAAATCATGACGCAAAATATGACGATAACAGAATTTTTAGCTCAACATTTACAAGGCGAACACAGTGGCGCACTGAACGCAATTTTGGACGATATTACTGTCGCGGTTAAACAAATTGCGATTGCGATTGATGCTGGCGCGATTACTGGCAATATGGGCAGCTTGGCGACCGAAAATGTGCAAGGTGAAGTGCAGAAAACCTTGGACGTTTTAACCAACGATATTTTTATTGAGGCGATTCAAAAAAGCGGTTATGTCGCTGGCATGGTGTCGGAAGAGTTGATTGACCCAGTTAACTTAACGGTTAAAAACGGTCAATATTTGTTGTGTGTTGACCCTTTAGATGGTTCGTCCAATGTCAATGTGAATATTTCTGTGGGTACGATATTTTCACTATTAAAAGCTAAAAACAATCAGCCTGAATTAAACGATTTTCTGCAAGCAGGAACCCAGCAAATCTGCGCTGGCTATGCGATGTATGGCACATCGACTATGCTGGTGTTAACAACTGGTAACGGCGTAAATGGGTTTACTTTGGACAAAACTAGCAATGACTTTGTATTAACGCATCCAAATATGCAAATTCCGCAAGAGACGACTGAATTCGCGATTAATATGTCGAATTACCGTTTCTGGCAAGAGCCAGTACAACGCTATATTGATGAGTGTTTGCAAGGCACAGAAGGTGAGCGCGATAAAGATTTTAATATGCGCTGGGTGGCATCGATGGTGGCAGAAGTGCATCGCATCTTGGTGCGCGGTGGCGTATTTATGTACCCCAGTGATGCAAAAGCGAAAATGGGAAAACTGCGCTTAATGTATGAAGCAAACCCGATGAGCTTTATTGTTGAGCAAGCTGGCGGCGCTTCTACCACAGGTTTACAGCGCGTGATGGAAGTGGCGCCAACAGGCATACATCAGCGCGTACCGATTATGCTGGGCAGTAAAAATGAGATTGACCGAGTCGCCATTTATCATCAGAAAAAATCCAAACGCAAATAAAAGCCTAAATTTCGGGCAAAATAAAGTGTTAAGTTAACGCTCAAAAAATAGTAAAAATCAGGTTAATTCGCTGCCTTACAAATCGCAATAAATTCATCTGCAGATAGAGAAGCGCCGCCAACCAAGCCGCCGTCTACATCAGGCATGCTAAACAATTTTTTTGCATTGTCTGCTTTAATGCTGCCGCCATAAATAATGCGTACATGCCCTGCGGCTTCAGAATTGCGCATGGCGATTCGATGCCGAATAAAGGCATGCACAGCCTGCGCTTGTTCGGGCGTGGCGGTTTTGCCCGTGCCAACTGCCCACACTGGCTCGTACGCAAATACCATATTCACTTGCATGGCTGCCGCAAAACTTTGGTCATTCAAAGTGGCCATCACTGCATCCATTTGGCTGGCGACAATCACTTCGGTTAAGCCCGCTTCATGTTCTGCCAGCGTTTCGCCCACGCATAACACAGGTGTTAAGCCCGATTTAACAGAGGCATCGAATCTAGCGGCGGCCGTTAAATTCGTTTCATTAAACAATACACGCCGCTCAGAGTGGCCCAACAAAACATAAGTGCAACCCAAATCCGTTAACATATGTGCCGCCACCGCGCCTGTAAATGCGCCTTTATCATGCTGATTTACATTTTGCCCGCCCCATGCAATTTTAGTGTTACTTAATAGTTCGCGCGCCTGAAAAAGATAAGGGTTGGGCGGACATATTACATAATCGGCTTGCTGATAATCGCTTAGGCCATGAATAACAGCTTGAAGTAAATGTTGATTGCTGGATATATCGCCATGCATTTTCCAGTTAGCAATCACAAGTTTGCGGCGATTGATTGATTGCGCGTTCATTTAGCGTTTCCGCTTCTAACTACGGCATTCGCTTTTATAATAGGATTTAGTTGGCCTTTTTTATAACGCTCAGCCATTTTTTCACAAGAAATCGGTTTGATATTCGCGGCGTGCCCAGCGGAACCAAAAGCCTCATAACGTGCAATACAAATGTCTTTCATGGCAACGGTTGCTGCGGTTAAAAACTTTCTGGGGTCGAATTCTTTTTTGTGCTGCTCAAAAAACTGTCGAATCGCGCCGCTGGACGCCATGCGTAAATCGGTATCGATATTTACCTTACGCACGCCGTGTTTGATGCCTTCCACAATTTCCTCCACAGGCACGCCATAAGTTTGCCCCATATCGCCGCCGTAAGCGTTGATGATTTTTAGCCATTCTTGCGGTACAGAAGAAGAGCCGTGCATTACTAAATGTGTATTAGGAATGCGAGCATGAATTTCTTTAATGCGTTGAATGGACAACGTTTTTCCCGTTGGTGGTTTGGTGAATTTATAAGCCCCGTGTGATGTGCCAATCGCGATTGCCAGCGCATCAACGCCTGTTTTATCCACAAAATCAGCGGCCTCTTCTGGGTCGGTTAACAGCTGCGATTGGTCTAATTTGCCTTCGGCACCAGAGCCGTCTTCTTCACCCGCTAAACCTGTTTCCAGTGAGCCGAGCACGCCCAATTCCGCCTCTACTGAAACACCGATCGCATGCGCGAATTCCACTACTTTTTTTGATACGTCCACATTGTATTGATACGTTGATGGCGTTTTAGTATCTTCCATCAGCGAACCATCCATCATCACACTGGAAAATCCAGAGCGCATCGCTTGAATACAAATCGCTGGCGTGTGCCCGTGATCTTGATGCATCACCACGGGAATATGTGGATAAGATTCAATCGCAGCTAAGACCAGATGCCTTAAAAAAGCTTCACCTGCATATTGCCGCGCACCGGCAGAAGCTTGCAGTATGACGGGGCTGTTTGTCTTATCAGCTGCCTGCATGATTGCATGCACTTGCTCCATATTATTGACATTGAAAGCAGGGATGCCGTAATCGTGTTCAGCTGCGTGATCTAATAATTGACGTAATGAAACAAGTGCCATGTTGTCCTCTATCGGTTTTAAAGGTGAGTGATGTTGTGCATTTTGTGCGCAATACTGTTTCGGGCTGTTTTTAAGCGCATTCATTTTGTTCATGCGCTTAAACGATAATATAACACTTATATCTTATATAAGACATAGCTAAGTTTCACATCATACATAAACTTTATATCGCTAATTTAGTCGCTATAGTGCCATACTACTTACATAGGGATTGTGGACGGCCTGATAAATTTTTAAATAAAAC
>JAKFVD010000032.1 GCA_021732365.1 Methylotenera sp. | reverse complement strand
CTTAAAGCGGTTTTTGTCGCTTCTTTATTGGTGGCGACCATATTATTTATGTTTATGCCGCAGCATGTTGTACCCAGGTCTGTGCTGATTTTAAACCCAATATTATTGGTTTTAATGGTTGGCGGTAGCAGGCTTTTATACCGTGCATGGAAAGATCATGCTTTATATGGACGCACTTATAAAAGCGGCCAGCCCGTTTTGTTGCTAGGCGCAGGCGAAGCAGCGATTGCGTTAGTTAAAGATTTGGCAAGAAGCACAGAGTGGCGAGTTGTTGGTATGCTAGATGATAATCAATCGATGAATGGACGCCAGTTGCACGGCGTTAAAGTATTAGGCGGCTTAAGCCAACTTGAACATTATTCCAGTCAATTAATGGTTAAACATGCAATTGTAGCGATGCCGTCAGCGTCGCACCAAATAAGAAAACACGCGGTAGAATTAGCTAATGAAGCTGGGTTGACAGTGCTGACAGTACCTGCATTTGATGACTTAATTAGTGGAAAAGTCAATATTTCACAAATTCGCAAAGTAGATGTCGAAGATTTATTGGGTCGCGATGCGGTTAAGCTAGACAGTACAGGTTTACAGCAACTGATTGAGCAAAACGCGGTTTTAGTGAGCGGGGCAGGTGGCTCGATTGGCTCTGAACTTTGCCGACAAATTTTGAAATACAAACCCAGTACCTTGGTGTGTTTAGACATCTCGGAATACGCGCTATATAACTTAGAGCAAGAATTTAGTCGTCAGAAAACTGCAATTCAGTTGATCTATGTGACGGGTGATGTAAAGAATAGTCAACGTGTCAAAGATTTGCTTACTCAGCATCAACCGTCGGTTGTGTTTCATGCGGCTGCTTACAAACATGTGCCGTTAATGGAAAATGGCAACGTTTGTGAGGCTTTGTCGAATAATGTTTTAGGCACACACACTTTAGCGCAAGCATGTAAAGATGCTAACGTTGAAAAATTTGTGCTGATTTCAACTGATAAAGCAGTCAATCCAACCAATGTCATGGGTGCAAGTAAGCGTTTGGCTGAGATGGTTTGTCAGGGTTTGCAAGAGAATGATTCTGCTAAAGAGGGCGGCACCCGCTTTGTGATTGTGCGATTTGGTAATGTATTGGGAAGTAGCGGCAGTGTGATTCCCAAATTTAGAGAGCAAATCGCCAAAGGTGGCCCCATTACTATTACACATCCAGAAATTACCCGCTATTTTATGTCGATTCCTGAGGCGGCACAGTTGGTGATGCAGGCAGGGTTAATGGGTAATGGCGGTGAGATTTTTGTGTTAGATATGGGAGAGCCCGTTAAAATCGCTAATCTTGCCGCCGATATGATTCGATTATCGGGCTTGCAATTAGAAGATGTTAAAATTGAATATGTTGGCTTGCGTCCAGGCGAAAAACTTTATGAAGAGCTACTGGCAGATGATGAGCAGACCATAGCGACGCGCCATGAAAAACTTCGTATTGCCTTAGCGCGCCCAGTAAATAAAGCATGGGTAAAAAAACTATTAAAATGGATTCATGAATCCCAAGATGCAAATGAAGTTAATATTAAAAATGAGCTAAAATCTTGGGTAGAAGAATATAGCCCACAACAATCAAGCTTAATTCTGCATACTGAAGTGATTGGCGAACAAAACACATTGCATTAACAAAGAGAATAATATGAATATGATACGAAAAGCGGTTTTTCCTGTTGCTGGCTTAGGAACGCGTTTTTTACCTGCCACTAAAGCTAGCCCTAAAGAAATGCTACCTATTGTTGACAAGCCATTGATTCAATACGCAGCAGAAGAAGCAATAGCCGCAGGTGCTACAGAACTTATCTTTATTACAGGGCGTAATAAACGCTCTATTGAAGACCATTTTGACAACGCGAGTGAGTTAGAAGCATCGCTAGAAGCCAGTGGCAAAAAAGAAATGCTGGAAGCATTAAAAGCGATTTTGCCATCACATGTTTCTTGCATTTTTATTCGTCAACCAAAAGCACTGGGTTTAGGCCATGCTGTTTTATGCGCCAAGCCAGTAGTTGGCGATTCACCGTTTAGCGTGATTTTGGCAGATGACTTAATTGATGCTGTACCGGGCGCTACTGCGCAAATGGCAGCAGTTTATGCAGACAAACGATGCTCAGTATTAGGTGCTGAAGATGTATTGCCAGCAGAAACAGCTAGTTATGGCATTGTTGATGCGTTTAATGTGGGTGACAACTTGTTACAGCTTAAAAGTATTGTTGAAAAGCCAAAGCCTGCAGATGCCCCATCTAATTTGGCAGTGGTTGGGCGTTATATTTTAACGCCTAAAATATTTGATTGTTTAGAAAAAGTAAAACCAGGCAAAGGTGGAGAAATTCAACTGACTGATGGCATATCAGATCTGATGCAGCTAGAGCCTATCTATGCGTATCGGTTTAATGGTAAACGTTTCGATTGTGGTAGCAAGCTTGGCTTCATGAAAGCGAATGTGGAGCTAGCGCTTAAGCATCCTGAAATTGCAAAAGACTTTTCGGACTATTTAAAAGCAATAAAATTGTAATTACTCAAATGGATAATATTAATCCAAAAGATTATATAAAAAATGCGCAGATAATTCATAGTCAGCAAACCGTTAATCAAGCTATCACGACGATGGCAACTCAACTAAATTCAGATTACGCGAGTGAGCCGCCTGTGGTTTTATGTGTGATGGGCGGCGGCGTTTACTTAACGGGGCAATTATTGCCTAAATTAGACTTTTTGCTCGAGTTTGATTACATTCACGCGACTCGTTATCATGGTATTGATGGTAGCGTAGTTGAATGGCTGGTTAAGCCCAAAAACACAATCCACCAACGAAATATCTTAATATTAGATGATATTTTAGATGAGGGCATAACCTTAAAAGCTATTGTCGATGAATGCGAAAAATTAGGCGCAAAAAATATTAAAATTGCTGTTTTAGTCGAAAAAAACCTCGATATTCACAAACCCATTCATGCTGACTATGTAGGTTTAATGGTGCCTAATCTGTACGTTTTTGGTTGTGGTATGGATCTATATGGCTGGTGGCGTAATTTACCTGCCATCTATGCATTGTAAACAGGCATATATTGATTAAATAGAATTTAAATCATATCGTTACAATGATTAAAAATGATTAATTATAAGCATGCTGCTTAATTTGTTGTACAGTGTCGAACAGATGACATGCCTGACGATGTTTTATCATTAAACGAGAAATTACTTGTCGTATATATCTCGTAACTTATTGATTTAAATAAAAAAATAAAATTAAAAAAAGGTGGTATTAAAAATGCAATTGTTTCCTCATCTAATCGATATGAATCGTGAGAGGAATGCAGTGATGAACAACAATACGACAAACCAGAATTGGGAACAGGTTTTTAAAGTGATTCAAAAATCATTTTCTGTTCAAAAGCACGTAGATTTTTTTAATTGGTTACAAGGCAGTGTGAATGAAGTGCTTCCACACGATATTTTAGTGGCAGCTTGGAGTGATTTTGCTGCTGGTGATCTTAACTTTGATGTGTCATCGAATATTGATGATATTCGCACACAAAAATTAATTGACGCGCCGGGTGTATTCGCCTATTTGATGTCAAACCTACATCAGCGCTGGTTAGATAACGGTGAGAGATGGTTTCGCATTAACTTTTTTGATGCTGCAGGCATTAACGCGCAATCACCTACGCCATTCACGCGTAAGTTGGTTGGCATGAATTCATTATTGGTTTATGGCGTGCGCGATACGCGCGGTAAAAACGATTGTATTTATGTGTTTTTTGATAAGGCACGCGAATTTCAAGTACAACATTCTGTTTTGGGTTTATTAATGCCACATGTTGATTCAGCCTTGCGTCGTGTTGAATACATGGAAACACCAGTCACAGAAGAAGAAATAATTGAAGAGCTTAATCTTGGTGGTTTAAGCGAGCGTGAGCATGAAATTTTACATTGGGTAAAAACGGGCAAAACCAACTTTGAAATTGGCATGATTTTGACTATTAGCCCCAATACCGTTAAAAACCATTTAAAACGTA
Organism: Methylotenera sp.; assembly: GCA_021732365.1. Classification (GTDB taxonomy): domain Bacteria; phylum Pseudomonadota; class Gammaproteobacteria; order Burkholderiales; family Methylophilaceae; genus Methylotenera_A. Next base: position 2,491 of record JAKFVD010000032.1, on the reverse strand, counting down.
TTTTCCAAAAACTAGATGTATCATGCAGAGCGCAAGCTGTTGCAAAATATGCACCGCAAAGACTCATTTAAACTGTAGTATCGCCTTATGGTAATTCGATCTAAATCAAGGTCTGTACTTCAACGCAGACGTAGCCTCATTAATGTATTGCAGCCGTTGTTAGACGGCATTGCAATTCTTGGCGTTGCATGGTTTTTTATTCAATTAAATGTTGGATACCTAACACAAGATTATGTCATTTTGATGTTGGTATTGTTGGGTATGGTTTCGGTGATGTACGACCGTTTTGCTATTTACCGTACCAGCTCAAGTTTTGCTGCAAAATTGTTTAGTCTATTCAACGCTTGGTCGATTAGTTTTTTAGCTTTATTTGTTTTGGGTTTTTTAACAAAACAAAGCGATGCATATTCACGCGTTTTTATTACCGAGTTATTTCTAGTAGGGTTCGTAGTACAAAGTATTATTCATTTTGCAGTTAGAACAATTAATCGCCGCATCAATAAGCATTCGCAGGTAACCGATAACGTTATTATTGTCGGACAAGGACAATTAGCCAATTATCTAGAACATAAAATCACTTCAAACCCGTGGTTAAACGAGCGTGTGATTGGTAATGTCTCGATTGAAGAGGAAGCAAATCATCATCGAAAAACGCAAAAATCCGAACTAAACGACTACCCTAGAAGCCGTACTATTCACCTAGGAAAAGTAGCCGAACTACCCGATTTGATTGATGAGCACGACATCAATACGATCTATATCGTTACACCACTAGAGTCATCTCGGGTATTAGAAGAGTTGTATTTTGTGTTATTAGACAAACATGTGACTATTCATTGGATACCAGATATTTTTTCACTTAGGCTGATTAATCATAGCGTAAAAGAAATTGCTGGAATTCCAGTACTAACTTTATCTGAAACTCCTTTAACAGGGGTAAGCAAGCTGGGTAAAGCCATTGAGGATAAAATATTATCGTTTTTAATCTTGTTGCTGATTACCCCTGTGCTGATTGTGGTTGCCATCGCAGTAAAACTCGATAGCCCTGGGCCTGTATTTTTTAGACAAAATAGAACGGGCTGGAACGGTAAAACATTCAGTATTTGGAAATTTCGTAGTATGCGCACCAATCAGCAAGTAGATGATAGTCAAACGCTAAAGCAAGCTGAAAAAAACGACCCACGTATCACAAAAGTGGGCGCATTTATTCGAAAAACCAGCTTAGATGAACTGCCACAAGTATTTAACGTGCTGAAAGGTGATATGTCTTTGGTTGGACCTAGGCCTCATGCTGTACAGCATGATGAGGTTTACTCTCAACGTATTAGTGATTATTACGCGCGGCACAATATTAAACCTGGCATTACTGGTTTAGCTCAAGTAAGAGGCTACAGGGGTGAAACCAAAGAAATTGATCAAATGACCAAGCGAATTGAATCCGATATTGAATACATTAATAATTGGTCAATATGGTTAGACTTATCGATTTTAATGCGTACTGCAACCGCTTTTACTGGCAAAGGCGCCTACTAAATCACCCAATTGGGCTATTGAGTAATTGCTTGAAAATTATAGAATTAACCTGTCGAAAAGTAATGTATATATAACAATATTTTTGTATTAAATAATACATTTAGCAAAAATATGATATAAATCACTTTAATTAACTGCTTTTTGTATTGAAAAGGGCGACATGCCCTTTTTTTTATATTATTGTTTCACGTATATTATTGTTTTATTGGGAGTAACACATGAATATCAACTTAAATACAAATTACTATTTTTCAGTTATTTTGGCTAGCTTTCTGTTTTCTGGTGTTGCTTTTGGCGCAGAGTCAAAAGAGATGTATAAACTTAACGAGGGTGATATTTTAGATGTTTCTGTTTGGGGTGAAGAAAGCCTCAAAAAAGAAATTAGAGTCTTGCCGGATGGCAGCATTTCGTTTCCACTAGCCGGTCGAGTTGAAGTGGGTGGTGCTACAACACCAGAAGTTGAGAAACTCATTACCGAAAAATTGAAAGTCTATTTGCCAGATCCGCAAGTGACAGTGGTCATATCTAGCATAGGTGGTAATCTTGTTTACGTGATAGGTAAAGTGCTTAAACCAGGTCCAATTTTATTAAGCGGCCCAATGACTGTTATGCAGGCACTGAGCTTGGCAGGTGGACTTGATAAATTTGCCGAAACGGATGAATTAAAAGTGCTACGTGGTAGCCAAAATGGACAGAAAGTGATTTCTGTAGATTATGATGAATTAATTGAAGGTCAGGCGTTAGAGACCAATATTCAGTTGAAAACAGGAGATACGATTTTAGTACCATAAATATTTTTGCTTGAAATGTCCTATAAAAATTTAAACCAAAACCATTTCATCATTTAAGAATATATAAAATTGATACAAAAAGTAAACATTCAGATATTGCTTTTAAGTGCGTTGTTATTTTCTACGCCTGTTAAGGCTTTAATCGTTCTGCAGCAGGCATCGATACC
>JAKFVD010000030.1 GCA_021732365.1 Methylotenera sp. | reverse complement strand
ATATTCAAGAATATAAAAGCGCGTTAGCAAAATATACTTCATCTGTGCATGAAGGGGCACTGCAAGGCATGGCAAGAACATACGCATTGGTGTTGTCAAAACAAGATTCACGCAATGTTTCATGTGGCGATGCGGCTGAAAAAGCCACTGTGCGCGAAAACTTTTTAAAGAAAAAGTTGGGTTTAACGCATGGAGATGCGGCATTAGATGCAGCGATTGAAGAAGTATGCGTAAAAATGAAAGAAGACCGCATGAAATCGCGTTTGGTTTTTTATTATTTGCTGGCTGAAAAATACAATTTATTGGGTAATTTTGTTAAATAAATTGGCAAAGTTTAAAAGTTAACCATTTTTAGTGTTAACTTTTATATTAAAAAGGCGCTTAAAGCGCCTTTTTTGTTTCTGTTTTGCTATTTATATATGGCTTATTTACCAATACAAAATTTGCTAAAAATTTCGCCTAATAAATCGTCTGGGGTAAATTCACCCGTAATACTACTTAGCGCTTCTTGCGCTAGTTTTAACTCTTCTGCTACTAATTCTGCCGCATTAATTTGCGCTGCTGCAATCGTTAAGTGATTATCCACCTCACTCAAGGCGTTCAAATGTCTGGCGCGCGCCATAAAAACGCCTTCTGCATTTTGTTGATAACCTGCAATATTCAGCAAATATTGTTTTAATAAATCGATACCTTCGCCCGTTTTAGCCGATAGATAAATATGCGTTTCATCTGCCGTTTCTTTGATTTTTGCGGTTTCGTTGGTCACATCAATTTTATTATGCACCCAAATTTTGCTGATTCCTTGCGGCAAACGGTTTAAAACGATTTTTTCAGTTTCGCCAATACCATGAGCTGCATCGACTAATAATAATGCAACCTGCGCGTTTTGTAGCGCTTGATACGTTCGGGCGATACCGATTTTTTCAACCTCATCTTCGGTGTCGCGCAAACCTGCGGTATCAATAATATGCAATGGTAAGCCATTGATTTGTATAAAACTTTTTATTGAATCGCGCGTTGTCCCTGCAATTGGCGTCACAATCGCCACTTCTTCACCGCTTAATTGGTTCATCAAGCTGGATTTTCCGACATTGGGCTGACCAACCAAAACGATGTGCATGCCTTCGCGCAAAAGACTGCCTTGTTTGGCTTTTGCAAATACTAATTTTAATTGGGCTGCAATCGCCGTCAATTTTTCAGCCACTTTGCCTTGGGTTATAAAATCAATTTCTTCTTCAGGAAAATCTAAACAGGCTTCTACATACATGCGCAAATTAATCAACTTAGCCAACACTTGATTAATACTATTGGAAAATTCGCCCGACAGTGACCGTACCGCACTTTTTGCCGCTTCAATCGTTGTGGCGTTAATCACATCGGCCACTGCTTCGGCTTGCGCTAAATCAATTTTGTCATTGAGGTAAGCGCGTTTGGTAAATTCGCCTGGTTCGGCCTGACGTGCGCCCAACTCAATACAGCGCACTAGCAATAACTGCATTAACGCTGTGCCGCCGTGCGCTTGTAGCTCTAAAACATCTTCACCCGTATACGAATGCGGATTTTGATAATAAATTGCGATGCCGCGATCTATCAACTGTTGATTGATATCATAAAACGGTAAATACGCGGCATGGCGTGGGGCAGGGCAGGCGCCTAAAATATGGGTTGCTATCGATTGACTTAAGGGTCCAGAAACGCGCACAACACCAATGCCACCCGCACCACTCGCGGTGGCAATGGCAGCAATGGTGTCTTTAGTGTTTAGCATGCTTTTTTAAATAGACGACTAATTTTAGTAGTCAACACGCATGGCCTAGCTTTTTGAAATGCCTTTTTTTGCAAGGGCTGCAGCATGAATGGTTTTGTTGACGTACCATTGTTGAGCGATCGATAAAATATTATTCACCAACCAGTACAGCACCAAGCCAGCTGGGAAGAAGAAGAAGAATACACTGAATACCACTGGCATGATTTTCATCACTTTTGCTTGAATTGGATCTGTTGGCGCAGGATTTAAATAGGTTTGAATAATCATGGTCGCGCCCATCAAAATCGGCAATATAAACCATGGGTCAGTTGCCGATAAATCTTGAATCCAGCCAAAAAATGGTGCGTGACGCAACTCAACAGAGCCTAGCAATACCCAATAAAGTGCAATGAAAACAGGGATTTGCACAATAATTGGTAGGCATCCGCCCATCGGGTTAATCTTCTCGGTACGATACATTTCCAGCATGGCTTGCTGCATTTTTTGCTTATCGTCGCCAAATTTTTCTTTCATGCTTTGTAAACGTGGCGCCAACTCCCGCATCTGCGCCATCGATTTGTAGCTGGCGGCAGAAAGTGGGAAAAAGGCGGCTTTGATTAAAACGGTAAGTAAAATAATCGCCACACCCCAGTTGTGCACTACGCCGTAAATTTTTGATAATACCCAAAATAGTGGTTTAGCAATCACGGTTAACCAACCGTAATCTACCGTATATTCCAGCCCAGGCGCGCCCTTTACAAGCTCTTTTTCTGTTTGTGGGCCAGCAAATAATTGCGCACCAACTTCGGCACTTGCACCCGCTGCTATAGGCGCATTAGGCGTTACAACACCCATTGCATAAATATTATCTGATAGCTTTTTAGTGTAAAACTCACGCTCTACGCCTACTTTTGGAATCCAAGCACTGGCAAAATAATGTTGAATTAAGCCAATCCAGCCATCTTTACTGGTTTTAGATAAGTTCTGATCGGCCATATCACCAAACTTAACTTTTTTAAACTTATCCGCATCGGTAAAATAAGCGCCGCCAGTAAAGGTCGGCATCATGGCAGAGCCTTGATTTGATTCACTATCATGCACAATTTGGTAGTAGGCTGAAGGCGTAATAGCGGCAGCGCTGCCGTTATTGATTTGATAGCGCACATCAATCACGTAGCTACCGCGATGGAAAGTGTAGATTTTATTAACGGTAACGCCGTTACCAACCCAAGAAAGTCTTACTTCTTGGCTAGCAGCACCATCAGCTAAGTTGTAGCTGGTTGCAGTAGTGGTGAATTGCGATTTATGGTTTGGCAAATCTGCGCCCATTAGGCCTGATTGCGCCACATAGAACATTGGCTTAAAGGTGTCGTCCATCAGCACAAAATTGCCGTTTTTAACTTCTTCAGCGCGATGTTTGTTTAATACTAAACGACGTAAATCGCCGCCTACCGTATCAATATCCGCCTCAAATAAATCGGTTTTTACTTTAATGCGCTGTCCGCTGGCTAGTTTAAAACTGCCATCGTTTACCGTTGATTGCATATCGCTAGCCGTGCCTCCATTAACTGCCGCTGGCGCGCCTGGGGTAGCTGTTTGCGCCGTAGTTGGCGTATTAACAACAGGATTGGCTTTTTGTTGCCATGCATCCCACAGCATTAAAATGGAGAAAGAAAAAATAACAAATAAAATTAAGCGGCGTGTATCCATGGGTTTTATAAACTTTTTCTATAATCTGTTTTGTTAACAAAGCATTTATTCATTAAACTTTAAAATAAATATTTTGCGAATAAATATTAAGGTACTGGGTCGCTACCGCCCGCATGCCAAGGATGGCAACGTGACAAGCGTTTTAATGCTAAACCTAAACCGCGCCAAGCACCGTGTTTTTGAATGCTCTCAATCGCATAATGCGAACAAGTTGGGTTAAATCTACATTGCTGGCCAAAAAAAGGACTCAATGCGATTTGGTACAAGCGAATAAAGGCAACTAAAATACGCGTCATATTTGCATTAACACCGTGTATTCATAACAAAAGAGTTACGCTTCTTTTTTGGTAACATTTTTTTCAATTAATTTTTTTGTTAATTGCTCAAACTCTTGTTTTATTAGCATAAATTCGGTTTTTTGAAACTTTTTTTGCGCTTGCACAACCAAGTCTAAAGACGGCAACTGGTGCTGATTTAGCCTAAAAAATTCACGCAAAACACGTTTCATATAATTGCGATGAACCGCTAATTTAGCGGTTTTTTTGCCAACCACCAAACCTAAGCGCGGACGATTAAGATTGTTTGGTTTAAAGCGAATCACCAAATACGTATTTGCAATTCGTTTTCGCAAATTAAAAACGGATGAAAAATCATCCGTTTTTAATAATTTGGCTTGTTTAGGTAATCTAAACTTTACCAATTTTTAATCAATTAACTACCCGCCGTATTCAGCAGGTAAAATAATTAAAGACCTAGGCGCGAACGACCTTTAGCACGACGCGCTGCAATAACAGCACGACCACCTTTAGTTTTCATGCGCACTAAAAAACCGTGTGTACGTGCACGACGTGTTTTAGAAGGTTGATAGGTACGTTTCATTTAATTCTCCACCGAGCGAATGCTACAAAGCCCATCATTAAACACGATTAGTGGGTGTTTTGTCAATTACTATTTAGTTTAATCAACTAGTCAATTGCCTGTGGATAAGTAATGTTAAACCAGCTAAAATAGAAAAATAATCAATTAGTTTTTTGCCGTCAATTGATGTTTTCTGGCGGTACTTTTTAATGGTGAGTTGTGTCTATGCGAGCTTACTATAATTCTATTAACAAGATAACAATAAAGCTTGAGGTTTTGGGCAATAGATGAATAATTTTTGGCCTACCTGCCTAAGTCGCTTTGAGCAAGAGCTGTCTACGCAACAATTCAACACGTGGATTAAACCCCTGCAAACTGAGTTGGTGCAAACCGAGCAGGGTAATCATGCGATACGCTTGCTAGCGCCAAATAAGTTTGTGCAGCAATGGGTGAAAGACCGTTTTTTAAACAGAATTGAAACAATTGCCGCTGAATTACTACCTGACAATATAACGATTGAATTATGTATTGGCCAAAATAAAACAAGCAATCAAGAAACAAACGCTAGCCAAAAAAATGCAAAAGAAGCACCCCTTTATCAATTAACAGATAATGCGCGTAATCCTCTTTCTGCTCACGCATCTAACTCGGTAAATGCAAGCAGTGCAAATTTAAGCAAGGCGAATCAGAGTAAAGATAATGCGGCTAAAATATCAGCCAATCGCAGAACCAACGAGCGTTCATCTGGTTTAAATCCTAGTTTTAATTTTGATAACTATGTAACAGGCCGCGCCAACCAACTTGCGCGTGCGGCGGCTATTCAAGTGGCTGATAACCCTGGTGAATCTTACAACCCATTGTTTATTTACGGTGGCGTTGGTTTGGGTAAAACTCATCTACTACAAGCCATTGGTAATCAGCTAAAGCAACAAAAACCAGATGCCAATATTCGTTATTTGCATGCAGAGCGTTATGTTTCAGATGTGGTAAAAGCTTACGAAAATAAAGCATTTGACGACTTTAAGCGTCAATATCACTCTTTGGATTTATTGCTAATTGACGATATTCAGTTTTTTGCTAAAAAGAATCGCACACAAGAAGAGTTTTTTTATGCTTTTAACACTTTAATTGAAGAGAAAAAACAAATTGTTATCACTTGCGACACTTACCCTAAAGAGATTGTAGATGTAGATGAGCGCTTGCGTACCCGCTTTAGTTGGGGTTTAACGGTTGCGGTAGAACCACCAGAGCTGGAAATGCGCGTAGCGATTTTATTAAAAAAAGCAGAAGAATCTAAAATACATATTACTGAAGACGTGGCTTTTTTTGTGGCCAAACAAATTCGCTCTAGCGTGCGCGAGTTAGAAGGTGCACTAAATCGTATTGTCGCCATGGCAAACTTTACAGGCCATGCTATTGATGTACATTTGGCAAAAGACGCTTTACGCGATTTGATTGCGGTACGTGGCAGGCAAATTACTATTGAGAATATTCAAAAAACGGTTGCTGATTATTACAAAATTAAAGTCGGCGAAATGTATAGCAAAAAGCGTTCGCGTAATTTTGCGCGACCTAGACAAGTGGCCATGAGCCTTGCGCGCGAGTTAACCAATCATAGCTTTCCTGAAATTGGCGAAGCCTTTGGTAGCCGCCATCACACTACAGTGATGCATGCATGTGATGAAATAGAGCAATTGCGTTTAAATGATCAAAGTATTGCGCGTGATTTAGGGTTTTTAACTCAAGTGATTAGAGATTAAGATTGTGGATAAATGCACTTTTATATTGTGGATGAAATGAGCGTAAAACGCATATTTGCTATGATGATTATTTAATACACAATTAATACACAGAAATAGATGTAGTTATAAACAGGTGCAATTGATAAATAAGTATTTGATTTTAATTAGATATTAGAGTTACACACAGAAAAAACCAGCATTATTATTACTATTATTTTTTATATTACTTTTTAAATAAAAACTAATGTGTTTGAATAAACAAAAAACGAAGCGTTAAATTTAGGATATTGAATGATGCAAATTAAAATAAACCGCGAAACATTATTAAAACCATTAATGAATGTGACTAGTATTGTAGAGCGTCGTCATACCTTGCCAATATTATCTAATTTGTTATTGGAAGCGAAAAATAATCAAATTCAGCTCACCGCTACAGATTTAGAGATGCAAATTTCGTTAACGGTAGCAAATAGTTTTAATGGTG
>JAKFVD010000024.1 GCA_021732365.1 Methylotenera sp. | reverse complement strand
GGGGAGGGCTAGGGTGGGGGTTGCTACTTTGAAGAATGAAAAACTACCAAGAATTGCACCAACTATTAAAACCAACTCACGTTATTTACGTAGCAATATGACGGATGCTGAACAACATCTTTGGCAGCACATTCGTATGCGTCAACTGAATGGGTTGAAGTTTAGGCGACAACATCCGTGCGGAAACTATATTTTAGATTTTGCTTGCATAGAAATTAAACTCGCAATTGAATTAGACGGTAGTCAGCATCAGCAACAAATTGACTATGACAAAAACCGAACAGAGTGGTTAAAAAGTGAAGGTTGGAACTTATTGCGTTTTTGGAATAATGAAGTTTTGCAGAATAGTGAGAGTGTGCTGGAGGCGATTAATGAATACTGTCAAAAATGACTACCCCCATCCTAGCCTTCCCCCTAAAATGGGGAAGGAACTGTACGCATGAAAAAATTTGCCATTAGCATTCTGGTTTTTTGGGTGGCGGCAGTCATCATGGGCAAGCTATTTCAATTAAACCCCAATCAAATTGATTTAAATGCAGTATTGGCGCCCATCAACACACATTATTGGTTAGGCGCAGACGATTTAGGGCGCGATATTCTGGCGCGTATTCTGGCAGGGGTTCAGGTTTCATTTTTCGTAGCGATTATTGTCACTGTCATTACCATGCTGATTGGTGTTTTTGTTGGCCTTGTTGCGGGTTTTTATGGCGGGAAAATTGACGCTATTCTAATGAAAATCACCGATATTTTCTTAGCTTTTCCGGGTATTTTGTTGGCGATTGCATTTGCTGCCGTTTTAGGCGCAGGTTTAGGCAACTTAATCTTGGCTTTGTGCATCACAGGTTGGGTCAGTTACGCCAGATTAACGCGCGGCCAAACGCTTAGCTTACGCAATCGGCAACATGTGATTGCGGCAGAGTCACTTGGCGCCAGCGTGCCACGCATTTTAATCAGGCATATTTTGCCGCTATTGGGCTCAATATTAATGGTAGAAGCCACTTATAGCTTAGCCAGCGTAATGATTGCAGAAGCATCACTTTCGTTTTTAGGCTTAGGTATTCAAGCGCCGGATGCCAGTTGGGGCGCAATGCTACGCGATGGCGTGCGTTATATGCTGGTTGCGCCACATTATGTGCTGGTGGTGGGTTTAAGTTTGATGAGCTTGATTTTGGCGATTAATTTGGGTGGTGATTATCTGCGCGATAAATTAGACGTCAGAACAGAGTCTAATTAGTGGAGGCTTTTAGATTGACCGTGTTGATGAGATGCATAGTTTACCTATTCTTAGCGCTACTATCTGTTGATAGCTTTGCTGATGCTGCTTACGACAAAGCTTTACAAACTGGGGTATATGAGTTTGAAAATTCTGACTTCGAGTTTAAATACTTTCCAGAGAAGCTTTCTTTTGATCAGTTACATAAAAATGAAGGTGTAACTTACGAAAGACACCCATCAAGCTTATTGCATGTGCGGACTCAATCAGTTTTAGCAGAGCGGCTCAATCAATATTTGCAAAATAAAAAAATAAAAATTCATACGGTCACTTATGAAACTAACACACTGAAATATAAAGCTGTTTATGAGAGTGACGCAATTAGCGTTACTGCTACTTATAAAGAAAATAACCAAGAACATTCAAAAATTTGGTTCTATAAACCCTTTATGCTCCCAGTTAGTTATGCATTAGAGAAAAACCAATCTATCAAGATGTATTGGCCATCTGGTAAATTGCAGAGTCAGGAATATTTTTGCTCTGGCGTGCCCGTTGGCTACGCTAAATATTTTAATGTAGATGGGAAGCTTCATGGCGTGATTGATTGGACACAAAGTGATTATGAGCAGCCAACAAATAAGATGTACAAGTCGGTGTATCAAATGACTACAATACTTTTGGCTGGCAGTATTTACTTCAGCGACGGCAAGTCACTTGTATTGGCCGAAAAACTTTCAACTTTGGGCCCAAATGTTCGGCGACCTTTGTCTTTGAGTGAGTTAGATGCCATACCTTTTGCTGAAACATACCAACGTCATAAACTTGGGATGCAGCATATGCGCCCAATTGATAAAAATACGGAAAAGGTGTTGAAATGCCCTTGGCTTGATGAAGCGATGTCATACTCCAATGAAAATCCACAATTTGCATTACCAATACCTAAGCCAATAACAACTGCAGACGTAGAAAGCAATCCGAGAGACCTTTATGACGAATGTATAGCTAGCCCGAATGTTGATTGTTTGAGTCACTTTACATTTGAGCAAACAAAAAATGACTCTAATGCTAATTCGTTTTATACAGCCCATAGAATATTTACGGCACTTGAAAGGAAGGATGAGTTAAATCAGACGCTACAAATCATGCGCCAGCGCGGAATGTCTCCGTTCGGTGCAGACTTTGAGAAGAAAGTGAATAAACAAACTGATGTTTTTAAGAAAGAGCGAACTCAAGCACAAGAGGAAATTAGGCAAGCCGAAATAGCGAAAAATAATGTATTGCTGATAAAGACATTACGTAAGCCAGTCTACATAGAGCCACTAAATGTTGATTTGAGCAAAGTCGGTGAGGTTGGTGGATATGGGGCTGACCGTCAAGTTTATTTGATGGCATTAGCTGCGGCGGCAGAAGCTTATGCTGATAAAAACCAATCAAATAAGGCTAAGGAATTACTTAGCTTTTTGGAATTAAACATGCCAAAGCTGAAAAAGCTAAAAGGCACTGATTCTGATCGTCAGATAATAAATAATATTCGAGCTGAAATGGCAATTGCTTACTCAAGATTGGGAATGGCTGATTTAGCTGAAGTGCAATTGACTCAGATTGAGTATGCAGAACAACCGATTATACATGGCACATATTTTGCCGCTTATGGATGGATAAATTCGTCTTTGCAGCTCTGCAAAAATGGTAATTTACAAAAGGGTAGAGATTTTTTATCCAATGGTATATCGATGCAAAAAAATAATCGATTGCAAATTGCAGAAACATTGAAGCTGGCGATAGATGAGTGCAAATATCCTTTCGATCTTAAACGCGTAGTGGGCAGCAACTACAATAATCCTTACGCGCGCGAAGTCTTTGCGGGTTATCCACAAATGTGGCTCAATTACGAGTTGCATTACAAAGGTAGCTTGCCTGCTCAACCAATTGATTTTATTGAAAAGCAAAGAAAAGAATTAGAAGCTAAAGATGGCACGAATAAAGACTGGATTTATCAGAATTATTATTCGCAAAAAATTAATACCTTGTTTGCTAGCGGTCGCGTCATAGAAGCTAAAAAAGTTGCTAATGAGTATGAGCGCTTTGTGCAAGCAGGTAGCTGGTATAAGTTTGCGCCTACAATTTATACCAAGGTTGGGCGTACTCGCGCTAAATACAGTGACTGCAAAGGTGCGTTGAATAGCTTTAGCAATGCAGTTAAATCGCTACAACTCAATAAAATGAATGTAGATAATTCATTTGTAATTAGGCATCCACATTACACAGTATTACCTTTAATTTCGCAAGGGATGGCTTACTGCGGAGCGAGCGTAGACGATATTCAAAAACTACAAATTGATTTTGATTACAGTGTACCAGCGGAAACCATACAAAATAGTCGCCGCGCTGATGCGCTTGAAATTGAGATAGCAATTAATAAGTCAAGAAGTGATGCAAAAACAGCTATTGAGTTAATAAATAAATTAGCACCTACCGATTTAAAAGTTAATGCTTTGGTAACAATTGCAAAACAATCTACGAGAAATAAAATGACGGCTAAAGCTGCTCTTTTGAGAGAGCTCAATTCATTAGATCAGTATTTTATAATTCAGCATGGAGCAAAAGAGCAAAGGCGTGCAATAGGTGGTTTTTTAGATGTTTTGGATTTATATTTTGTGCCTAGCGATAAGCGGTTACCTATACACCTGACTGATTTAGGAAAGCACGTGGAGATGATTCCTCAAGCGCAATTTAAAGCGAGGGCGATGTGTCATCTAGGATATATGGCAGATAAAAAGCAAGTGAATTTAGACAAAGATTATTTTAATTTAGGAGTAAAAGTTTCTAAAGATTTATCATGGGCTTATGGCTCACCCGCTGGCAGTTGTGCTTATTGGCTGAAAAAGGCGGTGCGTATTAAAGATGCGGAGTCTTTGCTTGATAATAATATGGCGACATTTAGAGCGTATAAAATAGCCCCGAATGACCCCAATAATTGGCGTAAATATGCGGAAGGACGAGATTTAGCAAATGCTGCTTTTGTGTATTGGGAGTATGAAAATGGTGAGATGCCGAGTAAATATGATGAAATCCTCAATTACTATCAGGATTCAACAGGTTTGATTGAGGCATATTAAATGTTTAAGCAGTACAAATATTACGATTTCATTATGGCGGCTTTCGTCACGGTGCTGGTCTGCTCCAATTTAATCGGCCCTGCCAAAGTCACGCAAATCGATGCGCCGCTATTGGGCACATTGACCTTTGGTGCAGGCGTTTTATTTTTCCCTATTTCATTTATTTTTGGCGATATCCTCACCGAGGTATATGGCTATTCTGCCAGCCGTCGCGTGATTTGGGCGGGTTTTGCAGGTTTGGCCTTTGCCAGCTTGATGGCGTGGATGATTGTCGCGCTACCGGCTGCGCCGTTTTGGAACAATCAGCATGAATATGAAGTGGCCTTTGGCAGCACTTGGCGCATCTCGCTTGCTGGCTTAATCGCATTTGCAGTGGGCGAATTTGTAAATAGCTTTATAATGGCGAAGATGAAAATAGTCGCCGCAGGCAAACGCCTGTGGCAACGCACGATTACCAGCACAATTTTTGGTGAAACAATTGATACTGTACTATTCGTTCCATTGGCGTTTTGGGATACAGGCATTATTCCTAACGATAAAATACCGCTGATTATAGGCGCGCAGATTGTTGCCAAAATTGCAGTAGAAGTAGCATTTACGCCCGTGGTTTATAAAGTAGTCGCGTTTCTAAAAAAAGCAGAACAAACAGATTACTACGATAAACACACGGATTTTAACCCTTTTAAACTATAAAATTTAAACCATAAAATAGAGATTCGCATTGACTGAAACCACTACAAACTTAACCGTAAATTGGCAAGAAAAAGGCAAACCACAACAAGCGGTTTGGCAAAGTGAGGCGAATACCGCGCCACCTAAAAATATACAAATTGCAGATGACACGACTAGCGCAAAAGACGCTTATAAGCTGATATGTGAGGGCACCGCTTTTTTGTATAAAGGCGATTTTCAAAACGCCAAACAGATGCTGCAAGCCATTACGCGCAAGTTTGATATTAAGCCTATCAAATCAGCTGAGAATCTCACACAAGCGTTTCACCAACACCGCGCAAGGCAAATTCAGCGCGCGAATATTACCAACAAGATTCTGATTGAGTTGAATCATGGTAGTTGCGATTTAAAACGCGCGTCTGATGTAAAAGAAGCGGTTACAGGTGCATTAATAGTTAACGCCAAGTTAGATAAAGTGCCAGCAAAAATGGTGCTGTCTTTAAGAGAATTATTAGGTATGGTGGGTGCACATGAATGGCGCAAAAAAGGCGTGCCTGTCGATGCGCTACCAGCCAATATTCATGCGCACTACGGCGTATATTCGCCTATTCGCGGCGAGTATTTAGATTTAATTAATACAACCAGTTTAGGCAATGCCAAAACCGCTTTTGATATTGGTACAGGCACTGGCGTGATTGCGGCTATTTTGGTTACACGCGGCATTAAAGCGGTTATCGCAACCGATAACAATCTGCGCGCCTTGAATTGCGCGTCGGATAACGTAGAAAAACTGAATCTAAAATCGTACATCACGATTGAGCAAGCAAATCTGTTTCCAAGTGGACATAAAAAGGCCGATTTAATCGTCTGCAACCCGCCGTGGTTGCCAGCCAAAGCCAATGCGCCAATTGAACATGCGATTTACGACCCGAACAGCGCGATGCTAAAAGGCTTTTTAAATGGTGTAAAAGCGCATTTGAATGAGGATGGCGAAGCCTGGCTGATTTTGTCTGATTTAGCCGAGCATCTAGGTTTGCGTACGCCAGAGGAATTGCAAAAATGGATTGCAGATGCGGGGTTAACGGTAGTTGAAAAGCTGGATATCGCACCTAAACACGCTAAAAGTAGCGACCAATCTGACCCGCTGTATGCGGCGCGGGTAAAAGAAATTACCTCGCTTTATCGGTTAAAAATATAGATTAACACCTTAACGAATATTAATGACTTGATAAGTTCCAAGTAGAAACAATTTTTGCTTCGCTTGAGCTAAGCCCATACGTTAATTGAATATTTGCTATGGTTAAATCTCTTTTAGCGTTAATGATATAAAAATGATTGTTTGTTAATTGACCAATGGCTAATTTAAGTTTGCCTTTTAAAAGCATTAAGTTACCTTCAAGTTGATATATAAACATTTTTTGACCTCAAATTTTAATCAGTTAATTACTAAGTGATATTTAATATGATTATTACGTTTGGGAGAGTAAGCCAGTACTTAAAATGCTGTCAGAAAAGGCTTACTTTTATGCTGTCATTGCGGGCTAGACTCGCAATCTGGCGTGAGTAAAAGGTGCTGAATCAAGTTCAGCATGGCACTAGTTTTTAGTAAAGTTTATGTCCATTTTAGGCATTTTTTTAACCAAAATTTTAAGCGAAATGTAAAGTGAAACCATGTCATTAGGCCCAGTTATGTTAGATGTTGTTGGCACAGAATTAACTGCTGACGATATTAAACGTTTACAGCATCCGCTAGTGGGCGGTGTGATTTTGTTTGCACGTAACTTTATCAATTGCAGCCAGCTTAAAGCGCTAACAGCCAGTATTCATGCTGTCCGTCAGCCGCCTTTATTGATTGCGGTAGACCACGAAGGTGGGCGAGTGCAAAGGTTTAGAGATGGCTTTACCAAGATTCCACCCATGCGTGAGTTTGGTAAGATTTGGGATAAAAATCCTAAAAAGGCGCGTGAATTAGCCATTGAAGCGGGCTGGATTTTAGCGGCAGAATTGCGTGCGCATGGCATTGATTTTAGCTTTACCCCAGTGCTGGATATGGATTACGGCGATAGCTTAGTGATTGGTGATAGAGCGTTTCATCAGGACGTAACGGCGATTAATGAATTGGCCTTCAGCTTGATGCAAGGCCTTAAAAAAGGTGGCATGTCAGCGGTTGGTAAGCATTTTCCTGGTCATGGTTTTGTGGTGGCCGATTCGCATGTAAGCATTCCAATTGATGAGCGCAGTTTTGATGAGATTGCTGCTAACGATATGCAGCCGTTTAAGCAAATGATTGATGAAGGCTTAGCAGCGATTATGCCTGCGCATGTGATTTATCCTAAAGTGGATGATAAGCCAGCTGGCTTTTCAGCAAAATGGTTACAAAAAGTGCTGCGTGAGCGTTTGGGTTTTAATGGCGTGATATTCAGCGATGATTTAAGCATGGAAGGCGCAACGGTAGGCGGTGATGTCACTACGCGTAGTTTGGCTGCGCTGAATGCGGGCTGCGATATGGTTTTATTATGTAATCGCCCTGATTTAGCTGATGAGCTACTTGAAAAACTGGACTGGAAAATGTCTGCATTTAGCATATTAAGGCTAGCACGCATGCATGGCGGTCATCATCCTGCCAGTCTAGACGATTTGCACGAAAGTGCAGAGTTTGTGCAAGCCGTAAAACGTGTTGCTGTAGTGGGCAAAACTGAGGCTGATTTATTTGCTTAAACCATCAGCCATGTTAGCCAGATGTCAATCTAGCTAGGTGTGTGTGGCATACATTTTTATATTCTGCGGCGGGCAATCGTAAATAAACCCACAGCCGCTGCCATTAACGGCAAAGATGCTGGTAGTGGGACTGCGCTGATTTTAACGCCAACCACAAAGTCATCATAATCTGCATCGCCAGTAGAGCTATCATTAAAACCCAACACATAGTCAAACGGTCCGAAATCAGGGCCACTGACAGGTGTTAAGTTGCCATTCAAAATTGCAAAACCAAGTGCTGGCTTTTCTGCATCGCCATTCGTAACCGAGCCACCTTGGTCATCGCTAAAACTAAAGCTAACCGTACCTGCACCAACTAACACTGAAGCAGTTGTGTCACCAGGGGTATTAAATTCAGTCAACGCATTACCCAAAAATGCAAATGAGTTGTTATAGCCGCTCTCGCTACCTAAATAGGTAAAAGAGATTCTGATAGGCTCATTTGCGACAAGCGTTCCTAAAAAGCCACTAGAATATCCGCCAGTAAAAGTTGAGGGTTGTCCGTTAAAGCCAAAAAATGAGATTGGTGTAGCACCAGCAATACTCAAGCTACTTGCTTGAGCAATACCAGCCGTCAAAAATAAAGCGGCTGCGAATGAAATGGTTGCAAGAGTCGGAATGTGTTTCTTAAGCATGATAATTCCTTTGAAAATTAAAAAAACTTTAATATTTAGGTCACACAATAGGAGTTTTTATAAATCTAGTCTGTGCGCTAGTTAACTTACAATTCAGTTAAACAGTCATTTAGGGTTGTCAATATACGTAGTCATACGTATTGCACTAATTGCATATAATTGAATACGCTCGTCATAATGGCAGGAATTAAATAAGATTAATTGTGAAGAGGTTCGCTGTGATGATTGATTTTAACAATTTGTCACTTGAAACTTTGCTCAATAGTCGCTATCTTAGTTGTATTGCCTTTTGGCAACTTTTTATAAGGAAATAAACATGTTAGATGATATGCAAGTATTAGGTCGTGAGGGTAGTTTATCTACAACACAAAATAAGGTATTACGTAACACTTATGCCTTGCTTGGCTTAACCATGATTCCAACCGTGATTGGTGCGTTGGTGGGCATGAAAATGAATTTTGCTTTTGCAGCATTGCATCCATTTATGTTTGCAATTGGCGCAATGGCCGTGATTTACGGGATGTTTTTTGCAATCAACGCAAACCGCAACAGCAGTATTGGCGTGGTTTTATTGTTAGGCTTAACGTTTTTATTAGGCTTAATGTTAGGCCCAATTTTGCAACACGCGCTTAATTTAAATAACGGTGGTCAAATCGTTGGCTTAGCAGCTGGCGGTACTGGTGTTATTTTGATGACAATGGCTGGCATTGCAACGACCACCAAAAAAGATTTTAGCTTTATGGGCAAATTTTTAATGGTCGGTATCATTCTATTAATCGTCGCATCGCTTGCTAATATTTTCTTGCAAATTCCAGCCATGCAATTAGTTTTGTCAGGTGTTGGTGTGTTGTTGTTCTCAGGTTTTATTTTGTATGATGTAAGCCGCATTGTGAATGGCGGCGAAACCAATTATGTGATGGCAACATTAGGCTTGTATATGAGTATTTATAACTTGTTTACTAGCTTGTTACATCTATTGATGGGTTTAATGGGTAGCAATGATTAACATTTAAAATTCATGTAAAAAGCCGACTTTATGTCGGCTTTTTTATTGCTTACTTAACACCCTGCGCTGCCTGAAAAAATCAGACAACACCGCACCACATTCCACCGCTAATATGCCAGCAATCACTTCTGTGTGATGATTCAATTTCGGCTCTGCCATCAGGTTAACTACACTGCCACAAGCACCTGTTTTAGGGTCGCTGGCGCCATAGACTAGTTTTGCGATACGCCCATGTTGCATCGCGCCGCTACACATCGCACATGGCTCTAGCGTGACATATAAGGTGCAATCCACTAAGCGATAATTGCCCAAATAAGTGGCCGCTTCGCGCATCGCCATAATTTCAGCGTGTGCAGTCGGGTCATGCAAAGCAATTGGCGAGTTGCCGCCGCGCCCAATCACCACATTGTCTTTTACAACAATGGCTCCAACAGGCACTTCATCTAGCGTCGCGGCTTGTTTTGCTAGCGCTAATGCTAGCTGCATAAAATCAATATCGCTCGGTATTTTCGTCATTATTTTTTCGGGATATTCAGTTGTTTAATGCAATCAGCTAAGGCTTGCAATAATTCTGGTTTAGCCGATTTGCTGTAGGTGATGACATTATAGCGTTGTGCGATATCCACTATTTGTGTTTGTTGATTAGGAAGTGTTTTGGCGGCGCGCGCTGCAAAATCCAGTGCAGTTTCGCCATTGTTTTGGCTTAATCCAGCGCGTTTTAAGTGTTTTAAATATTGTGCATATAAACGTTGTGCTGGGTTTAGTTTAGCCTTTTGTTGCTTCACTAAAAAGTAAGTGGTTAACCCCATTGTGATCGCAATAATGCCCACCATTCCTATCAGCATATGCATTAAGTTAAGATTTTTACCGCTTAATTTTTTTAAGAAATCGAGTTGTTTTTTATCGTCATAACCCAGTACCCACTGGTTCCAGCCGTTATTGACCGTATCCCAATTAAGGTAGGCTTTTTTAAGCCAAGGATAATCAGGGCGCGCCATTAAGGGCAGTTCATCGGTTTCATCTAGCGCATCGCTAATGCCGTTTTCTATGCGTTCTGGCGATACCGCTGCAGTTGGGTCTACACGCACCCAGCCTCTTTCAGCAAGCCAAACTTCAGCCCAAGCGTGCGCATCTGATTGGCGCACAATATAGTAATTGCCATTGGGATTGTATTCGCCGCCTTGGTAGCCAGTGACAATGCGCGCTGGCACGCCTGCGGCTCGCATTAGATACACAAAGCTCGTAGCATAATGTTCACAAAACCCGCGTTTTGTATTGAATAAAAAGTCATCAACAGGATTATTATCCAACCTGGGTGGCTTTAAGGTATAAACAAACGGCTGTTCTCTGTAGCGTTTAAGCGCGGCATTAATCTTATCTACCGTGCTTAAGCCTTGCCAGCTTTCGGCTAATTGCACGGTTTTTGGGTTTTCACCCTCGTTAATTTGCAGGCTCAATAGGCGTTCTCGCTCACCTAAACTTAAGCCCAATTGATAACTACTAAAAGATATTGCATCGTAGCGTAACCTTGTGCGAACTGGTTTATTGGCAACCACAGAGTAATCGTGGGTCAGTCTTGCGTCTTGCGGAATCAATGTTGGTAAATCTAACATGAGCATCCATAATCGGTTATGCGGCTCAAGCGTCATGGTATATTGGATTGGATTACCACTTACTTTTGCAATTTCGGGCTGTAAACCAATTTTAGAGCTACTCACAGTCCAGCTACGGTCTTCTTGATGCCATAACACTGGTCCACGCCAATAGAGTTGGTTTCTTTCAGGCACTGCGTTTTTAAATTGCACCCTAAAAGCAATCGCACTATTTTTAGTAAGATTGCTGATATTGCCAAATTGCAGGCTATCACCCAAACCCGTCATTCCGCTATTCGCATCTTGCGGCAAACCCCATAACGGGCCTGGAATGCGCGGAAATAGCACAAATAATATGAGCATCACAGGCACCGCCTGCAACAATAACTGCGCCGCTAGTTTTAAGGTGAATTGAATATCTCTTTGCTTGCCAGCATCTTTAAAGCTGATATTAATTAACGTTGCCGTCAGCAATATAAGTGGCGCAATGCTTAAGCCAAATGTCGCGATGGTTTGATTAAACAAAAATAAATTACCCACCAAAAAGTACGCCAGCACAATCACTAGCATGTAATCGCGTAATGTTTTTGTTTCTAGCAGCTTAAGTGAACACATCACCACCAATAAACTTAATGACGCATCACGCCCAAAAAAACCTTTAAAGGTGACAATAATGCCCACACAGATGATTAAGGTAATTGGCAATAAAGCCCAAATTTTAGGCATGGCCCATTGGTATCTATCTAATAAATAGCGCCAAGTGCCAAAACTGATGCTGGCCATAATCACCCATACTGGTAAATTGGGAATATGCGTACCCAATACCACTGCTAGCGAAACCAGTAGCCATTTTAGGTGTTGCGGAGTTAAGAGACGATTCATTAACTTAATAACGCCAGCGTTGTTAACGCCTGATGGTAGTGCGCTTCAGTATTGTTGGGCGCTAATTCAGTATCTGGCAGCCTTAAGCCATAGGTTTGCTGAGTTGCGTGCGCGTCAATTATCCAGTGCGTGAGTTGCGAAATGCGTGTTTCAATATCGCCTGTGGTATCCAACCAATCTAGCCATAAGGTATGAATGCCTGCGCCGCTGTAAAGTTTGGTATACATACCAATGCCGCGGCTGGAGGCTTTCCAGTCGACTCGACTTGGGGAATCGCCGACTTGGTAGTTTTTATGCCCATTAAAGTCATCATCGCCTTTGGTCAACTGGCTACTACCTTGTACATCAGCATCTGCTGACAAATTATTTTGGTATATTGATTCAGCGGGTTTTGGGTACACCAGCAGTTGAAAAGGATTATCCACTACTGCCCAAGCATGCAATAAACTTAAAGGGAATTCTGTGTAAATGCTTAAGCGCGGAAGGCTATGCAGGCCACGCTTGATGGTGGTGAGTGGGATATCAAAGAGTTGCACATCGTTAGCCTTTATATCGTTAATGATTTCTGCCTGACGATTAAAATAAGCAGCCACCACATAACGTGGCCGATTTTTGGTCTCGGATATTTTAAGCACGATTGTGGCGGTGTCACCTGCAAAAACTGGGCTTGCGTTTGAAACACTAATTTGCAAATGCAGCAAATTTCGCCAAGTGTGCAACATGGCAATATTGCCCAAAGAAGCCAGCAAAAATGTGACGTAATAGCCCAAGCTTAATGAGTAGTTAATTGAGCCAATCAGCAATCCAATCAGCATCGTTGCATACAATAAACCCCAGCGTGTGGGTAGAATGTAAATCTGGCGAGGATTGAGTATGGCGACATTATTAGCGCTTTTTGCGACCCTAAACCATTGCTGCCAATAGCTTATTTTCCAAAACGTGAATGGCCATATTTTACTTAACATGTTTTTAGGTGCAAAAGTTTTCGGTGCAAAAAAGTGGTTAAGTAATCGCGACTTGATCAAGTATTTGCTTGGCCATATTGCTATTGCCATCTTGCGCTAAGCGGTGCGCAACAACACTTGGTAACACCGCCTGTACATCTTCTGGCGTGACAAAATCGCGACCATCAATTAATGCCCAAGCTTGCGCACATTGACGCAAACCCAAGCCAGCTCTGGGTGATAATCCCTCATTGGTTTGTGTGCGTGTATATTGAATCAGCGC
>JAKFVD010000014.1 GCA_021732365.1 Methylotenera sp. | reverse complement strand
TATTTGGTTGCGCTGCATGGCAGCAATTACCAAAAAGATTTATTAGATAAATGGGAAGCCTCTGCCAGCGGTAAAAGTTGTAGTACCCCATTTGCTAAAGAGTTATACACAGATAAAACTTACTAGCTTTAATTTCAAACGTTTCATATTAAAGATTTTACAAATGTGAAACGACTGACGATTTGGGCTAGTTTATAATTTGGGCGCGTTTATAAACCCGAGTTTCTAAGTTAAACAAGGCGCGATTAAAAAATAATGACGCCGCATATATTTATATGTAAGGAATTATTTTTTATGAGCAACGCCGTATAACGACGAAAATTGGATTTATAAATATGCCCACACGATTAATTACTAATGAGCCTGAAAAACCACCATGTTAAAAGCCTATCAAACGCATGTGCAAGAGCGCGCAGCTGTTCAACTTCCACCACTGCCATTATCAGCAGAGCAAGTCGCTGCGCTGGTCGAGTTGCTTAAAAATCCAGCCAAATCAGAAGAAGCCCAATTATTAGACTTGCTGGAAAATCAAACGCCAGCCGGTGTCGATACGGCTGCTTATGTGAAGGCTGCTTTTTTGGCCGATATTGCTAAAGGCGTTGCTACTTCACCAGTGATTACGCCTGAAAAAGCCGTACAGCTCTTGGGCACTATGTTGGGTGGTTACAACGTGCAAGCTTTGGTTGAGTTGCTTTCTACGCCTATGGCAGCGCATGCGGTGACTGCTTTAAGCAACACCATTTTAATGTTTGATGCATTCCATGATGTGGATGTATTGATGAAAGCAGGCAACGCGCACGCTAAAAAGCTAATGGAATCTTGGGCGAATGCTGAATGGTTTACCAGTAAGCCTGTATTGGCAGACCAGTTAAAAATGATTGTTTTTAAAGTCGATGGCGAAACCAATACCGATGATTTAAGCCCTGCGCAAGACGCATGGAGCCGCCCAGACATTCCTTTGCACGCCAAAGCCATGTTGATTAATAAAATGCCAGATGGCCTAGCAAAAATTGAGGCATTAAAACAAAAAGGCTTGCCCTTAGCTTATGTGGGTGATGTGGTTGGTACGGGTTCTTCACGCAAATCAGCGATCAACTCTGTGCAATGGTTTATGGGAAATGACATTCCTAACATTCCGAATAAGCGCACAGGTGGCGTGATTCTGGGCGCAAAAATTGCACCCATTTTCTTTAATACCGCAGAAGATTCAGGCGCGTTGCCGATTCAATGCGATGTATCCAAAATGCAAACTGGCGATGAAATCACTATTTTCCCTTATGAAGGTAAAGTGCTGAATGAGACAGGCGAAGTGATCTCTACTTTTGAGTTAAACCCTGTGACTTTGCCTGATGAGGTGCGTGCGGGTGGCCGTATTCCACTGATTATTGGCCGCGGATTGACTGCCAATGCGCGCAAAGCTTTAAACTTACCTGAGACTGAAATTTTTATTAAAGCAACGCCATCAATTGTTTCAAGCAAAGGGTATACGCTGGCACAAAAAATGGTCGGCCGTGCCTGTGGTTTGCCTGAAGGTACTGGCGTACGCCCAAATACTTATTGTGAGCCAAAAGCAACCACAGTTGGTTCGCAAGATACCACTGGCGGTATGACACGCGATGAGCTAAAAGAACTGGCATGCCTAGGCTTCAGCTCAGACTTGGTTATGCAAAGTTTTTGCCACACCGCTGCGTACCCTAAGCCAGTGGATATCAAGCTACAACACAGCTTGCCAGAATTTATGTCTAGTCGCGGCGGCGTTTCATTGCGCCCAGGCGATGGTGTCATCCATTCATGGCTAAACCGTTTGATTTTGCCTGATACGGTGGGTACAGGCGGTGATTCACATACCCGTTTCCCAATTGGTATTTCTTTCCCGGCCGGTTCTGGGCTGGTCGCATTTGCCGCCGCTACAGGCGCTATGCCGCTGGATATGCCAGAATCAGTACTGGTGCGCTTTAAAGGTGAAATGCGGCCTGGCATTACTCTGCGCGATCTGGTGAATGCGATTCCTTATGCGGCGATTCAAGAAGGCACATTAACGGTTGGTAAAACCAACAAAAAGAATGTATTTAACGGTCGTATTTTAGAAATCGAAGGTTTGCCTGATTTAAAAGTAGAGCAGGCATTTGAATTTGCGGATGCTTCTGCAGAACGCTCTGCTAACGGCTGTACCGTTTTGTTATCTGAAGCACCAGTGATTGAGTTTTTAAAATCCAATATCGTGCTGATGCAAAATATGATTGAAAACGGCTACGAAGACGCACGTACCTTGCAACGCCGTATTGAGAATATGCAAGCTTGGCTGGCAAAACCAAACTTGTTGCAACCAGATGCGGATGCGGAATACGCGCATATCATTGAAATTGATTTGGCGACAATTAAAGAGCCCTTAGTAGCTTGCCCAAATGACCCAGATGACATTAAACCAATGTCAGCGGTAGTGGGCGACAAGATTGATGAAGTATTTATTGGTAGCTGCATGACCAATATCGGCCATTATCGGGCGGCGGCAAAAGTGCTGGAAGGCACAGGCAATATTCCAACACGTTTATGGATTGCGCCACCAACCCGTATGGATGAAGCGCAATTGCGTGATGAAGGCGTTTATTCTGTATTTGGTATCGCTGGTGCGCGTACTGAGATTCCTGGTTGCAGCTTATGTATGGGTAACCAAGCGCGCGTGGCCGATAAAGCCACCGTATTCTCCACCTCAACCCGCAACTTTGATAACCGAATGGGTAAGGATGCGCGCGTTTACTTGGGTTCAGCCGAGTTAGCCGCGGTATGTGCCAAATTAGGCCGTATGCCTAGCCATGCTGAATATATGGAAACGATTGGCAGTAAATTGCAAAATACCGCAGAAATTTATAAATATTTAAATTTTGACCAAATGACGGAATACAAAGCGGCATTAGATACCTTAAGCAGCGGCAAAAAAGTGATTCCGATTGCTGAAGTGGTTTAAGCATTGAAAAAATCAGTTAATACCGATGCAAAAGTTGCCTCGGTTAAGTCTGCTGAGAATCAGAAAAATAAGGTTGAGCCGCCGTCATCAACAAAGTTGGGCAGTTGGAAAGTCATGTTGCCAATAGTTTTGATGATTGCTTTTCTTGTTTGGCTTGGTTTAAGGTTTAACGTTGACGAAAAAGTGATCGCTGGAATTGCCTTAATTTTTGCGTTACTTTCAGGGGCGTTTGCTTGGCTGGTTGCCCTCATCACAATTGTGCCTGTAATTGGCCCGCTAATCATTAAAGTCTTATCAATCCCCTTGGTTTGGTTGATTAATGGCATTGGCTATCTTGTCTCGTATACTGCAATCAAGCGCGGATATTCAAAAGATGTGCTAACTTATCGTGGGTTGACGATTACGCTTATTATCGGCATTGTCATCGGTTTTGTTATTGCTAGTTTAATCGCTTAATTTTTAGATTAAATTTGTGTTTATTTATTCTTAATTAATCATTCAAGCCATTATTTAAACTTTTTATGATTAAAAAATATCTCCCAGTAGTTGCCTTTTTTGCTGGATTCATTTGGGATGCATTAACCATCGGCAAAAACGTGAATGCCTCGGATTTGCTGATTCTGTCGGGATATTTGTTCGCAACAGTTCCCATTATGGTCTGGCTAGTTAAAAGGGCGAATCTGCTTATTAATAACGCCGCGCAAACCACGCTTGCCATGCATGTTTCATTTAAAGACGCCAATTGGAGGGAGCGACTGCCTTATCTTTTACTCCAGTTTTTATTCGGCAGCTTATTCAGCGCATTATTTATTCTGTATTTTAAAAGTTCATCGCACCTAGCGGCTTTTGCTTGGTGTTTGGGCTTGGGCGTTTTGTTAATCGCAAATGAGTTTTTAGAAACAGCGTATCGGCGATTTACGCTCATTTGGACTTTATTTGGTTTTTGCCTGATTTTATTGCTTAACTTTGTGTTGCCTTATAGTCTTGGTAGCATTCATTGGCTATGGTTTTTTGTCAGCATTATTTTGGCGGTAGTCATTACACAAGCGCTTAAGCTAAAAATATCACCACATTTAGGCAGCATTTATCCCACCTATCTAATTGCGATATTGATTGCCAGTATTTATGTGCTGGATGTGATTCCGCCTGTGCCGCTAGTGATTAAAGATATTCAAGTGGGTACGCATCTAGAAAAAGTATCGAATACCTATAAACTGCAGCAAGATAAAGCACCAGTGTGGCGTTTT
The DNA here is from genome assembly GCA_021732365.1 of Methylotenera sp. GTDB lineage: Bacteria > Pseudomonadota > Gammaproteobacteria > Burkholderiales > Methylophilaceae > Methylotenera_A. The sequence continues at coordinate 12,931 of JAKFVD010000014.1, read as the reverse complement.
TGGAGAAGTACATCTAATAGTGTGCACATTATTAAAGGCGAAAAAGTGTATTGCATTTCGTCTGTATTTGCGCCATCTAACTTGGAAGCACGACTTTATCACCGTTGGCAAATGTATGATAAAAAACAAGGTTGGTTAACCATGTCGCGCATTGGATTTGCTTTAACCGGTGGGCGCAATAAGGGCTACAGAGGCTATACCTACAAGCAGAATGTGGCTTTTGGTTTATGGCGTGTAAAAGTAGAAACCGAGAATGGGCGCACCATCTCGGTTCATGAATTTACGATTAATAGTAATAACGATAATCAGAGTAAAATTTTAAAGGCTATTTAATCATTTTAATGATTCAAATCGCTGTGTGTCATTAATTTATCAATGTAGGCAATTGCAACAGCGGACAAAACAAACGTCATGTGAATAATCGTCTGCCAAATCAATACTTTATCGGTTAAATTTTCTGCGTTGATAAAAGTTTTAAGCAAGTGAATCGATGAAATACCAATAATCGCCGTCGCCAATTTTACTTTCAGCAAATTAGCATTTACATGCGAGAGCCAATCAGGCTCATCTGGGTGACCTGCTAAATTTAAGCGCGATACAAAGGTTTCGTAACCGCCCACAATCACCATAATCAGCAAGTTTGAAATCATCACCACATCAATTAAACCCAATACAATCAACATGATATCGGCTTCAACAAGATGTGTGGCCTTTTGCACTAAGTGAACCAGCTCAACACCAAAGAAAAACACATAAACAGCTTGCGCGATAATTAAGCCTAAATAAAGCGGCAATTGTAGCCAGCGGCTGCCGAATAAAATATTCGACATAATATTGCCCTGTTTGTATTCGCCAGAAGTTGGTTTGGTTTTGGTTTGCATGCGGTTTCCTAAATTAAAAGCTTAATATGTATTTTACCTTATGTGATATGGCTTGTGAGTTGATAATTCGCCGTGTCATCCAAGCTTAATAAATCGGTCAATATTGGCATTGCTTCATTCAATAAATCAGGCAAAACATACGGTGGGTTGATAATAAACATACCGCTACCGTGCATGCCGTAACCATTTTCGCTAGGCGATTGCACATTTAATTCAATACTTAACCAATTTTTTGGGTTAAATTTTTTTAAGTTTGCCAGCATTTGTGCCGGTTCTGGGCGCTGTAATAACGGATACCAAATTAAATAAGTACCCGTTGCAAAACGCTTAAAGCTATCCTGAATACAATCCACCACGCGCTGGTAATCTTCTTTTAATTCATAAGGCGGGTCGATTAAAACCACCGCGCGTTTAGTGGGTGGCGGCAAACAAGCTTTTATGCCAGCAAAACCATCTTGTAGCGCGACTTTTGTTTGCCTGCCTTGCTGACTAAAATTTTCGGCCAGCAATTTGTAATCGTTGGGGTGCAGCTCAAAAAGCCGCATTTTGTCTTCAGCGCGTAAATAATGCGCCGCGATTTTTGGTGAGCCAGGATAAAAATTGAGTTTGTTGTTAGTATTAAACGATTGAATACAATCAATAAATTGACTTAGATCATGTGTTAAGTTTTTTACATCTATCAATCTGGCAATGCCTGTTTCAAACTCTGCATTTTTTTGTGCAAACTCACTGGTTAACTGGTACATTCCCGCGCCTGCATGCGTATCGACATACCAATAAGGTGCGGCTTTTTGATTAAAATAATCCAGCACCACACTTAAAACATAATGCTTTAATACATCGGCATGGTTGCCTGCATGAAAGGCGTGGCGGTAACTTAACATGTTAAAACGGTCGAAAATGGCATAGCAAAATTATAGAGGCAAAGCCGTAATTTCTTGTATGATTCATTTAAATAATCTCAATTAAAGTCGATAGAAAACACCATGGATAAACACCATCATCATGAGGCGCACCAAGAAAAATCATCGCCAAAAAGCATTTATGCCATTCCATTTTTACTGATTTTTGCGTTTGCGCTGCTTGAATTTTTTGGTGGAATTTGGACTAATTCATTGGCTTTATTGAGCGATGCTTGGCACATGTTTTCAGATTTATTCGCGCTTGGCTTGGCATGGTTTGCAGCCTATTTATCGGCCAAACCAGGTACGCATCGGCATGCTAGCGGTCAAAGTCATTTAGAAATCGCCGCTTCTGCCGTAAATGTCCTGCTCATGTTTGCCGTTGTGACTTATATTATTGTTGAAGCCATACAACGTTTCAGTCATCCACAAGCGGTAACGGGTGGCTATGTCATATTTATCGCGCTAGCTGGCTTAATTGTGAATTTAATTGTATTAAAGATGCTGCATGGCGACGGTGATGGGCATGGTCATGCACAAAGTGCTGAGCAAGATCACAACAAACGCGCCGCCTATTTACATGTGATGGGCGATTTATTGGGGTCAGTCGCTGCCGTGTTGGCAGGTACTGTCATCTACTTTACAGGGTGGTTATTAATTGACCCCATATTGTCTATTTTTATATCGTTGTTAATTCTGATTGTGACCATCAAGCTCACCAAGGATATTTGGACTTCATACAAAAATGGTTAGCAAGTCATATTTAGATTTTTAAAGGAGAACGCAATGCCCTACGTTAATATCAAATTAGCAGGCGAAGTGAGCCGCGAACAAAAAGCTCAAATCGCCAAAGAAATCACCGAAACTTTAGAGCGCGTGGCGCATAAGCCAAAATCGTATACCTATATTACGTTTGAAGAAGTGGCGTATGAAGATTGGGCGATAGGCGGGCAATTGTTGGATGAATGATGCCAGTAAAATTGGCTTGGACGGTGCTAAAATATTAGCATGTTTGATCCCAAGCCCATTTTAAAAAACTTGCCCAATCTGCCAGGCGTTTATCGCATGATTAACGCCACGGATGAAGTGATTTACGTTGGTAAAGCCAAAGATATTAAAAAGCGCGTTTCTAGCTATTTTAATAAAAACTTACCCAGCCCACGTACGCGCATGATGGTGAGTAATATCGTTAAGATTGAAACGACGGTCACGCGTAGCGAAGCAGAGGCTTTGCTGTTAGAAAATAATCTCATCAAAGGCTTAATGCCGCGTTACAACGTACTATTTCGAGATGATAAATCTTATCCTTATATCACGCTTACAGGCGATAAATTCTCCCGCCTAGCTTTTCATCGTGGGGCGCAGCGCAAAGGTTCACGCTATTTCGGGCCTTTTCCCAATAGCGTAGCAGTGCGCGAAAGTATTCAGCTTTTACAAAAAGTGTTTAAGCTGCGCACTTGCGAAAACACTGTGTTTGCCAATCGCAGCCGACCCTGCCTGCAATACCAAATTGAGCGTTGTACCGCGCCTTGCGTAGATTATATTTCGGCAGAAGATTACGCGCACGATGTGAATATGGCCGCGCTGTTTTTAGAAGGCAAAACCAATGAGGTGATTAATACATTGGGTGACAAAATGAATACGGCGGCGGCGAATCAGGAATACGAAATGGCGGTGGTGTTTAGAGACCGCATGCAAGCACTGCGTCAAGTACAAGCCAAACAGTTTGTCAGCGATTTCAGTGTATCGGATGCCGATGTAATCGCCTGCGCCAATATTGCAGGCCAGTATTGCATTAACTTGGTGATGATTCGCGGCGGGCGACATTTGGGCGATAAAAGTTTTATGCCAAAAAATACGCAAGATGCCGATTTAACAGAAACCGTAGAAGCGTTTTTGACCCAGCATTATGTGGCACAAAATACGCCACCCATGATTGTTTGTGGTGCTGAGGTGGATGCTAAAACCTTTGAGTTGGCTTTTAGCGAGCAATCAGGCCGCAAAATCAAAATCATCACTAATGCTATTGGTGACAAGCGCGTTTGGTTGAAAATGGCACAAACCAATGCAGAGCTAGCGTTGACACAAAAACAAGCTGCTGCCAGCAACCAAGAAGCGCGCTTGGTTGCGCTACGCGAAGCATTGAATTTACCTGAAACCACTGAGCGCATTGAGTGCTTTGATATTAGTCACACCATGGGCGAGGCAACAGTGGGCAGTTGTGTGGTGTTTGATAAAGGCAATCTGCAAAACAGTGAATACAGGCGCTATAACATCACTGGCATTACACCTGGCGATGATTACGCCGCCATGCGTGATGTGCTGACGCGTCGTTATAAAAAAGTAGCGGCAGGTGAGGGTGTGCGGCCAGATTTGATCTTTATCGATGGCGGTAAAGGCCAATTAGGTGTGGCGATGGAAGTTATGCAAGAAGTGGGCTTAGAAGATATTCTGCTGGTTGGTATTGCTAAAGGCGAAGAACGCAGGCCAGGGTTAGAAACCATGATTTTCTCGGATACTGGGGAAATGCTGAATCTGGAAAAAGATAATCAAGGCTTACATTTATTACAACAAATTCGCGATGAATCGCACCGCTTCGCTATTACAGGGCACCGTGCTAAACGCGCCAAAGCACGCATTACCTCAAGCTTGGAAGACATAGAAGGCGTAGGAGCAAAACGTCGCAAAGCCTTGCTGACGCGCTTTGGTGGATTAGATGGGGTGAAAAGTGCTAGTATGGACGAAATTGCGCAGGTAGAAGGCATTAGTAAAACATTAGCCCAAACTATTTACGAACAACTACATTAACTTAAAATAAAGTATAAAAAACAATATGTTGTGGAACATCCCCAATATTCTAACCGTGCTGCGAATCGCGCTAATTCCTGTATTTGTTGGTATTTTTTACCTGCCGCACAATTTATACGCACTTGGCATGACGCCATCGCATACGCTAAATGTCGCCGCGGCAACTGTCTTTGCGCTTGCAGCATTTACTGATTGGCTAGATGGTTTTTGGGCGCGCAAATTTAATCAAACTTCTAAGTTTGGCGCATTTTTAGACCCTGTTGCCGATAAGTTAATGGTCGCAGCTGCATTAATTGTGCTGGTGGAATTCGGACGTGTTGGTGCAGTGGTATCACTCATTATCATTGGTCGTGAAATCGCCATCAGCGCCTTGCGTGAATGGATGGCAGGTACTGGCAAAAGTAGCAATGTCGCGGTTGCCACTATCGGTAAAATTAAAACAGCGGCACAAATGGCGGCTATATTATTACTGCTGTATTACGATAGTGTGAGTTTGGGATTTTTAGGCGTTTTTAATACTAAACTTGTCGGTCAAATTTTGATTATTTTTGCGGCTTTTTTAACATTGTTATCAATGGCTTATTATCTAAAAGCAGCTTGGCCGCATCTTAAAGAATCCATTCACTAATATTTTTCACTCAATATTAATCGTTAACTTTAGTGATTAATTCGGTGATTTAGTCTTGACGCTGTCTCGAAAACCGCTATAATGCTGGCTGTCTTAACGACGCGGGAATAGCTCAGCTGGTAGAGCGATACCTTGCCAAGGTATAGGTCGCGAGTTCGAGTCTCGTTTCCCGCTCCAAATAATAACTGATACGGCGAATGCATGCATGCTTTCGCCGTTTTGGTTTTTATATCTAATTTTTAAATTAGATGTTCTCGATGGCGCGATAGCAAAGCGGTTATGCCGCGGCCTGCAAAGCCGTTTAGGCCGGTTCGACTCCGGCTCGCGCCTCCAAAACCTCACTCCTTAATATTAAATATACTGTTAAATTGTGTTAATTTCGGCATATTAGTTGCCAATTATTAGCCGATTGACCATCAGTACAATTGTAGTATTCACTAAATGTTGATACATTACTTTAAATACATAATTTAACAGGTTGAAGTGATGAGTCTAGACAACAAAAGTCAGGACACAAGCAATCAAGACAATGTCAATGCAAATGGTTTGAAAAAGCCGTTGGAATTGCCTATTAATAAGCCAAACTCAATCAATATCAATTTGGACGATTTATTGCATGCGCAAGCCAACAGTGGAGATTCGCTGCTTGGATGTTTGTTACTTGCTTGCCGTGGGCATCAAGTAGTTACAACTAAAGATGCATTAATTGCTGGCTTGCCACTAAAAAATGGAAAAATGACGCCTGCTCTATTTAAACGTGCGGCCGAGCGCGCAAATTTAGCAGTGACCATTCTAAAAACGCCAATCAATCAAATTCGTACCGCTTTTTTACCTATCACTTTGTTACTGCATAACGATGAAGCTTGCCAACTCGTCAGCATTGACGCAAAAGCGAATCAGGCGCGTGTCATTTACCCAGAGCTAGGCGATGCGGAAGTGATGGTTTCGTTAGATGAGATTGCCGCGCAGTATGCAGGATATTGTATTGTCACAAAGCCCAAATATGTATTTGATAAGCGCGCTCCTGCTGTTGGAAAAGTGCGCTTAAGGCACTGGTTTTGGGGTGCCTTAGCCGAAAATAAGCGTATTTACCGCGATGTCATGGTGGCCGCATTTGTAGTGAATATGTTTGCGTTAGCCATGCCCTTGTTTACCATGAATGTATATGACCGAGTTGTGCCGAACCGCTCAATAGAAACTTTATGGGTATTGGCAATTGGCGTATTGGTGATAGTGATTGGTGATTTTACTTTACGCACCATGCGGGGCTATTTTTTAGATTGGGCAAGCACGCGTATCGATATCCAGTTAAGCGCCCGCATTATGGAGCAAGTGCTGGGGCTACGAATGGAGCAACGCCCTAATTCAGTGGGTTCGTTCGCCAGCAATTTGCGCTCATTTGAAAGTGTGCGCGATTTTATTACCTCTGCCACCATTACTACTTTAATTGATGTACCTTTTGGCATTATTTTTATTATTGTCATGGCGTGGATTTCGCCACTGATGGTAATTCCCGTAATTGTGGGTGCCATTGTTATGCTGGCTTACGCATTGAGTGTCCAAAGCAAAATGCATGAATTGTCAGAAACCATGTATCGTGCAGGCGCGGTGCGAAATGCGACATTAATTGAAAGTTTAGTCGGTTTAGAAACGATTAAAGCGTTAGGAATTGAAGGCGGAATGCAACGAAAATGGGAGCATAGCGCGACTTATTTAACTGAGGTTGGCAGTAAGTTACGCTTACTTTCATCCTCTATTCACAATGGTTCTAGCGCTATTCAGCAAACTATTTCTATTAGCTTAATTTTATTGGGCGTGTATTTGGTGACTAGTGGCGACCTTACTATGGGCGGGCTCATTGCATGCACCATGTTGTCTTCGCGCGCCTTGGTGCCTATTTCACAAACCGCAGGCTTGCTCACGCAGTACCACACTGCATCGACGTCTTTGCAATCGCTTGATGAGATTATGAATAAACCAGTTGAGCGTGCGCAGGATGCTAACTTTTTATCGCGCCCCACTTTTAGGGGCGATATTGAATTCAGAGAGGTGAGTTTTAGTTATCCTGGCGCTGAAGAAAGCGCGTTGGCCAAAGTGTCGTTCAAAATTAAAGCAGGCGAACGAGTGGCTTTGCTTGGCCGCATGGGCTCAGGCAAAACGACGATACATAAATTGATTTTAGGGCTTTATCAACCGACAGAAGGTGCCATTTTGATTGATGGTATTGATGCGCGCCAGATTGACCCGGCAGAATTGCGCCGTTGTGTTGGTTACGTTCAGCAAGAAACGCATTTGTTTTATGGCACCATGCGTGACAATTTAACCATCACCACCCCGCATGCAGATGATGCAACTGTTTTGGCGGCTGCACATGCTGGCGGTATAGACGAATTTATCAATGCTCACCCAAAAGGTTTTGATTTAAGTGTGGGTGAGCGAGGCGAAACCCTTTCTGGCGGCCAGAAACAAGGAGTTGGAATTGCGCGCGCACTCATTGGCAAACCCGCTATTATTTTGTTAGATGAACCAACAAGTGCGATGGATCACTCAGCTGAGGATGCAGTTAAAAAACGCTTAATGGAAGCCGCGCAGGGCAAAACAGTGGTACTTATTTCGCACCGTACAGGCTTATTTGATTTAGCCGATCGTATCATTGTGATTGATGCAGGCCGTATTGTGGCAGATGGTCCAAAAGCGCAAATCATTGAAGCGCTACGTGCTGGAAAAATAGGTAAAGCGCTGTAAAAATAGCCATTTAGCTAAATAAATCAGGTAAAAATATGAGTCAAGGTCTATTCAATATAATAGGTGCAGTTAATGGATTTTTAAAGAAACAATCCTGGTTAACTGCGCCTATTTATTGGCTTGTTAATCGCGCAGTGCCAACAGAAACGCGTGATTCTTTGGCTTGGAGTGAAGAAGCAGATTTGGCGATTTTAGAGCAAAAGCCACTTAAAGCCAGAAAATTACTGTATGGCATTCTATTCATTATGTTAGCGGCTGTTGCTTGGGCATGGTATGCCAAAGTCGATGAGGTGACACGCGGCGAGGGCAGGGTCATTCCGTCGCGCCAAGTGCAAGTGATTCAATCGTTAGATGGTGGTATTGTGTCTGAAATTTTAATTAAAGAAGGCGATTTGGTTAAAGAGGGCATGCCACTGATTAAAATTGATGAAACCCGTGCGGTGTCATCTTTGCGTGAAAATAAAGGGCAGTTTTTAGCGTTAATTGCCAAACAAGCGCGTTTAAAAGCGCTTGCTGAAGACAGCCCTTTTAATCCGCCGCCCGAGGTGCAGTTAGAAGTGCCGCAAGTCTACGAGCAAGAGCAGGCTTTATATGTTGCTAGTCAAGATGATTTAAATTCAGTGGTGAATATTGCGCGTGACCAAATGGTGCAGCGTGAAAAAGAATTAATAGAAGTGCAATTTAAGCGTGAAATTGCTGAAAAAACCTATGAATCAGCCGCTAAAGAATTGGCGGCAAATAAGCCCTTACTGGCTAGCGGTGCGGTATCTGAGATTGATATTTTGAAATTAGAGCGTGAGGCAACACGCGCAAAAGGTGAGATTGACCAAACACGCGCGCAAGCCAACCGTATTCAAGTTGCGATTTCAGAAGCAAGACGCAAAGTGACGGAAGCTGAGCAAAACTTTCGCAGTAAAGTGCGCACTGAATTAAATGACACGACTGCTAAATTAAATAGCATTACAGAAACCAGTGTTGGCCTAACCGATAAAGTAAAACAGGCCACTTTAAAATCACCCGTTAATGGTAGGGTAAGTCGATTGTTTTTTAACACAGTCGGTGGTGTGATTCAGCCAGGTAAAGAAGTGCTTGAAGTAGTGCCGACCGATGATGCGTTGGTGCTGGAAACTAAAGTAGAAATCAAAGATATTGCATTTTTACGCCCCAACCAAGATGCGATTGTGAAGTTAACTGCTTACGATTACACCATTTATGGCACCCTTGATGCAAAAGTAGAAAGCATCGCGGCAAACTCAACTGTAGATGAAAAAGGTAATGCTTATTATGTGGTGCGTGTGCGCACCTTGCAAACAAGTTTAGGCAAAGGTTTGCCGATTATTCCTGGCATGATTGCGCAGGTGGATATTTTGACTGGTAAAAAGACAATTCTCTCTTATTTGCTCAAGCCTGTACTTAAAGCCAAATCGTACGCCTTTACTGAAAGATAAGGCCGCCATGCAAGATATTTTCATCTCGCCTTTAAGTGGCGGTTTGGCTGGCTGGGTAGAGGCTTTTCCTCACGCAAAAATTGCTGATTTTTTAAAGCCCAATAAATCGCAGGCCAGTGAAACAATCGTTTTTTGGTTGCATATGAATGCGGATAGGCAAGAGTGGCTAACCAAAACTATTAAGCAAATTCAGCAACAATACACGCAAGCAAAAATAGTTGTTTTAGCTAACTCGCCTAACCAGGCAGAAGCTTTATATGCAATGAGCTTGGGCGTAGTTGCTTATTCTCACGCTTACAGCCCCGCGCAAGTGCTTCGCGAAATTAAAACAGTGATTAGTCATGGTGGTGTTTGGATGGGCCCAGACTTGCTCAAGCGACTGATTGAAGTGTCTAGTACTTTGGCTGGTAATCAAGCGGAGCAGGTGAGCCAACATTTAAGCCTGCTTACCAATCGTGAAAAACAGGTGGCGATTGAAGCAGCAAAAGGTTTAAGTAATAAGGAAATTGCCCGCATTTTAGACATTACTGAGCGCACAGTAAAAGCGCATTTGTCGGCTAGCTTTGAGCGATTAGGCGCAAAAGATCGCTTGCATTTAGCATTAATGCTCAATAATAAGAGTTAAAACCACTGCATTTTTTCGACTGTTTTAATGTGTTAAGTTAAGCATTTTTATGCACCTGTATTGTCCTTCAGGCCAATATTTTTCTGGTATTAATTGCTGTTTAATTCAATCATCTAAAAAAGTAATTTACTTTTGATATTTGAGAGAATCAACATGGCAACAATCGGCACCGTCGTATTACTCACTGGCTCAGCAATCGTTGTAGATGCATCAGGCGCACAGAGAGCCTTAATTTTAGGTGATTCGATTGAATCTGGCGATAGTATTGTCGTGCCGAATGGGGCAACGGTCGAGCTACAACTTGCCAACGGTAATCTGGTACAAATTGGGTCTGAACAAACGGTCACCTTTACCCAAGAGTTAAGCGATGCTATTTTGTACGATTTGGTTGACCCTACTAACAACGCTGTCTCTCAAGCCACCATTCAAAGTCTGATTCAAGCGATTCAAACAAATGCAAATATTGATGACATTATTGCTGCGCTGGCTAATGAGCGTGCTGAGGTTAACGAAGGTGTTACGATTAATCAGCAAGGTCACAATTTTGTCGATTTGCTACGTATTGACGATGTACTGAATCGATTTGATTACGCTTACGATGTTGCCAGCCGTGAATTTTTAGATAATAACCCATTAACACAAGATCGTGATGTGCAACTAGGCGACGGTTTAAGTAATGCGGTTTACTTGCCACGTATTGATCAAGATTTAAGCGCATTTGATTTTGATTATAGAACCCCGATTACTGCATTTGAAAGTCGCTATTACGGGACTATTCGCCAAGGCAATGATCCTGATTATCTTGCGAATTTAGTGATTGCGCCTACTGGACCAAGCAATCTCCTGCCAATAGCAAGTTTTACCGCAACGCCTGGCACAGAAGACAGTGTTAACGCCACGCTCAATTTAACGGGCACTGATCCAGATGGCTCAATTGTGAGCATTACAGTGACCAGCTTACCACCAGCTACCCAAGGTGTATTGTATTTGGCCGATGGCATTACACCAGTTGTTGCAGGTGTGCCATTAACACCTGCGCAAGCCACAGGTTTAATTTTTATTCCAGCATTCAATTTTAACGGCACTGTTAATGTGCCATTTGTAGTGACTGACAATGGTGGGGCGACATCTAACCCACTAGTTGCCCAAGTCAGCATTACCGCAGTCAATGATGCGCCAATTGCCAATAACGATAACGTTGGTGTAACTGAAGATACGCCTATTTCTGGCAATGTATTAACGAACGACACTGATGTTGATGGCGATATGTTGCTTGTTACACAGTTTACGGTAGATGCTGACGGTGATTTGATTCCCGAAACTTACGCAGCAGGTACAACTGCGGTGATTGTTGGTGTCGGTACGATTGTTATTAACGCAAACGGCACTTACACATTTACGCCTGCGCTAAATTATGTTGGTGCGATTCCTGAGATTGTTTACACCTTGTCGGATGGTGCTATAACTGACACAGCAAGTTTGAATTTAGGCCCAATTACTGCGGTGAATGACGCACCAGACGCAGTTAATGACACAATTGCGGCTACTGAAGACGTCACAGCCACCATCATGGTTGCGACACTATTAGTAAACGACACCGATGTAGACGGCAACCCATTAACCATCACCTCGGTACAAGCGCCGACAAACGGTACGGTAAGCTTAAACGCTGGCAATGTGATCTTTACGCCTAACGCCAACTACAATGGCCCAGCCACGTTTACCTATACCATCAGCGATGGACAAGGCTCAACCGACACTGCTACGGTTACCCTTAACTTTGCCGCACAAAATGACGCACCAGACGCAGTTAATGACACAATTGCGGCTACTGAAGACGTCACAGCCACCATCATGGTTGCGACACTATTAGCAAATGACACCGATGTAGACGGTAACCCATTAACCATCACCTCGGTACAAGCGCCGACAAACGGTACGGTAAGCTTAAACGCAGGCAACGTCATCTTTACGCCTAACGCCAACTACAATGGCCCAGCCACGTTTACCTATACCATCAGCGATGGACAAGGCTCAACCGACACTGCTACGGTTACCCTTAACTTTGCCGCACGAAACGACAATCCAGATGCTGTGCCTGATACAGTCAGTACGCCTGTAGATACACCAATCACACTGATGCCGTTAGCTAATGATACGGACGTTGAAAGCGCTACATTAATTTTAACCAGTATTGGTGGTACAACAGTTACCCCTGGCACGCCACAAAGTATTCCGGTATCCAACGGCATTGTTAGTATTACCGCTGGTGGCGTGATTACTTTCACACCAAATACTGGTTTTTCTGGTATTTCAACAATTCCTTACACAATTAGCGATGGTGTAGGTGGTACAGATACTGCCAACATCACTGTTAATGTTAGCCCGAATGATCCACCGCAAGGTGCTGATGCAACACGTAGCATTACTGAAGATAATAATTACACTTTATTAAGTGCAGATTTTGGATTTACTGATACTGATGTAGGCCAAACTTTGAATGCAGTACGTATTGATAGTTTACCGACTAATGGCACGCTCTTTTTAAATGGGTCGCCTATTGCAATAGCAGGCCAAGTCATATCAGTTGCTGATATTGATGCAGACAACCTAATCTTTACACCAGCCGCTAATGGTAACGGTAGCCCTTATAGCAACTTTACATTTAGTGTTCAAGATAACTTGGGCGGGTTTGATGCCGTGCCTAATACGTTTAGGTTTAATGTGGCCCCAGCCAACGACGCCCCTGACGCCATTGACAACACCGTGACCGCCACCGAAGACACACCAGCCACCATTAGCACCGCTAGCTTACTGACCAACGACACCGATGTGGACGGCGAAGCCGTCACCTTTGTTTCTGCACAAAACCCGACCAACGGCACCGTGAGCGT
>JAKFVD010000019.1 GCA_021732365.1 Methylotenera sp. | reverse complement strand
ACCCTAGCCCTCCCCCTTGCAGGGGAGGGAATTAATTTTATCGCAGTTTAAATTATTACTTTTTTTAATAACCCCTATGCTTCAATCCCCTCCCCATTTAGGGGGAGGGTTAGGGTGGGGGTGCATCCTACCGCACACGCGGGTCAGCAAACCGATACAAGATATCGGTGACTAAATTCACCAGCACATAGCTTAGCGCTATCACCAGCACACAGGCTTGTGTCACAGGGTAATCGCGCTTTTCAATGCTTTCCACTAGCAAACGTCCTATACCATCCCAGCTAAAAATCGTTTCGGTAATCACAGTGCCAGCCAGCAAACTGCCCATTTGCAAACCAACAATGGTAATAATCGGCAATAAAGCCGCACGCAAAGCGTGGCGCAGAATCACGGTAGATTCAGCTAAACCTTTGGCACGTGCGGTGCGTATATAGTCGTCATTCAGCACTTCAAGCAAACTGGTGCGCGTCATGCGCGTGAGTATGGCGCTTAAGCCAAAGCCTAACGTGAGCGCAGGCAAAATAATCGATGTGCCTGAATCCATGCCACTGACTGGTAGCCAGCCCAGCCATAGCGCAAATACCAGCATGAGAATTGGCCCCAACCAAAACGCAGGCATGGCAGATAAGCGAACACTCACTAGTGTGACCACTAAATCTTGCCAATGACCAGCCTTAAGTGCGGCGTATATGCCTAATGGAATGCCGATACTTAACCCGATAAAAAGTGATAAAAATGCCAGCTTAAGTGTGGCGGGATAACGCGCTTTAATTAAATCAATAATCGGTGTTTTGGTATGAATAGATCTGCCAAAATCGCCACGGGATAATGCTACCAAATAGTGGCCAAACTGCTGTATCAACGGCTGATTTAATCCTAAATCGGCGCGCAGTGATTCTCTGTCTGCCACGCTAGCCGATTCACCCAACATTACTTCAACCGGGTCACCAGGCACGGCATGAATCAATAAAAAAGTGAGCAATAATACGCCAAAAACCACAGTGACAAAACTTAGCGCGTGTTTCAAATATGTCACTGGCTAACCTTGCTTGTCATTCTAAAATCAGCACTGATGTGCCCGCCTCAACCAACTCAAATAATTCGATGATGTCGCTATTACGCATACGCACACAGCCATGCGAACCAATTACGCCCATTTGTGTAGAGTCGGGAGAGCCATGAATATAGATGTAACGTTGCATGGTATCCACATTGCCGAGGCGATTGAAGCCTATTTCAGTACCACTTAACCATAAAATCCGAGTCAAAATCCAATCGCGATTCGGAAACTGCGCCATTAATTCTGGCGTGCAGATTTCGCCAGTTGGCCTGCGTCCCACAAACACGGTATTCGGCAAGGCGCCTGCACCAATCTTGGCGCGGATAATATGATTGCCTAATGGCGTGCAGCCGCTATTTTTTTCGCAACCCACGCCATTAGCCGCAGTAGAAACAACATAGCGCGACTTAACACCGCCAAAATCATCAAAAAGCGTTAAAGTTTGGTGTTGAATAGAAATTTCGATGCGCATAGTCGTTTATTGTAGCTGAGCTTTTTGCTATTGAGCTTGCAATTTATTGCCTTGTAATTGTAGTTAAGTCGTCCCAGTTTCCGTCTGACTTAGGCGAATAATGGCTGATATTTTGGCCCATTGCAGCAAATTGCCCTTCGTACCACAGCGGAATATACGGCAATTGTTGCTGAATACGTGCCGTTGCGGCTGACCAATTTTCTTCTGCAAGCAAGCTATCCAGCGTTTTATCGATATACCTGCCACGGTTAAAACCATTGGGTGGAAAGTTGTTGCTGCCAAACGCTTTTGCATAGATTTCTGGCGTTTTGATACCTACCCAAGTTAGGCCGAACAACTGAAAATTGCCTTGTTTAACATCCGCAAAAAAAGTACCCCAATCTAAACTTTTAATCTGCAAATCAATGCCAGCCTTAGTCATTTGCGCTTGCAAAATGGTGGCAAAGCGTAAACGTTGCGCATCAGTGCTGGTTTTATAAATCAGTTTTAATGGCAGCTTAATGCCTGCCTCATGCAGTAATTGCTTGGCTTTTTCGGGGTTGTAATCGTAAGACTCTAAATTATTGTTTGCGTTGGTATAGTGTTCTGGCGGCAAAATCGCATTCGCAGTACGCGACTGCTGCACCATCACTTGCTGGATAATCGCCTCACGGTCTATAGCATAAGCAATCGCTTGACGTACTTTTAAATTCTGTAAAGTGGCATCTTGCATATTTAAACCAAGATAAGAAAAGTTAGCGCCCACCGTGGTTTTAACCTTAATTTCAGGCTGGCTTTGCAAATGTTTAACCAACTCTGGCGGTAAATCTCCCTGAATCAAATCGGCCTCGCCACGCAGCAACTTAAGCACGCGTACGGTTGGGTCTTTTACTTCTGTTAGGATGATTTGTTGACTATCCTTAACGCGCTGCAACACCAGCTTGCTATCCCAGCTTACAAATTTCAACGCACCGCTGCCGATTGGATGATGTGCAAAATCGTGATTGTTGGCGATTAAATCAGCAGGTAAGATGCCGATAATTAATTTGGATGGGAAATGGCTATCTGCTTGTTTTAATTCAAATAAAATAGACTCGTTATCTAGAACCTTAATGATCTTAATATTGGCAAATTCTGCTGAATGCGGTGAATTTTTTAAGTGCAAAATCGAATCATAAGTGGCTTTCACATCCAGAGACGTTAAAGCAGCTTGATGATGAAACGGCGTGCGTTTTGACTGCAATGTAAATTGATACTGAGTAGCATTAATCAAAACCCAAGTCGCCAGTACGGGCTTGGGTTTTAAAGCTGCATCAAAATCAACAAGTGGTTGATAAACAAGCCGATTCACCCGTTCAGATGCAGCATCGGTGGCATAACGTGGGTCTAAATTGAGTGGGGCTTGGGCGATGGCAAACTGTATGGGTGCCGCGCTATTTTCTGATGATTGAGTAGCAGGCTGGCAAGCACATAAACAAAACAAAACCAGCAGGAAAAAGAAGCTTTTCATGCCGCTAGTTTAACCGATTTGCAGGCAATTAAGCTGGCGGACGAATGCGTGAATTACAGCAAGTCGTGCAATTTAAATTGCAGCGTTACAGCCAGCGGCTCAGTTTCTTTAATGGCTTGCGCTAATGATTGATCTGACTTTACAGGGCCAATTTGTTCGCACATCGCAACATAGCTGTAATGAATAATTTTTTGCATAATCGGTAAACTATAGTTGGCTGCCAATATAGGTCTGCGCTTTGCTAGCCACTGCTTTAAATGCATGCTGCGGCGTTCATCCATTTCTAATTTAGCGCTTTGATCAATCACAAATTGCCGAATATTGCGTTCATCATGATCATTTACTTTTAAGAGCATTTGCTCAAAAAGATGAATGAATACCTGCGTTTTTCCGTCTTGAACATGTTGAGCAGCGGGCGGCAGGCTGGATTCAGCTTTCATCGCATCAATGGGGTCTGCCAGCAATTGCTCAATGGGCATATCCATGGCATTAAATATAGAGCCCAGTATTTTTGCACGCTGCTCTTTGAGTTCTGGTGTGCTGCAACAGCGCGCCACAAAAACGCTCAATGCATATTTGGGTTTTTCACTATAATCTTTTTGCCATAATGATATGGCTTGATACAGTTCATGATCATCGAAATAGGCGCGCATGCCTGTGTAGATGGCGCGGCGGCGGTGAATTAAATCCATTTTTATCCTAAATTAGGCATTAAGTATTGACTAATATGACCACTAAATTATTGTTTAATTTTTAACTCTTTAATTCTTTAAGTCTTTAATATTTTCTGGATTATATGCGTTATTTGTCCCGAATTCTGGGTAGCCAATTTCGCCATGTTCGGTGACGTCTAAACCGCGCTGTTCATGCATGGTGCTTACACGCAAGGTGGTTACTTTGGAAATCACAAAATACATGATAAGCGCACTAAAAAATACCCACACAAACGCGGCGCCAATGCCGATTAACTGCACGCTAACTTGATGCGCGTTAAACATATTGCCAGTTAAAAATAACCCCGCTGCTAATGTACCCCAAGCACCGCAAATGCCATGTACAGAAACCGCACCAACCACGTCATCTAAACGCATTTTTTCTAGCAGCATGACACCAAGCACGCTTAAAACTCCGCCAATTGCGCCTGATAAAGCTGCGTATGGCGGCTGCATGCTGGCACAGCCTGCGGTGATAGCAACCAAACCTGCAATACTGCCGTTGACTGCGTTGGTCATCAATGCTGGCTGGCGCGTTGCAAAGCTCATTAACATGGCAGCTACCGCACCTGCAGCACCTGCTAAGTGCGTGTTAAGTAAAATGAGCCCAATGTTGGTGCCAGCAGCTAAAGTACTGCCGCCGTTAAAACCAAACCAGCCAAACCATAATATAAAACCACCAATTGCAATAAAGCTGAGATTATGGCCAGGCAAAGTGCGTGCTTCGCCTTTTGGGCCAAAGCGCCCCAAGCGTGGGCCCAATAAAATAATGCCTGCTAGTGCGCACCACCCACCTACGGAATGCACAACGGTTGAACCCGCAAAATCAATAAAACCCATTTGCTTTAACCAGCCGCCATCACCCCAAGCCCAGCTACCAAATACTGGATAAATAATGGCTGTAATGCCGCAGGTACCAATTAAATAAGCAATGTAATTGGTGCGCTCTGCCATGGCGCCACTCACGATAGTGGCGGCTGTGGCGGCAAACATCATCTGAAAAAACAATAAAGTAAAGTCCCAATCGGGGGCTTTTGCCAGGCCAAAAAGTGTGGTGCCTATCCAGCCAGATGGGTTGTAACCGAACATTAATCCGTAGCCAACCAGCCAAAATAACAGGCTGCCCACACACAAATCCATGTAGTTTTTCATCATCACATTGACTGCATTTTTAGCACGCACCATGCCTGTTTCTAGCATCGCAAAGCCTGCTTGCATTAAAAATACCAACGCGCCAGCAATCGCTATCCATACCGTGTGCGTGGCAGATGGGCTTAAAGCATCGCTGGCAAAAACTAGATTGGGTGAAATAAGTATGATGACAAAGCACAAAAACGGACTGGCAGCGGCTAATTTCATGCGGATTCTCTTATCAAAAATTGAAATAAATAGGCGTATCAGAGGCTTGTAAGCATGAAAAATGCCAGTTTTAATCATTTGCTACGTAATGATCAAAACTGGCATTAAAAAACCGTATTTAGGATAATCTTAAACTTACATAAGCGTAAATAAGGCAATCGATTCCACATGGCTGGTGTGCGGGAACATATTAATCACGCCTGCCGCACTTAAGGTGTAACCTTTTTCATGCACTAAAACCCCTGCATCGCGCGCCAATGTTGCGGGGTTGCAAGATACATAGACAATCGTTTGCGGCGCAGTAGAAGTGTCGATTGCTCGCACCAATTCATAGGCGCCATCGCGCGGCGGGTCGATTAGCCATTTATCAAACTTGCCCAACGTTAACAATGATTCTGGCGTCATTTTAAACAAATCGGCCACACCAAATTTCACATGATTTATATGGTTAAGTATGGCGCTTTCATTGGCTCTATCCACCAAATTCGCCAAGCCTTCTAAACCCAGCACGTTTGCACCACTGCGCGCGATTGGCAACGTGAAATTACCAATACCGCAAAAGAAATCGGCAATTTTTTCACCTTTTTGAGGCGTTAACAATTGCATGGCGCGCCGAATCATTACCTGATTGATTTGCGGATTCACTTGCGTGAATTCGTTTGGCTTAAATGGATAAGTTAAACCAAACTCTGGCAAACTATAACTTAACGCGGCACCATTCAATGGCCAAAACGGCTTAATCGTATCTGGGCCTTTGGTTTGCGTCCAAACCTGAACTTGATGTTTTTCTGCAAACGCTTTAAATAACGCTTCATCTTCAATAGTTAACGCATCCATAATGCGGAAAATCAACACAATGACTTTCTCTTCTCCAGCGGCCAACTCAATCTGCGGCAATTTATCACGAATACTCAATTGCACAATCATGTGCTGCAAAGGCGCAATCAATGCTGACACTTCTGGCACCAATACTTCGCATGAATTCATATCCGCTACATAGCGCGTGGCTTTTTCGTTAAAACCCACCAATACTCTTTGTTTTTTCTCTACATATTTCACGCTTAAGCGCGCTTTGTGGCGGTAGCCCCAAGTTGGGCCGTAAAGCGCTGGCAGCATATTGTCTGGCTTTACTTTGCCAATATGCCATAAATCATTTTCCAGCAAACGCTGCTTGGCAGCCACTTGTGCATTGGCATCCAAATGCTGTAATTTACAGCCACCACATAAGCCAAAATGCGGGCATTTTGGTGTTACGCGTTGATTGGATTGCTTCAAGATATCAATAACTTTAGCGACTTCGTAGCTAGGTTTGATGTGCTGTGATTGATAGGTAACGCGCTCATTAGGCAGCGCGCCATCTATAAAAATGGTTTTGCCGTTCACATGCGCAACGCCACGCCCCTCTTGGTCTAATGACTCAATAGTGGCGGTTAAAACAGGATTTAAAGTGGGGTCTTGACGACTTTTATTGCGATTTCTTCTCATACCGCTATTTTAACCGAAAGCAATCTATTAAAAGACGGGCATTACAGTAATGTGAAAAAATTTGCTAAACTGCCTGCAAAATAACGCTTAAGTACTTAAAATTATTGATACGGAATTAATCTGAGAGGGCTACTCATATGATGCATATTATTCAAATAAAACTTAACCCAATTTTAGTACTGATATTGGCACTATTCTTTGCACAGATTGCCTATGCGAAGCCATTTATTGCGCTTAAATCACCCACAGGCATCGCTTATCTATCAGGCGGAATTGGTGAAGAAGAAGTGCTAGCAATGCGCGCTCAAGCCAAAAAATTTACGCTGAATTTATTGTTTTCAGAGGGCACTAGCGGCCGCTCCGTGACGAATGTGAATGTGAATATTTATAACGAACAAGACGAACGCGTATTTAGAATTGTTGGCTCAAAACCAATGCTTTATGTCAATTTACCAGCAGGCACTTACTTAATTTTAGCCAATAATAATGGTCAAAAATTGCGCCACAAAGTGTCGCTTGAAGATAATGCCAATAAAAAAGTGATTCTTAATTGGAAAGACGCCGTTGAGGAAGATTTATCCACAGGTGAATAAAAGTAATTAAGTCTGCCAGGCAGCCAAAAACTCTGTCCAGTGCGGCGTTTTATTGTCTAGCGCGTAACCACTTAAAGTATCGCGCACCAATTGTATTTCAGCTTCATACTCAGCCTTGGTTAAATGCCCACGCATGAGCTGAAAACGCAAATAAACTAAATGTGTATTCGCCACATCGGTTTCACAATAATTGCGTATCTCTTCTATTTTTCCTGCTTTAAATGCATCCCACACTTTGCTTCCATCCATACCCAACTTGCCTGGAAAGCCACATAACTTAGCTAAATCATCCAGCGGCGCGTTGGCGCGTGCGTTATACAAAGCCAGTAAATCCATTAAATCTAAATGCCGCGTGTGATAGCGGCTAATATAATTGTTCCACTTGAAATCTTTATTGTCATCGCCCAAATCCCAATATCTTGGCGCAACCACGTCATTAATCATGGCGCGATAATGCAAAACTGGCAAATCAAAGCCACTACCATTCCAAGATATAATTTGCGGCATATATTTTTCAACACCATCAAAAAAGCGTTGAATGATTTCCGCTTCAGATGATTCAGCATCACCCAATGTCCATACTTTAAAGTTGTTGCCCTCACGCAACGCGCAAGAAATCGCACAGACTTTATGCTGATGCAGCGGCAAAAATTCACTGCCATTATGCTGGCGACGTTGATGCAGCGCGATATTAGCAACATCCTCATCTGAGATTTCAGTTGGTAAATCCAGCAAAGCGCGCAAGCCAGCCGTATCTGGAATTGTTTCTATATCGAATACTAAGGTTGGTGTCATGTGCAGTTAGTTGTGACTATTATTATGTTATCGGCCTGTGCAAGTAGGCTGTTTTAGCTCTTTGCAATATTTAAAAGCTTCTGGCTTTACACCGCCGCCAACAATCACATAAGGCGCAAAACAATCCTGACTTTTTTTGTATTCTTGTATTTGTTTTTCACAGTTATCACGGCTGTTAGTACTTGTGTTTGGTACATCTTTTAGCTGTGGGGTTTCTACTGCAATGGGTTGTGATTGTTCTGGTTTAACAAGCGGTTTAGATTGTGGCGCAGCCTCGTTGTTATTTCCAAACGAAGTATCATTCTGCTTAATATCTACTTTTTCTGATTTCGCTTTATATTTGTCAGGCACCTTGTCACCATAATGTGTTGTGCCCTTTTCATCCACCCATTGATAGACTGCTGCTTGACTGGATGCGACGATAGCTAACCCCAAAACCAGAATTAAAAACTGTTTAATCTGCATATTTTCACCAATCATTATTCCGTTAAACGATTATTTCTTTACCCAGCCACCTGCATTTTGGTAATACCAGCCACTTTGCGCTTTATCGACCCAACGGCCTGCAAAGGTGCTGCGAATTTCGCCCGCCCACTCTGGGTGGCCATTGCCCACAGCGATTTCCTTATATAGCGCTGTACGGTCACCATTTTCTGCAGCAACCAAGCTATTAATGCCACCACGATCTTTTAATGGCACAGCAGTAGCATCGCGCACAGCAACAAGTCCATCAGCGGTTAAACCAACTGCACCGCTATTGTAATGGGGGCTTAATTGATTATGACGCGCTTGCATGCTGTTTTTGATGGCAGCAATCGCAGGCGTATTGACATCTAAATCGGCAGCTGCGCTGACCCAGCTGCTACTGAATAATGTAGCGGCTAGTAAACTTAAAACGGTAAAGAGTTTTTTCATGACAATTCCTTAATGATAAGTCTGCGTTAATTGGCTGGCGCATCGGCAGGCTTGGATTCTGCAGGCCTGGCTGGTGGCTCTTCTCCAGGTTTAAGTTGCCATACCTCATCAATAATTTTATCGGCCGCTTTTTCTGCCGCAGCGGCTGGAAAGTAAATATTAATGGTGACGCAAGCAGGTATTAATAAAACAAATACCCCAATAATGCCTATTTTTTTCATCTTTTAATCCTAATTTATGACTCAGTTATTCGTTTCTAAATCATTCATTCTTATGTTAAATCTCAAGTTAACGCTTAATTCACAATCACTTTGGTATTGCTGTCGGTAATGCGTTTGATTCTGCCCAGCAAATCTTCTAAGCTCACTTTTTGTGTGTAGCCATTTACGTTAACGGCAGGGATGCCTTTGCCTTTAACGATGATATAACCTGTTGAGGTTGACTCTACCCCACCCATTTCACAAACATCTTGCCTTAATTTGCAGCTTAAGCCTATTTTTTCGTAATTAAATTCTTTAAAGAATCGCAAAAAAGTGCGTTGCAAAGCGGCTGCCGTACCTTCGCCACCTAAGGCCGTAATATTTTCCACCGCGCGTTGCGATATTTTTTTCAGATGCTTGCCATCGCTGGTTTGAATCGACGCATCCAATTGCACGGGCTTCCAGTTTTCTAGCACCATGTCTTTTACATCGCCATCCAGCTTACCCTCGATAGCGCCAAAACTAAAGGTGCGCGTCAAATCGCCCAAATCTAAATTGCGCATTTGCAAATCGGCATACAACCGTGGCGCCACGCCTAGCGGGTCGTCAATCACTAAATCGTTCATGCTAATGCTGCCACTAAAGGCATTAAAGCTCATTGCGCCGTCCATATTCAGCTGTTTGTTGGCATAAGTCACTAACGGAATTTGCCCAGAAATTTGCCCTTTCATCTCTGGCCAGCCCAACGCTTTGCTAAATTCATTTAACGTAATCGGCACTAGGTTCATGCGTAAATGCCATGCCCAGTTATCCCCTAAACGCACAGCAGAGACATCAGATAAGCTGAGCGCCCCATCTAAAACGGGTAAATCTAATTGTGGCGCAGTAAGCGAAAATCGGTTGATTTCAGCGGTTAACTTAGTTTCGCGTAAGCCTATTTTGAGCAAATGTCCGCTTTTATAAGCCAACTGCAGATTTTTCGGCTCGTCATAATCCCAAGGAATGTGCGCATTAATATGACTAAAGCCAAATTTGCCATTTTTGTCTTCAATATTGGCATCGCGCAGATTCAATTCAAAACTGGTTGGGGCTAAGTTTTTAATCTCAAACTTCCAATCTGCCTTGCCTGACACATCCATGTTGCCAAAAGCGGATTTTTCCGCCATCGGTTTTAAAAATACCGCATAAAGCCCTGCAAAATCCACATCTTTTGCACTCACCTGCACATCTTCAACATTTTTTGTTTTGATATTAATGGTGGCTGTTGCCTGCATTTTTCCCACTTCGTTAACCAACAAACTGGCATTTTGAATATTGAGAATATCTTGCTTAAACGTACCGTTAATTTCAAACGTATTTCCCGCTTTACCAAAGTAAAATGGTTGCCAATATAGCTCGCCTGCTGTCCAACTAATTAGCCCATCCCATGCCCAAGTGTCTGTTGAGATTACTTTTTTTGCCGCCATTTTTATTTGGCCAGTCAGCTTTTCGCCTGCATGCAAGCCTGCTTCATCACTGAAATTGGCGCCATTAAACGCAATATCCAAGGCAAAATCAGAGGGATAACTGACAAAGTTAACCGAAAAAGGCGCGCTAATTTGTTTGGATTTAAATTGCCCATTTAAGCATTGCGCTTGGCCGATTTGCTCAGTTAAAAATTGGCCGCACTTTAAATCAAAATGGGCGAATTCTTTTTCATTGCTGGGTTTTAGGTCAGCATTGAGTAAAAGAGTGGGCTGTGCACCTTTTAAATCCACTTGGAATTTGGCATTTTTAAGCTGTCCAACAGGCGCATCCAACTCACCAACTGTTATTTGAATGCTTGAAATAGCGTGAACTGGCACGTTAAAAAAGATAAAGAGCAAAGCTAAGACAATCACTCTAAAAATGCAGATTTCTAAATGAGGCAAGGCGCAAAGCAAAAAATCGGACGCCGCATATGTTGTGATATGCAAGGACGTATTTTTTGCTTTGCAACGCTGCATCATGACGAAATGTGCGTTTTTAGGCGGGGAAAACGCCTGTAGAGAGATAACGGTCACCTCTGTCACACACAATCGAAACAATCACGGCGTCTTTAAGCTCTTTGGATAATTGCAGCGCCGTGTATAGCCCACCACCGCTGGATATGCCAGCAAAAATACCTTCTTCTGTCGCCAGTTTACGCGTCATATTCTCAGCATTTTTTTGGGATACATAACGTAATTCGTCTACCCGCTTTGCATCAAAAATAGTCGGCATATATTCCGCTGGCCACTTGCGAATACCTGGAATCTGCGCACCGTCTTCTGGCTGTACGCCAATGATTTGAATATTGGGATTTTGTTCTTTTAAATAGCGCGAAACCCCCATAATCGTGCCTGTAGTGCCCATACTAGCCACAAAATGCGTAATTTTTCCAGCCGTATCGCGCCAAATCTCTGGCCCTGTAGTTTCATAATGCGCCAGCGGATTATCCTGATTACCAAATTGATCCAGCACAATCCCTTCGCCCTCAGCTTGCATTTTCATCGCCACATCGCGTGCCAATTCCATGCTGCCATCTTTGGGCGTTAATACTAGCTCTGCGCCATAGGCTTTCATACTTTGGCGGCGTTCTACACTTTGGTTTTCTGGCATCACCAGCACCATTTTATAGCCACGCATAGCAGCCACCATGGCTAAGGCAATGCCTGTGTTACCGCTTGTTGCTTCGATTAAGGTATCGCCAGGCTTAATATCGCCACGCGCTTCTGCACGCGTAATCATGCTGTAAGCAGGCCTATCTTTAACTGAACCCGCTGGGTTATTGCCTTCTAATTTCAGCAAAATGATATTGCTGGAGTTGGGGTTTAAGCGTTGCAGCTTAACCAGCGGCGTATTGCCAACATAGTGATCTAAAGTGCTTTCTAAGCTATTGATATGCATACGATTAAGTCTTTTATTGATTCTTTAAATTTTTAAAATACATGGTTGTAAATGCGGTTAATACAATCACAACTGGCCCTGCAAAAACGCCGTAATAAATCATATAAGCCACACCTGATTGCGCGCCAGCATGCGCAAATGCGTGCCAAAATGTGAAGTTGTTGGATAAACCATAAATAAACAGCGCTGCCAAGAATAGTGCGAATACACTTAACCCGTATTTAAGGCCAATTTTCCAGTGATTTAACATGTTAAGTTTTATGCTCTTTTTGAGATTAAATAAACCGCAAAAACTGCGAAGCCTAAAAAGGAAATTAATCCTAATTGCGGCAATGTTAAGCCTAAAAATGTCCAATCGATGGCCGCGCAATCGCCTGTGCCGCGAAACAGCAACTTAAAGGCTTTTTGTAGCGGAAAATTCTCAAACATATAATCAAAACCCACGCCGCAATCGGCAATCATACTTTCGCGATTGGCTTGCAAATACCAATGCCGGATTGCTACGCCTGCACCGCCCAGCGCAGTTAACACTTGAAAGACTGCGAATATTTTTTTAAATATGCTGCTAACTGGAATGAATGCAGCGATTAAAAACAGCACACCCAAACCCATAAATACCATGCGCTGCGTGATGCATAATGGGCATGGCTCTAATTTATAGGTGGTTTGAATCACTAAGGCCAAAGCCACAATGCCGAAGCATAGAACAAAGCCCAGCAAATAGCCGCGTTTACCCGTTAATAATGTGTTGAATATTTTTTGTAACATATGTGTTAACGCCTATAATTCGATTAATAAACGATTGTAATAGATAAAGCATAATTGATAAATCCGCATGACTGAACTCACAAACAACGCCGACCAGCAAATTTTACCCGCCAATATGATGACAGTAAGTGAACTGAATCGTTTGGCGCGCGAAGTATTAGAGCAATCTTTTCCGCTATTTTGGGTGTCGGGCGAAGTGTCTAATTTTACTCGCGCGGCAAGCGGCCATTGGTATTTTTCGCTTAAAGACAATACGGCGCAAGTGAAATGCGTGATGTTTAAAGGCCGCAATAGTTATGTGGATTTTATACCGCGTGAGGGCGATAAAATCGAAGCCAGGGCAACTGTGACCTTATATGAAGCGCGCGGCGACTTTCAGTTAACGGTTGAATTTGTGCAAAAAGCGGGTTTGGGTGCGCTGTTTGAGGCGTTTGAGAAACTAAAAGCGAAATTGGCGCATGAGGGTTTATTTGATGCCGCTTTTAAAAAACAAATTCCCATTAGTCCACAAACCATTGGCATTGTGACTTCGCCCGATGCAGCGGCGTTGCGTGATGTGTTAACCACTTTAAAGCGTCGAAATCCTAATATTGAGGTCATTATTTACCCAACTCCAGTGCAAGGCAAAGGCGCTGCAGCACACATTACTAAAGCGATTCACACCGCAAGCGAGCGTGCAGAAGTAGATACGCTGATTATTTGCCGCGGCGGTGGCAGCATGGAAGATCTATGGCAATTTAACGAAGAAGTGGTGGCACGCGCGATTGACGATTGCCCTATACCCACTATCAGCGGCGTTGGGCATGAAACCGATTTTACCATTTGCGATTTTGTGGCGGATATGCGTGCTGCCACCCCAACAGCAGCGGCTGAACTGGCTTGTGCTGATATCAGGGTTTTACAGAATCAATTACTTAATTTGCAAAACAGGCTTAATAAACAAATCAATTTTTTGCTAAATCAAACCGCTCAAAAGCTGGATTTTTTGGCACGCCGTCTGATTTCGCCAAAACAACAAATTGAAAATCGCGCTACACAAATTAGGCAGTTACAACATCGTTTAGCCCTTGCGATGCAGCAAAATATGCAAGCTTACCAACACCAATTATTAAGGCTTGCCAGCAGTATTGAGCAGCTGAATCCCAATGCGGTGCTGGCAAGAGGCTATGCCATCGTGCACAGTGAAATGACGCAAAATGATTTGCTGAATCCTGTACCTGCACAGCTGATTACCGATGCGGAGCAAATCAACCCAGAATCGCGGCTGAATATTACGTTTTATAAAGGTAGCGCAGCAGCTAAGGTTATCAGTATTAAAAATTAACTTAATTTAATGCGGTTTGCTATTGGTTTGACCATTCAATTGGTTGATAATACGCAATCGTATTAGCCGCGTATCAATATGGACAATCAAACTCCTCGCAAAGCAGCTCTACCCACCATGGCTTTAGCCGCTCTTGGGGTCGTATTTGGCGACATTGGCACCAGTCCTTTATACACCATGAAAGAGGTTTTTTCAGTCGGGCATCATCCGCTGCCGCTCAATGCCATGAATGTCTATGGCATTTTGTCGCTCATCACATGGGCGCTCATCTTAATTGTGTCGGTTAAATACGTGGCGTTTATTATGCGTGCCGATAACCGTGGCGAGGGCGGCATTATGGCGTTGCTGGCTTTGGCATCCAGAAACGCTGAGGGCAATAGCAAAAAGCAGCGCAATATTATGTTGCTGGGCATTTTGGGCGCTTGTATGTTTTATGCCGATGGCATGATTACACCTGCGATTTCAGTGCTGTCTGCGGTTGAGGGTTTAGAAGTGGCCGCGCCCAGCTTGCATGCGGCGATTGTACCGATTACGCTATTTGTGTTGTTTTTATTGTTTTGGGCGCAAAGCAAAGGCACCGCGATTGTTGGTGCCTTTTTTGGGCCTGTGATGTTGTTGTGGTTTGGTACTTTGGGGCTATTGGGCATCATTAATATTATGCATGACCCCACCATATTAAACGCACTTAACCCCATTTGCGCGGTTAAATTCTTTATGATTCAACCTTGGATTGCCTTTGTAGCATTAGGTGCAGTGGTACTGGCGGTGACAGGGGCTGAGGCTTTGTATGCGGATATGGGACATTTTGGGCGCTACCCAATCCGCCTGGCTTGGTTTGGTTTTGTGCTGCCTGCTTTACTCATGAATTATTTTGGTCAAGGTGCGTTAATGTTGCATAACCCTGACTCGATTAAAAATCCTTTTTACATCATGGCACCAGAATGGGCGCTATTCCCTTTGATTATTTTGGCTACTTTAGCCACTGTAATCGCTTCGCAAGCGGTGATTACGGGCGCATTTTCAGTGTCACGCCAAGCGTTGCAACTGGGTTACTTACCACGCATGCACATTCAACACACATCAGAAAGCGAGCAAGGCCAAGTATACATGCCGCGCGTGAATTGGGGCTTAATGATTGCTGTGATGGCTTTGGTGATTGGTTTTGGCAGCTCTGGCGATTTAGCCGCCGCTTACGGCATTGCGGTGACAGGCGATATGGTCATCACTACTTTATTGGCCGCAGTTGTATTTAGAGAAATTTGGCGTTGGAGTAAGTTAAAAACTGGTTTATTAGTCGCCTTATTTTTAGTGATTGATTTAGCCTTTTTTGGTGCAAACGTATTAAAAATACCAGATGGTGGCTGGGTACCATTAGTCATCGTCGTCATCATTTTTGTGCTGATGCTGACATGGAAAAATGGCCGTACCTTGGTTTATAACCGCTTAAAATCAGAATCGATGGCGATTGAGCCATTTATTGAAGCCATTGGCGCACATCCGCCGCCACGCGTGCCCGGCATTGCGGTATTTATGACGCCAAACCCAGATGGCGTACCGCATGCCATGTTGCATAATTTAAAACACAACAAAGTGCTGCACGAAAAAGTGATGATTTTAACCGTTAAGTTTTTAGATGTGCCGCATACCAACACTGAAGAGCGCGTCACGGTTGAAGCGATGTTGCATGAGTTTTACCGCGTAACGGTGCGCTATGGTTTTAAAGATGAGCCTGATTTGCCGCGCGATTTATTATTGTGTGCCGCTAAAGGATTAAGTGTAGACCCCATGGATACCTCATTCTTTATCGGTAAAGAAATTTTAATCGCCTCTGAAAAGTCTGGCATGGCAATTTGGCGTAAAAAAATATTCGTTGGCTTATTCCGCACTGCAGAGACCATTACCAATCAATTTAAGTTACCGCCCAACCGCGTTGTTGAGCTGGGCTCGCAGCTTAAAATTTAATCCATTTCAATATGCTTAAAATGACTATCAACCATTTTTTGATTTAGACGTTACAACACAAACATTGCTTGTGTATCCACTTAGGAAATCATGATGAACAAAATCACTGCCATTATATTAACGACTCTTACTCTGCAATTAGCCAGTTGCGCAACCACTACAAAAGATAGCGTTTCAGGCGTTAAACGCTCGCAGTTTTTACTCATGCCAGCGGGCACTGTAGATAGTATGTCAGCGCAAGCTTATACAGAAACCCTGAAAGAAGCGCAGCAGAAAAAAACGCTTAATGTAGATAAAGCCATGGTAGACCGCGTGCGTGGCATATCCAATAAGTTAATCGCGCAAGTCGGTGTATTCCGCCCAGATGCCGTGCAATGGAAATGGGAAGTGAACGTTGAAAAAAATGATCAACTGAATGCCTATTGCATGCCTGGTGGCAAAATTATGGTGCTTTCTGGCTTGGTTGAAAAAATCAGCGCAACTGATGATGAACTGGCCGCCGTGATTGGTCACGAAATTGCACACGCATTACGTGAACATGGCCGCGAACGCATGTCGCAAGCTTATGTACAACAGTTTGGCTTGCAAGCATTGGCTGCTTTTGCCACCGGCTCAGCAGTTGGTGGCGCAGCGGTACAAGCCGCTGGTGCTGGCTCACAATTGTTTTTTGCGTTACCTAATGGCCGCGAACAAGAACGCGAAGCCGATAAAATGGGTTTAGAGTTGGCCGCACGCGCTGGATTTAACCCAGATGCCGCAGTGACTTTATGGCAAAAAATGAGTGCGCAATCAAAAAGTGCGCCACCAGAATTTTTTAGCACGCACCCTGCTAGCGCAAACCGTATTGCCGATTTAAAAGCTTTAACGCCTAAAGTAAGGCCGCTATACGAAGCGGCAAAAGCGGGAAAGTAAATAAATTCGGCTTAAATTTAGTGTTAAGTTAGCTTCATTTAAAAGCGCGTTATCACAAATAACGCGCTTTATTTTTGGCTAAATCTTGAACTAGGTTAAAATACTGCTTTTGTTAAATTAATCATCCCGAGAATATTATGGATCCACGTCAAAGCATTATCGAAACCGCGTTTGAAGACCGCGCCAACATTAACCCAGCCAATGCATCTGCAGAATTAAAAGCGCAGGTTGAATCTGTATTAAAAGATTTAGATGCAGGTACTTTGCGCGTGGCAAGCCGTATTGGCGACACGCAAACGTGGGAAACGCATCAATGGCTCAAAAAAGCGGTGTTATTATCTTTTAGATTAGAAGATAACAAGTTAATGGACGACGGCGTGACTAAATATTTTGACAAAGTACCGCCAAAATTTGCGGATTATTCTGAGGCGGATTTTAAAGCAGGCGGTTTCCGTGTTGTGCCAAACGCAATCGTACGTCGCGGCTCATTTATAGGTAAAAATGCAGTGTTAATGCCGTCATACGTCAATATTGGCGCTTATGTTGGTGAAGGCACGATGGTAGACACTTGGGCAACAGTAGGCTCATGCGCGCAAATCGGTAAAAACGTGCATTTATCTGGCGGCGTAGGTATTGGTGGCGTGTTAGAGCCAGTACAAGCAGGCCCAACCATTATTGGCGATAATTGCTTTGTCGGCGCGCGTTCTGAGGTGGTTGAGGGCGTAATCGTAGAAGATAACTGTGTTATCTCGATGGGTGTATATATCGGCCAAAGTACAAAAATTTATGACCGCGAAACAGGCGAAGTATTTTATGGCCGTGTGCCTGCGGGTTCAGTGGTGGTTTCAGGCAATTTGCCTTCAAAAGATGGTAGCTACAGCTTGTATTGCGCCGTGATTGTTAAAAAAGTAGACGCCAAAACTTTAGGTAAAGTGGGCATTAACGAATTGTTGCGTGGCATTTAATTTCAAGCAACACAAACGCTAATTTTTCAACATTTAAAGACTATCAACTCATTTATAACACCCATTTAATAATTATTTAGTTATATAAAATATTAATTTTATAACTAAATAATTCACTCTAAACCATACTGTTTGCGGGGCTATGCAAACAGTATGGTTTTTTTGTATCATGATTATTGCTGTCGACAAGTCCGTAAAAACTTATATGGCATATTAGTTGCTTTATCTTAACTAAAATAATATGAATAATTTTAGAGATAGACGATAACGATGAACAATCACTACGATATTTGGCTGATACTGCTCTCGCTTTCTGCGGGTAGCTTTGCCATGTATATCACTTTTGGTTTTGTTGAGCATCTCTACCGCACAACATCACCACATCGAAAGACCCTCTTTAACATTTACTCCATCGCTGTGGGCACTGGCTTATGGGCGATTCATTTTATTAACTTGCTTGTTTTTCACGGCAATCAGGTATTCACTGTATTCTCTCTGGCGATGCTTAGCTCTTGGTTGGTGGCGGTGTGCGTCGGCTTTACCTTGTGTGCTGCCGCAAGCAAAAAAATAGTCAATTTAAATCAGTTAATGTTGAGTGGTATTTTGATTGGTTTAAGCAGTTATTTGATGTTTTATCTGGCCTTAAGCGGCTTAAACGAAACCCATGACATTTGGAGCTTTAGTAACGCTATCTCATTTCGTCCACTGCCTTTGCTGGTTGCGATTGGTGTAGTGTTTGGCGCAGCAACGCTTGCACTTACCTCATTGTCTTGGATGAAAGATTATGCTGGTGAGAATAAGCTATTAATTAAGCTTATTTTTTCAGTCATCACTGGTATTACCATATTGGCCATTCATGCCACTTTTAATACCTCAGTATTTATGGAAACGCATGCTATTCAAGCACCCACATCGCTGACCAATAAAAACTTGTTAGCCATTGTGATTACACTAGGTTTAGTTTGTCTATTCTTGTTGGCTTTCGTGGTGGCCTTATATTACGAAAAATTTGGCGTTAGCACATTTCAAATCAGTATTATGGATAAGCAAAATAGCCCAGATACCACACATTCGGGCTACAAAGACCCATTAACACAATTACCAAACAGACGTGCGTTTCAACGCGAATTAGAAACCGCCGCAAAGCGTAGCACACGCGCAGGCAGCACAATTGCCCTTGCCTACATTGATTTAGATCATTTCAAGCCGATTAATGACAGTTTTGGGCATCATGTTGGCGATGCAGTGCTCATGTCTGTTGCCCAACGCCTGAACACCGCAGTACGCGTTTGCGATTCTGTGGCGCGTATTGGTGGTGATGAGTTTGTCGCGTTAATCGAAGAAATTAAGTCCGATGAAGACATTATTCCTATCGTTGAGCGCATCGTTAAATCGATTAAAGAGCCATTTTTAGTCAGCGGCCAGCAAATCGATATTTCATGCTCTGTGGGTATTGCGGTTTATCCGCGCGATGGCGATATTGAAAAGTTGATGATTTGCGCCGATGCAGCCATGTACAAAGCCAAAGAAAATGGCAAAAATCAATTCAAATTTTTTGATGCGGAAATCGAATTGGCTTCTGACCAAATGTTAGAAATGCAACGTGATTTACAGTCTGCCATTAAAAACAATCAATTCAGTCTGGCATTTCAACCTAAAGTAGACTGCAAAACCCAATCGCCTGTTGGTGTTGAAGCCTTAATTCGTTGGAACCACCCAACAAAAGGCATTATTATGCCGATTGCTTTTATTCCTGCCGCTGAGCGATTTGGTTTAATTAACCAAATTAACGACTGGGTAGTAGAAGAAGGTTGCCGTGCGATTCATCGCGCAAAAGAAGCAGGCATTAATTTGAATGTTTCCATTAATCTTGCACGCCAACAATTTAGAAACCCTAATTTGGTCGATGAGATATTAACGCTACGCAAACGTTATAAAATTCCCGCAGAAAACTTAATGTTTGAAATTAAAGAAACAACTGCAATCAAAAATGAAGGGCAATTCAAACATTTATTGCGCCAATTCAAAGCTGCGGATATTAAAGTCGCTTTGGACGATTTTGGCTCACATCAATTTAGTTTAAGTTATTTGCAACACTTAAATATCGATGAAATTAAGCTGGATAAAGTATTCATTGCGCAGATTAACGAAAATAAGGCATCCCGTGCTTTGGTGGATGCGGTGATTCGTCTGGCCCATGCGCTTGATTTAAATGTGGTGGCTGAGGGCGTAGAAACAGAATCACAACGCGAAGCACTGGCCGATTTAGGTTGCAACCAAATGCAAGGTTATTTATTTTCGAAGCCACTGTCAGAAGAAAACTTATTTAAGCTGCTGAAACAACTCAGCACTAACTTTGAATCGACTGGTCAGTTCTTAGTGTCAGACTACCAATCAGAAGCAGCTTAATACAACAATAGCCGTTTCACAGCCATTTCTAAGTGCTAAAATAAGGTTTCGCTCAATGAAGCTTTTAAGCACTAAAACCACATGAAACTTTACGGCATTCCCAATTGTAATACAGTAAAAAAAGCCCGCGATTGGCTTGCCTTACACAATATTTCGGTAGAATTTCACGATTTTAAAAAACAAGGCGTTTCAGCGGCTGACTTAACGGCTTGGTTAGCTCAAATTTCACACGAAAAACTCATTAACCGCGCAGGCCTTACTTGGCGCGGCTTAGACGAGCAATCAAAAAATAGCGTTGTGGATGACGCGTCTGCAATTGCGCTCATGCAAAATAAAACTTCAGTTATTAAACGCCCCATACTAGTTAAAGATGGCACAATTTTGTGTGTGGGATTTGACGAAACACGTTATGCAGAGTTTTTTAATCAATCAAAATAACA
>JAKFVD010000034.1 GCA_021732365.1 Methylotenera sp. | reverse complement strand
CCACTTTTGACTATAACCAGTATTTAGGTGGCTATGTCTATATATGTGAAACCGTAAAAGACTTAATGCAAATACAAGGCTGCGATTTCGATTGGGCTGAAAAGCATCATGGTATATGGCCTAATGTCACTGAAACAGCAATTTCTTGGGATGTTTGCGAATACATCAATGAAGCGTCTGGTGATCCGCAATGGGTCATGTTTCTGATGTGCTGGAATAATGCGGGTGGTACAACTTATTACGTACCGAAACATTTATGGGAAAAGGCAAGAGTGACCGAACACATCGCAATCACCAATTCAACTATCACACCCTGAGTGCAACGCCCAGGCAATATTTTCTGATTTACCTGCCACCACCCACCCCCAAATTTTAATAGGCTAAAAGGAATTCGGCACTTTGCTGAGGATTTTGCACGTCTGTTGAAAGTGGGGGGGGCGGCAATTTCTCAACACTTTAGGAGTTACCAAATGACACAATCAACAATCACCCGTCAGCAAATCGATGATAAGCAACGCATTCAACATACCGCTGATTTATTCGGCATAAGATTTTCATTAAACATAGAACCTACAATATTTTCAATCGCTGGCGGTATTGCAAAAGAATACAACGGCGCCTATTGGGAGTTTTACAGTTTGAGTAATGGTGGCTTTTATATGGCACCTTGCTCAGATAAACAATATCAAGTCAGTTGTGACAATGGCTTTGAAGGAAAGCTATCTGCGGATGCCTTAGGTATTACAACATGCTTGTATGCTTATAGTCATTTGTCTTTTACAACCAATCCAGCATTTGCAGAATTATGTTCAAAACATTATCACTGGTTACGTGAATTTATGCTTGAACACGCTGAAGCTAAAAGTATTCTTTCTGCAATAGACTAATACATTTAAAGCTAATAATGATTTATTTTATGGAGATTTTAAATGAATCAATCGGCAGGTACACTTGGCATTTGGGGACTGGTAATATTTATGGCAATTGTAATATGCCACCCTGTTATTAGTTTTTTAACATTTATCTGTTTACTTTTTTATCAAGATAAATCTACGAATTAGAAGAGTGCAAAGATTCAATTAGCAAAATATACCTACTCTTTCGGGAGTAGGTCTCAAGATATGCAGAATCGGGACTTTTGTGATAAATCAAAATTAAAATTCATAAAACTGCCTTTTTATTTATATACTTTCAGAAATTTAACAACAATATATAAAGTAATCATTTTATGATCTATACAGACGAAGCAACTCAAATTGATAATAGAGAGAGTTATTCTATTGATGAATCGGTTGCCAAAATGCTAGGCTGGATGAATGGTACCGTCCGTGTAAAATCTGCTGTTCAGGATAAGTACGGCCCTATTTCAAGACATTTGCCACACTTACTCTCCCTGCAACATCCATTAGAAACACATCTGCAAATGCTATTAGACAGAGCTGGGTATGAGTACAACGAAGCGCTACAAGATCATGAGATAGCAAAACTTTACATAGAAGAAAATAATCCCGTCGATGCTACCTCGGTAATGATAGCCTCAAATTCAATCATTAAAGAAAACTACAATCAGGTAGCACATTGGGAAAGTGTGACTGAAAAAGCTCTTAATTATAAAAGCATGATCCAAGAAGAGCTCGAAAAGAATGAGTCGCCAAAGTTGGAAATAGATCAACCCACCACTGATAAATTAGGCATTGTGCATATCAAACTGAGAAGTCTAAATGAGTGGGCTAAACAGTTCGGAATAAAGATAATTGATCCGCCAAAGGGCTCAGTGCTTTCCACAGAACAATCAAAATTGCAGCCACCTAAAGCTGTTTCGGCAATCTATAAAAAATCTGAAAGAGCAGATGCTTTAAATATTGTTCTCGATAACCTTCTTCAAAAAAATCCTGAACTAAAGCCAGCAAGAGTGTTATATGAACTTGGTGAAATATCAAAGGTAGATAAAAAAGTAATAGTTTCAGTTTTCGATGAAGGTGTGAAATGGCGACGTGATAGTGGTGACGAAGATGAAATAGTAATTACTAAAAAAGATGCACTAGGCGAGCGTATAAGATACTGGAAACGCAACAACAAAAAAGCTAATCAAAGTCTAATCAAAGGCTAATTTCAAAAACCAAGAGTAACCAAAGGCTTAGAATTATTACTATTAATTAACTGATTCAATACTTTCCATGTGTGGTGAACACCGCACGTTAATGGAGAGTTAAATGAGTATTCAACAAACAAAAATAGTAGATTCAACAGAGTTGCGGGAATTAATGGGTTTCGCCTCTGCAACTGAAAATTCAGCTTCAAACACCCTCAGTACAAATAACTTTGATAATGAGCCCAATAAAGATATTGACTCAAACCAAACCGCATCACAAACGCAACAAAAGATAGCGTCAGATGCTACAGAACTTTGGGGCATGATAGAACAAAGCCCCACTGATAAACCTACAGTACATTCCAGCTCTAATAGCCCATCATTAGATCTTACAGCAGAGCAAACTTACGCTTTAGGCTTACCGCCATCACCGCCTTTGGCTGATTCATTTTCAGAAAATATTTCAGTCGAAGAAAATTTGGCATTAACTCCAACAGTTGATCCAAATGCTGATGAGGAAAAAGTAGAATCCGAAATTTCACCTATACAAGATTTACAGTCACGTAGTGTGTTGGCACCAGTATCTGAAACTGAACCAGCACAGTTAGCCAGCAAAAAAAGCAATGCAGTTAGCGAAGAAGCCGATGATGTCTTTACGCCCAAGGCAGATGAAAATCCAGTTATTACTAAAGCTAAATTAACAGGGATTTATCTAACTCCACTGGGTGCTGGTAAACATAAGCTATTAAATTCATTACCAGGATCAGATAATAATAGTCTGATTATTTATTCAGAGCCCGATGAAAATAACCCTACAGGTAGTGCGTATTGTCAGCATGAACTAACAAATAAGATAAAACCTTTGATTGAGTACCTTGGTATTCATAAAAGTGAAGCTAAGCATAAGCCTGTAATACGTATTGTAGATGGCGAGCTACACAATGTTATTAACGCTGCGGAAAAAGAGTTATTTAAAAGCGGTCGATTTTTTCAGTTCAGTTGTTTGATTGTCAGTGTAACAACTGATCCTAAGACCG
This sequence comes from Methylotenera sp., assembly GCA_021732365.1. GTDB lineage: Bacteria > Pseudomonadota > Gammaproteobacteria > Burkholderiales > Methylophilaceae > Methylotenera_A. Next base: position 20,238 of record JAKFVD010000034.1, on the reverse strand, counting down.
GTGATCCTTCAATTGTTCCGACAAACATACCATCCTTAACAAGGATATTGTCGCATTTAGTTTCATGGGAAAAATTCAATACCCGACTAAGAGAATTTGTTGACTGTGATCCTTCTGCTAGACACATTAGTATTCTCTACGATAGCCAATCTTATGCTCACTTACCAAATTTAAAAGGTATTGCACGTCAACCATACTTTCGTGAATCTGATGGAAAATTAATTGTTGAGCCCGGTTATGACACCGATTCGCAAATATTTAGCGTATTTGATGCACGGAAATTTGAAATATCAGAGCCAAGTATTGAAGCTGCAACTGTTGCGTTAAAACTTATAAAAGACTTACTTTTTGAGTTTAGTTTTAAAGCGTCTCATGATGAATCTGCTGCACTTGCTGCGATATTTACAGCGGTAGTACGACCATCTATAGCTTTTGCACCAGGCTTTCACATTAAAGCTTCGACCAGCGGTAGCGGAAAGTCATATCTTTGCGATTTTATCAGTGCTTTTGCTAAGCCGGGTGATACCAAAAAGGTTAGTTATCCAGTAACTAGTGAAGAGGCTACCAAGGCCATTCTGTCCCTTTTGATATCTTCGCCTGCTGTCATTGAGTTTGATGACATGACGAACGATTGGATCCCACATGGCATTATTAACCGAATGTTCACTTCAGAATTCATTACTGATCGAATATTAGGCGTAAGTAAAACCGCGACTGTCAGTACACGTACTTTAATTTTAGGTTCTGGTAATAACGTAGGCCCTACACGTGATCTATTACGCAGGGTACTCACTATCAATATCGATCAACGTTCCTCATCACCAGCCACGAGATCGTACAGCGGTACGCCTGTTGAAGACATTCGTGAGGACCGAGGTCGCTACGTGGCTGCTGTCCTCACCATTATTCTTGCATGGAAGGCGGCAGGTTCACCAAGAGCTGATGTTGAAAACATCGTTACCTACGGCGGAGCGTGGGCAGATTTTTGTCGGCACCCATTAATATGGCTAGGACTTGAAGACCCTGCCACTGCGCTGCTTGATCAGGTCAAACATGATCCTGATGCTGATGCCTTGCTGGCATTAATGACCGAGTGGCATCGTGTGTTTGGATCTAACCCCACTACAGTACGCAAGGCTATCGCATCCACTCAAGGTTTCGGAAATGAGTCGTTACGCGATGCAATCTGTGAATTTCCCGTTGAAGAGCGTGGCAGCATCAATGCTTCTAAATTCGGCTGGATTCTTAAGAAAAACGTCAATCGAATAATAGGTAATTTCTCGTTTCAGCAGTCCACTGCGGACGGTCGCGTCGCTTGGATGGTCGTGAAAATGTAATGCCACCGTCACCGCCTTCACCACCTTTTTTCCGCCGATTTCCGCACGGATTTTCGTGAAAATTTTTTCCGGCACGGATTTCGAGTTTTGAAATTTTGCGGTCGCCGCGGCCCGAAAAAAGGTGGTAAAGGCGGCGAGGGGGACGCATCAAATTACAGCTTTACAGAATATAAATTTATAAACAAATACTTTAAATAAGGAATTACAAATGGCTACAAAAAAAGTTAAAGGTTCTAAAGTTGAAATGACCGAAGTGCTTAATTGTTATTGGGTTAAAACAAAATTGTATGTCGACGTACAACAGCACATGTTTAAACAGCTAAATAAAGTCCTACGCACTCGGCATTACACATTAAGACAAATGTGCGATAAGCAATTCTGGAAAAGCTTAGAAATTCCAGATAGAAGAGATGCAGGCCGTGCATTTGCATTCATGGTGCACTCAGGCATCTTCTCATTTAAATTTATCAACACCAAAAAGAGCGCACCTAAAAAATATCTATTGCAGTAGCAAGTAAATCTATTAATGCGGTGCTTATACAGGCCGCATATCTAACAATTTAAATTTAATATGGAGATTCATAATGATAGTAAAGCTTACAGAAAATTTTATTTCAACTGGCTTGCAATGTTCAGTGGGTAAACGAAGAGAGGAGGCTATTGACGCTTTAATGCAAGGATTTTTCGTAGAAATAAGGGCTACAAGTCCAGGCCAAGGTACGTATTATTTTCGCTATAAAGATGCTAACGGAAACACGCAGACAAAAAAGTTGGGTCGCACCACTGACATAAAATTAGCAGAAGCCAGAAGCCATGCTAAAGAGCTGCGTGCGCAAGTTGCGTTAGGTTCGAACCCTCGGGCCGAAGAAAAAGCCAAAAAACTTGTCATTACTTTTGACACTTTATTTTATGATCATTATTTACCTTACGTAAAACCCAGGAAACGCAGCTGGGATCGTGATGAAGAACTTTATCGCTTACGTATCAAAAATGTGTTCGGTTCTAAACGGTTAAACCAGGTATCACGCCTGCAAATACAAACTTTTCATTCTGGCCTACTGGAAGAAGGTTTGGCTACTGCTTCAGCAAATCACCATGCCAAATTGATAAGGCATATGTTGAATCTGGCTGTTGAATGGGAAATGCTGGATAAGAACCCGGCAAGTCGTATTCATATGTTTGCAGAAGATAATAAAGTTGAGCGACTCATGACTAAGGAGCAACTTAGTAGTTTATTAGAAGTACTTAGAACCGATTCACGGCGATCAGTATGTTTGATTGCATTATTTTTATTAGCAACCGCTTGTAGGGTCGGGGAGGCATTATCTGCACAGTGGACGCAAATTGATCTAGAAAATCGTATCTGGCGTATTCCAGCCACTAACAGTAAAAGTAAACGAATGAGACCTGTACCACTTAACGATATTGCATTTGAAGTCATTAATCAACTTAATACGAAAGGTATATATGAAAATTTATTTATTAATACTAAAAGCAAAGCTCCATATAAGTGCATTGCAAACGTCTGGCATAAACTTAGATTAAAAGCAGGTTTGCCAAGCTTACGATGCCACGATTTACGCCATAATGGGGCATCAGCCCTTATAAATTCTGGTAGCAGTTTATATATAGTTCAACAGATATTGGGCCACAGCTCACCATCAGTTACGCAGCGTTACGCACATTTATCCGTCAAATCGTTAAATGACGCGAGTGATAATGCTTCAGCAATTATTAAAGGTGCGATGAAACAAGAAGCATCCGTAATTTCGTAAGTTATTTATTGGCGAGTTAGGGCTTAATTGTCCAGCTCGCCTTCTTATTTTATTTTTGCGAAATTTATTTTTTATTATTCGGAAATGAATTGCATCGCGGTCCCTAGGACCAAAAAAAACTCTGGGGGATGGCCAGAGTATCGGCGGCACAAAAATTTTGGCCTGCGGATGCCGAGGGGTCGAGTCAGAGCATCTCCGCACCCCGCCCCAAAAAGTCGCGCGGGATTTATTTTATTTAAAACTGACTTTTCCATAAACGGCGTGGCGCGGGGCAAGGTTTTTTGAGAAAAGTTCAGCCCAAAGCAAGGTAGTTTTCAATGCCTTACAACGCCATGAACCAATGATGATAAGGCGATTAAACTGTGCGATATAGCATTTAACTTATCGTAATAAAAACTACTAATTTCATTTTATTTATTCTGTCTGTAATCGGCCCACAGCGGACGTTAAAAAAGTTAATAATTAATAAATTTGACCTTGAAAGAAAGTCCAGGATTAAGATTAACCAACTCAATATTTGCACCATGTTGTGTTGCAATTTCTTTAACGATAGAAAGGCCTAATCCTGATCCACCAATATTTTTATTATCCCCTCTGTAAAACCGTTCAAATACCCGCTCAAGTTCGTGAGTGGCTATTCCTACCCCAGAGTCATTTACCTCTAGAATAATATTTTGTGAATCTGAAAACAAATAAACATCTACTTTTCCATTAATAGGTGTGTAGCGAATTGCATTGTCAACAATATTGTTAATCAGTATTGCAATATCCTGACGAACCCCTGATATCAAAAAGTCTTCTGAAGTGTTTAGTCCTAAGTCAATAGATTTTTCATGTGCCAGAGGCAGCAAGCCTTCAATACATTCCTTTATCAGGTTTAACATATTGATTTGCTGAATCTCCTTGCCCTGACTATTTGGCTCAATACGCGCTAATGTCAGTAATTGACTAACCAATTGTTCTGATCGATTAATACCAGTTTTCAGGCTATGGATAGCAACTTCTCGCTCTGCGTCTGTAGTAGCTTGCTCGACTATAGTAAGTTGTAATTTCAGCGCAGTGATTGGCGTGCGTAATTCATGCGCAGCGTCTGAGGTAAAACGCTTTAGTACTCCCACCATGTCAGATACTTTAGCCATGAACATGTTCAGTGATCGGACTAAAGGCTTTATCTCTGTTGGCACTTTATCATCTTGAAATGGTTTTAAATCTAAGCTATCTCTGTGTTGAATTTCAGCGGTCAACATAATTAAGGGTGAAAGGGCTTTTCGGATTGCACAGAAAATTAATATGACTAAAACAGGAATGAACAAGAGCTGCGAGAGCATTAAATTAATAGCAGTATCTCTAATCGTTTTTTTTCTTAACTTTAAAGATTGGGCTACTTGGATGGTTTCTTGATTCACTTTAACTGCAAAAAATCGCCATTCATTTTTTTGGTATTTTTGCGTCGAAAGACCTGTCACAGAAGGATGTGGTACTTTAGCTTCTGGATGAGAGACGTAAAGCACTGCGCCATCTTTAGCTAACACGCGCACATACAACTCCTCTTCACTTTTTATCTTAAGACCCGTGCCAACTTGATTATTACTGTAGAGATGAGTCACATCTTCAATTGCAAGATGCTGTGCAGCAATTGCGCTAGCCACTTGTTGCAAGTTTGCATCATACAACTCATTAAGTTCTTCTTTACTGACCCAATAAGATGCATAACTTATCAGGCCGTATATCACCAGAATCGCTAGTGTGATGTAAATCAACAAAAAACGTTTAATCGAATACATCATATATGGGCTTTCAACTTAGGGAAGGTATAGCCGACACCCCTCACATTTAAAATTATTTCAGCGCCAAACTTTCGTCTAATAGTATGAATATGTACCTCAACCGCGTTACTCTCTACCTCTTCATCCCAAGCATAAATTTTCTCCTCTAATTGACTTCTTGAGTAAATTGCACCTGGATTTTCGAGCAATGTTTGCATGATATTAAATGCTTTGATTGATAGTCTTTCAGTGATACCTCGATAACTTAATGTATAGGTAGATGGGTTTAGACTGGCATCACCATAAGTGATCAATGGGTTAGTGCGATCTTGTTTTCGTCTTGTCAGGACACGGATTCTCGCCTCCAGCTCCTCTAATGCAAATGGCTTTAAAAGATAATCATCAGCACCGCAGTCAAGGCCTTTCACACGGTCTTCAACACTATCGCGTGCTGTAATAATTAATACAGGTATCGTCACACCTTTTTGACGTAATTGAATCAAGTATTCTAGCCCAGACCGCTTGGGTAAGCCTAAGTCTAATAAAATTAAATCATAAGCCTCTAGGGTCAAGGTGTGCTCAGCAGCAAAGGTATCTGTGACCCAATTCACAGCATGAGTTTTCAAAGCCTTCTGTAGGCTTTGACCAATCATCTCGTCATCCTCAACTAATAATATTCGCACAAAATATCCTTAACTATTTCAATAGCGAAAGCTAAGCAACACTACATTTTATAATTTGATTTTGCCATGCATTACTTAATGGAAACTTAAAGAAATTAATTCGTCTGTTAAGTTTCCATTAAGTTTAAGTCATTACAGTGCACACACGATTATTTAAGTATGTGATGCACGATGCCATTTAAGTTGATCAATTGCCTTATTTTACTAGCCACTGTTGCTGCAAGCACTGGCTGCCAGTCTATCCCTAACACGACAGATAATGCAGGTGTAATTAACAATGTGGTTGCTTACGACATGCAACTATCTAGCAATACAGTTGATGATATACAGCGTATTGAGATCAAATTACAAGAAAAAAGCTCACTGAGTGAAACTGAAGCAGTGCTGTACGCATTAAATAATAATGCGGCATTTAAGGCTTTATTAATTGATCTTAAGTTAGCAAAAGCAGATTTAGTCAATGCAGGTTTACTGCCAAATCCTGAATTGCTGTTTGCCTTTGGTGTGTCTAATAAACCATACCGCTATGCGATTGATTTACCAATTGAGGCGCTATGGTTACGGCCAATTAGATTGCGCACAATGAAGCACGAAGCCGATGCGGTCGCAAATCGTCTTACACAGTCGGGTCTTAATCTCATTAAGGACATGCGTATTGCTTACGCTCAAGCAGTATTGGCACAAGAGCAGTTAACGGTGACTGAAGCGTCTTACAAATTACGCAATAATATTTATAACCTCTCGCTAAAAAGACTCGAAGCAGGCGATATTAATGGCAAAGATATTTTACTTGCTCAGAATGATGCAGCCATAGCAAAACGCGACTGGGAGCTTGCGGAATATGATGTAAAAGTCAAAATGCAAAGTCTTCTCTATGCTCTTGGAGTTGGGCAAAAATACAATGCTATTACATTAGCGCCCAATCTTATTCCTGCCTGTAATGTAGATGAAGTTGATTACTTACTTACGCAATCGCTAGGGCAACGCCCAGATATCTTATCCGCGCAGCATTCAATTAATGCCTCTAAAGAGAAAATTAAATTGTCTAAATTGGGTTGGCTAAAGCTGACTGCCACAGCAGACGCAACCAGTGGGTTAGTGAATGGGCATACGCTTGGGCCTGCTATCCGCTCAACTATTCCAATTGCTAATCAGAATCAAGGCGCTGTTAGCCGTGCAGAAGCTGAGCTGGAAAAAGCGGAATTGAGTCTTGAAGCACTCAAGCAACAAGCCGTGCTAGAGATAAAAACCGCACATCTTCAATATCAGCAATCATGCCATGATTGGCATGTACTACAAGACACACTCAAACCCACTGTGTTGCAAATGATTCAGCTGACAGAAAACGCTTATCAAAAAGGAGATATTGCTTACTTACAAACGCTTGAGGCAAATCGCCAGTTTGTGGATACGCAAATGAGAGAGGTACAACTGAAAGCAGACCTTATCGCCAAGTATGCAGAGTTAATGCGCAACAGCAGCAAAAAAGTGGATGCCAAAAAATGAAATTTACAGCCCTAAATATTAAACAATCTTTGTTGAGAATGAACATGACTCAGAAAAAAATGTGGTTAGCAGTAAGCCTTATCACAATCACTATTTTGTTGATTTTTATTAAGTTGATCGCAGAGGCTAATCAACCATCTAAAGCCCCGCATCAACCTTCGCAGGCTGTTGTTCAAGAAAGCACGTTAAATACTGTCATTATTAGTGATGAGTCATTTAGTAAGTTAGGCATTCAAGTTGGGTTAATTAAGCGTGAAGAGACAATTGCGAGCAAAACTTATGGCGGTGAAATCGTACTCCCCGCAGGCGGAGTGGTCAGCATTACAGCACCCATTTCTGGAAAGTTAATCTCTCTTGATAAAAACCAGTTAAAGTCAGGTGAGCAGGTAAAAGTCGGTCAATTACTTTACCGCGTTCAGCCTATTATCTCTGCAGATGCGCGTGCTAATTTGGTCAATGCTTTGGCGGATGCCGATAGTTTAGTAAATGTGACGAAATCGCAGGTTGAAGCCACACAAATTGCACTCAATCGCGCCAAAAAATTGCTTGAAGATTTAGTAGGGAGTCAGCGTAATGTCGATGACGCAAACGCTGCACATGAAATTGCACTCAGAAACTTGGAAGCTGCGCATGTAAAACGAAATGCCTTATATAAAGTGGTTAACTTAGGCACAGTTGAGCCGATTGATATTAAAACGCCTAAAGCAGGTATTGTCAGCAATATATTTGCAGTCACTGATCAATTAGTCTCTGCAGGTAACCCTATCGTTGAGATTTCTACGCTTAATTCACTTTGGGTACGCGTACCCATTCCAGCAGGTGATTTAGAAGCTATAGATCAACAGGCAGAAGCTAAAATCCAGCCATTATCAGCAACATCAAAGGCAGAATATCTGATTGCAAAACCAGTTAAGGCTCCGCCAACAGCAGATCTCCTCACAAGCTCTACGCATCTCTACTACGCGATTCAAAGTGACCAGTCAACATTAGGACCTATGCAGCGCGTATCTGTCACGCTCAATACCCAAAGCAAATCTAATAAAGCGTTAACACTTCCATGGTCTGCTGTTGTATTTGATGTATATGGTGGCAGCTGGGTATACACACAGCAATCTAAAAATCTTTACGAGCGTAAAAGAGTCTTTTTAGATTACGTAAGCGGTAATCAAGCCATTATCAGTGATGGCCCTCCTGAAGGTTCTAAGATTGTGGTGAATGGTGCGCTAGAGCTATTCGGTGTTGAAACTGGCTTCGCCCACTAATCACATAGGTTAAATATGTTAAAAAAAATCATTTACTCTGCGGTAAGCGGCCGTTTTGTCGTACTGTTTATTTCTTTAATTCTTGTTGTGGTTGGATTAAATACCATCAGGCAAGCACCATTAGATGTATTCCCTGAATTTGCTCCAATTAAAGTAGAAATCCAAACAGAAGCGCCTGGGTTGTCCACAGAAGAAACTGAACAATTGATTAGCATGCCACTTGAGCAGGCATTGAATGGCACACCTCAACTGAAAACACTTCGTTCAAAATCGGTACTAGGTTTGTCTTCTGTCGTTTTGTTGTTTGAGGAGGGTACTGATCTCTTTCAAGCAAGACAGTATGTGCAGGAGCGCTTAAGTCTAGCCGCTAGCCGATTGCCTATTGTGGCAAAACCACCTGTGATGATGCCGCCATTGTCATCTCTATCACGCTTATTAAAAGTAGGGGTTAGCTCTACAACCCTCTCCCAAATGGATATCAGCACATTGACTATGTGGACGATAAGACCTCGTTTAATGTCAGTTCAAGGTGTTGCAAACGTAGCGGTTTGGGGGCAGCGCGACAAACAGTTGCAAATAGTTGTTAACCCAGAGCGATTGCGCGCTAGGGGAGTAACACTACAGCAGGTAATGACGGCTTCAGGGAATGCAGCCAGCATTGAGTCTGGCGGCTTTATCGATACCCCAAATCAGCGTATTGCCATAAGGCATAAAAACTTAACGACTAAACCTGAAGAATTAGCAAATACAGTTATTGATTTTAAAAACGGTGCTCCTATTCTTTTAGGAGATGTTGCAGATATTCAGGTTGGCACGCCACCTGCCATTGGTGATGCGGTAATCAATCATGGTGACGGTTTGTTGCTAATTGTCGAAAAGCATCCAAATGCCAATACGATTGAGGTTACAAAAAATGTAGAGGCCGCCCTGGCTGAACTCAAGCCAGCACTCAAAGAGTTAGTGATTGATTCCACCATTTTTAGGCCAGCCACTTTTATTGAGCGTACGATTGATAACTTACAGCATGCGTTGCTACTTGGCGCTCTCTTAGTTGCGCTTATTCTCATGGTTTTTTTACGTAACAAACGTGCTGCGCTCATTAGCATCTGTGCTATTCCACTTTCACTCATTAGTGCTGTTTTAGTGCTCACTGCATTTAATGTCAGCATGAATACGATGGTCATTGCAGGGTTAGTCATTGCGCTAGGCGAAGTTGTGGATGATGCGATTATTGATGTGGAAAATATAATCAGACGCTTAAAGTTAAATAATCTATTAGAGAAACCTCAATCTAAACTCAGCGTTATCGTGAATGCTTCACTTGAAGTGCGTAGTGCTGTGGTTTACGCCACGATGATTGTGATGGTAGTTTTTCTACCCGTATTCTTTTTAGACGGCATAGCAGGCGCTTTCTTTAAGCCTTTAGCAATGGCTTATTTATTCGCCATTTTAGCTTCATTGATGGTGGCGCTAGCAGTCACTCCTGCATTGTCTTTTATGTTGCTGAATGCAGAAGATGAGGAAAAAGAAATTGCTATTGTTAGTTGGCTCCATTCCAAATACGCCAAGTTATTAGATACCATTCTCGCCAAGCCTAAAAAGATATTTATTGCTACAGCGCTAGCGTTTGTTGCAACCATTGCAGGGTCAACTTTACTTGGGTCTGAATTTTTACCAGAGTTTAAAGAAACAGATTTTTTGATGCATTTTCTGGAACGTCCAGGATCTTCCATTGAACAAATGAAAAAAATGAGTATTCGCGCAAGTAATGACTTATTGGCTATTCCAGGGGTAAGAAATTTCGGGGCGCATATTGGCCGTGCAGAGGCTGCTGATGAAGTGGTTGGCCCTAACTTCACTGAGTTATGGGTCAGTATTGATCCTAATGTGAATTACGAGAAAACAGTCACAGCCATTCAACAAACCATGCAAGGTTACTCAGGTATTTTTACCGACGTTCAAACCTACCTAAAAGAACGCAGTAAAGAAGTGTTATCAGGTACAAGCTCTAGTATCGTTGTAAGACTTTTTGGATCAGATTTAGCTGTGTTGAGACAGCAAGCAGAAGTGATTAAAAATACGATGCAATCAGTAGATGGTATTGCTGATTTAAAGGTTGAACCGCAAGCACTGATTCCTCAAATTGAAATACGTATCAAAAAAGAGGCAGCAAAACGTTACGGCATCACTACCAATAACATTCGTAAAGTCACAAGTATGATTCTTAAAGGCACAAAAGTGGGTGAGGTATATGAGGCACAGCAAAAAGTAGATGTGGTAGTGATAGGTAGCTCAGAAACTAAACTAGATTTGAGTGCAATCCAACAACTACCGATTGATTCTGCTTTTGGGTCGCAGCTTAGAATTAAAGATGTGGCAGATGTTTATTTTATTGGTATGCCAAATGAGATAAAGCGCGAAGCTGTCTCTAGACGTATTGATATTGTCGCAAATGCTAAAAATCGTGACTTAGGTTCTGTGGCAGCTGATGTTGAAAACAAAGTGTCTGCGATGTCTTTTCCTGCTGGGTATTATCCACAGTTTTTAGGTGAATACACTGCGCAAAAAGCAGCAACACAAAAGTTATTTGGCCTAACTCTTTTAATGATATTAGCAATAGTCTTAATTGTGTATGCTGATTTCAAATCTTACCAACACACACTTATCTTTTTAGCCACATTACCATTTGCACTTATTGGCGGGGTCATTGGGGTTTTTTTGTCTGGTAGTATTGTTTCCCTTGGCTCTATAGTTGGTTTTATTGCAGTATTAGGAATTGCTGCCAGAAACGGTATTTTGCTTATTAGCCATTATAGGCACTTAACTACGAGTGGAGGTTATGACCATGGTATAGATGTTATTAAACGTGGCTCAGAAGAACGCTTAGTTCCAATCCTTATGACAGCACTTGCCACTTCACTTGCGTTACTACCTATCATTTTTAAAGGGCCAATCTCTGGCTATGAAATTGAGTATCCATTGGCAGTGGTGGTTGTGAGTGGATTACTTACCTCTACATTATTAAATCTTGTTTTACTTCCGAGTATCTTTCTAAAGTTTGGATTGATTAAAGCGCATAAAGACGCGTAAAGAATAGTTATGCAAATTTTGCATGAATTTTTAAGTGCTTTAAGACAAAATCATGCAAACTTTGCAGTGAAATTTTATTTAAAAATTAAATTATCTATATAAATCATATAGGTATATATTAGGCATGCAACTTGCTCTAAATCATTAAACATAAATATAATAAATTGCTTTAGAGGAAAAATGTCAGCCCAATTTTTAAATCGTTTGAATCAGTCAATCTACCTTATAAGTAAAGCGAAAACTCAAACACTCGCCATTTTGTCAGTGGTCGCATTTATTATACTGACAGGTAATTTTTCGTTATTCAATGGCATTCTAAATGTCTATCCACTCAGCTTACATAATCTGCCGTTTCTAATTTCGTTGGCATTATTTTTTACTTCATTAACTGCAATATTTTTCTTAGTCATCAGTCATGGCAAATGGACGCGTTGGATCCTAGCTGCATTCGTGTTAATTGCATCCCAATCGGCTTACTATATGGACCATATGGGTGTCATCATCGATACAGTCATGATTGACAATGTCATGCAAACGAGTAGAAGTGAGTTCTCAAGCCTCATTACTACAACACTAATTTTTAGAACTTTAGTTTTTGGAGTTATTCCCGCTTGGCTAATATTGAAATATTGCCCAGAACCACTTAACTATAAAACAGAACTTAAATCTAGATTACGCTCAATATTATTGTTTTTATTAGCCATTGTGATAATGGTTATTTCATTTAGTGCTGATTACACTTCATTTATTCGAGAACATAAAATCGTCAGGTTTTATTCAAATCCAACCTATTCAGTTTATTCGGCGATTAAATACGCTACACAACAATCGAGTATATCTGTTCACAACGTACCTTTACTGAAGTTGGCAGAAGATGCTGTTCTATTAGATTCATCTACCAGCAAAAAAGAACTGATCATTATGGTCGTTGGTGAGACAGCTCGTGCTGATAGATTTTCATTGAACGGTTATAAACGAAATACAAATCCAGAGTTATCCAAGCAAGATATTGTCAGCTTCAGTAATGTCAGTTCCTGTGGCACATCAACTGGTGTCTCGGTGCCCTGTATGTTTTCATCATTAGGACGCGAAAAATACGATAAAGAAAAGGCGCTGGATCAAGAAAATGCACTAGATGTACTGGCAAAACACGGTATTGAAGTTTTGTGGCGAGACAATAATTCGGACTCTAAAGGCGTAGCAACGCGTATCAAATACGAAGACTTCAAAACGCCTACGCTAAATCCAAACTGCAAAGGCGAATGCAGAGATGTAGGAATGTTAAGTGGCCTAGACGAATACATCGCCAAAAATAAAGACAAAGACATGATGATTGTTCTACATCAAATGGGCAATCATGGACCTGAGTATTATCGTCGTTATCCTAAGGAGTTTGAACGCTTCAAACCCGCTTGCCAAACAGGCGAGTTAAGAGATTGCACAAAAGAGCAAATTGATAACGCCTACGATAACGCAATCCTTTACACAGACTACTTCTTAAATGAAGTTATCAATTTCTTAAAGAAATATGATGAAAATTATGAGGTTGCAATGTTGTATGTCGCCGATCATGGTGAGTCCTTGGGTGAGCATGGCGTTTACCTGCATGCAGCGCCGTATATGATGGCACCCAAAGAGCAAACGCATGTGCCTGTTATTGCCTGGACAGGTAAATACTTCGACTTTAACTTAAGTGATATTCAACCTTATAAAGACACTGCTATTAGCCATGATGACTTATTTTGTACACTCCTCATTTCTTATGAGCTTGAGTCCAATATGTGTAAGGCTAAAAATGCCATATTCGCAAAAAACAAGATGTTGAAATCCTTTGCTCTCTCAGAAGATGCTTTGGACAGCAATATGGACTAGACAAATATGGAACGCTGGGTAATCTATGCATTTATCTCAATGTTATTTGCCGGTTTTACTGCTGTCGTCGCAAAGCAAGGCTTGGTTGGCATATCTGCGGAATTAGGCCTCACATTAAGAACACTTTTTGTCTGTGTTTTTATCATTGTATTTGGATTAATGACAATTGCACCCACTGAAGTGAAGTCACTTCAACAATCTAATTATTTATGGTTGTCTTTATCTGCCGCCACAACCGCTGGCTCTTGGATTTTTTATTACAAGGCTCTCAAAATGGGCGATGTTGCCACAGTAGCACTTATAGATAAAGGTAGTGTAGTGGTCTCTGTGGTACTTGCTTGGTGGCTATTTAAAGAAGTTATCACGCTTAGAATGGTCATAGGTGCAATATTGATTGTCACTGGCATCATAGTCATTTCCAAGAAGTTATAAAAATAAAATGGGGGCTATATTGTGAAAGTTGCGGTCGTTGGAACAGGTTATGTAGGCTTGTCGCTGGCTGTTCTTATTGCGCTGCGTCACCAAGTTGTCGCGCTTGATATCATTCAAAACCGCGTTGATATGCTTAACAATCACCAATCGCCCATTTTGGATGCTGAGATTCAAGATTATTTAAGTAACAAGAACTTACAATTTAAGGCGACTACAGATAAACACACTGCTTATGAAGGTGCCGATTTTGTTATTGTAGCCACGCCAACTGATTATGATTCTAATACAAATACATTTAACACCGAGTCTGTCGAGGGTGTAATTCGCGACATAGGTACCATTAACCCCAAAGCAATGATTGTGATTAAATCGACGGTACCAGTCGGCTATACCGAGAGAGTAAAAGTGGAGCTTAATAATGAGAATATATTTTTCTCCCCAGAGTTCCTACGCGAAGGTAAAGCTTTATATGACAATCTTTACCCATCTCGGATTGTAGTAGGCGAGGTTAGCAAGCGAGCTAAACTATTTGCAGAGCTTCTCATGGAGGCGGCATTAAAGCCAAGGGTCGATTTACTATTCACACATAATACTGAAGCAGAAGCAATCAAGTTGTTTTCAAATACCTATCTCGCCATGCGGGTCGCATTTTTTAATGAACTAGACACTTATGCCTTGATTAATGGATTAAACACGCGAGAGATCATCAACGGCGTCTGTATGGATTCACGTATTGGCAATCACTACAACAACCCATCGTTTGGTTACGGTGGTTATTGCTTGCCCAAAGACACTAAGCAGTTGCTGGCCAATTATAAAAAGGTACCTCAGAATTTAATTCGAGCCATTGTAGAGGCAAACTCCACCCGCAAAGATTTCATCGCACAGGAAATTATTGATTTAAAACCCAAAGTCGTTGGCATTTATCGCCTCATTATGAAAGCAGGCTCGGATAACTTCAGGTCATCTAGTATACAAGGCATCATGAAGCGCATTAAAGCAAAAGGGATAGAAGTCATTGTCTATGAGCCCGTTTTGGAAGCAGAAAATTTCTTCAACTCAAAAGTTTTCAAAAATTTGACACAATTTAAGCAGTTATCTGATGTTATTGTCAGTAATCGTTTGCTGGATGAATTAAGTGACGTATCGCAAAAAGTATATACACGTGATTTATTTGGGAGTGATTAGTTGAAGATTCTGCTAACAGGTGCTGCTGGCTTTATCGGTATGCATGTCGCGCGCATTTTGCTTAAGCGTGGTGATGAGGTGGTGGGTATAGATAACCTTAACGATTACTACATACAGCAGCTCAAACATGACAGGCTAGCGCAGCTGCAGGGGTTTACAAATTTTAAATTTATTGCACAGGATGTTGTAGATGCAACGTTACTACAGCAACTTTTTAGCCGCGAAAAATTTCAGCGCGTCATCCATCTGGCAGCACAGGCGGGTGTTAGATATTCCTTAACAAATCCTTCTGCTTATATTCAATCTAATTTAGTAGGATTTTCTAATATCCTTGAATCTTGCAGACAACACCAAACAGAACACTTGGTATATGCCAGCTCATCTAGCGTATATGGTAGCAATAGTCATACGCCGTTCTCGGTGCATGACAATGTAGATCATCCATTGAGCTTATATGCAGCCACAAAAAAATCGAATGAATTGATGGCGCATGCTTACAGCCATTTATACGGCATACCTACTACAGGCTTGCGCTACTTTACTGTATATGGCCCTTGGGGGCGACCGGACATGTCGCCTTGGTTGTTCACCTCAGCCATACTTCAAGGCAAACCGATCAATATATTCAATTATGGCAAGATGCAGCGGGACTTTACCTATATTGATGACATTGCTGAGGGTACGGTCAAAGTGTTAGATCGAATTGCACAACCCAATCTGAATTATCTTTCTGACTCACCAGACCCAGCCACAAGTTCTGCTCCTTACAGAATTTACAATATTGGCAATCACCAACCAGAAGACTTAATGCTCTTTATTGAAACCTTAGAAAAAGAGCTAGGTGTCACAGCTGTCAAAAATTTCTTGCCTATGCAATCAGGCGATGTACTTGCCACCTATGCAGATGTAGATGATCTTCAACATGATGTTGGATACGCTCCTAACACCAACTTACAAACAGGGCTCAAGCAATGGGTTCAATGGTATCGCGATCATGCCGAAGGTGTTTATTCACAATAACTTAAGAAAAATTAACTCTATACATGAAACAGCTATTTAATCGGATTTCTGCTTTGCTAAGCAAACGCTGGGTAATATCAATCATCTTGATTGTGTTGTCTGTCGGTGCTATTGGCCTACACAGGTATTTTCATCCAGACATCTACCGCATTCCTTCTAATCCAGACAATGCACAAGAAATTAATTTTTTCGCATTAGGCGATCAAGGCTCTGGTAGCCTTGATCAAAGAGCCGTTGCTGATGCAATGGAAAAAGTGGCAAGTAAAAATAAAAAACTAGATTTTGTGGTGTTACTAGGTGACAATTTTTATATCGACAAAAAGTTGACTGAAAGCAGCCCCGAATGGAATACGATGTTTGAGGAGGTGTATTCAGGCGCCTATCTAAGCGCTGTTCCTTTTTATGCAATCTTAGGAAATCACGATAAGGATTTATCCTTGAGCCAAGCTAGACACCCAGAGATTGAATACTCAAAAAAAGCATTGGGCTCAAATCGTTGGCGCATGCCTGCACGCTATTTTCATAGTGATTTTGGGAATATTAATGGACGCGTACTAGTCCGCATCGTTTTTCTAGACACTAATGCATCAGCTGATGAAATGGCCACACAAGCCAAATATGTACGCGAGCAATTCATCAAAAATCCTGTGCAGCCCATCTGGAAAATAGTGGCTGGCCACCATACTATTCGCACTTGTGGAAAGCACTTTGAAGATAAGACTAATCTGGTGAAAACATTGCTACCTGTATTGCAAGAAGCTAAGGTAGATATTTACCTGTCAGGCCATGATCATAATCAACAGTTTATAGTCAAAGATAACGAGCCAAGATATGTCATTAATGGTGCTGGGGGCAAGAGTCTGTACTCTCAAAAAATACATTCAGATGATTTGCGTTTTTTTAACGAAGATTATGGTTTTGTAAGGCTAAAAGTTAAGCCGACTAAACTTAGTATCAAATTTTATAATAAGAGCACGGAAAATGTTTGGTCACACGAATTATTGAGAACATGTGACAGCTTGAAATCTGATTGCACTAAATCGGTTAATTAATGCCACCAAACTACGTCAATATATATCGCGCACTTCTGATAGCGACTATTTTGCTAGGCATAGCCGTGTTTTTTTTGGGATTAGGTAACATTCCTTTTTTATCATTTAATGAAGCGCGCAGAGCAATCCCTGCTGCGAATATGATCAGTGAAGGTAATTGGCTATTGCCTAAATTGAATGGTGAGCTTTACATCACTAAGCCACCTCTGCTGTATTGGCTATCTGCCACAGCTTCTCTGTTATTCGGTGTGGTCAACGAATGGACTGCAAGAATTCCATCTGCCTTATCTGCCTGCGCAACCGCAATGTTGGTACATAGTTTTGCGCGACGTCATTTTGGCGCCTGGTCAGCTTTGTTTGCTTTACAGATTATCATTGCGAATGCTGGTTTTGCCATGCTCGGGCGTCAAGCTGGTATAGAAATGCTATTGTCTTTTCTATGTTTTAGCGCTCTGATTTGCGCATTCAAATACACATATGAAGAAGTCGGTAGAAAATGGCTACTGTTAAGCTATTTCTTGTTAGGGTTGGCAGTGCTTACCAAAGGCCCCATAGCGCTACTATTCGTCACTTTGCCGCTGTTGGTCGATGCATTGTATCAGCGCAAACCTCGTCAATGGCAAGCACTCAGCGACCCAATAGGATGGTTAATTTTTTTGCTGGTGGGTTCATCTTGGTACTTGGCAGTTACTTGGCAAATGGGTTTCGATATATGGCAATCCACTGTTCAGAAAGACATGGTGACCAAAATATATGGAAATAGCGGTGAGCCAATTTATAATTATATTTTATGGTTGGCTGCAGATTTTTTTCCTGCATTTTTTCTAATATGCATCAGCCCACTCACAACCTGGAGGGCATGGAAGCAACGTGATGTTGTGATTTCTATAATGGTTGCGCTGCTAGTACCTTTCTTGATTTACACAGCTTTTAGCGACAAACATGCAAAATACCTCTTACCAGTTTATCCAATATTCGCCATCTTACTAGGTCACAAACTGAGTGAGATATTCCTGAAAGCGGGCAATCGACTAAAAAACATAATATTGATTTTATCCATGTTAATGCCTGCCGGCTATGCCATATTTTATGGAGTGGCCGAGGCTAGAGTATTCCACTATCGTTATGAAGCGTTACCGTTCATCAAAAGCTGGTTTGCAGAAGATTTAAAGCAGATACCTACTTACGGATATAAGCATTTGGATGAACGCCTGATTTACTATGCCAATCGCAATATCCCCATCATTGACGATAGCAAATTGGCTTCATTAAAAACAATGAATGCCATACTGCTCGTAGAGGATTCAGATATTCCAAAACTAAAAGCCGAAGCTCAATGTACTATAAAAGAGTTTAAACCATACTTAAAAAGAAAAGGGACTTTGGCAATATTAGGATTCGGTACTGCTTGCCAAAGCGGTGAAGCATTGCCGTCAATGAATTAAAAAGTAATGGCAGCGTATCCATTAAAAATTGCGAATTCTTAAACTAAATCACTATTCATCATAAAATGACTAATCCCATACATTTACTCACCGTAGTAGTCCCAGTCCACAATGAGGCGGAAAACATAGCGCCTTTAATTCAAGAAATAGAGGATGCGCTATCTAATTTCGTTGCGTTTGAAATCGTCTATGTGAATGATGGTAGTAAAGACGATACTAAAAAACGTTTAGCTGAAGCGAAAGTCCGTCACCCAAATCTTAGGGTGATTACACATTCGCATAGCTTTGGCCAAAGTACTGCCCTACGTACAGGTATTCAAGCCGCTAGAGGAGACTGGGTGGCAACGCTGGATGGCGATGGACAAAATGATCCTGAAGATATTAAAAAATTGATTTTAGCGATTGAAAATGGAGTGGATCTGATTGGAGGCAATCGTCGTCAAGCAAGACGAGATACTTGGATAAAACGTATATCTTCAGTAGTAGCCAATACAGTACGCTCAAAACTATTAAATGACTCAACGCCAGACACTGGTTGTGGCCTTAAATTAATGCGACGAGAGGTTTTTCTTGATTTGCCTTATTTTGATCATATGCACCGCTTCTTACCGGCACTAGTTCAGCGGCGTGGTGGACGTGTAGTCTCTGTACCAGTCAGTCATCGTGCCAGAGAGCATGGACAATCAAATTACGGCACCATCGATAGATTACTTGTCGGTGTCGTTGATTTAGTAGGTATGCTTTGGCTCATCAAGCGATCCAAGCGCCCTGTAATTTCCGAGGAGTCAGTATGAACCATGGCTTAGGTTACTTCTTCGCGCATCTTATATCTCAATGGCAACATTACTTTGCTGGGATGGACAACATAGAGTTGATTTGGTTAATTGTTGGACTGCTAGGTCAATCCATGTTCATGATGAGATTTGTCGTCCAGTGGATACACAGTGAGCGACATCAGAAAAGTGTTATACCAGTGAGTTTTTGGTATCTGAGTCTTGCGGGTGGAATTATTGTTCTTGCATATGGCATTCATAAATTGGAGCCTGTCATTATTCTTGGCCAGCTGCCAGGTACATTTGTTTATATTCGAAACTTGATGTTAATTCGTAAGGAAAAAGAATATAGTTTTTAATGTAGTTTGATGTTTACGACTATTACAAAATTAATTCTTTTAATACCTATCTCATGCCTGTGAAATCGAACCTACCAATCATAAAATTTAATAATGCATGGGTAGTGTTGGCCATTTCAGCTTTAATTATTTTTCTAGTAGGGGAATTCACTCAAATTGACTTAATAATTGAGGACTACTACTACGATTCAACATTAAAAACATTCCCATGGAAAAACGCATGGTTTGCAAAGGTTTTAATGCATGTCTATGTTAAGAATTTAATTTTAAGTTGCGGATTCCTCTTGTACTCAATTTTACTTATAGATATGTTTAAACCACTACATGTTATAAGTAGTTGGCAAAGAATTAGATTAAGATTTGTGGCTGTGTCCTCTATAGTCATCCCATCAACAATAAGCCTCATAAAAAAATACTCTTTTTTACATTGTCCATGGGACATTGACCGATATAACGGTAGTGCACCTTTCCTGAAACTACTAGATTATGTACCAAAAGGTTTTGAAGCTGGCGCATGCTTTCCTGCAGGCCATGCTTCAACAGGTTTATGGCTCGCGTCTCTATGTGTTTTTTGGTTGCCAAACAACTCTGTTAAAGCTCAATATATTTTTACACTAGGGCTTTTCTCTGGCTTTATTTTAGGGTGGGTACAGATGATGCGTGGGGCACATTTCCTAT
>JAKFVD010000027.1 GCA_021732365.1 Methylotenera sp. | reverse complement strand
ATTGACGCAGATGTCATTAAAACTTACGTCGGTTTAGGTTTGGGCGTTGGTTTGATAGCAAACATGGCGTATGATGAAGAACGCGATAAGGATTTAGTGCGCTTGGATTGCAGTCATTTATTTCCGTCTAGCACCACCTACTTGGGCGTACGAAAAGATGCTTTTTTGCGTAACTATATATATGGGTTTATTGAGCTGCTAGCGCCGCGATTTGATCGTAGAGCAGTAGATGAAGCATTAAAAGCATATCGCAATAGCTAACAAACAATGTCGGAACACCCAATTCGGAGCGAATGATGTGGTTTAAACAGGTTTTTTATTTGCTATTATTAGTTGCGTTGGGCGGCTGCGCTACTACTAAAACTCCTACTGCAGAACCGATATCCTCCACCAAAGCCATGCCAAATGGTTTGCCACCAATTGATCTTAATAGTGCCATTTATGAATTAGCGGTAAAAGACGGCGTAAGTTATCAGGATGTGATTGATAGCTTAAAATCTGTTTCTGAGGGAATGAATTTCGTCAATCCAGCTAATTTTCCAATTGCTGAGAATATGAAATTGCGTGGAGTTGATCCACAAGGCGTTAAAGAAGTGCACAGTTTTTGCAACTTAAGTCTTGGCACCAATATTATGCTGGATCATCCTGAGTTTTTAGTATTTGCGCCATGTCGAGTGGCGCTTTATGAAAAGCCAGATGCGAATAAAAAATTGCGATTGTTTTTGGCATTAGATCGCCCAACGTTTGACTTGAAAAGCATTAAAAATCCCACACCACGCGCACAAAAATCTGCACAAGAGTTAGAAGATGCGCTCATCAAATTGATGATTGCTGCAAGTCGTGGCGATATTTGACTTGATGAGCACTGTTAAAAACGAAGTCATTTAATTGAGACTGTAATGATTGCTAGATTTAAACGAAATTGGTTTAACAAAACTTGGTTTTTACAGCAGTTAAGGCTTAATTTTGTGGCATTAATTAGCTTAACGACAGCGATTGCTGGTATTTCATATAATACCTGGCGCGACCACCAAAACGAAATAAACGACAATATGCGCAATGCTGCTTTTGAAGTGTTAACAGATTTAGGTGAGTTACAAACGATTGTTAATTATGCACACTTCCAAAAAGATTCAACACTAGGCAACCCAATAGAAGGTTGGAAGCACGTAGTGATGGTGCGCGATTTAAGCCATTTATTAAAGCCAGAGGCGGCCAAAGCTGCGAATAATTTATATGGTAATTGGCAAATTCATTGGGAAAATTTAAATACAGATGCACAAGCAGAAACCCTGATTAGCGCTCAAATTAGCGAAACTAGAAAAGCAGTATTAAACACAATTGATAGTCTTAAATAAACGAAAACGCATCATTATATGAATCCAATTCGCATTGCCAAAGCAGAAACCTTTCTCAATATTTTGCCTAAAATGGCAAACCGCCATGGCTTGATTGCGGGCGCTACTGGTACAGGGAAAACCGTTACCTTGCAAACGATGGCAGAAGGATTTTCTGCCATAGGTATTCCAGTATTTATGGCTGATGTAAAAGGCGATTTGGCTGGTATGAGCCAAGCAGGTGGCGGCAATGCGCGTGTTGATGCGCGGGTAGCACAACTGGGATTGGAAGACTTTAAAGCACAAGCCTCAACGGTAACTTTGTGGGATGTATTTGGTAAAAGCGGCCATCCCGTTCGCACAACAATCGCTGAAATGGGACCATTATTATTGGCGCGCTTGTTAAATTTAAACGATGTGCAAGCTGGCGTAATTAATGCCATTTTTAAGATTGCCGATGACAAAGGTTGGTTGCTGCTGGATTTAAAAGATTTGCGTGCCATGAGCCAGCATGCGGCAGAAAACGCTGCAGAATATCAAACCAGTTACGGCAATATTTCTGCGGCCAGCGTAGGTGCACTTCAAAGGTCATTATTGCAATTAGAAACCGAGGGCGGTGATTTATTGTTTGGTGAGCCTGCCTTAAATTTAGACGATTTAATGCAGACCGATTCACAAGGTCGCGGCGTGATTAATATTTTGGCGTCTGATAAGCTTTATAACTCACCACGCGTTTATGCCACACTATTGCTTTGGTTGCTGTCTGAATTATTTGAAAAATTGCCCGAAGTGGGCGATTTAGATAAACCTAAGTTGGTATTTTTCTTTGATGAAGCGCATTTGCTATTTACTGATGCACCACCTGCGTTACTACAAAAAATCGAGCAAGTTGTCAGGTTAATTCGCTCAAAAGGGGTAGGTGTTTATTTTGTCAGTCAAAATCCGCTGGATATTCCCGATATCGTGCTGGGGCAACTGGGTAACCGCGTACAGCATGCCTTGCGTGCGTTTACGCCGCGCGATCAAAAGGCAGTGAAATCGGCCGCTGAAACCTTTAGAAGTAATCCAAAAGTGGATGTGGCAACAGTTATTACCGAGCTGGGTGTTGGTGAAGCGTTAGTTTCTTTTTTGGATGAAAAAGGTATTCCAAGCCCTGTGGAACGTGCATTTGTCTGCCCGCCACAAAGCCGAATAGGTGCAATTACGGATGCAGAAAGAGCGGCAGTTATTGCTAGCTCAAGCATTAAAGGCTTTTACGAAAAGCAAGTAGATCGCGAATCGGCTTACGAAATATTAAAAGCGCGTGCTAGCCAGTCTGCCGAACTTAAAGAAACCGAAACTGCTGAAGAAAATAGTGGTTTTGATTGGGGAAGCGTGTTGGGTGGAAAAACTGCAAAAGGGGCTAGCAGGCGCTCTGATAGTATTTTAGAAAGTGCTGCTAAATCGACTGCACGCGCAATCGGTTCGCAGCTCGGGCGTAGCATTATCCGTGGCGTTTTAGGCTCTATATTGGGCGGTCGTAAATAGCCTATGCTATCTGATATCGACATCGCTCAAGCTGCTACGCTTAAGTCAATTGTCGATATTGCACAAACGCTAGGTATCATCAGTGATGATTTAATTCCTTATGGGCATACCATTGCCAAGCTCAGTACATCTTGTATCAGTAAACTACAAACTAAACCCAACGGTAAATTAATATTAGTCACTGCTATTAGCCCTACACCAGCGGGTGAGGGCAAAACAACCACAACAGTCGGTTTAGCAGACGCGCTGAATGTGCTTTTTAATCAAGAAAAAACGGGCAAGCGCGCAGTGGTGTGTATCCGTGAACCTTCGCTTGGCCCTGTGTTTGGTCTAAAAGGCGGGGCAACGGGCGGCGGCTACGCACAAGTAGTGCCCATGGAAAATATTAACCTGCATTTTACGGGTGATTTTCATGCCATCACTGCCGCCAATAATTTACTGGCCGCATTGATTGATAACCATATTTATCAAGGTAATGCGCTAGGCATTGATGAAGTAACTTGGCGCCGCTGTATGGATATGAACGACCGCGCACTACGCGATATCACTATCAATCAAACGCATGCCAATACTGGCTTTGATATTACCGTTGCCAGTGAAGTGATGGCTATTTTTTGTTTAGCAGAAGATTTAGCCGATTTAAAAAAACGGCTGGGTAATATACAGGTGGCAATTAGTCATGCTGGCAAGCCCATTTTTGCCAGCGATTTACAAGCGCATGGTGCCATGACCGCGCTGTTAAAAGACGCATTTCAGCCCAATTTTGTTCAAACCTTAGAACATACGCCTGCGCTTATCCACGGCGGCCCGTTTGCCAATATTGCGCATGGTTGCAACTCAGTTGTGGCAACAAAAGCGGCTTTAAAATTGGCCGATTATGTGGTGACAGAAGCAGGTTTTGGTGCTGATTTGGGTGCTGAAAAATTCATGGATATTAAATGTCGCCAAACAGGCTTGCAGCCAGATGCGGTAGTGATTGTGGCTACTGTACGTGCTTTAAAATATCATGGCGGTGGCGACTTAACCAGTTTAAATGTCGAAAATATTGCACATTTAAATGCAGGTATAGCCAATTTAAAACGGCATATTCACAATTGCCAAACCCATTTTGGTTTGCAGGTAATTGTTGCGATTAACCATTTTACGCATGACACAGCGGTTGAGATTAACACGCTTAAAACCGCTGTTGAACAGATGGATTGTGAGGCAATTGTTTGTAAACATTGGGCAGAAGGTGGTGTAGGTGCAACCGAATTAGCCAATGCGGTAGTTAACACTATAAAAGAGGGCAAAACGCATTTTAAGTTGCTGTATGCCGATGAAATGCCGTTAACGCAGAAACTGGAAACCATTGCGCAAAAAATGTATGGCGCAAAAAATGTTTTGCTGAGCGAAAAAGCCGCCCAAAAACTACTGGAATTAGAACAAGAATATAGCCATTTCCCTATTTGTGTTGCAAAAACACAATATTCATTTTCATCCAACCCACTTTTGCGTGGCGCGCCTGTTGAACATACCCTAGAAGTGCAGGATTTACATTTGTCGCGTGGTGCGGGCTTTATTGTAGCGATTTGTGGCCAAATCATGAAAATGCCAGGCCTGCCAAAAGTGCCTGCGAGTGTGCGTATTGATGTGAATACGGCAGGTAATATTATTGGGCTTTCTTAAATAACTTTGGCTTTGTAGAGTTTTAGTTACATGTTAACCATCGAAAAATCAGGCTCGGCAGAGCAAGCGATTAATAAATCACGCTTTTATGCCTGTGCTGGGCATTGTGAGACAGAGCGCGAAGTGGGCCTTTTTTTAAGGCAGTTAGCGATGCAGCACCAAAACGCGCATCATTTGGCTTATGCTTTTAGAATCAAAACAGCTGACGGCATCATCTCTAGATTTTCAGATGCGGGTGAGCCCAGCGGCACTGCAGGTAAACCCATCATCCAAATGCTGGAAGCGCGCGATTTAATTCATGTAGTCGTAGGCGTGATACGTTATTATGGCGGCGTTAATCTAGGTACTGGCGGACTGGCGAGAGCTTATGGTGGCACGGCTAAAATGGCTTTAGACGCTGCAAAAACAATCCCATTTGTGGAAATGTGCGCATTAAGTGTGAGTGTGCATTACAATCAGGTAGATGCGCTGACGCGCTTGGTTTCGCAGCTAAAAGGTAAAGTGCTAGACAAAAAATTTGACCAAGCTGTACAGGTGAAAGTGAGTTTACCTGTAAATGAAATAGCCACTTTTACACACAAATACACACAATCGACATAAATATTGATAAGCACCAATGACAAATATATCGCCAAATAGTAGCTCTAATACTTTTAATCAATTTGATATTGCTTCATGGATATTGATTGGTATTGGCATGATACTGGTATTGATTTTTCACTTGTTACCTGCTTTGCTGGGCGGTCTTTTGGTGTATGAACTGATACGTATCTTAACACCATATATAGAGCGAAAATTTCCTGGTCCGCGTGCAAAACTGATTGCGATTGCACTGTTAACTATTATTACTGTGAGCATATTAAGCATGGCGGGTGCAGGCTTAGTGGCATTTTTTCGCTCAGAATCAGGCAGCTTGACTGTGTTGCTGGCCAAAATGGCACAAATTATTGAAGATTCGCGCAAACTGTTACCAATTTGGATACTAGACAAATTACCCTCAGACGCGATGGCGTTTAAAGAAGAAGCCACTATTTGGTTGCGCACGCATGCAACGGAATTGCAGGTGGTGGGTAAAGAGGCTGGTCGCGTTACAGTGCATATTCTTGTTGGCATGATTGTGGGCGGCATGATTGCATTACGTGATGCTATTAAAGATGATGAATACAAACCATTCGCTCGCGCTTTAGCCCAGCGCGCATGGCTATTTGGTGATGCGTTTAAGCGTATTGTGTTCGCGCAAGTACGCATTGCTTCGATTAACGCTTTTTTTACGGGTATTTATTTGGCGGTGATTTTGCCTTTATTAGGTGTTGAGCTGCCATTGGTTAAAACCATGATTGCGATTACCTTTGTGGTGGGCTTGATTCCAGTAGTCGGCAATTTAATTTCCAATACCATTATTGTGGTTGTGAGTTTAAGCCAATCATTAGGGGTTGCCTTAGGTTCGCTGCTATATTTAATTGTTATTCATAAATTTGAATACTTTTTGAACGCGCGCATTGTCGGCGGGCAAATTCGCGCAAATGCATGGGAGCTATTGATTGCTATGTTGTTGATGGAGGCGATTTTTGGGCTGGCGGGAATTATTGCAGCACCCATTTATTATGCCTATATAAAAAGTGAATTACGTGAGTATGATTTAGTTTAAGTCTGGTTTGGCTGGCTCACCGTATAAAATGAGCCAACCAAACCAATTAACTTAACAAGCTTATTTCCAGCCACCGCCAAGTGAGCGATATAAATTAACCATTGCACTAATCTGTTTCTGCTTGGTTTCAATCAACTCTGTTTTGGCTTCCAAAGCTTCTCGTTGTGTTAATAAAACCTCTAAATAATCCGCTCTTGCTGATTGAAATAGCTGATTTGCTACATCAACAGATTGGGTCATCGCATCGACTTGCGCACTTTTCAATTGATAATTCTTCTGCAAATTGTCTATGCTTGAAACTTGATTAGATACCTCACCATAAGCATTGATAATGGTTTGCTCATAGTCATAAGCTGCCTGAATTTGCGTTGCGTTCGCGTTTTTATACACAGCGGTGATGGCATTACGATTCACCAGTGGCGCCATTACGTCACCCGCTAATGAGAACGCTAGTGACTCAGGCGTACTTAACAGATATTTTGGGTTAAATGCTTGAAAGCCCAAACCTGCACGAATGGCAAAAGACGGATAGAAATTGGCTTTTGCCACCGCGATATTTAAATCGGCCGCCGCTAATTCCAGCTCTGCTTTTCTAATATCAGGTCTGTTTTGCAATAATTGCGATGGAATACCAGCCTGCATGATTTTTAACTTGGTATCCATAAAGCCAGCAGAAGCCCGTTGAATGGGCTGTGGTACTCTACCCAATAAGAAATTGATGCGATTTTCTTGCTCAACAATCTGCTGCTTAATTACATACTGCTTACTTTCGTTTTTCTTTACCTCTGCTTCAAAACGTTTTACTGCCAGCGAAGTCGCTCTGCCATACTTCTGCAGTTGGCTGGTGACTTCTAAGGCATTGCGCTGAATTTGAATATTCTGCTCTAAATTCAAGAGCTGGTTATCCAGCGCCGCAAGTTCATAGTAAGAATTAGCAATCTCTGCCACCAAATTTGTGATTAAAAAGTTTTTACCTTCAATCGATGCCATGTACTCTGTGGCCGCAACTTTGGTTGCGTTACGCAGTTTTTTCCAAACGTCTAACTCCCAAGAGGAATACAGTCCAAACTGATAATTGCTTAATGGGTCTGGAAAAGCCTTGCCTTCTTTAATTTCAAGGCTTTCTTCTACAGCACCATTGCGGGTATAGCGCCCGACTTTTTCTACATCGGCACCTGCACCAAAACTAACAAATGGCAGATATTCACCTTTGCGTGCTTGTATCTCGTTCTTGGCGATATTGATACGCTGCGCCAGGATATTCACTTCCTTGTTATTCACAATTGCAATATCAATCAAACTGGATAAGTTGGCATCTTCAAAAAATTCTTTCCAGTTAACATTGGCTGAATTAGTCGTTTCTGCATTCTGTGCGGTATTTGCATAGTTATTAGGCAGGCTTGTATCAGCCTTTTTGGTAATTAATAAAGGGATGGAACAAGCTGGCAACATGATTGCCAGCGCTCCTATCACCATTAATCGAATAGTGTTATGTTTAATCATTTTTTTCTTCACCTTTGTTGTAGTGGTACAGCTCTGTTAAAGGCGCAAAGTCTTCGTTTTTAATCAATGACTTGCCTTCTTCTATTTTGGCAAATATGTAGTACAGGCCAGGGATTAAAATTACACCGAAAACAGTACCGAATAACATGCCACCCAGCGCAGATGTACCGATAGTGCGGTTACCAACGGCACCTGCGCCCGTCGCCACTACAAGCGGAATTAAGCCTGCAATAAACGCAAATGATGTCATCAGAATGGGGCGGAAACGTGCTTTGGCGCCTTCAATAGCTGCATCTGCCACTGACATGCCTTGCTCATGTTTTTGCACCGCAAATTCCACAATCAGTACAGCATTTTTACCCAGCAAACCAACTAGCATCACCAACCCAAGTTGAGCATATATATCGTTTGCAAGCCCAAGCATTTTGAGTAACAGGAATGTGCCAAATACACCTGCTGGCAATGAAAGAATCACCGCTAATGGGAGCAAAAAGCTTTCATATTGCGCAGCTAACACCATGTAAACGAAGACAAGCACCACAGCAAAAATAACCACCGCTTCATTGCCACGTTTTGCTTCATCAAAAGATAAGCCTTCCCAGCCGATGTCATAACCGTGAGGCAATGTTTTAGCTGCAACCTGTTGTACGGCCTTGATGGCATCATCCGTTGTGTAGCCTTTTGCTGCTGCGGCACGGATGGTGGCTGAGTTATATAGGTTGTAGCGGGTAATTTCGTTGGGGCCTTGTTTCTTCTTCATTTTCATAAAAGAAGAATAGGGCACCATTTCGCCATCTTCATTTTTAACAAAGTAATTCAAGACATCCGTTGGATAACGGCGAAATTCAGGGCTTGCTTGAACATACACTTTAAAAAAGTTATTAAAGCGGATAAAACCTTGCTCATAAGTACTGCCAACCAAAATATTCAGGTTATCCATGGCTTTGCCAATAGATACGCCTTTTTGCATGGCCGCTTTATTGTCAATTTCTAACTCATATTGCGGATAGTTGGCGGCATAAAACGTAAACAGGCCATCTAACTCTTTGCGTTTGCCCAAAGCCGCCATAAATTCCTGATTAATCTTATCGAACTCATGATAATCAGTGCCATTGGTTTTATCTAACAAACGTAAGGCCAAGCCAGATGCCGCGCCATAACCAGGCACGGCAGGTGGTTCAAAGAACTCCACAATCGCACCGAAATTCTTGGTTTTTTCTTCTAGCTCCTCAATAATTTGGTGCACCGATTTATCACGCTTAGACCAGTCTTTAAGGTTAATCAGACAAGTACCTGCATTAGAGCCACGACCTTCAGTCAGAATTTCATAACCAGCTAATGAAGAAACCGATGCGATGCCTTCAATATTCTGTGCTTCTTTTTGCAGCTCACGAGCGACTTTGTTTGTAAACTCAAGCGTGCTACCAGGTGGCGTTTGAATAATGGCATAAATCTGACCTTGGTCTTCGCCTGGAATAAAACCAGAAGGTAAGGTTTTGTTGATAAAGAAAGTACCAAAAGCAAACGCCGCCAATACTAAAATAGTGACAGAACGTAAGGTCACAATTTTGGTGAGCAGATTGGTGTATCTGCCTGTTAATCGTTCAAACCAACGGTTAAATAAATCAATAAAAAAGCTAATCGGCGTTTTGCGTTTTGGCTGGCCATGGTTATTTTTCAGTAACATGGCGCAAAGCACAGGCGTCAGTGACAACGCAACAACGCCAGAAATAACGATGGATGACGCCATGGTGATTGAGAATTGGCGGTAGAACACGCCTACAGGCCCTGTCATAAATGCCACAGGAATAAATACCGCTGTCATCACCAAGGTAATGGCAACAATCGCACCACCAATTTCGCCTAATACCTGCTGCGTGGCTTTATAGGGAGTGAGGTGTGCGTGCTCCTCCATTTTGGCGTGTACAGCTTCTACCACCACAATCGCGTTATCCACCACAATCCCGATTGCCAGCACCAGCGCAAATAGGGTAATCAGGTTAATGGTAATCCCGAATGCTTGCATAAAGGCGAATGTACCAATAAGCGAAACAGGCACCGCCAAAATGGGAATCAGCGTAGAACGCCAATCTCCCAAGAAAATAAACACCACTAAAGCCACTAAAATAAAGGCTTCAACTAGGGTATGCAGTACTTTTTCGATAGACGCATCTAAGAATTTTGAAACGTCATAATCAATTTCATATTCCATGCGAGCAGGAAACGAGCCTTTTAGCTCCTCCATTTTTTCTTTCACTTGGTCAATCACTTCAGTCGCATTACTGCCGTAGTTTTGCTTGAGAATAATCGCAGAAGAGGGGTAGCCGTCTTTGTTAGAGTAAATATCAAAGAATTCACTGCCTAGCTCAATCTTAGCCATGTCCTTTAGTTTAAGAATTTCACCATCTGAGTTGGCGCGAATAATAATATCGCCATACTCCTCTGGCTTGTTATAGCGACCTTTGTAGACCAGCACATACTCTTTGGATTGCGCCGAAATGCCAGAACTCTGACCAAGGCGGCCAGGGCGCCCAATAATGCTTTGCTCACCAATCGCTTTCATTACTTCTTCAATAGAGACTTTATAGGCGCGCATTCTGTCGGGGTTTAACCAAACACGCATGGCATATTGGCGGCTACCCAAAATTTTGGCGCTGGCAATCCCATTCACACGTTGGATTTCAGGGATAACATTGACGTTGGCGTAGTTGAATAAAAACTTCTCATCAGCGTTTTTATCTTTACTAAACAAGTTGATGTACATCAGCATGCTGGGCTGTACGCGCTCAACCACCACGCCCTCTAGTTGCACCAGTTCTGGCAAGCGACTCATCACTTGGTCTAAACGCGTTTTTACGTTAACCATGGCTTGGTTAGGGTCTGTTCCCAATGCAAAAATCACCTGAATAGTGGCTTCGCCCGCACTGGTCGCATCAGACACAATGTATTTCATGCCAGGTACACCATTAATGGCGCGCTCTATGGTAATTAGGGATGATTGCACCAGCACGTCGGCACTAGCACCTGGGTAGGCTAAAGAAACAATGACGCGGGGTGGCGCAATATCAGGGAATTGAGAAGTTGGTAGGGTTCTAATCGACAGAAACCCTAAAAACACGATAATCAGCGATAGCACAATGGCCATCACGGGTCTTTTAATGAAAATATTAAACATGGCTAATTTCTCTTTCGCTATTCAGCATGCAGGTTTAATTGTGAAATGACTTTTTCAGGCGGCTGAATATTCATCTCAATTTTTTGGCCGTTATGCACTTTGCGCAAACCCTCTAAAAGCACTTTGTCGTTTTCTTTTAGGCCGTTTTTAACGATAAATACATAAGGCTGCTCTGCTGCGATAGTGATGAGTCTTTGCTCTAATTTACTTTCTTTATTCACCACATAAACATAGGTTTTATCCAGTATTTCAAAGGTAGCTTTTTGCGGAATAATCAAAGCGTCTTTGTAGGGAATGTCGATTAGAATATTGCCAGTTTCACCATGTCTTAACACTTGCTTGGGGTTTGCAAAAACAGCCCTGAATTCGATATTGCCAGTTTTATTGTCAAAATCAGCCTCAATAGTTTCAATTTTGCCGTCTTGATCAAAAACCTCACCATTAGCCATTTTTAGCTTTACTTGTATAGGGTTTTCGTCAGTTTTATTGGTTTTGTAATCCAAATATTCTGACTCAGGCACGTTAAAGTAAACCCACATCTTGCTGATATCCGATAGTGTTGTGAGTAAGTCACCTTCAGCTACTAGGCTGCCGTTCCGCACATTAAAGTGATCCATAATGCCGCTGAAAGGTGCGTTGATATTGGTAAAATTCAAATGTGTCTGCGCTAGTTTCACTTCAGCATTGGCTTTATCTAGCTTTGCCTTAGCTAACGAAAGCTCATTGGGCGATACGATGTTTTTATCGTTAAGCGCTTTTGTATTTTGATATTCAATATGCACCATCTCGGCCTCAGCCATGGATTTCTGCAAATCGACTTCATACAGATTGGGCATGATTTTGAACATGCGCTGACCTTGCGCCACTGATTGACCTTCATCCACGTAAATGTTTTGTATATAGCCACGCTCTAAAGCTCTTAATTCAATGTGCTTAAACGCGTGAATCTGGCTGACATACTCTTTGGTAATGGATGTGTCTTTACGCAGAGGATGCGTTACCTCAAATTTAGACACTTCTTCTTTTGGCTCTTCCGCTGGGTGGCAACCACTCAGAACTAATATCGCCATGCTTAAAACTACAAAAAATTGATTATTCATATTCGTTTCTATTTAAAAATATAAAGAAAGAGGGTGCTTATGCATTGCATTTCACCATTCAAGGCACAGTTTCAGGCATTGCATCACATCAAAATAAGGTTGATGCAGGCATGTAATGGGCGTGATGAGATGAGCGTTTGCGCTCTATTTGGTCAATAAACAGATGCTGCTGATGGGTTTAGGCGTTTAACACATGCAGTGTGTGGATAGTGTTTGTGGGCGTATGCTGCATATACAGCATGCACTGAATCATTATTCACTTAAGCAGGTGGTGATATTGCGCGGCAAGCTTGCTTAAATCAGATTAAGCAGCGTACCAAGCCCACGCAGTCATCGGTTTAAACCGACTAATGCGCAGGGGGAGAGCGGGGTTGGATGTGGTAAAGAAAGGTAAGGCGGGGTGTTACTACGCTTCTGTTTAAAATAGAAGACAGCACTTGCGCAACACAAACAAACAAAAAGCTAGTGGCTAAAAAATCAGGTGTATCACTATACGGTAACAAGGAATCAGAGTCATTTAAGAACTCCTGCATCTCAATGACACGCACGCTAGGGGTATCATCGCCATAGGTCTTGCCGTCAGAAAACTGATAAACAAATGCAAAGCCAACTACGGCAATCAGCATTGTTAATAATAACAATCTGATTCGTAACGCAACTGAATTTGAGCTGTACTGCATTGGTTTATTTAGATTAGTTTGATTAAAGTGGTTTGATTTACAAGATTTATAGTTAAAAACTAGCAATGACTCGCTTGAAAATCGAGCAAGTCCTTGATAACAGCGATTGATTGTATTTGAAATAATTAATTTTTACAACGAATCCGTTTAATAGCATCAATTATTTGATGATTGCGCTTAAGTGTATATAGTTCTATCAGGCTATAAAATTTATTCAATCAACATTCCTAATCATCATGACGCCTTAGTTATGATGATTAGGGCGCCAATTTATAAAATCGATTTTCAAGCGTTTTGCCCGCTTTTAATTTATCTAACTGGCTGCCAGCACTATCACCCAAGCGTGTTAAACGCTCATCAGGATGTGGATGCGTTTTAAATAGCAGTG
This sequence comes from Methylotenera sp., assembly GCA_021732365.1. Taxonomy (GTDB): domain Bacteria; phylum Pseudomonadota; class Gammaproteobacteria; order Burkholderiales; family Methylophilaceae; genus Methylotenera_A. The sequence continues at coordinate 10,691 of JAKFVD010000027.1, read as the reverse complement.
CAACGCTGTTGTCCGATTTATTGGTTTGACCAATCGTTTGCAGCACTTCAGCCAAACCATAGGCATCATAGCCAGCACGCGCCGCTAGTATCATGCCCATGCGGTCTGCTTCATATTCTGCACTTTTGTCCAAACTACGCGCACTGATTTCTGCACCGCTGCCAATGGCTTTTTGCGCAATTTGATTGTTTTTGCCAAACTTGTCTGTAATCAAGCCCGCGCCAATATTCACCAATTGCTGTTTTTGCAGTACTTTTAATTGATGCTTTTGTACAATATGGGCAATCTCGTGACCCAACACACCTGCTAGTTGTGCTTCATTGCTTAATTGCAGGTACAAGCCTTTGGTAATCAATACATAGCCGCCAGGTGCCGCAAATGCATTTAAATCCGCACTTTCAATCACGCCAAATTTCCAAGGTAAATCAGCGCGTTCAGATTGGTTAGCAACAATTCTTCCAACTTTGTTCACATATCTTTGCAATGCTTCATCCTTTACCAAAGGCGCAGCGCCAAGCAAACTGCCTGTGATTTCGCGACCCAGTGCTATTTCTTCCTGCTTGCTTGGGTTCTTCCAATTAAATGCCTTGGCTTCTGGTGCAGCTGGTGCTTGCTCAGTTGAACTTGCTTGTGGCGTAGTGCTTTTTAATGCATCAGCTTCTGGTGTAGTAGATTCGTTTTTGCTTTCGCCGCCATTTTTTACCTCTTCAATTTTTTGTTTTGCGGCGTCTTCTAAGGCTTTACCAAAATCGAAAGCAGCAGACTGCATGGAAAATAAGCCAGTTGATAACATTAATCCAATCAATAGCTTATGCATTATTGTGCTCCTTTTAAATAGGCGATTGACGCGGTACTTAACCCGCCAGAACTGGCGAATTTTTTGCCTTCACTTGAAGATAATTCGTAACTTTCTAATTTTTTCATTTCAGATTCATTAAACTGTGCCGCTTTTAACTCTTCTGCGTTAAGGCCACGTATACCTGTTGTAGAAACGACTTTACCTGTACCAGCGCGGCCGCTGGCAACACTGGCTAAACCGCCCACTTGGTTTGATTGCGTTGCGCCACCACGTTTTACCGATAGTAAACGTACCCAGCCCGTACTTTTTTTGGATTTCACCTGTAGCCAAGCGCCTTTTTTGTTCACAATATCCACAGCATCGTTTTTGGTTAAGCTGCCCACCGACTTTGCGTCTGCAAATGGTTCAGCACGCAAAGTGTCTGCTTTCAATGCAGTGCCGGGTTCGCCTGCAAGAACAAAAACGGGCAGAAACATACTAGTTAAAAGGCATAAGTTAACAATTTTTTTCATACTAAATCCTTGGTTAAATCTAAATAGATAAGTCTAAATCACTGCTATCTGGGCGATTGCATTCTAATTGAATAACCGCTTTTGCAAATAAAGCGCGCCATTGTGAAGCCAAACTAGTTGCTTGTTGATTCACTAATTTGCCTTCATGCAAAACATAACGCGTTTCAGTGCTGTTTGGAAGACCCAGTTTTTTAATCATGTAAGGCAAACGTTCAATGATCTGTTGCGCATCTTGCTTTGCGTTTTCCGCGTATTCTGGCTGATTGTCAGCATAAACCCAGCTGACGATAATCATGTCACCAAATAACCCCCAAATACCGCTTTGGGTGCCATGTAGCGTTTCAATTGTGTTGGGCGTTTTGCTGGTTAACTCAATTTCACGCCGCATTTTTTTAAGTAATGCATCCCCTAAAATTTCTTTACTTTCTACTAAGATGGGCATGATTAAAACGCTGGATTCAACAGCATCCGCCTCAACGCCAAATGCTAACCAGCGTTGCAGAGCGCGGTCTGTGGCAAGTGCATAAATCTTAGCCACGCCAAACAAGGCAACTGCCCACAGAATAGGACCTGTTAAGTCTAAATAAGTATTGCTAACATTAATCGCGATATAGGAAAGTACCAGCAAGCCAATTTGGCTACCTGTAAAAATAGAATTGAATTTATCGCGATCGACTTTGAAATAAAACGCTAAAGTGGTGAGCCAAATGAGCAGTAAACTCAAGAATACATAAGGTGTTTTGCCGCGCCACACTTTTAAATAATCACCATGTTTAGCGTTATCGATGGCAGTTGCTAAGATTTCTACCCCTGGAAATTGCTTATCCATGGCGGTGGGTTTGATATCAAACAAACCTGGCGCTGTAGAGCCGATAATTACAATTTTATTGGTGAATTCATTTTGTGGGCGCGTTTTATTTTTGCTGGCTAAATCAGTAAATACATCGCTAAAACTGGCGTAGGTGTAAGTAAAAGGTTTGCCGCGCCAGTTAACTAACATATTTTGCGGCAAATTAAGTGTATTACTGCCGCTAAACTCGGCTACCACTTTTGGCAGAGAGGGTAAGCGCCAGCCAGATTCATCATGAAACATGCGGTATTCGCGCACGATACCATCGTTGTCTGGATACACATTATGCGTACCTAAACGATTGGCTTTAATCGCGCCTTGTAAGAACGGCAAAATGGCTGCGACAGTCGCGTTTTTATCTGCCTCCACGCTTGGAGTTAACCCTGGAATTTGTGCATATTTCAGCTGACTCAACTCATCTTGGCTGGCATCTAAACGCAAAATAGGGAAAAACGTATTGTCAGATGCCGCAATCACGTCATTAAAATAGGCGTCAGAATCGGCGTTATAAATATCGGCATCGCTAAATACAATATCAAACACAATGGCTTTGGGGCTTTGCGCTTGAATGTTTTCAACAAACTCACCCAATACTTGGCGCGGCCAAGGCCAGCGACCATATTCTTTGGCAAATGCAGCCAAGCTTGCCTCGTTAATATCCACAATCACAATGTCTTTATCTGCAGAAGGCTTGAATACACGATTTTTCACCATAAAATCAAACGCTTTATCGCGCATATTCTCGCCCACATGAAACAGGCCCGCATCTAGCAGCACAAGCAGCGTGAAAAGAGTGGCTAAGTAGATATAGAAATTATTCTTAAGCTTACGCGTTAAGTTAGCAAGCCATTGGCCCAAAAACAGTTTGAGTTTAATCATATGATTTTATTTATAAAGGTGAAAGTCGCACGGGTTTGTAATGACTGATTTATAATACAAGCCATGAACGAAATTATAGTCTTACTTTTAGTTTTAACGGTTATTTTGCTGGCGTGGCTGGCATGGCGCGAGTTTTCCAATAGCAATAGTAGCGCTTTATTGAACCAGTTAGAAGATAAGCATCGTGCAATGTTGTTGGATTTAAATGACGGCTTAAATAAGCTGGCAGACCGCTTGAATGCTGCCTCTCAAGATAGTGGCGAACGCTTAAAATCTTCTGTTTCATTAGAATTACAAGCCACGCGCGATGCCATGCAAACATTGCAGCTGGCACAAAATAGCAGCTTGGCGCAAACGCGCGAAACGGTATTAGAAACCTTGCATAAAACCTTAAGCGAGCAGGGCAGAGAGCAGCAAACACTCATTAACAATACCATGCTTAAAGCCACTACAACGCTCACCCAAAGCATTGAAAGCTTAGGCAAAATAGTCGATAGCCGTTTAGAGCAAATCGGCGGCAAAGTGTCTGAGCGCTTAGATGAGGGCTTTAAAAAGACCAATGAAACCTTTATCAGCGTAATGGAACGCTTGGCTACCATTGACGAAGCGCAAAAGAAAATCGATGGTTTGACCGTGAATATGGTGAGTCTGCAAGAGTTACTAGGCGATAAGCGTAGCCGCGGCGCCTATGGTGAGGTGCAATTAGAAGGCTTGGTGCGCAATGTGTTGCCAGCCAGCAGTTTTAGTATGCAGCATAGCTTTGCAAATGGCACACGGGTAGACTGTGCTTTGTTTTTGCCAGCGCCGACAGGTACAGTGGCGGTGGATAGCAAGTTCCCGCTAGAAAATTACCACAAAATGTTTGATAGCAGCCTGCCAGAAGCGGCACAAAATGCGGCAGAAAAGCAATTTAAAGTGGATTTGAAAAAGCACGTAGATGATATTGCCAGCAAATACATCATTCCTAACGTGACTAGCGACGGCGCGGTAATGTTTATTCCCGCCGAAGCGGTGTTTGCTGAGATTCATGCCTACCATCCAGAAATCATCAACTACGCCATGATTAAACGTGTTTGGCTGGTTTCACCGACTACGCTGATGGCGGTGCTGAATACCGCGCGTGCCGTATTAAAAGATGTAGAAATGCGCAAACAGGTGCATATTATTAAAGATGAGCTGGGCAAGCTGAGTAAAGATTTTGAGCGCTTTGATGTGCGTATGAAAAAGCTGGCGGACAACATTCGACAAGCACACGATAACGCGCAAGAAGTACATATTAGTAGCCAAAAAATCACCAATCGTTTTAAACAGATTGAGCGGGTTGAGTTAACTAATCAGCCGCTCGATTTGCTGGATACAATTGAGGATGTTTTGGATGATAAAAAAGATTAAGAAGACAATTGACGGTATTGAATTAACTATATGAAAATAAAAGTATTATATTTCGCAAGAATCAAAGAAGCAGTTAATTATTCGACTGAAGAAATCGATTTGCCAGCTGAGATTTTAACCATTACTGCGCTTAAAAATTGGCTGTCATTACGCGGTGAAGTATGGGCTAATCTGTTTGACGGTAAACAGGTGGTTCGCGCTGCGATTAACCATACTTTGGTAGATGATTTAGCCACCATTCAAGCCAATGATGAAGTAGCGTTTTTCCCGCCTGTTACTGGCGGCTAATTGAGTTTGATCATTTAGATGACAGTCTCTGTACAAGTTGAAGATTTTGACGCGGGCGCACAACTGAATAAGCTCAGGTTAGCAAGTCCAAGCATTGGCGCGCTGGTGAGTTTTATTGGGCAAGTACGCGACATTAACGATGGCGATTCAATTAACACGCTGACTTTAGAGCATTACCCAGGTATGACGGAAAGCGCGTTGCAAGCCATAGAGGCAGAGGCAAAATCGCGCTGGGATATTCTGGATAGCCTGATTATTCATCGCGTGGGTACATTGGAACCTTTGGACCAAATCGTATTGGTTGCTGTGGTTAGTGCACATCGTGGTGAGGCTTTTAAAGCCTGCGAATTTATCATGGATTTTTTAAAAACACAGGCACCATTTTGGAAAAAAGAAGCCACAGCGCAAGGTGAACGTTGGGTAGATGCAAAACTAAGCGATGATATAGCACTTAAACAATGGCAAAAGTAGAACACCTTATTCAAGCGTCGCTTTCAACATAATAGTTATTTAAAAGTAAACACAACACAAATTAACCATGCAAAAATTAAAGCCAGTCGATTTAAACGCCACCATTTCGTTAAACAATTTTACGTTTAACAGTACAGCAGACTTGCTGGAAAATAACGCTGGCTACCAACCTAATATTCATGGCTGGGTAGCGCAAAGCGAGGCAAAAAAATCCGCTTTGTTTGGCCTGAAAATGCAGCAATCTGGCTTTAATCTATTGGTGTTAGGCGCGCAAGGCAGTGGCCGCACATCTTTAATGCGTAGCGCGATGCATGAGGCATCAAAGCAAAATACTCAAGCGCAAATAACTACTCAATTGTCAGATTTGGTCGCGCTGTACCATTTTGAGCAGCCTAATCAGCCTACTTTAATTAAGCTACCAGTTTCCTTTGCAGCCAAACTGCGCACTGAGATGGATGGTTTTGCACGCGCGCTGATGGTGGAAATGCCTAATTTTGTGACAACAGATAATCCACAAAATATGCTCACGCTGGCTGAAGAATGGCTGGATAAAACGCTTGCCGTTTTAAATCAAAGTTTTGCCGCCTGTGAATCACAATTAAGTAACTATTTTAAATTGCTTAAACATGAAGTGATTGCCTATCTAAAAGCTTGGCAGCCTTCAAGCATCGGCGAATCAGATAACGCTTTAGAGGGTTTGATTAATGAGGCTTTTTTTGCGCGTTTTAGAGTGAATGTGCTGGTAGATAATCGCGCCACATTTGACCAGCAGTTAAGCCAGCCGATTATTGTTGATAATGATCCTAGCCTGCAATCCTTGTTTGGCGCAGTAGAAAGCGCATCAGATAGCGCGATTTCACCTGATTTCACCCGTTTACGTGCGGGTAATTTGCACAAAGCGGATGGCGGAATGCTGTTATTGCATTTGCGCGATTTGCTCAATGATGAGCAAAACGGCACGCAGATGATAGAAAAATTGCATCGGTTTTTGCGTAACGGCAGTTTGCAAATTGAAGACGCTGGAAGCAATGCGCAAAGCAGTGGTTATGTGGCCAACAATACATTACTGCCACTTAAAGTGAAGCTGGTACTGATTGCAACGCGCGAAGATTTTTACGATTGTTTGGATGAGCAGCCCGATTTTTTTAATTATTTCCCTATAAAAGTAGAGTTTGCCGAGCGCATTTCGGCCACGTCTGAAAACTATGCGGCCATTGCAGGTTTTGTGGCACAAAAATGTGCGCAGCACCAGACAGCACATTTTACCAAAGGCGCAGTTGCTGCATTAATTGGCGCTTTGCAGCGCTTAGAAGAAGACCAAACCCGCATCAGTACCAATTTTGCGTTTTTAGAGCGTTTGATTTTAGAAAGCGCTGCGTTTTCTGATGGTGCCGTTTTGGTTGCCGCTGAGCACGTTCAGGCTGCGATACAAGCTAAATCAACGCGCAATCAGTATTTTGAATCGCAAATTCGTGATTCGATTATTGATAATGAACTATTGATTCAAGTACATGGCGAAGTAGTTGGGCAGGTGAATGGGTTAACGCATATTGAACTTGGCGATGCCAGTTTTGGTTCGCCGATTCGCATTACCGCGCGCTGCTACCCAGGCGGCAAAGGTTTGATTAACATTGACCGCGAAGTGAATATGAGCGGGCCGAATCACGACAAAGGTATATTTATTCTGCAAAATTGGTTAAGCGCCAGCTTTAGCCATTTGGCGCCGCTAAGCCTTAATGCGTCATTGGTATTTGAGCAGGAATATAACGGCGTAGAAGGTGATTCTGCTTCTTGCGCGGAGCTATTCGCGCTGCTTTCTGCGTTGGCTGGCTTGCCAATTAGCCAAGGTATTGCGGTCACTGGTGCGCTTAATCAATTTGGCGAAGTCATGCCGATTGGCGGTGTTAACGAAAAAATTGAAGGTTATTTTAGAGTATGCCAAGCGTTAGGACTTAACGGTAAACAGGGAGTGATTATTCCTAAACGTAATCAGCGTCATTTGTTGCTGGATATTGCAGTGATTAAAGCAGTAGAGCAGGGTGATTTTCATATTATTACCATTGACCATGTGCTGGAAGGCATTGAATATCTAACAGGTGTGGCGGCAGGGCAGCAAGATGTAGCGGGTATTTATTCGCCTAACACGGTAATGGGGCATGTGCAAAACGTGCTAGCAAATTACCGCAAAACGTTAGAGAGCAATCAGCCTTATCAACAACAAAAACAGCTTAATTTAATCAATTAAGTACGCATCATTGAAAGAATCTCTTGAAAAAGAAGACAGCAAATGCCGTTTAGATAAATGGCTATGGGCGGCTCGCTTTTATAAGACGCGCAGTCTTGCAGCCGATGCTGTAGATAGCGGCAAGGTACGCGTGGATGGTGACCGCGCTAAAACAGCCAAAGAAATTAAGATGGGGATGCTGATTAGCATACGCAGTAAAGACTTTGAAATCGAAGTTGAAGTGACGGGCTTATCCAATACTCGTCGCGGCGCGCCAGAGGCTGCTTTGTTGTATGCCGAAACCGAGCAAAGCAAAACCAAGCGTGAAAACGCAAAAATAACGCGTGAGTCAGACCATGGCATTAGAGAAAGAGGCGCGGGGCGGCCAACTAAGCGGCAACAACGTGATATTAAAAAGTTTACAGGTATTTATTGATTTAAAATTTTAGTTAATTAATATTAATCAAATACTTAAATACATAATCAAAAGTTTTACTTGCAATACTGGATTAAACATTGCTACACTAGCGTTCAACTCATGAACGGTTAGCTGAATGTCGTGTTAACAGACGAATACCGCTATAAAATTTTAAAACTATTAGAAGCTAATCCACACATTAGCCAGCGCGATTTGGCGCGTGAATTGGAAATTAGCTTGGGCCGTGTTAATTTTTGCTTAAAAGCCTTGATTGAAGTGGGTTTATTAAAAGCCACAAATTTTCGCAATAGTCAAAATAAGCTTGCTTATATGTATTTATTAACGCCAAAAGGCATAGAAGAAAAATCGGTTGTCACAACGCGTTTTTTAAAAGTTAAGCTACAAGAATATGCAAATTTACAAGCAGAGATTGAAGAACTACGTAAAGACGCCAACCAAGCGCATAGTGTCAAATCCCATCAGATGGAGATTAACCAAACATGAGCGCGCAATTTAACCGATATGCGATTATTCTGTGTGGTGGCTCTGGTACTCGCCTGTGGCCGCTATCGCGCACTTTACGCCCTAAGCAATTATTAGCACTTAATGGTGAATTAACCTTGTTGCAACAAACCACGCAGCGTTTGTTGGCGCATGTAGCTGCAGCTAATTTGTTTACTGTAACGCATGAAGATCATAAGTTTGAAGTGAAAGGCCAATTGGCAGAAGTGGCGCCAGAATCAGTGAATAACGTTCTGGCTGAACCTTGCGCAAGAAATACTTTGCCAGCAATCGCTTGGGCGGTAAGTCAAATTAATCAGCAAGATCCTAATGCTGTGATTGGCGTTTTTGCATCTGATCATGCTATTGATAAAACAGAAGCATTTTTACAAGCGTGGCAAACTGCTGAATTAGCCGCAAATGATGATTATTTGGTGTTGCTCGGTATTCAACCGCACGAGCCTGCAACGGGTTATGGCTACATTAAACCGGGTCAGAAATTGCTGTACAACGCTAATTTAGCTTTACATAGCGTAGACCAATTTGTAGAAAAACCAAATGTTGAAAAAGCCAAACAGTTTGTGGCAGATGGCTACTTATGGAATAGCGGCATGTTTGTGTTTAAAGCAAGTGCATTTATAGCCATGCTACAACAATACCAGCCAGAAATGGCGCAACAAGTTAACGCTATAAATGAGGCGAATTTTGCTGAAACGTATGCTAGCTTTGATAATATTTCAATGGATTACGGCCTAGCCGAACTAGCAGAAAAAGTAGCAGTAGTGCCAGTAGATATGGCCTGGAGCGATTTAGGCAGTTGGGATTCTATTTACCAACGCCATGAAAAAGATGCGCAAAATAATGTGACGCATGGTCAAGTGTTATCGCATGACACCAGCAACAGTTTGCTGTGGACAGAAACAGGCTTGCTGGCCACTTTAGGCTTAGATAATGTGGTGGTGATTCAAACGGCGGATGCGACTTTAATTTGCGATAAAAACCGTAGTGAAGATATTAAAACCTTAGTTGCGCAAGTTAAGATACATAACCCAACTCTGACCGAAATTCACCAAACGGTCTATCGCCCTTGGGGCAGCTATACTGTGCTGGAAGAAAGTACTAATTTTAAAATCAAACGTATCGTGGTGAATCCGGGTGCAAAGCTATCCATGCAAATGCATAAGCATCGTGCGGAACATTGGGTAGTGGTTTCTGGTATAGCCACCATTACAAACAATGAAATTGAATTTACGCTCAACGAAAATCAATCGACTTACATTTCAAAAACGCATCGTCATCGCCTAGAAAACAAAGGTAGCGAGCCGCTCGCCATTATTGAAGTGCAGTGCGGCGACTACGTGGGTGAGGATGACATTATTCGCTTTGATGATGTGTATGGGCGAACGGCTTAGCAGGCGCGGCCTGTGCGTATATTTCAATCAATCTAACTTTATGAATGAATATTTTTAATGCAATCTAAAAACTCACTCTTTAACCTCATCAGCAGACTTTGGCTACATATAGCTTTAAAACGCCGTAGACAATTTGCCATATTGCTGGTGATGATGATTGTTGCCTCGTTTACTGAGGTGTTTAGTATAGGCGCCATCCTACCTTTTTTAGGCGTGCTAACAGCACCACAAAAAGTTTTTGAGCATGCGCTGGCGCAACCCGTGATTCAGTTCTTAAATCTGACTTCACCCGATCAATTGTTGTTACCACTGACAATCGTTTTCTGTATAGCCGTATTAATCGCTGGCTGCATGCGGATTTTATTGATTTGGGCAACCATGCGCTTATCTTTCGGAACAGGTTCTGATATCAGTCTTGATATCTATCGCCGCACACTTTATCAGCCATACGCAATTCATGCATCGCGTAACAGCAGCGAAGTGATTACTGGCATCACTGCCAAAGCAAATACCGTGATTTTCGGCACACTGATTCCAATTTTAACCATTATCAGTTCTTTCTTTATGCTAAGCGCGATATTAGTTGCGATTATTTATGTGAACCCCTTAATCGCATTTGTTGCATTTGGCGGGTTCGGGTTGCTCTACATAACGATTATCAAATTTAGCCGTAAGCGTCTTATTTTAAGTGGGGAGTGTATAGCGAGAGAGGGTGCTAACGTGCACAAATCGCTACAAGAAGGCTTATCTGGTATTCGTGATGTGCTAATAGATGGTAGTCAGGCAGTATATTGTCAAATTTATCGTGATTCTGATTTTCCAATGCGACGTGCTTTGGGTGACCAATCATTTATCGGTACTGCCCCCCGCTATTTAATGGAGTCTCTTGGTATGTTACTAATTGCAACTCTGGCTTATATACTTGCTTTTCAGCCTGATGGCGTA
>JAKFVD010000031.1 GCA_021732365.1 Methylotenera sp. | reverse complement strand
ATTTACTGAATAATGCGACGGATGTAGACGGTAACCCACTCACCATCACCGCATTCACAGTTGCTGGTCAAGCTGGCCCATTTACTGTTGGCACAGGATACTTAATAGCTGGAGTAGGTACGATTACGATTAACGCTAACGGTAGCTATAGTTTTGCGCCTGCGCTTAACTATAATGGCGCTATTCCAGTTATTACTTACACGGTGTCAGACGGCACGTTAACGGATACTTCAACACTAACTTTAAGTATTACCCCCGTGAATGATGCGCCCGTTAATAGTGTTCCAGGTGCTCAAAGTACGCCTGAAGATACTCCACGTACTTTTTCGACAGGGAATGGTAATGCCATTACTGTCAGCGATGTGGACGGTGCAGGTGTATCGCTTACAACTACAGTAACGGTTACAAACGGTACGTTTAGTGCTATTACTGGTGGTGGAGTAACGATCAGTAACAATGGTACAGGTACGGTCACTATTAGTGGCACTGCTGCCCAAATTAACGCAGCTTTAAATGGCGCTAGTTATGCCAGCAACGCTGACTATCACGGTGCAGCGACTATCACTGTTGCTACTAATGATGGTGCGGCGACAGACACTGATATGATTAATATCACAGTGACTGCTGTTGTTGATATTAGCAATGATACGCTGACCACAAATGAAGATACAGCGATTAGCTTTAACCCAGTTGCTGGCACTAATGGAGCCACATTAGATACATTTGAGGGTGGTGCGCCACAGATTACTCAAATTAATGGCACGGCAATTACGGCTGGTGGTGCAGCAGTTGCTGTGACTAACGGTAGTGTTACTTTAGCTGCAGGCAATATTCTTACTTTTACACCAGCTGCCAACTTTAATGGTACTGCCCCTGCATTTACCTACACAGTAGCCAGTGGTGGAGCGACTGAGACGGCGAATGTAACAGTTACTGTTACCCCCGTGAACGACGCCCCAGTAGACGGCAACGAAACCAATACGGTGACAGAGGACGTTACATTGACGGTTGCAGACGGTGCCGCGGGCGATTTACTGAATAATGCGACGGATGTAGACGGTAACCCACTCACCATCACCGCATTCACAGTTGCTGGTCAAGCTGGCCCATTTACTGTTGGCACAGGATACTTAATAGCTGGAGTAGGTACGATTACTATTAACGCTAACGGTAGCTACAGTTTTGCGCCTGCGCTTAATTATAATGGTGCTATTCCAGTTATTACTTACACCGTGTCAGACGGCATATTAACGGATACTTCAACACTGACTTTAAGTATTACCCCCGTGAACGACGCCCCAGTAGACGGCAACGAAACCAATACTGTGACAGAGGACGTTACATTAACGGTTGCAGATGGTGCAGCGGGCGATTTACTGAATAATGCGACGGATGTAGACGGTAACCCACTCACCATCACCGCATTCACGGTTGCTGGTCAAGCTGGACCATTTACGATTGGTACAGGCTACTTAATATCAGGAGTAGGCACAATTACGATTAACGCTAACGGCAGTTACAGTTTTGCGCCTGCGCTTAATTATAATGGTGCTATTCCAGTCATCACCTACACCGTCAGCGATGGCGCAGGCGGAACAGACACCTCAACGCTTACGCTTAGCATCACTCCAGTTAATGATGCCCCAGTTGGCAACACTGATAACTACACTGTAGTTGAGGGTTCAACTTCTTTACTTGCAAGTGTATTAACAAACGACACAGATGTTGAAAATAACCCATTAACTGTTGGAATATTTGCAACGAATAACGCGGGTGTTGGTACGCAAACTGCTAATGGCAGCAATACCGTGACGACTGCTTTGGGCGGTACAGTTGTGATGAATGCAAACGGCACCTTTACCTATACTGCGCCTGCACGTAATCATGCAACAGTCGATACTGACGGCCCTGATGTTGATAGTTTTGTATACAGACCAAACGATGGCAGCTTAAATTCTGCTGCTTGGACAACTGTTAATATTACGCTAACTGATACGGTACCGACTGCAATTAACGATGTAGATAGCGTAGGGGTAGGTAGTAGCGTTACTGGCAATGTAATTACAGGGGCTGGTGGTATTTCAGCAGATACATTGAATGTAGATAGCCCACATAATTTAACCAATGTTGTGTTAACTACAGGCACTTTAGTTTCAAATAACTTAAATACCACAACTAATGTACGAACTATCGTCACCAACAATGGTACGTTGGCCATTGATTTGGATGATGGAAGTTATACCTACACGGCGGGAGTTACGCCTAGAGTAGTGACTAACCCAACAGGAACTGCAAGCTTTACTAGTGTTGGTATTGGCCTATTTGGTTTCGACACTCTAGAGCCGTATAACACAGCTGGTAATATTAATAGTGGATTGAATTTAGCCAATTTGAATGCCACATCTGCTGGAATAGCCAGATTCCAAGAAAATGCTGGTGAGACCGATGATGGCGTGGGTGTAGAGCAAGTTGCAGGTACAAGTAACACGAATCGGATTGAAAATGGTGAGCAACTGGTAATCAATTTAGGTGTTGCCTCTAGGTCAACAAGCATCGCAGTGAGCAACTTGCTTACAGGAGAGACTGCTACGTGGGATTTATATAGCTCAACAGGAGTATATATATCTAGTGGAACAACCGCCGGTGTTGCAAGTGGACAGACTAATATTACTATTTCATCAGGCACGGCATTTAACTATGTTGTCTTGAGATCAACAGCAGCTGCTAGTCATTTTAGATTAGATGGCATTACGATTATTCCAGAGCCATCAGCTGTGTCAGATGTGTTTACTTACACCTTAAGCGATAGTGACGGAGACACTTCTAATGCAACATTAACGCTGAATTACGATACGACAACTACAGCGTTTAATGACACTGCTACTGTGTTTGAAGCAGGGATTAATCCTAACGGCGCACAAAACGCAGGAACTTTAGAAGCGCAACCAATTGAAACTGCCACAGGTAACATTCTGGCAAATGATACGGGTGTGAGTAGCTTTACCAATATTGTAAGTGTGAATGGTGTTAACCCAGTTGGCGGCATTATCACTATCGATATTGCTACTGGCGGAACAGTGCAGATTTACACACAAACGGTTGGCGCCTTTGTTGCAGGCGATTATGTGGTTAACTTAACAGGCAGAACAACACAAGGCACGAACGATACTATTACCCTAAATTATCAGCTAACCAATAGTGTTTCTGGTGAAGTAGATAATGCAACACTGACGGTTAATATTGTAGATGATGCACCAATTGCAGAAAACAGCATAACAGAAGTGGCTGCCGCACCTTTGCCTAGTTATGAGTTGGTGTTAATGCTGGATGTTTCAGGCAGTACAACGTTATCAGCAAATGGCGCTGACCAGCGTAGTGTAGATGCGAATGGCAATGCGACAATTAATTCTTTAAATGTTTTAGCTTTAGCAGCGATGCGTGATTTAGTCACCCGCTATTTTGCAGAAGCCTCTAATGTCAGTGTCAAGCTGGGTATATTCTCAACTAATGCGCAATCTGATGGTGTTTCTTACACCACATTAAGTTCTGCATTGGCTGCGATTGATGCACTTGCTGCGCCAGGCGGTTCTACGAATTACCAGGCAGGTTTGAATTTGATTCAAGATTTATTTGGAACAATCGCGAACCCTAATGATGGTGTTGAACGGATTAGTTATTTTATTACCGATGGTTTCCCAAGCGTCTCTGTTTCAGGCACTCCAGCAGGTATTAATGACCCAGCAAATACCACTAGTGCAGGTTACCCAGTAACATTTACTAACTATGTTAATGCCAATAATATTCAATCTTATGGTGTGACAGTTGGCAGCTCGATTGTGAATAATGCGCCATTGGACGGCATCCATAATGTAGACGGTGACCGCAGTGATGTTGAAGCGGGTGCTGTGAATAATGGTAGAGACTCAGCCTTAATTGTGACCGATATTAATGCTTTATCTCGCGTACTAACATCTACTGTGCCAACAGCATTTGGCGGCAACGTTGCAGGCGGTGCTGGTTCATCAGTTCGGTTTGGTGCAGACGGTGGCTATGTACAATATATCGATTTGTTGCTTGATAGCGCTGATGCAGGTAATGACCCAGATACGATAGTGCGCTTTACTTACAATCCTGCTTCTGGCGGACAAATTACCAACAATAACAATGCAATTGCAGGGCCTACAGTTTCAGGCAGTCTGATTAATTTAAGTTCTGCGCAAGGTTTTACAAGAGGGTCATTGGTATTTGACTTTGCAACGGGCGATTACACCTATTTCCCACAAGGTAGCGCTGCTGAAGGCGATGAAATTAACATTGCGTTTGGTGTCATTGATGGTGATGGAGATACGGCCACTGCGGTCAACACTATCCGTTTTGTAGATGGAAAACCACAAGCAGTTGATGATTATGATACGTATCTACCCAGCACCAATACTGCTGCCACTAAGTTCTTTGAAGGTAATGTGGTTAACGCAGTAGGTACCGATGGCGGAGGCGCGCAAGTAAGCGGCTTTAGAGCTGGCGTAGCTGGCGAGGATAATGCAATTAATGATGCAGATGTAACTTCTATTGTATTTAGAGGTACAACATATAACCTAACTGTAGCAAGCTCAGGTAACGCGAATGGTGGTAATTTTACTATTAATGCCAGCGGTGAACTCACATGGACCAGTACTACAGAGCCTGCTAATGTGCTGATTTTTCATCGTGACGGTTATTACAGGTATACACCGCCTGCCGCACAGACTGGGGATTTGCCAGAAGCTGCGCAGCAAACAGTTAACTTAACCAGTGCGGGGAATGTTACAACAGGCGGGTTGACGTTATCAGCCTATAGTCGAACTGCTAACTTGAATAATGCACCTGATACTACTGTGACCTACTCAGCTAATGGTGCAGGTATTACTGGTGGTTCTTCTAATGCCAGGGTCGATAACCTAGAAAATCTTTCGATTAGATTTAATGCGGCGACCTATGCGTTTGGTGTGCAAGATGTCATTATTAACTTAAATGCTGGCCAAAGTGATTTAGGCCCTAATGGTGGTATTTTGGCAGCAGTGCAGTATTCAATTTATGATATTGCAGGTAATTTATTAGGTCAGTTTGCCAGCACAACAGAAGCAGGCATCGTTGTTCCACGCGGGTTCAGTAATATTGGCGAAATTTTAATTCAGCCAAATAGTGCAAATGCTACTCCAGCAATTGGCAGTATTACGGTGCAAAGTATTACTTTTAATAGAATAACGGTTGCTACGGTAACAGCGCCTGATGAAGTAATTCAATACACGATTACTGATAAAGATGCCGTTAATCCTGATAGCTCAACCGCCAATTTAACCTTGCATGTAGTCACCAATGAATATGCAGGTACAGCGGGTGCTGAAACAATTAACGGATCTGCAAGCAACGATTTAATTAGTGGTTTAGCTGGTAACGATACGTTAAACGGCCTAGCGGGTAATGACATTATTCGTGGCGGTGCAGGTAACGACACCATTGATGGTGGTGCTGATAATGACCAGTTATACGGTGGTGATGGCGACGACACAATTGTTGGAGGCACTGGCAATGATTATCTATACGGCGAAGCAGGAAATGATAATTTACAGGGTGGCGATGGCGTAGATGTAATTTTCGGCGGTGCTGGCAATGATACGATTAACGGCGGTATTGGCGCAGATATTATTACCGGCGGCACTGGTACGGATATTCTAACAGGTGGCACAGGCTCAGATATTTTCAAATGGGAGCTGGCAGATCGCGGAAGTAAAGGTAATCCTTCACTTGACACTATCACCGATTTTTCTGCTGCGGCATTTGGCGCAGGTGGAGATGCACTAGATTTACGTGATATTTTAACGGGTGAAAATCAACTTTCTGGCGGTGGCAACTTAGCTAGCTACTTACATTTTGAAAGATTAGGAGCCGACACAATTGTGCACATCAGTACAAATGGCGAATATTCAACTGGCTATAGCCCAACAAAAGATGTGCAGAGAATTACCTTAACAAATGTAGATTTAGTACAATCTTTTGCGGATGATCAAGCAATTATTCAAAACTTGATTGCCAATCAAAAATTGATTACAGACTAAATTACAGCATCAATTGTAAAAAACTGTTAATTTAAAGCTTAAAAGGGCCATATCGAAAGATTTGGCCCTTTTTTTGCATATAATATTTATAAGTGCAACAAATTGTGACGAAATGTAGTGACAATATTACATTTCTGATACTATTTTATAACTTAATGACAATTTTATATGTAAAATAATAACAAATTGGTATAAGGGCTTGAATATCTTGAATATCTTTAACGTTTTGAATATGACAACATATTCAAATATACGCAAAACAAGGGTAGCAAAAAATATTGTTATTCTCATTAATTTGTTAACAGTAGTGCCAGTTAGTGCTCTGTTAATGGCTTCTGTGGCCAATGCTGAGCCCTTAGTCACCTTAAAGCAATTGGTGGAAAAAACCATTTCATCTAACCCCGAGGTACAGTCTCGGTATCACGCGTACCTTGGTGCTGGCTACGAGCAAGATGTAGTCAAAGGTGGTTTTTTACCTAAGCTCGATATTCAATCGACTTACCGCAAGCAAGAAGAAATTAACACTGTCCGTAGCAGCAGCGGCACTGAAATCCCACGATTTAACAATGAGTTAGTGTTACGCCAAATGATTTTTGATGGCTTTGCTACACCCAATGAAGTGAGCCGTTTGGGCCATGCCAAACGTGTACGCTATTACGAATTGCAAGCAACCATGCAAGAAACAACGCTGGAATTTTTGCGTGGTTACATCGATATGCTACGTTTTCGCCAATTATCGGATTACGCTAAAACCAATTATGTGACGCATAAACAACTGTATGACAGAATTAAAGAGCGTGTAGATGCAGGTGTTGCGCGCCGTGTTGATTTAGAGCAAGCCACAGGGCGTTTGGCGTTGGCAGAAGCCAATTTATTGACAGAAATGACGAATTTACATGATGTGACAGCGCGCGTGCAGCGTTTATTGGGTGAATTGCCGCCAGCCACACTTGAGCAACCCGATTTTTATAAATCAGGCGCGCAGCCAACGGTAACAGATGCATTACGCTTGGCTTATTTGCAAAATGCTAATTTGTTATCCACTATTGAAGATATTCAAGCGACCAAAGATGAGGTGAAAACGAGAGAAGCACGTTATTTGCCACGCTTCGATTTGCAAGCACGCAAAAATTTAGGTACCAGTTCAGATGGCCGCAATAGTACTAATGCGGCAGATGTGCTGGAATTAACCATGAATTTTAATCTGTTTAATGGTTTTTCAGATAAAGCATCGGTCAGCCAAGTAGTCGAAAAGCTGAATACCGCGAATGATTTCCGTGACAAGGCTTGTGTGGATACGCGCCAGTTAGTCACAATCGCCTATAACGATATTAATCAATTAAAAGAGCAATTAACCTATCGCGATTTGCATCAAAAATCGATTGAAAATGCGCGCGAAGCGTATCGCAAGCAATTTGATATTGGTCAGCGTACCTTGCTTGATTTATTAGATACAGAAAATGAATATTTTCAGGCACGACGCAGTTACACCAATACCGATTACGATGTGCAAACCGCTTATGCAAGGCTTTATGCAAGCCAAGGTGAGTTGCTGAATAAAATCGGTTCAACCCGCCAAGGCTTGCCAGAAGTAACGCGCGAAACTTATATGGATGCGGCCAATATTTGCGAGGTGATTGCACCTGCGCAGGTTACAGTTGATAAAGCGGCCTTATTGGCAGATGCTAAGCCATTAAGTACGGTTAGTTTGCCAGTGATTAGGCCTGTTATTAAACCAGCATTAAGCTGTAGCACGGAGTTGATTACAGGGCGTGTCAATGATTGGGCAAAATCGTGGCGTCAAAAAGATTATGATAGTTACAGCAAATTTTATGCGGATAAATTCGAGCCTGAATTAGGGTTAAGTCGCGAAGATTGGGCTAAGCAACGCAAAGATAGATTATCTATTTCTGGCAAAATTAATCTGGATGTCAGCAATATACAAGTGAGTTGTGATGGCGATAAAGCAGTTGCCACTTTTGATCAGGACTATTCTGTGACCACTTATAAGCTACAAAAAGCAAATAATGATGCGGGTTGCCAAGTGTGTGATGCTAAGCGCATTGCTACCAAGGGCTATGCAGACAAAGTGAATAAAGAGTTACAGTTTGAAAAACAAGGTAGCCAATATCAAATAGTTAAAGAACTTGTTAAAAAGTAAAGTTGTATCCTAATTTTTAGCTAAAAACCCGAAAAAGCACATTGCCAAAATTGGTGGTGTGCTTTTTTTGTTGCCCAAAATCATTAATGGCACATTATTTGCAAAGATGACATTAATGTGACAGGTTGTTTACGTATAACCTGTGCGTTTTAATTAATTTAAAGTTGTTTTAACTGGAATTTACCCATGAATCATTGTTACCGTTTAGTGTTTAATAAATCAACTCAAGTATGGCAAGTTGTGTCTGAAATTGCTAAATCACATAGCAAATCAGCGGCCGTTGTGTTGTTGCCATTACTTGGTTTACTCAATCAGTCTTATGCTTGGGCAGAGCCTGCAGCCAATGCGCTACCCACAGGCGGACAGGTGGTTTCTGGGCAATCGGCGATTACGCAAAACGGCAATCAATTAAATATTGTACAAGGCAGCCAAAAATCGATTATTAATTGGCAAAGCTACAATATTGGCAGCAATGCAGAGGTTAATTATGTCCAGAATAATGCGAATGCAATTTCACTGAATCGTGTCATTACAGGCGACCCGAGTGTGATTTTTGGTAAGCTCAACGCCAATGGCCAAGTATGGCTAATTAACCCTAACGGCGTGCTATTTGGTAAAGGTGCGCAAGTGAATGTGGGCGGACTTTTAGCCTCTACATTGAATATTGCCGATGATGATTTTTTAAGTGGAAAATATCAATTTACTGGCAGCAATGGCAGTGTTGTTAACCTTGGCACCATCACTGCAAGCCAAGGCGGTTATGTGGCCATGCTGGCGCCAGAAGTGCGCAATGAAGGCCTTATTTCTGCTATGCAAGGAACTGTAGCTTTTGCCGCAGGTAATGCCGTCACACTGGATTTTAATGGTAATGGTTTGATTAATGTGCAGGTGGATAGTGCTAGCGTGAATACTTTAGTTGAGAATAAACATCTTATTAAAGTGGGCGGTGGCCAAGTATTGATGAGCACCAAAGCGGCGGATGGATTAATCACTTCTGTGATTAATAACTCTGGCAAAATTGAAGCGAACAGCATGGTGAACGATGGCGGCGTGATTCGTTTAACAGGTGCCAAAACAGTCATCAATAGTGGCGAAATTTCGGCAACTTCATCCAGCAAAAAGGGCGGCACCGTCCATTTGCTGGGTGACAATGTCGGCATGTTTAATTCTGGTAGCGTAAACGTATCAGGCAAAACGGGTGGCGGTACAATTTTAGTGGGTGGCGACTATCAAGGAAAAAATGCCAATATCCAAAATGCGACAAAAACATTCGTGGGCAAAGATGCCAAATTAATTGCAGATGCAACTGATTCAGGCGATGGCGGCAAAGTGATTGTGTGGGCAGATGATATTACGCGCTACTATGGCAGCACATCTGCAAAAGGCGGTGCATTTTCGGGTAATGGCGGTTTTGTTGAAATTTCGGGCAAACGTTTGCTTAACTTTTTAGGTAATGTCGATTTAAGTGCAGCGAATGGTGTAGGGGGTAATTTATTGCTGGACCCAACCAATATTACGATTACTAATACATTAGATACAAATACATTAGGCTTTACCGCTCCAGCCAATGTTGATTTAACAGAAGCATTTGCAGATGACGCTGGCCTAAACAGTGTGTTTGATGTGACAGCAACCACAGGCAGCTTTGCAGGTGTTTCAGCAGGTAGCACAATTACCCTGCAAGCGACTAATGATATTACGATTGCAAGCGCCTTTAACGTGGCAACGGCGACAGGGTCAGCAAATAATAACTTAGTGTTAGAAGCCAATAACAATATTAACGTCAACGCGGCATTAACTTTAGATGGCACAGGGGCGCTCACATTAAGAGCCGATGCCGATAATAATGGTTCAGGCAATCTAGCGATTGGCGCCGCCATTGCAACGGATATTGGTGGTGCAAACTTATATGGCGTAAATGTTACTAGCACAGCAGCAGGCAGTGTCAATACAACTGGTGCATCAAATGCAAATGGCGGAAATGTAAATATCGTTGCAACAGATTCAATTAATTTAGCGGGTAGCATAACGGCGCTTGGTGGAACGGCGACTACAGGTAATAGCGGCAGAAATGCAGGTAATGTGAGCCTAACTGTAGGTAAATCCATTATAGCGAGTGTAGTGAACGCTAGCGGAACGGCAGGTTTGGGTACCAATCAAAATGGTGGTCATGGCGGGGCGGTATCACTGACTGCAAATACAGGAATTAGCGCCTCAACTTTATTCGCGAACGGCAGTAATGCGACTGGCAATGGCAACGCAGGCAACGCAGGTAGCTTGATGATTCAAAATAATGATAGTGCCAGCCAAGCAGCAGGAGATATTTCAATTAGCGGCAATGTTGTTGTGCGCGCAGGCACCGCACCTGGCACAGGCACAGGCGGTGCTGCAGGCAGTGTTGTGATTAGTAATCAAGCCAATACAGGCAGCGTTAATACAAGCCTAATTACTTTAGCGGGTAATACGGGTAGCAACGGCGGCAATCTGACGATTAACTCTGAAGCTGCAGTCATGGTCAGCAGTACTATTGATACAACTGCAGGCGCTGCTTTTGCAGGTGCGGGCAAGCATGCGGGTAATGTAACAATTACTGGCGCTAATCGTACTGTCAGTGGTGCAATCACGGCGAATGGTGGTGCTGGCGTTGGTACTAATCAGACAGGTGGAAATGCCGGTATTGTCTCAATTACGGGCACAGGTAGCTTAGATGTATCAACAATCGATACCAGAACTGGTGCTGCAACTGGTACAGGGCCAAGTGGATTAGTCGGTGGTATTAATTTAACAGGCAGTAATATTACGGCTGGCGCTATTACAACTGCAGGCCAAGCCAATGGTAATGGCGGCACTATTTCTGCAACTGCCAGCGGCATACTGGCACTTAACGGCGCAGTAAGCAGCTCTGGCGGAGCCCCAAATACAGGTGCTGCAGGTGCAAATGCTGGCGCTATTAGTTTTTCTGGCAACTCCATTAATGCGTCTTCTGTAACAATTACCGCCACTGGCACTAATGCTTCAGGAGCAGACCAAGTTGGCGGCAATGGTGCAGCAGTTACGTTAAATGCATCAGGTAATGTTTCTACCCGCGATATTGTTGCAACAGGCGGCAGCGCTTCAGCTACTAACGCTAAAGGTGGTGATGCTGGGTCTATTTCTATTACAACCAGCGCAGGCAATATTACAACTAACGGCTTTGGTCTTGACGCCAGAACTGGCGCAGGAGCAGGCACAGGTGCAAATAGTGTGGCTGGCTTTATCAACATCAACAACACATCAGCTACTGGCACTATTACTACAGCTTCGCTTAATACATCAGGCAATGCAAATGGCGCTGGTGGCAATGTGAGCGTTACAGGAAACGGCGCTGTAACCGTTGGTACAGTGACTACAACAGCGGGTGGTACTACAGGCACGCGCGCTGGCCTCAATGCAGGTAATGTAATCATTTCTGGGCTTAATCGTACAGTTGACGCGGTGACTGCTAATGGCGGTGCAGCTGCTGGCACTAATCAAGCAGGCGGTAATGCAGGTGCGGTTTCAATTACGGGTACTGGCACTTTAAATGTTGCCGCAATTAATGCTAGAACAGGTGCTGCAACAGGCACTGGTGCTGGTGGGCTAATTGGCAGTGTTAACTTGACAGGCAGTGATATCACTGCAGTGGATATTAATACGTCAGGCCAAGCGAATGGCAATGGCGGCACGATTAGCGCTACAGCCAGCGGATTGCTTACCTTAAACGCAGTTGTTAACAGTGGCGGCGGCAGTTCCGCTGGCGCAGGTAAAAATGCAGGTGCAATTACCTTGTCTGGCAACTCAATTACTACTGCTGCCGCTGCAATAATTTCGGCTAGCGGCCTTAACGCAAACGGTACAGATCAGGCAGGCGGAAACGGCGCCGCAGTTAATATTACCGCCGCAGGAAACATCAATATTCGCGCTGTATCAGCCAATGGCAATAGTGGTGCTGGGCCTAACGCACGCGGTGGTAATGCTGGATCAATTAACATTACAACCAGCGCAGGAAATATTACCACCAATAGCGGTGCACTCACTGCCGCGACAGGTGCAGGTACAGGTACAGGCGCAAGTAGCACGGCAGGATTTATCAATGTCAATAATACATCGGCAGCTGGAACCATTAACACAGGCGCATTGAGTACGGCAGGTAGTGTTAATGGTAATGGCGGCAATATTAGTGTAACAGGTAATGGTGATGTAACACTTGGCACAGTAACTACCACTGCTGGCACTGCCAGTGGCACACGTGCAGGCTTTAATGCTGGTAATGTAACCATTGCTGGTGCAGCAAGAATGATTGATGTGATTACTGCAAATGGCGGTAATGGTATAGGTACAGATCAAGCAGGTGGCAATGGCGGTGTGGTCTCTATTACGGGTGCAGGCGCACTAACGACTGCAGCGATTACTGCAAACGGTGGTAACGGTGTAGCGACTAATGCGCGAGGGGGTAATGCAGGCTCAATTACGCTTGCAACCAGTGTTGGTAATGTGGGTACTGGAGTATTAACTGCAAGAACAGGTACAGGCGTTGGTACAGGTGCCGATAGTACACAAGGGTTTGTTACAGTAAGCAATACTTCAGCCGCTGGCACAGTTACTGTAAACGCAGTTGATACAAGAGGTCAAACCAATGGGCATGGTGGCAATTTAACGATTAATGGCAATGCAGCAGTTACCGTCACCAATGCGATACAAACATCAGGCGCTGCCGTAACAGGCAATCGTGTTGGCCGAAATGGCGGTGCGGTTTCAATTACTGGTGGTAGTGTTACAACTAACACAATTAATACCGTTGCCACCGCAGGAGTTGGCGCAAATCGGGCAGGTGGTAACGCAGGATCTGTGACAGTTAACGCCACAATTAGCACGGTTAATGTAAACAATATTACTGCCACAGGCGGCAATGGTGTTGCAACAAATGGCAATGGAGGTAATGGTGGTAATGTGATGTTAAACGCCGCAACTGGCTCAACTATTCTAATTCAAAATATCAATACAACAGGCGGAAACCGCCTAGGCACTGGCACAGCTGGTATGGGTGGCAATATCACGATTGCAGATAATGCATTACTTGCTGCTAATTCAACGTTAACTTCTACAGGCGGAAGTGCTGGCGTGGGGGCTGGCGGCGCTATTAACTTTAACGGTACTGTTAACTCAAGCGGCGGCGCACGTACACTTGCTATTAACAGCAATGGCACCACAACTTTTGCTGGCGCGATAGGAAACACCAGTGCATTAAGCACTCTTACCACTAATGCCACTGGTTCTACTGTTATTAATGGCGGCAGTGTGAGAACAACAGGTGCGCAAACCTACAACGATGCAGTGACTTTAGGTCTGGCCACAACACTTACCACAACCAATAGCAATATTAACTTTGCCAGCAGCGTTAATGCCAACGGCAATAATGTTGTGGTTGCGGCAGGTACAGGTACTTTAACGGCCACAAATGCTGCAAATAATTTTAGTAATTTAGCCGTTACCGCAAGCAGTGCTAATGTACGAGATGCAAATGCGATTGTATTAGGTGCCACTAATGTGACTGGCGCATATTCACTGCAAACAGCAGGTAATGTTACGCAAACAGCTGCCGCAATCGTGGGTGGTGCTGCTACATTTAATGCAGGTGCTACTGGTGACATTACTTTAAATACCGCAACCAATAACTTTAACTCTGTTGCGGTTTCCAGTGCCAGAAATGTGAGTTTGGTGGATAGCAATGCATTAACTGTTAATGCATCAACTGTCACTTCAATTGTAGCCAGAACATTAACAGGTAACTTAACTTTAGGTGGCAATATTGCTGCAAGTGGAACGGGTGACGCGATTACACTCGCTTCTGCAGCTAATTTCCTCAACCCAGGTAGTAGCACTTTAGGCACACCATCAGGTCGCTGGTTGGTTTACGCCAATACGCATACAGGCAATACATTTGGCGGTTTAATCAGTGGTAATCAGGCCATTTATAATAGAAGCTTTCCTACCGCAACGCCCGAAACAGGCAATCGCTATATATTTGCTAATAGCCCTAGTTTAAGTGTCACTTCAACCAATCAAAGCAAAACCTACGGCCAAGATGCGGCGGCAACGGTTGCCAATGCCTTTACAGCCACAACCTTTGTTGATGCTGCGGCATTTGGTGGCGTATTTACCCAAGACACCATTGCCAACTCATTAACAGGTTCAGCCACTTCTACAGGGTCAGCTACTACTGCCAATGCGGGAAGTTATGCCATTGATGTAACGCCGATTACTTCAACAAATGGCTACGCTTTAACCAAATCAAATGCAGGTAATTTAACGGTAAATGCAGCAGTTGTTAATATAGTGGGTAGCCGTGTTTACGATGGCACTACCGTATTTAATGCAGGTGCATTTAGTACATTTGCAACAGGTGTAAATGGCGAAACACTAAATGTGATTGGCTCAGGCGGATCTGTTGCCAGCAAAAATGCAGGTGCTGCGCAAACATTAACAACGGGTAGCCTTGCACTTGCAAACGGCTCAGGTTTAGCAACCAATTACACCCTCACAGGTGGCGCCCATACTGGCACCATCACTGCCGCCACACTTAACCTAAACGCAGTAGCAGATAGCAAAGTCTATGATGGCAACACTAGCTCATTAGCCACTATCGCAACAAGCGGCTTAGTTGGTGGCGACACCGTAACAGGCTTAACCCAAAGCTTTGCAAGCAGAAATGTATTAGGAGCTGGTAACAGTACACTGAATGTTGATACAGGCTACACCGTTAACGATGGCAATAGTGGCAACAATTACACAGTTAATGCAAACACAGCCACTGGCACCATCACTGCCGCCACACTTAATCTAAACGCAGTAGCAGATAGCAAAGTGTACGATGGCAACACCAGCTCATTAGCCACTGTTGCAACAAGCGGCTTGGTTGGTGGCGACACCGTAACAGGATTAACCCAAAGCTTTGCAAGCAGAAATGTATTAGGAGCTGGTAACAGTACACTGAATGTTGATACAGGCTACACCGTTAACGATGGCAATAGTGGCAACAATTACACAGTTAATGCAAACACAGCCACTGGCACCATCACAGCCGCCACACTTAATCTAAACGCAGTGACTGATAGCAAAGTCTATGATGGCAACACCAGCTCATTAGCCACTGTTGCAACAAGCGGCTTGGTTGGTGGCGACACCGTAACAGGATTAAGCCAAAGCTTTGCAAGCAGAAACGTATTAGGAGCTGGTAACAGTACACTGAATGTTGATGCAGGCTACACAGTGAATGATGGCAACAGCGGCAACAATTATACAGTTGTGACTGATACAGCAGCTGGCACCATCACAGCCGCCAACTTGAGCATAACCACCAATAATGCAACAAAAACACAAGGTAGCGTTAATCCTGTATTTACAAGTACTATTAGTGGTTTTGTGGGTGGGGATACTAGTGCGGTATTTGCTGGTACCTTAGATTACAACACTCTTGCCGATACAACCTCACCAATCGGTACTTACACAGTTACACCATTAGGCGTTACAGCAGATAATTATTTTATTAGCTTCATTGATGGCATGCTTGAAGTCACCAGCCCTGCACCAACTGATAACAATATCAGTACTTTTAATAATGCAACAACACGGCCAGAGCAAGCATTTCAAACATGTAATTCACAAAGTGATGGTCAAGCCATGATAAACGGGCTTGATGAATTTGGCGCAGATGATGTAGACTATCAGCCATCAATCGGCCAACCCCAAGTGGGTGGCGTGATAGCCAACGGATTAGCGGGGGTATCATGCTCAACATTATAATATTCAATGAAAACTATAAAAAAACTTAACAAACTTACTCTAAGCACTTTACTATTAACAATCGCAAGTTCAAGTCATCTGTATGCCGCCGCAGTCATTGATTCTGGCAGCATACAGCGTGATATTGAAAATTTAAATACCCCAAATCTTCCACCTGTGCCTCAGCCTGCTCCTGCTGAGCCAACAATCCCAAAATCTGATAGCAATATTTCAGTTAAAGTCACCGCGTTTCAGTTTGTTGGCGCGACTTTGCTGGCAGATGCTTTACTGCAAGCAGAGGTGCAATCTTATATTGGTCAAACTTTAGATTATGATGGCTTAAATAAAATCACACTAAAAATCAGCCAGTTGTACCAAAAAAATGGCTGGTTAGCTAAAGTGTTTTTACCGCCACAAGATATTCAAAACGGGCTGGTAACCATTGAAATTAATGAAGCAAAATTAGGTGAAGTGCGCACCAATAGCGACGCAAACGCGCGATTAAATCCAAAACTCGCCACTAATATGGTGAGC
Organism: Methylotenera sp.; assembly: GCA_021732365.1. Classification (GTDB taxonomy): domain Bacteria; phylum Pseudomonadota; class Gammaproteobacteria; order Burkholderiales; family Methylophilaceae; genus Methylotenera_A. Next base: position 8,608 of record JAKFVD010000031.1, on the reverse strand, counting down.
AAAGTGCAACAAAAAGGCGCACCATTAAGTAGCCAAGCATTAGAGCGTGCCATGTTGCTAATCAACGATACGCCAGGTTTTAGTGCACAGGCAACACTATCCGAAGGCGCGCAAACCAGTGAAACAGACGTTACCGTTAATTTAGCAGATACACCTATTTTTAATGGCCGTGTGTGGGCTGATAACTATGGCTCAAAATTATTAGGCAAAGCGAGGCTAAATGGTTTAGCCAGTTTTAATAACTTAACAGGCTGGGGCGATCAATTAACGGTGAATGCCTTAGTGAGCAAAGGCGTTGAATACGTGCAAGGTGCTTATGAATTTCCTGTAGGAGATGCGGGCACGCGCGTTAACTTAGCAGGTTCGGTTTCTAATTATGAGATTAATGGTGGCGGATTAAGTGCATTAAATCCAGAGGGTGAATCTTATTCCTATCGTTTAGGTGTTAAACATCCGATTGTACGCAGCCGCTACAGCAATCTTACTTTTCAAGCCAACGCAGAATCGATTACCAGCAAAGATGATTTACTAGGCCAAGAAGTTGCAGACAGAGACTACCGTGCAATTACATTAGGCCTAAGAGGTGACCACAGTGATAGCTTTGGCTTGGGTGGCACCTTTTGGGGTGGCGCAAGCTTAACAGCAGGCGATTTAGATTTATCAGGTAATCGTGATGATTTAGCTGTTGATAGCATTACCAGACGCACGGATGGACGTTATAACAAAATCAATTTCTATCTAGGTCGCCAACAAATCTTAGGTGAAAAACTGACTGCAAAAGCCCTGTTTTCTGGTCAGATAGCGGATGAAAATTTAGGCGCATATGAGAAATTTTCCTTAGGTGGCCCAGCAGGCTTAGCGGGTTTTACGGTAGGCGAGGCAGCAGCGGATGAAGGCTGGATGCTTAACTTAGAGGGCAAATACGCATTTTCACCACAATGGAGTGCAAGTGTACTGGGCGATGCTGGTGGTGTATGCCAGTTAAAAAATACGTTTACTGGATTCAATGCAGGTAACCCAAAACTAGAAAATTGTTACCAACTAGCTAGTGTGGGTTTCGGTGTGGGTTATACCAATCAATATCTGGATGCGAAACTAAGCTACGGACGTCAAATTTCTGGGAATCGTGGTTTAGATAGCAACGGCAACGACTCAGAGGGTGAAGATACTAAACATCAGGTTTGGCTGCAAATAATGACTCAATTCTAATGCTTAGCTTTTTAAGGTTAAACCCTTAAAGGTTAAGGGTTGGCTTTAAAGTTAACCCATTATTTCAATCAAATTTATTCGCCATTTCAATCCTAAAATTTGTCAAATTAAAATGTTTAATTTTTTTGACAAATTTTAGTCAAAATTAACCTAACGATGTTAGAATACGCTCCGCAACAAATTCAGCAGTAATCACCTGCCCGGGTGGTGAAATTGGTAGACACAAGAGACTTAAAATCTCTCGACTTTACGGTCGTGCCGGTTCGATTCCGGCTCCGGGCACCAAATAAATTCCAGCAATAAATCGCGTTAACTTAGCTTTTACAAGCAACACTGACTACACGTGTTTGCGTGTAATAATTTTCCATATGGTTGGTTGCATAATAGCCATCTGGGCAAAGATTTTTTGCTGCTTTTTTACAATCCTCCCACGATTCGAACCAGTTACAACTCACATCTGACCATTGTTCATTGGGGATTTTGGCGTACTGCGTATTTTTAAAACAAGCCGTTAACGTCATCAACAAAAATATCATTAAGAAACATTTCATGGTAATCACTTTCTGCGATTAATCCTGCATTAGATACACTTAACTTATACGTTATCTAGGAATATTCAGTTTCACTAAATGAGCTTTTCTAAGTCATTAATAATTTCTTCAGAGTGTTTAGATGCATCTACACTTAAATAAATTTTGCGCAATGTACTGCTAGGGTCGATTAAAAAAGTGTACCTTTTGGCGATTTTAATGAGACCTAAGTTAGTGAGCGCATTATATTCTTGGGCAACTAAGCCATCTTTATCACTAAGTAGCGGAAACGGCAGGTTATATTTTTTCGCGAATGCAGCGTGGCTAGAACCATCATCCACGCTGATACCAACCACTTTCGCGCCTAGATTTTCTAACTTATGCAAATCATCTCTAAATTCGCAGGCTTCTTTTGTGCAACCGGGCGTGTCATCTTTAGGATAAAAATACAAGACAAGCCAACTGCCTTTAAAGTTATCTAAACTCATCATCTCGCCATTTGCGTTAGGCAAATTAAAGTTAGGGGCTTTATCGTTAACTTTAAGCGTAGGTTGCGACGCACTAAAATGTCTATAGCCTAAAAAAGCGACGACTAAAATAACGCTGTAAAAAAGTATTTTTGTAAGCATGATTATTCCCTCTAATTTTTAAGAGTGCGAAAATCGTTAAAAGTTTAGGCGTTATATCTTCAAATCAGGGCGCTATGAAAATGGTGTCCCCGTCAGGACTCGAACCTGAAACTGACCCTTAGGAGGGGCCGGTGATATCCGTTTCACCACAAGGACACAAAACCCTATTCTAACGTTTTACAGCGCCGCCGTGTTTGGCATAGTTGGTATTGTTAAAGATGGTTACAGATTACTTTGCATCCAACTCTTCCCAGCGGGCAAGCAGTTTTTCTAATAAATTTTCAATTTCAATTAGCCGTGCTTGTAAAGATTTTACCAGTGCCGCCTCCGATTTATATAGCTCACTATTTGCCAGTTGTTGATTAATCGCTGTTTGTTCTAACTCTAACTTTTCGATTTCAGACGGAATGCTATCTAACTCTTTTTGCTCCTTAAAGCTTAATTTTGATGTGCTTTTAGCAGCACCAGCTATGTTGTTTGACGTATTTTGCTTGGATTTGCTCTCATTCGCTTTAGTGGTTTGTGTTGCCTCATTTTGGCGCTGTTGTGTAAAACGCAGCCAATCATCATAGCCACCGCCGAACTCGGTTAATACGCCATTACCTTCAAATGCAATCACTTGCGTGACGGTATTTTCTAAAAATGCGCGGTCGTGGCTGACTAAAAACAGCGTGCCATTAAACTCTTGCAGTAAACTTTCTAACAGCTCTAGCGTGTCAATATCCAAGTCATTGGTTGGCTCATCCAGCACTAGCACATTGGCAGGGCGCGCAAATAAGCGCGCTAATAATAAACGGTTGCGTTCACCACCAGATAGCGATTTGACAGGCGAGCGCGAACGTTGTGGCGGGAACAAAAAATCTTCCAAGTAACTAATCACGTGCTTGCGCTCATTACCGATTTCCACGAAATCAGAGCCTGGGCTAATCGTATCTGCCAGCGTCGCTTCTTCATTCAGTTGTTCACGCATTTGATCAAAATACGCGACATTGATTTTGGTTCCGCGTTGAATATCGCCACTATCGGCTTCAATATCGCCTAAAATTAATTTCAATAATGTCGTTTTTCCGATACCGTTTGGCCCTAATAAACCGATTTTATCGCCGCGCAAAATGCGTGTGCTAAAGCCGTTAATTAATGTTCTGCCGCCATACGCTTTTACTACATTATCCAGCTCAGCAACCAACTTACCGCTGCGTTCGCCTGCGTCTAAATTCAGTTTTACATTGCCTTGGCGTTCGCGGCGTGCCGCGCGGTCTAAACGTAAGGCTTCTAATCGGCGCACACGGCCTTCGTTGCGGGTGCGGCGCGCTTTAATACCTTGCCGAATCCACACTTCTTCTTGCGCTAAAAACTTGTCGAATTTGGCAGCGTGGGTTTCTTCTACTGCGATTAATTCTTCTTTTTTAACTTGATAATTAGAAAAATTGCCTAAAAAATCGGTTAAGTTACCACGGTCCAGCTCAGTAATACGCGTGGCTAGTCGATCTAAAAAGCGTCTGTCATGCGTAATAAACAGCACGCTGCCTTGAAAGCTCAACAATAAATCTTCCAGCCACTCAATCGCTTCTAAATCCAGATGGTTGGTCGGTTCGTCCAGCAATAAAACTTCAGGCTCAGCAACCAATGCGCGGCCAAGCGCAACACGTTTACGCCAGCCGCCAGAAAGCGTAGAAACCAGCGCATCAGCATCTAATTTCAGGCGCGTTAACACCGTTTCCACACGCGATTGCGCTGCCCAGCCATTTTGCGCATCTAAATCATGCTGCAAAGCTTGCATCTTATCCATCAGCGCATCAATGTCAGCATCAGGCATGCCCATATCATGCGTCACTTGATGGTAATCAATAATCGTTTGCTGCAAATCACCCAAGCCTTCGGCTACCGCTTCAAAAATCGTATGCGTGGTATCCAGCTCTGGTTCTTGCGGCACATAAACCACGCGCGCATTTGGCGCACGCCAAACGGTGCCATCGTCTAATTTAATCGTGCCAGCAATCGCTTTGAGCAAGCTGGATTTTCCTGCGCCATTGCGGCCGATTAAACCAACGCGCTCGCCAGCGTCTAATTGAAATGCGGCGTGATCGAGTAGGGCGTGGTGGCCAAAAGCTAAGCTGGCATTGTCTAGTGTAATAAATGGCATACGTGGTTTGCTTTCTTGATACTTAGCTAATTATAAATTCTAAAGTGTTTCTTTGTTTAACATGGCACGAATACCAGCCATTTTAGACTTTCCAAAATCTTTGCTGGCTTCAACGTCTTTATTAAATGGGTTACCAAAATGTCGAATATCAGCGTTTGGTAATTCTGCAATAAAACGGCTCGGTTCGCACATTTGCACCTCACCCGCGCGTTTACGTTTTTTGCACCACGAGATATTTAATGATTTTTGTGCGCGAGTAATGCCCACATACATTAGCCGTCTTTCTTCCTCAATTTTCGTGGGGTCAATTGCGCCTAAATCAATGCTTTCGCGATGCGGCAAAATACCTTCTTCTACTCCGATTAAAAACACGTGGCCAAATTCTAAGCCTTTAGCGGCGTGCAATGTAGATAACTTAACTGCGTCTGGTTCGCCGTCTTCACGGCCTTCTAACATGCTAATTAATGACACCATTTGCGTGAGTTCCAGCAGGTTTTTGCCTTCAGTTTCATTACCAAATTCGGTACTAGACTCACCTTTTTTGGTTAACCAAGCAATAAATTCTTGTACATTTGCCCATTTACTTTCCGCCGCGCGCGGTTCTTCACTGTCATACAAAAAAGCTTCATATTGAATCGTATTTAATAAATCATTCAGCACTTCGCCTGCGGGGTCGCGCACGGCTCGGCTTTGAATTTTTTGAATATATTGGCAAAAATTTAGCAAATCATCGAGTTGCTTAACGCCTATTTCACGCTGAAAATCACCTTCAAAAGCGGCGGTAAACAATGAAATCTTGTGCGCACTGGCATATTCGCCTAAACGTTCCAGTGTGGTGTTGCCAATGCCTTTTTTGGGCGTGGTTGCCGCGCGAATAAAAGCAGGGTCATCATCTTCGTTGGCGACTAAACGTAAATAGCTGACCAAATCTTTAATCTCAGCTTTATCAAAAAACGATTGCCCGCCCGAGATGGTGTAAGGGATTTTTTGATTGCGTAGCTGCTGTTCAAACACGCGCGCTTGATGATTGCCGCGATACAAAATCGCGTAATCTAAATATTTGGTACGGTGTTCAAATTTATGCGCTTGCAGTTTCATGATGACCGATTCAGCCTCGTGCTCTTCGCTCATGGTGGCTGTTACTTGAATCAAATCACCAGTGCCCAAATCACTCCATAACTTCTTTTCAAACAGCTTTGGATTATTGCTGATGACTTGATTGGCTGCACGCAAAATACGCACGGTAGAACGGTAATTTTGCTCTAACTTAACCACTTTTAAACGTGAAAAATCGGTAGTGAGCTGGCGCAGATTTTCAACGTCAGCTCCGCGCCAGCCATAAATCGCTTGGTCGTCATCGCCCACCGCAGTAAATTGGCCGCGCACGCCCGTTAACATTTTGACTAATTTATATTGGCAGGCGTTGGTATCCTGATATTCATCAATCAGCAAATATTGCAATTTACGCTGCCACTTATTTAAAGCCTTTTCATGCTGGTCAAAAAGCTCAACAGGCAATTTAATCAAGTCATCAAAATCCACCGCCTGATAAGCCTTAAGTGTTTGCTGATACAGTTGATAAACTTTAGCGGCGGCATGTGTGAGTTCTTCATCTGCGGCAGCTTTAGCTTGATCTGGGTTAATAAACGCATTTTTCCAGGCAGAAATCTGCCACTGCGTTTTACGTAATAATTGCTTATCGGTGGTGGCTAAAATATCGGCCACAATTTTGAAGCTATCTGAAGAATCTAAAATTGAAAACTGTGGTTTATAGCCCAGCAAAGCCGCCTCTTGACGCAGCATTTGCAAACCAAGTGAGTGAAAAGTGGCAATCGTTAAGCCTTTAGTGCTTTTGCCTTGCATCAGTTTACCTACACGCTCCTGCATTTCGCGCGCGGCTTTGTTGGTAAAAGTGATTGCCGCGATTTCTTTTGGCGAATAACCTGCCTCGTCAATTAAATAACTAATTTTTTGCGTAATCACCCGCGTTTTGCCGCTGCCAGCGCCAGCTAGCACTAATAATGGGCCATCAAGGTATTTAACGGCTTCACGTTGTGGTGAATTAAGACTATTTAGCATGAATTACTGGGTTTAAAATGAATTTAGAGCGCTTGGATGCTTAAAAAAGCCTTGGGCGGGGTTATACTCGTTAATAGAGCTGTAGTCATTATTTTAACTGCTAAATCAACAGCCAGCGGTGTTTTACTAAATATTTATAAAACCTTTACTTAATGCCAAAATTTGACTTAAAAACCATTATTTTCATGTCAATGTTACTGACATTTATGCTGTCGATGTTGCTGGCCATTACAAGGTCGCATCACAAAGAAGTGCGTGGGCCTGGCTATTGGGCAGTGGGTAACTTGGTAGTTGGTTTGGGGATGGTGCTGGTTTTAATTCAGCTGGATGCGCCCAAGATGCTATTTTTGCCTGGCATGGCTTTAATTGGTGCAGGTTTAAGCCTCTATTTAAACGGTATTCAAGCTTTCAACGGTAATATCCCCAATCATCGTATTCCTATCGCTATCTTTTTGCTATTAGTCGCTATTGATGGCTATTTTATGCTGGTAAATGTCGATTTACGCACTGCCGTAGTGTTAGGTGCAGTTGTGTTTGCTGGCATTTATTTAGCGTGTGCGCGGCTTACTTTTTCGCGCGATGAAGGCATTGTTGGCACTTTGTTCTGGATTGCCTCTAGTCTATTTTTAATCATGGCATTGCTTATGTTAATCCGCGCATTTGCCGCATCTAAAGTAGATGTGAGCGTGTTTGATGCCTTTGCCACTTGGCCTGTAAACGCTTATACCTTTATGCTTGGGGCAGTATCGCAGTTTTTTATATCCAGTGTCTTTGTATTAATGCTCAGTTATCGTTTAAATCAAAATTTAGAATCCATCGCAACTATTGATGGCCTAACAGGCATTTTAAATCGGCGTGGATTAGAAGATTCTGCTTTAAAAATGCAAGGTATTTGTAAGCGCATTAATTTAAGTATGGCGGTATTAGTGATTGATATGGATTACTTTAAAAAAGTGAACGACAAACATGGACACTTGTTTGGTGATGATGTTTTGCGTCGCTTAGCAAAGGTCATTAACGACATTTTGCGCTCTGGCGATGTATTTGGCCGTTATGGTGGCGAAGAGTTTTGTGTGTTTTTACCCAATACCACCGAAAAAGATGCTTCAGGATTGGCTGAGCGCATTCGTGCCGGTGTAGAAAAAGCGCTACATGAAGTAAATCACACTGTTATTAAGGGCACTGTGAGTATTGGTGTGGCAGATTCAGTGCGGGCTGGCTATGATTTTAAAGGTTTAGTTGCAGCGGCAGATAGCGCGCTGTATACCGCTAAAAATAATGGTAGAAATCGTGTCGTTAGCTACACCAGCATTACGCGCGATAGTCAATTTTAGTCTTTTTTCAACAGTTATTAACCTGATAAAAATGCGAACAACCAGAGCCAGCGCCGCTATTGATCGATTAAAACGCCGTAGTGGCAATACAAATTACTCAATGGTGATGAGCAGTAACGGTTTGTTTAGCTTAGTTTTGCCTGCTGACATGGCTGCTGGTCATGCGGCCCAGTCAACTCGTTTATGCGAGCCCATGCCCATGGATGAATTTGTGGTATTTGTGAATGCCTATGGCCCACAAATACCAAAGCGTGTGAGTAAACTAGAAGTCGCTTTTAGTGCACAACTGGCAAAAAGCAAATCAACAATAAAGTCAGATTAAATGGTTTTATACAAGGCTTAATAAAATATGTTGGCATCGTTAGAATTTAGAACCATGTTGTTTATGGCCGGATTGATGGCACTTGCCTTATCTTTACTGTTGCTGGCAATTCATTCTCGCGCAACAGTTGTGGGTGGATTAAAAGACTGGGTTGCTGCTAATGTTTGCATCGGTATTGCGATTATTCTGTTTATTCAACAGGATATTGCAATCCCAATACGTGCTTTAGTTGGAGTGTAATGGTCTAGTTTAACGCAACACTTTCTTAGAGGTTATAATCAACTTTAAGAGGTGTAAAATGAGTCAAACAAGACGTGTATTATCTACAGAATTTAAGCAAGAATGTGTCAATCTCGTCGTCA
>JAKFVD010000009.1 GCA_021732365.1 Methylotenera sp. | reverse complement strand
TACACTGATTATCCGTTTTTAAGCGCATAACTTAACCACTTTTTTTAACCAAATAAATTGCTCAATATTTAGGTAAACAACATGCAAAAAACCGCCGTCACGCAAGCACCCATTAACGAAATGATTGCCAACCGCTGGAGTGGTCGTGCTTTTGATGCGACTAAACCTGTTTCAAAATCGCAACTATTAAGCTTGTGTGAGGCTGCCCGCTGGGCACCATCTTGCTTTGGTGATGAGCCTTGGCGCTTTATGGTGTGGGATAAAAACAGCAATGCGGATGCTTGGCAAAAAGCCTTTGATTGTTTAGTGCCGGGTAATCAGGAATGGGTTAAAAATGCGCCAGTATTATTGCTGGTGTGTGCAGATACTTTGTTTGGACATAATCAAAAACCAAATCGCTGGGCGCAGTATGACACGGGTGCAGCTGCTGAAAATTTATGTCTGCAAGCGCAAGATTTAGGTTTAATGGCACATCAAATGGGCGGTTTTAATGCCGATGCAGCACGCAGTATTTTTGCGATTCCAGAACAATTTACCTTAATGGCGATGGTTGCAATTGGCTATGCGGGCGATGCCAATCAATTATCGGATGACTTAAAAGCGCGTGAATTGGCAGCGCGCAAACGCAAGCCAGTTGCCGATTTATTTTTTGACTCAGCTTGGAATCATCCAATTTAATTTGGGCGATGACGATGCAACTTAACTTAAGGGTGCTCGTCTGTTAAACTATTGGTTTACACAATCAATAGTTTATTGATATTTAACCCGTTCATTTAAGGCAAAATTATGGCAGTTGTCGCATTAACAAAAGCAAATTTTAAGCAAACAATTGAAAATAACAACTTTGTTATTGTTGATTTCTGGGCGCCTTGGTGTGAACCATGCGTGGCATTTACCCCAACTTTTGAAGCGGCTGCAGCTAAAAATACGGATATTGTTTTTGGCATGGTAAATACAGAAACCGATCCTGAAATTGGCGATTATTTTCAGGTAAATCAGATCCCAGGTATTTTAGTGATTCGTGAGCAAGCGGGCATTCATGCGCAAGTAGGTGAAATCGGCGCGCCAGCATTTGATCAAATTATTAAATGGGCGCGTGAGCATGACATGAGCACTGTGCGTGAGTTTTATAAAAATGAAGAAGTGCAAAAAACACTTAAGAAATAAAAGTAATTGAATATATATAAGTAATAAAAAAGCCGCTCATCAGCGGCTTTTTTATTACTTAAGGTGTTCGTATATTTGTAAAGTTAACCCATAAAATGGGCTAAAAACCGCCCGTTGTGATTAAGCGAAACACATAAAATGCACCAACTGCCATCATGATATACATGGGCAAATCACCACTTTTTTTCTTTTCGCCAATGGCTGCAGAAGACATCCAGCGATTCAACAACCACAGCACGAAAATAATCACAGGAATAAACATCATGTGCGTAGTAGAGTCAAATAACCAAGCAAACGCTGTTTTTAACCAACCCTCATCCTTAAAAAACTCCATCGCAATGCCGACTAAACCAATTATCAGTAAAACGATGCCTGCAAAAGACATGATTGTTTTAAGCAGGGTATCTGCCTCAATATCCGCATTTTTGCTGTATTTGTTAGGGTCTTTTTTTTGCGGTGCTGCCACGGTAATCTCCTAAAAATGTTGGGTATGATTAAAACGCTAGCAAATACTAATTGAAACTAATTTTGGTTCAAATATTTTGCTGGGTCAACTGATTTACCTAAGCGCCTAATTTCAAAATGCAATTTAACGCTATTTGAATCGGTATTGCCCATTTCGGCAATTTTTTGACCAAGCGCAATAATTTGCCCTTCTTTGACGATGATTTTGCTGTTGTGTGCATACACCGATAAATAGGTTTTATTGTGCTTAATAATCACTAGCTTGCCATAGCCACGCAAATCTGAGCCGCTGTAAATCACTTTTCCGCTACTAGCTGCTTGAATAGCTTGGCCAGTGCTGCCACTAATATCAAGCCCTTTGTTGGTGGCTTCATTAAAGTTTGCCACTACTTTGCCTTGTGTCGGCCACCCCCAAGTAATCGCTTCATCATCGGTTGGCTTGTTTTCAGTCGGTTTGGATTCAACAGATTTACCAGTTTCTGTGGTTTTATTTTCAGCAATTTTAACGACAGTAGTTCGATTAAATGCCTCTAAACTATACGTTTCTCGCAGGGCTTTTGGCTCATTTAATATAGGCGTTACAGAAGATTGAATAGGTTTATTTTCAGTAGGCTTTGCTTCAGGGGCTTTGGTTGCAATAACGGCAGATTCTGCGCTAATTGGTGTTACCACTACACCATCCTCCGCTTGATTTTGCGCAGGCGTAATATTTTCGGCCGCTTCAGATTTTGCTTTTAAGTTGCCTAAGTTTAATTTTTGGCCAATTTGAATTGGATAAGGCTCGGCAATATTGTTGGCAGCGGCAATCTCTTTGTACTCAAAACCGTACTCCAAGCCAATGCTAAATAATGTGTCGCCTTTTTTGACGATATAAACATCTGGCCGCCAATCTTTACCATTAACGGTTTTAATCGCCGTATTATTTTTTGTGTTTGCAGGTGCAACAACTGGTGGTTTTGGTTTAGAAGATTGTGGTAAGCGGTCAATGACTGGCGCGGGTGGGTTAGTTTCACATGAGCTTAAAAATAAGGTAACCAAGCTGATTAAAATCAAACGTAACATTAACTAACACCACCCAATAAAGGCACAAATTTAACCGCTTCTAGCTTAGTTTGTACATAGTCATTTTCTTTACGCTCAATTAGCATGAGAGTTTGACTGGCGGTACCAATCGGTATAATTAAGCGGCCGCCAATGGCTAATTGCGCCAATAATTCTTGCGGCACATGGCTAGCGGCGGCAGTGACAATAATGCCATCAAATGGCGCAAAAGCGCTTAATCCAATGCTGCCATCCGCATGGTCTAGTTTTACATTGGTACATTTTAATGTGCGTAAATGGCTTCTGGCTTTCATCACCAGCGGACGAATGCGCTCTAGTGATAGCACTTCTTTTGCTACTTTTGACAATACGGCGGTTTGATAACCGCAACCTGTACCAATTTCTAATACTTTGTTCAACTGCGCGCCGCTGCGTAAAATTTCGGTCATGCGCGCCACAATATAAGGCTGCGAAATGGTTTGCCCAAAGCCAATCGGTAATGAAACATCTTCATAAGCACGAATACTTAAGGCTTCATCTACAAAAATATGACGCGGAATATCGCCCATGGCTGAGAGCACGACTTCATCTTTAATACCTTGCTCACGCAGGCGAGTTAACATGCGGTCGCGTGTACGTAGCGACGTCATGCCAATACCAGTTTTAGTAGTCGGTTTTAATAAAGCCATACGAGTTATTTAGTCAGCCAATTCTGAATTTCTGCCAATTGCGCGTGTTTGGTTAAATCCACTTGAATCGGCGAAATAGACACTTGATTGTTCGCCACCGCATAAAAATCGGTACCCTCACCACCATCGTTGGGCGTACCAGCCGCGCCCACCCAGTACACAGTTTCGTTTCTGGGTGTTTTAAGTTGAATCACTGGTTCAGCCTTATGGCGTTTGCCCAAGCGCGTCACTGTTCTGCCCATTAATGCTTCATAGGGTACATCGGGCACATTCACATTTAGTAAAGTGGGTGATGCAAAACCATGTTGAATATAGTGCTGAACCAGCTCAACTGCCACGCGCGCGGCTGTTTCAAAATAAGTAGAATTATGTTGCGACATAGAAATGGCGATAGAGGGAATACCCAGCAAATAGCCTTCAGTCGCAGCTGCTACCGTGCCAGAGTAAATCGTATCATCACCCATATTGGCACCATCATTAATACCTGAAATGACCATGTCTGGGATGGCATCCATCAAACCCGTCAGCGCGATGTGCACGCAATCAGTTGGCGTGCCGTTGACATAAAAAAAGCCATTGGCCGCTTTTTTAACGCTCAAAGGCCTATCTAGTGTTAGCGAATTGCTAGCACCGCTGCGGTTACGCTCAGGCGCAACAACGGTAATATCCGCCAGCTTTGCAATATGGCTAGCTAAAATATTAAGGCCGGGTGCAAAGTAGCCGTCATCATTTGATATCAGTATTTTCATTCGTGGTATGTAAAGCTGGGTGCCTGTACTTAAGTATTATGAACGGCTTAAAATTGTAAGGATTTAGCGATTATAAATTAAGCAGCGTCTTTTAAAGCATTGTTTCGCGTGAGTTTTGCATAAAATATTGCGCAGATAAAAAATAACAGTGAAAGTGCGATTTCAATCATTGCTAATCGACTAGAAACGCCCGTATCCGACCAAGCGCGCACTGTGCCTTCGGTAAAATAAAACAAAATCAGCATGCCAGCCCATTGGTAAGTGTAGCGGCGGCCTTTAAGTATGCCAAACAGCGGTAATAACAGCGGTAGAGCTTTTAACATGAGCAGTGAGCCGCCAGGTTTTAGCGGCGCCAGCACACTTTCCCATGCTAAACACAGAAAAATCAAAGCAATCAGGCTGGTGCCAGCACCAATTCTTAACGTAGAAAACATGTTAACTTTTTAGCTTTAAAGCTGCTTCTGCCAAGCGTTTGCCCAAGGCCATACACAATTTTTTTTCATCTTCGGTGATTTTTTTATCGTCCATCGCACCACCAATATGGCTTGCACCATAAGGCGTACCACCAGATTGCGTACTAGATAGTTCAGGCTCAGAATACGGCAAGCCAACCATTAGCATGCCGTGATGCATGAGTGGCAACATCATCGTGATTAAAGTCGTTTCATTGCCGCCGTGCATAGAGCCTGTGCTGGTAAACACTGCCGCAGGCTTGCCGATTAGCGCACCTTTTAGCCACAAACCAGCTGTACCATCTAAGAAATATTTCATTGGCGCCGCCATATTGCCAAAACGGGTAGGGCTACCCAGCGCCAAGCCAATACATTCTTGCAAATCGCCTAACTCCACGTATGGGTCGCCGCTAGTGGGAATATCCGACTCAGTCGCTTCGCAATTGGCTGACACTTTTGGCACAGTACGAATGCGCGCCTTTGCACCACTAACCGATTCAACGCCACGTGCAATTAACTGTGCCATTTCTTTAACGGCACCGCCTTGGGAGTAATACAAGACTAAGATTTCGCTCATTTAGATATGTTTCACTAACTCGGATGCCTTGCCAATATAGCTAGCTGGCGTCATTTCAAGCAGCAGTGTTTTTGCTTCTGCTGGAATCTTTAAGCCGCTAATAAACGTATGCAATGAGGCTTTATTAATGCCGCCTTTGCCGCGTGTGAGTTCTTTTAGTTGTTCATACGGGTTTTCAATACCATAGCGGCGCATCACGGTCTGGATTGGCTCTGCTAATACTTCCCAGCTATTGTCCAAATCTTCCGCCAATTTTGCGGTGTTGATTTCTAATTTATTTAATCCGCGTAAGCAGGAATCGTAACCCAATAAGGTATAGCCAAACGCGACACCTATGTTGCGTAGTACGGTAGAGTCACTCAAATCGCGCTGCCAGCGTGAGATTGGCAGCTTTTCTGCCATATGGCGTAACACGGCGTTGGCTAAGCCCAAATTACCTTCTGAGTTTTCAAAATCAATCGGATTAACTTTATGCGGCATGGTAGAAGAGCCGATTTCGCCCGCTTTTACTTTTTGCTTGAAATAGCCAACGGAGATATAACCCCAAATATCGCGATTCAAATCAATCAGGATAGTGTTGATGCGCGCCAGCGTGTCATATAGCTCAGCCATATAGTCATGCGGCTCAATTTGGATGGTCATTGGGTTGTAAACCAAACCTAATGACTCTACAAAAGTTTTAGCGAAACTTTCCCAATCAAATGTCGGGTATGCGGATAGGTGCGCATTAAAATTTCCCACTGCACCGTTGATTTTCCCTAAAATTTCATTGTTAACTAATTGCTTTTGCTGGCGCTGTAAACGGTACACCACATTGGCAAGCTCTTTACCCATTGTAGTTGGCGAAGCGGTTTGGCCATGTGTGCGAGATAGCATTGGCTGGTCTGCAAGCTGATGTGATAACTCCGTTAACCGCGCAATTAAATCAGCCAGAAACGGCAGCATCACATTATCGCGTGCGCTTTTTAGCATCAAGCCGTGCGATAAGTTATTAATATCTTCTGAAGTGCAAGCAAAGTGAATAAATTCACTGGCTTTTTTAATTTCAGGATTAATATCAAATTTTTCTTTTAGCCAGTACTCAAGTGCTTTTACATCATGATTTGTGCGCGCTTCAATCGCTTTAACTTGCGCTGCATCGGCTTCAGAAAAGTTGATGATTGCGGCATCTAGCTCTTGAATCGTTTCTGGGCTAAACGGAGCAATTTCGGATAACTCTTTGTTGGCAGATAAAGCTTTTAACCATTCCACTTCTACCCAGGCGCGGTGTTTGATGAGCGCATATTCGCTAAAGTAAGGGCGTAGTGCATCTAATTTGGTTTGGTAGCGACCATCAAGTGGAGATAACGCGTTAAGGGTGGTAAGCGACTGCTTTTGAGACATTTCTAACATAAGTCTGAGCTTTCAAACGGCGGTTCGATAATTCATTATTTTACCTTAGTTTAAGTTTAGGTATGAATGGGTTTTTTGATTCATTCTGATAGTTAGCCACTTTGAAAGAATATCTAAAAATTGAAACACTAGTCCGTTTTAATTGATGTGTCATTTAGCACTTGTAGTATCAGTATTATTATTAAATCTTTAGGAATTTAACGATGAAAAATCTTAAATTAAGTCTGTTAGCTGCAAGTTTAATTGCTGCATTTGCCCAGCCAGTTTTTGCTACACCAACATTTGTAAATGGTCTGGCAATACCAGCAACTACAGGGGACGCTTTCGGTAACTCTGTTAATAATGGCCGTTTAGGATTTTTCTCTGATATTTATTACGATAATAATCGAAATGAATGGTGGGGAATATCAGATCGCGGCCCAGGTGGTGGCACCATTAGTTATGACACACGTGTGCAGCGTTTTACGTTAGACGTTAACCAAACAACAGGTGCCATTTCAAATTTTAATGTGGCGCAAACCGTTATTTTTAAAAACAGCGCGGGTACATTTAACGGCTTAGCACCTAGCCCTAGCAATGTATTAGGTAACGCGTTTGATCCTGAAGGCATTGTGATTAACCCAATCAGCGGTAATTTGCTAGTTTCTGACGAATATGGACCATCGTTAGTCGAGTTTGATAGCAATGGTAACGAAGTAAAACGTTTTGTAACACCTGCTAATTTGATCCCTAGAAATGTTGCAACAGGCACACCCAATTACGGAAGCGATACTGGCAATGATGCGGGTAAACGTATTAATCGCGGCTTTGAAGGTTTAGCCATTAGCCCTAATGGTGCGTACAGCTTTGCCATGTTGCAAAGTGCTACTTTAGATGAAGGTGCAGGCAATGGCGTTTACAACCGCATCGTTAAATTTGATAACGCAACAGGCCAAGCAGTGGGGCAGTATGCTTATAAAATGGAGGCCGCTACCCAAGGCCGTGGTATTTCTGCACTGGTTGCGTTAAACGACAATGATTTTTTAGTTCTTGAGCGTAATAACCGTGGTGTGGGTGTAGATGGCGATTTAGCCAGCCCCAACAAAAAAGTATTCTCAATTAGTTTGCTTGGCGCAACTGACGTTACAGGTATAGATTTAGACGCGCCAGGTGCAGTGTTTGTTACTGCCAATAAAAACACCACAGCGTTTATTGATTTGGCAGCAAATACGCCATTTTTAGGTGGTCGCTCACCCGAAAAATGGGAAGGTTTAACTATTGGCCCAAAATTGGCTGATGGTACATATTTGGTGTTAGCAGGCACTGATAACGATTATTCAATCACCCAAAACGGCACACCTAATCAGTTTGAAATATATTTTAATGGCACTACAGGTCAGCGTATTGCCTGCGATATAGGTACTTTTAATAACTGCGTAAGCGTGCCAGCAGCCGGTGGTACGGGTACCGCAGCTTTTACTGGCAGCACAGAAGGTTTTGAAGCAATACCTGGTATTTTGCACGCTTACAAAACAAGCGCTGGCGATTTGGCCACATTTACAGCCGCGGTACCAGAGCCACAAACCTATGCGATGCTGTTAGCTGGTTTGGCAGCAATTGGCACGGTTTCACGTCGTCGTAAAAATGGTTGAGTAATTAGGTCATTTGGCATGCAAATTGTATTTGCATGCCAAATATTAGTTACTTTAGGCTAAGCATTGATAGCTATTTAGCCAGTAGCCCCCAGTAGGCTCTAGGTGAAATAATTGATATTTTCTACCTTATCTAGTTCGTAGCGTAGGTCACTTGTGACCCACGCGTTACAATAGTTTAATTTGTTACATCCGCGTGGGTTCAAGAACCCACCCTATAATTAAACAACCAACATATCCACAAAAACATTCACTGGTGTCGCTTCTAGTTTTGCTTGGTCTAAACATAAGGCCAAAATATCTGTTTGTTTTTCTGTATCAAATTTACGTGCTAAATTGACTTTGAATTTTTTGACTAACTCAGGAATACCTTCACCGCGGCGGCGTCTATGGCCGATTGGGTATTCCACCGCTATGTTGTCTGAGGTCGTGCCGTCTTTAAAGAACACTTGAATCGCGTTGGCGATTGAGCGTTTTTCTGGGTCATGGTAATCCTTGGTGTATTCGGGTTTTTCTACGCAAGTCATTTTGGCGCGAATTGCGTCAATGCGTGGGTCAGCTGCCGCTGTATCTTCATAATCAAGCGCTACCAAGTTGCCTTTCAGCAAGCCAATGGCTGCCATATATTGAATGCAATGGTCGCGATCAGCAGGGTTATCCAGTGGGCCAGTTTTATCAATAATGCGAATCGCGGATTCGTGCGTAGTGATCACGATTTTATCGATTTGTGCGATTTGTTCTAAAGTTTGCAATTCGTTACCCACTTGTGCATTCAATTGAATGGCGCATTCCACTGCAGTTTGGGCATGGAATTCGGCAGGGAATGAGATTTTGAATAACACTTGTTCCATGACATAGCTGCCGTAATCGCGTTGAAACTTGAATTGATTACCTTTAAATAGCACATCGTAAAAGCCCCAAGTTTTGGCGGTTAACGCGCTTGGGTAGCCCATTTCGCCTTGCAAAGTCAGCCAAGCCAAGCGTACGGCACGCGAAGTCGCATCGCCTGCTGCCCATGATTTACGTGAGCCAGTATTGGGGCTGTGGCGGTAGGTACGCAAGCTTTGCCCATCGACAAATGCGTTAGAAACCGCATTGATAATATCTTCTTTATTGCCGCCCAGCAGTTTAGTCACTACAGCGGTGGAAGCAATTTTCACCAAAATCACATGGTCTAAACCCACGCGGTTAAAGCTGTTTTCTAAAGCAAATACACCTTGAATCTCATGCGCCTTGATCATGGCGGTCAGCACGTCTTTAATGGTCAGTGCAGCCTTGCCTTCGGCAATATTTTTACGCGACATATAATCGGCTACTGCCAAGATACCGCCCAAGTTATCAGATGGGTGACCCCATTCTGCAGCCAGCCAGGTATCATTAAAATCTAACCAGCGAATCATCGCGCCAATATTAAATGCCGCTAAAATTGGGTCTAATTGATACGAAGTGCCCGGTACTTTTGCACCATTTGGCACTACGGTGCCAGCAATCACTGGACCTAATACTTTTCTGCAAGCGGGGTAATCCAAGGCTTCAAAACCACAGCCTAATGTATCCATCAAACAGTTGCGGGCAGTATCAAACGCCTCGCTAGAAACGATTTCAAAATCTGCGACATAGTTTGCAATGTCTACAATCACTTGGTCCGGAGCAGGGCGTACGTTGGAAATATGGGCAGACATTGGTTGCTTTCTATATATTTTAGTTGGTAGTGACTTAACGATTCTTCAGTGAAATGTAAGGCCGATTATCAGGGCCTACATATTCTGCGTTTGGCCGAATAATCTTGTTATCAATTCGTTGTTCAATCACATGCGCAACCCATCCTGTGGTACGTGAAATCACGAATATTGGCGTGAACATGCCAGTTGGAATGCCCATCATATGGTAGCTAGATGCGCTGTACCAATCTAAGTTGGGGAACATTTTTTTCTCACGCCACATCACTTCTTCGATTCTTGAAGAGACTTCAAAAAGCGTCGTATTGCCGTTATCTTCACATAGTTTGCGGCTAACTTCCTTGATTGATTCATTTCTTGGGTCGGCAATCGTATAGACAGGGTGGCCAAAACCAATGATGATTTCTTTACGTACCATGCGCGCTAAAATATCCGCTTCGGCTTCATCGGCGTTTTTGTAGCGCTCAATGATTTCCATAGCGGCTTCATTCGCTCCGCCATGTTTTGCGCCACGCAATGCGCCGATTGCGCCTGTGATGCAGCTATACATGTCTGACAAAGTGCCGGCAATCACGCGTGCAGTAAAAGTGGAAGCATTAAATTCATGCTCTGCGTAAAGTACTAACGAGGTATTCATGGCTGCAATATGCAATGCACTAGGCGCTTTGCCATGCAATACATGTAAAAAATGGGCAGCGATACTGTCATCATCGGTTTCTACATTAACGCGTTTACCGTGATGACTAAAGTGATACCAGTACAGCAAAATAGAGCCAAAGCAGGCAATCAGCCTGTCACCCAAATCTTGCGCGGCCTCTGCATTGCGGTCTGCGGCTTCTGGCTGCAAAGTGCCCAGCATCGCACATCCGGTGCGCATCACATCCATTGGGTGCGTGTTTTTAGGAATCTGCTCTAAGACTGTTTTAAGCTCAACGGGTAAAGTGCGCAGTTGTTTTAACTTGGCGTGGTAAGCCGTTAATTGTGCTTGGTTTGGTAACTCGCCATGAATCAATAAGTAAGCTACTTCTTCAAAAGTCGCATATTTAGCCAGCTCAATAATATCGTAACCGCGGTAATGCAGATCGTTGCCTGTATGGCCTACGGTGCATATTGCTGTGTTGCCTGCAGTTACGCCCGCAAGCGCTACGCCTTTTTTCTTTTTAGGCGCTTCGACTACATTTTCCATAAGGTTCCTCCCTAATATTTTATTCGTCATTCCCGCGTAGGCGGGAATCCATTTTGAATTTAACCATTTTTACAATGGATTCCCGCCTGCGCGGGAATGACGCTGTGAGTGGTTTGAAAATTCTTCGCTAATTATTTACTTTCTTGCTTAAATAAAGCGTCTAATTTTTGTTCAAAAGCGTGATAACCCAAGTGCTCATATAAATCGGCGCGCGTTTGCATCAAATGCACCACGTTTTTCTGGGTGCCTTCTTTACGCATGGTTTCATACACGGTTAGCGCGGCTTGGTTCATCGCGCGGAAAGCAGAAAGTGGATATAACACCATGCTCACATCTGCTGTACGTAGCTCATCTACTGTAAATAAAGGCGTGCTACCAAACTCGGTAATATTGGCTAGCACTGGCACATTTACCGCTGCTGCAAATTGTTTATACATGCTGAGTTCAGTAATGGCTTCTGGAAAAATCATATTGGCACCCGCTTCAGCGCAAGCACAGGCGCGATCAATGGCAGACTGCAAGCCTTCAACCGCCAATGCATCGGTACGCGCCATAATCACAAAGTCATCATAAGGCTTGGCATCCACCGCCGCTTTTATGCGGTCTACCATTTCATCCAAGCTTACAATCGCTTTATTGGGGCGATGACCGCAGCGTTTGGCTGAAACTTGATCTTCAATATGTACCGCTGCTGCACCTGCTTTAGCAATGGATTTGACAGAGCGTGCAATATTAAAAGCGCCACCCCAGCCAGTATCAATGTCCACTAATAATGGCGTATCCACTGCATCGGTAATGCGGCGCACATCAATCAATACATCCTCAAGTGTTGAGATGCCTAAATCGGGTAAGCCTAATGAACCTGCCGCTACGCCGCCGCCAGATAAATAGATGGCTTTAAAGCCGCTTTGGGTCGCCAGCATGGCGTGGTATGCGCTGATAGCGCCGATGATTTGCAGCGGTTTTTCGGCTTGTAAGGCAGCACGAAAACGTGCGCCTGCAGAGATTGATTGCGTCATTTTTTGCTCTAATTTAAGGGTTAAGTAATGATTGTTTATGCTGTGAATTAGCTAAAAAAAGCCCGATTCGATTCATCTGAAATCGGAACATTGGTCAGCTTAGCTTTTTGTAGCACTTCCCAGAAGTAGCGATAAGTCGCTCTATCGTGTAGCTCACCTGCATACTGAATCGGTCCCCAATCCGCATTCTGAGCGGCAAGCAGAATATTGGCAGCATCGGCTACCTCATCAAAATTCGGTTTCATGGCATCTACGATGGCTTGAATCTGCGTTGGGTAAATGCTCCACATGCGCATAAAACCAAATTCATTGCGTGCACGGCTGGCATCGCTCATCGTGGTTTCTACATTTTTTAAATCCAACGTGACATTGTGTGCTGGCACTACGCCATTTGCCAATGCAGCAGAAACCACTTCTGCCTTGGCGCGCGCCAATAAGCGATGCTCAAACTGGCCAGGGCTGCGCATGGCAGAGGCGGGGATTGCGCCATGGTGCGCGCTGACAAAATCCATCAAGCCGAAATCCAACACCTGGATCCAGGGCAGTTTGGCGATTTCATGCACTTGATTCAAAGCGCCATGGGTTTCAATCAGGATATGTACCGGAATAACTCTTTCAACACCTGCAAAAGTAGCCGCTTTTTGAATATAGGAGATCATTTCTGACGCTTGATTTAAGCTGGTGCATTTTGGAATAGTGATATAACTCAGTACTTTCCCTGCGCCGCCCACCAAAATATCAATATCCTGTTTCCAGGCTGGATGGGTGTAATCGTGAATGCGCGCACCAGCCATTTTGTGACCATTGGCTTCAGAATTTAAAACGCGCACAATCATTTCAGCGTGATCGCGCTCCTGGCCGCTAGCTGCGCCGTCTTCACAATCGCAAGTAATATCAAACACCGCGCCAGGCGCATTTGGATTGGAATTGTCTTGCAGGCTTAGCGCTTTTAAGATCAATTTTTCGCTACCGGCAAAGTGTTCACAAGCAGGAATAAGCGGAAATGGTTTTTCGCCACCGAATAAAGCGTCGTTTGGATGTGCCTTTTTTTGACTATCAGCCATGTTTAAAACCTCAGCCATATTAATAATTTCCTTTTCGCGGAATAAGTACGGTGTAATCTAAATCAAGCACCACATTTGGGTGGTAGCCTTTATCTGTTTTAAACTCGGTTAAATCGGCTGGCGACATATTTTTAATACCAACCATGCGTAACCTTAAGGCGCCGAAATCGCTGCTCGGCAAGCGCCAGCTATCCAATACTTCGGTCGCGCAATAAATGGTATCGCCTGCAAAAGTGGGGTTAGCATGCGTGCCCGCATTAATCGCCACAATAGAAATCGCATTTTCTAGGCCATCGATACTCAAAGCGCGGCACATGGAAATCGCCACGCCGCCATACACTAGGCGTTTGCCATAGTTGGAGTTTTTCATCATAAAATCATCAAAATGCAAACGTGCATTGTTTTGATAAAGATGCGTTGCAAGCGAGTGGTCGCTATCATTGATAGTCAAGCCAGCAGCATGATTGATACGTTCGCCTGCTTGGTAGTCCTCCCAAAAATATTGACCACCTGTAGCCGTGCGATCAAATTTTTTCGCAAATAAGTCACTCGATATATTTAAATGTTCTGGCGCAACAAAACTGGGCAATTCGGGCACAACTGTTACTGGCGCAGGAGCTTCTAAATCGTTTTTGTGCACCATTACCCAACGTACCCAGCTTAAAACAGGTTGCTTATTTTGATTGACTGCTGTTGAGCATACCCAAACCACGCCGCTTTTGCCGCTGGAGTTTTGTTTTAATCCAATCACTTGGCTAGAGGTAGAAAGCGTGTCGCCAGCAAAAACAGGTTGGATAAAGCGTACATCGGCGTAGCCTAGATTGGCCACCGCATTCACTGAAATATCGGGTACGGTTTTACCAAAAGCGATATGAAAAGCCAGCAAGTCATCGACAGGCGCCGTTTTGTAGCCCAAGCTTTGTGCAAAAGGCTGGCTGCAATGTAACGGGTTGCGTGGACCATAGAGCGCGACGTATAGCGCACAATCGCCTGCAGTAATGGTGCGCGGCGTGGCGTGCTGAATCACTTCATTTAATGTGAAGTCTTCAAAATAGCGCCCATTATTTGTTTTGGTGGATAGCATGCTCATACACTCTTTTTCTAAATAAACTCTTCTTCAAGTTCCGCAATCATGTCATTCAGCTTTAATAGTCTTTGCGCTGCTTTTACATGATGATGCTCAACCAGTTTGTCATCTACCACAACTGTTCCACGCCCTGCGTCATTGGCCTCTTTTAAGGCTTGGATAATAGCGCGTGCACTTTTGATTTCTGTAGACTTAGGCGTGTAAGCGTCATTGCTGTAGGCAATCTGCGCTGGGTGTACCAGCGATTTGCCATCAAAGCCCATATCGCGGCCCAAGCGGCAGGCAAATTCAAACGAATGCATATTTTTAAAATCACTAGAAATACCATCCACCACACAGCGGCCATAGGCGCGCGCGGCCAAAATCACCAACGAAAGCGAAGTGAGTATTGCGCTGCGCTCATGCGTAACGCGGGCATGCAATTGTGAAATCAAATCGGATGTTGCCATCACCATACAGGCGATGCGGTCGCTAGCTGCAGCGATTTCTTTGGCATTCAATACCGCAATCGGGCTTTCAATCATCACCATAATCGGCATATGGCTGCCACCAGCGTCATCCAACCATTTCAAGGCGGTGTGTACATCGTCTGCAGATTCAATATTAGGGAACAAAATCGCATCGGCACCAATATTGGCAACCGCTTTAATATCGTCATGACCCCAAATGGAATCCAGATTGTTAACACGCACAACCACTTCACGTGAGCCATAACCACCTTGTTTAACGGCGGCGACAATGTTCTCGCGCGATTGGATTTTACAGTCGATCAATATAGGGTCGCCCAAGTCCAGAATCACTGAATCTGCTTGCAGCGTACGTGCGCGATCTAAATAGTGCAGGTTGCAACCAGGCACGTAAAGCATTGAGCGGCGAGGGCGGAAGCCTATATCCATATAAAGTCCTAACTGTTAGTTCCACCGTGTGTTTTTAACGGATGGATAATAATTAAATTGATTATATAGAGGCATTTGTTTCACTGTCAACAAATATCTTATGTCTTATATAAGATATAAAACACTAGACTATTTTTTAAGGGTATGTTTTAATCATGTCAACTTCATTACTGTGAGCTTATGATGATAGACAAAGCCTACAACTCACCTAGTTATAAACCTTTATACGACCAGATTAAAGTGCTGCTGACACAGAGTTTAATTGGCGGAGAATGGCGCCCCGGCGAAATGATTCCAAGTGAAATTGATTTGGCATCACGTTATAAAGTATCGCAAGGCACGGTGCGCAAAGCAATTGATAGCTTGGCTGGCGAAAATATCCTAATTCGCCGTCAAGGCAAGGGCACGTTTGTCGCAACGCACAATGAAGAAGGCATTAAATTGCGTTTTTTGCGATTGACAGCTGCCAGTGGCCAAAAAGAAGTATTGCAAAACGAATTATTAAATTGTACAAAAACCAAAGCAGATGCGCGTATGGCGACTATTTTGGAAATCAAAGCAGGTGCTGCATTAATTGAGGTAAAAAGGTTGTTAACATTTTCGGGCAGGCCGCTGATTTACGACCATATTGTGATTCCAGCAGCGCCATTTAAAGGACTTAACGGTACGCGCGTAGAAGAAAATCAGGGCTCTATGTATAGCATGTATGAGACTGAATACGGTATTCGCATGATACGTGCAGAAGAGCGCTTGACCGCGGTGGCGGCTAACAAAGAAGTGGCGGAAGCGCTGAATTTACAGTTAGGTGCGCCACTATTAAGTATAGAGCGTGTTTCTTACACTTATGGTGATAAGCCAATGGAATGGCGGCTGGGGCTATGTTTGACGGACGACCATCATTATATGAGCGAACTGGAATAATAATGGATGACTTAAAAAAACGTGCGCTGGATTATCACCAATTTCCAAAACCAGGGAAGTTGAGTGTTGATTCATCCAAACCTTGTGCCACGCAGGATGATTTGTCGCTTGCTTACACCCCAGGTGTGGCTGAACCAGTGCGTGAGATACATGCTGACCCTGCGAATGCCTATAAATATACCAATAAAGGTAATTTGATTGCGGTGATAACAGATGGTACGGCGGTTTTGGGCTTGGGAAATATGGGTGCGTTGGCAAGTAAGCCAGTGATGGAAGGCAAAGCGGTGTTGTTTAAACGGTTTGCAGGCATTGATGTGTTCGATATTGAAATCAATGCTGCCACGCCAGATGAATTTATTCAAACCGTAGTGAATATTGCACCCACATTTGGGGGCATTAATTTAGAAGATATTGCGGCACCGCACTGTTTTTATATTGAAAATGAGCTTAAACGTCGTTTAGATATTCCTGTATTCCATGACGATCAACATGGTACGGCAGTAATTGTGGCGGCGGCTTTGCTGAATGCGCTAGAACTACAAGGTAAAACCTTACCAACAGCAAAAATAGTATTTTTAGGCGCAGGTGCAGCGGGTTGTTCTTGTGCAAAATTACTCAAATTAATGGGTGCGACTAATATCACGATGGTGGATAGAAGTGGCGTTCTGGATACTAATCGTGCGGATTTACATGATAACAATCGTGATTTGGCAATAGCACCAACAAACGCTGCAACTTTGGCTGATGTAATGCCTCAAGCCGATGTATTTATTGGTGTTTCTGCCAAAAATTCCTTGGATGCTGAATTGATTAAAGGTATGGCAAAAAATCCAATCATCTTTGCTTTGGCGAACCCTGACCCTGAGATATTACCAAGCATCGCGCATGCGGTGCGTGACGATATTTTGATGGCAACAGGTCGCAGTGACTTTCCGAATCAAGTGAATAATGCGCTGTGTTTCCCTTATCTGTTCCGCGGCGCGCTGGATGCAAAAGCCACCAAAATTACTGAAAACATGAAAATCGCCGCGGCAAAAGCATTAAGTGAATTAGCGCGCGAGCCAGTACCTGCGGAGATTTTGAAAGCATACAACTTGACTGAGCTTAAGTTTGGCAAGGAATACATTATCCCCAAACCGTTTGATGCACGTTTGTTAGAGCGGGTTTCAGGTGCAGTAGCAAGAGCGGCAAAAGAATAATTCATGCAAAAAAAGTTACCTAAAAACAGACCTAAGAATCTGAATTTATTTACCATCCGCCTGCCGATTAATGCAGTGGTTTCTATTTTGCATAGAGCGTCTGGCGTGGGTTTGTTTTTAGCTTTGCCTTTGATTCTATTGACATTTAAAGCTTCAGTCGACTCACCGTTTAGCTACTATTTACTGACACTAAGACTGGATACTTGGTATGCGAAGTTGGTATTAATTGGGCTGTCTTGGGCATTTTTTCATCATTTTTATGCGGGCATTCGGCATTTGTTGCAAGACATTCACTGGATGACCACACTTAAAAATGCGCGTTTTTCTAGCCGAGTGGTGCTGTGTTTAGTTGCTTTGTCTGTGCTTATTTTTGCAATTGCGATTTGGTAATTCAGTATGTTGATACAGCTTTTAACCCATCAATATCCTGGCATGCGCTTGTGGCTATCGCAACGCTTAACCGCTGTAGTGATGGCTATTTATATTGTATTGCTAGTGGTTTTGTTACTAATTGTTCAGCCTTTTGGGCATACAACATGGCAACAAAATTACGCTGCTTGGATTGAGTTTGTATCACCCGTTTGGTTTAGGTTAGCCACATTATTGTTTTTTGTGAGCTTGTTTATGCATGCTTGGCTGGGTGTTGCGGATGTGCTTAAAGATTATGTGTTTAACAAAGTGCTACGCGCCTATATGCAATTGGCGGTAGATATAGTGTTAGTGGGTTACCTATTTTGGTTGGTTTATATCTTGTGGAACATCTAAATAATGGCAATAGACTCAAATAATACTGGCAAACATCAATTCGACGCCGTAATTGTGGGTGGCGGTGGCGCTGGCTTGCGTGCTGCTTTGCAGCTAGCTGAATCTGGCGTTAAGGTGGCTGTGCTGTCAAAAGTATTCCCGACTCGTTCGCATACAGTGGCGGCGCAGGGCGGCATTGCAGCCGCTCTGGGCAATGTGGCCGAAGACAAATGGCTATGGCATATGTATGACACCATCAAGGGGTCAGACTATTTGGGCGACCAAGATGCGATTGAATTTATGTGCAAAAACGCCGCAAAAGCCATTATTGAGCTAGAGCATTTTGGCATGCCGTTTGACCGTTTAGAATCTGGCAAAATCTATCAGCGTCCGTTTGGCGGCATGACACAAAACTTTGGTGAGAATCCCATTTCACGGACTTGTGCCGTGGCGGATCGCACAGGCCATGCCATGTTGCATACTTTATATCAACGCAATATTCGCGCGAATACACAGTTTTTTGTAGAGTGGTTTGCGCTGGACTTAATCCGCGATAGCGAAGGCGATGTGCTGGGTGTGATTGCGCTGGAAATTGAAACTGGGCAAATTCATATCATGCAAGCCAAAACAACCTTGTTAGCGACAGGTGGCGCAGGCCGCATATTCCAAGCCAGCACCAATGCGTTTATCAATACGGGCGATGGTTTAGGTATGGCAGCACGCGCTGGCTTGCCTTTGCAGGATATGGAGTTCTGGCAGTTCCACCCAACTGGCGTTTTGCATGCGGGCGTATTGATTACCGAAGGCGTGCGTGGCGAAGGTGGCTATTTAGTCAACTCTGAAGGCGAACGTTTTATGGAACGCTATGCGCCTCATGCCAAAGACTTAGCCAGCCGCGATGTGATTTCGCGTGCGATTTCAACAGAGATTAAACAAGGCCGTGGTGTTGGTAAAAATAAAGATGCGGTTTACCTAAAATTAGACCATTTGGGCGAAGAGCGCATCAACAAAAGCCTGCCAGGCATACGCGAAATCGCCAAAACGTTTGCCAACGTTGACCCAATCAAAGACCCAATCCCAATTGTGCCAACTTGTCATTACATGATGGGCGGTATTCCTACCAATTTAGATGGCCAAGTGGTTTTAGAAGGTGAAAAAGTCGTTAATGGGCTGTACGCAGTAGGTGAGTGCGCCTGTGTATCCGTGCATGGTGCAAATCGTTTGGGTTCTAACTCTTTGCTGGATTTAGTGGTATTTGGTAAAGCCGCCGGTGACCATATGGCTGCCGCTATAAAAATAAACAATACGCATAAAGCTTTGCCTGCCGATGCCGCGGATAAGACCTTACAGCGTGTTAATCGCCTGGAAAATGCACAAGGCGAAAATGTGACAGAGGTGGGCGATGCGATGCGTAAAACCATGCAAACGCATTGCGGTGTATTCCGCTTTCCTGATTTATTAGCAGAAGGTGTGCGTGAAATTGACGTGGTCGAAAAACGCATACCGAATCTGACGATTAAGGATAAAAGCCAAGTATTTAATACGGCAAGGGTTGAGGCGCTTGAGTTGGATAATTTGATTGAAGTGGCGGTAGCGACCATGCATGCAGCCAATAATCGTACAGAAAGCCGCGGGGCGCATGCGCGTGAGGATTTTGCTGCACGCGACGATGAGAACTGGCTCAAACACTCATTATTTTATAAGCAAGATAAGCAGTTAACGTACAAACCAGTGCGCTTAAAACCACAAACAGTGGAATCTTTTGCGCCTAAAGCACGTGTGTATTAAGGTTGATGACTCATGGCTAAACAAATGAAATTTTCGGTGTATCGCTACAATCCAGATGTGGATAAAAAGCCTTATATGCAGGATTACGACATCGCGCTGGAAGATGAAGACCAAATGTTGCTGGATGCGCTGATTCGCATCAAAGAACATGACGACACTTTAAGTTTGCGTAAATCCTGCCGCGAAGGCGTTTGTGGCAGCGATAGCATGAATATCAACGGTAAAAATGGACTTGCATGCATCACTAAATTAAGCGATTTGGATCAACCGATAGTGTTGCGCCCTATGCCAGGCTTGCCTGTGATACGCGATTTAGTGGTAGATATGACCCAGTTTTTTGAACACTACAATTCGGTAAAGCCTTATCTGATTAACGATGACCCCTTGCCAGAAACCGAGCGTTTACAAAGCCCTGCGGATCGCGCGAAATTAGATGGTATGTATGAATGTATTCTGTGCGGCGCATGCACTACTTCTTGCCCATCATTCTGGTGGAATCCAGATAAGTTCGTGGGCCCAGCGGGATTGATGCAGGCAAACCGCTTTATTATGGATTCACGCGACCAAGCAACAGAAGAGCGGCTAGAAAACCTGGAAGATCCGTATCGCTTGTATCGCTGCCACAACATCATGAATTGTGTGGAAGTCTGCCCTAAAAAGCTCAACCCAAATGCAGCGATTGCCAATATTAAAGATTTAAAAATCGAACGCGCAAAAGAAAATGCGGATAGTAAGCCAGCTAAAAAAATATTCGGTATTTCAGTGGGTTAATTAAATCAGGGTTTTTAGGTAAAGGTAAAGCCAATATGCTAAACGCAGAAAACATCAAAGATGCTGAATTGAGGCGCCTAGCCTGGCGTTGCAGGCGTGGCATGTTAGAGCTGGATATTGTGTTGCAACGATTTATCGCGCTGCACTTTAACGATTTAACTTTAGCACAATTAAAAGCATTTGATGATTTGTTAGAGTTGCCAGATAACGATTTTTGGACGCTTATTTCCAGCGACAGAGTGACGCCAAAAAATGCAGATACAGTAGATGTAGTGAACAAAATTAGAGCGTTAAAACAAGCACATTAGCAGTGTGCAAATTGATAAAAAGCGCTAAAAGAAGCAAATAAGGGGAGTTAGGTGATGACTGAAATAATACAAACATGCAACCCGCTAGGTGATTATTGGCCCGGCATTCAGTTGTACTACCCGCCTGTGAAATATGCGCCTAGTTTAGGCATTTACGAAGATGTTACGCAAGCAGCGGCGCGTATGAAAAAACATGCGCACAATACCATCGCACATACGCTGATTTTTGACTTGGAAGACGGCTGTAGGCAAAAAGAGATGAGCCGCGATTTACTACGCAATGAATTGCCAGCACTGCGCAAAGTAAATGAACGCGTGACAATCGCCATTCGTTGCAATTCATTCCGCACCGATGAGTATGAGCAAGATATGCAGCTGGTACGCGACATGGGCGACTATATTGATGTAGTGATGCTAGCCAAAGCGGGCGAAGTTTATGGTGCGGCCGAAGTGCGCGATTTGTCTAGTTTATTGCTCAGCGTCAATCCGCACATCACGATTCAGCCAATTATCGAACATCCAAAATCGCTGAAAATTGCGCCAGATTTAATGCAATACAACACAGTAAAACATGTTGTGTTTGGTATTCACGACTTTTCAAAAGCTATGGGTATTCATATTACGCCAGAGGGCTGGATTGAAGAATTGCAGTTTTACATGAATCAGCTGATGTTTGAGGCGCGTATTGCAGGTAAAGGTGTGATTGGTGGTGTTGAAACATTGATTGGTCAAAATATCATGCCAGAAAAATTTTTAGAGCCGCACGATGTACGCCGCTGGCTGGATTTGCATGGTGATAATGAATCACGCATTGTGTATAAACACGCCTGCCAAGAAGCTGCCATGGGGCTAACAGGCAAGCAGGTGATTCACCCAGGCCATATCCATTTATGTAAAACCGCCTACACGCCATCACCTACAGAAGTTGCGCAAAAAGTGGCGATTTTAAAAGCGGCGATTGATGCAGATGCGTTGCTGGGCGGCGCGATTAAATTTGAGGGTGAAATGTTAGACCCGCCAATGTTTGGTAAAGCGTTGCAAACGCTGCTACGTGCACATGCCTTACGCGCACTAAAAACATCTGACAAAGAGTTTGCAGTGCATGTATTAGAACAATTGCCGGCGCAGGTAGTGCGCCAAAACTGGCCATACGGTGTGTTGCTATAATTTTTCAGGTCATTTTTAGTGTTAAGTATTTCACAATTTATATTTTTTAAGGCTATTTAAGATGGCGTTTGAACAATTTCCAGAATGGCAATGGCAAATTCCCAGCCACTTTAATATTGGCGTGGCTTGCACGGATAAACATTTAGGCACACCGCAAGCCGACAATATTGCCATGATTGTAGAGGACGATGCGCTTGGTACTTCGCAAATTACCTTTACCGAGCTGGCGCATAAAACGGATCAATTTGCACAGCTACTACGTAATTTAAACGTCAAAGTGGGTGATCGCGTGCTGATCCGCTTGCCCAATAGTTTGGATTATCCCATCGCATTTTTAGGCGCCATGAAAATGGGTGCGATTTCAGTGCCGACTTCTACCTTATTAACTGCAGAAGAAGTAGCTTATTTGGCTAAAGACTCAGGCGCAGCCGTGCTGGTGACGGATGCGACTGCGTGGTATGCGATGGAACCGCAGCTGGTTGCAGATTTAAAAAATATGCCTAATTTAAAGCATGTACTGTTGTCGCAAACTACTGATACTCAGCTTCATGAGCACTTAAATGTGCTTGGTTTAGAAAATAGCTTGGCTGTTACGCATAAATTCGATGAATCGCATCGCACACAAGCAGAAGACCCTGCATACTTGGTTTATACCAGCGGTACTACAGGTTACCCCAAAGGCGTCTTGCATGCACACCGCGCCTTGCTTGGCCGTCAGCCTGCCGCACAGTATTGGTTTAATTATTCTGACAACGCAACTGACCGCATTATGCATTCGGGTAAGTTTAATTGGACATATGTGCTAGGTACTGGCTTGATGGATCCGCTGTACTTGGGCAAAACGGTGATTGTGCATGAGGGCAAAAACGATGCGCAAAAATGGCTGGATTTGATTCAAAAATATCAAGCGACTATCTTTATTGGCGTGCCAACAATTTACCGCCAACTACTGCAAAAAACCACCGCAGGTCAAGCCGAGCTGCCAAGCATGCGTCATTATATGAGCGCTGGTGAGCATTTGTCCGATGAAGTGCTGACACAATGGCACGCACGTTTTGGCTTGAATATTTACGAAGCGGTTGGTATGAGTGAGTTTTCTTACTACTTATCGCAAAGCAAATTCCGCCCGATTCGTCCAGGTTCTGCGGGCTTTCCGCAGCCAGGTCACAAAATTGAATTGCTTAATCCAGAAACCTTAGAGGCGGTTGCAGTGGGCGAAGAAGGCATGATTAGTGTGCCATTAAACGACCCGGGTGTATTTCTGAATTATTGGAATTTAGCCGAAGAAACGGCAAAATATAAGCATGATGGCTACTTTTTCACGGGAGATTACGCCAAGTATGATGCGGATGGCTATATCTGGTTTTTAGGTCGTAAAGATGACATTATCAAAAGCTTTGGTTACCGCGTTTCACCCTATGAGATTGAGCGTGTGTATAAAGGCCACCCCGATGTGGCCGATTGTGCCGCAGTAGGCGAAGAAATTGAAAAAGATAAACTGCTAGTGGTGATTTATGTGATTTTGAAACCTGATGCGATTACGAATCCAGACGATTTATTGGTCTTTGGCAAACAGCATCTAGCTGCTTACAAAACGCCTAAAACAGTGTATTTGGCTAAAGATTTTCCGCGCACCAAAAATGGTAAAATCTTGCGTAAAGACATTAGCCCTAATATTGCAGTAGCAAAATCTACTCGATAATTAAAAATGACCACTATTAAACAAGCCGACTTTATTCAAAGCGTCAGTGATGCGCTGCAATATATTTCTTATTATCACCCGGCTGATTATATTCAAGCCTTGGGTGAAGCCTACAAATTAGAACAGTCGCCTGCGGCAAAAGATG
Source organism: Methylotenera sp. (assembly GCA_021732365.1). GTDB lineage: Bacteria > Pseudomonadota > Gammaproteobacteria > Burkholderiales > Methylophilaceae > Methylotenera_A. The sequence continues at coordinate 1,923 of JAKFVD010000009.1, read as the reverse complement.
CGATTGCGCAGATACTCACCAATTCCAGAATGTGTGCCGAGGGCAAGCGTCCTATTTGTCAGGATACTGGCATTGTTGTTGCTTTTGTAAAAGTAGGTATGCAGGTGAAGTGGGATGCAGGCCTTGATATTGTTCAGCTAGATGTTGAGCAAATGGTAAACGAAGGTGTGCGCCGTGCTTATTTGTTGCCAGAGAACAAATTACGTGCCTCTATAGTGACCGACCCAGCTGGAAAGCGCGCCAATACTAAAGATAACACGCCTGCCATAGTGCATGTTTCGCTAGTGGCAGGTGACACGATTGAGGTCAGTATTGCCGCAAAAGGCGGTGGTTCAGAGAATAAAGCCAAGTTGGCCATGTTGAATCCGAATGATTCAATTGTGGACTGGATATTGGAAGTAGTGCCCCAAATGGGTGCGGGTTGGTGCCCGCCAGGCATGCTGGGAATTGGCATTGGTGGCAGTGCAGAAAAAGCCATGCTAATGGCAAAAGAGTCGTTAATGGCGCCGATTGATATGCATGAATTGAAATTAAAAGATAGGCAAAGCCTAAATAAGATAGAAGAGTTGCGCCTAGAGATTTTTGAAAAAGTAAATAATTTAGGTATAGGCGCACAAGGTTTGGGTGGCTTAGCAACCGTTTTGGATGTGAAAATTTTAGATTATCCAACCCATGCAGCTAGCCTGCCAGTAGCGATTATTCCGAATTGCGCGGCAACAAGGCATGTGCATTTTGTTTTAGATGGTAGTGGTGCGGCAGAGCTAACGCCGCCTGATTTGAATGATTACCCAGATGTGCATTGGGCACCAAGCGCGCAGGCCAAAAGGGTGAATGTGGATACGCTTACCAAGGCTGATATTGGGCATTGGCAAGCAGGCGAAACATTATTACTGACAGGAAAAATCCTGACAGGGCGTGATGCGGCGCACAAGCGTATTGCTAATATGGTGGCAAAAGGTGAAGAACTGCCAGTCGATTTGAGCAATAGATTTATTTATTATGTTGGCCCTGTGGATGCGGTGAAGGATGAAGCAGTAGGCCCAGCTGGCCCAACGACTGCGACAAGAATGGATGATTATACTGAGTTAATGTTGGGGCAACTCAACTTGCTTGGCAGTATTGGCAAGGCAGAGCGCGGTGATGAAGCGTTAGCTGTGATAAAAAAATATAAATCTGTGTATTTAATGGCTGTAGGCGGTGCGGCGTTTTTGGTGAGCAAGGCCATCAAAAAGTCGCACGTGATTGCGTTTGAAGATTTGGGCATGGAAGCGATTTATGAGTTTGATGTGGTGGATATGCCGGTAACCGTTGCGGTAAGCGCAACAGGTGAATCGGTACATAAAACGGGTCCTGCGCTTTGGCAGGAAAAAATAGGGCAAGATAAAATTGCAAAACAAAAAGTGATTGAAATTACTGCGTTAAATTAATAGATATGCACATAGTGCCATGTGCCTTAAGTCACAGATTAGTATGCACTTTTAGTTATAACATCAGTCATAATGGTGATGGCATAAACAAAGGTGAGTGAGATGATAAAAACTTCTAAAATAACGGTAGATAAAATTTTAGTCAGATTGTTGCAAGCTGCCACAGCGATGTTGCTGTTATTTGTGGCGACAGCGGCAAGCGCGGTCGAAGTGGCAATTGTTACTGAAACCGCTGGCGCAGAAACAGCAAGCGTGCTGGATTATTTAACTGACAAAGACGGCAGATACACAGGGCCTACTGTAGAAGACAAAATCGCTAAAATGGATACCGATAAAAACGGTTTTGCCGATGTATTTGAAGTGCGCGCCTATTTGGTTGCGCTGCATGGCAGCAATTACCAAAAAGATTTATTAGATAAATGGGAAGCCTCTGCCAGCGGTAAAAGTTGTAGTACCCCATTTGCTAAAGAGTTATACACAGATAAAACTTACTAGC
>JAKFVD010000021.1 GCA_021732365.1 Methylotenera sp. | reverse complement strand
CAAAGCAGCCGAAAAAATGGGCAAACTGCACGATGCTTTAAAAGCAATTGGTTACGTTGGCAAAGATTTAGAGATTTACTTAGTGCGTCTGCTGTTTTGCTTGTTTGCAGAAGACACCAGCATTTTTCAAAAACGCCAGTTTCAAGACTATATTGAAACCCGCACCGCAGAAGATGGCAGCGATTTAGCGCATCATCTCAACACTTTATTTTATGTATTGAATACACACGAAAGTAAACGTTTAAAAAATTTAGATGAACATTTAAATCAATTTGAATATATCAATGGCAAGCTATTTGAAGGAAGTCTACCGCCCGCCCAATTCGATAGCAAAATGCGCGAAGCTTTGCTGGATTTGTGCGCGCTGGATTGGAGCATTATCTCCCCCGCTATCTTTGGCAGCTTGTTTCAAAGCATTATGGATGCTGATGCGCGGCGCAATTTGGGGGCGCACTATACATCAGAAGAAAATATTTTAAAGCTGATTAAACCGCTGTTTTTAGATGCGCTTTGGGCAGAGTTTGAAAAAGTTAAAAGCAACAAAACGCGTTTGTTAGAGTTTCACAAAAAGTTACGTACTTTAACCTTTTTTGACCCAGCCTGCGGATGCGGCAACTTTTTGGTGATTACCTACCGCGAATTGCGCCTGCTGGAACTAGCGGTATTACGCGCATTACATAAAAGCGGCCAGCAAGTGTTGGATGTGCAAAGCTTAATCAGCGTAGATGTTGACCAGTTTTACGGTATAGAGATTGAAGAATTTCCCGCGCAAATCGCACAAGTAGCGTTGTGGTTAACCGATCACCAAATGAACATGAAAGTATCGCAAGAATTTGGCAGCTACTTTGCGCGCATTCCGCTAAAAGCCACGCCCCATATTGTGTGTGGCAATGCCTTACAAATTGAGTGGGGAGAGTTTTGCCATAATGTCTCATATATTTTAGGCAATCCTCCATTTTTAGGTAAAAGTAATCAGTCGCAAGCGCAAAAATCTGACATGCAAATAGTTTGTGGACACATCAAAAATGCAGGACTACTGGATTTTGTTTCAGCTTGGTATGTCAAGGCTACACGTTATATTGCTGGCGATTACAAAGGGAATGTAATAATACCTTCGCCTGAAGAACAGAGTAGGTGGAGAGGCATACCCGTTGATGATGAATATGTAGAAATGTATAAACGTTACATAGGGCCTGGTAGAAAAAAGCAGACGAAATGTGCATTCGTATCTACAAATAGCATTACGCAGGGCGAGCAAGTCGGAGTTCTTTGGGGTTGGATGCTGTCGCGAGAAGTAAATATTCACTTTGCACATCGTACTTTTAGTTGGGCTAATGAAGCGCGCGGAAAAGCCGCTGTACATTGCGTCATTATTGGCTTTGGCATGTTTGAAGAAGCCAATAAAGTGATTTATCAATATGCCGATATTAAAGGCGAGCCGCATGCAGTTAAAGCGAATAATATCAATCCATACTTAGCGGATGCGCCGAATTTAGTGATGATGCCGCGCACGAATCCAATTTGTAGAGTTTCGCCAATGGTGAACGGCAGTAAACCAACAGATGGTGGAAATTTGATTTTATCTGAACAAGAAAAATCTGAGTTAATTAGCAAAGAACCACAAGCAGAACAATGGATTAAACCATTTGCGATGGGTGATGAATTTATTAACGGCGTTGCACGTTATTGTTTATGGCTTGTTGATTGCCCTCCCCAAACTTTGCGCACGATGCCAGAAGTCCTTAAGCGTGTTGAAGGAGTAAAATTGATGCGGTTGGCAAGCACTGATGCAGCGACTAGAAAAGACTCAGCCACACCTACTTTATTTCAAAAAATCCGCCAGCCCAAAACTAATTATCTCGCCCTACCAAGAGTTTCGTCTGAAAGGCGCACATTTATCCCAATTGCTTATGCAAGCAACAATTTAATTGCAGGCGATAAGCTGCAAACTATTCCTAATGCAACTTTGCATGAATTTGGTGTGATTACTAGCATTATGCATATGGCTTGGATGCGCACAACGGCAGGCAGATTAAAAAGTGATTTCCAATATTCCGCAAAAATTACTTACAACAACTTCCCATGGCCAGAACTTAACGCTCAAAACAAGGCAAAAATTGAAGGTGTAGCCCTTGCGGTTTTAGATGCGCGCGCTGTTCACACCAATGCTTCGCTGGCAGATTTGTACGACCCACTCACCATGCCAGCCAATTTGTTAAAAGCGCATCAGGCTTTAGATAAAGCGGTAGATGCGGCTTATGGCTACAAAGGCGGTGCTACTAATACAAACAGCGATGCGGCACGCGTGGCGTTTTTGTTTGAGCGTTATCAGCAAATCACTTCGCTATTGCCAGCGATTAAAGCAAAGACTAAAAAATCACCGAAAAAGAGTAATTGAAAACTTTGTAAAAATTCGGCTTAAAAATAGGGTTAAGTTTTTTGTTTCACGTGAAACATTGTTAAATCACACGTAAAAATTTGCCCAAAAATTAGTGTTAAGTCGCTTTATCTGATTGTTTTTAAATGACTTAACACTTTGTTTGCAGTAAAATCTCATTCTTTGCCTGATTTACTGTAAAACTGAATAGTAAAAATCGGCTAACTATTTGAAATATAAGCTTATTAAATGAATTTTCCCGATATTTTTGATGTAATCGTAGTCGGCGGCGGCCATGCAGGCACAGAGGCAGCGTTGGCGGCTGCGCGCATGGGGCAGAAAACGCTTTTGTTAAGCCACAACATTGAAACATTAGGCCAAATGTCTTGCAACCCCAGTATTGGCGGCATTGGCAAAGGTCATTTGGTTAAAGAAATTGACGCGCTTGGCGGCGTGATGGCGCAGGCGACGGATATTGGTGGCATTCAATTTCGTATTTTAAATTCATCTAAAGGCCCAGCCGTGCGCGCCACACGTGCGCAGGCAGACCGTATTTTGTATAAAGCGGCGGTTCGCCATAAATTAGAGAATCAGCCTAATCTGTGGTTATTTCAACAAGCGGTAGATGACATTATTTTAGACGGTGACCGCGCGGCTGGCGTGGTGACGCAAATCGGTTTGCGCTTCAAATCTAAAAGCGTGGTGTTAACTGCGGGTACGTTTTTAGGCGGCTTGATTCATGTGGGCTTGCAAAACTACAGCGCTGGCCGCGCAGGTGATCCGCCAGCGATTAGTTTAGCCGCACGATTGCGCGAAATTGGTTTGCCAGCTGGCAGGCTTAAAACTGGTACACCGCCGCGCATTGATGGCCGCACCATTGATTACAGTGTGATGCTGGAACAGCCAGGTGACAACCCTGCCCCTGTATTCTCATTTATGGGGAATGTTGCGCAGCATCCGCAACAAGTACCATGCTGGATTACGCACACCAATGAGCGCACGCATGACATTATTCGCAGCGGCTTAGATCGTTCGCCCATGTACACGGGCGTGATTGAAGGTGTTGGTCCGCGCTACTGTCCAAGCGTAGAAGATAAAATCCATCGCTTTGCCGATAAAGAATCGCATCAGTTGTTTTTAGAGCCAGAAGGCTTAACCACTAACGAAATTTATCCAAATGGCATTTCAACCAGTTTGCCGTTTGATATTCAACTTGCACTTGTTCGCTCGATTAAAGGTTTAGAAAACGCGCATATCCTGCGTCCAGGCTACGCTATTGAGTACGATTATTACGATCCGCGTAGTTTGAAATCCAGCCTAGAAACCAAAAGCGTACAAGGTTTGTTTTTTGCAGGGCAAATTAACGGCACAACGGGCTATGAAGAAGCTGCGGCACAAGGTTTGTTGGCGGGGGCAAATGCGGCTTTGTATGTTCAAGGCAAAGAGTCTTGGTGCCCTGCCCGCGATGAGGCATATTTAGGTGTGTTGGTGGATGATTTAATTACTACAGGCGTGACAGAGCCTTACCGTATGTTTACGTCGCGTGCAGAATATCGTTTGCAATTGCGCGAAGATAATGCCGATATGCGATTAACCGCCAAAGGCCGTGAATTGGGCTTGGTAGATGATGCGCGTTGGGCGGCTTTTGAGAAAAAACTAGAAGCGGTTTCGCGTGAGCAAGAGCGTTTGAAAAAGACATTTGTGCAAGTGGCCACAGATGACGTTTCACGTGAAACACAGGCGGCGATTTTGGGTAAACCCTTAGAGCACGAATATAGTTTGTTTGAATTATTGCGTCGCCCAGAAGTAAGTTACGAAGGCGTGTTAACTCTGGGCAAACAAGCTACAAATGAGCCTGGCATGGGCGAGCTGGATGATGCAGTGCGCGAACAAGTGGAAATTGCCGCCAAATATCAAGGTTATATCACGCGCCAGCAAGAAGAAATCGCCAAACAAAAAGGCAGTGAAAATATTAAGTTAAGTGATGTGGATTACGCAGACGTGCATGGCTTAAGTATAGAAGCGCGACAAAAATTAACACAACACAAACCAGAAACAATCGGCCAAGCAGGCCGTATTTCAGGTATTACACCAGCCACCATTTCATTATTGTTGGTGTATTTAAAGCGTAAACATAAAAAGCAAAGCAGCATTAACGCTAATACGCAAGCCGCATGAGTCAGGCCGCACTATTAGCGCAAGGCATTGCCAGCATGGGCTTGGCTGTGTCAAGCGAGGCGCAACAAAAATTGCTGGCTTACTTAGCGCTGCTGCAAAAATGGAATAAAGTGTACAACCTGACTGCGGTGCGTGACCCACTAGAAATGGTAACTTTGCATTTGCTGGATAGCTTAAGTGTGCTGCCGCATGTGAATAGCAAAAACATATTGGATGTAGGCAGTGGCGGCGGTTTGCCGGGTATTGTGCTAGCGATATGTAAGCCCGAATTACAAGTGACGACGGTTGATACCGTGCAAAAAAAAGTGATTTTTATGCGTCAGGTTAAAGGCGAATTGGGTTTAAATAATTTAACGCCTGTGCATGCGCGGGTAGAAAATTTTCAGCCTAGCGAACCGTTTGAGATGGTGATTTCGCGCGCGTTTTCAGAAATCGGCTTATTTATAGAGTTAACTCAACATTTGATAGCAAAAAATGGGCAATGGCTTGCTATGAAAGGCGTGATACCGACAGCTGAGCTAGAGATTTTGCCGATTACGCCCACGCAAGTGATTCCACTAAAAGTGGCAGGTTTAGATGCCGAGCGGCATTTGCTAGTGTTTAAAAATATGCTTAACAATTCTTAAAGAATAATTGATGAAAATATTAGCGATTACTAATCAAAAAGGCGGCGTGGGTAAAACCACAACCTGTGTAAATTTGGCGGCCAGTTTAGCGGCTAATAAACAAAAGGTATTGCTGGTGGATTTAGACCCACAAGGCAATGCCAGCACGGGTAGCGGTATTGATAAAGCGCATCTTAAATTGAGTATTTACCATGTGTTGATAGGCGAAAAAACTTTAAAAGAAGTGATTGTAAAAAGCGAAAAAGGTGGTTTTGATATTGCGCCATCTAATCGCGAGCTGGCGGGTGCAGAGGTAGAGTTGGTTAACGAGCTGGCACGCGAAACGCGCTTAAAGCAGGCCATTGCACAAGTTTCTGGCTACGATTATGTGCTGCTAGATTGCCCGCCTGCCCTCAATTTGGTCACGGTTAATGCGTTAACTGCGGCCGATACCGTGATGATTCCGATGCAGTGTGAATATTATGCACTGGAAGGCTTGTCGGATTTAGTCAATACCATTAAAAAGGTACGCGCGCACCTGAACCCAAAACTGGAAATTGAAGGTTTACTACGCACCATGTTTGATAACCGCAATATGCTGGCAAGCCAAGTATCGGCGCAGTTGGTTAGTCATTTTGGCGATAAAGTCTACAAAACAGTGATACCGCGCAATATTCGTTTGGCAGAAGCGCCCAGTTATGGCTTGCCTGTATTGATGTATGACAAATCATCTAAAGGCGCGGTGGCTTACTTAGAGTTGGCAGCAGAAATTATTCATAAAAATCCGCGAATTATTGGAGCAGGCATTTAAAATGGTTAAATTAAAAGGTTTGGGACGTGGCTTAGATGCTTTGCTGGCAAGCGATGAAGAGGTAGCGCAAAGCGATGCGTTGATGACGCTGAAAGTAAGCCAACTGCAGCCGGGTAAGTATCAGCCGCGCTCTTACATGGATGATGATGCGCTGCAAACCTTAGCGGATTCGATTCGCACGCAAGGCATTATGCAGCCGATTTTGGTGCGAAATATTGCAGCTGACCAATATGAAATTATTGCGGGTGAACGCCGTTGGCGTGCTTCGCAATTAGCAGGTTTAACAGAAGTGCCTGTTTTAGTACGCGAAATCGCCGATGAATCTGCACTGGCGATGGCCTTGATTGAGAATATTCAGCGCGAAAATTTAAACCCGTTAGAAGAAGCGCAAGGCATCAAACGCTTGATTGACGAATTTGATATGACGCATGAAAAAGCTGCCCAGGCGGTTGGGCGCTCCCGTGTTGCGGTATCGAATTTGCTGCGTTTATTAGTGTTAAGTGCGCCAGTTCAAGCTATGTTGATGAGCAACAAGTTAAGTATGGGACACGCCAGAGCGTTAATCGGCTTGGATGCAGCGCAACAAATTATGTTGGCAAATAAAACTGTGCAGCAGGATTTATCGGTACGTGATGTAGAAAATCTGGTGAAAAAACTGGCACAAAATCATTCACCAGCAACACAGAAAACCACTGTAAATCATGACGTTTTAGCCCTGCAAAACACGTTAAGTGAAAAAATCGGTGCCAGTGTCAATATTTTGGCAAAGCAAAATGGCTCTGGCACACTAAAAATCAGCTACACAAATTTAGACCAGTTAGATGACATTATTCGCAAAATATCGCGCTAAGTGTTTCATTTTGCGTGAAACTTATTGCAATACTTGCACTTACTGCTTGACTAAAAACGCGTAATAATTCAAAATCGCGGACTTTGCTGATAAGCCCATTTCAATCAAACTGAAATGATAAGAAAATAGAAATGACAGAAGAGCGAAATTCAACTTCAGGCTTAGATTCAAACGAAGTTTTTAGCAAAATGTTGCAATGGCAGTTAAGTGCAACATTGGCTGTAATAATAATTGCATTAATTGTTTCAGGCATGCATGCAGCAATTTCAGCATTGGCTGGTGGATTAGCGGTTACAGTAGGCGCGTATTTCGCGTCTAAAATTGCGCAGCGTAGTAGTAAAGAAGCCGCAACAGTATTAGTTAACTTGCTCAAAGCAGAGGCAGTTAAAATTGTGATTATTGTTGTGCTGCTATTTATTACGTTTAAGGTTTATAGACAATTAGTGCCATTTGCACTGATTGCAGGTTTGGCGGCTGCGGCTTTGTTCTCAGGCGCGGCAATGAGCAAGTTGGATAGAACAGAATTAGAAATATAAAAATACAATAAAAGTTAAGCAAGACTTAACACTTAAAATTGAGTAAAACTTTAATCATTAAACGCCTAATGGGCAATTCGGATTGATATGGCTACAGAACACGCAGAAAAAGTACTAACCCCTACTGAGTACATTCAACATCATTTGAGCTTTAATACTCATTCAGTAAGTGACGGTAGTTTTTGGACGCTGAATATTGATAGTCTGGTCATGTCGATTGTGCTCGGTTTACTGGTAATGGGCTTGGTTTGGTTAGTTGCACGCAAGGCAACTTCAGGTGTCCCAACAAAAGGTCAAGCATTCGTCGAACTTATTTTTAGTTTTGTAGATGATCAAGTCAAAAATATTTTCCATGGTAACCGTCACAGTTTTATAGCCCCAACGGCGCTGACGGTTTTTTTATGGGTGCTTGCTATGAACGCGATGGATTTTTTACCTGTAGACGGGGTAGCATCGCTTGCTAGTCTAATTGGCGGTGAGCATACAAAGTGGCGTGCTGTGCCTACATCAGACATAAACACTACTTTTGCCTTGGCGCTGGCTGTATGGATTTTGATGATTTATTTTTCAATCAAAGTCAAAGGTTTAGGTGGTTGGATTCATGAGCTATTCTGTGCGCCATTTGGCTCAGCTAAATTCTTTAAGCCAAAAAGCTTTTTGGGCTTTATTGGGTTAATCGCAAGTCCCTTGCTCTTCGTTGCAAACTTTGCTTTTAATATCATCGAATACGTTTCTAAACCACTTTCACACTCACTACGACTTTTCGGCAATATGTATGCTGGCGAAGTGATTTTCTTATTGCTAGGTATGTGGGCCGCTACTGGTTTAGTGGGTATGTTCGCTGGTGCTGTACTTGGTGCGCTTTGGTCAATCTTTCATATCTTAATTGTGGCTTTACAAGCATTCATTTTCATGATGTTGACGGTGGTGTATCTAGCCATGGCGCATGAATCGCATTAATTAGTTTTAAGTTATTTTAGTAAGTAGTTTTAGAGTTGTTATAGTTTTGATTTAAAGAGTGCAGTTTAATTTTTGAGAGGGTAATAAAATGGAAGCATTAGCATTGATTCAAGCCTACACAGGCGTTGGTATTGGTTTAATTATTGGTTTAGGCGCTGCGGGTGCTTGTATCGGTATTGGTATTATGTGTGCAAGTTTCTTAGAAGGCGCTGCACGTCAACCAGAAATGATTCCACAATTGCAAGGTAAAGTATTCTTGCTGTTAGGTCTTATCGATGCTTCTTTCATTATTGGTGTTGGTCTAGCCATGATGTTCGCGTTCGCTAACCCATTATTAAGTGTAATTCCTAAGTAATTAGCTTAGGTGGTTTGGCTATTTATAGCACAAATTAACCACTCAAATTTTGGAGTAAATAATGGAAATAGGATTATCACTTGTAGCGCAAGCGTTTGCTTTTGCAGCACTTATAGCCGTCACAGTAAAGTTTATTTGGCCACCGCTGTTAAAAGCGATTGAAACACGCCAAAAGGAAATTGCGGATGGTTTAGCTGCGGCACAAGAAGGTAGAAGTGCCTTAGAAGTAGCTGCTAAAAAATCAGAAGCGACACTTGCAGAAGCCAAACAAAAAGCGACTGAGATTATTGGTCAAGCTGAAAAACGTGCGACTCAAATCGTTGAAGAAGCTAAAGGCAACGCTAAGGCAGAAGGCGACCGTATTATTACGGGTGCAAAAGCTGAGATCGATCAAGAAGTAAACCGTGCTAAAGAAGGTTTGCGTGCACAGGTTTCAGCATTGGCTATCGCTGGCGCTGAAAAAATCTTGCGTAAAGAGATTGATGGCAAAGCGCATTCTGAAATGCTTTCTAAACTAGCGGCGGAGCTATGAGTCATGGCTGAAATATCAACCATCGCACGGCCTTACGCAGTTGCGGCTTACAAGCTTGGTAAAGAGCAAAAATCGCTGGCTAAATGGTCTGAGATGTTAGGTTTTGCCACTGCTGTTTCTAACGATGTGCAAATGCAAGCTTACATTCAAGACCCAAAAGTAGTGGCAAGCGATTTAGAAAAGACTTTTTTAAAAGTGTGTGGCGACAAACTCAATGAGCAAGGTCAAAACTTGATCAAAGTGTTGGTTGAATATAATCGCATGTCTATTTTGCCAGCGATTGCCAGCGCGTTTGAAGAACTAAAAGCGCTTGACGAAGGAACGCTTGACGCACAAATCATTGCGGCGGCAAAACCAAGCGCTGCAGAAATTAAAGATTTGGTTACGCGCTTAGAGACCAAGTTTGGTAAAAAGATTGAAGCCAATGTGACTGTAGATGCAGAACTCATTGGTGGTATTAAAATTATTGTTGGCGATACCGTGATAGACGCGTCCGTCAAAGGTCAGTTACAAAATTTAGCCTATACGCTTTCAGCATAAGGCACAGGAGAGACATAAATGCAGTTATCTACATCAGAAATCAGTGAACTGATTAAAAGCAGATTAGAAAATTTTTCTACCTCAGCAGAAGCGCGTACTCAAGGTACAGTCATTTCAGTCACTGACGGTATCGTACGTATCCACGGCCTTTCAAACGTGATGGCTGGCGAGATGATCGAATTCCCAGGCAATACATTTGGTCTAGCCTTGAACCTAGAGCGTGACTCAGTGGGTGCAGTGGTTTTAGGTGATTACGAGCACATTACTGAAGGCGATACTGTTAAATGTACAGGTCGTATTTTGGAAGTGCCAGTTGGTCCAGAGTTAATTGGCCGCGTAGTGAACGCGTTAGGTCAGCCGATTGATGGCAAAGGCCCAGTTAATGCAAAAATGACAGACAAGATTGAAAAAGTCGCACCAGGCGTGATTGCACGTAAATCTGTGTCACAACCAGTGCAAACGGGTTTGAAATCAGTGGATTCAATGGTGCCAGTGGGCCGTGGTCAACGTGAATTGATTATTGGTGACCGCCAAACAGGTAAAACAGCAGTAGCGGTTGATGCAATCATCAACCAAAAAGGTCAGAACATGACTTGTATCTACGTTGCGATTGGCCAAAAGGCTTCTACAGTTGCTAACGTGGTACGTAAACTGGAAGAAAATGGCGCGATGGCATATACGATTGTTGTAGCCGCCACTGCTTCTGATTCAGCTGCACTACAGTTCTTAGCACCATATGCAGGTTGCACAATGGGCGAATATTTCCGTGACCGCGGTGAAGATGCATTAATCGTTTATGATGATTTGACCAAACAAGCGATTGCTTACCGTCAAATTTCATTGCTATTACGCCGTCCACCAGGACGTGAAGCTTACCCGGGTGACGTGTTCTACATTCACTCACGTTTATTAGAGCGTGCCGCTCGCGTGAATGAAGACTATGTAGAAAAATTCACTAACGGCGAAGTTAAAGGCAAAACAGGTTCATTGACGGCATTGCCAGTGATTGAAACAGCGGCTGGTGACGTTTCAGCATTCGTTCCAACCAACGTGATTTCAATTACAGATGGTCAAATCTTCTTGGAAACAGATTTGTTCAACGCCGGTATTCGTCCAGCGATCAACGCGGGTATTTCAGTATCTCGCGTGGGTGGTGCAGCACAAACTAAAGTAATTAAGAAATTAGGCGGCGGTGTACGTTTAGCTTTAGCGCAATACCGTGAGTTGGCTGCTTTCGCGCAGTTTGCTTCTGATTTGGATGAAGCAACACGTAAACAATTAGACCGCGGTCGTATGTTTACTGAGTTGATGAAACAAGCGCAATACGCACCATTAAGCGTTTCAAAAATGGCGATTACATTGTTAGCGGCTAACAAAGGCTACTTTGATGATGTTCCAACCAATAAAGTGTTGGCCTTTGAAAGCGCGTTACACGGCTTTATGGCTTCTAAATACGCTAAATTGATGGACGGTATTGAAACAAGCAAAGACTTAGCTGGCGATAACGAAAAAGCGGTTGAAGCAGCGATTCAAGACTTTAAAGCAACAAACGCGTACTAATTAATCGACTATCTAGGACTCTAAAATGGCTGGTAGTAAAGAGATTAGAACCAAGATCAAAAGTGTAGAAAATACACGTAAGATCACCAAGGCGATGGAAATGGTGGCGGCTTCTAAAATGCGTAAAGCGCAAGATAGAATGCGTGCCTCACGCCCCTACGCTGAAAAAATTCGTAACGTTGCGGCGCATTTGTCATTTGCAAACCCAGAATACAAACACCCTTATTTGATTAAGCGTGATGTGGTTAAAAACGTGGGTTTGATTGTAGTGAGCTCAGACAAAGGTTTGTGTGGCGGTTTAAACACCAATATGTTGCGTTTATCTGTTAACCAAATGAAAAACTGGGAAACAGAAGGCAAAGCCATCACAGTCAGCGCGATTGGTAATAAAGGCTTTAGCTTTATGAACCGCGTGGGTGCAAATGTTAAATCGCATATTACCGGTTTGGGCGATGTGCCACATTTGGAAACCTTGATTGGCACAATCAAAGTGATGTTAGATGCTTATGAAGCGGGTGAAATTGATCAGCTTTATATCAGCTACACCAAGTTTATCAACACCATGAAGCAAGAGCCTGTAGTTGAGCAATTGCTTCCATTGAGCGGTGAGAAACTAGGCAGCCCTACTGGTCATTGGGATTATATCTATGAGCCAGAAGCCAAACCAGTGGTTGATCAATTGATGATGCGTTATGTTGAATCGTTGGTTTACAACGCGGTGGCAGAAAACATGGCATCAGAACAATCATCACGTATGGTGGCGATGAAATCAGCGTCTGATAATGCTAAACAAGTAATTGGCGATTTGAAACTGGTTTACAACAAAGCACGTCAAGCAGCGATTACCAAAGAGATCTCAGAGATCGTTGGCGGCGCAGCAGCAGTTGCGTAATTGAGAATTTAATTAACATTCAAAAATATAGTTTGAATAGGACACAAAGATGAGTACAGCGAAAATTGGTAAAGTTGTTCAGTGTATTGGCGCGGTGGTAGACGTTGAGTTTCCACGTGATCAAATGCCGAATGTATTTGAAGCATTGATTATTGATGATGCAACAAGTCAAGCAGAGGCAGGCCTAACTTTAGAGGTGCAACAACAACTTGGTGACGGCATTGTACGTACCATTGCGATGGGCTCATCTGATGGCCTTGCGCGTGGCACAGCATTCAAATCAACAGGTTCACAAATTACGGTGCCAGTTGGTGTGGGTACATTAGGCCGTATTATGGATGTTTTAGGTCGCCCAATTGATGAGGCAGGCCCGATTGATTCTGACGAGCGTCGCGCGATTCACCAAAAAGCACCAACATTTGAAGAGTTATCTCCTTCTGTAGACTTGTTAGAAACAGGTATCAAGGTGATTGACTTAGTTTGCCCGTTTGCTAAAGGCGGTAAAGTTGGTTTGTTCGGTGGTGCGGGTGTAGGTAAAACCGTTAACATGCTTGAGCTAATCAACAACATTGCAAAACAACACTCAGGTTTATCAGTGTTTGCCGGTGTGGGCGAGCGTACTCGTGAAGGTAATGACTTCTACCACGAGATGGCAGAAGCTGGTGTTATCAAACTTGATAACATGAAAGAATCAAAAGTAGCGATGGTGTTTGGTCAAATGAACGAACCACCAGGTAACCGTTTACGCGTGGCTTTGTCAGGTCTGACAATGGCTGAAAAATTCCGTGACGAAGGCCGTGACGTGTTGTTCTTCGTGGATAACATCTACCGCTACACATTAGCTGGTACTGAAGTATCAGCATTGTTAGGCCGTATGCCTTCAGCTGTGGGTTATCAACCTACTTTGGCTGATGAAATGGGCCGTTTACAAGAGCGTATTACTTCAACTAAAACGGGTTCTATTACGTCTATCCAAGCGGTTTACGTACCTGCGGATGACTTGACCGATCCATCACCAGCGACAACTTTCCAACATTTGGACTCAACCGTTGTACTGTCACGTGACATTGCTTCATTAGGTATTTACCCAGCGGTAGACCCATTGGATTCAACATCACGCCAGTTAGACCCATTGGTGGTTGGTGAAGAGCACTACAACGTAGCGCGTTCAGTACAACAAACCCTACAACGCTATAAAGAATTACGTGACATTATCGCGATTTTGGGTATGGATGAATTATCTCCAGAAGATAAATTAGCTGTTGGCCGTGCACGTAAAATTCAACGTTTCTTATCACAACCATTCCATGTAGCTGAAGTATTTACTGGTGCGCCAGGCAAATATGTGCCATTAAAAGAAACAATTAAAGGCTTTAAAGCGATTGTTGCTGGCGAATACGATCACTTACCAGAGCAAGCGTTCTATATGGTTGGTGCTATTGAAGAAGCTGTAGAAAAGGCCAAAACTTTAAACTAAGTTTAGTTTATTAATTTAGTTTAAGGATAAATGATGGCAAATACTGTTCATATCGATGTAGTAAGCGCAGAAGCAAGCATATTCTCAGGCGAAGCCGAGTTTGTGGTTGCGCCTGCGGGTGCAGGTGAAGTGGGTATCTACCCAAATCACGCACCAATGATTACCACAATCAAACCGGGTGCATTACGTATTCAATTAGCGGATGCTGCTGAAGAAGTCGTCATTTTTATTTCTGGCGGTTTGTTAGAAGTGCAACCAGGCATGATTACTGTGTTGGCTGATACCGCCGTTCGCGGTGCTGATTTAGATGAAGCGAAAGCCATTGCAGCTAAAGAAGCCGCATTAGAAGCGATGAAAAATCGTACAACGGACATGGATTATGCGAAAGCACAAGCTGAATTATCAGAAGCAATGGCGCAGATTCAGGCCATTGAGCGCTTACGTAAAACACATTAATTGTAATATTGTGTGAGTAAAAAGGCAGCTTAGGCTGCCTTTTTTGTTTGTGTCATCTTTATACTTTACAATGTGACAAATAAATAATTGTTAACCCTATCTCTACTTCAATGCATATAAAACCACTTAATATCGTTATTCTTGCCGCTGGCAAAGGCACGCGCATGTATTCCAATAAGCCTAAAGTGCTGCATGAAATTGGTGGCAAGCCAATTCTGGCGCACGTTATTGATTGTGCGAAAAAATTAAATCCACAAAAGATGATTGTAGTTTATGGCTATGGCGGCGAAATAGTTCGTGAAGCGTTTAGCAGTGAAAATATCGTTTGGGTGAATCAGGCCGAACAACTCGGTACAGGTCACGCGGTGCAGCAGGCTTCGCCTTACCTGGATGATGATGCCGACACCTTGATTATGCTGGGTGATGTGCCCTTAGTTGATAAAGCCACTTGCGAAAGTTTGGTTCAATCAGCAAATAATAAGCTGGCGATTTTATCGTTTAACAAAGCTGACCCAACAGGTTACGGTCGCATAATACGCAATAATCATTTGGTTACAGCTATCGTTGAGCACAAAGATGCAACAGAAATACAGCGCAAAATCACGGAAGTGAATACGGGCATTATGGCGATGCCAAATATTCACCTAAAAAAATGGTTAAGTCGGCTAAGTAACAACAATGCGCAGGGCGAATATTATTTAACCGATATCGTTGCATTTGCGGTTAATGACAAAGTCGATGTGATTGCAGAAATCACAGCGGATGAATGGTCGGTAACAGGCATTAATTCCAAAGTGGATTTAGGCCAAATTGAACGCGTGCACCAAAATCGAATCGCACAACAATTATTGCAGAAAGGCGTTACGCTAAAAGATCCCACCAGATTAGATGTTCGCGGCACACTTAATTGTGGTCGGGATGTAGAAATTGATGTGAATTGCGTATTCGAAGGCGACGTGACGTTGGGCGACAACGTAAAAATCGCCGCCAATTGCGTGATTAAAAACGCAACAATCGCTGCCAACACACACATTGCGCCTTTTACGCATATTGATGATGCGATAGTGGGCGAAAATAGCCGTATTGGGCCATATGCGCGCTTAAGACCAGGCACTACACTAGCCGCAGATACCCATATTGGTAACTTTGTTGAGCTTAAAAATGCGCAAGTGGATATTGGCAGCAAAATCAATCATTTAAGCTATGTGGGTGATACAACAGTGGGTAAAAACGTCAATATTGGCGCAGGTACCATTACTTGCAATTATGATGGCGCCAATAAATTTAGAACCGTGATTGAAGATGGTGCTTTTATTGGCTCTGATTCGCAGCTAGTTGCACCAGTGATCATTGGCAAAAATGCCACGATTGCCGCAGGCTCTACCATTACAAGAGATGCACCAGCAGATGCACTCACCTTTTGCCGTGCTAAAGAGCAAAAAACAATAGTGGGCTGGAAACGGCCACTAAAAATTAAAAAGCCTGATTAAAAAGGCCAGACTAAAATTTAACCCGAAAATAACGTTAAGTATTTGAAAGAATCCGTATGTGTGGAATTGTAGGCGCGGTTGCTAAAAGAAACGTAGTATCAACGCTGATAGAAGGCTTAAGTCGGCTGGAATACCGCGGCTATGATTCAGCAGGCATTGCGATATTAAATAACAACGGTATTGAACGAGTGCGCGCTGTAGGACGTGTGGCGGCGATGACAGAAAAGGCGCTTGAATCAAAGTTAAGCGGTCAGGTAGGTATCGGCCATACGCGCTGGGCAACGCATGGCGGCGTGACTGAAAGTAATGCACATCCGCATGTTTCACCTACGCAATCCAATCCAACGATTGCTGTTGTACATAACGGTATCATCGAAAACCATGATGAGCAGCGCGCCAAACTAAAAGCGCTAGGTTATGAATTTCATTCACAAACCGATACCGAAGTAATTGCGCATTTAATTCACTATTACTATTCAAAAAACTCCGATTTATTAGCCGCGACCAAGTTAGCTATTGCAGAACTAACAGGCGCATTTGCCATTAGCGTGATTGCAGTCAACCAGCCCGATTTGATGGTCTGCGCGCGCTTAGGCTGCCCTTTATTGATTGGCTTGGGAGACAGTGAGAATTTTATCGCTTCAGACGTTTCGGCGGTGCTTTCTGTGACGCGCAGAGTAATTTATCTAGAAGATGGTGACGTAGCCACCTTAACCACTGATGCAGTCACTATTTATGGCAAAGATGGCCAATTAGCAGCGCGCAAAGTACACACCAGCGATGTATCGCTTGCTAGCTTAGAGCTTGGCCCTTATAGCCACTTTATGCAAAAAGAAATCTATGAGCAGCCAGTGGCGCTTAACGATACGATTGAAGCCTTAATTGATGATGGCGCATTTAGACCAGAATTGTTTGGTACAGGCGCTGCTGAAGTATTTAATCAGCTGGATAGTATCTTGATATTGGCCGCAGGCACTAGCTACTATGCCGCCTTAACCGCTAAATATTGGCTAGAAAGTATTGCAAAAGTGCCTTGCAATGTCGAAATCGCCAGTGAATACCGCTATCGCGAATCGGTACCTAACTCCAAGCAGTTGATCGTCACTATCTCGCAATCTGGCGAAACCTTAGATACGATGGAAGCGTTAAAACACGCTAAATCACTAGGTCAAAACTTAAGTCTGAGTATTTGTAATGTGCAGGAAAGTGCCATCCCACGTGCATCACAGCTGGTTTTTTACACGCGCGCAGGTGCTGAGATTGGTGTAGCCTCAACCAAGGCATTCACCACGCAATTAGTGGCTTTATTCGTATTAGCAGCCACACTAGCCAAGCAGAAAGGCACATTGACTGCCGAAAAAGAGCATGAATATCTAGGCGCACTGCGTCAGTTAGCCGGTAGCGTGCAATATGCCTTGAATTTAGAGCCGCAAATACGCGAATGGGCAAAACGCTTTGGCGACAAAGAACACGCTTTATTTTTAGGTCGCGGAGTACATTACCCAATCGCCATGGAAGGCGCGCTTAAGCTTAAAGAAATCTCCTATATCCATGCAGAAGCGTACCCCGCAGGTGAGCTAAAACATGGCCCATTGGCGCTGGTGGATAACAATATGCCAGTGGTAGTGATTGCGCCAAATGATGCCTTACTGGAAAAAGTGAAATCCAATATGCAAGAAGTAAAAGCACGTGGCGGCGAGCTATTTGTATTTGCCGATGCCGATAGCCACTTTACCGAATCCGATGGCGTGCATGTCATCCGCACCCCGCGCCATGTGGGTGTGCTCTCCCCTATTTTGCATACTATTCCTGTGCAATTGCTGGCGTATCATGCGGCTTTGTTGAAGGGGACGGATGTGGATAAACCAAGGAATTTGGCTAAGAGTGTTACGGTTGAATAATTAAAGGATTTCAGAATGATATTTGGTAAAGAAAAAATAGAACTATCCTCAGGTTGGACAGACGAGATGGTTGTTAAAGTTTTACCTTTTCCAATGAGTAAATATCACAGTTTAAGTATACAAATCACGACAGTTATTCGCGAATTTGAAGTAAGTTTAGACGGGAAACTTAATAAAACAGAATTTACGGGGATATTACAACCAAGTTATAGTTATGAAAATATTCCAAAACCAAATATTGGTTATGAAAACATTCTAAAAAAAGTGGTAGTTTCAATAGACACTTGGTGCGACTGGTTGCATAAAATTAATGAAGGTGATGAACCTAATTTAGGGCAAATATACTTCTCGGAAAGAGACGGTCATTACAAAAATGATAGAATCCCCACTATACACATTAGTTTAAGAGGAGGTATTGAAGTCAACAACAAACTTTGTGAAGTCTTTGAGAAACAAAAGCTATATGGCGGAGAGCCTACATATATTCACTTGGGAATAGACACGAAAAAAATCAAAAGTCAGTTATTAGCAAAAGACTTAATTGATTTCAGTAAAAAGGAAGATATTAACTATTTTGAAATCCTATCTTTACGAATAGTGCAAACGCATCAAATCTAATTTATTTAATGATTATTGGCTCGAGTTATTAATATATAACTCGAGCACTAAATACCCTACCTTGTATTTTTAAAGTCTCGGGGTTGCCCGACAGCAAGTCACTTTCTTTTGCTTGTCCAAAAGAAAGTGACCAAAGTAAACGACACCCCATGCCATGACCTTCGGTTTCCCTGCGCTGCTCAAAAAGTCGGGCAGCTGCGGAACTCGGGCTTAAGCCCTCAGACAGTCCTCGCTGAAATCCCCCGACTTTTATGTGCTGCTCGGCATGGCATCAGGGGATTTGAAGTCAAAACCATCTACCACCGTCATTCTCGCGTAGGCGGGAATCCATTTTGAATTTTGTTATTTAGCTATTCTGAAAACAAAAATGCCCAACTATTAGTTGGGCATTTTATTTGAATTAATAGCTATCTTAATTCGCTGTAGTTGACCATTGCTGCATTGCATCTTCACCAGAACGGTCAATTTTCACTTTTCCATCAACGGTTGAAACTACCCAATCTAAGGGGATGTAATGATGGTGACCATCTTCATCTCTTTTCAATTTAATCGTATCTGTACCTTCTAAATGATCCACCTCGGCAAATTGGCCGTCTAGTGAACAGATAACAGGCATATCAGGTTTAATCGTGTTTGCGTTAATCATGGTTCTTCTCCAAATATTGTTAAGGAAAAATATCCTAAACAATATTAAACAAGATTTGATTGCTGCCTTTCATCGGTGTATGTCCTATAAATTTGTCAGATAATGGCGGCTATCAGTAGGCGCTGGGTTCTTTGAGAAAAATAGGTGTTAAATCAAAGCTACCATTGTCGTTGCTGACCAATATTTGCTTATCTTGAATGGTTAAGCTGATTTGCATGCCTCTATTGGCGATGCTGGCTAGCTCTTGCGTTTCGGGTAGATTAATTACGGTTAGATTATTTAATTTCAGCAAGCCTTTGCTGTTTTGATCCCACCACATATCCGCAATACGTCCGCCGTATAGAACCACCACCACTTGCTTAGCGCGGCCTGCGGCTTTGCGAATATCTTTTTCAGTCGGCAAGCCAACGTCCATCCATAGCTCAATGGCGCCAGTTAAATCTTTTTGCCACAAATCAGGCTCTTCGTCATCCGATAAGCCTTTGCCAAAAATTAGCGTTTCGGTGGCGTAAAGCGCAAAGCCAATCAATCGTACCATTACGCGCTCGTCGGTTTCTGACGGATGTTTGGCCAGCGTTAAGCTATGTTGCGCGTAATACTGCCTGTCCATATCGGCAATATTCAGGTCGATTTTATAGATGGTGGATTTAAGCGCCATCGCGCGCTCCGAAAATAGTTGCCATGCGGATAGCCCTATGAAATTAGCCATATTATACCTATTAGCAAGCCTGCCCTGCTTACCAGTTAAGCCTGCTTTCTGTTAAGCTTTCATTCTTTCAAATTAGCAAAAAATCATCATGGCTCAATATGTAATGTCTATGCTCCGCGTGAGCAAAATCGTGCCACCAAAACGGCAAATCATTAAAGATATTTCTCTGTCTTTTTTTCCAGGCGCAAAAATCGGTTTGCTGGGTTTAAACGGATCGGGTAAATCGACCGTGTTGCGCATTATGGCGAACGCCGATAAAGAGTTTGAGGGCGAAGTGCAATGGCAGCCCAATATGACGATTGGCTATTTACCGCAAGAACCGCAGCTGGATGCTGAAAAAACCGTGCGCGAAGAAGTGGAAAGCGGCATGGGTGAAGTGATGCAAGCGCAGGCAATGCTAGAGGCTGTATATGCTGCCTACGCAGAACCAGATGCGGATTTTGACAAGCTGGCTGAAGAGCAAGCCAAGTGGGAAAATATTATCGCGGCAAGCGGTTCAGATTTAAGCACCCAATTAGAAATTGCCGCCGATGCGCTGCGTTTACCGCCTTGGGATGCCAAAATCGGCCCGTTATCTGGCGGTGAAAAGCGCCGTGTGGCATTGTGCAAATTGCTATTATCCAAACCGGATATGTTGCTGCTAGATGAGCCAACCAACCATTTGGATGCTGAATCGGTGGAATGGTTAGAGCAATTCTTAGTGCGATTCACGGGCACGGTGGTAGCGGTAACGCATGATCGATACTTTTTAGATAATGCCGCGGAATGGATTTTAGAGCTAGACCGCGGCCACGGTATTCCTTGGAAAGGCAATTATTCCAGCTGGCTAGACCAAAAACAAGCGCGTTTGGCGCTTGAAGAATCACAAGAATCTTCACGCCGTAAAGCCTTGAATACCGAGCTGGAATGGGTGCGCCAAAATCCAAAAGCGCGCCAAGCCAAAAGTAAATCGCGTATTGCGCGCTATGAAGAGTTAGCCAGCGCCGAATACCAAAAACGCAACGAAACGCAGGAGATTTTTATTCCTGCAGGTGAGCGTTTAGGCGACCAAGTGATTGAATTCAATAATGTTACCAAAGCATTCAAAGACCGATTACTAATTGATAATTTAAGTTTTAGCGTACCAGCGGGCGCCATTGTCGGCATTATCGGCCCCAACGGCGCAGGTAAATCAACGCTGTTTAAAATGATTATGGGCTTAGAAACGCCTGATAACGGCGAAGTGAATATTGGCCAGACGGTTAAATTGGCTTATGTTGACCAAAGCCGTGACGATTTGGGCAATACCAAAACGGTGTTTGAAGAGATCGCCAATGGCTCAGACATCTTAACGGTTGGTCGCTATGAAACACCAAGCCGTGCATATATTGGCCGCTTCAACTTCAAAGGTGGCGACCAGCAAAAGATTGTTGGTCAACTATCTGGCGGTGAACGCGGACGTTTGCACTTAGCTAAAACCTTGATCTCTGGCGGTAATGTGTTGCTACTAGATGAGCCATCAAACGACTTGGATGTGGAAACTTTGCGCGCGTTGGAAGATGCCTTGCTGGAGTTTGCAGGTTGTGTATTGGTTATTTCGCACGATAGGTGGTTCTTAGATAGAATCGCCACGCATATTTTGGCGGCTGAAGGCGAATCACAGTGGACGTTCTTTAACGGTAACTATCAGGAATATGAGGCGGACAAACGCAAACGTTTAGGTGAAGAAGGCGCCAAGCCAAAACGTATCAGATACAAACCAATTACTAGGTAATAAAAATCAAAAAGGCTAACTAAAAGTTAGCCTTTTTGATTTATAGCCAATCCCACTCAATACGTTTTTTATGCGGCGCATTTTTCATCAGGTAATCCCATAAACGCGCTGGTATTAAGCGCATAATTTTAGCAATAACGCCCATTTGCCAAGGAATCACTTGATAGCGCGTTTTGTTAGCCACCGCGTTGGCAAACTTTTCCGCAAACACATCAACATCCATCAAAAAAGGCATTTTATATTGGTTAATTTCTGTCATCGGTGTGCGAATATAACCGGGCGCGATGGTGCTAACCGCAATATTGTAGTGCTGCATTTCGGCGCGCAGGCTTTCACAATACGTAATCACGGCTGATTTGCTAGCGCTGTATGCTGCGCTGCCTGGTATGCCGCGAATGCCTGCAACACTTGCAACCCCAACCAACTGCGCGTTTTCTCCTTTAGCGGCGGTTTGCTTCATGGCGGCTATAAACGGTTGAAATGTATGTACCATGCCCATCACATTAATATCCATGACGGCCTGAAAAGCGGGAATGTCATCTCGGTATTCAGTTAAGGTGCCGCGGCTAACGCCTGCGCTGGCAATCGCAATATTGGGTGCGCCAAATTTGCCTATAAAATCTTGAGCGGCTAATTGGCACGCTAGGCTATCGCGTACATCTAGTGGGTAGATGCTACAGTTGACATGGTATTGATTTTGCAGGCGGCCTGCCAAGTCTTGTAAGTGCTCACTACGCCTAGCGACCAAGCCAATATTGCAATTTTTGTTGGCATAACGCTTGGCATACTCGTGTGCTAGCGCAAAGCCAATACCGCTAGATGCGCCAGTAATAAAAATATTCATAAGTTAAAGTGTAGCGTATTAAAAACCCGCTGTGTATATACGACAGCGGGTTAATTGGTTTTCACTATCAATCGTGCTAAAGCTTGGGTTTCGGCAAAGTTGTTTTTTTAGTCGCTACCTTGACCTTATTTGTTGCCGATACTACTTTTTTGCGGCAGGTGCTTTTGTCGTCTGCGTTGCTTTTGCTTTGCGTACATTATCGATAATATAATCCGCAACTTTTAAAGCTTCGGCATTGCCGCCACTCATGGTGCTTGATGTTATGTATTGACCGTCAATCACTAAGCTTGGTACACCAGTCGCGCCAGATGCGCGGAAAATTTGCGCAGCACGGTTTAAGTTGGTGTTAATCGTAAATGATTTAAACGCTTGTTCTACTTTTAATTTATCTAAGCCGCTGGCTTTAGTTACCCATTCAATAGCGGCTTTTTCGTCGGTTGGATTCAACGTTTTTTGTTTATGTACCGCTTCAAACAATTGTGTATGTAACTTTTCTTGCACGCCTAAAGTTTCCATCGCAAAAAATGCCTTTGCCATAGGCGCCCAATCAGCACGAGGTAAAGCAGGCATACGCTTAAAGTAAACGTCAGCAGGCAATTTTTTTACCCATGCATTTAATGGTGCTTCCATTTGGTAGCAATGAATGCAGCCATACCAAAACACTTCCATCACTTCAATTTTACCAGCCATATCGGTGGTAATCGGTTGTGCAACTGCATCAAATTCTGCACCTGGCTTAGGTTCTGCTGCAACAGATGTGCTTAATAACAACATTAAAATACTTAAAAACTTTTTCATGGGTGATTCCTAATTAACTTTAAAAATGGTTTTTTTATAACAAACTAGTGATTAACAACGGATAGTAGCGCTTTAAGATGACAAATTATTAGGGCAAGCTATTCAGTTTTAGTTTCAGTGTGCACTTTAATTAAATCGGTATTAAAACCACCTGTGGTTAAATCAGATCTAATTTTATTAATTTGATTAATGTCACTTAATGGCCCAACACGCACTCGATGCCATATGCCTTTTTCGGGTATTGTTGCGGTTTGCACAACCGCTTCAAATCCTTGTAAAGCTAGTTTGGCTTTCATATTGTCTGCGTCAGCCTCTTCTTGGAATGCGCCAACTTGCAAAAAATAGTTATCTTTTTTAACCGTTAATGCGCTATCTTTTACCTCTTGCTCGGTAACGGTACTTTCAGTTTCGGGCAAAATTGTATAAAAATCAAATTGATTATCTGTTTTGCTTTGCGCTGTTTCATCGGGGTTTTCGTCAGCAGGTAATGCACTTTCGGTTGCTATTTTTTGTTTGGGCAATTTTTCAGAGAGCATTTCACTATTATTGGGAATGGCTTTTTTATCATTAAAGGGGCTATCGGACCCTTTGATATAAATAGTTACCGCAAGGGATAAGCCAACTCCCAGCAACAATCCAACCAATAATCCCGTAAAAAACGGGCTGCCTTTACTACTGCTTTTGGGTGGGGCGGGCTTATAGTCTTTACTCATACTGCTTCCTTAATATCGCTTTGTTCTTAATAGTTGATTTGGCTTACATTTTATTCGGTGCGCTAACACCTAACAAGTCCAAACCATTTTTAAGCACTTGTTGCGTTGCTGAAATTAATGCCATACGGGCTAATTTAATCGATGTGTCGTCTACTAAAAACTTCGTATCGTTATAATAACTGTGCAAATCGGCTGCACATTCTTTTAAATAATTCGCAATCGTATGCGGCGCCAGCTCTGTTGCGGCGTCGCTCACCACTTCAGGATACTCACTCAAACGCTGCATTAATTTTGCCTCATTTGGCATGTTAAGTGGGCTTAAGTTAACACCTTTTAAGCTTGAAATTTCACCGTTCCATTGCGTTAATACACTGTTGATACGTGCATGTGCATACTGAATGTAATACACAGGATTATCATTGGTTTGCGCGCGCGCCAAATCAATATCAAACACCAGTTGTGAATCGGCACGGCGTGCGGCCAAGAAATAGCGCGTTGCATCGCAGCCTACTTCATCAATTAAATCGCGCAAGGTGACATAGCTACCAGCACGCTTGGATAGTTTTACCTCTTCGCCACCACGCATCACGGTGACCATTTGGTGCAGCACATAATCTGGCCAAGCTGGGGGAATGCCCACATCTAAAGCCTGCAAGCCAGCACGCACGCGGGTAATGGTGCTGTGATGATCCGCGCCCTGCTCATTAATGACACGCACAAAGCCGCGATTCCATTTATCCAGATGATAAGCCACATCTGGCACAAAATAAGTATAGCCGCCATCGGTCTTGCGCATGACGCGGTCTTTATCATCGCCAAAATCTGTGGTTTTAAGCCAAAGCGCATCGTCTTGCTCATAGGTATGACCGCTTTTGATTAAATTTTGTACAGTGTTTTCTACTTTGCCTGTGCTGTATAGCGCGCTTTCTAGCGAAAACACATTGAATTTGATTTGAAATGCGTTTAAATCTAAATCCTGCTCATGCCGTAAATAGGCCACCGCAAAGGCACGCACAGATTCAGTATCATTTAAATCACCACTTGCAGTGACTTGCATGTCATCCGCCGTTACAGTGCTTTTTGCCAAATAAGCATTGGCAATATCCACAATATAGTCGCCGCGATAACCGTTTTCAGGAAAACTGGCGTCATCGGTTGCAATGCCTTTGGCGCGCGCCAATACAGAAATCACCAAGTTATCAATTTGTGCGCCCGCGTCGTTGTAATAAAATTCGCGCGTCACATCCCAGCCATTGGCATCCAGTAAACGTGCCAAGCAGTCACCCACCGCCGCACCGCGGCCATGCCCCACATGCAAAGGCCCTGTTGGGTTTGCCGATACGAATTCCACTTGTACTTTTTCATTTTTGCCAGAGTCATTACGCCCAAATAGGGCGCCCTGCTGCAAAATCTCACCAATCACGCTTTGTTTTGATTGCGTATTTAAAAAGAAATTGATAAATCCTGCACCTGCGATTTCAACTTTTGCGATATATTCGCTTTGTGGCAGTGCTTTGATTAAACTAGTGGCTAATTCGCGCGGATTTTTGCGTAGTGGCTTGGCTAGCATCATGGCCAAATTGCTAGAAAAATCGCCATGCTCAGCAGATTTTGGGCGCTCAAGTATCAGATTTATCTGTGAGATATCTGCACCAATATTCGCTGCGGCTTGTGTCAATAAAGAGGATAAATGAGCTTTCAAAAAAACGGATGCTTTCTTAAATAATGGTTTATTTGTGCAAAGACAGTATTTTAACTCAAGCAAGATTTTAAATCTAAGTTACTGCAAATCTAAGCCGTGAATCTAAGCCATTGCCCTGACCGCTCATTAAACAATTCTATTTCAATCCATTAATCGTTACGCATACCCGCCACCGTTAAATGCCACCTACTATTTTTAGCATTGCTTTAGATGTGCCGCTTAATCGTTTATTTGATTATTTTAGCGGTGGCTTTGTTGCGCAGGTGGGCAATCGCGTTGTGGTGCCCTTTGCAGGCCGTAATCTTATTGGCGTCATCGTGGCTATCGGCAATCAATCAGAATTTCCGATTGAAAAGCTAAAGCCAGTCAGTCATGTATTTGATGAGGTGATTGTAGATAGCTCAAGCTTTAAATTGCTCAATTTTTGTGCCGATTATTACCATTATCCCCTAGGCCAAGCTTTAATTTCTACCTTGCCGCTACGTTTAAGGCAAATCAAGCCAGCCGTTTCGCGCAAAATGTTTGCTTATCGATTAACAGCAAATGCAGATATATCCTTGGCTTCAACCAAAAAAGTGGTGATGCAACGCATATTGACCGCGCTGCAATCAAAAGAAGAAGTGACTGAGGCGGAGCTTGCTTTAATCTCAGCTACTTGGCGCAAAGCGATTACTGATTTAAAAGCTTTAAATCTAGTGACTGCGTATGAAGTGATTGCTGTAAAAGCTTCTTTACCCGCATCGGCAACAGAGCCCAATTTAAATGATGAGCAGAAAAAAGCGATTGAATGTGTGTTAGCGCTCACTCACAATTTTAAGCCTTGGTTGTTATATGGCGTAACGGGTAGCGGAAAAACAGAAGTTTATATTCAGATTTTGCAGCACATATTAAGCCAAAAAAATGCACAGGGTATGGGTGCTCAAGTCTTGGTGTTAGTGCCAGAAATCAATTTAACACCGCAACTAGAAGCGCGTTTTAGAAGCCGTTTGAGCCAATTTCCATTGGTAACATTGCATAGCAATCTGAGTGAGGGGGAGCGTTTGCAAAATTGGCTGGCTGCCAGCTCTGGCGCCGCTAAAATTGTGATTGGTACGCGTTTAAGCGTCTTTACACCCATGCCGCAACTCAAAATGATTGTGATGGATGAAGAGCATGATGGCTCTTACAAACAGCAAGATGGCATGCGCTACCATGCGCGCGATGTGGCAATGATGCGCGCTAAACAGCTGAATATTCCGATTATTTTAGGTAGTGCTACACCTTCTTTAGAAACTTGGTTTAATGCCAAAGCCGTGCCTGACTTAACCCAAAAAAATGGCCAAAAACCACAATACGGTTTGTTAACCATGACTAAGCGTGCGGTTGAAAATGCCGCATTACCTGAAATTTATTGTATTGATATTGCAAAATCCCCTACCGAAAATGGCTTATCGCCTTTGCTGATAAAAGCTTTGCAAGAGCGCATAAATAAAGGCGAGCAAAGTTTATTATTTATTAATCGGCGTGGTTATGCGCCTGTGTTGCACTGTAATGCTTGCCAGTGGGTCGCGCCTTGTACACGTTGTTCAGCGCGCTTAGTGGTGCATTTAAGCCAAAAAAGATTGAAATGCCATCATTGCGGGCACGAGCAAAAAATTCCTTTGCAATGCCCAAGCTGCGGTAATGCCGATATGCGCCCAGTGGGGCAAGCGACACAACGCCTAGAGCAAACCCTGCAAACTTTGCTGCCAAACGCCAGAATAGCGCGCGTTGATCGCGACAGCATGCGCAATAAAAATGCGTTGACCGATTTATTAACGCAAGTGCACAATCAAGAAATCGATATTCTGGTGGGCACGCAGATGTTGGCTAAAGGGCATGATTTTCCGAATCTAACTTTAGTCGGTGTGATTGATACCGATAGCGCTTTATATAGCCCCGATTTTCGCGCCAGTGAGCGATTATTTGCACAGCTGATGCAGGTGGCAGGTCGTGCTGGGCGCGCCGATAAAGCGGGACAAGTGTTGATACAAACTGCTTTTCCACAGCATGCGCTGTTTCATGCCCTACGCGCGCAAGATTACGCCAGCTATGCAGATGAGCTGTTGCAAGAGCGGCGTGTGATGCAATTCCCGCCTACACGTTTTTTTGCTTTGCTACGCGCAGAAGCCAATGATTTTAGCTTGGTTCACCAGTTTTTAAATCAAGCAGTTAATTTAGCGCGTGGTTTAAAATCAGAGGTCATGATATACGACCCGCTTCGCCCGCAGATGGAACGACTTAAAAGCATGGAGCGCGCACAAGTGCTGCTGCAAGCCAATACCCGCGCCGCATTGCAGCGCTTGTTAAAAGTGTGGATGCCACAACTGCGGGCGCTGCCAATTGCCACAAAAGTGCGTTGGAGTTTGGATATTGATCCATTGGAATTTTAAAGCAGGCATTGCTTTCTAAGCATTAATTATTGCTTGAAATGATTGCTAATCTTTGCACGCAAAGCACATGTTAAGAGCTATATGTTCTTAATTACGTTAAAATAATACTATTTTTCAAATGACTAAAGCCATGACGCCTACCCCGCCAACCGTACTTACTTTTGCAGCCACCGACCCCAGTGGCGGCGCGGGTTTGCAGGCTGATATATTGGCTTTGGCCAGTATTGGTTGCCATCCGTTATCAGTTGTGACGGGTATCACAGTGCAAGATACCGTTGGCGTTGAAAGCGTGATGGCGCTTGATTCTGATTGGATTAATGAACAAGCGCGCACGATTTTAGAAGACATTCAAGTTTCAGCGTTTAAATTAGGTTTGCTGGGCAGCGTTGAAAATATCGCCGTCATCGCAGAAATCATGGCAGATTATCCCGATGTGCCTTTGCTGATTGATCCTATCCTAACCTCTGGACGCGGTGATGAGCTGGCCAATGAAGATATGCAAGCGGCAATGACGGAGTTATTGTTTCCGCAAGCCACTTTAATCACACCCAATAGTTTAGAGGCGCGCCGTTTAGCTTTTATGGATGACGGCGATGAGATTCTGCATACTTCTCTAGAAGAGGCAGCGCAGCGCCTATTAGATTTAGGTACGGAATACGTGCTGATTACAGGCACACATGAGCGTAGCACAGACGTGGTGAATTCACTATACGGCAGTAGCCCATCTGGCGCCAGTGGCTTACTTAAAGCCTATCACTGGGAGCGGCTAGCAGGCAGTTATCACGGCTCTGGATGCACATTAACCAGTGCGATTGCCGCTTGCTTGGCGCATGGTTTGAGTATGGAAGAAGCGATTCAAGAAGCGCAAGAATACACATGGCAAACGCTGAAAAATGCTTTCCGTCCTGGCATGGGGCAATTTATACCAGACCGTTTCTTTTGGGCGCGCGATGATGAGTCAGAAG
>JAKFVD010000015.1 GCA_021732365.1 Methylotenera sp. | reverse complement strand
ACCATTTCATCATTTAAGAATATATAAAATTGATACAAAAAGTAAACATTCAGATATTGCTTTTAAGTGCGTTGTTATTTTCTACGCCTGTTAAGGCTTTAATCGTTCTGCAGCAGGCATCGATACCTTTTAATGTTGATTACGACTCCAACTTAAATTTATCACAAGAAAAAGTAGGTGTTTGGCGTTACACTTCAACGCCTACTTACTCACTAGTTGCTCAAGATGAAAAAAATATTTGGACATCTAATTTAAGTTTGTCACTGCAGCGATCTTCTGATAGAAACCTGAGCGCTGATCGTGAGGACCCGAATGCGGCACTTGGTTGGCAAAGAGTGTTCAAAAAAGGTAAGTTTTCGCTGAATGCAAATTACGATAGAAGAAGCTCCCGTTTTTCACAGTTTAATAACAATGCTTTAGTAGATGTTGACGGTACTTCAGTGAGTCGGTCCATATCTGCGAATTACAGTCATACATTGACTGACCGATTAAATGTCTCAATAGGTGCAAATTACTCAACAACCGCTTATACCGACTCAAGTTTTGTCGACTCAACTTCCAAAAGTGTGAATGGATCAGTTAATTATGAATGGAATGAAAAATTCAGTCCTTTTATACAGTTAAGTTTCACTGATTTTCAATCAGATACACCTTCATCTTCACTGCAGTTGGGTAACTTCAATCAATTCAATACGTTTAATCAGTCTAGTACATCTAAAAGTTTTTCGGTTGGTAGCACAGTTTTGATTAGCCCGCGCTGGACATTTGTGCCGAGTGTTGGCGTGAATAGTGTTTCAACTGCTGGATCAGGTTGGATAGCTAATACAGCTTTAAGCTACATTGCAGAGAAAAGTACATTTCAAGCAACTTTGGCGCGCTCTGTATCACCGAGTGGTTTAGGCGATTTCCAAGAGACTGATACGCTTGGTTTGGCTTACAGCAGCGAACTCAATGACAAAAGCAGTTGGGGCACAAACTTTAACTATAGTAGAAGCCAAGCCCAATTTGATTCTGAAGCCACGCAACTGTCAGCTTTTTACTCTCGCCAATTGTCAGTTAGTTGGCAAATGCGATTAATAGCGGGTTATAGAAGTCAAAAACAAGACACTTTTTCAGCGAATAATAATAATTTCGGTATTTCGCTGATTTATAACATCCCACAGTTTTAACAATTAAGAAACACTATTTTAAATATGGCAACTGAATATGAATTAACCATCGGCGACTATCTATCGATACTTAAGCGCAGATGGTTACAAATGTTGGCAGTTTTTATCGTGATTTTATTGGTTGCGGTTGCCGCTGCCATTTTTTTACCGCCCACTTATCAGTCAACTGGCACCATTTTAATTGAGTCTCAACAAATCCCCGATGATGTTGTTAAAGCGACAGTGACAAGCTACGCAGATGAGCGAATTGAAGTGATTAAACAGAGAGTAATGACGCGTGACAACTTGTACCGCATCATTCAAAAATATAATTTATATCCTAAAAAGATTGATTCAGAAACCACTTCTACTTTAATTGACGACATGCGTAAAAGCATCTACGTGATTATATTGAATGCGGATGTTCAAGGCGGCGGTAAAGCTGCTATTGCGTTTAAAGTAGGCTTCGAATATGAGCGGCCAGAAATCGCGCACAAAGTAGCAAATGAAATTGTGACTTTGTTTTTGGATGAAAATGTCAAAGCGAGAACTGAACGCGCAACAGAAACCACAGAATTTTTGACGCAAGAGGTTGAAACACTTAAAGCTGAGCTTGAGGGTGTTGAAAACAAAGTAGCAACATTTAAGCAAGAGCATGCAAACTCACTACCAGAGCACATGGAAATGTACATGAGCTTGTTGCAGCGTACTGAATCAGAAATCAAAGAACTAGACCGCGATTATAAATCGACACAGGAAGAATTAAGGTACTTGGATGTAGAGTTAGCAACGTCTAAAGCTAATGTCAGAACAAATGCTAGCGGTGAGGTCATTAGTCCAGTATCAGAGCTGGAAAAAGCAAAAGCAGAGCTAGAACGTTCGCTTAGTTTGTATAAGGAAACGCACCCAACCATTAGAGCATTGAAAAGAAGAATTGAGGCTTTAGAAAAGCCAGTTGAAGCAAAAACAGAGGCAAAGCCAGACTCAAAACCAGTCAAGATTGATATTGCATCTGATTTAGTGACTGCAAAAGTACAAGCACAAATTGAGGCAGCAAAGCTTAGACTAAGCTCATTAGTTCAGCAAAGAAAATCGCTAGAAGCAAAAGCCGATCAGTTACAAAACCAAGTGACACAAAGCCCGCAGATTGAACGAGGGCTTTTTACGCTCATGCGAGATTACGAGAATGCAAAATCTAAATATGAAGAAGTCAAATCTAAGCAAATCAACGCTAAGATTGCAGAAAACTTAGAGCAGGACAATAAAGCGGAACGCTTTTCAATGCTAGAACCGCCATTTTTTCCTGATAAGCCAACAAAACCGAATAGAAAGAAAATCGTAGGGCTGGGTTTATTAGCAGGTCTAGGTGGTGCTTTGGGTCTGGCTTTTTTATTAGAAGCATTAGATAGGCGTGTGAGAGGTGTTGAGGCTTTAACTGCTTTGATCAACATGAGGCCGCTAGTGATTATTCCTTACATCTCAACAAAATCTGAAATAAAGCGTCAAAAAAACTTTAATAAATATTTAGTTTTATCTATATTAACGGTTACTGGGCTCTTATTATTGATAATTCACTTTGCCTTTATGCCACTTGATTTGTTACTAATCAAAATATCGGCTAGGTTTGCATAGAGGTAGATGATGGAAAAGATTAAAGATGCGCTTGCAAAAGCAAAAATTGAAAACACGGAATCAAAAGCTCAATTTAAAACAGAAGCTAGAGTCAGCTCGACCTTGTCTCAAAGTGTTGTGAGTCAAAAAGATATTAAAGGCTTCCCCAATACTGAAAATGAACTGGGGATGATTAACTATTTAAATACACCGGTGATTAAATTAGATAGTGCCCATCTAGAAAAAAATAGAATCGTGGCGCAATCTAAAAGTGATGTGAATAGCTATAGTTTTGACTCTCTGCGTACCCAAATCCTTCAGAAAATGGAAGAAAACAACTGGCGCACCATCGCAGTAGTTTCACCAACACCGCAATCTGGTAAGACACTAGTATCTATTAATCTTGCTATTAGTATTGCGCAGCAACCACAAAAAACCGCGATTTTGGTTGATTTTGATTTGCGACGACCTAAAGTGGCGACCTATCTGGGCATTCACACAGAAAAATCCATGAATGATTATCTGCAAGATAAAGCACAGCTAAAAGACGTGATGATTAACCCTGGCATTGACCGCTTGGTGATTGTGCCAACAATGAAGCCTGTTTCAAAGTCTGCCGAAACGCTATCTTCAAAAAAGGTGACTAATCTTATTACTGATTTAAGAGAGCGCTACAACTCAAGAATTGTTATTTTTGACTGCCCGCCAGTACTGAATTCTGATGATGCAATGGTGCTGTTGCCACAGGTAGATTGTATTTTATTAGTGATTGCCAACGGAATGTCTACGCAATCAGAAATTGAAGAAACATTACACCATTTGCCTAAAGATAATTTGTTGGGCATTGTATTAAACAAAGCTGAGATTGAATCAAAAGCCTACTATTATTAAATTGGTTAAAAAATAGAAACGGCTTTTCTATATGATGAGCTGATTTGCATATTTAAGTCATGTTTAATGTGTATTGTCATTTAAATATGAGTTATTTTTCGGGAATACTTAAGAATGTTTCAACAAGCAACATTGCCAATAGACATTAGTGACGGATTACGTTTAAACGTAAAAGACGCTGAAAAATATGGCCAAGATTTAAGTGCTGATTACTGCTTTGCAGAGCCTTTTCCGCACATTGTGATTGATAATTTCTTACCAGAAGCCTTGATTAATCAAATTTTGGAAAACTTTCCTACTGAAAAATTGCAAAATGATGTTGTGTTCGAAATGGGCTATGCTGGCTTGCATAAAAGACAAGTTGACCCCGCCGATTGCAACGGATTCTCCCGTCAAGTATTTGCATTATTCAACTCCAAAGCTATTGTTCAGTTTCTAGAGTCATTAACCACGATACCATCTTTAATTCCTGACCCTCATTATGTTGGCGGTGGTTTTCATGAAACTACAACGGGCGGTAAGTTGGGTATTCATGCAGATTTTAGAATTAACGAACAGCTACATTTAAATAGACGATTGAATATGATTATCTATTTAAACAAAGATTGGAAAGAGGAGTATGGCGGCAATTTGGAGTTATGGGATAGGTCGATGCAAAATAAGGTGCATACCATTGCACCCATTTATAACCGCTGTGTTATTTTTAATACAGACGCAGATAGTTTTCATGGGCACCCAGACCCATTAACCACACCTGAGCATGTAAAAAGAAGATCATTGGCACTCTATTATTACACGGCTTCTAAGCGTATATACGATGACTCTGTAGCGCACTCTACCATGTACAAAGCAAGAGCAAATGAAGACGCAGGCACCAAAAAAGAGATCCGTCGTTTGGTATTTGATAACTACTTAAAAGATTTAACGCCACCAGTATTTTTTAGAATATTTACCAGAGTGAGAGATAAACTTAAGTTATAAGTAGTACGCATTTAATTAAATTAGCCTGCTTCTAATTTAATTAATATTATCCAGTATTACTTCACATCAAAATATGCATATTTCTCCCGCCACAGTAGGTGTTGTCATCATAGGCCGTAATGAGGGAAGTCGTTTAATTGCATGTTTAGACTCGCTATCTAGTGTTATTCCGCAAGTTGTTTACGTTGATTCTGGATCAACAGATAATTCGCTAAATGAAGCCACTAGTCGCGGTGCGCAGACTGTTTCATTAGATATGACGCAATCATTTACTGCTGCAAGAGCTAGAAATGCAGGTTTTGATCAGTTAATTTCACTGTTCCCAGATATAAAATTCGTGCAATTTGTAGACGGTGATTGCATCATCCATGCAGAATGGATACGTACGGCATTTGATTATTTAAGCAGTCACCCAA
Source organism: Methylotenera sp. (assembly GCA_021732365.1). GTDB lineage: Bacteria > Pseudomonadota > Gammaproteobacteria > Burkholderiales > Methylophilaceae > Methylotenera_A. The sequence continues at coordinate 24,047 of JAKFVD010000015.1, read as the reverse complement.
CAGTAGCGGTAGTTTGCGGTCGACGACGTGAACTTTACCCGCAAAAGTCTATTTATAATCATTTTTGTGATGATGAGTGGAACACATCGATTGGCGAAGCTAAGGCTTGTGGTGGAGATGCTTTGATGCGTGCTGATGTGTTTAAGCTAGTAGCCGGGTACAGAGAAGATTTGATTGCAGGTGAAGAGCCAGAGTTATGTATTAGATTAAGGCAGGCGGGCTATACCGTGTGGCGGATTGATGCTGAAATGACATTGCACGATGCGGCAATAACGAAATTTAGTCAATGGTGGAAGCGTACAACGCGTGCGGGCCATGCATTTGCAGAGGGTGCATATTTGCATGGCTCTGCGCCAGAATATCATTGGGTTACAGAATCTAGACGCGCTTGGGTTTGGGGTGCATTAATACCAGTTTTAGCGTTGTTAATGTTCATCATCAAGCCACTTTTGGGATGTATTTTATTATTAATTTATCCATTACAAATATTGCGATTAACACTCAAAAGTAAGCAAGAATTTAAAGATGCTTTTACTCAAGCAATCTTTATGACAATTGGAAAGTTTGCAGAAGCCGCTGGACAAATAAAATTTTGGTGTAATCACTTTTTTAAGCAAAAAGCTAAAATTATTGAATATAAGTAATCAACCATCGTTTTTTTACAAAGTTTTAACATTAAAAAAACTAAACTTGGAGCGCATTTTGGCATCACGTTCTACCGAACATTCAGCAATTGCTGACATACTCAAACTGAATCGGCATCAAATTGCTGAGATATTTGCACATGCCTTAAGCCACTCTGCACGTTGGCAACCAATATTAGATAAAGCACAAGATAACTGGCGCGCTTTTTTAGAAGAAGAGTTTTACGCTTATGTGGATTATTTGGTCCAATATTACGCCACTGGTGATAGTACTTTTAAGTACCTTTATTTAGGTGAAAAGTTAAAGTCTTTGTACGATATTTCATTAACTCAAGCGGATAGAAATCAAGTTGCACATCGTATTTATGAGGCTGAAAAATTAGCATTAGAACAGTTGCTTAAACCGCAACTAGGCGACCACTTAACAGTATTCACAGATGAATTATTTGCGTTGCAAACGCTATTAACTACTGAGTCGACACACAAAAAACGTGTTGTGTTTGTGGGTGATTGTTTGTTTTTAGATATTGTTCCTTTTGTGATTGGCCCATTGATTGACGATGATATATCTATACAAGTGGAATACATCGCTTCTAAAAACCCGTTACAAGTGAGAGAAGAGCTTAAAAATTTAGCAGGGCAGAAAATTGACTTGATATTTTTTAGTCCATTCACTTACGAATTTTGTACGCATTTAATGACTATATTAGATTGGCGACGGTTCTTTGATAGCCAGCAAAAAATCACGGCAGATTTAGAGCCTGCGTGGCTTGAAACTCAAAAAACAATTGATGTGATTGCAGATTTATTCGATTGCCCTATCTATGTTCACAACGCTTCTTTTATTTTGCGTGAAGAAACCCCCTGGAAGCGTTTTTTAAAATGTCATCTGACTGCACGTGTCCGTCATTTTGCCCAAGCCTGGCTTAACACGGCAACAGCTAAGCACACCGCACAGATCAATCAGCAATCATTCGACCATGTTTTTATGTTTGATGAGTTACATTTTGTGCGCCAGATTGGTGATTTTGCTGCAGGAGAGCTGCTTTACAACAGCAAGTTACAGCATCCATCTGTTATCGGTATGCTATTTGCTAGCAAGTATGTAGATATTATTTATGCACATGTGATGTTAGCCAAAAAGAAATTAGTCGTGTGTGATTTGGATAACACCTTGTGGGATGGCGTCATTGGTGAGGGTGATGTTTCGCATTATCATGAGCGTCAAAAGCTATTAAAATCGTTAAAAAGCAAGGGCGTTGTGCTGGCGATTAACTCTAAAAATGATCCCAAAAATGTGCATTGGAAAAATGCTACATTAAATGAGGATGATTTTGTTGCAAGCGCCATCAGTTGGATGCCAAAAGTGCAGGGTATGTCAGCGATTCAAGCTGAATTGAATTTAAAAATGAATAGCTTTGTTTTTATTGATGACCGCAGCGATGAGTTAGAGTTGATGCGCACAACTTATCCTGAGGTGTTATGTTTAAATGCCAAAGAACCCAAAACTTGGACAAGATTCAGCTGCTGGCTGGCTGCACTAGAAGATGATTTGGAAATGGATAGAACGCTGATGTATAAACAGCGTGAACAACGTAAAGCCTTAGTAAAAGAAGATGTTACATCTGAAGAAGACAAACTAAAGCTATTCGCTGCACTTGATCTTAAACTAGATATTAAAAGGCCTGAGACGGCTGATTTAAAGCGCGTTGCTGAGTTAATCAACAGAACTAATCAATTCAATTTGGCGGGTATTCGTGTAAGCCTAAAAGAGATTAATGATTGGTATGCAAATGATGAATACTTGATTTTAACTGGCAGAACATCAGATCGCTTTGGTGATATGGGTGTGACTTGTGTTGCTATTGGCAAAATAGTCAATCAACAGTTTGAGTTAATGGTGTTTGTGCTCAGTTGTAGGGTATTTGGCTACCAGTTTGAGCATGCTGTGATGAATCATATCAAACGACTAGTCATTGCAAAGGGCGCTCAAAACATTTATGCGCAATATATTGCCACTGCGCAAAATTCACCCTGTAAAAACTTTCTGCCAGAGTGCGGTTTTGTAAAAACAGATGAGTTGTATGGCTATGATTTAAGTTTGCCTGCTGCTGCTGCTGCTTCGTGGTTAACTATCACATCACCAAATTAGTATCTGTGCTTACCATCAATATTAAGGTGTTGTCGTTGCAATGAGAATAAGTGCTTATTATCCTAATTTTTTTCATGATGCAGGTATTGCAGGTGCCGCATATCATATTGTTAAGGGTATGCAGTCTTCAGATAATCAAATTCAATTAATGGGTCTAGGGTCTATTCCCGCTTTTAATGAAACATTCTATAGAAATGCTATTCCACGTTGGACGGAATCATTTATCTATAAAGTATTGCCTTACAAAAATATACTCAATATGGCAGAAGCCGCATATTGTAGAACGTTAAAACAAAACGATATAGCCTATTTATGGCCAGGCGTGACGCTTGCAACATATAACCGTTTAAAAGACCGTGGCTGTAAAATTATTTATGAAGGTGTTAATACGCACGAAGCGTATAGCAAGGTTATTTTAGACAAGGCCTATAAGCAATTAAACTTACCCTTTACGCATGATGTTAACGCAGAAAAAGTGATTGTAGAGTCTGCTAAATTAGAACTGTCTGATTATGTTTATAGTTGCAGCCCAATCATGACCGAATCCATGCTTAAGAATGGTATACCTGAGCATAAAATATTGCAGACGTCTTATGGCTTAAGCAGCCAATCTATTATAGATGGTGTTTACTCTAAAGAGCCAGCACACGATAGGCTGCCCACTTTCATCTTTGTGGGCAGTATTAGTGTGCGCAAAGGCGTGCATTTGTTATTGGATTATTGGGCCAAGGCTAAACTCAATGCCAGGTTACAGTTGGTTGGCAGGATTGAAGAAGCAATTAAGCCTTTGGTTGAGCAATATTTAGGACAACATAATATTGAGCATATTCCTTATACCAATAATCTAGCCAGTATTTATAAAAATGCAGATGTTTTTGTTTTACCTAGTTTAGAAGAGGGTAGCCCACTAGTGACTTATATGGCATTTGGTGCAGGGATTCCGTTGTTAGTTAGTCCTATGGGCGGTGGGGGTGTAGTCACAGATGGCGTAGAGGGTATTGTGATTAATCCATACGATGCAGATGCATGGGTTGAGGGTTTACAAAAATTAGCTATTGATGCGCAGCTACGTATCAATTTAGCAGTAAAATCAAAAGTAAAAGCGCCTTTTTATCTATGGGATGCTTTAGGTAAGAGACGGTTGCAATCACTGACTGAGGCGATGAATCAAAGATGAGAATATTAGTATTAGGTGGAAATGGCTTTCTTGGCTCACATATTGTCGAAGCCTTGTTATTGCATGGACATGAAGTCAGTATATTCGACCGTACAGCTAGTAAAAATGTACTATCAAATAGTCATATTCAATACTATTTAGGCGATTTTTCGGATTCTGTTTTGATTGCCGAAGCCCTAGAGCACACTGATTGCGTGGTTCACTGCATTAGCACTACAGTACCCAGCACTTCAAATCGTAATCCAACACTCGATATTGAGCAAAACTTAATCACTACAGTTAATTTACTAGAGTCAATGACAAGAGCAAAAGTGAGGAAGTTAATTTACTTGTCTTCTGGTGGAACGGTCTACGGTATTCCCAGCCAATTGCCAGTGAGCGAAGCGCATTCGCTCAATCCTATTTGTTCTTATGGGGTTGTTAAGGTGGCGATTGAAAACTACATTGGTATGTTTAAAGAACTGTATGGCCTTAAGCCAATTATACTGAGGCCATCTAATCCTTATGGTGTTCGCCAAGGCCATGCAGGTGTGCAAGGCGCCTTAAGTACATTTTTATTTAACACGCTTTCTAACAAACCTATCACTATTTGGGGCGATGGCGAAATACAGCGTGGATATATTTACGTTAAAGATATGGCCGATTTGTGCGCTTTAGCGGTAGTATCTGATGCTGAGGGTACTTATAACGTGTGTGGCGGCACTGGACACTCACTCAATCAGCTATTAGCTTTTATTGAATCTGTAACGGGCATTGCGCCTAATGTTAGCTATCAGCCTGCAAGAGCATTTGATGTTAAAAAAATTGTGCTGGATATTACCCAAGCAAAGAAAACGTTTGGCTGGACACCGCAATATTCAATTGAACAAGGTATTGCTGAGTTTTATAAAAGCTTGGTCTAAACAGTCAAAATTATGCGCATTACTTATGTTGTGAATCAGTATCCAAAAATCAGCCATACTTTTATCCGCCGTGAAATTCTTGCATTAGAGCGTTTAGGTTTCAACGTGCAGCGCATTGCTATACGCGGTTGGGATGAAAAACCAATTGATGCGGATGACATCAGCGAGCAAGCAAAAACGCAATATGTATTAAAAAACGGTGTATTTCTCCTACTATTTTCTGCACTAAAAATAGTGTTAAGTAAGCCATTAGCGTTTATTTCTGCGCTAAAACTAGCCATTAAGATGAGCATTAAAGCAGATAGGCCTTTGATTTATCATCTGATTTATCTGGCAGAAGCTTGTCAAGCATTTACTTGGGCTAACGAATTTAAAGCAACGCATATTCACGCACACTTTGGCACCAACCCTAGCGAAGTTGCCATGCTAATGACTGTGCTTGGTCGTATCCCATACAGCTTTACAGTGCATGGCCCAGAAGAGTTCGACCGACCACAATTTTTAAAGATAGCTGAAAAAATCAATCGGTCCAAATTTGTAGTGGCTATTTCTTCATTTGGTAAAAGTCAGCTACAGCGCTGGGTTGCTTTTTCGCAGTGGCAAAAAATTAAAATTGTACATTGTGGTTTAGAGCCCAATTTTTATACGATAGATTCGGTTGAATTTCCAAAGAAACCAAAATTAGTTTGCGTAGGGCGCTTGTGCGAACAAAAGGGCCAACTTTTATTAATAGAAGCGGCTCAAAAATTGGCTGCTGCCAACGTGGATTTTGAATTGATACTAGCTGGCGATGGTGAAATGCGTCAAGAAATTGAAGTATTAATCGCACAGTATGCACTACAAAATCGCGTGACTATCACTGGCTGGATTAGCAGCAATGAGGTTAGACAACATATATTAGATGCACAATTGCTGGTATTACCCAGTTTTGCTGAAGGCTTACCAGTAGTCATTATGGAGGCGATGGCACTTAAACGACCTGTTATTTCAACTTACATTGCAGGTATACCCGAATTGGTTAAACATGGTGAAAACGGCTGGCTGTGCGTAGCGGGAGACGTTGAAAACTTAGCTTTTACCATTCAATTAGCGCTGTCCACGCCACTTAATCAGTTAAAAAAAATGGGTGAGATCGCACATGAGCATGCTATTGCCCGGCATCACATTGATACTGAAGCGGCTAAATTAGCTCAGTTTATGCGAAGCTAAAATTCAATGGCATTACAGATTTTATTTTTTATGATTATTGCAATAGTAGCCATTCCTGTGGCTGTGTTGGTTGTGCAAGTGTTCGCGGCTCTCATTTATGTAAAAAAACCGCTTAACACGCAGATTAATAAAATCCAAAATTTAGCGATATTAATGCCCGCTCATAATGAGGCTTTAGTCATTGCTAAAACCATCAATACTTTAGTTCCAACAGTTAATTCGACTCAACAAATATTGGTTGTTGCTGATAATTGCAATGATGAAACGGCGGATATTGCGAGAAGCTTGGGTGCTACCGTGATTGAGCGACAGCACTCAACGCTACGCGGTAAAGGTTATGCGCTAGATTGTGGTTTGCAACATTTAAAAGCAAATCCGCCTGAGGTAGTGATTATTATTGACGCAGACTGTATGGCAGATGCAGAAGCTATTTCAACGCTGTTTCATGCATGCGTATTCCACCAGCGCCCGATACAGGCTTTATATTTAATGCAGATGCAAACCAATCCCAGCTTAAAAGAAAGCATTGCAGCATTTGCTTGGGTAGTCAAAAACCATGTGCGGCCTTTGGGTTTCAAAGTGCTGGGTTTGCCCTGTCAGTTAATGGGTACTGGGATGGCCTTTTTATGGAAAGACATTGCTGCTGTAAACTTAGCCAGCGGACATATCGCAGAAGATATGAAGCTAGGTGTTGATTTAGCAAGACTAAATAAAGCACCTATTTTTGTGCCGGAAGCATTAGTCACCAGTGTGTTTCCACTAGATAAAAATGCAACTAAAACCCAACGCGCACGCTGGGAACATGGCCATTTAAGCATTATTGTGAGCGATTCACCAAGTTTGTTCGTAGAGGCAATTAAAACTAAAAATTTGCAAATGTTAGGCCTGGCTTTTGATTTGATTGTGCCCCCCTTGGCAGTGCTTGCTCTTGTTTTGGTTTGCCTATGTTTATTGAGTATGCTTGTGTATATGTTGAAGAATAATCTTATGCCGTTTGCTTATGCAAGCTTGGTTTTTATGGTCTTGTTTGCGGCCATTTTGATAGCATGGGCTTTTTTTGGCCGACATATTATTAGTTTAAAACAATTGAGTTACGCGCCCATCTATGCATTAGCTAAAATACCACTCTATATTAAATTTTTTGTGAATCGCCAAGTAGAATGGGTGCGTTCTAAACGTGATTAGTCTGTAACCTACAATTGGCACACTTACTGCTCTAATTGAAAATTACTAGCATTTATTAAGGTTAAAACATTTGGTTATTTCAGTCATATTCGTTAGCTATAACACTGCAAAAATGAGCATCGAAGCGATAAGCAGCTTACTTGCATCTAAAGGTGATTTTGAATTAGAGGTATTTGTAGTGGATAACGCATCGAAAGATGACTCAGTTTCTGTCATCAAAGGTGCTTTTCCGCAGATTACTTTAATTGAAAATAGTGTGAATGTGGGATTTGGACGCGCAAACAACCAAGTGCTAGATTTAATCACTGGCGAATATATTCTTTTGCTCAATACAGATGCTTTTGTGCAACCAGACACGGTAGCGAAAACCATTCAACATATTGAATCGCAACCCAGTTGTGGTGTGTTAGGTGTGCGCTTAATAGGGCGTGATAACGAACAACAGCCATCTTGTCGATACTTCCCAACAGCTTTTAATTTATTTGCACATCGGCTTGGCCTTGGTCGTTGGTTACCAACATTGCAGATGGTTGATGATAGTGATTGGAATCCTGCGATTACTGCAAATTGTGATTGGGTACCTGGTTGTTATTACCTAGTTCGCAAACAGGTAGTCGATAAAGTAGGCTTATTTGACCCAAGATATTTTTTATACAGTGAAGAGGTTGATCATTGTTTTGCAGTTAAAAAAGCTGGCTGGCAAGTGGTTTATTTTGCAGATACTTCAGTCGTGCATATTGGTGGCGAAAGTGCCAAATCTGATGGAAAAGTCACAAACAGTGGTAAGCAATTAAGTGTACTGCAGGCTGAAAGTGAATTGCTATATTTTAGAAAAAATCATGGCTTATTCAGCTGTGTTTTAAACATAGTGCTGGTTATGCTAGCTGACTTAATTCAAATGATTAAAGACTTAATGAAATTAAAGTGGAAAAAAAATAGTCACTTTTTTGCCGCCAGTAAACTCATTTTAATCAGTGCAATTAAAACCCGAATGGGTAGTACCCCCGCCAGATAAAGGCGATACAATTCACACATGTTTAATCATATCAGACAAGATTTAAAAAACTATCATGGCGACTGGGCTGCGCAAGGATTTTGGGTGTTAATGGTCTATCGTTTTGGCAGATGGCGTTACACCATTAACAATGTATTGATTCGTAAAATATGTTCATTTTTATACAAGTTTCTTTACAAGCTAGTTCAAATTCTAACGGGCATCGAAATGCCCTGTGAGGCAGAAGTAGGTGAGAATTTCTTGATTGAGCATTTTGGCGGCATTGTAATTAGCGGATATGCTAAATTTGGCGATAACTGCAGAATTCGAAATGGTGTAGTGGTTGGGCTTAAAAATGTGAATGAGCCGTGCGCGCCACAAATTGGCAATAATGTCGATATTGGTGCTGGTGCAAAGTTATTGGGCAATATTAAGATTGGTAACAACGTTAGTATTGGTGCTAATTCGGTTGTGCTGACGGATGTGCCTGATAATTCAATTGCAGTGGGCGTGCCGGCGGTGATTAAAACTAAAAAAGTAGCGTTAACGTGATTGAATCATCAAAAAAACGTGTTCGATTATTTGGTGCAGAGATTGATTTGCTCTCAATGTCGGATGCCGTTGTATTAATTGATTCATGGCTTACACAGGCTCCAAAAATCTGTCGTTTTGTAGTAACACCTAACGTGGATCATATTGTTAAGTTTCAAACAGATATTGGCTTGCAGGCAGCATATCAACATGCTTCACTGATTGTGACCGATGGGAAACCAGTGGTTTGGGCTGCTAATTTACTGGGTGTGAATATTCCTGGTACCGTACCTGGAAGTGATTTAGTGCCTGCTATTTTTGAGCATGCGCAAAATAATAACAAGCAATTGACGGTATTTTTATTAGGTGCAATGCCAGGTGTTGCAGACCGCGCAAAAGAGGTCATTCACACTACTTGGCCAATGGTTAAGGTAGTAGGCACCTTAAGCCCTGATTTTGGGTTTGATAAAAAGCCAGCAGTTTCTAAAGCCATTTGCGACACAATTAATGCCAGCGGTGCAGATTTGCTGGTTTTAGGGCTAGGCGCACCGAAACAGGAATTATGGATTACCCAATATGCAAATGAAATTTCGGTAAAAGTCGCATTGTGCGTGGGGGCAACAATCGATTTTATTGCAGGTGAAAAGTCGCGTGCACCAATCTGGATGCAGAAAATTGGCCTAGAGTGGTTGCATCGCATGTTGTCGGAGCCTAGACGTCTAGCAAAACGATATGCGACTGATGCAATTGTTTTCCCTAAATTGATATGGAATGAATGGCAATTGCGCAGACAATCATCTGCAGAAAGTAAAGTATCTTTGGATTAGCAAAGTGGCTAGCAATTGGATTAAATGCTCAATCAAACTTAACCAACAAAATATGCCTAAAAATACATGCTTAAGTTAATCAGTTTTTTATACTTATTTTTTTGTGTCAGTACTTTTTCTGAAGCAGGAACAACCAACTCTGCAAACAACATCAAGCCTGAACAAGTTGTGGTCGTTGTCAATAAGCAAGATCCCAATAGTCTTGTTATAGGCGACTACTACTTAACTGCCCGAAACATACCTAAAAAAAACCTAATTGTGGTTGATATTGCACCTGATGTCGCTAAGATTTCCGAGGAACAATTTAAAGTTTTACGCGAACAAATATATGCCAATATGGCAGATGAAATCCAAGTGATTGTATTGGCTTGGTCTAAACCTTATGCGGTTAATTGCAATTCGATTACTGCGGCAATTACGCTGGGATATGAACCAAAACAATGTGAAAATGGCTGCGCTGCAGGGGTTAAAAACCCTTATTTCAATAGCCCTTCGCGCAACCCGTATAAAGATTTCAATATGCGGTTATCAATATTATTGCCGACGCATTCTATCGATGTAGCTAAAGCAGTCATTGATAAAGGTGTCTTGAGTTCATTTAAATTAAATCAGGCTACTGGCTATTTTTTAAAAACCAATGATGAATTAAGAAGTAAGCCGAGAGAGGCATTTTTTCCTAAAGATTTAACAAGAGTCGAGAGTAAGCAACTTTATATACGCACAATAAAAGCAGATAGTATTAAAGATAAAAAAGACATTATGTTTTATTTTACAGGGGCCTCTTCGGTGCCATACCTAGAAACGCTCAATTTTATGCCTGGCGCAGTTGCTGATCACTTGACGTCTTCAGGCGGTGAATTATATGGCGGTGGTCAAATGTCGATTATAAAGTGGCTTGAGGCTGGCGCTACTGGTTCTTATGGTTCAGTATCAGAACCTTGTAATTATTGGCAAAAATTTCCCAATCCAGCTGTCATGGTTTCACACTATTTAGCAGGAGAAAGCTTAATAGAAGCCTATTGGAAAAGTGTATATTGGCCAACACAGGGGCTCTTTATTGGTGAGCCGCTAGCTATGCCATATTATGCACAACCATATTCTGTTGATTTAGGCATTGAATTTTCTGAATAAATAGTATGTTAATACGCTAAGGTTCAGCGTAAAGTGGATGAAAAATGATGGTAATGAACCCCTTAATGATAGCCCGAACGGGTTGTTATCATTCAAAATTCATTTTTTACTGATAAACTGCTTAGTAAATTAAACTAGATTATAAAATTAAAGTTGATGACTAAAAATTGCCAAAATATGGCCACTACAACCCAATACCTTAACAATTTGAATATGACCAAACCATCGAGATTGATTGAAGAAGACTCAAAATGAAAAACACACTAGTGCATTTATTGATTATTTTATCCTTATTGCTGGTTATGAACGGTTGCTCTTCACCTGAAGAAAAAGCTGAAAAGTTCTATCAAAAAGGCATGGCGCTTATAGAGTCAGAACCAGATAAAGCGCGGCTAGAGTTTTTAAATGCATTGCAAGTAAAAAAAGTGATGCCAAAGGCTATTTATGCATTGGGCCTAATTGCTGAACGAAAAGGCGACTTTAAGAGTACTTATAGCTTGATGAACGAAGTACTAGAGCGAGAGCCTAACAATATTGATGCGTTAATCAAAACAGGGCAAATATTACTTGCTGCGGGCAAAGTGGATATCGCGCTAGAAAGAAGTAATAAAGCGTTTGAGATTGATAAAAATAATGTAGGTGCTTTAAATTTGCGTGCGGCCATACAGCTTAAATTGAATGACGCCAAAGGGGCTATTGAATATGCGAATGCTGCATTGAGCAAAGACCCTAACAGTCAAGATGCCTATATTTTATTAGCTACCGAGCGACTGTCTGCTAAAGATAATACGACTGCACTTGAGTTTTTAGATAAGGCTTTATCTAAAAATGATACAAACTTAGCGATTCACATGATTCGAATTAAAGTGCTTGATGACTTAAATCAACTACAAGCGGTTGAAGCGGCTTATCAAAATTTGACGAAGGCTTACCCTGACAAAACGGTGATAAGAAAAAGTTATGCGCAGTTTTTATTAAAATACAATCGACAAGATGAAGCTGAAAAGCAAATACGAGCTATTGCTGATAGTGTGCCAGATTTAGCTGCTAAGCTAGATGTTATTAGATTCGTTATCGCTACTAAGGGTCCTGAAGCGGGTAGAGCAGAATTAGAAAAATATTCGAAAAAAGAGCCTAATAATTATGAACTAGCCTTTGCATTGGTTAATTTATATCAATTACAAAATCAACCCCAATTAGAAGACAAGTTGCTCAATGAAATTGTAAAAGCAGCAGGTAATTCGGCCGATGGCTACAAAGCGCAAAACATGATCGCCTATAAATTAATTCAGCGTGGTCAAAAAGTAGAAGCAAGTAAAATGCTTAATGCGATTTTAGATGTAGATAAAAGTAATGGGCAAGCACTTACTTTAAGAGCAGGCTTGGCTTTAGAGGCCAAAAATTACGATGCGGCTATTATAGATTTAAGAACAGTTACCCGCGATTCACCAACTGCTTTTAATGCGCTCGTGATGCTGGCCTCTGCGCATGAAAATGCAGGGTCACCAGAACTTGCTGAAGAACAATATATTAAGGCATTTGAAACCAGTAAATTTTCACCCAACTATGGTGTTCCTTATGCGCAATTTTTAATGCGTCGCAAACAGCCAGAGCGCGCTGAAAAAGTTTTCGAGGAGATGCTTGAAGCTAACCCTGATAATGCTTCTGTTATGCGATCTCTTGCTCAGGCTAGAATTGCACGTGGTGATTATGCTGGCGCACAAGCACTAGCAGACCAAGCGAAAAAAATAAATGAGAAAAATCCATTAGCAGATCAAATACTGGGTGCAATTTCAGCAGGTAAAAATGATACTGAAGGTGCTATAACAGCATTTAAACGTGCGCATAATGCAGCACCAAACGACAGCCAGCCAATTGTTGCTGTCGTTAGAACATATCTGCGCGCAGGCAAAAATAAAGAAGCGATTGCATTTATAGATAGTGTGTTAAAAGATAACCCTAGTAACGTAGATGCAGCCATCATAAAAGGCCAAATTTACCTTTCCAGTGGAAACATGCAGGAAGCACAAAAACTATTCTCTGGCGTCATTCAGATCAATCCTAAAAACGCATCTGCCTATCAACAACTTGCTATTGCGCAACAGCGCTCAAATCAAAAAGAGGCGGCAGATCAAACAATCCAAGCAGGTTTAGTCGCAATCCCTAAAGATTTCAGTTTAATGCTGACGCAAGCTGGCCTGTATGAAGAGTCTAACCGTATTGATGATGCGATTAAAGTGTATGAAGATATGTTAAAACAACGTCCAGATGCAGAAATAGTGAGTAATAACTTGGCAAGCCTGTTGTTAGACTCCCGCACGGATCAATCCAGTATAGAGCGTGCATATGCCTTAGCTAAATCGGCTAAAGACAGTCCAACGCCTCAATTTATAGACACTTTTGGCTGGGCAAGCTACAAAGTTGGTAAGTTTGATGATGCAGAAAAAGCATTAAAACAGGCGATAGAGAAAATGCCTGACACCGCTGTATTTCACTATCATTTAGCTAAAATATATATCGCCAAAAGTGAGCAGGATTTAGCGAAACAATCTTTACAAAAAGCAGTAAAATTGGCTGAAAATCAGCAATTTTTGCAAAAAGACGACGCAGTTGCATTACTCAAATCTTTATAGTTGTACATTCTGGATAACGCAATATGTATGAAGCATTTTATGGTTTAAAAGAAAAGCCTTTTTCAATTCAACCAGATCCTGAGTTTTTATTTTTTAGCTTACGCCATAGCATGGCGTATGCCATGCTGGAATACGGCGTTCAAAACAGAGCTGGATTTTCAGTCATTTGTGGTGAGATAGGCTGTGGGAAAACGACATTGGTTCGCCACCTACTAAATAATTTGGGCGACGAATTAACAGTTGGCATTGTCTACAATACCCATGAGCATATCGATGATTTATTAGGCTGGATTATGCTGTCCTTTAATCAGCCATATGAGGGTAAATCTAATCTAGCCTTGTATGATGCTTTTCAACAGTTTCTAATTAAATGTTACAGCGAAAATAAGCGTGTTGTTTTAATTGTGGATGAAGCACAAAACTTAAGTCCTGCAGCGCTAGAATCACTGCGTATGCTCTCAAATATTAACGCTGACAAAGATCAACTATTGCAAATCATATTGGTTGGTCAACCGCAATTAAGAGACTTGTTGCGAAGACCGGATTTGCAACAATTTTTTCAACGCGTCTCTGTGGACTTTTTTATACCGCCGCTAGAGTCTTTTGAAGCGGATAAATATATTCATCATCGTTTACATATCGCTGGTCGCGATGCGCCATTATTTACGCCTGCTGCCACGCGTTTAATAGGTGAGGCCTCACGCGGCATTCCACGTAGCATTAATATTCTTTGTGATACAGCACTTGTCTATGGATACTCAACTAATGCAGACAAAATTGACGTTGGACTGGTGCGAGAAGTGATTAAAGACAGAACAGAATTTGGTGTATTAGGCATATAACTGCAAGTATGAATAGCTGAATATGTCTAGATTAAATGTCTTAATTGTTTGTGAGCACGCTTCAAATATTTTTGGCGGGGAGGCGATGCTACCGCTTAATTATTTTAGGTATTTATCAAAAACAAAGCACAATGTTTATTTAATTACACATGCACGCGTGCAGTCATCAATACTGAAAATTAACGATATTAATCAAGAACATGTGTTTTATGTGCCAGATACTTATATGCATAAGTTTCTAAATCGACACTCAAGCTTGCTGCCCGAGAGAATCCGCATCGTCACCTTTGGTTTTTTAATGCATCTTATTACACAGGTGTATCAATGGAAATTAGCCAGAAAAATTGTTAAAGATAAAAAAATTCACGTGATTCATGAGCCTGCCCCTGTGTCGGCTGTTCAACCCTCCGCCATGTTTGGCTTGGGTGTTCCAGTTATTATTGGGCCCATGAATGGCGGCATGTCATTTCCATCTGCATTTCAGTATATGGCAGGTAAGTCTGAACGTTTTTTATATCAATTAATGAGAATATTTTCTTCTGTCTACAACTTATGTATCCCTGGTAAATTCTTTGCCCAATATTTATTAGTCGCTAATAAAAGAACGCAAAATACGTTACCAAAATTTAGGTTAGGACAAGTTGTTGAAATTGTAGAAAATGGTGTTTTTTCAGTATTAGATAAGCCTAAGCCAAGCGCTCAATCCAGTACTATTCATGTACTTTTTGTAGGCCGCTTAGTTGATTGGAAAGCAGTTTATATCTTAATTGATGCGGTTGGTATTTGCAAACAAAACGTAAAGCTTACTATTTTAGGTGATGGTCCCCTGAGGCAAGAGCTTGAAGTATACGCTCAAAATAATGCACCAAACAAAGTGGAGTTTTTGGGTTTGGTGCCGCATTCAGAAACCAACAAACATTACGACAAAGCAGATATATTTGCACTGCCAAGTGTTAGAGAGTGTGGTGGGGCAGTTGTTCTAGAAGCAATGGCTAGAGGCTTGCCTGTGGTTGCAACTGCATGGGGTGGACCAATGGATTATATTACAGCTGAATCAGGTTTTCTGGTGGAGCCAAAATCGAGAGCCTATATGGTTGAACAATTCTCAGCCATTATTGACCAATTAGCGCAAAAGCCAGATTTACGTTACCAAATAGGCCAAGCTGCAATTGACAGAATTAAAAAACATTTTTTGTGGGATACCAAAATTGAAGAAGTTATCAGTGTTTACAAGCGCGCACTCAATGCTTAGGCGTTTGTCGGGAGACACAGCTTGATAGAATTGATGGACTGGTTAAAAAAACACGTTAGAGCTGTACTATACGCATTATTAGTCATTTTTTTAATGATTACTTTTCGCGATGCTTTGGAGGAGCAATTAATAAGAGTCACGCATGAAGAGCGTTACTCTCACGCACCTTTAGTATTCTTTATGGCGCTTTATCTCATTTGGATTAAACGATTTGAAATTAAAAATCACAATGACGGACCTTGGATTGGTGTAGGCATTACCATTTTTGCAGGCGTTGCTCTCATTGTTGGTGAACTCAGCGCAATATGGACTATTGTTCAATATGGGATGTTGCTCATGTGTTTTGGGCTGGCTTGGGCGATGATTGGAAAGCAGATTCAAAAAATATTAATACCATTTTTGCATTTGTTTTTAGTGATTCCTTTACCTTATATGCTGGATGTCATGCTCTCAGGAAAGATGCAACTGGTCTCTTCTGATTTAGGTGTCGCTATTAGTCGTTTGCTAGGCATGACAGTTTTCCAAGATGGCAATATCATTGATTTAGGTATATATAAATTACAAGTAGTAGAAGCCTGTAGTGGACTAAATTATATGTATCCGCTGATGACCATCGGTTTAATGATGGGCTATATGTACAAGGCGCCGTTTTATGCGCGTGCCATGCTATTTTTATCTAGTGTTCCTATAAGTATTGTGATGAATAGTGTACGCATTGCAGTCGTTGCTGTGCTTGTTAATCAATCTGGTATTGAAGCAGCCGAAGGTTTTATGCATTATTTTGAGGGCTGGGTTATCTTTTTAATTTGCATTGGCCTACTTTTACTAGAAGCTAAATTATTCAATATTGCGTTAAAAATGAATAATAGAAAGTTAGCTGGCTCTTTTGATTATCTAGAAACAAGACATCAGACAGGGGACAGTGATGTCAAAGGTAACATTCAGCGTCTGCCCATTATCGTTGGTGTTTCGATTGTCATATTAGCCTCGTTATCAACTTTCACAATTAAGCATCGAGATGAAGTGATTCCTGAAAGAGCCTATTTCAGTTCGTTTCCATTAGAAATTAATGGCTGGAAAGGTCGAACTTATGAGTTTGAAAATGGCGAAAATCAGATTTTACAGCTGAAAGATTATCTTTTAGTCAATTACAATAAAGCTAATACCAACATCAATGTATATGCTGGCTATACCGATTCGCAACGTTCAGGCTCTGTTCCACACTCGCCAAAAGCCTGTATTCCTGGTGGTGGCTGGGAAATAAGTAATACGAAACTGCATGAAGTGATTATTAATGACCAAAAAACGATTAAAGTCACGCGCATGCTCATTTCTAAGGGCGAATCGAGACAATTAGTTTACTACTGGTTCCATCAACGTGGGCGTGACTTGTCCAATGAGTTTTCAATGAAGTTTGCATTGTTATATGATGCGATTAAGATGAATAGAACAGACGGAGCGATTGTGCGTTTTACAGTGCCAGTATATAAATCAGAAGCAGTAGCAGACAGAACATTGGTGGAATTTATTCAACAAAGCTATCCGCTATTACCGCGTTATATTCCTGATTAAGTCATCAATACGCGGTAGAATCTGCTTTATCATAATTTAAATGGTGCCCGGAAGAGGACTCGAACCTCCACATCTTTCGATACAGGTATCTGAAACCTGCGCGTCTACCAATTCCGCCATCTGGGCATATTTACTTAACCATAAATAATGCGCCAAATTTTATAGGAAGCCAATAACTTGTCAATTAAAAAAAGCGATACGACTAATAAAAGTAACGCCAATCAACGCGGTAGTGATCCGCACGCCAAACGTGAGGCGGCGCAATATGAAACACCATTGCCCAGCCGTGAGTTGATATTGCAAATTCTGTCTGATCAAGGCATACCGCTCAGTAATGAGCAAATTTATACTTTGCTAGATATTGGTGATGATGAGCGCGATAATTTTAATAGACGCCTCAACGCAATGGAACGAGAAGGCCAAATTATGCGCAACCGTAAAGGCGCACTGTGTTTGGCAGAAAAAATTCATTTGATTGCGGGTACCGTGCAAGGCCATCCAGATGGTTTTGGCTTTTTAGTGCCCGATGATAAAACCAAGCATTCAGAAGATTTGTTTTTAGGCCCGCGCGAAATGGCGCAAGTCATGCATGGTGACCGTGCCATGGCGCGTATGGCGGGCTTGGACAGAAAAGGTCGGCCAGAAGGTAAAATTGTTGAGGTATTAGAACGCAGCACCAAGACACTGGTAGGACGCATTGTACGTGGTACTGGTGTGACGATTGTTGCGGCTGAAGATAAGC
This sequence comes from Methylotenera sp., assembly GCA_021732365.1. Taxonomy (GTDB): domain Bacteria; phylum Pseudomonadota; class Gammaproteobacteria; order Burkholderiales; family Methylophilaceae; genus Methylotenera_A. Next base: position 6,254 of record JAKFVD010000015.1, on the reverse strand, counting down.
GCATTAATCAAGATATTTTGATTCCCTATCACTTGGATATGGGCGCAAAACCAGGTCAGGTGGTCATGGTGGAATTGACTGAGCAACCAAGCTCGCATGCGCACCCCATGGGGAAAGTGGTGCAGATCTTGGGTAACTATGCCGATAGCGGCATGGAAATCGAAATCGCCTTACGCAAACACAAGCTACCGCATGAATTTTCACCAGCAGCAATCAACCAGGCAGAGCGCATTCCTAAATTAGTTCAAGCGGCCGATTACAAAGGCCGTATTGATTTGCGTGAGATGCCTTTAATTACCATTGATGGTGAAACGGCACGTGATTTTGATGATGCTGTATTTGCAGAGCCGCAAGGCTTAGGCTGGCGCTTAGTAGTGGCTATTGCTGATGTCAGTTTTTATGTAAAACCTGATGATGCGCTAGATAAAGAAGCCTTTGAACGTGGCAATTCGGTGTATTTTCCGCGCCGCGTGATTCCTATGCTACCAGAAGCACTATCAAACGGTTTATGTTCGCTTAATCCAGATGTTGAGCGCTTATGTATGGTGTGCGACATGGAGGTGGATGCTGCGGGGATAGTACAGAAATACCAGTTTTACCCATCTGTGATGCGCTCAAAAGCGCGCATGACATACACCAAAGTGGCTGATATGCTGCAAAACACAGAAGGCGATACCGCTAAAGAATATAGCCATATCATGCCGCATGCGCAAAACCTGTATAGCTTATTTAAGTTGATGTTGGCGCAGCGCGAAAAACGTGGTGCAATCGAGTTTGAATCAACCGAAACCATGATGATTTTTGACGATAATGGCAAAATTGAGCGCATTGTGCCAACAGGTCGCAATGATGCGCATAAGTTGATTGAGGAATGCATGCTTGCCGCCAATGTATGCGCGGCCGATTTCCTGCATAAAAACGAGCATGCTGCACTTTATCGCATCCATGAAGGCCCAACGCCAGAAAAACTGGAAGCTTTGCGTACCTTTATGGCGGAAGTCGGTTTTGGTGTAACCGGTGGCGATAAGCCGCATGCCAAGGATTATGGCAAGCTGATGAATTTGATTAAGCAGCGCCCAGATGCACAGTTGCTGCAAACAGTGTTGCTGAGGTCTATGCAGCAAGCAGTATATAGCCCAGATAATGTCGGTCATTTTGGCTTGGCTTATGAAGCGTATGCACATTTTACGTCACCAATCCGCCGTTACCCTGATTTACTGATTCATCGAGCGATTAAAGCGGTAATTAAAGGTGAAAAATACAAAGCGCAGGACTGGAATGCGCTAGGCGTGCATTGTTCTATGACAGAGCGCCGTGCAGATGATGCCACGCGCGATGTGACCAATTGGCTGAAATGCTATTACATGCAAGATAAAATCGGTGAGGTCTATGAAGGCACTGTGGCAGGTGTCACCAGTTTCGGCTTGTTTGTGGCTTTGGATGGGGTATATGTAGAAGGCTTGGTGCATGTGACTGAGTTGGGTAACGATTACTTTAATTATGATAAAGCGCGCCACGAAATGCTAGGTGAGCGCACAGGCGCCAGATATCGATTGGGTGACAGACTAACGGTAAAAGTAGCGCGCGTTGATTTAGAAACCAGCAAAATCGATTTTACTTTGGTGACGGGTGCGGTTAAAACCAGTAATCAAAATTTAGGCGATGATACGGGGCAGGGTAAAGGCGGCAATAAGCCTCTAAGCATCAATAAAGATAAGGCATCTGCTGATTTTAAAATGATGAGCACGCGTGCTTTGGAAAAAGCCAAGAAAGACCGCTCTGGCGCTAAAAAGGCTAGCAAAACACCAGCTAGGTCAGGTGGAAAACCTTCCTCAAAGCCAAGTTCAAAGCCTGCTTCAAAAAGTAGAAACACAAAAAATAAAGGCAAAAGATAGAGAATGAGAAAAGCAATATGAGCGATAGTCGTATTTTATTTGGCTTTCACGCCGTTTTAAGCCGCATGCGCCAGCATGCAACCAGCATAGAAGAGATTTTGATTGATCGCGACCGCATAGATGCGCGCATGAAAGATTTGCTCAATATGGCTGAAGCGTCCAATGTGCGCACTATGCAGGTAGAGCGTAGTCGTTTAGATGGCTTGGCTGGCATGAATGGTCGCCATCAAGGCGTGATTGCGCGCGTGGTCGATACACCTATTCCTTACAAAGATATTCACGATATTTTGGAATCTGATTTGATTGAAGCACCATTTTTTTTGGTGCTGGATGGCGTTGAAGACCCGCATAACTTGGGCGCTTGCTTGCGCGTAGCTGATGCGATGGGGGTTCATGCCGTGATTGCGCCTAAAGACCGCGCTGTTGGCTTAAATGCGACCGTACGCAAGGTCGCCTGTGGTGCAGCAGAAACGGTGCCTTTTATTGCGGTCACCAATTTGGCGCGTACTTTGCGTGAATTAAAAGATGCAGGCGTATTTATCGTAGGTACTGCGATGGAGGCGCCTAAAGGCATGGCCGCGCCAACGAGTTTATTAGAAACTAAATTAGATGGGCCGATAGCCTTGGTTTTAGGCGCAGAGGGTGATGGCATACGCCGCTTAACGGCTGAAACTTGCGATGCGCTAGTCACTATTCCCATGTTTGGCAGCGTAGAAAGTCTTAACGTTAGCGTAGCAAGCGGAATCTGCTTATACGAAGTACGTCGCCAGCGCGGTTTAAAGCATAATTAAGTCAATATATTCGGTTAACTTAACACTTTAAATACGCCTAATTTAACTTGAGTGTATTTAAAGTGCGTTTCCGTACATGTTTTAGCAATGCCGCGTCATCAATCAACGATTCACCATAGCTTGGCACAAGCTGCTTCATTTTTTGTTGCCAAACGCTGGTTTTTAATTGATTTGAAAAACAGCGCTCAAGCACATCAATCATGGCCTGTACGCTAACAGATGCACCAGGTGAAGCACCTAATAAAGCTGCCAAAGAACCATCTTGAGCAGCAACGATTTCAGTGCCAAATTCTAACTTACCCATTTTTTCATCGCATTTTTTAATAATCTGAACGCGCTGACCAGCATTGGCTAATTGCCAGTCTGCAGATTTGGCATGTGGCAAAAATTCGCGCAAGGCATTCATGCGTTGTTCATGGGTCTGAAACACCTCGCCAACCAAGTATTTGGTTAGATCCATATTGTGCTTACCTACGCCCAACATGGCTTTTAGATTGTTGGGTTTAACCGATTTGGCTAAATCCAAGCGTGAACCTTGCTTAAGAAATTTGGTGGTAAAACCGGCAAACGGGCCAAATAATAGGGCAAGTTTGCCGTCAATAGTCCGTGTGTCTAAGTGCGGCACAGACATGGGCGGCGCGCCTACTGCAGCTTTTCCATACACTTTTACTTGGTGCTGTTTAATCACGTCTGGATTATTGCATATCAGCCATTGACCGCTGACAGGGAAGCCGCCATAACCAACGCTTTCGGGGATATTCGCTTTTTGTAATAAAGGTAAAGCGCCACCACCAGCACCCAAAAATACAAATTTTGCATTGATGGTTTTGCTGTGTTTTGTCAATTTGTTATGCAAAGCCACGTGCCAGCTATCGCCAATTTTTTTTAATTTTTTAACGCACGTATTATTTAAAAGCTTGAAATTAGCTGTTGTTTTTAATTTGGCAACCATATGACGCGTCAATGCACCAAAATCAATATCAGAGCCATGTGCCACATAAGTCGCTGCCAATTTTTCTGTTGGATTTCTATCTGCCATCATCAATGGCATCCATGCTTTTAGTTGCCCTGTGTCTCCGCTATATTGCATATCAGCAAATAAATGGTGCTGCGTAAGCAAGGCATGACGGCGTTTTAAAAAATCGATATTTTCATTGCCTGTCACAAAGCTTAAATGCGGCGTTTTGTTGATAAATTGTGTAGGTGAGGGCAGTGCACCAGTTTCAACCAAATGCGACCAAAACTGTAAAGATACTTCAAAAGCGGCATTAATCTCAAGTGCACGTTTAATGGCAATCGCACCATCTGTAGCTTGTGGAGTGTAGTTTAGCTCGCAATACCCTGCATGGCCTGTTCCTGCGTTATTTAACGCGTCAGAGCTTTCTAATGCCACGTCGCTTAGCTGCTCTACCATGGTGATAGTGAGAGTTGGATCTAACTGTTGCAGTAAAGTGCCCAAAGTAGCGCTCATAATACCGCCACCAACTAATAGAACATCGGTTTCTACATTCTTCATATCATCAAGTCAGTTAAAGGTTGTGATCAATATTTAGCAAAACGCGCCTGAGATGCTGTAAACCCAGCACACAGTAAAAAAGCCAGATAACTGGCTTTTTAGATTTAAAACGGTGGTGCACAAATTAGTAGGTACGTCTTTTAGGCGGGCTGTAAGCCTGCTTGGATTCAATATGCCTAAAAGTAATACGGCCATTATTAATATCATAAGGAGAAAGTTCTAGTACCACTTTATCACCCGCTAAAATACGAATATGGTTTTTGCGCATTTTTCCGCCAGTGTAAGCAATTAATTTATGGCCATTCTCTAGCGTTACACGATAACGTGAGTCAGGTAGAATCTCATCTACCACACCATTCATTTCAATTAATTCTTCTTTAGCCAAACAGTTACTCCAATATAATTTGCGACCGACATTTAAGATTCATACAATTAAGACCCATATGAAGCATTAAATGACCTTGCAAATTTTGGGAATCGTAGCGATAAAAAAGTGAAAATTCATGCGTTATCACTACTTTAACGCAGGCGCAGTATAGTCTTGCCGCTGAAAATAAGCAATCAAATTGACCAAATGTGCAACTTCGATACCCTAAACTTAGGCATAAATGCAAAAAAGTTTGAAATAGTGCTTGACACGCCGTGCACTTGTACGTAAAAAGCATTCTAGGCGTTTGAATTTTTAAATTGTTGAGTTTTCGAAACTAGTAATATTTTAAAAACCCAAACTTTTAGGGTGCCTCCCTTTTTTAAAGTATGAAAGTAAGATTATGGCAACAGGTATTGTAAAATGGTTTAATGACTCAAAAGGCTTCGGCTTTATTACTCCAGACGCAGGCGGTGACGATTTATTCGCACATTTCTCAGCTATCGTTGATAGCGGCTACAAAAGCTTAAAAGAAAACGATCGCGTTAGTTTTGATGTAACTGATGGACCAAAAGGCAAACAAGCCTCTAACATCCAAAAGGCTTAAGTTAAAACTTAAGTAAGCATTACAAAATTGTAATTGTTAAAATGGCCCTTAATTGGGCCATTTTTTTTATACATTTTTTGTGCAACAGAATGCTGGTAATCACCCGTTATACTAAACATATAATAATGTTGAAACAAAAGCTGAGAAGCTGTAATTAAAGTTATAAATTACCGCCGAACTTAAGCTTGAAATATTTAAAAAAATAACAGAACACACAACTATGTAGGGATGGTAACAGCTTGGTGAGTCTTGTAACTTTTCAGCCGCCTAGTAGAAATAAAAAAGCTAGCGCCTAAACGCTAGCTTTTATTTATTGGCTCCTCAACCTGGGCTCGAACCAGGGACACACGGATTAACAGTATCACAGCCCAGCGTATTATAACTTTATAAGCCCCAGATTTGTAAGTGAATTTTTTTATGTTTTTGTGTTTCGAACTTAAAAAGAACCTATTTAGAACTTCGTAAATTATTTTCTTGTAATTTTATATCTTAAAATTAAATAGAATCAATTAGTTGCGTTGTTTATGGCGCGAACTGAATCCGAGCGTGGCAAAATTTCTGGCTGAAAACATAGCGACCGTGTCGGATTTTAAGAAAACTCCATTTTTAAAGAAAATAAATCCGCGCGCGTCCCCTGGGGCAAAAAAAGGTCGCGGGATCGGCACAGTATCGCCTGCCGAAAAAAATGTCGCCTACGCACCCCGTCGTGCCGACTCGGGTAGGGCTCGCGCCTGAAAACCCAAAAAAATTCTGCATTTGCAAAAAAATAATAAGAAAAATAGTCCAAACAATTCAGCAGCAAAATTATTAAATATTCTAAAAATACCATAACTAATAATTAAGAAATATTAGTTTTTTTTGATGAAATTACATTTATTTTGATTACTTATTAACATTATTCTATCGATACAATAACTAATATACATAATTTTAATTATAAAAATCAATATTTTAAAAAAAATTGTTCACGTGCTAATAATTGGTATGCAATATGCTTAATGATAGATAACATGTTTGAACTATGTTGATTATAAATTGACATAAAACCGATTAATAAATGTTAAATAAGCGTGCTGAG
>JAKFVD010000023.1 GCA_021732365.1 Methylotenera sp. | reverse complement strand
TATATCTTATATAAGACATAGCTAAGTTTCACATCATACATAAACTTTATATCGCTAATTTAGTCGCTATAGTGCCATACTACTTACATAGGGATTGTGGACGGCCTGATAAATTTTTAAATAAAACGTTCGAAAGAAGATAATTAAATAGCTAATTTAATTAAGTATTTTTAAGCTCATACTCTTCATAAGCGTTAATAATTTTTTGCACCAGTGGATGACGCACCACATCAGCCGATAAAAAATGCGTCATGGCAATGCCTTTAACGTCTTTCAATATTTTTTGTGCTTCTACCAAGCCGCTTTTTTGATGGCGTTGCAGGTCAATTTGCGTCACATCGCCAGTGATAACCGCCTTAGTGCCAAAGCCGATGCGCGTTAAAAACATCTTCATTTGTTCAGGCGTAGTATTTTGCGCTTCATCCAGAATAATAAAGCTTTGATTCAGGGTTCTACCACGCATATAAGCCAATGGCGCGACTTCGATTGCACCGCGTTCAAACATTTTATTCACGGTATCGTAGCCAGCCAAATCATACAGCGCGTCATACAAAGGGCGTAAATAAGGGTCAACTTTTTGGTTTAAATCGCCTGGCAAAAAGCCTAACTTTTCGCCAGCTTCCACCGCCGGGCGAACCAATACAATGCGTTTCACACGGTCGCGCGTCATGGCGTCGACCGCGCTGGCAACGGCTAAATAGGTTTTGCCCGTGCCCGCTGGGCCAATACCAAAGGTGATATCGTGGTCTTGAATTTGCTGTAAATAAGATACTTGGCGCGGCGTACGGCCATGTAAATCACCACGGCGCGTCATTAATACAGGCATGGCGGTGCTTGATACATCTTCTGGTTTTAATTTATCAATCTCTACCAGACCTAATTGCACGTCTTCCAATTCAAGCGGTTTTTTGGCGCGCACATAGAAGTTTTCTATCATTTGCGCAGCCATTCTGGTGTTGTCCAGTTTTCCGCTGATATTAAACGTACCGCCACGGCGATTAATATTCACCTCAAGTGCGGTTTCAATCTGCTTAATATTTTCATCCAGCGCGCCGCAAAGGTTGGCTAGGCGGACATTGTCTTCTGGCTGTAACGTAATTTCCATTGATTAAATCGTCTTTTCTACTATTTGACCTTGTAAACGTTTGGGATTGGATACGTCAGTAATTTTAACGTTCACAAAAGTATTGATTAAATCATTCCTACCCGCAATATCCACTACGCGGTTATTATCCGTTTTGCCAGCCAGCAAATCTGGGTATTTGTGTGAAGCCCCATCAATCAGTACGCGTTGAATGCTCCCTAACATATTGCGGCTGATGGCATCGCCTTGTGCTTCGTTAATCGCCTGCAACTTACTCAAACGTGCCAATTTAATCTCTTGCGGTGTATCATCTTTGATAAATGCGGCGGGTGTGCCTGGGCGTGGGCTATATAAAAAACTAAAACTGTAATCAAAGCCAACGTCTTGCATCAGTTTTGCAGTCGCCTCAAAATCGGCTTCGGTTTCACCTGGAAAACCGATAATAAAATCAGAGGTAAAGGTAAGGTTGGGGCTGGTCGTTTTTAATTTACGGATAATCGATTTGTATTGAAGCGCCGTATAATTACGTTTCATCGCCATTAATATACGGTCAGAACCCGCTTGCACAGGCAGATGTAGCTGAATCGCCAGTTTCGGCACATTGGCAAAGCAATCAATCAATCGTTGATTCATTTCATTCGGGTGGCTAGTGGTAAAGCGGATGCGCTCAATTTGCGGAATTTCGGCAATGGTTTCAATCAGCATTGCTAAATCAGCCTCAACGCCTTCATATGGGGCGCGGTAAGCATTCACATTCTGGCCAAGCAGGGTGATTTCTTTAACGCCTTGTTCGACTAATTGCACTGCTTCTAACAAAATCGCGTCAAACGGGCGCGATACTTCTTCGCCGCGTGTATAAGGCACCACACAAAAGCTGCAATATTTACTGCAGCCTTCCATAATGCTGAGAAAAGCAGTGACGCCTTCTACGCGCGGAGGCGGCAAATGGTCAAATTTTTCAATTTCTGGGAAAGAAATATCCACTTGCGACAGCCCTGAGGCTTGCGAATTTTTAATCATCTCCGGCAAACGGTGCAAGGTCTGTGGGCCAAATACGACATCGACATAAGGCGCGCGCTTGATGATGTTGTCGCCCTCTTGCGAAGCCACACAGCCACCTACGCCGATTACCAAATTAGGGTTTTTTGCTTTTAGTGGAATAAATCGACCAAGGTGGCTAAACACTTTGTCTTCGGCTTTTTCGCGCACACTGCAAGTGTTGAGCAAAATCACATCGGCGTCTTCTACGGTTTGCGTTTCAACCATGCCGCTATCTGCATTTAGCATATCCGCCATGCGCGACGAATCGTACTCGTTCATCTGGCAACCAAAGGTTTTGATGAAGACTTTTTTAGATGAATTAGTAGGTAAAGACATTGTCATATTTTAACGCAAACTGGCTGTTTAATCCGCGCCTAAAATCAGGTATATTTGCGCAGTCTTTTTTGGACTATTTTTACTGTTAACTTCTAGGGATTTACATGAATAAATTAATGACCGCAGTATTTGTTTCAACATTTTTTATGGCAGCTCAATCGACTGCTGCAATTGATGAAACCATTCGCTTAAAAGAAACCATTGAAATTAACGCGCCTGCTGACAAAGTGTGGGCAAAAATCGGTAGCTTTGCGGATATGAGCTGGCACCCAGCGATTGCTAAAACAGAAATCACTGGCGGAAAAGCAGCTGAAGTTGGTGCTACGCGCGTATTGAGCATTAAAGATAATGGCGGAAATGTAAATGAGGTACTTACGGCGATTGACGCGGCAGGCATGACCATGAAATATGAAATCACAGAAAGCGTGTTGCCAGTACGTGACTACGGCGCAACATTAAAAGTAGAATCAGCAGGCGAGGGCAAAAGTTTGGTGACATGGCGCGCTATGTTTAAACGTAAAGACCCAGCAAATCCGGGTGCAAAAGGTCAAGATGATGCCGCTGCGAAAGAAGCGATTGGCGGTATCTTTAAATCTGGTCTAGAAAACTTGAAAAAGATTTCAGAGTAATTCGTTTAAATTTTCAGGCTTTTTTAGGTGTTAAGTATGGCCTCAGCGTGTTTGCGCTGGGGCTTTTTTATGTCACTCGTGCCTTTTAATTAAAAGCTTAGCTTTATTGCAAACAGAGTTCAGTTAAAATAGCAGTAACTTCTCAGGCGATTTATTCATGCAGGCACTTCCTATTTTTTTCAATATTCAACAACGCCATTGTGTCGTGATTGGCGGTGGCGATGTTGCTACGCGTAAAGTGAGCATGCTACTAAAAGCCAGTGCGGCCATCACCCTATATTCGCCAGAAATTTGCCATGAACTGCAAGATTTGGTGGATGCCCAAAAAATTCAATATGTGCAAGCTAATTTTGAGCAAAACCAGCTGACGAGCGCATGTTTGGTGATTGCGGCGACAGACGATGAAACTGTCAATATCGCCGTTTCAGTGGCGGCAAAAGCGCAGAATATCCCCGTTAATGTCGTCGACGCACCTGATTTATGCACGTTTACGATGGGCAGTATTATTGACCGCAGCCCAGTGGTGATTGCGATATCATCTGAGGGCAATGCGCCTGTGCTAGCGCGTTATATTCGCGCCAAAATCGAAACGATGTTGCCAGCCACTTATGGCCGCATCGCCGATATTGCAGGCGAGTTTCGCGAGCAAGTCAAAGCCAAATTCGCTACCACGCAAGCCAGACGCATTTTTTGGGAAGGTATATTGCAAGGCAGTTTTGTTGAGCGCGTGTTATCAGGCCAAGAGCAAGCCGCGCGTGAACAATTAGCTGATTTAATTAATGGTGCAGCCACAACGAAAAACCAAGGCGAAGTATTTTTAGTGGGCGGGGGCCCAGGTGACCCAGATTTGCTGACTTTTAGAGCGTTAAGATTGATGCAGCAATGCGATGTGTGCGTGTACGATAAGTTAGTCAGCCCAGAAGTGATGGAGTTAGTGCGCCGCGATGCCGAATTGATTTATGTGGGAAAATCGCGCGACCAGCACACCATGCCGCAAGAAGAGATTAATGAGTTATTAGCCAAACTGGCCTTGGAAGGCAAACGCGTATTGCGCTTAAAAGGCGGCGACCCGTTTATTTTTGGGCGTGGCGGCGAAGAGATTGAAACGCTAATGCAGCATGGCGTTCCGTTTCAAGTGGTGCCCGGCATTACCGCTGCTAATGGCGTTTCCAGTTATGCGGGCATTCCCTTAACGCACCGCGATTACGCGCAAGCCTGTTTATTCATCACAGGACATCTGAAAGCGAATGCCAATAAAGAGTTAACACTCGATTTAGATTGGATTGCCATGAGCCGTCCGCGCCAAACGGTGGTGATTTACATGGGCTTAGTCGGCTTAAAAGAGATTTGCGAAAAATTAATTCAGCATGGAGTGCCTGCCACAATGCCAGTTGCGGTGGTTCAACAAGGCACAACACAGCGCCAAAAAGTAGTGACTGCCACACTGGCAGATTTGGCCGAAAAAGTGGCAATGGTCGAGATGAAGCCGCCTTGTTTGACGATTATTGGCGAAGTTGTACAGTTGCGTGAAAAATTAAATTGGTTTAATGTCTTATAGATAACCTATATAAAATAGGTATTAACTAAGCTGAAAGCCTTTAAATGCAGCAGAGACAATTAAGAACAAAAACAAGATCTCATGACCACAATACAAAATTTAATGTTTTACTACTAGAACCAGACGCCAATTACGCGCTATCGCTCAAGCAAATTATTGAAGATAATTTGCCAGTGGGCGTGACTATTGTGCGCAATGTCGAGGTAGCAAGAAGACTGCTTGAAAAAGACCCTGCTCAGTTTTTTATCAGCATTACCAGTGTGCTTAATCTGGATTCATCTGCTTTTGAGAAAATTGATTTATTAGGCGAATTTAATTTGCCTGTCATCGCTATTGTGCATCACTACGAAGATGAAATGCGCGATCAGCTTATTAAGCGGCATGTGATTGATTATGTCGTCAAAGACAACACTTTTGATCGCAGTTATATTTGCGATCTCATTTCGCGCGTACACAAAAATTTCGATATTAAGGTGTTAATTGTTGATGATTCTAAAGTGTCGCGCTTTATCATTGCGCGCGAATTGTCACTGCAAAAATTTCAAGTTAAGCATGCCAGTAACGGCTTAGAAGCTCTGGCTAAATTAAAAGCGAATGCTGATATTAAGTTGGTCTTAGTGGATAACCAAATGCCTAATATGGATGGTTACACTTTTACGGCGCAGGCGCGCGAGCTATACCATAAAGATGAACTGATTATTATCGGCATTTCGGGTTCGGCTGATCCGCGCATGGCCGTTAAATTTTTAAAAGCAGGTGCGAACGATTTTATTGCCAAACCATTTAATTACGAAATGTTGCTTTGTCGTATTACGCAGAATTTAGATATGTTAGATGCCATCAATTTGGCGAAAGAATTATCTAATACGGATTTTTTAAGCGGCTTACACAATAGGCGTTATTTTTTTGAGCAAGGCAATAAACTGCTTAATACGCATACGCAACTATCCAATAAAGCGCATGAATCAAGCAGTGGTGAACCATTAACAGTGATGATGATGGATATTGATTTCTTTAAAAAAATTAACGATAAATATGGCCATGATGTCGGTGATGAAGTAATCAAAAATTTTTCAGACTTACTTAAACAACATTTTGCGGATGATTTGGTTGCTAGAATTGGTGGCGAAGAATTTGCAGTCGTCAGCCAATCAAGGCTTCATGCCAGTAATTTTGATGCGATTAATGCGTTTAGGTTAGCTGTGGCCAATCAGAATATTCAGGTTAAAGAATATTTGTTTCGCTACACTTGCAGTATTGGTGTAACCAGCATTATTGGTAAAAACTTGGATGAAATGGTTGTGAATGCCGATAAGCATCTATATAAAGCTAAGCACAGCGGGCGAAACCAAGTATCAGGTATATTGGGCGAATCTTAAACGCCGTCAATATTTCAAGTTAGTTTTGTATTGGTAACGTTAATCTTGCCTCTAAACCACCTTGCGGGCGGTTAACCAGTTCTAAACTGCCCCGATGTAATTTGGCAATACGATTACAAATCGCTAAACCCAACCCGCTGCCACCCTCGTTTTTATTGCGTGCGCTATCCATTCGTTCAAATGGACGCAGTAAGCGTTCGGCATGCTGTGGTGGAATTCCAGGGCCATTATCCAGCACACTAATCACAATTTTTTCAGCAGTAATTTTACTGGCTACTTCTACTTCGCCTTTTGAGTACGCATAAGCATTACCAACCAGATTATCTAACAAACGTTGCATTGCCAAAGGGCGCAATGGAATAAAATAAGTAGAGGTTAGTTTGAGCTTTAAATCACGCCCAGCGCGTGCCTGACGCTCAGAAAGTGCTTGCAATAAAGTGTTAATATCCATCATTTTGGTGGGCTCGCCCTCTACGCCGCGCACAAAATCTAAAAATTGATGAATGATATTATCCATATCCGCAATATCTTCAATCATGCCGCCTTTCATGCTGTTACAACCGTCTTCGGGCAACATTTCTACCGCAAGCCTCAATCTTGCTAGCGGTGTACGAATATCATGCGAAACGCCAGCTAGCAATAAGGTGCGCTCATTATCTAGACGCACTAAAGATTCTGCCATCTCATTAAAAGTACGGCTTACTTCGCGCAATTCATCCACACTATCTTCAGGTAAACGTGGCGCAGGCTCTCCGTTACGCAATCGGTCAGCGGCATGTACCAACAAATTCAGTGGTCGATTAATGCGCGCAGCGATAATATATGCACCTAATAATGATAGTAAGCCAACCACCGCGCCCCAACCTAGCCAATGCCAAGGAAAAGGCCTATCAACCTGAATTTTTGGAATGACTACCCAATAATCGTCCAACTCCACATTAAAGCTAATCCATAATCCTGGAATACCATAATGATTGACAGTAATAATGGTCTCTACACCTAAGCGCTCACGGATTTTATCTGCAATTAAATTAATAAAAGCATCGTTTGGTAGCGGTTCTATATCTTCTAAAAAATCAGCCGCATACACACGCACACCTTCGCGGCCTGATAGTTCAGAAAGTAAGGCTAAACGGCGATTTTCGTGAGAGGCTATTAATGAAGCGCGCGTGTAGTTAACAATGGTAACAGCTTGTAATGCAGCAGTTGTGGCGCGTGGTTCGCGGTCAAAATAATCAAAAATCTTGAGTGATGCATAAATGCTCACCGCCAGCAAGATGGCGATAAGCAACATGAGGCGAGAAAGTAATCGGCGTGGTAAAAATCTCAATACGAAAATTTAAATAACAAGAGAATGAATATGACTTGAATGGTGTAATTTAGTGCGGCGCTTCGCCATCGGGAATAAATACATAACCAAATCCCCACATGGTTTGCAGGTAGCGTGGGTGCGATGGGTCGGGTTCTACAATACGACGTAAGCGTGATACTTGTACGTCAATGCTACGGTCAAACACATCCAGTTCACGTCCGCGTGCTAATTGCATTAACCTATCGCGCGAAAGTGGTTGACGCGGATGTTCTGTAAATACTTTGAGCAATGCAAATTCGCCGCTGGTAATGGTAATTGGCATGCCATTACGGCTTAAGCTGCGGCTGGACGGATCAAATACAAACTCACCAAAGGTGAAGGTTTCTAATTTTCCTGAGTTCTCAGCTTCTGGGTTATGCTCATGGCGGCGCAACACTGCGTTAATGCGAGCTAACAATTCACGCGGATTAAATGGTTTAGGTAAGTAATCATCGGCACCCATTTCCAACCCGATAATGCGATCTACTTCATCGCCTCGCGCCGTTAACATAATAACAGGCGTAGTGAATTTGCTCGCGCGTAAACGGCGGCATATCGCCAAACCATCTTCGCCTGGTAGCATTAAATCTAGCACCAGTAAATCAAACGGCTCATTTGCTAATATGGCATCCATTTCTTTTGAATCTGATACCGTTTTAATGTTAAAGCCCTGCTCGGTCAGATAGCGTTGCAGTAGCTCGCGCATACGCATGTCATCATCTACCATTAATATTTTTTTGTTGTTTTCAGCCATTATCTACACTTTCAGTATGATTGAATAAGCAACTTAGCGTCACTAATTATCTAGTATATGTTTTAAGGATAAATAAATCTAGAATTGTGAAAACTTTTCGCTAATTAATAGCGTCTATATAAGAGAAAACAGTGTTGTTACAAATAGTTACAATTATTCAATTTTATGAAACATTGCATTAACAATGTTCATTCAAGATTGCAAATCTTTGGTGGTCGGTCAGTTTTTCTAAACAAAACAATAACATTAGAAAGAACGAGAATTCATTAAACAATGGTTTTAAACGTACATTATCTAACGCCCGCTTTAACCTTACTGGCATTGTTTAGCAATCTAGTTGTTGCTCCAGCACTTGCAGGTGGGAAAAACGCTTCGGTAAACGATGATAAAACGTTTTTAGAGCAAATTGATGAAAGTGGTTTAGAAAAAACACTGGAATACAATTTTAGTCCTGATGACAGGGCTAGGCTACGTAAAGCTTTGGCTGACTATGCCAAATCAACAGACCCCGAACACGCGCAAATTGAGCAAAAACGCAAAGCCATGAAAGAAAGCGTTGAGGCTCGGTTTAATGAGTGTAATAAAGATAGTGACGACTCGATTGATCGTGAAGAAGCGACTTTATGTTTGCCACAAATCGCACGCCATTTTAATTTTGTAGATGTTGACGAAAATAATGTCATTACGCTAGAAGAGTTAGAGTTAGCTCAAGCAAAATCTATAGAGCGTCAAAAAGCAGCAGAAGCAAAAATGGAAGCACAGAAAATTTTAGAAGCAGAAGCAGAAATTAAGAACAAAAGTAAGTCTCGGAATAACAAAGAAGCTTCAAACATTCGCAAGCGTCCTATCTAGTTAGTCATTTTTAATCATTAATTCGAGTTAAGTCGTTCGAGTTTCATTAAAGTTAACCGCATTTATTGCTTAACTTTTTAAACTAAACTAATTGTTTCAATATCGCTCCTACCAAATACGATTGATAAACCTTACTAATTAGGTTAAAAGTATTGGTATGACGCGCACGCAAGATACAACATCCATCCAGCAAGCATTTTCTGTCGAAATAATTACCAGTATCAACGAAATTGCGCCTGCTGATTGGGATGCACTCACAGATGGCACGCCCTTGATCAGCCATGCTTTTTTAAGCGCGCTTGAAAATTCGGGTTCGGTTGGGCAGGGCACCGGCTGGGTGCCACATCCGCTTATCGTTAAGCAAAATAATCGCTTAGTGGGTGCAATGCCGCTTTATTTAAAAAATCATTCATACGGCGAGTATGTGTTTGACTGGGCATGGGCAGACGCTTATCAGCGTAGCGGATTTAACTATTACCCCAAGTTGCTATCCGCTATTCCATTTTCGCCTATTACTAGCAGCCGCCTGCTCAGTCAGCAGCAACTAGAGGATAAGTCAGAAGTGCAGATGCTGATGATTGAAGCATTAGAAAATATGTTGCATCAACACCAGTTATCCAGTGCACATGTTTTGTTTCCAGATGAGTTAAGTGCAAAGCAATTAGCATCAGCTGGCTGGCTTAAACGCACTGGCGTGCAATTTAGGTGGCAAAACAAAAACTACCAAAATTTTGAAGATTTTTTAGCAACTTTAAGCCATGATAAACGTAAAAAAATTCATCAAGAACGCAAAAAAATAGTGCAGGCAGGAGTGGTGTGCAGGCAGATAAAAGGTACAGAAGCAACAACAGATGATTGGGACTTTTTCTATCAGTGCTATAGCAACACCTATCGTGAGCATCACTCTACACTTTATTTAACACAGCAGTTTTTTCACTTAATTGGCAAAAATATGCCGCAAAACATCTTGTTGATTATGGCCGAAATAGAAGGAAAGCCAGTGGCCAGCACGCTGAATATTTATAACGAACATAGCTTATATGGCCGCTATTGGGGCGCTGTACAGTTTGTGTCAGGCCTGCATTTTGAGTTGTGTTATTACCAAGCCCAGCAATTTTGTATTGCAGAAAATATTACGTATTTTGAAGGCGGCGCACAGGGTGAGCACAAACTGGCACGCGGATTTGAGCCGCGGCCTACTTGCTCATATCATAAAATCGCACATCCAGATTTTGAATCAGCGATTCAACAGTTTTTAAACAGGGAAGGTGAGGGTATTGCCGCCTATACCAGTGAGCTAGAAGACCGTGCGCCTTTTAAAGCTATCTAGCGCAAGTCTGTTTAACGATTACCAAGCAATGCATTTGCCATCAAACGCAATAAATTGGCCTGTATTTTCCAAGCTTAAATTTTCAATCACACTGCGTAAACCCGTTACGCTGGTTTGCGTATTAATCAAGCCGTTAGGCCCACCCATATCGGTTTGTACCCAGCCAGGGTGCAGTGTTACAAAGCTAATACCATAAGGCTTTAAATCAATTGATAAACTTTTCATCACCATGTTTACCGCCGTTTTACTGCTACGGTAAATATAACTTTCGCCGCTGCTATTGTCATCAATGCTGCCCATTTTGCTAGAAAGCGTGGCAATTTTTTTAAGCTGACTTTTAGCCACATGCTGCACAAACGCTTCTGCCATTTTGAGTGAAGCCATCGCATTAACCTTAAACGCTTCTGCCCACTCATCATAATTAGTATCACCAAAAGTGCTATCAGGGTAAACGCCTGCATTATTAATTAACACATCAATTGGCTGATTTTTTAACTGTAAAGCCAATGCATCAATTCGCTTAAAGTCACCTACATCCAAAGCTAAGATTTGCAAATTGTCATGCTCTGCGGCTAACAACTTTAACTCATGAGCGCTTTCAATTTTACGGCAACAAGCCAGCACATTCCAGCCATCGGCCGCGTATTGTTTGGCGAACTCAAGACCTAAGCCGCGGTTGGCGCCTGTAATTAATACCTGATAAGCACTCATAAAATTCCCTTCATTAAACTGGTTAAGTACGATTCAATTATTTTAGCTGGTTTTATATAAGGCTAACCGCAAAAGTTAAAAGTCCTGCCCATTTACGTAAAATCATTAGGCGTATTTACGCCAAGCACATAGAGTAGATTTTAAAGTGGAGCGCATAATGCAACACATGAAGCGAATCATTGTGAGACGCCAAACTTAAAGGAAATTATCATGTGGACAACACCAGCAGCTACAGAAATGCGTTTTGGCTTTGAAGTAACAATGTATGTAATGAACAAGTAAGTTGAACAAATAAGCTTTATGATTAAACAAAAAAGCCCGCCAAATGCGGGCTTTTTTGTTTTTTGAACCAATATTTAAACTTGGTACTAAAAAAGTATCGGTGCCAAAACCAATAACAAACCAAGCATAGAAATTAGCCAAACAATCGTTCTAAAAACTGGCACACCAAACGCATACAGCGGAAAGTACACCACCCTAGCAATTAAATATAATAGCGATCCCCAGTAGCTGTAAACGCTGAACGATTGCGTAACTGCCACAACTAATACAGCCGCCGCAAATAATGGAAATGTTTCAAAAAAATTAGCTTGAGCCCTAAATAACCTATCTGCAAAAGCACTTAATGCAGGGGTTACACCATCACGTGCGCTCGTATTCCATTTTGTTCCAAATTCTTTAGTGCGCATATGACCAGCCACTAAAATATGTGCCAAGCCTAAAACAACCGCCCACGCTAAGCAGATAAGTTCTGTTGTCATGCTGGATTCCTTTTTAAGATTAAGTTGTTTAGATTTAAGTTAACTAAATTTAACTTAGCTAGATTAACTTAAAAACTTTGTTTAAAAATATCTTTTACTCGGCCTGCATGCTGAGCCTCAAGGCGTAGTTGGCAAATTGCATGTGGTAAAGATAACGGGCAGGAAAGATCAACAAAACACTACCATCAGGGCTAATATTTATTAGTATGTACAATATATAACTAGAAAGTTGCCCCCATTGTTGCCCCCAAAAGCACATGGTTTGTTTAATTCCTTTGTGTTGTTTTTTTGCAGAAATTTCAATGTACCTGCTCCAGTTTTAGGGACTTTATTTCAATGGACCAGTTGCTTTTTTAGTCCTACCTACCATAGTAGACAGTCCCATTAATTTATTCGTATTTGGCAATTACGTATAAAACATACTAAACCACTTATTATCGATTATTATATCTATGTATGCGATGCATTCATATCAACCTAAACACTGACAACAGATTACTGTCGTTCATCAAGAGACTTTTATCTGCTAGTGCATGCATGAGTATTTCCATCTAACGGTACTATAGGAATGGAGGGACTTATCGAAAGAGTGCTCTTGATTAACCTTGAATATTCATTCGCTATTTCCATTCATTATGATAGCATATTGACTTAATTAGTCAATATAATCAATGCTTTACGTTTAAATTATGCTTAGGTAGTAATTGATTTTAGAGTCTTAATTATCCAATTAATAGGAGTGGTTGTCTTGCAAGCCGCGATGTAGCAGGACTTTAGAGATGTAACCGTATATGAGTGTGAATTTAAATGTTATTACCAGCAGTAATTAAAATACGCTGCTAACCGTCAGGTCATTTGGCTTACCTAGGTATCAGTCGACTTAGCCAAACCACTACAATTTGTAAAAGGCCTTAAAGCATGAGTGATGTTGATGAGTTAAATAATGTGATTGTACGGTCAGAAGAGTTTGAATCTGAGCTTGCCAATATATTTCAATCCATGACTTTTGGAATCGATAACAAAAGCATTGCAGTAATAACTACTTACCAAATTGCCCAAGAACATGCCTTGGCACTTAGAGAGCTGACCAAATTACGTTTATTAACATCTGGCATGTCGATGTTACGGCTACAGTATGAAGCCATGGTCAGAGAGTTATGGCTAATGTACATTGCTTCAGACACCGCTATCGATAAGCTAACTGCCCCACTAAATGTAAATACTGAACAAGCTGCGAGTAACTCTATTCCTTCATGCACTGTGATGCTTCAAGATTTAGAGAAGAAGGGCCCCGCGGGGTTGCATAAGCATCTAGATGCGTTTAAAGGTGCATCATGGAAGGCTTTGAATTCTTATGTGCATAGTGGTATCCACGCTATTAGTCGCCACAGAAACGGTTATCCCGCTCAGTTGTTCTGTGGGGTAATAAGGCAATCCAATAACCTTGCTCAGCTATCAGCAATTGGTTTAGCTGAATACTCTCAGAATAAGCTACTTGCACAACATATAGCCTTGCTCTATAAAAAGTACGGGGATTGTCTACAACTCGAATAACTGGGTTAAGGAGTTGAGAAATCATTGGTAACAATTTATGAGATATGTTGATTTGCAGTGGGGCGTATTTAACTGTTCTTCCTGTAATATTTAGTCTGTCTGATGAGGGGTTTTTAAGTAGCAATTTAAGCTACTGACTCTTGATTTCTATTCCTTTTACATTTCTTTGTATATTCTTATCTAGATGGAAGTGAACAATTGATACTTTTTAATGGTGATTAATCGATACTAGCTTTTGATGAACGATTGACCATTTGTTAGTGTATTATTCACTCCCCCTAGTGAGCAAGAAGCCCAACCACCTAATTTAATAATGATTATTTAGGTACTAAAGGAGTCAATGGATTGACCCATTTCACATTTCCCCATTCGTTTTTTTCTGGTGCTTGAACATGAGGAACAGGGATACCTAATATTTCTGCAACTTTGATGTAATTAACACGATACGCTTTAGACATCCCAATTTCGCTTTTACTGTTTTTGACAAATATTAGTCCTTGGTCATTTAGTCGCGAAAACAAGCGTTTAATGGTCGATTCACCAAGAAACATAAAAGTCCCAACATGCCATTTTTTTATTGACCGTCTGACCCAAGCTTGACCGTCTTCGTGATAATGCCTAATATGGATTTGCTGTAAAGCTATGGCTTCAAGTAAACCTATCTTACAAGCCAACTCTGGAAATATAACTAATTTAGATGTATAAACTGAACTCGATTCATCGAATTGAGACAAGTTTTCATATTCATCCCAATCCTTATTTTCAATCGCTTCTGATTTCTTTTTAGAATTCAATTTCTTTAACTCATTCTTATTTTCCTCGTTTATGACAAAGTCGATAATGGCCCCATTCATAACCTCAATTCTATTTACTCCACCATCTTTATCAATTGAAATTACTTGAAGAATTTCTAGCCGTTTGATGATTTCTATCAACCATCTTCTAGAGAAAAAAGGTAAATGCCTTTGTAGTTTTGTATAACTTATTCGGGTTATAGGTTTAGTTTCATTTCTAAGAATTCCTGTCAAAAATGCTAATTGACTAAAAACAACACCTTCTGCAAGTCCACCTAATTTGTATGGATACAACGGTAATAAAATGAGTTTTCTTCCAGTGAGCATAGATTGTGATTTCAAGTTGAGTTTTAACTCACTTGGTGATTTATATGGTGTTTTTTTATACATTACGCACCACCCTGATTTATCACAGTTTCCAGATAGCACTTAATAGTACTTGTGTTCCAAAAGTTTAGACCGTCATTACCGTCTGGGTAAGGGAATTTTCCACTTTTCATTCGCGAGTACAATGTAGAGTGAGAAAACCCACATAAGGCAAGTACATGCGCACTGCGGAGTCTTCCTAGGCTGTGTAAATCAATTACTGGGGTACGAGGCAGAACATGTCCACGTTGACGTTGTTGCCTGGTATTTAGAAGTTTTTGAGCTTGTGATGTAACGTTTGAAGTGTTTCGTGAAAAAGTCATTGCGATTCCTCACAGCCGGAAACCTGTTTAATTGTATGTGAATATAAAGCTAATTAGCTTTTAATTTCGCATACAACAGCTTCCGTACTGTTGCCCCATGAGCTAGAGGTCCATCGCTAACGTTTTCTAATGTCGTATAGACTAAAACGCTAATCAAATTATATCTATTTTCTACCAGATGTAAAGTGGAGGGTTATTCTAAAGATTTAAGAGTTTGTAAGTAATCTGCCCAAGTTTGCATCATAATTTTACGCTGCTCAATAAATTTAGTCCGGTTATAAGCGGCTCCTAATGCATCAGGTACTTTATGTGCTAATTGATGCTCAATAATATGAGGGTCGAATTTTAAACGTTCATGTAATATTGTACGTGCCATTGCTCTAAATCCATGGCCGGTTACATCCCTCTGAGTGTCATAACCCATACGTTTAAGAGCTGCGTTGACAGCAGCCTCGCTCATTGGTCTAAGCGGGGAGTGACCGCCCTGAAAAACATATTCGCCATGCCCTGATATTGGATATATGGTTTTTAGAATTTCGATAGCTTGAGAGGATAGGGGGACTAAGTGGTCGGTCTTAGTTTTGCTGACTAAATAACGCCACTCACCAGTTTCTAAGTTGATATCTCCCCACCTAGCTTGCCTTAACTCGCTCGGTCTAACAAATACTAGAGGAGCCAACCTAAGTGCGCACTGCACTGTAATCGTCCCAGAGAAGCTATCAATTGCTCGTAATAATTCGCCAACTTGTTTTGGTTCGGTGAAAGCTGCCATGTGTTTAATACTAGTTGGAGGTAGAGCACCTTTTAAATCCGCTGTTACATCTCTTGTTGCCCGGCCTGTTTGAACAGCATATCTAAATACTTGCCCAGCAGTTTGCAAGGCGCGGTGTGCGGTTTCAAGCTTATTTAAATTTTCTATACGTTTAACTGCTTGTAACATCTGCGGAGCAGATATGTCAGCTATTGGCTGATTGCCAATCCATGGGAATAAATATAACTCAAATCGCCTAATGACTTTATCTTTGTGTGTTTCAGCCTTATTTTTCATGTGAGATTGCCACCATTCTCGGGCTACTACTTCAAAGCTATTGATGTTTTCTGCTGCCCTTTCATTTTTTTCAGCTTTACGTGAGACGCTAGGATTTACTCCATTAGCAAGTTTCTTACGTTCAACAGCATGACGCTCCCTAGCTTCCTTTAACCCTATATCGGGATATGTACCTAGTGATAGTCTTGATTCTTTCCCATTAAATCGATATTTATAACGCCACCACTTGCCCCCATTTGGTGAAATTTCAATGTACAAACCACCACTATCGGAGAGTTTATAGCTTTTTTCCTTTGGCTTTGCGCCCTTTATAGCTAGGTCAGTTAGTGCCATATATATGCCATTTTGGGGGCAAGTTTAAAAGATAATTCGTATAAATCACTAAATGCCCCCATAGTTGCCCCTTGGTATATCTGGATTGATTGAGATAACTTTAGGGTGTACAGGATAAAAAGTCAATAAAAAACCCGCACTTAGGCGGGTTCTCTATACTAACTTGGATAGCTCAAGATAGTGAATTGGTGGTGAAAGAGGGACTTGAACCCTCGACCCCAGGATTATGAATCCTGTGCTCTAACCAGCTGAGCTACATCACCATGAAACTTTTAGCCTTAAACTTCTTAAATTGCAGGCAAGGGCGCAATTCTAGTGTTTTAGTGGCTTGTTGTCAAAATTAACTTCACTTTTTAAGCAATGTTAATGGTTAACATTAGTCACATAATCGCTTGCGATTAAACATTAAACCTAAAGTGCACCACATCCCCATCTTGAACGATATATTCTTTGCCTTCTAAACGCATTTTGCCTGCTTCTTTACTACCTTGTTCGCCTTTATTTTTTACGTATTCATCGTACTGGATAACTTCTGCGCGAATAAAGCCGCGTTCAAAGTCAGTGTGGATAACGCCAGCGGCTTGTGGGGCGGTAGCGCCTTTTTTAACGGTCCAGGCGCGTACTTCTTGCACGCCAGCGGTGAAGTAGGTTTGCAAGCCTAGTAAGTCGTAAGCTGCGCGAATCACACGGTTTAGGCCTGGTTCGTCTTGGCCTAGCTCTGATAAGAATAGTAATTTATCTTCTTCTTCCAGTTCTGAGATTTCACCTTCAATTTTGGCGCAAATACATACCACAGGGGCGTTTTCTGCTTTGCCTAGCGCAACCACTTTGTCTAATAGTGGATTGTTCTCAAAACCTTTTTCATCCACATTGGCTAGGTACATCACAGGCTTAACGGTAATTAAGCATAGCGGTTTTAACAGTTGCAGATCATCTGCATCTAAGCCTAGCGTACGCACAGCTTTGGCTTCGTTTAAGCAAGGCAAAACTTTGTCTAGAACGGCAATTAAAGCAATGGCGTCTTTGTCGCCGCTTTTAGCTTTTTTGTTTTCGCGCTGCATGGTTTTTTCAACCGTTTCCATGTCGGCCAGTGCTAATTCTGTATCAATTACTTCAATATCCGAGAGCGGGTCGATTTTATTGGCAACGTGAATTACATTGCCATCTTCAAAGCAGCGTACCACGTGGCAAATAGCATCGGTTTCGCGAATATTGGCTAAGAATTTGTTGCCCAAGCCTTCGCCTTTGGATGCGCCGGCCACTAAGCCTGCAATATCCACAAACTCAACGATGGCAGGCTGCACTTTTTGCGGTTTTACAATGTCAATCAAGGGTTGTAAGCGCGTATCTGGCACTTCTACAATGCCCACGTTTGGCTCAATGGTGCAAAACGGATAGTTTTCTGCTGCAATTCCCGCCTTGGTAATGGCATTGAATAAGGTGGATTTGCCTACGTTGGGTAGGCCAACAATTCCGCACTTCATATTTTTTCCAGTCTGTCTTTTCGTTGATTACTGCGTTGGCTGCGTCTTCGCAGCTTCGCCGTACTTAATATACTGTCTTCAGCTACTCAATCCTTGCCGCCTTGTACTGAACGAAAATACAGTTGGAAAAAATTGAGCTTAGTTTTAATGTTTATTTAAATTTGCACAGATTTTATGACTTAGTATGCAATTTTAACATGGCGCTTTCAAAGTCACCTGCTGTTAATGCATCCAGTTGATTTGCGCTTTTCGTAATGCTATCGTCTATCGCGGTTTGCTCATCTTTTAATGGGGCTTTCAGCACATAGTTGATAACTTCGTTGCGATCGCCTGGGTGACCGATACCGATGCGCAGGCGCCAGTAATCGGCTGTGCCAAGTGCGGCATGCGTATCTTTTAAGCCATTGTGGCCACCATGACCACCGCCGAACTTTAATTTAACCGTACCTGCTGGCAAATCCAGCTCATCATGAATGACCAAGATTTCAGCAGGCAGGATTTTGTAATAGTTGGCGAGTGCCGCAATGGATTTTCCGCTGGCATTCATAAAAGTGGTGGGCTTTAACAGCCATTTATCCTGCCCATATTTAGCCGCAATGCCAAACATTTTAGCGTCTATGGCAAGGTTGCTATTGGTTTGTGCAGCGATTTGGTCTATCCACCAAAAGCCTGCGTTATGGCGCGTGGCAATATATTTATCGCCAGGGTTACCCAAGCCTACAAAAAGTTTAATGCCGCTCATGATGATTATTTTAATTTAAAATAAATGACGCTATAAAATAAAAAACGCGCACTTTATGAAAAAGGTGCGCGTTTTTTTATTCAGCAAAAATTAAGATGCTGGGGTTGCAGATTCAGCCGCTGCATCTGCTGCTACTGCAGCGTCAGCTGCATCATCAGCAAGGCTACCGCGTGTTTTTGCAATCGCTGCTACTGCCGCATCGTTATCATGCGCTAATTGAACGAATTCAACGCCTTTTGGCAATTTAATTTGTGATAGATGCACTGATTGACCGATTTCAAGCGCTGCAACGTCTACTTCAATAAACTCTGGCAAATCTTTTGGTAAGCAGCTTACGTCAGCCTCAGTTAAAATATGTGCAACGATACCGCCGCCAATTTTTACGCCTGGTGCAGTGTCTTCGTTTAAGAAGTGGAAAGGCACTTTAACGTGGATTTTTTCAGTTGCTGAAACACGTTGAAAATCAATGTGTTGGATTGTGTTGCGCACTGGGTGCATTTGATAATCACGTAATAAAACATTTTCTTTTTTGCCATCTAAGTTCAAGCTTAAGATAGACGCATGAAATGCTTCATGACGGAATTGTAAAAACAATTCTTTATGATTTAACTCAAGGTTAACGGCTTCTTTACCTGCTCCGTAAACAACACCTGGCACATTGCCAGCGCGACGTGCACGGCGGCTCGCACCCGTACCTTTAACGTCACGTTTGACTGCATTAATTTCGATACTCATTTTATTGCTCCTTATTTTGCTGCTTTTATTTGGTTAAGTTTAAATAAATAACAGCGGTACTACACAAAAACTGTTTTCCGCGACCAGAAAACAGGGTTAAAACTAAACTTTTTTTGTTAAATCATTTCTTGAATGATTTAGTGTTAATCCATAAATAAAGAAGAAACAGATTCTTCTTGGCTAATGCGTTTAATCGTCTCTGCCAATAAACCGGCAGCGCTTAATTGACGAATTTTTTTACAATTGGCTGAAGCTTCGCTCAGCTTAATCGTATTAGTTACAACCAATTCATCTAATGCCGAATTCATAATGCGGTCTACGGCTGTACCTGATAATACTGGATGTGTAGCATAAGCCAGTACACATTTTGCGCCTTGGTTTTTTAAGGCAGCCGCCGCTTCGCACAGCGTATTCGCGGTGTCTACCATGTCATCCATAATCACACAGGTGCGGCCAGCAACTTCACCGATAATATTCATGACTTTTGCCACGTTGGCTTTGGGGCGGCGTTTGTCAATAATGGCTAAATCAGAATTAAGCTGTTTAGCACAAGCACGCGCGCGAACTACGCCACCAACATCAGGTGAAACTACCACTAAGTCTTCATAATTTTGCTTAAGCAAATCGTCTAGCAAAATTGGTGTTGCGTAAATATTATCTACTGGAATATCAAAAAAACCTTGAATCTGGTCAGAATGCAAATCCATGGTTAATAAGCGATTCACACCGACGCTAGTAAGCATATTGGCTACCACTTTGGCGGTAATTGCCACGCGCGCACTGCGCGGACGGCGATCTTGGCGCGAATAGCCCAAATAAGGAATCGCAGCAGTAATACGGCCAGCAGAAGAGCGACGTAGCGCGTCTACCATGACCATGACTTCCATTAAGGTATCGTTGGTTGGATGGCTGGTCGATTGCAACACAAATACATCTTTGCCACGCACATTTTCAAGCAACTCAAGCATCACTTCACCATCGCTAAAGCGGCCCACATCAGCGCGGCCAAGTTCAATGCCCAAATGCTCAGCCACTTGCTGTGCAAGTTCTGGATTGGCATTGCCTGTAAACACCATCATGTTACCGTTGCTCAAAGTGCTACCCTTTATTCTTAGCTAATCAGTAATTTCTATCTTTTTTTAAAAGTTAACCTCAAATTCAGGTTAACTTTTAAAAAATAAAAGCGTGTAAATCAACTAATCTACACGCTTTTATCAAAATTGGCTGAGGAGGAAGGACTCGAACCTTCGGATGCTGGGATCAAAACCCAGTGCCTTAACCAACTTGGCGACTCCCCAATATACTTAACTGCTTATTTAATTCAATTTTTGACTGACTCAATCAGATCAAAATGTGGGTGCTTTTTTAAACCTTTTGCAATAAAACCTGTTGTATTGGCAGGTTTGCTGGCTAAAAGTTCATCCGCAATTTGTTTTGAATTAACTGCTACAAATACAGATGCACCCGACCCACTCATTCGTGCTTCGCCATAAGGTTTTAGCCAATCAAGCGTAGTTGCAACTGCAGGAAAATCTTCACACACAATCTTCTCAAGGTCATTTCTAAATAAACTAGAATTTGCACTGCTTGAAAAGTCCGTTATTCTCAATGGTTTCGTGTCTCTTGTCAATCTCGGATGTGCAAAAACTTGTGCAGTTGACACATGAATTTGAGGAGTTAACACGACATAGTAAGTATCTTGCTCATTTTTAGGTAATTCTACTGTGGATAGTACTTCACCAACCCCTTCCGCCCACGCGGTTTGGCCAAAAATAAATACAGGTACATCGGCGCCTAAAGTTAGGCCGATTTGCATCAATTTCGCGCGTGATAAATGCAATTGCCATAGCTGATTGAGTGCCATTAAAACGGTTGCTGCATCTGAACTGCCACCACCTAAGCCGCCGCCCATCGGAATGCGTTTTTCAATGATGATTTCTGCGCCTAGCTGACAATGAGAGGCAAGTTGCAAAGCTTGCGCTGCGCGTACACATAAATCGTCTGACTCTGGCACATTTTTAATGCTATTTAGGCGCCTAATTTCACCTGTATGATTGGACTTAAGTTGAATGGTGTCGTAGAAATCTAATAGTTGAAACACACTTTGTAGCGTATGGTAGCCATCTGCGCGCCGACCTGTAATGTGCAAAAATAAATTAATTTTGGCGGGCGCTAAAAAAGTATGAAAGTCTTGCATGTCGCATTTTAGCGTACTTGTTCTGATTTAATACAGTTACTAAGTATTAAGATTAGCGCATAAATAAAATAAGCTTTTTTGATTATTGAATCGCGTGAGTTAACACTATTTTAAGTGCAAAAAATAAAGCGGCACCTGCAAATAACGTTATAGAAATTTGCAGGTGTCGCTTTAAAGAACGCGTTATTTATCGACGTAAGCGTACTGCGCCAGCAATTAAAGCTAAACCAGCTAATAACATGGCATAGGTTTCTGGTTCTGGTACGGCAATCGTAATAGACAATCGATCGCCTGCATTGAATCCAGCCGTTTTAATTGACCAATCAATTTCGCCTGCGCCCGCTAGTGGCGCGCCGATAAAGATGTCTAAAAATTCTGGCGAGCTAAAGCTGATTAAAGCATTTTGGCCATTATTTGAAGTGTTAATGGTAAATGAGCCACCAAATTGGCGCGTTACTGTACCAATTGCATCGAAACTAGCGCTGTTTAGTGACACTGATAAATAATCCAAGCCAGTGCCTGTTAAGTTTCTCACTAAGGCATTAAAGCTGATACTGTTGTTAATTAATGGAGAGCCAATATCTGCAGCAGTAATTTCATAATTGAGTACGGTTGGAATAAAATTGGCCATATCCAAATCAAATGAAATCAAACCAGCATCGCTGTAATCGGTGACTATGTTAGCAGGTGAGCCGCTGGCGCTTAAAAATGTGGCCGCCTGCGCCGATGTGCTGACACACAATAATAGCGCTAAGGCTGATAGTAATTGTTTCATGATAATCCTTTCAATAATATAAATAAGCGGCTTATAGATTGCCGTTTGCCCATGGGCCAGTAATCGCATAAGTCATGCCTGGTGCGTAGGTGTTCACAAACATGATGCGGCCTGTTGGGTCGAAACACGCGCCTGCAAACTCTGAACCTAACTGATTGCCTGTGCCGCCACCTAGATTTTTGCCTGCTGCTGCGTATTGTGCGGCAGTAAAGTTAACGTTATTTTTGGCAAATAAATAAGGCAGACCTTGTAGCGTTAAGCCAAATAAACGCAAGCCGTTGCCTAATGCGCCATCATTGCTAGTGCCGCCATCTTCGCAACACAAAATGCCGCCACGTGGGCTTACGGTAATGTTGTCAACGTTGTTGCCGGCGAGTTGTGTTTGGCTAACATAGATACATTTAATACGTTGCGTGGCTAGATTAAGCTCCCAAACCGCGCCTTCTGAACCTGCGGCTGTATCAACGATATACATTTTGCCAGCGTGGTACCAAATACCTTCGCCGCGCAGCATTCTGGCACAACCGGCACTCCAGCCTTGTGCAAACGGACCGCTTACATTACGTACTGTGCCTAATACGTTAATGTTAATCGGTGCAGCATCAGGATTGGCTAGTTCTACCCATTCCAACTGATATTCATCATTCAAGAAAGGCGCAGAAAAGCCATTCTGGTTAACAGTTTCTACTGATGAGTAAGAACAGGAAGCAACAATTGCTGATACACGCGCTGCATATAACTTACCGCCATCGGCATAGGTATTAACGCCGCCCGCATTATTTTCAGGTTCAAAGCGGTAAAGCATTGAAGTTGGGCTTAAATCTTCTGTTTGATAAGCGAAATTGTTAGACGGGTCAACAGCAACTGCCTCATGGCGGAAGCGACCCATCTCAACGATTGGTTCTGCTGTGGTTTCATCTGGATCAGGACTGACTTCAAATACATAGCCATGTTTTTTGCCACCAACGCTAGTGCGGTCGGTTGTATTTTCTTCACAAGATAGCCATGTTTCCCAAGGGGTAACGCCGCCAGCGCAATTGGTTAATGTACCACCCAGACTTGGTCTAATTTCAGTTAATACACCATCGCGTAAAATAATCGTTGTCGTGCCGCCAGAAGGTAGGTTTCCAGTACCTGCGTGGTCATAAATTGGTGCATCAAGTAAGCGAATACTGGATGGTGTTGCTGTGCCTAATTCGTGGTTACGAATTAAAGTTAACTCAGTACTGCGCCCAATGCGACGTGAGCGTACTACCGCCATACCGTCATGATTGCTTGGGCAAGGTCTGCCGTCAGTCATGATGTCATCACGCCAACCCATACTTCTGTAGGTAAAACCAGCAGGCAATTGTAATAAAGGTAAACCAGTCGTTAAATCTGCCACAGGCGCAACAGCGCCATAAGGGCTTTGTACCATCGCGCTTAAACGCTCTGGCGTGCAAGCCTCAGCGGCTTTCGCGTTATTGGCAGCCATAAAGCCTAATGTTGAAACGAAAGGCATTGCTGCTAGCGAAGCGCCGCCTTTTAAAATATTGCGACGCGCATTGTTGACGATGTCATCCATCCTGAATCTCCCAGATAAGGTTTTGTAAATCCCTAGTCATCTAGGGTTAACGCAACCTTAAGTGGCTTCAATGACACTATGATTAATGAGTGGACTAGTCTACTTAACGACTTTAATTGGCCGAAAAAGCTGGAATATTTAGTTTGTGATGACTGAATCCCAAGCTTCTATCAGTAGCTTAAGATTAAGCGGTGTACTTTTTAATACTATTTTTTTCGGTAAAAATTGACCGTTAACTTCAATATAATTTTCATAGCTAATATCCCAGCCATCTTGTTTTAAAGTTAATAATCGGCCGCTTTCATCCCAAGTGCTTGCCTCAATATTGCTTGCAGTTGGTTTGCCCAATGCCCAGTCGCTCAGCCCAGCAAGCGGCAACCTAAAACCTAAAGTAGTTTCAGTCAAACTTTCTGCGTTTTGCGCCCGAATACTTTGGCCATCTTGCTTAATAAGCGTTACACCCGTTGCGTCTTTATGAATATTAGCCACTTTTCCGCCAACAGGAGAGTACACATTAATATTGTCTTCAGTCAAATTGTGTTGCCAGTCGAGGCCACCTGAAAAGCCTTGTTTTTGCGTGACAACACCCAGGCGACCTTTGAGTGAAAAGCCTTTTATGGTGCTTAGTTTGGCGAGATGCTGTTGGTGAATCGCAGATAATGGTGATGACTGCTGGCTTGCTGGTTTAGGCAATAGTGCACAAGCACTGAGCAATAAAATAATGCAGTATAAAAAATAGCGGCGATTTAGAAAAAAGCGATTTAGAAAAAAAAAGTTCAACAAGAAAAAATCCATTTAAGTGGTTAACTTAAATGGATTGTAACTTAATAATGCACGCAATCTAAATTGCAGGCACGCATTGTATTAAGAATTAAATTTTTTGGCGGTTGCTACCAATAGATCATTCGCTGGAAACTCTTTTAAGGCAAGACCCCAAATTTTCTTCGCTTCTTCCTGTTGACCTTGCTTCCATAGCACCTCACCTAAATGTGCGGCAATTTCAGGGTCAGCTTGCATATCGTAGGCTTTGCGCAAGTTTTCTACAGCCAAATCTAAATTACCCAGGCGGTAATGCACCCAGCCTAAACTGTCCAGCATGTAATGGTCGTTTGGTTGAAGTTTTAATGCGGTTTCTATTAATGTTTTTGCCTCGTCCAGATTAATGCTGCGGTCTGCAAACGAATACCCCAGTGCATTATACGCAGCAGCAAAATCTGGCTTCATGCGAATTACTTTACGTAATTCAGTTTCCATCACATCCAGTTTGCTCAAGCGCTCTGCTGCCATTGCATAGTCGTAAATAAGCTCAGGCGAGTTAGGTAAATTTTTAACCGCAGTCTCAATTAAATCAAATGACTCTTGATTACGTTTGGCTTGGCCTAACATGCTTGCTTGCGTTTGAATAATGACAGTTTGCTGTTCTGGCGTTAATTCATCAACGTTATCAAGCATGCTGATTGCCGCATCTACATTTTGCGTGCGGGCAATCACGTTGGCGGCAGAAAGTCTACTCTCTAAATAACGCTCACTATTTGCTTGGACTTTATCGTACCAAGTAAGCGCTTTTGCATCATTTTTTTGGCGCTCGCTACTGCGGCCTAAGTAAATGTAGAGTTGCTCCGGCTCTTTAAATCCATTGGCAATCGCTTGCTCAAAATACTTATCAGCATCGCTATAATCATTTGATTCTAATGATAATAATCCAACAACCGCACTGATTTCAGGACTGCCATTTGATTCATTCACCAGCTTAACAAACTCTGGTTTTGCTTCAGCGTGACGTTTTTGATTGACTAAAGTTTTAGCATAAGTCATACGCACTTCATTGGCATTGGGATATTGCTTTAAAAAACTTTGATAGAAACTAATGGCTTTACTGGGGGCTTCTTTAAATAGAATTTGGCCTTTTAATTGTGCAGCAATTTCCCAGCCAGGACGCAGTTTATCTGCTGCTAACAGTTCAGCTTTAGCGACAGCGGTATTGTCAGCAATGATGGCTGCTAGTGCAACGGCCAAGCGCGCTTCTGGTAAAGTAGGGTAAGGTGCAGCAAATTCCTGAATAGACGTTAGTACTTCATTTTTATCTTTTTGATTAGCTAATAATGTATTCAGATACAAAAAACCGTTAGCGCGTGTTTCTGGTCTTTTTAATAATTGTTGAATATGTGGTTTAGCTTGATTTATATTGCCGCTGGCCACTAATAACTGGCTAGACGCTTGTTGCGCTTCGAGTGAGGTGGGGTCTAATTCAACCCATAAAGTCGCTGCTTGCAACGCCAAACCTGGCTGGTTTGCATAAGCAGCTGCCTTGGCTGCGCGTTCAGCCAAACGTGCATCGCGCGTTTGCTTGGCTAAATCTAAAAATAACTGGCTAGCTAGCGTAATATCGCCGCGCTGCCCAGCAATTTCACCCAGCAAATATTTATATACAAATTCTGGTGTAGCGCTTGAAATGCTAGGCGCTTTGGTCATTGGCTCAGCCAACTCTGCTTGAGCATTAAAGCTGCCAGCGGTGGCAAAAGATATTAAAAGTGCGAGTGCTATTTTT
The DNA here is from genome assembly GCA_021732365.1 of Methylotenera sp. Taxonomy (GTDB): domain Bacteria; phylum Pseudomonadota; class Gammaproteobacteria; order Burkholderiales; family Methylophilaceae; genus Methylotenera_A. The sequence continues at coordinate 12,338 of JAKFVD010000023.1, read as the reverse complement.
TTGATGGGCGGCATTATTTAGTTTCCATATACTTTTGTAAGACTTGATTTAAGCACCAATTTTTAGCAACATTGTTTGCCAATGATGTTTAGTCCGTGACAGTTAATGCAAGTTCATCCATAATTAAAGGTTAAGTAATATTTCATTTGTATTTATATTAAGACTATAACTTTTTGCTTGAAACTAATCTAGCAATTTTGTTTCTTAAAAGCCATTGAGTTTAGGCAACGAATTAAGACAATCATGATGACAAATTTAACAGTAGAAGCTTTGGAGCTGACACGTATTTACGGTGGCCGCGAGGCAGTGAGTAATGTGAGCTTTAATTTAACCAAAGGTCAGGTATTGGGGTTTTTAGGCCCAAACGGTGCAGGCAAATCCACTACCATGAAAATGCTGACAGGCAACTTGGCGCCAAGCGCTGGTTCAGTCAAAATCTGTGGCATTGATATGATTGAAAACCCCAAAGAAGCCAAAGCATTAATCGGTTATTTGCCTGAAATGCGTCCGCTATATAAAGAATTCACCGTAGATGAATATTTAACCATTGCAGCAAGATTGCATAGAGTTTCTAGTCGCAATATCAAAAAAGCCGTTGATAATGCCAAAGAGCGTTGCGGTTTAACCCATATGAGCAAGCGCTTAATTGAGAATCTATCGAACGGCTATCAGCAGCGCGTCGGCATTGCGCAAGCCATTATCCATAACCCGATGGTAGTGATTCTGGATGAGCCAACTGTTGGTTTGGACCCGATTCAAATCCGTGATATCCGTACACTGATTCGTGAAATTGGCACTGACCACAGTGTGATTCTTTCTACGCATATTTTGCCAGAAGTTGAAATGGTCTGTGACCATGTTCAGATTATTGACAAGGGCAAGCTGGTATTTAATGGCGGTATTGATGTGCTAAAACGTCAGCGCATCGGTAACAAATTATTAATCGGTTTTAAAAATGCGCCACAAGTATCCGATTTATTGCAAATTGCAGGCGTGAGTGAAGCGGAAGCCTTAGAAAACAATATGATGCGCGTACGTTTTGCGGAAGACAGCATGCCGCACGAAGCAATCGTGCAGGCCGCGGTTAAAAACGGTTGGGGTTTATACCAAATTGCGCCAGACCAAACCAGTTTAGAAGATGTGTTTGTGCAATTAACCTATCAAGACGCCGCAGTAGCCGAAGCGTCAGCTGCTTAAAGGAATAAAACATGATTTTAAACGTGGCAAGAAAAGAACTCAAAAGTGTATTTGCTTCACCCATGGGCTGGATTATTCTGGCCTTATTGATGTTTGCATTTGGTACTTATTACTTAAACGGCGTCAATGACTATTTTGAAGTGATGTCAGGCGCGATTCGCCCAGCAGAGCGTTATGGTGTCACCCAGTTTGTCGGCCAAACCGTATATGGCTTGGCTTCATTTATTATGCTGTTTGCTGTGCCTTTGCTTTCGATGCGCTTAATCAGTGAAGAGCGCCGTAGCCAGACTTTACCGTTTTTATTCAGCGCGCCATTGTCACTCACTGAAATTGTATTAGGTAAATTTGTTGGCTTAGTAGCATTTCTAAGCATCTTAATTGTGTATATCGCACTGATGTTATTTACGCTTAATATCTGGTCAGACATCGATTTTGGCTATATTTTAGCGAATTCTTTAGGCTTGTTTTTATTGGTGGCTAGCTTTTCTGCCTTGGGATTATATTTTTCAAGCCTCACTTCGCAGCCAGTTGTAGCGGCTATTTTGAGCTTTATTGCACTATTTGCGCTAATGATTTTAGATCGATTTTTTGCAGGTGACCCAAGCAATACCATGGCGCAATTATCATTAATGCGGCATTTTCAGTCATTTGCAGGTGGCTTAATTGACTCTGCTGATATTGCATACTTTGTTTTATTTATTATGACTTTTTTAACATTAACCATTCGTCGCTTAGATGCAGACCGTTTAAGAGGCTAATTGGATACTTCGTATGAAAATTAATCGCAATTTACGTTTTCAAATGTTGGCGCAAAGTTGGCTATTTGTAGTTTTATTTATTTTGTTGGTGGTATTAGTTGGCTATTTAACCAGTCAGTATCGCGTTGCCAAAGATATTACACAGGCTAATCGAAACATCTTAACGCAAGGTAGTGTGAATATTCTGAAGCAAATGAAAGACCCTGTGAATATTACAGTATATGCCACTAACGATGATGCGAACCGCGGTGATACATTTAGAAAAGGCATGATTGATTTTGTTGCGCGTTATCAGCGTGAGAAAAAAAATGTCACGTTGACGTTTATTAACCCCTCTGAAGAGCCAAAGTTAGCACAAGAAGCAGGCGTGAAACAAGATGGTGAAACAGTAGTGGAGTACAACAAACGCTCCGAGCATATTAATCCGCCGTTTGCTGAACAAGAAATGACCAACTTATTGGTGCGTTTATCACGCACGAATACGCAGGCAGTGATGTTTTTAGATGGCCATGGCGAACGTCATTTGCAAGGGATTAAAAATCACGATATTGGCGAATTTGGTAAACAATTAGAAGCGAAAGGCTTTAAATTTGCTAACCCTGATTTAACGATTGCGCAAGCTGTGCCAGCTAATGGTGCGATGCTAGTGATTGCTAGCCCGCAAGTGGATGTGAGCGAAATTGAAGCAAAAAAAATCAAAGCATATTTAGAATCTGGTGGCAATTTATTGTGGTTGTTTGATGATAATAATTTGCGCGGTATGAAAGAAGTTGCTGATTATTTAGGTATTACAGTCTCACCTGGAATTGCGGTAGATATGACTGCTGCGCAATACGGCGCTGATGCTAAAGTGGCATTTAACAGCACTTATGGTGATCATGCGATTACCCGTAATTTTCAGTTGCGCACACTTTTTCCAGAGGCGCATGAGGTAGATGCGCATGCTTCAGATGAGTTTGGCTGGAAAGTGGGTCGCTTGGTTGAAGTTGCGCCAAACGGTTGGCTAGAATCAGATAAATCACCTGTAGGGGTCAGTAATCAAAAAGTGTCTTTTGATGCACAAGTGGATAAGCGCGGCCCTATCAATATTGGTGTGGCATTAGAGCGTGAATACGGTAAAAAAGGCCAACGTGTGGTGGTGATGGGCAATGCAAACTTTTTATCAAACACTTTTATTACTAATGGTGGTAATTTAGATTTTGGCGTGAATATTGTGAATTGGTTGGCAGGTGACGACAAGCTTATTACCATACAGCCAATGCCACTTAAAGATATTAATGTGACGATTCCAAGTGATGATACAGGGCGTGCTGTCGCTTGGACAGTATTCCATGGGTTTCAATTTTTTATTCCATTGGGATTTTTTGTAGCAGGCTTTTGGCTGTGGTGGAAGCGCAGAAAAGCTTAAAATATACAAATACAGGTTAATCAATCAATGAAAAACAGATGGATATTAAATGTGGTGATGTTGTTGGTCATCGGCGGTCTGGTTGCGTTTTTATATTTGCGCCCACAAGCAACTGTTAACGCACCTGTTGAGTACGCTGTTTCTGAACTTAAATTAGCCGATTTTACTGCGATTAAAGTAGAGTTTCCTGCATTAAAAGCCGTCAGTTTTGAAAAAAAATACGGTTTTTGGCTGATGACAGCGCCTTATAAAGCGCGTGCCGATCAAATGTCTGTACAACGTATTTTGTCTATTATTGCAGCGACCAGTGAAGATAAGTTTTCTGCGAAAGATTTAGAAAAGTATGGCTTAAATAATCCGCCACTTAAATTGCAGCTCACTGGCACTAAAGGCACCGAAGAGTTTGTATTCGGTACTTATAATCCAGTGACTGAACAACAATATTTAGCTTATAAAGATGCAGTTTACTTAATTCATGGCGGCTATTCAGAAGCTGCCAGCGTGCAAAGCGTTGAGCTAATCGATAAGTTACCGCTTTCACCTGCCGAAGCCAAACAAATTGCTGGCTTTGATTTTTCACACTTAGAGCAGTGGGAAGAAACGCGATTAAATGTGGACATAACTGATGGCAATTGGAAAGTGAATATTGCGCAAGCAAAACCAACTCAAAATGAAATGAATGAATGGCTAGATTTTAGCTGGAAGCAAAGCCCAGCTAAATCTGTAGAGCTTTACACGCCAGACCGCAAGACCACTTATCCATCATTTGAAGTGAAGCTAAAAGATGGCAAAAAAATTCATTTCGATAAAATTCAAGAGTCGCCAGAATTGTTGCTAGGTCGTCCTGACGAAAGTATTTTGTATCACTTTACCAATGATGTTGGGTTTACCATGTTGAATCCACCCATTAATTTAAAATAGCGATTAGCGCACATGCCTGAATTACCCGAGGTAGAAATCACACGCCGCGGGCTGCTGCCATTAATTAATCAAGGTGTCACCGCAGTGGTGATTCGCAATGCCAGCATGCGCTGGCCAATTCCAGCACATTTGCCGCAAACCCTGCACGGCAAAAAACTACTCAACTTAACGCGCCGAGCCAAGTATATTTTGGCTGATTTCGGCGAAATGTCAGAAGATAAGATTGTCACATTCGGAACTTTGCTGCTGCATTTAGGCATGTCTGGCCGTATTTGCTTGCTAGAGCGCAATTATCCGCCTGAAAAGCATGATCACTTTGATATTGTATTCGATGATGGCAAAGTTCTAAGGCTGCGCGACCCCCGCCGTTTTGGCGCAGTATTGTGGGCAGGAAATAATCCAAACGAGCATGTGCTCATTAGCGTACTTGGCCCAGAGCCGCTTGAAGACGGCTTTAGTGCGCAGTATTTATACGATGCAATCCGTACCCGAACGGCAGCGATTAAAGTTGCCATAATGGATAGTCACTTAGTGGTGGGAGTGGGTAATATTTACGCTTCGGAATCTTTATTCCGCGCGCGCATACATCCGGAGACACCAGCAAAAAACTTAACCCTCAAAACGTGTGAAAAATTAGTCGCTGAAATAAAATCTACACTCAATGCCGCCTTGAATGCTGGCGGCAGTAGCTTACGCGATTTTTTTGGCGCAGATGGTAATCCTGGTTATTTTCAGCAGGAATATTTTGTATATGGACGAACGGATGAGCCATGCAAAGTATGCAAAAGTGCAATCAAAAACATTCGCTTGGGGCAGCGCTCTACTTTTTATTGCGCAAACTGCCAGTCACGGCAATAATTACCTAAATATGAGCATTAATAATGTGGTGCAGTGATGAATATGAACCCGCTTAAAATATCCGAACCCTATTTATTGGTTTTGTTTTCAGTGCCTTATATGCGTAATGCGCAAAATAAATTATGTATTTCACTGGCATGGGCTAAAGATTTAATCGAGCACACACAATATATTGAAAACTTAACGCTGATTTCTTATTTTTCGGATGAAGCACCGTACGCAGATGCGGTAGAAATTGAAAACAATCCAGCTTTAAAAAATGTGCGTTTTGTGATGATTACAAAACCAAAAAACACGTTACATGGCTTGTTTCTATTACCTAAAACGACCAGTATCATTTGGCAAGAAGTAAAAAAATCTGAGATTGTACACAGTGGTGTAGCAAGTTGGCCAATTCCAGAGGCTTGGTTTATTTGCCCTATGCTTCTTTTTAAAAAGCGCTTTCATTTTATCAATGTAGAGTCTGCCTTTTGGCGTATTCCTAAGGGGCAAAAAGGCAGTATTAAGCAAAAAATTCGCGCAACTATTTGCGAAAATTTGAATAAATGGTGCGTACAAAGTGCAGACTTAAGTACATTTACGCAAGAAGCCTATAAAAAAACCTTATTAGGTAATCAACAGCACAAAGGCTTTGTTATCCCTGCAACTTGGATAGATGCCGATAATATTGTGAAGCCTGAATTCTTGGATAGCTTGATTCAATTTAAATCTGCTCAAATTAATGCGCCCATCAAGCTAATATTCGCAGGCCGATTAGTATTTGAAAAAGGCATATTGTTGCTCATTCAGGCGGTGAGCGATCTGCTTGATAAAGGCTATCTTTTATCGCTGGATATAGTTGGAGATGGGAGTTTGCTACATGAATGTGAGCAGCTAATTTTAGCCAATAAAAAGCAAGCGAATATTAAATTATGCGGCACTATAAAATATGGCGCTGATTTTTTTAACTTGCTGCATCATTATGATTTGATGGTTATCCCCAGCTTGTCGGATGAACAACCTAGAAATGTATTTGACGCGTTTTCTCAGGCCTTACCTGTTTTGTGTGCGGATACGGCGGGCTTGATGCAGTGTGTGGAAAATCAAAAAACTGGCTACTTTTTTAAAACTGGCGATATGAGTAGCTTAAAAAATCAACTGATTGCAGTGATTCAAAACAGACAGGCTTTGGTGAGTTTAAGTAGCGCCTGCATAGACGCGGTTAGCAATATGACGCACAAAAAAATGCATGAAAAGCGCCTTGAAATTATGCATCCCGCATTGGTTAAGTATGCTGCTAATAGATAATAAGCAAAGCATTAGCTTTCGTGTATATAAACCACGCCTATTCTTTGTGGCAATAATGAGCCAATGATCATCCCTGCAGTGCTCACCGCTAAGCCAATTAACTGTGGTGGAATTAAGCTTGCTTCACCTAGCGACAGCTCAATGATTAGCCAGCTACCAATACCGCCAATAATAGCAAACATGGCACCTTGACTGGTTGAGTGTTCCCAAAAAGCACCAAACACTAGCGGTATAAACGCACCTGCTAACGTGATTTTGTAGGCAGATTCGACCATGCCAAAAATAGTTAAATCGGAATTTAACGCATAAAGCAGCACACATAGCGCAAACCCAATTAAGCAGATTCGCATTACCCGCAAAAACGCAGCATCACTCATGTTGGGCACATAAGCTTTGACGATGTTCTCTGCAAAACTGACAGATGGGGCGAGTAGGGTGGCTGATGAGCAGCTCATGATGGCTGACAACACAGCGCCAAAGAAAATGGCCTGTGCCAACAATGGCGTATGCGTTAAAACCAAGGTTGGTAGTACACGCTGAGAATCTTCTTGTACCAGTTTACCAAACACGGCAGGGTCGATTAACGTGGCAGAATAAGCAATAAACATAGGCACAAAAGTGAAACAGAAATAGACGCTTGCGCCTAAAACAGAGCCCCACAGCGCGATTTTTGCACTTTTGGCGGAAGTGATGCGCTGAAAAACATCTTGTTGCGGAATGCTACCTAACATCATGGTCACCCAGCCACCCAGAAATGTAATCCACACCCAGATATCGCTGCCTTTGGGGAAGAAATCTAGTTTGCCAGCGGCTCTTGCATGTTCAATCACAGGTGCGACGCCACCTGTCATGCCAGATACAATGCTGCCTATGTAAAGTAAGCCGCCAATCACCACGATCATCTGCACAAAATCCAGCACGGCTACTGATAACATGCCGCCTAATGTTGTGTAAGTTAATACGATTGCAGTGCCAATAATCATGCCCATTTCTTCACTGATAGCACCATGCGTAATCATGTTAAAAATTAAGCCTAGCGCTTTGATTTGTGCAGCAACCCAACCTAAATACGATACAACAATAGCGATAGTGGTTAGCACTTCTACCGTGCGGTTGTAGCGCATGCGGTAAAAATCACCCAGTGTAATAATATTAAGTTTGTAGAGTTGAGTAGAAAAGAAAAAGCCAGCGATAATTAAGCACATGCTAGAGCCAAATGGATCTGCTACGACCCCATTTAAGCCTTCCTGCACAAAGGTGGCAGATACGCCGAATACCGCCTCAGCGCCAAACCAAGTAGCAAAAACGGTTGCCATTACCACAGGCAATGGTAAGTGGCGGCCTGCAACTGCATAATCTTTTGTATTATGGACGCGAGTTGCCGCAACTAGGCCTATGCCAATAGAAACAAGTAGATATGCAACAACAAACCAAATCAGCACGACTCTTTTCCTTACTTTACTTTTTATTTGTTAGCTTATTCAACCCGATTCCAAACTTGTGAGCGGCCAAGCAGCGATATGCCAATATAACCGCGCACTTCCAGAGTATTACCAGTTTCATCCAACTTCATTTTGCAACGATATATTTTGCCATTGTTTGGGTCTAGTATTTCACCGCCATCATATTGATTGCCATTTTTCTTAAGCCCTTTGGCAATCGTCATGCCAATGATTTTTTTGTCTTTTCGCTCATCTGTACATTTATCACAAATTGCTTCGCCAGTATCTGTTGCCAATAAGCCTTTTTCAACCACGGCACTCAATTCGCCGTTGTTTTCATTAATGCGGATAAGTGAGCGTGGTTTGCCTGTTTTGTCATCAATCGTTTTCCATAAGCCGACAGGGCTTAAGTCTTGGGCAATGACGATATTTGAGAAGGCTAAAAACAAACAAAGGCTTAAACAGGAAAATATTTTTATCATCACTTTAACTCCTAATATTTAAATAAATTTAAAACCAAAAGCAATAAAGCTAGCGATTTGCAATACAAGTAAAACGCCAATAATTAAGGTTAATCTTTTTTGCCAGCGTGCTTGCTTCTGCTGCGCCTTAATCAGCGCATCCATCGTCTGCCGCATCGGCATATCTTGCTCTGCATGGGTTTGCTGATTCAAAAACTGGTGCACCAAACGCGGCATTTGTGGCGTATTTTTTAAGATAAATGGCAGCTCTTTTTTGAATGTATTGACCATGCTGCGCCAACCCACTTGCTCACTCATCCAGCGTTTTAAAAACGGCTTGGCGGTTTGCCATAAATCAATATTAGGATCTAAATCGCGGCCTAGGCCTTCAATATTGAGCAGCGTTTTTTGCAACATAACAAGCTGCGGCTGAATGACTACGCCAAAGCGGCGTGACATTTGAAACAAGCTTAATAAGGTGCGGCCAAAAGAAATGTCTTTCAACGGTTTATCAAAAATAGGTTCACAAATAGCGCGGATTGCGGTTTCTAATTCGTCTGTATTGGTGTCTTTTGGCACCCAACCCGATTCGATATGGGCGATTGCCACATCGCGATAGTCACGATTAAAGAAAGCCAGAAAATTGCGCGCCAGATAGTACTTATCGGTATCACTTAAGCTACCCATAATGCCAAAATCCAGTGCGATGTATTTACCTTTATCTGGCCCTTCATCGGCAACCTGAATATTGCCAGGGTGCATATCGGCATGAAAGAACCCGTCACGAAACACTTGCGTAAAAAAGATTTCAACGCCATCGTGCGCAAGCTTTGTAATATCTATACCTTTTGCACGTAACACATCAATCTGGCTAATCGGTGTGCCGACCATGCGCTGCATGGTCATCACTTCTTTGCGGCAGTAATCCCAATACACATCAGGAATCAGCAGTTTTGCTCTTATTTCGTCATTTTCAGCGAAGTTACGCGCTAATTGGCTACAGTTAGCTGCTTCTAAGGTTAAATCCAATTCATGTTTGGTGTGGCGCGCGAACTCATCGACGACTTCTAAAGGTTTTAAGCGCTTGCCTTCACTCGAAACCGTTTGTAATAACCATGCCAGTGATTTAAGTAGCTGCAAATCTTGATGAATCACTTTCGCAATACCAGGTCGCAATACTTTTACTGCTACAGGCTGCCCATCTGGCAATAGGGCAAAGTGTACTTGTGCCACCGAAGCGCTGGCAACCGCAACCGTATCAAATTGGTTATAAACTTGGTCTAGCGGTAATTCAAATGCGGTTTCAATGCTTTTTTGTACTTCTGAAAACGCAAAAGGCGGCACTTGATCTTGCAGTTTTGCCAGCTCATTTGCCACATCTGGCGCCAATAAATCGCGGCGCGTTGATAACATTTGCCCAAACTTGACAAATAAAGGACCTAATTTTTCTAGCGCTAAACGTAAACGCACGCCTCTTGGCAGCGCGGTATTGCGCCAAAAAAACAAGACTTTAATGAGCTTGTGCAAAGGCTTAAAGCTAATGTGCTCACTGATAAATTCATCTAATCCAAATTTTAATAGGATGAAAATAATGATGAGTAGGCGAAAGTAGTGCATTAATCAGAAGGGCTTTCTGCAGAATCGTCGGCTGATTTGCTTAGTTTTTTCAGTTTTTTTTCAAAGCGCGCTATATCACTTTTAAGGCTATCTACCTCTGGCACGAATTTTTCAACTTGCCATTTTTTGGCGATAAGCAGTTTCTCTTCTTGCCAATATTCGCTGAGCATTTCAGCCAAATTAACCGTTTGCTTTTTGGTTTCTTGTGCTATTTTTTGGCTACCAGTCACCAGCTTATTTGCCGCAATATCGCCCATCAAATGGCTTAAATCTTCTTCAATATCCCAGCGCATTTGTTGCAAAACTTTACTTAGCTCTGTGGCTAAATGTGTATCGCCATCAATTTTGATTTGCATTTTTGCCGATTCGTCTTGCGCCATCAAGCGCATGGCTAAGCTTGGCGGTATGTGAATGACCGCATCGGCGCTGGCAGTATCGCCTGCCATGCTTAAACTGCCATCTTCTAAAATAATCAAATGTGCTTTAACTAGCGAAAAATCAAACTGTAAAATTCTGCCCGAAAAAGGGGTTAAGTATGGCCGTGACCAGCTGTTTTGCTGAGTAATATGTTGCAAAAAACGGGTAATTAATGGTTTAAGCATTTAAATGCGCTACGTTTTGTAGCCCTTATGTAAGGCAACTACGCCAGCGTTTAAGTTGTGGTAATCCACTTGGCTTAATCCAGCATCCATCATCATTTGTTTAAGTGTTTCTTGGTCTGGATGCATACGAATACTCTCGGCCAAGTACTGGTAGCTTTCGGCATCTTTGGCGATTAATTTGCCCATAAATGGTAAAAGCTTGAACGAATAGACGTCATATAATTTTTCTAAAGGTTGCCAAACTTTTGAGAATTCTAAAACCAGCAGCCTGCCACCTACTTTTAGCACGCGCTGCATTTCTTTTAATGCCACATCTTTATGCGTCATATTACGCAAGCCAAATGCCACAATCACACAATCGAAACTATTGTCGGCAAACGGCAATTGCTCGGCATTACATTGCATAGCAGGCACGCTTAGCCCAGCGTCAATCATGCGGTCGCGCCCAACTGCAAGCATCGATGCGTTAATATCAGTTAATATCACTTCGCCAGTTGCGCCAACTTTTTGAGCAAATAGTTTAGATAAATCGCCACTACCGCCTGCAATATCCAATACCTTATCGCCCGCCTTAACGCCGCTCACATCCACAGCAAAGCGTTTCCAAACGCGGTGCAAGCCTGCTGACATCACATCGTTCATGATGTCGTATTTGCTGGCGACAGAATGAAATACTTCGCCCACTTTTTGCTGTTTTATCGGTTCGCTAATGGTTTTAAAGCCAAAATGCGTGGTTTTTTCGGTCATATGAATTTCCTAAACAATCTGCTTACGCTTGTGCCCAGCCATTTCAAGCTTAGCAATATAATCTTGCCACATGGCTTCGTAATTTTTAGCCATTTCGTATAAATAATCCCATGAATACAAGCCAGTATCATGACCATCTGTGAACACTAGCTTGACTGCGTAATTGCCTACTGGTTCGATAGCGCTGATATTCACATCCTCTTTGCCGATTTGCAGCGTTTCTTGTCCCGCGCCATGGCCGCGTACTTCGGCAGAAGGTGAATAGACGCGCAAAAATTCAGTCGACAGCATGCACTCGGTATTGTTATCAAATTTAATTTCTAACAACCGCGAAACTTGGTGCAAACGAATATCGATTGGGTGCGGGGAGTATTGGCTATGTGATTGTTGATTAGTATCGGTCATTGCTAAAAGTGGGATTAATTCAGGCATTAATAATAACAGAACATATATTATGACTAGCAAATTAGCGCTTTTAACCACAAATTTTTACTTAAATTAACCGTTTATTGCTAAAAATTAGCCTTTCATCAGAAACTAAATGAATTAAACCCGATAATAACGTTGATTAATTTAAATAATATCAATGTTGTGATAAAGTTGTTTTAAGTATAAAGAAGCTTATTTCTAGGCATTTTAGCAATGAAATTCTGTAAGTGCTTGTATTAAGCACAAGGCGTGGGGACGACAATGGCAGAAAATAAACTGGCGCATCAATTTGCAGCGTATTCCGAATGGCGGAAAGCGCTGGTTGATAGCATTTGTGATTATCGTAGCTGGCTTAATGAGCAAGAGCTTAACGATGCGCAAATCGATCAGCGCATTACCAATTTATTAGAGCGCTTACGTGAAGATAAATTAAACGTTGCCTTTGTGGCCGAGTTTTCACGCGGTAAATCAGAGTTGATTAACGCGATTTTCTTTGCAGATTACGGTCAACGTTTGCTGCCATCCAGCGCAGGCCGTACCACCATGTGTCCGACCGAATTGCTTTATGACGCTTCAAAACCAACCTCTATTTCGATGTTGCCGATTGAAAC
>JAKFVD010000011.1 GCA_021732365.1 Methylotenera sp. | reverse complement strand
TTAAAGCGCGCAATTCCAGATTGACGCGATTACTCATACTCGCCATGTAGATATCCATCATGCCGCTTAGGCTATCGCGAATGGATTCCAGCGATTCAATGAAATTGACGGTGTGATCATATACATCGCGTAAATACGGCATAGTGCTTTGTTTAAAAAAGTCATTTTCGTTGCGGATTAGATTATTAATCACCTCACGTAGCGGCCATACTGCGCGGCGCAACTCAACGCTCACGTGTTTAAGCTGATGGATATTTTGTAATTCCGCATTGCTTGGCCTAGATAGTAACACTTCTTCTAACGCCTCACTTGCATCGCCCACATCTTCCAGCACGCTAAAATATCTATCTACCACGCTATCTAAAAGTGCGTAAGCTAGATAATCCACACCAAGCTCACGAATGTGGGCGCGGCTTGCGCGCATGCGAGCACGTACAGGCTCAAAAATACCAGTAGAACGCTCTTGGAAAGTGAGTAAATAATCATGCCCCAGTACAAAACTCACTTGTTCAGAATCCATGGTGAGGCTGGTTTTGTCATACTTAAAACTACGCGTTTCTAAAAACACATAGTCATCAAACTCATCAATCTTAGGGCGCTGCTCGGTATTCAAAATGTCTTCCAGCACCAATGGATGCAAATTGAATAAATCACCTACTTGTTTAATAAGCGCGACATCGTGCACGCCATGAATATTGAGCCACAGTTTTTTACCTGTGCTGGTGTAGTCGCTTAATTTAAATGTTGCAAGCTCTTCTGTGTTTAACAGTTTTTCGGTTAAATCAGCTGCGTCATATGCCACCAGCGTAACGGTAGGTTTATCCATTTTGGATACATCAGCATCCATATCACCCACATAAATCAAGGAACCAGGCGGCATGCCGATTTTTTTAGAGAGGCGTTTTTTGGATTTGCGGTTTTTTTTCATTTGCTTTTAGAGTTAAAGGTTAATTACCACTTATTGAGTATTGAAACTCAAGCTCTTTCCAGTTATTTTGGATCAATTTCTGAAAGGTAGCGATTAAAGTTGCGATTGCAATATCACTACTTTCATACAAGTCTGAGTGAAAATTTTCAAACTCTGATGCACCATCATATGGAGTATATCGTAGTGGAATATCAATATCTCCATGAACTAGTCTTGATCTAAAATCATACATTTGACCAAAGGCTTTTTTATTTTCTTCTCTTTTGCCTAAGGGTACTTCCGTTTTAAGAACTAATTGCTCTTTAAGACCCAAATTTCCTTTTGTATAAATTGCTTCTAAACCCAATAAGGCCCAAATAATATTTAAGGTGCTATCTTCTGAGGAGCTTTCAGTTGTTAATTGGCTAAATGCAGCTAACGCCCTGCCTACAGAGTTTTTCCCAATACCATTTTCAATAACATTAGAAGAGTTCAACCAGTTCCAAGCATCTAAAACGCCAATACTTGACAATTTGGGCCACTTCAACTTTTTTGAACTTTCTAAAGCGCCAAATAAGTGCTCAGCATAAAAGCCTTCAATCTCTTCATACTTCCTCTTCGCAATAAAGCTAATGCCTCTTTCTGTACTTAATGCGCCAGGGAATGCGATATTTGCTATAAGAAAAAAATTATGTATTTCAAGTAATATGGAAGTTATGGGTATATCAGTTCGGACATGCTCAATGATATCGTCACGATATTCTTCATCTTTGGGTATAGAGTCGATTAACTTTAAAATGCTAGTTTCACATATCTCAGCATCTACTTTAAATACTAAAAGGTAGTAATTTCTAACTCGATGAGGTTTAAAGTATTTCTTAAAGGGGACATATTCAGCTGGATTCTTATACAATGAAATGACTAGTTTTGATCCAGATAAAAAATACTCGTTGTTAAAAGATAAACTTCCGCCCCAACTATCAATGTCCCTAATCAGAGCATCCTGAAGAGCTATATGAGCATTGTTAAAATGTAATGGTCTTATTATCGGAATTGCAAATGAAAATTTACTTGTTTTGCTCATAACAAAACAAGCTTACTACAAGACGCGCAATGCGTTAAGCACTTGCTTTTGTTTCAGAATTATTTTTTGTGATGTAAGGTAAGCTTAAAAGCTCCGCTTGTTTTTTTGCCACCTGAGCAGCACGCACTAATGCTTTATATTCATCACTAGGCGTTTTTTTTGTGATTGCCACGGTGCTTAATTTCTCAGCCATTTAGATTTTCCTCAATTATTTCAGGCAATAACCCAAGATTATTGTACATTGCCCATGTATTTACAATTGGTTTATAAACATGATGGTAGTTATATAAACCTTTTTCAAATCGGCGTTTAATTACTTCACTGGGAATGTGATGCCCACCACTAGCTACCCTTGCAGCCACACGTTGTATTGCCATTTCTGCATCAGGTAAGGCAAGAAATAATAGTTTAACTTTATAACCCAATTTTTGCCATAATGGTATTTGTGTCGCGTAGTATTTGCCTGATAGCGTTGTTTCGAAGGCGAAGCTATTACCTGCCTCAATATTATTTTTGATTTCAGCGAGCATAATGCGAGCAGACTTTATGGCCATTGTTTCTGGCGCAAAAGGCGCTAAACCAGCGGCAATTAAATCTGCATTGATAAAAATAGGGCAGTTAGCTTCATTCGGCAAAAACTCGCGGGCAAAGGTTGTTTTTCCTGCACCGTTTGGTCCTGCAATCATGATAATTTGTTTATCTTGCATACTGATTGCTATTTCTGCCAAGCATCCCGCAAAGTCACTGTGCGATTAAACACGGGTTTTCCAGCAACGTTATCTTTTCTATCCGCCACAAAATAACCATGCCGTTCAAACTGAAATCTGTCTTCTGGTTTTGCGTCTTTTAAGCTGGGTTCTAATTGCGCGGTAATCGTTTTGACAGAATCTGGATTTAAATCATTGAGATAATCTCTATCGCCAGAACCGGGATGCGCTTCTTTGAATAATCTATCGTATAAGCGAATCTCTGCCGCGTAAGCATGTTGAGCGCTTACCCAGTGAATATTGCCTTTTACTTTAATCGCATCCGCACCCGGCGTGCCAGATTTAGTATCGGGCAGGTAGTCGCAATGTACCACTGTGACCTTGCCAGCCGCGTCTTTCTCAAAGCCTGTGCATTTCACCACATAGCCATACCGTAGGCGCACCATGCCATCTGGCGTTAATCTAAAAAAGCCTTTGCTTGGCGTTTCCATAAAGTCTTCTGCTTCTATCCAACATTCGCGGGTTAAAGGCACAACGCGTTTGCCTAGTTCGGGTTTGAGCGGGTGGTTAGGCGCAAAGCAGTCTTCTACTTGATTGGCAGGGTAGTTATCAATCACAAGCTTAATCGGGTCTAGCACCGCAATTCTTCGCTCTGCAGCGTCATTTAGCACTTCGCGCATGCAGTCTTCTAAGATGGTGTATTCAATCCATGAATCGGCTTTACTGACGCCAATGCGGTCTGTGAATAACTTAAAACCTTCTGGCACATAGCCACGGCGGCGTGCGCCAGCTAAGGTTGGTAGGCGTGGGTCATCCCAGCCTGAAACATGTTTTTGCTCTACCAAGTCGATTAATTTACGT
Source organism: Methylotenera sp. (assembly GCA_021732365.1). Taxonomy (GTDB): domain Bacteria; phylum Pseudomonadota; class Gammaproteobacteria; order Burkholderiales; family Methylophilaceae; genus Methylotenera_A. The sequence continues at coordinate 36,418 of JAKFVD010000011.1, read as the reverse complement.
TTTGAAAGCACCACATAAGTTAGATTTAAGCGTGCAAATTCATATTGTTTTGGCAAAGGGTGCGCTAACAGTCCAGCCTCTGCCAAGCGCTCTAATAACCAATCATAAAACGGGCGTTGATCTTCAAACTCAAGCGTGCAAATCGAATGCGTGATTTGTTCTAATGCGTCTTCAATCGGGTGCGCAAAGGTGTACATGGGATAAATGCACCATGTATCACCTGTGTTGTGATGATGCGCGCGGCGTACGCGATAAATGGCTGGATCGCGCAGGTTGATATTGGGCGATGTCATATCGATTTTGGCTCGCAAAATCAGGCTGCCGTCTGCATGCTTACCATCACGCATTTCGCGGAATAGTTGCAGATTCTCTGCCACACTGCGATTACGCCAGGGTGAGTTTTTGCCAGGCTCTGTCAGCGTGCCGCGCGTTTCGCGCATTTCATCGGCGGTTTGACTATCTACAAAGGCATGGCCGTTTTCAATCAGGCTTTCTGCCGCGCGATACATAAAATCGAAATAATTGCTGGCGAAATAAAGATTATTTTCTTGACCATTTGCCCAATTAAACCCTAACCATTGCACCGCGTCAGAGATGCTATCCACATACTCTTGGCTCTCTTTTTCTGGGTTGGTGTCATCAAAACGCAGGTGACATACACCAGCGTAATCGCGCGCTAAACCAAAATTTAAAAAAATACTTTTGGCATGACCAATATGCAGATAGCCATTTGGCTCTGGCGGAAAGCGGGTGCGGATTTTAGCCGGGTCGATTTGACCTTTCGCTTGATGCGCTGCATCACCTGGGCTGCCCGCCCATTTTTTGCTGGCAAATTTGTTATCGGCTAAATCGTGCTCAACAATGGCGCGAATAAAGTTTGAACCTAGTGGAATCGGAGTTTTTTCTGCTGACATAAATATTTCGTATCGTTTTTTTATAAGCTAATAATCACAATATTTTACACGCTTGAATTGGATTGCGGGTGGCTTCGATTGACTAAAGCAGTAGGCATTTGCTGTGATAAACTTCAACAAACACAATCAAAATAATATGAGCAATTTAACTTTCCCTATTTTACAGCTGCTGGCGGATGGACAGTTTCATTCTGGTGAAGCGCTTGCGCAACAGTTTAAAGTGACGCGCGCCACGGTTTGGAATGCGATTAAACATGCAGAAACGTTGGGCATTACGATTTTTTCGGTTCGTGGGCGCGGCTATAAATTACCGCAAGCGATTGATTTTTTAGACAAAAATTTAGTGTTAAGTGCAATCGGCGAACAGCGCAAATGGTTTAATTTAATTATTCTGGATGAAGTTGCATCGACCAATACCTACTTGATGCAGCAAAAAAACGTGGCGCATGCTACTTGTGTGGCTGCGCATATTCAAACCAAAGGCAAAGGCAGACGCGGCCGCACTTGGGTTTCTCAATTAGGTGCGAGTTTAACTTTTTCATTGGTATGGCGTTTTCAGTGTGGTGCGGCTGCTTTGTCTGGCTTAAGTTTGGCTGTGGGTGTGGCTTTGATGCGTACCTTGGCTAGCCTTGGGATTAATCAAGCGCAATTAAAATGGCCTAACGATATATTGGTTGAGGGTAAAAAACTGGCAGGTATTTTAATTGAGCTGCAAGGCGATTTAGATGGCCCGAGTACTGCGGTGATTGGCGTGGGTATTAATTTGAATATGCCTAAAACGGTGATTGAGGCGATTGATCAGCCCACAACCGATTTGAGTACAGTATCTGATCATACAATTAATCAAAATGTTTTATTGGGCACATTGCTAAAGCACTTGGCAGAAGTGTTAAGCCGCTTTGAGCAGTTTGGATTTGTTGGTTTACGCGATGAATGGGTAAATTATCATGCTTATCATCAGCAGCCCGTGCGTATGTTGTTACCCAATGGCACTGAGGTATTGGGCGTGGTAAAAAATGTGGCGGATGATGGTATTTTGCTGGTGGAAACATCGCTTGGCTTGCAGCGTTTTTCAGCAGGCGAAATTTCTTTAAGAGCCGTCAATGCAGGAGCTTCAGTCTAATGTTATTGGTAATCGATAGCGGCAATACCCGCACCAAATGGGCTTTGGTGAATAGCGCAAGCGAGATGCAAGCGACCACCGTTTGCTTGAATGCGGATTTAGCGATATCAACATTAAAACGAGCGGCGCAAAATGCCAATCAAGTGCTTGTTGCCAATGTGGCTGGGCAGGCGATAGCGCAACAAATCGCACAGCTGGTTGCGCCGCAAAAGGCCCATTTTATTACGGCCAGGCAACAGGCAACGGACGTGATTAATCGCTATGAGCAAGCAGAAAAGCTAGGTGCAGACCGCTGGGCTGGCTTAATTGCCGCTTGGCATATCCATCACCAGCCAACTATAGTGATTAATGCAGGCACTGCAATAACCATCGATTGCTTGACGACTGATGAAAGTAATAAAGGTATATTTTTGGGCGGTACCATTATGCCTGGCATACGCTTAATGCAGGCAGGCTTGACGCACAATACGGCGCAATTGAAGGTGGATGAAGGCAGTCATCTGACTTTCCCCCTCAACACACAGGATGCGATTCAAACAGGTTGCTTAAATGCAGCAATCGGTGCCATTGCCGTGATGCACAATCAGCTTGAAAGTGTATGTGGTTTGCCACCAAAATTAGTGGTTAGTGGCGGCGATGCTTCTACCATTGCAGGTGCGTTAATCGCGCATTTAAAAGTAGATGAAAAACGGGTTATGATAGTGGAAAACCTTGTTTTGAAAGGTTTAGCAATATTAAAGAAAGAGTACATATGAAGTGGTTGTTAGGATTTTTGCTGTTGGTTAATGCGGGTTTATTCGTATATTTTAATTTAGATGTGATTATGCCAAAACCAGCGCAAGTGAATGCGCCAATTAACCCAGAAAAACTCAAAATATTAGATCAACAAGCATTAGAGGCCATGCCTAAAAAAATGCTTGCACAAGCTGTTGAGCCCGTTGCGGAAATACCTGTGACAGGCTGTTATGAGTGGGGTAATTTTACGACTAGTAATTTACCCTCTGCACAGGTAGCTTTGGTTAAACTGGGTTTAGAGGGCGTTACCAAACAAGCTGATCTATCTCAAACAGATAGGCGTTTTTGGGTGTATTACCCGCCTTTAAAAAATGCACAGCTGGCGCAACAAAAAGCCGATGAAATCAAAGCATTAGGGGTTGGTGAAATATTTATAGTACAAGATTCGCAATGGCGTCATGCAATTTCTTTTGGTTTGTTTCAAGATGAAAAATTGGCCACAAATTTACTGAATGATTTACAAACCAAGGGTGTAAAAGGGGCAACTAAAGCTTTACGCAGCCCAGGTAAAAATGGTTCCAGTTTGTTAATTAAAGCAGTGACGCCAGAAGCGGCATTAGAGTTACAAAAAATCAGCCCAGAATTTGTGGGTAGTGAGCTTAAGGTGGCTGCTTGCCCTTAAGCCAGTAATTAAAAATCCATTAAGGGAAAAGTTTACCTGGATTTAAAATATTATTTGGGTCAAAAGTCAGTTTTATTTGCTTCATCAAAGCCATCGTCGTTGCGTCAATCTCGCGCGATACAAACGGCCGTTTTGCCATGCCAACACCATGCTCGCCAGATAATGTGCCCTGCAAAGATAACACTAGGCTAAACACATCATCCAAGCAAGCGTAAGCGCGCTGCATCTCTTCTGCATCATTTGGGTTAACCAATAAATTGACATGAATATTGCCATTGCCCGCATGGCCAAAGTTAACATTGCTAATTTGATACTGCGCGGCTAGCTTTTCTAAACCTGTTAATAACTCAGGCAAATGTGACACAGGCACGGCAATATCTTCATTGATTTTTTTAGGCGCAATGTCTTTAAGCAATGGCGATAGCGCCTTGCGCGCCGCCCATAAGGCTTTGGTATCCAGCGCAGGTTTGGCTTCAATCAAGCCATCAACTTGGCAAGCCTGCAAAATCGCTTCTGTGGCTTCAACAATCTCTTGGCTTGAGCCATCCACTTCAATCATTAAATAAGCTTTAGCGTTTTCTGGCAGTAAATTTTGATGACGGCTGCGAATCAGATTCAGCGCGCCATTATCCAAAAATTCAAGTGCGCTTGGCGTGTATGGTTGCGCCATAATCGCAGCAATCGCTTTGGCGCAGCTATAAGTATCTATGAACTCTGCGGTTAAACCACCCGTGTTTTTGGGTAAAGGGGTGAGTTTTAAGGTAGCTTCAGTAATCACAGCCAGCGTGCCTTCACTACCCACAATCAAGCGAGTTAAATCGTAGCCAACTACTCCTTTGCTGGTGTAGCAGCCAGTTTTAATAATGTCACCATTACCCGTCACCGCTTTTAAGCCCAATACGTGGTCGCGCGCGACACCGTATTTCACCGCATGCGGCCCAGCTGCGCAAGTAGCTAAATTGCCGCCAATGCTGCAGTAGGCAGCGCTAGATGGGTCTGGCGGCCAAAAGAATCCAACGGGTTTGATGGCATCTTGTAATACTTGATTCAATACACCTGGCTCAATAATCGCCATGCGATTGTCTGGGTCAATGCTGATAATGTTCTGCATGCGTTCTAGCGACATCACCACGCCGCCAGCCTCTGGCACGCTACCACCTGCAGTACCAGTACCGCGGCCGCGCGGCACAACAGGTATTTGATGCTGATTACATAGTTGGATAACCGTTTGCACTTCTTCAGTTGTTAACGGAAAAACAACCGCAATTGGGTTGTGATAGTTGCGCGAATTATCGTAAGCGTAGGCATAACAATCGACAGGGTCGGTAAAGACTCTGTCTTTTGAAAAAAACTCAACTAATTTAGTGGTTAAGTCTTGCGCTGACATTCGGTCATCTTTTCTTAATATATAAGTCGGTGATTGTGCCTTCTTTCATCTCAGCCGCAAAACAAACGGTTTCAGATAAGGTTGGGTGTGCGTGAATAGTTAAGCCTAAATCATGGGCATCGGCGCCCATTTCAATCGCTAATACGGCTTCTGCCAACAACTCCCCTGCGTTAACGCCCACGATACCTGCACCGATTAAACGGTGGGTGGTTTTATCAAAAATTAATTTAGTGATGCCTTCAGTACGCGCAACAGAGATAGCGCGGCCGCTGGCAGCCCAAGGGAAACTGGCTTTTTCATATTCAATGCCTTTGGCCTTGGCTTCGATTTCCGTGACGCCAGCCCAAGCGATTTCTGGGTCTGTGTAGGCAACAGATGGAATGCAAGCCGCTTGAAATTCGACTTTATGGCCGGCAATTACTTCTGCAGCTACTTTGCCTTCATGCGTGGCTTTGTGCGCCAACATGGGTTGGCCAACGATATCGCCAATGGCAAAAATATGCGCTACGTTTGTGCGCATTTGCTTATCTACTGCGATAAAACCGCGCTCATCTACCGCCACGCCTGCTAACTCTGCACCAATATTTTTACCATTTGGACGGCGACCGATGGAGACTAAAACGCGGTCATATATTTGAGATTCTTTCGGGGCATCTTCACCTTCAAAGCTGACATGAATACCATCTTTTTTGGCTTCCATTTTTGCCACTTTGGTTGAAAGCATGATCGCTTCAAAGCGTTTTTCCATGCGCTTTTGCAGAGGGCGTACCAAATCGCGGTCGCAGCCTTGTACCAAGCCATCCATAAATTCGACCACACTGACTTTGGTGCCTAGTGCATCGTAAACGGTACCCATTTCCAAGCCGATAATACCGCCGCCGATAACCAGCATGCGTTTCGGAATATCAGCTAAGGCCAATGCGCCTGTAGAATCCATAATGCGGTCATCTTCAGGTGCGCCTGGGAACTTGGTCGCTTGAGAGCCGGCCGCGATAATGGCGCTTTCAAAGCCTACTGCAGTAACTTTGCCCTCAGCATCAGTCACAGCGATTTGATTTGCGCTGGTAAAGGCACCAACGCCAACCACAACGGTAACGCCGCGTTGTTTTGCCATTTGTGCCAAGCCGCCAGTCAATTTGGCGACTACATCGTTACTTTTCCAGTTACGTAGTGCGTCTAAATCAATATTAGGCGCGCTAAAGCTAACGCCATGATGCGCGGTTTCTTCTGCTTCTGTGATGACTTTTGCAGTATGCAATAAGGCTTTAGAAGGGATGCAACCTACGTTCAGACAGACGCCACCTAGTGTTGGATAACGTTCAATTAATACCACATTTAAACCAAGGTCGGCGGCTCTAAATGCTGCAGTGTAGCCGCCAGGGCCAGAACCTAATACCACTACTTGCGTATTGATATCGCTGTTGCCGCTTACGGACACTGGTTTAGGAGCGGCTACCGTTTCTTTAACAACAGCCGCTACTGTATTAATAACTGGTGCTACATCGGCTTTTGCTTCAGGCGCAATGACTAAAATAGATGAGCCTTGAGCGACTTTATCACCCACTTTTATTTTTATCTCTTTAACAACGCCAGCATGTGAGGATGGAATATCCATTGATGCTTTGTCTGATTCAACTGTGATCAAAGAATCTTCTTTAGCAACAGTGTCACCAACTTTTATTAAAATTTCAATGACATCTACGCTGTCAAAATTACCAATATCAGGGACTAATATATCCACTAAATCGCTCATACTTAACCTTTATTTTTGCTCAAATTTAAGCATAATTATATCATTAAAGTGGGCGATATTAAGCCTTAAAATGAGGCTTAGTTAGAACTGAAAGTGATTACTTAGTAGATAAACCCTGAGAGGCTGTGCGATTGTCAACAACCAATATAAAAATACTGCTTACGCACCCAATTAACTTTGGCATGCAAGCAGTATTGGTGAACAATTTTAGATTGCTAATCAGTTTTGATACCCATCGCAGATTTGAGCTCGTTTGCAATATTAACATCTAGAACATCAAGTGCTGCCACCATATTCAGCGCTTCAATACGTTTGCCATTTTGTTCTGCAATTAGCCCTAGATAATACAGTGCGCTACTGTGATTGCTGTTAGTTGCGACCACTTGATTTAAATGTAGCTCAGCATAAGCCGTATTCTTTAAGCTAAACTCTGCCACGGCACGGTAGAACAGTGCTTCTGTTGTTTGTGGTTCTTGCTCAGCCCATTGAGATGCAATTGTTTCTAACGCAGCCCAGTCTCCTGTTTTAAGCGGCTGTACAATTTTCATAAAAAATGGCCATTTTTCATGTGATTCTGCCCAAAAAGCTAACTCACTTTTACTTACAATCGGCTGTTCAGGTTTGTTCAGCAAACGCTGCACCCACTCTACCGACATATTGTAGTAAAACGCATCGCGACCAGGACTTTTAACGGTGACGATGCCGACTAAATTACCGGTATCGTCAAATAAACCACCGCCACTGTCGCCCATTCTAAAAGCATTACTTGCTCTTACCACAACGCTATCATCCATTGGATATAAGCTTTTAACGAAACCATAAGTGGCGTTTGGGCGAGGCGAGAAGTTAGCAAAGCCAACGGTGTAAACTGGCTGCTCATATTTCAGATTTTCACTAGAACCAAAAGTGGCAATTGGCGCATTTAAGCCAGCTACAGTCAATATACATAAATCGTGATACCAATCTGGCTTTAAAGCGCTGGCGCTATAGTTTTCGCCATTGGTGTTTACGCTGACTGAGACGGCGCCTGCCACTACGTGACAATTGGTGACCACTTGGTCTTTAGCGACGACAACGCCTGAACCTAAGCCGTAACCGCCGTTGGCAAGACCAACTTGTACTTTAACCACATGTGCGCTGATTTTTTCTACAAGTTCATCTGTTGGCGCTGCATAAATCGCGTTTGCCAAACCAAAGTACAAAAATGCGGAACAAAATAATGCAGGAACAGGCCTTGTCATGATAATCCCCAATCGTCAGTGTTTAAATCAAAACCTCGCTAATAAAATATGTCTGTCTAATTGATAGATAGCAATAGTCGTACCAGCTTGTTAAAGTGGGATTTAGCGAACTTTAGGGGAATTTGCGCCTATTAACAGTTGAATTATGTTGTTAACAGGCGCTAAGAAATCAATTTTGCACTAAAAAAGTGCGTTTGACTTTTAAAGTAATAAGCGGCGTACGTCCGATAACATCATGCGCATATGGCTGGTAAAACGTGCACCATCAGCGCCATCCACCACACGATGGTCGTAGGAAAGTGACATTGGCAAGATTAAACGCGGTTCAAAAGATTTGGTTTTTTCATTGTAAATTGGCTGCATGGATGAGCGTGAAACACCCAAAATCGCCACTTCCGGGCAGTTAATGATTGGTGTGAACATAGTACCGCCAATACCGCCAAGGCTAGAAATCGTGAAGCAACCACCTTGCATTTCTTCTACCTTTAATTTGCGTTCGCGCGCTTTGGTGGATAATTCACCTAAATCACGTGCAATATCCAGCACATCTTTTTGTTGCACATCTTTCACCACTGGCACCACTAAGCCATCTGGCGTATCGCAGGCAAAGCCAATATTAAAATAATTCTTTAAAATCAAACTATCGCCATCGGGCGAAAGTGACGCATTAAAATTAGGATAAGCCTTTAATGCGTTGACAGACGCCTTAATTAAAAAAGCCAACATGGTGAGCTTAACGCCACGTTTTTCAGCGTCTGCTTGCATGGATTTTCTAAAGTCTTCCAAATCCGTGATGTCGGCTTGGTCAAACTGTGTCACATGCGGGGCAGTTACCCAGTTACGGTGTAGATTGGCACCAGATATCTTTTTAATGCGTGAAAGCGGCTTAGTTTCAATGTCGCCAAACTGGCTGAAATCAATCACTGGCATTGGCAAGGTAGCAAGGCTACCTAAACCAGCGCCCATATTCTCTGTACGCGGTTTAGCCAGTTCGCCTTTAACAAAAGCCTGTACATCGGCTTGCGTGATGCGATTTTTTAACGCAGAGCCTTTGATTAAGGCTAAGTTAACACCTAATTCACGGGCAAATTTTCGCACAGATGGGCTGGCGTGCGAAGTTTTACCACCGTTTACCACAACACTTTCGCCCACTGGCAACGGTTGATGCGCTGGCTGTACTTGTTTTGGTGGTTCTGGAGCAGGGCGTGTTGGTTCTGGAATCGCTGCCGCAATCTCTTTTGGCACGCTAGCAGGCGCTGCTTTTGCTTCAGCAGTTGCGGCCGCTGGCTGGCTGGCTGCCGCAGAATCGGCTTCCAAAGTTAAAATCAAATGGCCTTGTGCGATTTTATCGCCCACTTTTAATTTAACTTCTTTTACCACGCCAGCAAACGGCGCTGGAATATCCATAGACGCTTTGTCTGATTCCACTGTTACCAGTGAATCATCTTTAGCAATCGTATCGCCCGCTTTTACCAGCACTTCAATCACATCCACGCTATCAAAGTTGCCGATATCAGGTACTAAAACATCTTGTAAACTCATTATTAACTCCAGCCAGCAGGCCTTAATTTAAGCGTTAAACCGTTGTTGGATTTGGTTTGTTTGAATCCAATTTATATTTTTTAACCGCTTCCGCTACTTTAGCGGCTGGCAATTTGCCTTCATCGCTCAGTGCTTTTAAAGCAGCTACGGTGATGTAGCGTGCATCCACTTCAAAGAAATCGCGCAATGCCTCGCGACTATCAGAGCGGCCGTAGCCATCTGTACCTAATGCCACAAATTTATTCGGCACAAAGCGTTGAATCTGCTCAGCAAAGCTTTTCATGTAATCTGTTGAAGCAATGACTGGGCCTTTTGCGTCTTTCAAGCTTTCTGCCACATAATTCAAGCGTTGTGGTTTTTCAGGGTTGAGCATATTCCAACGCTCGCAATCCAAGCCTTCGCGGCGTAGTTCGGTAAAGCTGGTTGCGCTCCACACGTCGGCTGAAACGCCCCAGTCTTTTTCCAGCAATTCGGCGGCTACAATCACTTCGCGCAAAATAACGCCGCTACCCATTAATTGTACTTTTTCGCCCTTTGCTTTCGATTTACTAAAGCTATACAAGCCTTTTAATATGCCTTGTTCAGCGCCAGCTGGCAATGCAGGGTGGCTGTAGTTTTCATTCATCAAGGTAATGTAGTAATACACATCTTCTTGATTTTGCACCATGCGACGCAAGCCTTCTTGAATAATCACCGCTAATTCATAAGCAAAGGTCGGGTCATAAGAAATACAGTTTGGAATAGTGGCTGACATCAAGTGGCTATGGCCATCTTCATGTTGTAAGCCTTCACCATTTAGCGTTGTTCTGCCCGCCGTTGCGCCTAGCAAGAAGCCACGCGCACGGCTATCACCAGCAGCCCAAGCTAAGTCACCAATACGTTGGAAACCAAACATGGAATAGAAGATATAGAACGGAATCATCTGCACGCCTGTGACGCTGTACGACGTTGCGGCAGCAATCCAGCTTGAGAATGAACCCGCTTCGTTAATGCCTTCTTCTAGAATCTGGCCGTCTTTGGATTCTTTGTAATACATCACTTGGTCGGAATCCATTGGCTCATATAACTGACCCAAGTGTGAGTAAATACCTAATTGGCGGAACATGCCTTCCATGCCGAATGTACGCGCCTCATCTGGCACGATTGGCACCACAAATTTGCCCAGCGTTTTATCGCGTAATAGTGTGGATAAGATGCGCACAAACGCCATTGTGGTCGATATTTCACGCTCACCCGTGGCACTTAACATGTTTTCAAAGGCAGAAAGTGCCGGCACCGTTAACTCGTTACCTTTGCGACGACGTTGCGGCACAAAGCCACCCATCGCCGCACGGCGTTCTGCCATGTATTTTACTTCTGGCGAGTCATCGGCTGGTTTGTAGAAACTTAAATTTTCAACTTGTTCATCAGTTAACGCCAAATCGAAACGGTCACGGAATTTTTTCAGTGACTCAATATCCATGCTTTTTTGCTGGTGCGTCGTATTTTGGCCTTCGCCTGCATCGCCCATGCCATAACCTTTTACGGTTTTAGCTAAGATAACAGTTGGTTGACCTTTATGATTAACCGCTGAGTGATAGGCTGCATATACTTTATGCGGATCGTGACCGCCGCGGTTCAAACGCCAAATGTCCTGATCGCTCATTGCTGCGACCATTTCTTTTAACTCTGGATATTTACCAAAGAAGTTTTCGCGCGTGTAAGCACCGCCTTTAGCTTTAAAGTTTTGATATTCGCCATCCACGCACTCTTCCATGCGTTTTTTCAGGATGCCGTCTTTGTCCATCGCTAATAATGGATCCCAATAAGAACCCCACACTACTTTTAAAACATTCCAGCCAGAGCCGCGGAAATTAGATTCTAACTCTTGAATGATTTTACCATTGCCACGAACAGGGCCATCTAAGCGCTGTAAATTGCAGTTAATCACAAAAATCAAATTATCCAATTTTTCGCGTGAGGCCAATGAGATTGCGCCTTGTGATTCAGGCTCATCCATCTCGCCATCACCACAAAATACCCACACTTTACGGTCGCTGGTATCAGCGATGCCGCGGTCATGTATATATTTTAAAAAGCGAGCTTGGTAGATACCTTGAATCGGACCCAAACCCATTGAAACGGTTGGGAATTGCCAAAAATCAGGCATTAACCATGGGTGTGGATAGCTAGACAAACCATTGCCGCCCGTTTCTTGGCGGAAGTTTTCCATTTTATCTTCAGGAATCAGCCCCTCAATAAAGGCGCGTGCATATACGCCTGGCGATGAATGGCCTTGGAAATAAATACAGTCACCGCCAAAGTTTTCACCATTCTCTTTAATACCAGGTGCTCGGAAAAAATAATTAAAACCGGTGTCATATAAAGTGGCTGCCGATTGAAAGCTGGCAATATGACCACCAACACCTGGCGATTTTTCATTGCTACGTAGCACTGTCATGATTGCATTCCAGCGCACTAAGGCGCGAATGCGGCGTTCCATTTCTGCATCGCCTGGCAAAGCTTGTTGTAGATGTGTCGGAATCGTATTTACATATGCAGTTGTTGCATTGTAAGGTAAGTTGCTACCAGAGCGGCGCGCCTTATCAATCATCGCCTCTAACAAGAAGTGCGCGCGTTCAGTACCTTCATTTTCAATGACGGCGGTTAAGGCATCTAACCATTCCTGCGTTTCTAATGGATCTGTTTCTACTAATTTGTTTTGCGTGTTCGAGGTCATGCAGGGATAGTCTCCGTTGAGAGCGCTTGGTTGATATAATGCAAGCAGCTCGTTAAATGCAAGTCGTCTTATTTAAATTTGTAAATAGGATGAACAGGCTTGATTTAATGCAATCTATAAAGATTGTAGTGTGGCTTTTTTAGGCTTTTTGGTCAAGTTAAACCGTTAAGTTAACGCACTGTTTTTAAAAGATTTGCTACGTTTGTCTTACATTATATATAAGAGTTAAGGATGTTTAAATGTCGGTAAAATTAGATCAATTTGCAGTAATAAGTGACGAAAAGTCGTTAACTTCGCAAAAACATAGTCTTTTTGTATTAAGTGAACAACAAAGTGCGCCAATTTTTAACGAGCTTTTGCAAAATAAATTGAAGCGTAGCAATGCCGATTATCAAAGCCTAAGTAAAACGCCTATCACTTTGGATTTACCAAATGGCGGTATGGCAACTTTTGTCATGTTGCTTCAAAAATTATCAATCTTTCAACAGCATACTTTATTGCGTAAAGCGTTAAAGCCATTGCTGGATGAAAGCCCGGAAACATTAGCGATTTGCGTATTTGGTGATGACGCAATACGCGAAGCGCACGCATGTGCTGCTTATTACGTTGCAACCGTTAATGCTAGCCAATTGCCCAATCATAAAGGTGCCAAAAGTAAGTTGGATATTAAAGATAAGCCATTGAAAGAAATCAATATTTTTGGATACAAAGCTGAGCATGATTATGCATATGTGAATGCGCGAGTTGCTGCCAATACATTATGTCGTGGCTTAACTATATTGCCGCCCAATGCCTTAACGCCGATTATCTATCGCGAAAAAGTAAAGCAATTGGCAGAGCAATACGGCTGGACTTGGGAAGAGTTTGATATGCCTACGCTGCAGAAAATGGGCGCAGGAGCGTTTTACGCGGTTGGTCAGGGCAGCGAGCCGCTGGATGCCGCGATTGTGCACTTAACTTATACGCCAACAGTTGCTAAAAAGCATATCGCGCTAGTGGGTAAAGGCATTTGTTTCGATACGGGAGGCCATAACCTAAAACCCGCTAAATATATGCAGGGCATGCATGAAGATATGAACGGTAGCGCAGTAGCTTTAAGTATTTTGCAAGCGGTAACTGAAATGCAGCTTGAAGTCAAAATCGACTGTTGGCTAGCGATTGCGCAAAATCATATTGGGCCATTGGCGTATAAACAAAATGATGTGGTGACGGCACTTAACGGTATGACGATTGAGATTGTGCATACTGATGCGGAAGGTCGCATGGTGCTGGCGGATACCTTAACATTGGCTAGCCGCACTGATAAAAATGGCAATGTGCCAGACGTGATTTTAGATTTTGCCACGCTAACAGGCAGTATGCACACTGCCTTAAGTGATCGCATGAGTGGCGTGATAGCCAATCGCCCTGATTTAGCCTGCAAAGCAGTAGGCGCGGGCGCGGCGGCGGGTGAGCGCATTGTGGCTTTTCCATATGACGAAGATTTTGATTCGGATTTGGAAAGTGATATTGCCGACATTAAACAATGCACTTTGGAGGGCGGCGCAGACCATATTCATGCCGCGCGCTTTTTAGGAAAATTTATCGAAAATGATGTGGCGTGGCTACATACCGATTTGTCATCATATAACCGTAAAGGTGGTTTAGGCGCGGTGGCAACCGATACAAACGGCTTTGGTGTTGGGTTTGGACTAGCGCTCATCAAAAATTTAATCACTTAAACTTAATCTATATATTGACCACCCTAAAAATAGTTTGCGTACTAATAATTAATATGCTAAAAATACAATTAATTGAAATTGTTAATTAATTGTTGCTAAATGTTAGTTAACTATTTCAAGATTGAATGACTTAATTGGTGTGAAATCCGCATTAAATAAGATAAAAAATGTAATACATTATTCACTATTCATTCTGTTAGGGAGAGTTGAAATGGCACTTAAAAGTAGATTAAGTAATTTGTTATTATCAATTGCAGCAGCTAGTGCAATGTTGGTTTCACTACCAACTTTGGCCGAAGATTCACTGTACACACGTTTGGGCGGCACTTACAACATCGCCTCAACAGTGGATCATTTAGTTGATAAAATTTATGTCAACAGAGCGTTAAATGCTAACCCAGCATTAAAAGCAGTGCATGACAACGTAGACAGCAAAGCGGGTTTTAAAGTGATGTTAACTAACTGGGTTGTGCAAGAAACTGGCGGACCAAAAATTTATGTAAGAGATGAGTTTGGTCGCGGTAAATCAATGAAAGACAGCCACCCACATTTAAACATTACCAATCGTGAGTTCAATATTATTTTGATTGAATGCTTGCACACATTTTATGCATTTAATGTACCAGCATACGAAATTAGTCAATTGATGGGTAGCTTAGAAAGCTATCGCAACGTGATTGTAACGGGTGAAAAACCAGTATCAGAACCAGTTAGAAAATAGACACACGTCAAGCAATAAAAAAGCTAGTCATTGCGACTAGCTTTTTTTGTATCAATTTTTTAGTTATGTTTATTTTTGTTGGGCACTTCACAATTAGTCATGGTTTCAACCAAGCGATGTAATGAATCTTTAAGCTGATTAAACTCATCGGTGCTTAAACCTGTTTGACAGGCAACGCCATGTTGTACTTGTGCGATTTCGTGTTGTAAATGGTTGCCAGCAGGCGTTAATTTGATCTCTACAATCCGCTCATCTTTAAGATTGCGTAAGCGGCTAATAAAGCCTGCCGTTTCTAAACGTTTTAGCATTGGCGTCAGCGTGGCAGAATCTAGCTCTAACCGTTGCGCAATTTTACCCACACTAATTCCATCTGTTTCCCATAACACCAACATCACTAAGTATTGCGTATATGTAATGCCAAGCGGCTCAAGCGAACTGCGATAAGCGCGCGTTAGCGAATGCGTCGCTGCATACAATGCAAAGCAAAGTTGATGATTTAATTTTAAATTATCGTAATTGGCCATAAATAATGTTATTTTTTTAGTTAATTTAGTTGATATAAATTAACTTATTTTAATTAAATATGCAAATGGTTTGTATGGCAAATTATTTGAGTGTAAAACTAAAGTTAAGATTGCTTGAATATCGCTAAAGCTAGCAAGCGATTTGATGGAATATTGAAGTGTGTTGCAACAATGCTTAGCTGCTGATAGTGTTGCAATGTTAGATAGCTTAAGCGCTAAGATAACTAAAAAAAGATAATTAAGCCTTTTTGTGGGCGTTAACGTACATAAAAATAGGATGAGGATTGAGTAAATGGATAATTTAAACTGGCTGGAAAGCTTTCCCGCTTTATTACAGCTTGAGCCAAACGCACGTGAAATTTTAATTAAATCTGCCCGCATAGTGGAAGCGCCGATAGGCACTATTGGATATCGCGAAGGTGGTGCTTGCGGTGCTTATGTGATGCGCCTTGCAGGGCAATCACGCGTATACAAAATGTCTACCAGTGGCCGCGAAATTTTGTTGTATCGGGTTGCAGCAGGCGAAACTTGCGTGATCACTACTACTTGCTTGTTGGGGCACAGCAACTATCCTGCATCTACCATTGTAGAAGAGCCGATTCGTGATGTGATTATTCCCGCGCCAGCTTTTAATCAGTTAATGATCGATTCGTCTGTATTTCGCCAATTTGTGATGACCAATTACGGCGTTTTAATTAGCGATTTAATCGTGCTGCTAGATGAAGTAGCGTTTCACAGCCTTGATGCGCGGCTAGCCAAGTTATTATTAGATGCAAACAGCACAACAATCAGCCGCACCCATCAATTAATGGCGGACGAGCTAGGTACCGCGCGCGAAGTAGTTAGCCGCCAATTAAAACGCTTTGAGCAAAAAAACTGGGTTGCGTTAGGCCGCGGTCATGTCGAAATTAGTAACCGCGCCGCATTGGAAAAATTAGCAAGCAGCTGATTTATTTGCTTAATTAGCTGATTCGCTAGGTTCGAAAATATCGTGCCTGAGCTTAAACAATGCAAATAACAGCAAAGCCGTAGCTAATAGCATTAAGCCTAAACCAGTTGATTGCTGAGATGCCAATAAATAGCCGTTACACAGTCTTGATTCACTATTTTGATAAAAATGACCAACTGAAAACAGCATCATCAAACTACTGCCAACAAAAAATAACGATAAAACTTTTGGTCCTGCAAGCGCAGACTTTAGTAGTATGCCGCTTAAAAGCAGCGTGATTATTTTGAAAATATCCCAATTTGAGCTGATAAGCGCTTTATCTAAGCTAATCGGCAACATCCAAAACGTGCTTGCTAATAAAATCCATAACCAGCAGCTTAAGCTTAATGATAGTGCTGAGTTAATTGGCTTATTTTGTGCAGCTAGCCAATAGCCAGCCAGCACCAGCGCTGGAATCTGTATCAGCATATGAATAACCATGCTAGATGCCAGCAAATACCTAAAAGGCGGCAGTGAAGGGGCAATTGCGACGATTAAAAATAGCACGCTTGCGTAAAGTTGAATGGTATTTAGCTTAAGTTGATTCATTTGCAGCTTTACAGCTTTGAGGATTCTGATGCAGCCAAGCTTAAAGCACCTTGAATATCATCGTCATCATAAATACCAATTAATTTTCCTTGCGGCGAAATGACTAAAAAAGCGCTGTTATGCACAAACTCATTGCCACTATCGGCAAGCACCACCAAGCCTAGCTGATGTTTTGCCATTGCTAAGTCGGCATCACTTGCCATGGTGGCGATTGACCAGATTTGGTCATCCATTTTCATTCTAGATTGGTATTGATTTAAGCGCTTTGGATTGTCTGCTGCAACATCAAAACTAATGCTGAGTAAGTGGATTTTTTGCTGTAAGGATTGCGCTTTGATATGCGTTTGCGCTTGCTGAAAATAGTCGCCTAAAGTTAAGCACAGGGTTTTGCAACTGGTATAAATGAACTCGGTAACCAGTATTTTATTTTGCTGTTTTGCGAAATTAGCTAATGAAATTCGTTGACCATTGTCATTAATTAACTGCATCGCAATGCTGGGTTTGGTTGAAAATAGATTGGATTTTCGCTCAGATTCTAGGGTTAAGTTTGAAAAACTATCGGTGATTAGGTTGAAAAAAAGTCCCCAAAACAGCAATACGCCAAATAGTAAACCATACTTAGCGCGTGCTGAATTGGAGAAATAGGCGCTAATGCTGGTTAGAGTTTGGATAACTCTTCATCCCCGTTATAAGGATTCGCGCGGTCTTTAGTGGCATCGCGCACAGTGGTGATTAATTTTTCATCAATTGCTTCTGATTTATTATCCCATTGTGAGCGAATATGCGTGAGCACAGCCGCAATCTCACCATCTGTTAATAAATCTTTAAAAGCAGGCATCTGGCCGTTGTAAACCACGCCTTTAACCGTTAATTTGCCATTAATGCCATGCAACAAAATATTGGCTAATACTTCTGGTTTGCCTGCTACCCATTCGGATGCCGCTAGCGGTGGGAAAACACCAGGAATGCCTTGGCCATTGGCTTGGTGGCAAGCAACACATTTACCTTGAAATACTGCACCACCATCAATAGCGACTTTATCTGTTGCAGAACAATCATTAGTTGCTAATACTTGCGGTGCGCGATTGTCACCATCTTCTGGCGCGGCTATCATCACAGTTTCTGAAATATAAATTGCGCTCCACATTAACAATGCGCCGATCGTCATGGTAATAAACCAAGGCAGCGATTTTGCTTCTTCGCTGGGGTCTATTTTTTCTCTTTTTTGCGCGTCATTAAGCGCGTCGTTATCGTTCATTGTGTATTTCTCCTAAATTTTGTACTTACTTTGCTTTTTCTAGACTTTGTTCAATAGTTTTTTTAATCGGATAGGTTCTATCTAGGGCTTTCAAATATTCCACCAAACCCAGTGCATCGCGCGTGGCTACAATGGTGATGCCAGGTTTTGCATAGGCGGGCGGCAGATTTATAACCACTTCACCGTCCTTGGCAGGACCTTTGCGCTCTACAAACATAAACGGGTAGGCTGGCATAATTGAGCCAGGCGTATAGGCGCGTGGTTGGTATAAATGCCCTAAATGCCAATCTTGCGATGGCTGACGCGCGCCGATATTCAGCAAATCAGGGCCAGTACGCATGGTGCCTAAAAGATGTACTTTGTCATAAGCGTAATCAGCTGCTGTTGAAGCTCTGCCCCAGCCACGTTTGTCATCTGGTGCATATTTGGCATCGCGTGGTTGTTGCGAGTGGCAATATACGCAGCCCATGCTCATATACACTTTGCGGCCATGCGCTTGCTGGTCGGTATAAGGTTTTAATTCAGCGGGCGCTTTTACATGCTTTAGCTGCACATAAGGCATCACCACCAAAGCCAGAGTGGCAAACGCAATAATCACTAATGCGCCCGTAAATAGTTTTTTCTCATCAATATGGCCAGCCATCATTAACCTCTCTTCAATTCTGTGGCTGCAACTTTCGCCTCTTTTATAAATGGAATATTCACTTTTGGAATCAGCAATGCAGGCTCTTTTTTCGTACCATAACGCAGGCTGATTAATATAAAGTGAATCATAAATATCAAGTGCCCTAACACCATCAAGCCGCCGCCAATAGAGCGGGATTTTAAATAGGGCAGGGTCACTGCGACTGAATCCATAAACGGTTTAGCCGCATCTACCATGGCAACACCTTGCAACCAGCCGCCAATAGTTAAGCCAATAAAGTAAACCGCAAAACCAAGCGCAACTAACCAAAAGTGCGCGCTAATCATCCAAGGATGCGGCCATTCCCAATCCACGATTCTAGGCATAATGAAGTAGATTGAGCCAAACATGACTAAGGTGAAAAAACCGTACATACCCAAATGCGCATGTGCCACTGTGTAATGAGTGAAATGCGTAATCACGTTTACAGAGCGCAATGCCTCAAGTGAGCCTTGCACCGATGCCGCCACATACAGCATTGAGCCCAGCACAATAAAACGTAGTGTGGGTGAATGAATAACCGCTTTAATATTGCCGCCCACTGTCATATGATGATTAACCGCCACCGCAAACACAGGGATAATCATCATCATGGATTGCACGATAGAAAGCGTGACCATCCAAGTGGGTAGCGGGCCGCCAATTAAATGGTGACCGCCCACTTGTGAGTAGAAGAAAGCCAAGCACCAAAAGCCCAGCAACGATAAGTTGTAGGAATAAATTGGTCTGCCTAGTACTTTAGGGATAAAGTAATAAGCCGCGCCTAAGCCAATTGGCGTAAACCATAAACCTAACGCGTTATGACCATACCACCAGTTCATGGCCGCGCCTTGCACACCAAAGTGTAGGTTTGGGATGTTGGCGATAAAGAATAGAATGGGAAACCAAATTAACGCCGCGCCGATGTACCAAACCGATACATATAAATGGTCAACCTTGCGATTAGCCAGCGTTAAGAATAATGGCAAGCCCATTAATGCGCCGCCTAACACAATAAATATGTCTACCTGCCATGGCATTTCTAACCATTCCATGCCATCTGTGTAGCCTGCACCAATAGCCGCTACACCACACATTAATGCCACATGCCAAATAATCGCGCCCCAATACACAAACTTTGCGCCCACTAATGGTGTTTTGAGCAAGCGCGGAATCAGCCATAAACTGACACCCACGCCAGCCATCGATGCCCAACCATATATCACCGAATTTAAATGGATGCTTCTCATACGCCCAAATGTGAGCCATGCTTGTGACACTAACCAATCGGGCTCATGCAGCTTAATGGATGCAATAATCGCAGCTGCAGAACCCACAATTAACCAGCACATGGCGGTTAACAAACACACGAAAGCGGGTAGGGCGGACGATTTGTCGGCAATTAGGCGATCGCTCAATTCTTTTTGCGTTAAGCTGGCATCAGTTTCGCCTGCTGCCTCTTGCAACTCGTTGTTAGTCTGATTAGAAGCAGGATCTTCAACCAAGCCAATTTCGTTTTGTCCAAAAATAATATGAGAGGCGCTTTGTTTGGTGTTAAAAAATCCATTCGACATAGACCAGATAAAAACCAACAATCCTGTGACTGACACTAAGAATGTCAATAGTAATATGAGCGCGGTACCATCCATTTGCTAACCTCTAAGAAAATAACTTTTAAAAAGTGGAATAATTTTTATACTGAGCAGAGTAGTAAAACCAATTAAAAGTTTAGAAAAAAATAATTATTTTTGACTAATCTGACATAAACAATCTTAATACCTAAAAATCATTAAAATTGCCGCCAATACGGCTAATAATGCAAAGCCACGCTGACTGATTTTTGTGGATACTTTTTGACTGAACTGGCTGCCAATCAGCAAGCCAAGGACAGTACTTAACATAAAAGGAATGGCAATTTTCCATTGCAATGGTGCGGCTGAGTTATAGCTAACAATACTGACAATTGAAACGATACTCACCACCATCAAAGAAGTGGCCACTATGGTTTGCATATTAAAATTACTCACCTTACGTAAACTTGGCACAATCACAAATCCGCCACCAACGCCTAACAAGCCAGAAGCAAAGCCAGCAACGACGCCTGTGGCAATAAGCCGCCTTGTGCAAGCTGACGTCCAATATAGTCTGGATGTGACTTTGCTAACCATGCACGGCATATCAGGTAAATTTTGTTGGCTGGTTTGCGCAATACTGCTTTGGTGCCACATATGCCAAGCCACATAAAGCATCATAACTGCAAAAATTAGGCTGAGAATAGCGCTGGGAATATGCGATGCAACCCATACCCCCACTGGCGCAAACAGCACACCAAAGCAGGCAATGAGTATTGCCGTTCTGTAACGCACTGTGTTTTTATATAAGCCTTGAGCCGTGCCAAAGATAGCCGCCAACAATACCGCCAATAACGCTATGGGGGCTGCTTGATTAAAGCTTAAATTCAAGCCTAACATCAGTAGTGGAATCGCTAAAATTGAGCCACCAGCGCCAGTTAATGCCAGCACTAAGCCAATAAATAAGCCAATCGTAACACCAATTAAAGACCAATCCAGTGCGAATAGATTTTCCATTAACCTAATTTAATCCTTTGCAACGTGCAAGCCATTCGCGGCCTTTTAGCATGCCGTTCCAATATAGCCAAGGAAGGCCATATTTTTTGAGTAGCCAAGCGGATAATCTAGGCTTGGTAGAATCCCACCAAAAGCTAGGCATTAATTTGCCGCCAAAACCAAACTCTGCCAGTATGATTTTGCCTTTTTCTACTGTTAACGGGCAAGAGCCGTAACCATCGTATTGCGTTGATAAACTTAATCCTGCGCGATGTGCTATTAAGTTTTCTGCCACAACAACGGCTTGTTTACGCGCAGCTGCAGCCGTTTTGGCATTGGGGCTAGAGCAGCAATCGCCTAGGCTAAAAATATGCGGATAACGTATATGTTGCAAGGTGGCTTGATTCACTTCAACCCAGCCATCACTATTGGCAAGTGGGCTGTGTTTTATAAAATCTGGCGCAGATTGTGGTGGTACAACATGTAGCATGTCAAAATCTTTTGCAATGCGTGTAATTTCGCCTTGCGCGTCTTTTACTTCAAACCATGCCTTTTTGTTAGGACCGTCTACTTCTACCAATGTGCTGTTAAAACTTAATTGCGCGTTGTAACGTTTCACATATTGCATCAGTGGCGCGACGTATTCTTTAATCCCAAATAGCACTGCACCTGCATTATTAAATTCCACTTGAATTTGATTCAGCACACCTTGCTTTTCCCAATGCGAGCAAGATAAATACATTGCTTTTTGCGGAGCACCTGCGCATTTAATTGGCATTGGTGGTTGCGTAAATAGCGCTTTGCCGTTTTTTAGATTTTGCACTAATCGCCAAGTATAAGGCGCTATATCAAAGCGATAATTTGAAGTGACACCATTCTTACCTAAAGTTTCTTGCAAACCTTTAATGGCGTGCCAATCAATTTTTAAGCCCGCCGCAACGATTAAGTATTGATATTCAATATCACCCAAACTATCGGTTTTAACGCGATTAAGTTCAGGCTCAAATTGCGCAGCTGCAACTTGCAGCCAAGTCACCCTTTTGGGAATGCAATCCGCCATATTGCGTACTGTTTTGGCCACATCAAATTCGCCTGCGCCCACCAGTGTCCAAGCAGGCTGATAAAAATGATGGGCTGAAGGCTCAATAATCGCAATATTTAATTGCTTGTTGCGTTTGATTAGGCTGGCTGCAACAGCGCATCCTGCCGCGCCGCCACCAATAATCACTACATCGTATGAGTGAGATGCTAATTGCGTCATATTGTTCTTTATTGATAAGCACGCATTTAAGCGTTTTTAGTTTTGAAAAAACGATATAAACGCGTGATTAAACATTTGCTTTGCAGCCATTGTCTAAACGCCTGAATCGGCGACTTAGGTGCTAGATTATTATCACTTTGTGCTAATTTAAATAAGCTGCCAGCGCGATTACCTGTGCGGCAAAATCCTAGTACTGGCTTGGCAGCTAAAGCAAATGCGCTACTAAAATCGGCGATTTGATTGGGCTGAATTTGATTGGGTATAACGGGAATATGCACATAGATTAAGCCTAACTTTTCGGTGGCTAATCTAATTTGCTCGCTAGTGGGTTGTTCTGCACCACCTTCAAAATCAGGCCTGTTGTTAATAATGGTTTTAAAGCCAAGTTGTGCAATTTCGGCCACATCTTCAGGTTGAATCTGCGCTGTAGTACTAAACTCAGATGAGTGCTGAGTGATTTGAATAGACATGATAAATCCTTTATTACCTGTTTTATTTTTTGCAAATTTCTTGATGCAAAACTTGCATCACTGCCATTGCCGATTGGCTAGAAATGCGATAAAAAATACTTTTACCCTCTCTGCGAGTGGCAACTAATTCAGCCTCGCGCAGAACTGTTAGTTGTTGCGATAAGGTGGGTTGGCGAATATCCAGAATGTTTTCTAATTCACCCACCGATTTTTCGCCCTGCGATAACTGGCATAGCAACATTAATCTATCCGAATTCGCCATTACTTTCATTAAGTTGCAGGCTTTGTCTGCTGAAGCGCGCAGTTCGTTAAAATCTATTTCATTCGCCAGTGTGCTATCCATTTTTTTATTGATTAACAATTAATATTTAAATATTATATAAAAATATATAATATAATTCAAACTAATTTTTAAAGTAATATGGAGAACGCCATGTTTAAGCAGTTATTTGATTCAGAATCATCTACTTATACTTATTTTATTGTAGATGAAACGTCGCGAGAGGCTTTGTTGATTGACCCTGTTGCTAGTCAAATCAATATTTACATGGAATTGTTAGCATCAAGCAATGCGCAATTAAAATATGCGATTGAAACCCATGTGCATGCCGATCATATTACTGCCAGCGGGCAATTGCGCGAAAAATTGGCAGTGCAAACAGGCGTGAGTGCGCTGTGCGGAGCAGAAAGCGCCGACTTGCAATTGAAACATAACGATATTTTAATGCTGGGCGCGCAACAGATTAAAGTGATTGCCACGCCCGGACACACCGCAGGCAGCGTTTCTTATGTGTGGAATGACCGTATTTTTACAGGTGATGCGCTATTAATCAATGGCTGTGGACGTACTGATTTTCAGGGTGGTGATGCAGGTGTTTTATATGACAGCATTACTCAAAAAATATTTAGCTTGCCAGATGAAACGCTGATTTATCCAGCACATGATTATCACGGTAAGCGCGTGAGTTGTGTGGGGCAAGAGAAAAGTATGAACACACGGCTTGCAAATCAAACTCGTGCGCAATTTATTGCGATGATGAATGCGCTAGATTTGCCTAAACCCAAAATGATTGATATGGCGGTGCCGCTTAATCGCAAATGTGGCATCACAGAAGAAACGATAAAACAGGGTTAAAATTTGCATCAAAAATAGGGTTAAGTTGCTGTGTTTAAGCAATACTTAACCCTATTTTTATACCGAAAATTTAAATTTATTGTTTTAACTGCGCGTGCATCATGCAACTAGCAGCCAATTTAGCACTAGCCGCATTTACCGGTTCATCTACTTCAGCCGCCTCAATCGGTGTAGAAATAGCCGCAGTGACTTTGCAATCGGTGCATTTGCCTTTAACTGTATCAAAACCCTTTACCGTATTTAAGCCTTTTACATCTTTAAAATTGGCATCATCTACATCAGCATCGGTTAAATTAGCGCCTGTTAAATCGGCACCCGTTAAATTGGCCTTAACTAAATCGGCACGGTATAAATTGACGCCGCGTAAATTCGCATTGCTTAAATCAGCAAAACTAAAGGCAGCAATATTTAAATCGGCATTTTCAAAATTGGCGCCTACAAAATTGCCGCCAATCGAATCAAATTTCATTTGTCCCATGGGCTGATTGCCAACGTCTAAGCCAAATCTGCCTTTTTGAATATTGGCACCACTCATGTCTACTTTGCCTAAGGTGCCTATCATGCGTGCGTTGCTTAGGTTAGCGCCTTTAAAGTTGGTTTTATCAAAAATCGCTTGGAAAATAGTGGCGTTGCTTAAATCTGCATTGCTGAAATCGGCATTTTCTAAACGCGCTAAATTTAAATAAGCACCTTTAAGATTGGCGCCTGTTAATTTAGCACCTTTTAATTCCGCGCCAAAAAAGCTGATATTTTGCATATTGCAATGGCTTAAATCTAAACCATTAAAAATTAAATAGCCTGCATCTTTATTGCTTAAATCGCAGGTTTTGCTGTTGATTTGTTGCATCGCATTATCTTGGGTGATTTTTTCACGCTCAACTTCTTTATTTTTAGCATAAAATGCCTCGGCCTTTGCAATCATGCCATCTTGATCAAATAAAAATGAATCGCGCGCGCCCTCATTACTAAAGCAATAGGTTTTACCTTTATATAATTCATTAATGGCACAGTTGGTTTTATGTAGCGCACCTTTAGATAAGCCATTGGTGCAGTGGTCGGCAAATTCGCCTGCTAATGCCATGTTTGCAAACAGTAATAACGAGCCTGTTAAAGCCCAATTCAAATTTTTCATGTCTTAATCTCCAAAGTTACTCAAGTTTTATTAGTCTGCTTACATGCAGTTTAAAGTCAGTATAAGCAGATTACTTTTATCTACAGTGACTGTAGTTACATTTACTGTCTTTGTTTGTAATCGCTGACAAATAATTAAAAATGGGCAACCTACGTAAAATCATTAGTTACAAATTATTAACAAATAGCGGTCGGCAAACTTTAATTTAAGGCGTTTTAGTGATTATCTGCCAAGCTTAATGTTGAGCAGAGATGACCAAACAGGAGAATTAAAATGCGTCAAACATTATTATTAGGTTTAATTGCGGCAACGATTTCAATGCCAACTTTGGCGGATGATGATTATGAAGATCGCGGACGAGTGATTTCTGCAACCCCGCAATTTGAGCGCGTGAATAGTCCGCGTCAAGAATGTCGCACTGAATATGTACGTGAAACTTATTATGAAGCGCCACAGCGCTCATTAGGTGGTGCCATTATTGGAGGCCTTACTGGTGGTTTAGTAGGCAGCCGATTTGGCGGCGGTAGTGGCCGTATTGCAACAGCAGCAATTGGTGCTGGTGTAGGCGCAATTGTTGGTGACCGCATTGATAATAATCGCCAAGCTTATGGCCGTGAGCGTGTAGAAACCCGCCCAGTTGAGCGTTGTGTGCAAGTGGATAACTGGCAAAATGTACCAGCAGGTTATTTAGTGAATTACGAATATAACGGTCGCCAATACTCAACCGTGACTGATAGAGACCCAGGCCAATTTGTGCCTGTGCAAGTAGCAGTGAGGTCTGGCGGTTATGTGACTAACGCAGGTTATCAATCTTATGATGACGATGACAGACGTGGTCGTGGCAACGGTCACCGCAAACATAAAGATCGTAAATATTGGTAGGTTTGATGGATTAGCATGTTGAATGCATGCGCTTCACTGCTAATTCCACGTTAACTTAGACCGCATCTTTAAAATATTTAAGATGCGGTTTTTTTGCTTTAAAACTTAACCGTTTAAATTGGTTAAGTTTTAAAGCAAAGCCTTAAACTTAGGCCGAATAAAACAATGCGGTGTTAAAATGTGTTGATATGCTCGCCTTTTTTAAAAAAATATTTCAACCTAAATTGCCACATGCCGCGCTTGCATGGCAACAAGCGGGTAATGAATCAGGTAGCGCCTATTGGCTATATGCTGCGCCTGTACATTTGGTTTTGCAACGTGATAGTTTTAGTATGGCAGGGCCTGTGCCTTTGGCGTTAGATTTAGAAGAAGCAGAAGCTTTAACGCGCAGCCTAAACACCCATTTTGCGGCAGATGGCTTGCAATTTTTCTGGTATCAGCACCAATGGTTTTTGCGCCTACAGCAAAATCCCGATATTGAAACTGTTCATCCGCAAAAAGTAATTAATCAGAATATCAACCCATTTTTGCCCACAGGCAAAGGTGCCAGCGCTTGGGCGAGTTTTCAAAATGAGCTACAAATGTTGCTGTTTGAGCACCCCGTGAATATCGCGCGTGAAAAGAAGCGCCTGCCCATTGTGAATAGTATTTGGTGCTATGGTGGCGGTCAGCTTGAGCAATAAAACAAATAGGTATTATGCAAATCAAATCACGCGCTTTTAATCAGACCACAGTTGATACGCTCATTACAGCGGGCGAAAACCCTTTACTGGCAAGGCTTTATGCCGCGCGTGGGGTTGAACATGCCAGCGAATTAGAAACAACATTAGCGCATATTATTCCGCCAGAACAACTCACCAATAACACGCAAATGGCAGCTTTATTAGCCGATGCGATGCTTGCCAATAAAAAAATATTAGTGATTGGCGATTACGATGCAGATGGTGCAACAGCAACCGCAGTCGCAGTAAAAGGCTTACGCCTGTTTTCTCAAGTATTAAATTCGGCTAGTGAGATAGACTTTTTAGTGCCTAATCGATTTGAATATGGCTACGGTTTAACACCAGAGATTGTGGCGCTCGCTGCTAATTTATCGCCAGATATTCTGGTCACAGTTGATAACGGCATCGCCAGTTACGATGGCGTATTGGCGGCTAATCAACTAGGCATGCAGGTGCTGATTACCGATCACCATTTGCCTGGCGATATGACTCCGCAAGCCGCCTGCATTGTGAATCCCAATCAGCATGGTTGCGATTTTAAAAGCAAAAACTTGGCAGGTGTAGGCGTGATGTTTTATGTGTTATTGGCACTGCGCGCAGAGCTACGCAAGCGCGGCATTTTTGACAATCAGCCAGAGCCAAATTTAAGTGTTTTACTGGATTTGGTAGCACTAGGCACGGTAGCCGATTTGGTTAAATTAGATGCCAACAATCGCATTTTGGTAGAGCAAGGTTTGCGCCGCATTCGGGCTGGTGCTTGCGCCGCAGGCATCACCGCTTTGTTGCAAATAGCAGGACGTGAACCCAGCAAAACATCGGCACAGGATTTAGGTTTTTATGTAGGGCCAAGGCTAAATGCGGCTGGCAGATTAGATGATATGCGACTAGGCATTGCCTGCCTGTTGGCTGAAGATGCAGCAGACGCTGTGCAAAAAGCACAAACCTTACATGAGCTAAATATGGAACGCCGCCATATTGAAGCCGATATGCAAGATAGCGCATTGGCGATTTTGGAAGATATCGCCGTTAGTGCGCAATTTAGCATCAGCTTATTTAATGCCGATTGGCATCAAGGTGTGATTGGTATTCTGGCTTCACGGCTCAAAGAACGTTATCACCGCCCAGCCATTGTGTTTGCTGAAGGTGGCGATGGTTTATTAAAAGGCTCTGGCCGCTCAATTGCCAGTTTGCACTTACGTGACGCGCTGGATTTAGTCACCAAACGCCATCCTGATTTAATCGTTAAGTTTGGCGGCCATGCAATGGCGGCAGGCTTAACCATTAGACAAGCCGACTTTTTGGCATTTGAAGCCGCGTTTGAAGCGGTGGTCAAAAGCTTGATAACCGAAACCGATTTGCAGGCGGTGATGGAAACCGATGGCGGCTTGCAAAGCCATGAAGTAAGCTTGCAAACGGCGCAGTTACTGGCAGACAAAGTATGGGGCCAGGGATTTCAGCAGCCTTTGTTTTATGATGACTTTGCAGTGATTAACCAGCGAATTGTGGGCGAAAAACACCTTAAGTTAATACTACAAAAAGACCAAAAACGCTTTGATGCAATTTATTTTAATCAGCGTGATTTTCTGCCCGACCAAATTTCTGCTGCCTACGTGCTAGAAGCCAATGAATACAAGGGTTTGCAAACCGTACAATTACAGTTGAAATATGCGGAATAACGGAAAAATTTGCCTATTTTTTTTGGTTAAGTTATGGGTAGCGGCCACGATAATTAGTCTGTTTTCAATGCATTTGCAAGCGGCAGAAGCTAACTATAGCGTCGAAATTTCTGTATTAGATGGTGTGCAAACGAGTGGCGAAACTAAGCTTTTATCTGATTTGCTGCAGCAACATTTGGATATTGTGAAATGGCGCGATAATCCACGTATGTCGCCAGCAGAATGGTTGAGGCTATATCAGGCAACGCCGCAAGCGATTGCCGATTTGCTGGCTACAGAAGGCTATTTTTCACCCGAAATCAACCCTTCAATTGATACTGTTGCAGGCGTTTCGCAGGCTAAATTTTTGGTGAATGCGGGTAAACCCACGCTAGTAAGCACGGTTGATTTAAGTTTTACGGGTGATATTCTGCAGCAAGACCCTGCAGAGCAATCGGCAAGATTAGCCAGCATCGCCACATTAAAGCAAAATTGGTTATTACAGCCTGGCGCAGTATTTAAACAGTCTGACTGGAGCCAAGCAAAGCGCCGATTACTGGTTAATCTATTGGTTGAGCGTTATCCAAACGCCAGTATTAAAGTTAGCAGGGCAGAGGTAAACCCCGCTTTGAATACAGTGGCGATTAATCTGAAAGTCGACAGTGGCAAAAGTTTTACTTTTGGCGAGCTGAAAATAGAGGGTTTGCAACGATATCCTGCCAGCATCATTCAAGATTTAAATCGCATTAAACCGGGCACAACTTATAGCCAAGCAAGACTGCAAATATTGCAATCACGCCTAGAAGAAAGCGGTTATTTTCAGGGGGTAGAAGTCACTGCCAGCACTGCAACAGCGGTGAATGATGTGGTGCCAATAAAAATAACCGTGCAAGAAAATCCATCCATTAAATTGGGCGCGGGTGCGGGTTACAGTACCAATACGGGCGCACGGGCTCAGCTTACTTATGATGATTTGAATTTGTTTAATCGCGGCTGGCGCTTAACTAGCAGCCTAAAACCAGAGCAGCGTGCACAATCACTCAGTGCTTTAGTGCGTTTGCCAACCGATAGTGATGGTTACCGTGATAGCTTCAATGCGGGGTTAGAGCGCAGAGTGATTGAAGGCCAAATTACTACGTCTGGTCAAACAGGGGTTAATAGAAGTTGGGGTCCGCGTAGAACAGAGCAAACCATTGGCGCTGCTTATTTGATTGAGCATCAAGCTTTAGACGGCGCGGAATCTGTTACTAGAAGTGTGGCTACTTTATCGTACGGTATTACTTTACGCCGCACCGATAATGATCGCAATCCAACGCGTGGATATTTGTTTAATACGCAACTGGCTATTGCGCCGATTGAGCAGCTTTCTAGCGGACGATTTTTACAAAGCTACGCAAAAGTACAGGGTTACTATCCATTAACGAGCAGCACCCAACTAATCGCCAGAGCAGAAATAGGCGCAGTGAGCGGCAGAAACAGCGCGCCAGCAGCGTTTTTATTCCGCGCAGGCGGCGATCAATCAGTAAGAGGTTATGCATTTGAAAGTTTGGGCGTGCGTGAGGGCGATGCCACAGTGGGTGGGCGCTATTTGGCAACAGGCAGCATAGAAGCGATTCAATGGCTGACCCAACAATGGGGCGCGGCGCTATTTGTGGATGCTGGTAATGCGGCCAATACTTTGCAAGATTTAAAGCCAGTTTACGGCTATGGCTTAGGCGCGCGCTGGAAAAGCCCAATTGGCGCGATTGGTGGCGATATTGCGTATGGCGAAGCAACAAAAGAATTTCGCCTGCATTTTAATTTAGGCGTTGCATTTTGAACTTAAAGAACATGTTGAGTATGGCTAATATAAAAGTGTGGCGTTACGCTAAAGCGCTATTGCTTAGCTTTGCCTTGCTGTTATTTACGCCAGCCCAAGGCGAAATGACCATTCACGGTAGCTCTAATCTAGATACGCTGGATTACGATTTAGATAATATTCATCTGCAACTCACTAAATTAGAATCGCGCTGGCAGTTATCGCCGTTTGACAGTAGCTTGCTAGTGGAAAAAATGCGCGCGAAACGCTTGGTCATTACCATGCGTGATAGCGAAAAGAAAGCCGATAAAACAGGCTTGCCTGAGCGCATCAATTTACCCTTTCCTGTGCAGGTTCAACAGGCGGAAGTGGTAGAGCTAGTGATAGTGACGCCAACCGAAACCTACACGCTCAATCAGGTTCAATTCGATTTAAAAGCCGATAGCAAAACCATACAGCTGAATTATTTGCGCGCCGCAACGCCTTATGGTCAGGCTAAATTGCAGCTTAATATGCAAACAGTGCGCCCGTTTGTATTAGCGGGTGAAGCCAGCATTAAGCAAGCAAGCCTTGATGGCAGTTTGCCTTATGACATTAAAACGCAGTTAGCGGGTGATTTAAATAGCTTGAAATTTGAGCTAAATCCGCTGTTAATTTTGCAAAATAATCAGCTGGCAATAGCGCAAACCGCCGCAAGCGATTTAATAGCGGCGAATATGCAAATTAACGGGGAAATCGGATTAGCCAATGATTACCCGCTTAAATTGTCTGCGCACTTAACCAATTTAAAACCCGAAAAAATAGGCAGCTACCCTGCAGGCTTATTGAATATTGATATAGATGCACAAGGCGATGTAGGCAAAAAAACTGGCTTGCAAGTGCAAATGCTGGCTAAAGATAGCTATTTGCAGACCGACAACGCCAAGCAGCCTGTAGCATTTTCAGGTCATTTTGCGGTGATAGCTAATCAAATTAATGCCATTGATTTAAATGCCAGCATCGTCAGCAATGTATTTAAAGCAACAGGCGCTTTAGGTGCGGCAGACAGCGTGCTGGAATGGCGCGCCGACTTGCCACAGCTCAGCACATTTGGCCGCGAGTTTTCAGGTCAAGCGACTGCCAGCGGCTCATTGACTGGTACGTTTGAAAACTTAGCTTTGCGCTTAAAATTGGCGGCGCAAAAATTGCAAATGCCCAACAAAATCCAATTAGAAAAATTAGATGGGCAAGCGACAATTTCAGCCGATACCAATGGCGTAGTAGATGCGGCATTTAATGCGGATGGTTTAAAAGTGGCACAAAACCCTGTGATGAATACAGGGCTTAGTTTACAAGGTACACGCGCTTCACATCAACTTAAGTTAACCGCAATTTCGCAGCAAAAAATCGTACCATTTCAATTTGAAACTCTGTTGCAGGGTGGTTTAAACGGTGACACTTGGCAGGGATTTATTCAAAGTTTGCAATTAAAAGGCGAAACACCTGTGACCTTACAAGCGCCTGCAAAATTGAGCGCTACTCTGCAAGATGTGACGTTGGGTAATGCGGTATTGCAGCTCACAAAAGGCCGTTTAGAAATTGATGGTTTGCAAGCTGGTAACAAAGGCTTTGTGAGCCAAGGCAAACTTAGCCAGCTTGCTTTGGATGATTTGCCGCCCAGCGTATTTCAGCTGCCTGAAAAACTAAAAGGTAACCCTGTATTTTCTGGTTACTGGAATATAAATGCAGTGGAATCTGCAAACGCGCAAATACTCTTTAAGCTAGATTCTGGCGATTTAACATTAAGCGATTCAGCGGGTGTAGCCAAGCCGTTGGGACTGCAAAATTTAAGCGCGGAGTTAAAAATTATCAATAATCAAGCCGATTTAACATGGATATTAGATGGCAAACAGCTTGGGCATTTTGATGGGCATGTGACTACGCGGCTGACTAAAGTAGAATCAGGATTTGCACTGATGGCAAACGCGCCACTCACCATCAATAGCAACGCACAGCTTAATTCTCTGGCTTGGTTACCGCTATCCGATTCGCTGGCCGATGCGCAATTAGATGGTGCGTTAAGTATGACATTAAGTGCGGATGGCACCATGCAAAAACCCAATTTACGGGGCAATGCAGTAGGCAAAAACTTGCAATTCGTTTTGCCTTCGCAAGGTGTTTCGTTAACAGAAGGCACGCTGCAGGCAAGTTTTGAAGATGATAAATTACAAATCAAAGAAGCGGTTTGGAAGGGCGGTAGCGGCTATTTGCGCACTAACGGTTCTCTACAAATGGTGGATAACCAGCCGAATATCGCTTTGAATTGGGTGGCAGAACAGTTTACAGTGCTATCAGGCGCGGACAGATTATTAGTATTAAACGGCGCAGGCAAAACGACCTTAGCAGAAGATTTACTCACCATTTCTGGCGATTTTAAAGTGGCAAAAGTCTTGGTAGGGTTGCCTGATGATGATGTGCCAACGCTGGCTGATGACGTGGTGGTGCTGGGGCGTACTGAAATAGTGAATGAAGATGCGCTAAAAATCTTGCTGAATAATCTACGTATTGATTTAGGCGATGATTTTACTTTGCGCGGCCGCGGTTTAGATGCGCAATTGTCTGGCGCCTTGACACTGGTAGGCTTAACGCAATATCTGCCGCACACAGAAGGCACGATTCGCATCAAAAAAGGCACTTATACTGCGTATGGCCAAGTGCTTAATATTACGCGTGGCGTGATTGCCTTTACCGGCCCGATCGATAACCCGGGCTTGAATATTCGTGCCATGCGCAATGCACCATCCAGCAACGACAGTATTATTAAAAGTAATGCAGAAGCCGCCAGTACCAACGATGCGGTGACGGGCAGTAACTTTAGCCAAACCAGCAGTGCAAATGTGCAAAATGTTAATGCAGGCGTAGAAATCACGGGTAATGGCTTAAATCCTGCTGTTAAATTGGTTTCAGAGCCTAACGTACCCGACACTGAAAAACTGTCTTGGTTGCTGCTAGGTCATGGCACCAGTCAAGCGGGCAAAAGTGATTTTGCCATGCTATCACTGGCTGCAGGCGCGGTATTGTCAGACGACAACTCACTGCCGCTTCAAACAAAACTGGCGCGCGCAGCAGGTTTGGATGAGTTGAGCTTTGGCGGTGCAGATGCTGATAGCGCATCGCTGACTTTTGGTAAACGGCTATCATCTCAATTGTATTTAAGCTATCAAAAAAGTGTTAGCGGTTTATTAGATGTGGCAAGGCTCACCTTTAATATTACGCCGCGCTGGGCTCTGCAAGCCGAAACAGGTACAGAAAGTGCGGTAGATGCTTTGTACACCTTTAGCTTTAAGTAATTGATTGGTGAAAGTTAAGCACAAAACTTAACGCTCATTTTATGGTTAATTTTTGGTAGATAAGCAATAATTCCACATTGACCATGCTAGCTTGCAAGCGTAGAATTCGCGCCAATTCTTAAGGCATTTTAATGAGCCAACACTTCACACATCAGCTTGCTAAAAAACCATTAGCTGCAAAAAAAATAGTCATTGCCAACTGGAAAATGCATGGCAATCTCAAGCAAAATCAAGCGTTATTAACACAATATATTGCTGCACTTTCTGATTTAAAACAGACCAAGATAGTTGTTTGTGCGCCGTATCCCTACTTGGCGCAATTACAACAAATGCTACAGCACACTGATATTGCATGGGGTGCGCAAAATATGGCTAAAAATGCAGAGGGCGCTTACACGGGCGAAGTCAGCGCCGCCATGTTAAAAGACTTTGGTTGCGAATATGTGATTATTGGCCATTCTGAGCGCGCAACCGCCTACTGCGAATCAGATGAAAATATCGCGCAAAAATTCCTGCAAGCAAAACAGCATGGGCTAACGCCTATTTTGTGTGTGGGAGAAACGTTAATTGAGCGCGAAGCTGGGGTGATGGAGTTAGTTATCGGCAAACAGTTAGATACGATTATTGATTTGCACGGGGCTGCAATTTTTGCAGATAGTATTATTTCATATGAGCCGATTTGGGCGATTGGCACAGGCTTGGCAGCCACACCAGCACAAGCGCAGGCCATGCATAAATTTATTCGCAACAAAATTGCCAGATTAAATCAGGAGGCGGCTAATCGCTTAAAAATCCTCTACGGAGGAAGCGTAAACCCTCAAAATGCGGTACAATTATTTGTTGTATCGAATATCGATGGTGGGCTGATTGGAAAATGCTCACTTGAAGCGCAGGCTTTTGAAAAAATATGCGCCGCGGCTGATTCGGCAATTTAAATATAGCGTTTAAATTGCCAGTTTTAAATAATAGTAAACGGTTGACAAGCAAGCAAAGCGCTTGCTTTTATTGCAACCACTTTTGGAATTAGTTTAATGGAAAATTTAATTACAGTTATTCATGTGTTGGCAGCAGCAGGTGTGATTGGCTTGGTGTTATTACAACACGGTAAAGGTGCCGATATGGGAGCTGCATTTGGTAGTGGTGCATCAGGCAGTTTGTTTGGTGTCAGTGGCTCATCTAATATTTTAAGTAAATTAACATCTATTTGCGTGGTGGTTTTTTTCTGCACTAGCTTAACACTTGCTTATATGGCTAGCCATCGCGCAGGTAGTAGCAGTGTGATTAAAATGCCAGCAAAAGCTGTAGAAATAAATAGAGATTCTACAAAATCAGATGCAACTAAAACGCCAGAAACAGCACCAAGCGGTAATGCCGCCAAAGATGTTCCAAATTAGTTTATTTTAACTATTTGTTGAATAATAAACCAAGCACCGTAAATGCCGTCGTGGTGGAATTGGTAGACACGCTATCTTGAGGGGGTAGTGGCGAAAGTCGTGAGAGTTCGAGTCTCTCCGTCGGCACCAAGTAATTAGTTTCAAACTAAACAAATAATAAAACTATAATAAGTATAAAAATTGCTCTAAAAATGTGGTTAAGATGTTTTAATTGTTGAGCCAAAAGCAAAACAATTAAAATCTGTTGCAAATTCTTGTTAGGAAGTTTCTGTGCTGGAAAATTACTTTCCAATCTTGTTGTTTATCTTAGTGGGCCTTGCCGTAGGGCTTGGGCCACTTGTCATCGGTAAAATCGTTTCCCCTAGTAGGCCAGATAGCGAAAAAAACTCACCCTATGAGTGCGGTTTTGAGGCGTTTGAAGACGCGCGTATGAAATTTGATGTGCGCTATTATCTGGTCGCCATTCTGTTTATTCTTTTCGATTTAGAAATTGCATTTTTATTCCCGTGGGCAGTTGTGTTGCAAGAGATCGGCTTGGCTGGATTTCTGGCGATGATACTGTTTTTATTCGTGCTGGTGGTTGGATTTGTGTATGAATGGATGAAAGGCGCTCTTGAGTGGGATTAAAACAATGGGATTAACGCGCTTAAATAAATTTTGCCTCAAAAAACGGGTTAAGTTCGGAGCTAAAGCATGAGCTTAGAGGGCGTCTTAGAAAAAGGTTTTGTTACCACCACGCTAGATACCGTGATTAACTACACGCGCACTGGTTCTTTATGGCCAATGACTTTTGGTTTGGCTTGCTGTGCGGTTGAGATGATGCATGCAGGTGCTTCGCGTTATGATTTAGACCGATTCGGAATTGTGTTTAGACCTAGCCCAAGGCAGTCTGA
Source organism: Methylotenera sp. (assembly GCA_021732365.1). Taxonomy (GTDB): domain Bacteria; phylum Pseudomonadota; class Gammaproteobacteria; order Burkholderiales; family Methylophilaceae; genus Methylotenera_A. The sequence goes on along the minus strand of JAKFVD010000011.1, from coordinate 659 downwards.
TGTGATGATTGTGGCAGGTACTTTGGTGAATAAAATGGCGCCAGCTTTGCGCAAAGTGTATGACCAAATGGCTGAGCCGCGCTGGGTGATTTCAATGGGCAGTTGCGCTAATGGTGGTGGGTATTATCACTACTCTTATGCTGTTGTGCGCGGCTGCGACCGTATTGTGCCAGTGGATGTGTATGTGCCAGGTTGCCCACCAACGGCTGAAGCTCTGCTCTATGGCATTATTCAGTTACAGAAAAAAATCAGACGTACTAATACGATTGCCAGATAATTCTTATGTCACTTAAACTCGATCAATTATCGGCTCAGCTAAAGCTTGCCTTAAGCGATAAAATCACGCAATTAACGGTTGCACTAGATGAAATTACCATTGAATGCCGTGCTGATCATTACATTGCCGTGTGCACAAAATTGCGTGACCACGCAGAGCTTAAATTTGAGCAGTTAATTGATTTATGCGGCGTAGATTACAGCGAATATAAAGACGGTATTTGGGAGGGTGCGCGCTACGCCATGGTGTTGCACTTATTGTCTGTTAGCCTAAATCAGCGCGTGCGCTTGCGTGTATTTGCGCAAGATGATGATTTTCCTGTATTGCCAACACTGGTAGATATTTGGCCAGCAGCCAATTGGTTTGAGCGTGAAGCCTTTGA
>JAKFVD010000010.1 GCA_021732365.1 Methylotenera sp. | reverse complement strand
CAATTGCGCTCATGCAAAATAAAACTTCAGTTATTAAACGCCCCATACTAGTTAAAGATGGCACAATTTTGTGTGTGGGATTTGACGAAACACGTTATGCAGAGTTTTTTAATCAATCAAAATAACAGGACTTAACCCATTTTTTTGGTCAAAATTAAGTGTTAAGTCGCGGTTGCAAAATCGCACTATTAAATCAAAATCAGTAAATGAAAAGTGACATTGAATTGAAGTTAATTGAAAGTGTTAAGCCATGAATAAAATATCGCCAACCCTTGAACTAGCGATTGATTTACTCAAACGTCGCTCCAATACGCCAGAAGACGCTGGCTGCCAAGAGGCAATGATTGCGCGTTTAGAGCCACTAGGCTTCAAAATCGAGCGTATGCGTTTTGGGGATGTGGATAATTTCTACGCGCGGCGCGGCACTGCATCACCCTTATTGGTATTTGCAGGCCATACCGATGTTGTACCTACAGGCCCGATTGATAAATGGCACACTCCGCCGTTTGAACCGACTATTGTAGACGGCATGCTATACGCACGTGGCGCGGCCGATATGAAAACATCATTAGCCGCATTTGTCACCAGTATTGAAGAGTTTGTGCGTGACAATCCAGACCACACAGGCTCTATCGGCTTATTGATTACCTCCGATGAAGAAGGTATTGCCGTTAACGGCACCGTTAAAGTAGTGGAAACATTAAAAAACCGAAATGAGTTGATTGACTATTGCATCGTTGGCGAACCGACCAGTAATAAAGTCGTTGGCGATATGATTAAAAACGGTAGACGCGGTTCACTGTCTGGCAAGCTTACAGTGAAAGGCTTACAAGGCCATATTGCGTACCCGCATTTGGTGAAAAATCCGATTCATATGGCAGCGCCAGCGATTAAAGATATGGTAGAAACAGTGTGGGATAACGGCAATGAATATTTTCCGCCCACCTCTTGGCAAATCAGCAATATGAATGGCGGCACTGGCGCCACCAATGTTGTTCCTGGCGAAGTAGAGATTTTATTTAACTTTAGATTCTGCCCAGAGTTAAGTGGTGCAGATGGTGTTAAAAACGGCAGCACTGAAGCGAATTTAAAGCAACGCGTGCACAGTATTTTAGACGGTCATCAATTGGATTATGACTTGGAATGGGAATATAGCCCGCCTTACATCACGCCGCGCGGTAACTTGGTCGAGGCGATTTCTGAAGCGATTGTTGAAAGCTACGGTGTTTCGCCCGAATTATCCACCACTGGCGGTACCAGTGATGGCCGCTTTATTGCAGATATTTGCCAGCAGGTGATTGAATTTGGCCCACTGAATAAAACCATTCACAAACTAAATGAATGCGTAGGCGTAGCAGATATTGAACCGCTAAAACAAACCTACAAATTAACATTAGAAAAATTAATTAAGTAACATGCTTAATCAATCAAGTTAATCAAAAAATTGATGCGAAAAATAGGTTAACTTAACCAATAGAAACAACATAAATGACACATTTTCCCAGACTAGCAGAAGAATTATTCACCATTCGTGATTGGCTGCGCTTTACTGTGAGCCAATTTGAAGAAGCAGAAATTTTCTTTGGTCATGGCACCGATAACAGCTACGACGAAGCGGTGTGGTTGGTGATGAGTGCCTTGCACCTACCGCATGACACACTGAATAATTTTTTAGATGCGGTGATTACCGAGCAAGAACGCAAACATCTTGCACACTTAATTGAGCAACGCATTACCAAACGCACACCCACCGCTTACCTGGTGCGCGAAGCATGGTTGCGTGGCTTTAAGTTCTATGTAGATGAGCGCGTGATTGTGCCGCGCAGTTTTATTGCCGAGTTGTTAGATTTTAACGAAGAAGGCGAACATGGCTTGCAGCCATGGATTGAGCATCCTGAGCTGATTAACTCCGCTGCTGATATTTGTACAGGCAGCGGCTGTTTAGGTATTTTGCTGGCGAATGCCTTTCCAGATGCCGCGATTGATGTGATTGATATTTCGCCAGATGCGATTGCGGTAGCCAATATCAACATTGCTAATTACGGCTTACAAGAGCAAATCACCGCGATTGAATCGGATATGTTTACGACATTAGCAGGCAAAACCTATGATTTAATTATCAGCAATCCACCTTATGTGGATGCACCAAGCATGGCGAAGTTGCCAACAGAATATCGCAACGAACCGCAACTAGCGCTGGGCAGCGGCGCGGATGGATTAGATCATACGCATACGATTTTGCGCGAAGCGGCTAATTATTTAAATGATGACGGCATATTAATTGTCGAAATTGGGCATAATCGCGATGCTTTGCTGGATGCTTATCCTGATTTGGAATTTACTTGGTTAACGGTTGAGTCTGGCAATCAATATGTGTTTTTGCTGACTAAAGAGCAATTAACAACATTTAGCAGCTCTTAGCCGTCATAACAGCGGAGGCTGGAATCCAGTCAAGGTGAATCTGGAACAAGCGCCAATCAATGGACTAACACTCAAGCAATATTCTAAGAATTATTTTATGAATGTTCTGTTAAATCGACTAATTGCCATATTGGCTAATATGTTTCCTGTCTGGATACCAGCCTACGCTGGTATGACGGAGTTTTTAGTTTTTAAGTTTAAACTTGCTTACTTTAAAATAATCAATTAGTTGATAAGGCTACAGCAAAAATACATTATGGCTTTTTAGTAGTCGCCACAGGCAAATCGCTGGTCTGACGCACGCGTCTATTAGCAGTTTTTCTGGGCACAGGCTTTTTAGCTTCTGTTTTCACAGTACGTCCGCGATACACTGGCTTGCCATCTTCGCCCAGTTCACGCAAAGGCCTGTCCAGCGCACTTATTCTTTGTTTGCGCACTTTAGGCACAAATACGGCGGTGGCTTTGTCTTTTTCGCGCTGGCTCAATTGTCTTAATGGCGCTTTAGGCACTTCTAACCCTGCCCACTCTAACAATTCCACTACGGTTTTTTGTTCTAGCTTTAACATAGTGCCGCGCTTCACTCTGGGCGGTAAATTCACAGGACCAAAGCGCACACGCATTAAGCGGCTAACTGGTAATTGAAACGCTTCAAATAAACGGCGCACTTCGCGATTGCGGCCTTCACGAATAATCACTTGATACCAATGATTAGCACCCTCACCGCCTTGCGCCGAAATGCTATCAAAGCTGGCAGGGCCATCTTCTAGCTCAATGCCTTGCGTGAGCATGGTCATTTGCTCATCAGTTAGCTCGCCAAAAATACGTACTGCATATTCACGCTCTACTTCATAGCGCGGGTGCATAAAACGGTTTGCCAACTCGCCAGAATTGGTGAATATCAACAGGCCGCTGGTATTCATATCCAATCGACCGATTGCTATCCATTTACCTTGTTTGATTTTCGGTAATTTATCAAAAACCGTTGCGCGCCCTTCGGGGTCGTCCTGACTGACAATTTCGCCCTCAGGCTTATGATAAATGAGCACTTGCGGCAATTCTGCCTCAAACGATAAGCGCACAGGTCTGCTATCAATACGCACAATGTCATACTGGGTAACGCCTGCGCCCACTTTGGCAACTTCACCATTGATAGTCACGCGGCCGCTTGCAATCAGCTCTTCCATATCGCGGCGCGAACCCATGCCTTGCATGGCTAGCAATTTGTGCAGACGTTGCGTTGGTTCTGGTGCTGCGTTTTCGTCTATTTCCAGCTTGGTAAAGTTGGTTTTAGGACGGCGAACGGGGGCTTGTGGGTCGCGCTGTTGCTTGAAAGGACGTGCCATTATGAGCTTACTTTTATTTGCTAAGTCATGATTTTACAGTAGTTATTGCAAAAACCAGCATAAATTATGTTGCAAGCGGCAGGATGACTTAACCCGATATTTCGGCCAAATTTTAGTGTTAAGTATTCGGTTAGAGATAAAGGGTTAATTCTCTAGCGGAATTTCGCTTTGCGCAAAATCTTCAAATGGCGGCAATTCGCTTAAACTGCGCAAATTCAAGTCATCTAAAAAGTGTTTGGTGGTTGCATAAAGCGATGGCCGACCAGGCACTTCGCGTTGCCCAACGACATCAATCCAATCACGCTCTTGCAATTGACGCATTACATTAGGGTTAACCGCCACACCGCGAATCTGCTCAATATCGCCGCGCGTGACAGGTTGACGGTAAGCAATTATCGCCAAAGTCTCCATGACGGCGCGTGAATATTTAGGCTGTTTTTCTGGACTTAAACGCGCAATAAATTCGCTAAATTGTGGTTTGGCTTGAAAGCGATAGCCTGTTGCCACTCGCACCAATTCCAGCGTTTTGGCGGTATTTTCCTGCGCCCAATCTTGCTTTAACTCATCTAGTAGCATGCGCAAAGTGGTGCGCTCCATGCGGCCTGCAAATAGTTTCAGCAAATCATCCAAGCTTAAAGGCTGGCCAGCAGTTAATAGCGCAGCTTCTAATATCTGCTTCATTTGACTAATGTTGTCAGGTTCTATCATTTTTCAAGCCTTTTTAGCCCCTCGCCCCCTGTGGGAGAGGGAATATTATTAACTGCTGTCTGCATTATTCGCTTGTAAATAAATCGGTGAAAACGCTTGTTGTTGTGTAATACGAATCAGGCCTTCTTTTGCCAGTTCTAAAATCGCCAAAAAATGCACCACCAATTTGGGTAAGCCTTCAGTCACTACATCAAATAAGGCCGAAAACTCTACCATGCCATCGGCTTTTAAGCGGCGCAAGATTAGGCTCATATGTTCACGCACCGATAATTCCGCTTTGCCGATTTTGTGGTGTGTGGTCAATTTGGCGCGCTTAAGCACATTGCGCCATGCTTCTACCAACTCATCTAAGCTGACTTCTGGCGGTTTAACTTCTGCAATATGCTGATAATAAGCGGCCGCTACCTGAATTTCTGTGCCTACTTGTGGCATCGCATCTAAGCGTTGGGCGGCTAATTTAATCGCTTCATACTCCATTAAGCGGCGCACCAGTTCTGCACGCGGGTCATCTTCCTCTGCTACCTCTACTGGTTTTGGCAGCAGCATACGCGATTTAATCTCAATTAACATGGCCGACATGAGTAAATAATCAGCTGCCAATTCCAGCTTGATTACCTTCATTTTTTCTACATATTCCATATATTGCGCGGTGAGTTGCGCCATGGGAATATCCAAAATATCCAGATTATGCTTGCGAATCAGGTATAGCAGTAAATCCAGCGGGCCTTCAAACGCTTCTAAATAAACTTCTAGCGCATCTGGCGGAATATACAAATCTTGCGGCAACTCAGATAAGGTTTCACCGTGAACGCGTATACCTAATGTGAGTTGTGTTTGCATTGGCCTTTAATGCCCAACCGATTTTGAGAACAGATTAATCACAATAACACCTGCAATAATTAAACCCATACCAATCATAGAGGGCAAATCTAATGTCTGTTTGTAAACTAGCCAGCCGATTATGGAAACCAACACAATGCCCATGCCAGACCAAATGGCGTACATAATACCCACAGGCAATACTCGCATGCTAATGGCCATAAAGTAAAACGCCGTACCGTAACCAGCCACAACAATGATAGATGGCACAAGCCGCGTAAATTCGTTAGAAGCTTTTAGTGCAGTTGTGGCGATGACTTCTGCGACGATTGCGATGGCAAGTGCTATCCAATGATTCATTATTCCCCTGTTAAACTTTCATACTAATAACAAATGCCCTACTTGCTCTCTACTTCTTGTTTATTTGTTTCAAAACAAAATTCACTGCAATTACTAAGCCCACTATCCCACCTATAATAATTTTACCTTTGCCTCTATCATGCCCTTCAAAAAATGAAGAATCTCCAGAAAATATAATTATTAAAAGAAATAATAAACAAAATATGTATAGCCCTATTTGTAATTTCCTTGCTTCATCCAAACGTGTATCAGCGGCTTGCTGTTCAGCCTCTTTTTTTGTCTTACGAATTAACCTAGCATCCACTTCTGCTACATGAAAATCTTGAAGTTTTTTCCCGCAACTCGGACAAAGACCAAACTCGACAGCCTTGTCCCAAGCCTTATCTGCCTCAGAAAAGGCATTAAAACAACTTTTACATGTGTGTGTTAGCAATTTGAGGCTTTTATTTAACTGTAATTCAAACCCATCGCATCCCTTACATCGCGCATGGTTTCTCTTGCCAATTTACGCGCTTTTTCACAGCCTTCTGCCACGATATTTTTAACCAAGGTTGGATCTTCGGCGTATTGCGCCGCGCGTTCTTGAATGGGTTGCAGTTCTTTTAATACGCCTTCAATCACAGGCCCTTTGCATTCAATACAGCCAATTGAAGCGGTTTTGCAGCCGTTTTGTACCCAATCTTGGGTGGACTTATCTGAATAGATTTCGTGCAATTGCCATACAGGACATTTGGCAGGGTCGCCTGGATCGGTGCGGCGAATGCGCGCAGGATCAGTCGGCATGGTTTTGATTTTTTTGGAGATAACGTCTTTGTCTTCGCGCAACGAAATCGTATTGTTGTACGATTTAGACATTTTTTGGCCATCTAAACCTGGCATTTTGGAAGCTGGCGTCAGTTTGTAATCAGGCTCAATCAAAATCATTTTGCCGCCGCCTTCAAGGTAACCCAGCAAACGTTCTTTATCGCCCATGCTCATACCTTGTTGCTCTTCAATCAAGGCGCGCGCGGATTCCAAAGCATCTTCATCACCCGCTTGCTGATATGCGCTACGCATTTCTTCATATAAGGCGCCTTTTTTGCTGCCTAGTTTTTTAATGGCCGCTTTGGCTTTTTCTTCAAAACCGGTTTCTTTGCCATAGATATGGTTAAAGCGGCGCGCGATTTCGCGGGTGAATTCAATGTGCGGGATTTGGTCTTCACCCACTGGCACTTGCGTTGCTTTGTAAATCAGAATATCCGCGCTTTGCAACAACGGGTAGCCTAAAAACCCGTAGGTGGATAAGTCTTTGCTGGCTAATTTTTCTTGCTGGTCTTTATAAGTTGGTACGCGTTCTAACCAACTTAAGGGCGTAATCATGCTTAATAATGTATGCAATTCGGCATGCTCTGGCACGCGCGATTGAATGAAAATAGTCGCGTTGGCAGGGTCTACACCTGCTGCCAGCCAATCAATCACCATTTCCCAAACAGACTCTTCAATAATTTCTGGCGTATCGTAGTGGGTGGTTAGCGCGTGCCAATCGGCGACAAAAAACAGGCATTCGTGCTCGTGTTGCAGCTTAATCCAATTTTTCAGTACGCCATTGTAATGACCTAAATGTAAATTCCCCGTAGGCCGCATGCCTGACAAAACGCGTTCTAACGCCATAGTTAACCCTGTGAATGACTTATTATAATTATCTTAAAACTAGAAAAATACCGCTGAAATAGATTGTAAAGTTAACATCACAAACGGCCACATAATTTTATCAAGAATATGCGTGATCAACAGCAGAATCAAAATAATAAAACCGTAGCGCTCGATTTGTGCGTATTTAATTGCTAAATTATTCGGCAACAAACTCACGGCGATGCGTCCGCCATCCAGCGGCGGCAATGGCAGTAGGTTAAGCACCATTAAAATGGTATTGGTTAATATGCCCGCCACGCCCATCAACGCAAATGGCACGGCGGCGTATTCTGGCAAAAAGCGCGCAAACTGCATGGCGATTGCCCATAAAATCGCCATCGCTAAATTGGCGCCTGGGCCAGCGGCGGCCACCCACAACATATCGCGCTTGGGATGGCGCAGCTTCATAAAATTAACTGGCACCGGTTTCGCCCAGCCGAAGAAAATACCGCCGACCAGCATGGTGATGCTGGGTACAATCACTGTGCCGACTAAATCGATATGGCGAATGGGGTTAAGCGAAATGCGGCCTAGGTTATGTGCGGTCATATCGCCAAAATGGCGCGCCGCGTAGCCGTGCGCGGCTTCGTGCACGGTAATGGCCAAAATCATCGGAATTGCTGTCACCGCAATGCGTTGAACAGTAGTGAGTGATTGCAACGCACTTAAAAGATTAAAAAAATCCATATTTCTTTCTGTGTTTAAATTTCAACTAAGCTTAGATTTCAGCTAAATTTGTATTCAATTATTGGGTAATTTTTAGTGTTAACTTTTCCATTATCTTACAAGCCAAATGGTGCTGCATCTGCCACACCTTGCCTAATCAAAGCAGGTTCGGCATTGGTTAAATCCACCACGGTCGTTAATCCTGCAAAACTCACTGCCGAATCAATCACCAAATCCACTTGATGCTCTAAACGATCACGAATTTCCCATGCTTCGTTCAACGGCTCGTCATCATCTGGCAACTGCAAGGTCATGCTTAACATGGGTTCAGCCAGCTCATCTAACAAGGCTTGCACCACCAAATGATTGGGTACGCGAATGCCGACTGCGCTGCGTTTAGCGTGCTGCAAACGGCGTGGCACCTCACGCGTGGCTTTTAAAATAAACGTATAAGCGGCGGGCGTATTCGCTTTTAGCAGCCGAAATTGACTATTATCCACCTGCGCATACACGCTTAATTCACTTAAATTGCGGCAAATCAGCGTAAATAAATGGTCATCGCCCAAGCCGCGAATTTGGCGAATTCTATCTTGCGCATCCTTAAACCCCATCATGCAACCCAGCGCATAGCTCGAATCAGTCGGGTAAGCAATCACGCCGCCATCACGCAAAATTTCCACTGCATGTTTGATTAAACGAGGCTGCGGATTATCGGCGTTTATCACAAAATACTGTGCCATTTTTTATAATTAGTTTAAATATTGCGCTTCTGGCCAGTCTGCCCACACGGGATCACAACCAATGGGCAAATCGGGCACACAACCCATTGCCATATATGATAATCCTGGCCCATGATAATCAGAACCCAAAGACGCTTTTAAACTAAAGCGATGCGCCACTTTGGCAAATTGTTGATATTGCGGTGGATTGTGGCTGCCTGTGACGACTTCAATCGCTGCGCCGCCGTAGCTTCTGAATTCGTGCATCAGCAACATCATATTAATCGTGCCTAAATCGTAACGACCTGGATGCGCGATGACTGCTTGGCCACCAGCATTGGCAATCAGGCTCACTGCTGATTCCAAGCTCATCCATTGATGATCAACAAAACCTGGTTTACCTTTAACTAAGAACTTTTTGAAAACAGACTTAACATCTTTTGCATGACCATTTTTAGCTAAAAACTGCGCGAAATGACTACGCGTTAAAATGCTTTGTTTAGCGATTTCCTTTGCGCCTTCATACGCGCCTGCAATCCCCACTTTCGCCAAACCTTCCGCCATTTGCACTGCGCGTTCATCGCGCCCAACACGCACTGCAGCTAGCGCATTTTTTAAGGCTTCATTTTCAGCATCAAACTTTAAACCCACAATATGCAAAGTGCGCTTTTTCCATGTCACTGAAATCTCAACGCCATTCACAAAATGAATGCCGTGTTCAAGCGCCGCATTGCGCGCAATATGCAAGCCAGTAATATCGTCATGATCCGTCAACGCCATCACCTTAATGCCACTTTTTGCGGCCAAAGCAACAATATCTTGCGGAGCTAATAAGCCATCTGAAATAGTGGAATGGCAATGTAAATCTATCTGTGCAGCCATAAATGATTTTTCGGTAATCGAATGTTTTGCAAACAAGCGTAAATCATAGCAAAATACCAACTTTACAGATAGTTAAGCTTTTATTAAGCTAACCGACACTTTGAAAGAATGCATGAAATTTTTCTTTGATTTAATTCCCGTTATTTTATTTTTTATCGGCTTCAAGCTTTATGATATTTTTACGGCTACCGCGATTGCAATTGGCGCAACCATCGCGCTGATTATTTACGCCAAAATTCGCCATGGCAAGGTTGAGAAAATGTTGCTGGTAAATGGCGCAATCATCAGCGTGCTGGGCGGCGTAACGCTTTTACTGCACGACAAAACTTATATTATGTGGAAACCCACCGTTTTATATTGGTTGCTAGCGGCGGTTTTATTAATTGCGAACTTATTTTTTAAAAAGAATTTTATTCAACAAATGATGGGCAAAATGCTCAATGCGCCTAAACCTATTTGGGATAAGTTGAATCTGGCATGGGTACTATTTTTGGTGATTTTGGGCTTTGTTAATTTGTATGTTGCGTTTAATTATTCTGAAAATGCATGGGTTAACTTTAAATTATTTGGCGTCACCAGCATCATGTTTATTTTTATCATCGCGCAAACCTTGCTGCTTAAACAGTATTTAATTGAGCCAGTTGACGACAAAGAAAGCAAATAATGCTGTACGTGATAATTGCCGAAGATACGCCAGATAGTTTGGATAAACGCTTACAAAATCGCCCTGCGCATTTGGCACGGTTAACCGAACTGCAAAACCAAGGCAGATTGGTGCTGGCAGGCCCAATCCCCGCGATTGATAGCACAGAGCCTGGCCCAGCTGGTTTTACAGGCAGTTTAATTGTTGCCGAATTTAGCGATTTAGAAACAGCAAAAAACTGGGCGAATGCCGACCCTTTTGTAGGCGCAGGCGTGTATGCAAGCGTTGTAGTCAAACCTTTTAGAAAAACGCTACCATAAGTGATGAATTTAAACGAAACGATTCAAGCTAGACTTGCACAACTCAACCCGATTAGTTTAGCGTTAAGAGATGACAGCGCCTTGCATGCAGGGCATGCAGGCAACACAGGCGGGGGGCACTTTCACTTAACCATCGTCAGCTCGCAATTTTCGCAAAAATCGCAGATAATGCGTCATCGTTTAATTTATCAAGCACTTACCGACTTAATGCCGCAACAAATTCATGCTATAAGCATACTTGCAATTTCGCCAGACGACCCCAAATAAAACTTTGACGTCCAGCTTTATTAACATTCTAATAACACTAAATATTTTTATTATTTAAGGATTTTTATGAAAATCACCCAAATCTTTGTTGCAATTGCAACTCTATCAGCACTCTCAATTGCCCCTGCCTATGCGGCAGACACCGTTGCAACCGTCAATGGTAAACCCATCAAACAAACTTGGGTTGATTACATTATGAAAGACGCGCAAGCGCGTGGCCAAAAACCAAATGATGGGATGAAAAATGCGATAATTAACGAATTAGTTGGCTCAGAATTAGCGTATCAAGAAGCACAAAAACAAGGCATTGATAAACTACCTGATTACAAAATTAATGAAGAGTTAACGCAACGTAAACTGTTAGTGAATATCTTTTTAGCTGATTTTATGAAGAAAAATCCAGTGACTGAAGCCGACACTAAAGCCGCTTACGAGCAATATAAAAAAGAGCTGGGCGATAAAGAATACAATGCGCGCCATATATTGGTAAAAACCGAAACAGAAGCTAATGAAATATTAGCGCAAGTTAAAAAAGGCAGTGATTTCGCTAAACTGGCTAAAGAAAAATCACTAGACCCAGGTTCAAAAGAAAAAGGTGGCGATTTAGGCTGGTTCTCTCCTGCTGGTATGGTTAAACCTTTTAGCGAAGCGGTGACTACGCTTAAAAAAGGTGAAGTCACATCTGCTCCAGTGCAAACTCAGTTTGGCTGGCATGTGATTAAAATGATTGATACTCGCGCAACACAAGTACCTACTTACGATAAAGTAAAAGATGGTTTAGAGCGCACTTTGCAACAACGTAAACTTGAAAAAATGATGTTGGGCTTGAAAGAAAAAGCCAAAATTGATGTGCCTGGCGTAACTGGTAAATAGTTAAACTACGCTACAAAACATATTTTAGTCATCTAACAAAAAGCCTGCACTAGTAGGCTTTTTTAATGCCAAGCGTGGTGATAAGTTTAAAAATATGTCACAATCAAGAACTATTATCATTTAGATTAAACTAAGTGAAAAACGACATTAGGAAATGACATGTTCGAAACGTTAATGATTACCTTCAGAGAAGGCTTAGAAGCTTTCTTAATTATCGCTATTGCAGTTGCTTACTTAACCAAAACCGGCGGGCAAAAACTCATCCCATCTGTGCGCAATGCTTGTTACGTGGCGGTTTTAGGCTGTGTCATTTTAGGTATTGTGCTTGCCCGTATTGGTGGTTTAACACCGTTTTGGGAAGGTACATTAGCGCTGACCGCAGCCATATTAGTGATTAGCTGCACTGTGCACATGCTAAAAATGGGCAAGCACATGAAGCGTGAAATCACAGGCGCTATTGATAAAGCCGTCGCCAACCCAGGCAACGGTGCAAAAGTGGCGATATTTGCTTTTGTATTACTGATGATTGGTCGCGAGGGCTTAGAGGCTGCAACTATGATTGCCTCACTCGCGCAAAGTAATGACAGCGCACATTTAGTGATTGGCGGCATTTTAGGTTTAATCGTGGCAGGAAGCGTAGCATGGGCTTGGAGCAAATATGGTCACCGTGTTAATTTAGGTTTATTTTTTCAAGTAACTGCCGTATTTATGGTGCTGTTTTCAATTCAGTTACTGATTTACGCTTTCCATGAGTTCACAGAGTCTATCGAGTTTTACAACTTAGGCATTATTGACAACGCTTACTGGCACGCCGCCACTGAAGATTGGGGCCCAGAAGGCCGCATCGGCGCTTGGATTTCATACAGCTTGGTTTTGGTACCTTTAGGCTTTTTAATTTACAGCTTCTTAACTAGTAAAAATTCAGCAAAACTAGCCCGTAGTAATTAAATCATTCACATCTTTCTCAATGTTCATCTTTAAAATTTAAAGGTGAACATTGTCACCACAAAATTAGCTTCCATGCATTAATTTTGATGGTGGTCTGTTTGTTAAACGCTATTAAAATTAAACCAATTAATCAGAATAGCAGTATCGCTTTCTGTTAAAATATTGTTAATTTTTTAACCCTTGCAATTGCTCAAAGCCCATGTCCAGCACTTCATTTTTAAGCCCATTTTTCTTCAAGTTTGCTGGCAGCCCTGCTTTATCTCCATTTCGTCTTGATAAGCTTTACGCCAGCTTAAAGCATTCTGCGCCAAGCATTTCTCATATTTATGCAGAGTTTACCCACTTTGTGTTTAGTGACGCAGCGCTTAGAGAAACAGAGCTGCAAACACTTACACAAATTTTGACTTACGGGCCGCAAGCACAATCAGAGGAATCCGCAGGACAATTATTTTTGGTGGTACCGCGAATCGGCACCATTTCGCCTTGGGCGTCGCGCGCAACGGATATTGCCCTTAATTGTGGGTTAAGTAATGTATTACGCATTGAGCGCGGTATTGCTTTTTATATTTCAACCGCTGATAACAAACCATTAAGCGCGGCCGAAAAAGCGGCATTTAAAACCGTCATTCATGACCGCATGACAGAAACAGTGTTGGAAAACTTAAACGATGCGCAGCAATTATTTCATAGCGCAGAACCCAAACCATTTAATACAGTGGATATTTTGCAGGGTGGCAAAACCGCACTCAATAACGCCAACAACGAAATGGGTTTAGCACTATCACCTGATGAAGTGGATTATCTAGTTGAGAACTTCGGCAAAATTGGCCGCAATCCGACTGATGTTGAATTGATGATGTTCGCGCAGGCAAACTCAGAACATTGCCGCCACAAGATATTTAATGCGGATTGGATAATTGATGGCGAGGCACAGGATATCAGCTTGTTCGGCATGATTCGCAATACACATAAATTGAATCCGGGTCATACCGTTGTGGCGTATTCAGATAACTCATCAATTGTAGCTGGTCAAAAAACCCAGCGTTTTTATCCAAGCTCAAGCGGAGAATATCACTTCACTGAAGACGAAATGCACTACTTGATGAAAGTAGAAACGCATAACCACCCTACTGCGATTTCACCTTTTGCGGGTGCGGCAACTGGTGCTGGTGGTGAAATTCGCGATGAAGGTGCGACGGGCATTGGCTCAAAACCAAAAGCAGGACTGACCGGTTTTTCAGTCTCCAATTTAAACATTCCTGATTTTAATCAGCCCTGGGAGCGTTATTACTCCCCCCACCCCACTTTTCACCCGCAAGCGGGTGAAGGGGAGTCATACGGCAAACCTGGCCGTATTGCTACCCCATTGCAAATTATGACAGACGGTCCACTCGGCGGCGCAGCTTATAACAATGAGTTTGGTCGCCCTAATATTGCAGGTTATTTCCGCACTTTTGAATTAGAAGTGGAAGATGAAGTGCGCGGCTATCATAAGCCAATTATGCTAGCTGGTGGCGTAGGTAATATTTCAGCGGATCATTCGCATAAAAATGCGATTCCTGCAGGTGCGGCGCTGATTCAATTAGGCGGCCCAGCCATGTTAATCGGCTTGGGCGGTGGCGCGGCATCTAGTATGGACACGGGTAGCAATACTGAAAACTTAGACTTTGATTCTGTGCAACGCGGCAATCCAGAGTTGCAACGTCGTGCGCAAGAAGTGATTGATCGTTGCTGGCAATTAGGCGAGCAAAATCCGATTTTAAGTATTCATGACGTAGGCGCTGGCGGTATTTCCAACGCTTTCCCTGAGCTAGTCAACGATGCCAAAGTGGGTGCCGTTTTTCAATTGCGCGATGTGCATAATGAAGAGCGTGGTATGTCGCCGCGCGAACTATGGAGCAACGAATCGCAAGAGCGTTATGTGATGGCAGTTTTGCAAAAAGATTTGCCATTATTTAAGGCTTTATGCGAACGCGAGCGCTGTCCATTTGCGATAGTTGGCTATGCGACAGAAGAACGTCACTTAACAGTAGCTGACAATCATTTTGACAACAAACCTGTGGATATGGATTTAAGCGTTTTACTGGGCAAACCACCCAAAATGACGCGTGATGTGAAAAGCGCGAGCAAAAACTTAACCCCATTTTTGACCCGAAAAATTGACATCAAAGAAGCAGTTAGCCGCGTATTAAGATTGCCTGGCGTGGCTGATAAAACTTTTCTGATTACGATTGGCGACCGCACAGTAACAGGCTTAATCGCGCGCGACCAATTTGTGGGCCCTTGGCAAATTCCAGTAAGCGATGTAGCCGTCACATTGGCGGGCTACCAAACCAATGCTGGCGAAGCTTTTGCGATTGGCGAACGCGCGCCGATTGCGTTAATTGATGCGCCTGCCTCTGGGCGCATGGCGATTGGTGAAGCAATTACAAATATCGCTGCCGCAAAAATTAACAACATTGGCAATCTGAAATTATCGGCTAACTGGATGGCGCCTGCAGGCCATGCGGGTGAAGATGCGGCGCTATTTGCAACCGTTAAAGCGGTTGGTATGGAATTGTGCCCAGCACTTGGCATTAGCATTCCAGTAGGCAAAGATTCGATGAGCATGAAGACGGTATGGGAAGATAACGACACCAAAAAAGCCGTGACTTCGCCTATTTCATTAGTGGTAACGGCTTTTGCCAATACAACAGACGCACGTAAAGCTTTAACGCCGCAATTAAGAACGGAAGATAAATTTGGCGAAACCAAATTGATTTTAGTTGATTTAGGTAATGGCAAAAATCGGATGGGCGGCAGCAGTTTGGCGCAAGTTTACAATCAACTTGGTGACACTGCGCCAGATGTGGATAACCCCGAACAGCTAAAAACATTCTTTGCAGGCATTCAACAATTGAATGCGGACAGCCGATTATTGGCTTATCACGATAGAAGCGATGGCGGCTTATTGACCACCTTAACCGAAATGGCATTTGCAGGCCATTGCGGCTTAGAGATTGATATCTCCAGCTTGAAAGGTGATGTAGTCAGCGCTCTATTTAATGAAGAATTAGGTGCGGTGATTCAAGTGCGCGCATCCGAAGTTGATGCAGTTTTAACCCATTTTAAAGGGTTAAGTATGCATGTTATCGGCTCTGTGAATACTCAAAACCAAATTCATATTATGCAAAATGGTGAAACAGTTTTTGCTGATAGTCGCGTGAATCTGCATCGCATGTGGTCAGAAACCACTTATCACATGCAAAGCCTGCGCGATAATCCCGTGTGTGCGCAACAAGAATATGACCGCATTTTAAACGAAGCAGACGCTGGTTTGCACGCGCACTTAACCTTCGATATCAATGAAAATCTAGGTATTAAATCTAGTGTCGCGCCTTATATCAATACTGGCGCGCGTCCTAAAATGGCGATTCTGCGCGAACAAGGCGTGAATGGCCAAGTAGAAATGGCCGCCGCTTTTGACCGCGCAGGCTTTGCCAGCGTAGATGTGCATATGAGCGATGTAATTAGCGGTCGTGTTAGCTTAAAAGATTTCGCAGGTTTGGTTGCGTGCGGCGGTTTTAGTTATGGCGATGTATTGGGTGCAGGCGAAGGCTGGGCGAAATCCATTTTATTTAATAGCCGTGCCAATGATGAGTTCAGTGCGTTTTTTAGCCGCAGCGATTCGTTTGCGTTGGGCGTATGTAACGGCTGCCAAATGATGAGTAACTTACACAGCATTATTCCTGGTAGCGAACTTTGGCCACATTTTGTTAAAAACAAATCAGAGCAATTTGAAGCACGTGTAGCCATGGTAGAAGTATTAGAGTCACCCTCACTCTTTTTTAGCGGTATGGCTGGCAGCCGCATGCCGATTGCCGTTGCGCATGGCGAAGGGTTTGCGGAATTTTCTGACGCAAACGCTGTCCATCAATTGTTAGATAAAAAATTGGCAACAATTCGGTTTATCGACAATGCGTCAACGCCAACGGAAGTATACCCGTTTAATCCAAACGGTTCAGCGCAAGGATTGACAGGTTTTACTACCAGCGACGGCCGATTTAGTATTATGATGCCACATCCTGAAAGGGTATACCGCTCTGTACAGCATTCGTGGTATCCTGATGAATGGTTAGAAGATGCGCCTTGGATGCGAATGTTTCGTAATGCAAGAAAAACAATTGCTTAAGTTGGCATTTTGCCTAAATTTAAGCGCCTTAAAATTATAAAGTTGGAGAAAACTAGAATGAAATTATTAAAAGCACTTTTTACAGTTTTGGCTTTAAGTTTATCAATGCACGCATTTGCAATGACAGATGATGAGTCTGTAGAATTTACCGATGCAATTGGCAAAGGTGATATTAAAGTCGTCAAACAATTCGTTGCAAAAGATGCAAAAGTAGTCAATGAAAAATTCTTTGCTTGGTCACCGGTTCAAATGGCGTCGACCAAAGGTCAGCTTGAAATGGTTAAATATTTAACCGAAAAAGGTGCCGATCTTAACTACGTGCATCCTGTTACTAAAATGACTGCATTCCATTTAGCGGCTTTTGATAATCACGAAAGCGTTGTTAAATATCTTGCCGAAAAAGGTGCTGACATCAATAAAAAAATGAAAGCCGACATCTCTATTATTCGTGTAATGAAAGACGAAGGCGAACGTGGCGCTGATATGGTGAAATTGTTAACTTCATTAGGCGTTAAAGATGACGGTTGCCAAGATGAAAAATGCTTCTAAATGACTGTAAAAGTTGTGATGTTGTACAGTGATGCAAGTCACAACATCATTAGCGCAAATTGTTTAGAATGGTGCTTTATCAAATGAATTAACACTAAAAATGCATAAACAATTGATTGCCTGCTTTATTTTAATATCCTCAGCTAGCTTTGCCACAAAAGGCCTTGCAGCTGAGGATATTGTTTTATCAACGTCCAATACCCACATTCGCACCCTTGCAGCATCGTGTGCTGCTTGTCATGGCAGCAATGGTAATGCCGTACAGTGCAACATCAATAATAATGCCGTGCTTGCTGGTATAAACAAAAATTATTTTGTTGCGCAGATGTTGGCTTTTAGAAATGGTGAAAGGACTGCGACCGTCATGCACCGCCATGCAAAAGGTTTGCAAGTTGAAGAAATTAATCAATTAGCCGACTATTTCTCCGCACAAAAACCAATACCCGCAATTAGCCCTAAACCACAATCACTAGGCGTTAATCATGATTAAATCTAAAAACAACTACATTATGAATAATAGCCGTCGTGACTTTATTAAAGCGGCTGGCGCCACAAGCTTATTACTATCTAGCTTTCCGTTAATCAGCGGCTGTGTAACGCGCGAAAAAAAACCTACACTAGGTCGCGTGGTCGTAATTGGTGGCGGCTATGCTGGCACAACGGCGGCCAAATATATTCGCATGTGGAGCGCAAATAGCATTGATGTCGTGGTGATTGAAAAATCTAGCCAGTTTGTGTCATGCCCGCTCAGCAATTTGGTACTTGGTGGCAGCAAATCGATTAACGACCTCACTTTTGGTTACGATTTAGTCAAAAAAAATCACGGTGTGGAATGGGTTAATGATGAGGTGACAGAAATTGATGCCCTCAATAAAAAAGTTAGTATGAAACGCGGCGAAATCAGTTATGACCGCTTAATTATTGCGCCTGGTATTGATTTGATTTACGATTCGCTGCCCAATTTGCAATCGGCTGAAGCACAGCAAGCCATTCCACACGCATGGAAAGCAGGCTGGCAAACGGTGAATTTGCGTTCACAATTAGAAAGCATGATTGATGGCGGTGTATTTGTGATGAATGTGCCCAAAGCGCCCTACCGCTGCCCGCCAGGCCCTTATGAGCGCGCCTGCCAAGTGGCGAGTTATTTCAAACAATATAAACCTAAAAGCAAAGTGATCGTGTTGGATGCCAACCCAGAAATCACCTCAAAAAAAGGTTTATTCACCAAAGTTTTCAGTGAGATGTATGCAGGCATTATTGATTACCGACCTAACAACGTTGTGCTGGAAGTGGATAATAAAAGCAAAACGGTTAAAACAGATTTTGAAACAGTGTCTGCCAATGTGCTGAATATTATTCCACCGCAACGCGCAGGCAAGCCAGCGCAAATGGCAGGTTTAAATAATATTGATAAACGCTGGTGCGAAGTCGATTTTTTGACGTATGAATCCAAGTTAGCGCCCAATATTCACGTGATTGGCGATTCGGTTTCGGCTGCCCTGCCAAAATCGGCGCACATGGCAACCAGCCAAGCGCGAGTTTGCGCAAGCGCTATTGTCGAACTAATGCAACATCGCATACCTGACCCAAACCCTGTTTTCGCCAACACTTGTTATAGTTATGTAGACAATAAACAAGCGATGCACGTCGCCAATGTGTATCGTTACGATGCTACAAAGAAAATAATGGTGTCTGCTGAGGGTGGTGGTGTATCAATGCATCCCTCTGAATTGGAAGGCCAATATGCAAGTGCATGGGCTACCAATATTTGGTCAGATGTACTGACTTAACACTCAAAAAATCATGAAATTCTATTCTTATGCTTAGTGCTTTTCTTAATCAGCTTGGTTTATATTTATCATTTGGCTTATGCCATTTAGTCAATATTGGCTGCGCTTACGGCGCAGAATCTGTTGCGCCACCAAACCAAATCGCACTTAAACTGGCACCTGGTTTTGAAGTAACCATATTTGCAAGCTTAGCCGAAAATTATGGCCTGCCACGCATGATGACTATTGATAAAGCAGGCCGTTTATATGTTGCCTCAGCCAAATCGAATCAAGTATTAATGCTGCCTGATGCCGATAAAGATGGTGTAGCAGAAACTCCTGTGGTGATTGCGAAAAACCTAAACGCACCCAACAGCTTAGTTTTTGTAAATGATTTTTTGCTGATTGCAAATGAAGACTCTGTTGTTAAATTAACGCAAAAAAATGGCATTTGGTCTGCGCCGCAACCATTTATCAGCAATCTGGCTTTTGGTCACCACACGCTTAAAACCATTAAACTGGGTCCAGATAATCATCTTTATACCAATATTGGCTCTAGCTGCAATGTGTGTGTTGAAGAGGACCCTACCCGCGCCACCATCCAGCGCTATACACTTGAAGGCAAACCTGCTGGCAACTTGGTAACATTGGGCAGACACGCGCCAGACCCCACTTGGGCAAAGGGTTTACGCAATAGCCAAGGTTTTGCATGGCACCCAAAAACAGGCGCTATGTTTGCCACAAACAATGGCTCTGATATGCGCTCTAGCACTAAAAATGGCAAGGTGAATGATGAAATTCCGCCTGAACATTTGAATAAAATTGAAGCAGGAAAACATTACGGTTGGCCTTACTGCTGGGCCAACCCAGCTGACTTAACCATGATACAAGACCCAAATTTTTTGGGTGCTAATGGTTTTTGCCAAACCGCCACTCCGCCTGCCATTACATTTATTTCGCATTCCACACCGATTGGCATTAGCTTTTTAGACAAAACCAATTGGCCTGCCGAATATAAAAATGATGCAATTGTGGCTTTACATGGCTCCTGGAATCGACAAAATCCGAGTGGCTACAAATTGGTGCGCGTAAAATTCAATGGCGATAAGCCAGCAGAAATCCGTGATTTTGCAACAGGCTGGTTATCTGAAAATGGTGTTTGGGGACGACCAACTGATGTGATTGTTGGCGCAGATGGCGCGCTTTATGTTTCTGATGACCGCGCAGGCTATATTTACCGCATCAGTTATCAAACCAAATAAAGATTTCTCCGTATCAAACCTTACAATTAAACAAAGTCTATCTGTTAAAATAAATTATGACTAAGCATCGATTATTTCAGTATTTTATAGTGTTAAGTTGTAGTTTCTACAGCCACATTCTATGGGCTCAAACCACACCAGATTTAGCTTCTTCTAATGTTGCTATTCATATTGCTAAAACTCACTATCATCACCCCGTTCGCCTGATGCATTATTTTAGAGATGTGTGGCATTTAAAAGGCCCAATGGCAGAAAAAGCGAGCCTGAATGTGGTACAAAAACACTTTGCAAACGCACAGGTATGCGACAACGTAGATGATGCAAATATCGTTTTGCAGTTAGAACCACGCATGTTTTACAACGCTCAATTTCGCGTGTTTTACAGCGAGATTACTGCAAAAGTTTTTATTAATAGCACGCCTTTACCCGATGTCAATGCGCCTATCTTAACCATCAAACAACAGGCTCAGCAAAGTGGTGATTTAATGATTCAACCTGATTTTTATATGGAAAAAGCCTACACTAAGGCAGTGGAAAAAGTCATTGAGAAACTACAAACCGACCAAACATTCTTGAATGCATTACATCAATCCAAGCAAAACACAACGATTGATAACGATTCCAAGGCGCTTTGCGCCGCGCTTGATGATTTACCAGTACCAAAAATTTACTTCTAATCTCATCACATTCTGATACTCATCTCTCATACAAGGCCGATTTAAATGAAAAAAATACTACTGGTTTTAGCTTTAATACACACCACATCTGTTTATGCAAAATCAGAATTACCCACAAAAATCACAGGTCTAAAAACACCTGAATCAGTGGTGCAAGGAAAAGATGGCAGCATTTATATTTCTGAAATTGTGGAGTTTGGCAAAGATGGCGACGGCCAAATCAGCAAAGTGGATAAAAAAGGCAATGTCACGATTTTTGCGAAAGGTATGGATGACCCAAAAGGGCTAGCGATGATTGGCGATAAATTATATGTTGCCGATAAAAACCGTGTTTTAGAAGTGAATAAAGATGGCACTTGGCAAGTATATGGCGCACAGATGGCTTTTCCTGGCACGCCTGTTTTTCTGAACGACATAGAAGCCGATAATTTGGGCAATTTATACGTGAGTGACAGCGGTGATTTAAAATCAGGCGGTCAAATTTATAAAATTGCCAAAGGTGGCTCGCCAATTACAGTTGTTGCTGATAGCAAAAATCCTGATATTTTAGCGCCCAATGGTTTGCTATTTGAAGGCCGTAACAACTTATTATCAGTGGATTTTGAATCAGGTATTTTATATCGCGTGAATCTAAGCACAGGCGCCACCACCAAAATTGGCACAGGCTTTGGCGGCGGTGATGGCATGGTAAAAACCAAAGCAGGTAAAATCATCATCAGCGATTGGAAAGCTGGCAAAGTGTATGAATTAGTCGCTGGCAAATCCCGCGTCATCAAAGAGGGCTACAAAGCCGCTGCCGATATTGCTTTAACGGCTGATGGACAATTTTTAATGGTGCCAGATATGACGGCGGGTGAATTAGACTTTATAGAAATTAAGTAATTTGTAGCATTAAGTTAATGTTAGTGCGCAATATAGAATGTCGCAAAGCTGCACTAGATTGGCTTTGCGAATCGGACGCATCAATCAAAGCGGCAGGTGTTTTGGCTTTGGGACGCATAGTCACAGACAAGAATCCGCATTTAATTATTGATACAAAAATAGCGTTAACTCCTGACGCCATTATTCCCGGTCGCCCGC
The DNA here is from genome assembly GCA_021732365.1 of Methylotenera sp. Taxonomy (GTDB): domain Bacteria; phylum Pseudomonadota; class Gammaproteobacteria; order Burkholderiales; family Methylophilaceae; genus Methylotenera_A. The sequence goes on along the minus strand of JAKFVD010000010.1, from coordinate 19,438 downwards.
TTAGACCAAAATTAGTGAATCCATTAGAATTACCCAAACGCTCGATGCGCACAATTGACGGCCGCGCCGCATTGATTCACGCGCTGGCCCACATTGAATTTAACGCAGTTAATTTGGCGCTAGACGCCGTTTGGCGTTTTGCCGATATGCCAGAGAATTACTATCGCGACTGGTTAAAAGTCGCTGCTGAAGAAGCCTATCATTTCTCACTTTTAAATGCGCATTTGCACACATTGGGCTTTGAGTACGGTAGTTTTGCTGGCCATAATAGTTTGTGGGAAATGGTAGACAGAACCAAAAATGACGTATTAGCCAGAATGGCATTAGTGCCGCGCACAATGGAGGCGCGCGGTTTAGACGCATCGCCACAATTACACAATAAATTTGTGCAAATTGGCGACTTAGAAATGGGCGAAATCTTGACCATTATTTTGCGCGATGAAATTGGTCACGTGGCGATCGGTAACATTTGGTTTAATTGGCTTTGTAAACAACGCAATTTAGAACCAATTAACACCTTTGAAGTACTCAGAAATCAATATGATGCCCCCAAACTGCGACCACCATTTAACATGGAAGCAAGGCGACAAGCAGGCTTTAGCGAAGCAGAATTAGCGCTATTAAATTAAGCTGTAAATAATCCTGCAATCGCATCTAAGCCGTTGAAATTAAGCGCATAAGTGGCTTGCGCTTGCACTACTGGCTTGGCGTGATAGGCCACTCCAACGGTTGCAACCTTCATCATTTTTAAATCATTGGCGCCATCACCAATGGCAATGGTTTGGTCGGGTTTTAAGCCTAATTTGTCACGTAATTTTATTAACTCTTGCGCTTTGCGCTCAGCATCTACAATATTGCCTAAAATTTTACCTGTTAATTCACCGTTAAGTATTTCTAACGTGTTTGATACGGCATAATCCAAACCCAGTAATTGTTGTACATGATTAGCAAAAAACGTAAAGCCGCCTGAAACCACCATGGTTTTAATATTGTTGACTTTACAGGCCGCTATCCATTCGTGTGCACCTGGGTTTAATTTTAAGCGTTCATCAATCACCCGCTGCAATGCGGATTCTGGCAAGCCTTTTAACAAGGCAACACGCTGTTTTAAGCTTGCCGCAAAATCCAATTCGCCACGCATGGCACTTTCGGTAATCGCCGAAATTTGTGCTTTTAAACCCATTAAGTCAGCAATTTCATCAATACATTCTATGCTGATTAAAGTGGAATCCATATCCATCACACATAGCCCAAAATGGCTTAAACGTTGGGCATCAGGCACTAGCGCGCAATCAATTTTCTGTTCTGCACAAAACGCTTTAACCACTTCCACATCATGCGTTTGCGTGGGTAAGTAATAACTAAATTCACCCACTTGCATAAATTGTGTGCTACCGCCGATTAAGCGGTGAATATGAGTAAGATGCGCCACAGTAGTAGCGCGGCCTTGAACAACTAAACGCATAAAAAATTCCGAATTGCTTAAATAATGCCTATTATATCAGTTCAATTTTCAATTCCAGCCTATGCTTTTATAAGCAATTTAAGTCGCCGCGCTAGTGTACATTCCACATCTACCCTATAATAATTTTAATCTCTTTATTTGAATGATTTGTCATGAAACCGATTCCTGAAAACTTAGCATGGCTTAACTTGCCGAATATGCCTGCCCCGATTAAAGCCTTGTTTGCAGGCTATTTATTGGTGGTTGGTGTGGGCTTGCTGATGGCTGGCTTGCAGATTATGCTCACCCACGGCATGGCCGATGGCAAAATTGGTTTATCCAAAAACGATATTGTGTACAGCTATTATGGCGACCGTACCCATAGCTTATTAGAAAGCAAACTAAACGGCTCGATGAAAGCCAATGCGCCCGACCAAGTACGCGCAGACATTATTCAATGGGTGAGAAAAGGCGCACCAAAAGACGATTGGGATGCGCATTTTAAAGGCGTATTTGCGCAGCACTGTGTGGTTTGCCATAGCGCGATTCCCAATATTCCTAATTTTAAAAACTTTGAAGAAGTGCAAAAAGTAGCGGCAACTGGCGAAGGGGCGACCATTCAAGGCTTAACGCGCGTTTCACATATCCATTTATTTGGCATTAGCTTTATCTTTTTCTTTATCGGCTTTATTTTTAGTTTTGCAGTAGGCGTGCCGAAAAAATTAAAAATAATCGCCATTGCTTTCCCATTTGCATTTTTAATTATCGATATTTTGTCATGGTGGCTAACTAAGTTAACGCCTGGTTTTGCCTGGTTTACTATTATTGGCGGCATCGGCTACAGCGTTGCTTCTACCTTTATGTGGATCACCAGCATGTACCAAATGTTTATCTTATCGCGCAGCGGTAAAGTATATGGTAATGCGTGGGAGCAGGATTTATAGCGAGTAACAAAGATAGGCTGTGCAGATTCAAACTAAACAGCCTTTAGTCAGTCAGGTTTCATTAATTAAATGTTTTGAGCTTTTTTTTCTAAACGTTCAGCAAGCCAAACTTTAATGATTGACTGGCGCGTTACGCCTAGCTTGCCTGCCTCACGGTCTAGTGACTCAATCATCCAAGTTGGAAAATCCACATTAACGCGTTTTTGTTCTTGCAAGACACGCTTGGCCTTAGATATATTTAGCAGATCTGTTATATCGACATTTTCATCAAACTGTTGTTCAAAATCTTTAGCTTTCATAAAATGCAACCTCCTCAATGCGCGAGCGACGAACAGAAATAAGCCGAATATTTGCACCGCGATAGGTAATAACTGCCGACCAATGTTTTTCATTAATCATCCCTATTATTAAAAATCGCTGCTCATCTTCTGTTTTAGCAGGAATCTCCAATAATCCTGAATCGTTCCACATTTGCTGAGCATCATTAAAGTCAATGCCATGCTTAATGAAGTTTGCTCTACTTTTTGCTTCATCAAATTCAAAATTAATCACAGTATATAAATTATACCTTTATTATACTATTGTCAAATTAAGCTTTTAAACTCGCCACATCATCCAGTACCACACCAAATAAATCCCGTACCGCAGCCAACGCGCTGTCGTGCATCATTTGCGCTTCAATCACTTTACCTTTTGGACCAAGCAAGCTACGGGTTGCGCAGGCACTGGCTATAATTGTGGGCTTAAAGCCTAAATTAAATGCACCACGCGCAGTGGAATTAATACAAACGTGGGTCATAAAACCAGCCAGTACTACATTTTCAACGCCTAATGCTTTTAACTGTGCTTCTAAATTGGTATGCCAAAACGCGTTAGGGTAATTTTTAACCACGACTGGCTCACCATTTTGGGGGGCGACTTCTGCTGAAATGGCGCCAATATCAGCGGTAATATCATACGGCGTACCCACGCCTGCATCGTGCTGAATATGAATGACTGGTATTTTTAAATCGCGTGCCATCGTTAACAACTTTTGCGCCTCTACAATCGCAGGCTCTACATTGGTTAATTGCATCACGCCATGGCGATACGTATTCTGGCAATCCACCATAATCAAGGCAGAATCTTTTAAGCTAGCATGGCCAAAACCCATGCCTGTTACTTCGCGTAAAGTAAGTGACGCTTGTGTCATTTTATTTTCCTCATTACTGGTTAGATTGGATACGGCTTTTTTGCTAGCATCTGGCGCGTTTTTGCGCGAAAATGTCAGTTAAAATTAAAACCTATAAAAAATTACTTTAAAATGAATTTACACGAATATCAAGCCAAATCTTTGTTACAACTCTATGGTCTGCCAACGCCAAATGGCATAGTCGCAAACTCACCTGAAACTGCGCGCAATGCAGCCGAAAAAATCGATTCAAATGCATGGGTGATAAAAGCACAAATTCATGCGGGCGGACGTGGCAAAGCGGGCGGCGTTAAGTTGGTTAAATCTGTTGCAGAAGTAGTAGAAACTGCAGCAGTGTTATTAGGCAAACAATTAATTACTTACCAAAACGCGCCTGATGGTCAAATGGTGAGCCAAGTGCTGATTGAAGAAACGTTACCAATCGCACGCGAGTTATATTTGTCGATGCTGGTAGATAGAAGTTTAGAGCGCGTAGTAGTCGTGGCATCATCGGCTGGCGGTATGGATATTGAAGAGATTGCCGCCAATCATCCTGAACAAATTTTGCAAGAAGTGTGCGACCCACTCAATGGTTTGGTGGATTTTCAAGCGCGTAATTTAGCCTTCAAATTAGGGTTAAGTAGTGAGCAAATTGCCGCGTTTAGCAAGTTGCTAAAAGGCTTATACAAGCTATTTAAAGAAAACGATTTGAGCCTGCTGGAAATCAACCCATTAATTGTCACGGCTGACGGCAAATTGGTTGCGCTGGATTGCAAAATGAGTGTGGATGACAATGCCTTGTATCGCCAAAAAGACTTAAGCGCACAACGCGATTGGTCGCAAGAGGACGCGAAAGAGGCGGTGGCACATGAAGCTGGGCTTAATTATATTGCACTAAACGGCAATATTGGCTGCATGGTCAATGGTGCGGGTTTGGCGATGGCGACCATGGATTTGATTAAATTGCATGGCGGCATGCCCGCCAACTTTTTAGATGTAGGCGGCGGCGCATCGGCAGAAACAGTCACCAAAGCGTTTAAGATTATTCTGGCTGATGGTAACGTTAAGGCGATTTTAGTCAATATTTTTGGCGGCATTATGCGCTGCGATATTATTGCTACAGGCATTATCGCAGCCGTAAAAGAAGTGGGCATGCTCATCCCCGTTGTAGTGCGTTTAGAAGGTACAAACGTTGATTTGGGTAAGCAAATGTTACGCGAGAGCGGCCTGAATATTATCTCGGCTGAGAATCTAACTGATGCTGCTAAACAAGCAGTGATGAGTGTCGATTAGTTTTTTTTATACATTTGCCACAGAGGACACAGAGTTCACAGAGAAAACCTAAAAACCATGGTTTTAAGTTTTAATAAAATAAAACCAGTTACAAGCATAGTTAATAGCCATAAATTTACAAAAAATCAAATTGGTTTTTCTCTGTGTTCTCTGTGCCCTCTGTGGCTAAAAAATAGAATTTAAAATTATGAGCATATTAGTAAACAAAAATACAAAAGTTTTGTGCCAAGGCTTTACTGGCAAACAAGGTACATTCCACTCCGAACAGGCGCTAGCTTACGGCACTAAAATGGTGGGCGGTGTTACGCCTGGCAAAGGCGGCCAGCTGCATCTTAACTTGCCCGTATTTAATACCATGCGCGAAGCGGTGCGCGAAACGCAAGCCAATGCCAGTGTGATTTATGTACCGCCGCCATTTGCAGCAGATTCTATTTTAGAAGCCGCTGACGCGGGGATTGAGCTAATTGTGTGCATCACCGAAGGTATTCCAGTTTTAGATATGCTCAACGTCAAAGCGGCGTTAAAAGCCAACGGGGCTAAATTAATTGGCCCTAATTGCCCTGGCATAATCACGCCAGATGAATGCAAAATCGGCATTATGCCTGGCAGTATTCACCTGCGCGGCAAGGTGGGCGTGGTTTCGCGTTCTGGCACGCTAACTTATGAGGCAGTACATCAAACTACTGCGCTCGGCTTGGGTCAAACGACTTGTGTAGGTATTGGTGGTGACCCAATCAAAGGTTTAAATTTTATTGAATGCCTCACTTTGTTTGAAGCAGACCCTGAAACCGAGGCAATTATTATGGTGGGCGAAATTGGCGGTAATGATGAAGAAGCGGCGGCTGACTTTATTAAGCACTACGTCACCAAACCAGTTGCCGCTTACATTGCGGGTTTAACAGCGCCAGCAGGTAAACGCATGGGGCATGCAGGTGCCATTATCTCTGGCGGCAGTGGTCGTGCAGAAGATAAAATTGCCGCTTTAGAAAATGCAGGTTGCGTGGTGGCAAGCTCTCCTGCTGGTTTGGGTGAGGCTGTCGTTAAAGCCATGCAGTTAAATTTAAAATAGAAAAGGTCATCCACTTTTGAAAATAGTTAATCTGAAATTAGCAAATTTCATTGTTTTTTTACTGTTAAGTATGACAACTCAGCTTAGTATTGCAGAGGATTTAGCCTATTTATTAACTGCCGCATCTAAAGGTGATGTAGCAACCGTTAAAGCGATGTTAGATGGCGGGGCTAATGCAAACTCTAAAGATGAAAATGATATTACTGCACTGATGTACGCCGCACGTAAAGACCGTGCCGATGTGGTGACTGTGTTAATGAGTAAAGGCGCAGATATTAACGCCAAAGATAAAGGCGGCTGGACCGCGCTGATGTTTGCCGCTAAGAAAAATCATGTCGAAACAGTCAAAGTGTTGCTAGAAAAAGGTGCTGACCCAAAAATTCGCGATGAAAGTGGATGGAGTGCATTTGGAATGGCTGCAACAGCGGGCTACGCTGATGTCGTTAATTTAATGATTCAACATGGCGTAGATGCCAATGCCAAAGCTGACGACGGCAAAACTGCTTTAATGTATGCCGCAAAAAGTGGTGATGTGCCCACCATTTCATCATTAATGGCAAAAGGCGCGCAACCCAATGTAGGTGATCGATTAGGCGCAACACCGTTGATGTACGCTGCACGTGAGGGTCATGCGCCAGCGGTTACTTATATGCTCGAAAAAGGCGCAAATCCAGATTTTCAAGATCAAGCCCGCTGGACTGCGCTGACTTGGGCTATTAAAAAATCACAGCTAGAAACTGCCAAGGCGCTGATTAACAAGGGCGCGGATGTGAACCATGAAGACTCTGAGGGCACACCGCTGCTACAACTGGCTGTTGATAATGACTCTGCAGAATTGGTGAGACTTTTACTAACCCATAAAGCCGATGTAAAAGCGCGCGACAAGTATGGCTTAACCGCTTACGTTTACGCACTTAAAAAAGGTGATGCGGAAATTATTCAACTTATTAAAGATGCTGGCGGAAAATATTAACCACATTTTTGAACAATATTCCGCCAAAAAATGAAAATAGCGCTGGCACAAATTAACCCAATTGTTGGTGATATCGCTGGCAACGCCGATAAAATTATCAGCTACGCAAATCACGCGCATGAACAGGGCGCTAGCTTGATGATGACACCCGAGTTAGCTTTATGCGGCTACCCGCCTGAGGATTTATTATTCAGAGAAGATTTTAATCTCGCCTGTGAGCGAGCACTCAGCCGTATTGCTAAAGCTACGCCTGATATCACCCTGCTGGTTGGTCATCCACATATCGAAAATGGCCAGCTATTTAATGCCGCTTCCCTGATTCAACAAGGTAAAGTTAGCGCCACCTATCATAAACAATGCCTGCCTAACTACAGCGTATTTGATGAAGAACGCTATTTTACTGCGGGTGATACGCCACTCATTTTTGAGCATCAAGGCACAAAATTCGGCGTCTTTATTTGTGCCGATGGCTGGGAATCTGGCCCTGCCATTCAGGCAAAACTAGCTGGTGCGCAAGCATTGCTCTCATTAAACGCTTCGCCTTATCATATGGATAAGCTTGAAACACGTTATGAAGTATTTGCAAAACGTGCGAATGAAACAGGCTTGAGTGTGGTGTACCTTAATTTGGTGGGCGGGCAAGATGAATTGGTGTTTGATGGCGGTTCGTTTGTGCTGGATAACACAGGCAAAGTAGTACAGCAACTGCCTAATTTTGTTGAAGATTTAAGCTTTGTCGAATTTATTAACCATCAACCTACCCCTAAAAATATTCTACCCAAATTGGATTTAGAACCAGCGGTTTACCACGCGCTCACCTTAGGCTTACAAGATTATGTGAATAAAAATGGCTTTCCAAGCGTTGTGCTGGGTTTGTCTGGCGGTATTGATTCAGCTTTAACCTTAGCAATAGCGGTTGATGCGCTAGGCGCTGAGCGCGTAAAAGTAGTGATGATGTCGTCTGGATTTACCGCCAGTATGAGCGTAGATGACGCAGTGGAAATGGCCAACTTGGTCGGCGTGAAATATAGCCAAATCCCTATTAAAGATTTATTTAACCTGTTTTGCGACACCTTAAACCCAGAGTTTGGCGATTTGCCATTTGATACTGCAGAAGAAAATTTGCAAGCGCGTATTCGCGGCATGTTGCTAATGGCGCTATCAAACAAATTTGGCAGCATTGTGCTCACTACAGGCAATAAATCGGAAATGGCGGTTGGTTATAGCACCTTATATGGCGATATGGCGGGTGGATTCTCATTATTAAAAGATGTGCCAAAAACGCTGGTGTACAAACTGGCTGAATACCGCAATCGTATTTCACACGTGATTCCTTTGCGCATTATTACGCGCGCACCCAGTGCTGAGCTACGTGCCAACCAAACCGACCAAGACAGCTTACCGCCCTATGAAATATTAGACGCGATTATGCAGGCCTATGTAGAAGATGATTTAAGCCGCAGTGCGATTATGCAATTAGGATTTTCTGAGGGTGACGTGAATCGTGTGACTAATTTAATTGACCGTAATGAATATAAACGCCGCCAAGCCCCAGTTGGCGTTAGAATTACACAACGCGGCTTTGGCAAAGATAGGCGATACCCCATCACTGCCAAATTAAAGTTTGATGTGACATAAAAATATCATTAATATCAATTTATGTGTATTTACAAGCAGACTAAAGATGAACAACCAAATTCAAGACCAACCAAGGGAGAGCAAATATGAAAAAAATTGAAGCGATCATCAAACCATTTAAGTTAGACGAAGTACGCGAATTGCTATCCGAAATTGGGGTTAATGGTTTAACAGTGACCGAAGTGAAAGGTTTTGGCCGCCAAAAAGGTCATACAGAACTGTATCGTGGTGCAGAGTATGTGGTCGATTTTTTACCTAAAATCAAAATTGAATTGGTTGTCAGCAATGAGATGGTAGAAGCCGCAATGGACGCCATCATCAAAGCCGCCCACACTGGCAAAATTGGCGATGGCAAAATCTTTGTAAGTAGCGTTGAACAGGTTGTGCGGATTAGAACAGGTGAAACTGGAGAGTCTGCAGTTTAGTTACCGATATGCGATTTATCTAAAACAAAAAAATTGAATGATTAGCCAATTTTTTGCTGAACATATTGATTGATTGGGGTAGCTGAGTTAATAAAAATTTTATAAAAAATGGTTTAATTGCAGCTGCAACGATGAATATTGCAGGTGTGATTGTATTTTCGCGGGCATTTACAAATAGCGCCATTAACAACGCAGACCCATTAGTCATGTCGAACTTTGGGCTTGTAATGATTGTAATATGGGGCTTGGCTTATTTGAGCGCCACAACCATCATATCAAATATTAAATGGCTGATTGGTGTATTCGCTTTAGAAAAACTTATTTATGTGTTGGTTTGGGTAATATGGCTTTCAGAAAATAGTCTGACGCAACTCTATTCCAAGGATTTACTTGCAGGTGCTTTTTATAGTATTTATGGTATAAACGATTTGGTATTTATGTTGTTTTTCGTACGTGTTTTTTTATTTCTTCATACTAGTTCGCCTAAGGCTCATTAGTCATTGGTGCATCAATGCCAGCCATCTTCAAAACCATCATTCTACTCACCATCGCAAACGTCTTTATGTCGTTTGCTTGGTATGCTCACCTTAAAGAACTCAACAATAAACCTTGGATTATTGCTGCGCTAATCAGTTGGGGCATTGCACTGGTTGAGTACTTATTTCAAGTGCCTGCCAACCGTATCGGCTTTACAGTGATGTCGTTAGCGCAACTTAAGATATTGCAAGAAGTGATTACTTTAGCGGTATTTGTACCGTTTGCAGTGTTTTACATGCAACAACCGTTAAAGCTGGATTTTTTATGGGCAGGCTTGTGTTTGCTAGGCGCAGTGTATTTTATGTTTAGAACCAATATCTAAAAGCGGATTAAACCAAAAACAAGCTACGTACGTAATCTAAATCTTCTTGAGTATCCACGCCAGTTGCGGGCGCATTTTTAGTGATGGTTACACCAATTTTATAGCCATGATGCAGCACTCTTAACTGCTCTAAACTCTCAATTTTTTCTAGTTCTGTTGCGCTTAATTGTGCATATTTTTTTAAAAAACCTACTCGGTAGGCGTAAATGCCAATATGGCGGTACGCTTGGATATTGTTTTTAAAATTGTCATCACGTGGATACGGAATAGGCGCGCGGCTAAAATACAAGGCGTTGCCATTTGCATCAATCACCACTTTGACGATATTGGGATTTAATAGCGCGGCTTCTTCATGTATCGCATGGCAAGCGGTTGCCATTACAGCCTCTGTGCTATTGGCTAGATGTTGTGCGACCTCTTGGATCAATGTAGGCTCAATAAGCGGCTCATCGCCCTGCACATTCACCACAATGTCATCATCTGCCCAATTAAGCTTGTTGGCGACTTCAGCGATTCTATCCGTGCCAGAAGCGTGGTCAATGCGCGTCATCACCGCTTTAATGTCGTGCTGCGCGGCTATATGGCTTATTTTTTCAAAATCGGTGGCGATGACAATTTCGCTTGCTGCACTTTTAGCCGCTTGCTCAGCCACACGTATCACCATTGGCTTGCCAGCAATATCTAGCAAGGGTTTGCCAGGCAAACGGCTACTAGCATAGCGGGCAGGAATCACTACTTTAAAAGTCACTGCAAAAATCCTATTAACTGTTGAATCATTGTTATTAGTTAATATGTTTATTCAGCCATTTTCTCGTCTGATCCGATTTTTTCATCTGGGCCAAGCTTTCTGGCCTCTTCTTGCAACATGACAGGAATACCATCACGAATTGGATAAGCCAAGCGCGCAGATTTAGAAATAAGCTCACTATTTTTTTTGTCAAAAATCAACGGCCCTTTGGTCACAGGGCACACTAAAATATTCAGTAACTTTGAATCCATGTTAATCCTTTTTTATACCCATTATTGATATTGCATTTAATAGTGAATGCTTACAATTTTGCAATTTTTTTAAGCACCAACTGCATCAAATCACCATCAATCTTAGCCTCAATGGGTAACACCCAATGATGGCTTTGCGCAAATGGCCGACACTTTACAGCATCTTTTTCAGTCATCAATAATACATCACATTCCATTTGCGCCAAATCAGCTGCCGTAAATGCATGATGATCTTCAAAACTAGACGCCGAAAAATTTAACCCCAATTGGCGTAAATGTTCAAAAAAACGGTCTGGGTTGCCAATACCTGCGATGGCTTTAATGCTTTTTCGCTTAAAGTATATCGCAGCGGCTTTTATGTCTGGGTCTACTAAATTATAAAACTGCGTGCCCGTTAATTGCATTTGATAAGCGTCTGTCATCGTTGCAACATGCTCATCATCGTCATTTTCATGACCGTTTTTAATCACAGCATCTACCTTGCGCAAACGACGCATCGGTTCTCTTAAAGAACCCGCTGGTAACAAACATACGTTTTTTAAGTACGTTTCAGCATCAATAACAGCAATTTCCATATCGCGTTTTAGGCGATAGTGTTGCAAACCATCGTCACTCACTATCACATTACAATCTGGATGCACTTTTAACAATTCAGCACCAACATGCACACGATCGACACCAACCCATACTGGGCAATCGCAGCGATTGGCTATTAACACAGGCTCATCGCCCACAATTTTGGGGTTACTATTGGCGTTAACTGCCGTAGGTAATTTTGCGGTGCCGCCATAGCCACGACTAATTACAGCGGGTGAATATCCCTGTTGTTTTAATTGCTGTACCAACCAAATGACTACTGGTGTTTTACCGCTACCGCCCACGTGGATATTGCCAACAATAATGACAGGCACTGATAAGGCGTGAGATTTTAGTATGCCTAGACGATAAGCCTGGCGCCTTAAAAAACTGATAAGCGCAAACAACCATGAAAGCGGCACTAACACTGCGTAAAATAGTGTGTTTTTCTTTCGCCAAGCTTGTCGAATCGTGTCTTGAGTGAGCGTCATTTGCGCGCCTTACTGCTAATCAAACTCTTTTTGATACAGCTTGCTGTAATAACCGTTTTGACTAATTAAATCTTGATGTGAGCCAGACTCTACAATTTTGCCGTGGTCCATCACTAATATTCTGTCTGCGTTTTCAATCGTGCTTAATCGATGTGCAATCACAATAGTTGTACGGCCTTGCATTAAGGTATCTAACGCCGCCTGCACAAACTGTTCAGATTCGGTATCCAGCGCGCTGGTCGCTTCATCCAGCAATAAAATAGGGGCATTTTTAAGAATAGCGCGCGCAATCGCAATGCGCTGACGCTGACCGCCCGATAAGCGCACGCCTCTATCGCCAATCTCATTTTGCAAGCCATCTGGCAGCTGCTGAATAAAATCCCATGCATGCGCTGCTTTGGCAGCATTAATCACTTCTTCTTCAGTGGCGTTACGCAGCGCACCATAGGCAATATTATTAAAAACGGTATCGTTAAATAGCACAATATCTTGGCTAACCAAGGCAAATTGGCTGCGCAAATTTTTAATTTCTAAAGCGCGAATATCAACGCCATCCAGCAGAATCAAACCTTGCTGCAGCTCATAAAAACGCGGCAATAGATTCACCATTGTCGTTTTTCCGCCGCCAGAGCGCCCAACTAAGGCCAGTTTTTCCCCTGGCTGAATAGTAAAACTTAGGTTATCTAAGGCCAGTTTTTTAGCATTATCGTAACGAAGACTGACATTTTTGAATTCAATTTCGCCTTTGGCGCGCTCAAGTATTTTTTCGCCATCATTCATTTCAGTTGCGCTGTCCATCACTTCAAATACGCTTTGCGCTGCCGCTAAACCGATTTGAAACTCTTCATTGGCAGCCGTTAAGTGCTTGATTGGTGTAATCAGCATCAGTAATGCGCCAACAAAAGCGGCAAACTCACCCGCACTAAATGTCCCCACCGCGTAGTAAACGACTAAACCAAGTGCTATGGCCGCTAGTAATTCAATCACCAAGCTATTTAAACCAGATATGCGTGTCAGGCGTAGTTCAATGTGACGATTATTGCCGACGATTTTGCCAAATCGATTCACTTCGTATTCGCCTGCGCCAAAAATCTTCACAATACGTTGGCCTGCAATTGCCTCTTCTGCCGCTTTAGTCATATCGCCCATCGATTCTTGCACACGCTTGGCACTGGCACGCAATTTTGGCGTCATTTTGCGCAAATACAGCGCCATTAATGGTGTGACAAATGCGAATATAAGCGTTAATTTCCAGTCTAGATAAAGCATGTAGCCCAATAAACCGAGCGCTGTTAATGCGTCGCGAATCACAGACAAAGCCACCCGCGTAGACACGATAGATAAGCGCTCAGTATCGTAAGTGAGTTTAGAAACAATCACACTAGAAGAGCCTGCATCGAAATAGCTAACAGGCAACAGCATTAATTTTGAAAACGCTTCATTTCTAATGACCTCCACCACATGACGCGCTATCCAGCGCATGCAATACAGGGAAACGAAGCCTGATAAGGCTCTTACTGCCATCAATCCAAACAACATGAGCGGCAATTTATATACTTGATCTGGCGATTGCTTCACAAAGCCTTCATCGGTGACTTGCTTAATCAGCGCTAAAAATCCTGTGTTACTGGCTGATAAAACGATCAAAGCGAAGATGCTAATTAAAAAATAGGTCTTATACTGCCAAGCATAACGAAACAAACGCAAATATAATAATTTTGCGTTTGCAATATGCGGAATAGCTTGTTTTTTACGTGAGGATTTCGACACTTAGTTCATCAGTCGAGTGGGGGCAAGGAAATAATGATGGATTCACTTAAATAAAATTTAAATACTAAATAGCTGAATACAATGATGTTTCGGTCACAATCATTTTATGCTGATATTTATTAAGTACCTGCACCAACCTGAGTGGCAAAAGTAATATGCGTGTAGTTGGCCAATCTAGACGCTTCCATCACATTAACAACTGATTGATGCGTGGCTTTTGCATCGGCATTAATGACAATTGTCGGCTCTTTGCCATTGCCCACGGCTTTAACCAGCGCGCTCGAAATATCGTTAATGGTGCCATTATCTACCGCATTACCATTCACCACATAGCGTCCGTCTGCATCTACTTCTACCGTTATAATCAGCGGTTTATCTTGCGGGCTGCTGGCTTCTGCGGTTGGTAAGTTAATTTGCAGCTCGCTGGTACGCGAAAAAGTCGCACTCACCACCAAGAAAATAATAATCACCAATAGCACATCAATCAATGGCACTAGATTCATCTCTAGCTCTTCGTGCCTTTTACCACGTTGAAAATTCATATTTTTCCTTTTACTACCAACTACTTAACCCGTTTTTAAGCTTAAATTTTTTTGCTCTAGATTTGTTTCAAATTGGGTAAAGACAAGGCATTTTTGTGCAGACAGTACGTCTAGTACGACAAACAAAAGTAACGCCGTGTTCGTCCAATTTCAAACGAATTATTAAACTATTTGCGTTCGCCGTGTAATATCTCTACCAACTTAATCGCCTGCTGCTCCATATCAACCAACAATCCATCTACTTTTGCACGGAAGTAGCGATAAGCAATCATGGCAGGCACAGCCACGACAATACCTGCCGCAGTATTGTAAAGTGCTACTGAAATACCACGCGCAAATTGGGCAACATCGTGACCACTATTGGTGAATGAACCGAATAATTCCACCATACCAATAACAGTACCTAATAAACCCAGTAAAGGCGCAACGGTTGCAATAGTGCCCAATGTTGGTAAGTAACGCTCTAATTTATGCGCTACAGCACGACCCGTTTCTTCAATGGCTTCTTTAGTGATTTCGCGGGAGTTTTTAGTATTGGCCAATGCGCTTGCAAATACTTCACCCAATAGTGAGTGTTTTTCGAGTTTTGTGAGCGTTTCTTTGGTAACGCCACCTTGATTTAGCCATTTTTGTACTTCTGGCAGTAAATTAGTTGGTGTAACTACTTCGGTACGTAAGGCCCAAGCACGTTCTCCAATAATGGCTAAAGCAATAATTGAAGCAATAATTAACGGCCAAATTGGCCAGCCAGCAGCCAGAATAATTTCCCACACAGCAAAACTCCTTATGTTTTTAAAAACTGCTGTTACTTTAGCTGGAAGCAGCACTTTCGGCAAGTTCCAGTTTCGTTAATTTTATCTGTTTGTATCAGCGATTATGTATTTGTCGTGACAATATCGTGGCTTAAGCTCGCGCCATGACGCTGTATTAGGCGGCTCGTTTTGTGAAAAGTTAACTTGCAATGCGCCATGAAAATCTGAACGATAATTGGCTGCGCCACTATTGGCATAACGCGCTTCAACTATTGGCTTGGGGTGTTTAAATCGATTTAAATAGCCCACCGTAAATATCACCTGTTTTGCGCCAACTGCCTGCACAAAATCATCGGTTGAAGATGTTTTACTGCCATGATGTGGTGCAATCAATACATCACTTAACAAAATATCATGCCTCAGTTGGTTGGTTGCTAATAGCTCGGCCTCTGCTGATTGTTCAATATCGCCTGTGAGTAAAATACTGCCAAATTGACTGCTTACTTTTAATACGCAACTTCTATTATTGTCTTTGATATCAATATGTTGATAGCTGCTCTTACTTGGATGCAACACTTGAAACTTAACCTTATCCCACTGCCAAGATTGTCCTGCAGCGCATTTTATATGTCTTTTTGCTTGCCAATCTTCAGGCATATCGAAACTAGTTGCTAACCAATCAATCGGCATTTGCGCCAAAACAGATGCCGCGCCGCCGCTATGATCCGCATCCTGATGGCTGACGATAAAACCATCCAGCTTTTTAATACCCTCGCCACGCAAGTAGGGTGCTACGATTCTACTACCTGCATCGTTTTGGCTTGAGTAGCGGCTACCTGCATCGTATAACAACACATGGTTAGCTGTTTTAATGACAACACTTAACCCTTGTCCCACATCTAAAACATTGACTTGCATAGCGCCTAGGTTTGGTTTGTTTAAATGCACAAAAAATAAGGGCATTAACAATACAAAACCCAACCATCGTTGCGGAAAACCGCGCGGCAATAGTAGCCATAAAACACCAAGCACAGCCGCCAGCAAAGCCCATAAAGGCGGTGCAGCTTGCTGCCAAACCGCTATTGGCAAATCGGCCAGCCAATTTAAGCCTAGCATGCACCACTGCAACACCGCATGTGCGCTATGTAAAACAATATCCGTTGGCAAAAAACTACCTAATATGCTCAATGGCACCACAATTAAACTGATAATAGGAATAGCAAAAGCGTTTGCCAGCGGCGAAACAATGGATGTTTGCCCAAACAATACAATTAAAATCGGCAATAAACCCAGCGTAATCGCCCATTGTGTTTGGATTGCAGCGGTTAACCAATGCGGCGCTTGCAGCCGGCCAACAGTGATATAAGCAATAAAAGCGACTGCGCAAAAAGATAACCAAAAGCCTGGCGCAATCACCGCCCATGGGTCAATCAGTACAACAACAATTAAAGCAATTGCCAGTGCGCGCGAAATGGCCAAATTGCGCCCTAGCAATAGTGCCAGCGCAAATGTCATCAACATAAATAAGGTGCGCTGAGTTGGCACCGAAAGCCCAGCAAGGCAGGCATACATAATGGCAATGATTAAGCCTGAAATGGTAGCCGCTTTGCGAGTGGGCATGAATAAAACCAAACGGGGTACGCGCCGCCAAATAAAAGCACTAAACGCGAAAGCCATGCCTGCCAACATGGTGATATGCAAGCCAGAAATACTCATTAAATGGTTGGTACCGGTGCGCAGATACACAGTCCAATCGTCTACCGTAATCTGGCTATCGTCGCCCACCACTAGTGCGCGAATCACGCCTGCGTAAGGCTTGTCAGCCAATGATTGAGCAATACGATGGCCGATTTTTTCGCGACAATATTCAACTAGATAGGTAGGTCTAATCACAAAATTTTGTAATTTTTTGTTGTCGCTTTTATTTGAAATTGTGCCAGTTGCTCTTATATTTTGCGCCAGCGCCCACGCTTCAAAATCAAAGCCATGCGGATTATAAGTACCATGCGGGCGCTTTAATTTAACCGAAAACTGCCAGCGCTGGCCTGCGTGAAAATCATTTTTTAAATTGGCCGAACTTGAAATACTGAATGGACTTGAAGTATTGAATATTGAAGCAGAGTTATCACTTATTTTGGGATAAAAGCTAAGCGTGATATGCCGCGGTACTTTTAAGTCTTCATCTTTGGTTAACACTTGCTCAACATCAAATTGAAAACGTAAACCGCGCTCAGTTTCTTCAGGTAAAGTGGCGATAACGCCTACGATATTAATGCTTTTTTGCTGCCAATTTTTAGGCAATTCGTCGCTTAATCTAATATGAGCAAAAGTGGAAGCCCAACAAAATCCAATTGAAAATGCGATTAAGAGAACACAGAAATTATGGAATAAGCGACTGCTTAATTTAGATAAGCTGAAGTGTTTTGATTTAAATTTTGCTAAATAAAAAGCCAACAAGAGCAAAAGTGGAACAATACAACACAAAGAACTAGGTAATACGGCTTGCTGCTGAAGCAACCAAGCCCCTAATACAAAGCCAATTGCTGCGATAATCATTAGCTACAAGATGTTAAGGCGCTGTTACTTAATCAGCTAGCAATCTAATCAACCAGCGGCTGCAATTTGCCATCTACCAAGCGATATTGCCTTTGCATTTTGGCGGCCAAGCTTAAATCGTGCGTCACCACTACCAAGCTGGTATTTTCTGCTTTATTCATCTCAATTAACAAATCAAATACCAAATTAGCCGTCACGCGGTCTAAATTACCTGTAGGCTCATCGGCCAGTATGCAGGCGGGCTTTGTGACTAATGCTCTGGCCAATGCAGCGCGTTGGCGCTCACCGCCAGACAATTCGCCCGGCATATGCTCTAAACGATGGCCCAAGCCAACCTTAAGTAAAGTTTCTTTCGCCATATCCATGGCTTGACTGCTTGGCACGCGCCTAATTAGCAACGGCATCGCTACATTTTCAATAGCAGTAAACTCTGGCAACAGATGATGAAACTGATACACAAAACCCAAGCTTTGGTTTCGCAACTGGCCTTTTTGCGTTTCGGATAATTGGCTTAAATCTTTGTTTAACAAACTAACAGAGCCGCTGGTTGGCACATCTAACCCGCCTAACAAATGCAGTAGCGTGCTTTTGCCTGAACCCGAAGTACCAACAATGGCAATTTGTTCGCCTTTATTCACCGTTAAGTCGATACCGTTTAAGACGGCGACATCTAAGCCTGTGTAGGTTTTATTCAAACCATTGCACTGGATAATACTACTCATATCTTAATGCCTCGGCTGGGTTAATTTTAGAGGCTTTATAGCTCGGATAAAGCGTAGCCAGCAGGCTCAATATAAAAGACATCAGCACAATGGTCATCACATCTGGCCACTCTACTTTAGAGGGCAAATCACTGATGTAATAGACATCTTTCGCTAGAAACTGTACATGAAAAATACGTTCTAGCAAGGGTACGATGGTATCAATATTGAGCGCAATCAGCACACCAAACACAGCGCCCATTAAAGTACCAATCACACCAATTAGCGCGCCCTGAATCATAAAAATACGCATAATGCTACTTGGGCTAGCGCCAAAGGTGCGCATAATGGCAATATCGGCGCGCTTATCAGTGACCGCCATGACCAATGTAGACACGATATTAAACGCCGCTACCGCCACAATTAAAGTCAAGATAATAAACATCACACGTTTTTCGAGCTGTACCGCTTTAAAGAAATTTGCATGTTGCTGTGTCCAATCGGTCACAAAATAGGCGTTGGTCGACTGACTTAAACTGAGCGATAACTTGGCTGACATGGCTGGCGCGTCAAACAAATCGTCTAATTTCAAACGTAAACCAGACACATTATTGCCCATGCGATAGAGCTTGGCGGCATCATCAATATGAATCAGCGCTAAGCCAGCATCATATTCGTACATGCCGATTTGAAATAAACCTACAACCTTAAATTGCTTAATACGCGGCACTACGCCTGTTGGTGTAAATTGGCCTTGCGGCGCTAATAAAACAACTTTCTCACCAATACTAATACCCAGCAATTGCGCCAAATCAGCGCCTAACACAATATTAAATTCACCTGATTTTAAGTCGTCTAAGCTACCAGCTTTCATATGCTTGCCCAAGTCAGCTACTTGATTCTCTAGCTTGGGCAACACACCACGCACAATTGCGCCTTGTACGCCTTGACCAAAACTCAGCATGCCTTGCGCCATCACATAAGGCGCGCTGGCTTTCACTTCTTTATTCGATTTAACTTCGCCCGCTAACTTAGGCCAATCGCTTAATTGATTGTTAGCGCCAGTAATTTCCAAATGCGAAGCCACCCCCAAAATACGATTGCGCAGTTCCGCCTGAAATCCATTCATCACAGACAGCACAATAATCAGCGCGGCCACGCCTAGCCCAATGCCAATCATGCTGGTGAATGAAATAAATGAGATGAAATGATTTTTACGTTTGGCTTTGGTGTAA
>JAKFVD010000035.1 GCA_021732365.1 Methylotenera sp. | reverse complement strand
TGCAAATAAACCAAAAAAGGAGGTGAATAAAAGTGATCTTAAATTAACTTTAGAGATAGAATAAACAGCTCAAGGGTGGGTCAATATTCGATGCATTTGGTGGGTCAAATTTAGATGCAATTTAACAAATCATTAGCTTCTTTTAATAAGTCCTTTCTTTTTTGAGATTCAATTTCTTGAAGCCGCAATTTTTCTTGGCGAACCCTCTCTCTTTCTTCACGTCGACGTTCTTCTTCTGCATACTCACGACGCCGCTCAGCCCATTCTCGATGTTTTGCTTTGCTACGTATGACTAATTTATATATTTTGCAGAAAACCAGATTCAAATTGTCTTGAAGCAACTTATCATCGGAGTCACTTATTTCAGTTTCGCTAGATGACCCCTCAGAAGATAGGTAAAAACGAAGGATACCTGTCGGTACTTTGATTTTAGTTCTACCAAGTATTTTATCAATATCAGAAAGATTATTAGGATTCACTACTTCATCACGGAGTTTTTCAGTCATGCGAATATAGACTTGACCACCATTAGTTTTGATACACAGGGTATTGCTATCTTTCTCTTTGATAATTTCGAAGCCACGACTTTCGGCCATATAAAAAAGAGTATTTGCTATTGCCAGACCCCTTTCATAAGTCAGTGGGGTAAATCTAAATGGCATATCCCGTTTATAGAGATCAAGAATTTGGCCGCCTTGCTCAAAAATACTCAAATTTGCCGCGTTAATATGAGGTTCCCAGACCCTTCCTCTTGGTTTGCTCGCTTCTTTCTGAGCTTCAATTATCAATTTTGCCGATACTTTAGCCTTTTCAATGAGACGGCTACGAGTCTCTAGTAATAAGGGATGAAATTTTTTTGGTTGGAGGTCTACAACAATATAATTGGCTGGATCTGCTTCAAATGACTCTCGATGCTCAAGCCAGATAGCATCTTCAGATTTTTCCTGACTTTGTGGTTCAGCTGGCTTTGGATTACTTAGGTAACTTGTGATTTTAGAATTTTTAGGAAGTGCTGTCCTAGGTATTTGGTGACCAGCAGCTATTTTTGCCCAGTGTCCTGCTTTCGGCAAAGGAATATTCAGCGCTATACAAACCTTACGGAGACCGTTATCGGAAAGGCCATATTTTTTACCTAACCGTGTGAGTGGCTCTGACCAGACTTCTTCATAGAGCGATTCCCGTTCAAATTGAATAGACATGATCCAGACCCCTTGATAGTTATTACACGGCACAATTTTTACATATGTATGTAAATTGGTATAATAATCTTGTCATAAGTTTTGCGTCCCGCAACCGGTCAAGAGAGTCGGAAAATGCCGTGTAAAGCTTATGTCTATTTTGTGGAGATTGCCCATAAAGACCAAATCTAAATTCCTATGCCTCTAGCCGAGACTCGTACTTTGGCAACCGAAACTTTCGATTCAATAGGTATAGTATGGGCTCTGCAAGAACCTTTATGAGCTACATTAGGTCATATTAATGTAATATACGTAGTCTATTGTTTGTAAATAATAGTAGATATCGTATAATGCTCTAAATACAGACCGGCTACCTTTGGGTGACATATAACAGAGAACTAGATTCTCGACCCACATGGTGGCCAATTTTTTTGGGCGTTATCTATGCAAAATTACGCAATATTGGTTGATGCTGGGTTTGCAAAAAGAAAACTTGGTAATGCCAAAAGTCCCGCAGACATACAAAAGTTCAGTTTATTATTTGAACAAATCAAATCATCTCCTCACTTGGAAAATCAAAGACTTCATAGAATTTATTACTATGATTCTACGCCATTAGAAGAAACCTACGATAAACCGTTGTCTAC
Source organism: Methylotenera sp. (assembly GCA_021732365.1). Lineage (GTDB taxonomy): Bacteria > Pseudomonadota > Gammaproteobacteria > Burkholderiales > Methylophilaceae > Methylotenera_A. The sequence goes on along the minus strand of JAKFVD010000035.1, from coordinate 45,302 downwards.
GGATAAGATTGATTTCGCAAAATCACATATAGTTGGTCAATCCAGAGCACTTTTCGAGCAACTTGCCAAATACCCTCATGTCGCATTAAGGCTTGGTGAATTATCTTTCAATGGTTGGCAAATAAGAACTAAGGTTTTAAATAAATCACAAGGCAAAACTGAATTAAATATCACCGAGGCTGACCTTAATCCGAACATTACTCAAAAAGGTGTAGATATGAGAATTGGGATGGATATTGCAGCATTAACTCTAAAGAAGCAAGTTCAGACAATTGTTTTAGTTACAGGCGACAGTGACTTTGTACCAGCAATGAAATTTGCAAGACGCGAAGGGTCAAACCTTTTTCTGGTTACTCTTGGACATAGTGTTAAGCCAACGATGCTTGAACATTCAGATTTGGTGTTAGAAGTTAATGTTCAGGAAATCTTGAATACTAAATAAGCATATCCATGCGCATTTGAAGAGGTCGAATCCTCCTATTCAAAGCTTCATAGAATCTAGGTAAATAGGGCCTCTCAGCTCGATTGCGACTTATGCGTAAATTAATGGTGATACTAGCAGCTTATGGGGTTGTTTGATTGCAGCTTATGGTGCTAACACTCACTGTAACTTATTGATTTATATTGGTATTAAAATGCCGCTTACGAGTTAACCTACAGTAATTTCAATACTGCAATCTCTAAAGCTAAAACAGCTTGCGAGATATCTGGTCATAATATTTCGGACCATTTTGTTGATGTCAACAAAATGGTTGATCTTGGCTCTGGAAGCCAACGTGAAATTGATGACATTATGCTTAGTCGATATGCCTGTTATCTTATTGCGCAAAATGGCGATTCTCAAAAACAAGAAATTGCATTTGCTCAAACATACTTTGCAATACAGACAAGGCGCGCTGAGCTTATAGAACAAAGACTTCTTGAATCGGAAAGGCTATCTGCTCGCAAAAAACTAACATCAACAGAAAAGGAATTATCCAGCTTGATTTATGAAAAAACTGGAAATGACCAAGATTTTGGCATCATTCGCAGTAAAGGCGATCAAGCGCTATTTGGCAAAAACACTCAAGCAATGAAATCTCAATGGAAAGTCCCTGACGGTCGACCGCTTGCAGATTTTGCACCGACTATTATTTTAAAGGCAAAAGACTTTGCAACTGAAATTACTATTTTTAATGTAAAAGCTAATGATTTAAATAGACAAGTTGCTATATCAAATGAACATGTAACCAATAACGAGGCTGTAAGAAAGACATTGCTCGATAGGGGAATTAGGCCAGAATCATTGCCAGCAGTAGAAGATATTAAAAAAGTAGAGCGCCGTTTATTAACAGAGGGAAAGAAAGTGATAAAAAATCCAGAGTCGTTAGAGTAAATTTGCCCTAAGATAAGCCTCTGATTCGCATTTAGGTGAGTTACTTTATTTTGCTTGCCCAAAACAAAGTAACCAAATAAAAGGGCACCCCACTGCCGCTTGTTTCCTTCGGCTAAGAATAAAACTTATGCGCGCCGCATCTGCGTGGTGACTGCGGAACTCACGCTTTCAGCGCTCAAACAGTCCTCGCCACCTTGCATCTGCTACTCAAGCCGAAGGCGCGGCCAAGGGGTCGAAAAGAAAACCATACGAGTACGTATTTAGATTAGATGTTTAGCGAGACTTATTTTGCATGCAACCTAGCATTGAGCTGGTCTATCACTTCTGCCCAATCGGCGTCTTTTAGAATCTCTTCACGTAAAAATTCAGCTTGCACAGGTGTCCAGTAAGGTGCGTCGGCGAGTGAAATATAGCCTGCTAAATGGGTATGCGTTTTGATGAAGTTTTCAATCTCTTCATCACTGGCAGGTAAGCCGAGTTGGGCGAATAGATTGTTCAGTGTATGTATTGAAGATTCCATGATGCTGACTCCTAAAGTCATTATTTCAAAGTAGCTCTTCCACATGCTTTTTGATATTCGCCGCAATTTTTTTAGTCGGCAAATCGTTATCATCCCCACCAAATGGGTCTTCAATTTCTTCGGCAATCAGCTCTAAGCTGGCTAACACGTAGAAAATAAACACCACGATTGGAATAACGTAGTAACCCAAGCTAAACACATAGCCAAACGGCAATGTCATGATGTAGAAGAAGATGAACTTTTTAATAAACGCACTGTAAGAATAGGGAATCGGTGTGTTTTTAATGCGTTCGCAGGCGCCACAAATATCGGTAAACGATTGTAGTTCGGCGTTGATAATATAAAACTGGTCGCCTGTGATTTTACCTGATGTATATAGCTCATTCGCCTTTTGAAACAATAGTTTAGCTACTTGGTTAGGGTTGTGTTTGTGGTGGTCTATTTCTAAATCTAAGCCTTCAAACAACATTTGCCCGACTTCTTCATTCAATAAATGTTTAGACAGCACCGATGCATAGGCTGGGATGGCTTTTTTGAAGAAATTTCGGTCGTTTTCAAGTGTTAAGTAAGCAGAAAGTTTAATCGCCAGGTTACGGCTGTTGTTAACTAGCGCGCCCCATAATTTTCGGCCTTCCCACCAACGCTCATAGGCGGTGTTGGTTCTGTATGCCAATAATAGTGACAATACAAAACCGACTGTGGAATGCATTAAGGGGATATTTTTTACATGGCTATTTTCGGAAAGCTGCCAAAATTCTATTTCCAAATAGGCAATGCCGCCTGCATATAATGCAATGAAAATCATCATTGGAATCAGTTGCCGAAAGGTATCTGATTCGTGAAAACGGAAGATAAAAGTAATCCAGTCTTTTGGGTTGTATTGAATCATGTTGTCGTGTTTGAAAATGGTCAGTTTATCATGACAAGACCACTGCAGTGACCAACTTGTTGCATGCGCTGGCTGTTTAAATAAACCTTAATGGTATTTAATTTTAGGCGTGCGGCATATGTTATTGCGAGTGAACTAAATGTAAGAAATTCAGACAAAAGCCTTGTTAAATAGAGTGTTACACCAAAATTGTAACGCATTTTTTGTAGCCAAAAGCCACACTTAAAGGAGTTTAATATGCGTTTTATTTCTGTTTTTCTTGTAGCCCGACCAGTTTCATTAAATTGATCACCTAATTTCCAGATGAAGTGCTCGGCAGAATTTAACTTATTTGCTCGCATTATTTTCTAATGATTGTTCATATTCATTATTGCCAAATGCGCATACAACTCTTGCCTAATATATATGTAATGAAAATTGCGTACTCTAGTGAAAGCTACCACCTTTAATTATTGCAATGTGGTCACTTCTGAATTTATTCAATATAAGTAGCATTAATTGCAATCAGAAAATAACGCTTGACCTTGGCACTACTCCAATCTTTAGACTTCAAAACATTCAGTCATTGATGAAGTTTTATTCAGATATGACTGAAATTTTAAATGTAGATTCAGGAGACTAAAATGGTTAATAGAAAAGTAGAAGTATTCAGTGCCGGTTGCTCTATGTGTGATGATGCAGTTAAGCTTGTTAAAAGCGTAGCTTGCTCATCTTGCGAAATATTAGTGCTTAATATGAATGATATCAGCGTTGCTGAACGGGCAAAATCGTTAGGAGTATCAAGAGTGCCAGCAGTGGTAGTTGACGGAAAGCTAGCTGATTGCTGTGTAGGAGGAATTATCAATGAAGCTTCGTTACGTGCATTAGGCATTGGGCAGTCTCTTGATTAAGGTATTCTAATTTATTATTAAAATGTTCTTAACCTTAGAGCTAATTCTAAGGTTAAGATATTAATTTTGGATACTCATTTCTATGCTTACTATCGGTAAAGTTGCTGCAACCGCTCAAATCAGTACGGATGCATTACGTTATTACGAACGTGAGGGGTTGATCAAGCCTTCTTCCATCAGTGAAGGAGGCTATCGACTCTACAATCAAGATGCTGTCATGCGCTTGCATTTTATTAAGCAAGCCCAAGCCTGCGGCTTCACACTATCTGAAATCCGGGAGTTGCTTCTGCTCAGTCAGCATACCTCTGCCTGCTGCAATGATGTACGTCAACTTGCCATTGAGAAGAAACTTCAGCTCGAAGCCAAAATCAAGGTCTTAAAAATGATGTCATCATCGCTGGATGCAATGATTACCAACTGTTCAAATCACAGCCTTCCGGTCACTGACTGTCCGATATTGGAAGCTATTGCTGATATCCATGAGGTAAAGAAACCATGATCATTGAGCTTTTCTACGCGGAAGGTTGCCAACAATGCCTACGTAACCGCGAAACACTCAAGGCGACTGCTCAACAAACCTTACCTGACATGGTTTGGCGTGAAATTAATGTACTTGAAGAGATTGATTACGCTGTGGAGCTAGGCATTCTGACTTTACCAGCAATCGCCATCGACCAAGAGTTGGTATTCACCAAGCTGCCCTCTGCAGCGCAGTTAACTCAGGCATTAATTGAACGCGTAACTAAAGAAAAATCTTATGGAAATTGAATCACTTCGACAGGCGCTAGAGCAAGCGGGCATGGCTGCGGCCATCGCAGGCTTTTTAACGGGCTTAATTTTCAGTTTCAATCCTGTGGCGGTAGCGGCCATTCCCGTCACGTTGGCCTATGTGACCAAAGCACGCGAGAAACGTATCGCTTTCGTCTATGGTGCCATGTTTATTTTAGGTCTGATTCTGACGCATGTTGCGTTAGGCCTGATTGCTGGTTTTGGTGGACTATGGGTCGAGGGGTTAATTGGTCGATTCTGGGGAGCCTTACTAGGACCAGTCCTTATCATTCTTGGGCTGATATGGACGGGATGGCTGCGCATACCGCTACCTAAGTTGTCATTTCGCGCACAAAAAGTGACTGGAATATGGGGTGCCTTTACTTTGGGTATTCCATTTTCTGTTGCTGTTTGTCCGTTCTGTACGCCTGCACTTATTGTTATATTGGGCGTTGTAGCAACCATAGGATCACCAGCATTCGGCGCTCTTGTCATGTTGGCATTCGCATTTGGCCGTGCTATTCCGATCGCGCTGGGTGCTGTAGCAATCAGTTCAATTAAACATCTAAAAGTCTTCAGTCATTATCAACAATTATTTAATGTCGTTGGTGGAGTCTTGTTGATTATATCAGGGCTTTATTTATTGAATGCTTACTACTTCCTAATTCCTGCACTGGCGATATAGCCGCTTCCAAAGCTTGATCTACGCCTATTAAATAAAAAAGGCTAGGTTAAATTTAATAACTTTGTGACAGAACAACGTAATCAGATACTGCTATGAATATTATTAGCAACTACCTTTGTGGTTTTCTTTAAGACTTTTTATGACGTGCCTCGGACTCCTAGAATCGCAGAAGTTTTTTTTAAATCTCCGTGGAGAATGCAGGCTTATGCTCGCTTGATCGTTCTTGCCATGCCACATCTCCTCAAAAGTTAGGATGATGTGTCCGCTATTTTAGGACAAGTCCACAGTCCAGCTCGAATGATGGGTTAGGTCTCGAATGCGCTGTCATGCTCAAGTCTCTTAAAGAATGATTCGAAGTTTTCCGCTACAACCGAATCTTGTAATCGCATTAAATCACCAATTATTCATGAGAGTGTGGAAGTTCTTTTTAAATATCTACTTTATTCTGCAAAGTTCAAAGGGCCAGCTAACTGGCCCTTCATAGTTGCTGCGCGGCTAATATTTTAACTTAAGGGATAACAGTGCACTTCTTGGCGCTCCGTATGTATTGTAAAGGTCGGCACCACCATGTGCGGATATGAAATATTCCTTATCTAATATATTGTTAAGCGTGAGTTTTAGATCATAGTGCTTTGTTTCATAGTACGCACTTGCATCAAAACGGGTATAACCTGGCAATTTAACTGCATTACTGACTGAAGTATATTGATCGCCAACAAATACCGCGCCAGCACCTAAACCGAATCCGCTACTGAAACGATGACTTAACCATATATTTGCACTATGTCTTGGCGTCAGGCTGGGGCGGTTCCCTTCGATAGGCACTGTCGTCACTGGTGTAATTGGCACACTTACTCTTGATGGTGAGTCTGTAATTTCAGCGTCCATATAAGCATAACCTGCTGTAACATCCCAACCTTTTGCTAGCCTACCTGCTAAAGATAACTCTAGGCCATCAGTGCGTTGCTCGCCTACAGGAATTAATACTGTCGGAGCGGCAGGGTCAGCGCTTTTAATATTGGTACGCTCAAGTCGATACAATGAAACCATCGTTGATAAGTTTCCATCCAGGAAATCCATCTTAGCGCCAACTTCGTAGTTCGTAGTTTCTTCAGGTGCTATTTCAGCATTATTTTTTGCTAGAGTAAAATTTTCTTGCGAGGGTTGGAATGATTTTGTGTAAGAGCCATATAAACTGACAATATCGTTTGGCTGGTAAACTAAACCCGCTCTAGGGCTAACTTCCTTATCTACACGACTGAACTGCGTTTTGGTTCTATGGTCTTCTGCATCCTGATCAAAAATATCATAGCGTGCACCAACTAATGCTTTCCAATTCTTGCTGAGTGTTACTAAATCCTGTGCGTAAAAACCTTTAGTTTCGCTTATGCCTGTAGTATTAGCTGTTAGCGTAAAACCTGTGCGTTTTGAACGCGGTAAAACTGGATTGTATAAGCTAACGGCACCAGGGTTGGTAAAATCACCGTTTGTATTATCTTTTACTTGCCTGCCGATTTCCACGCCGAGTAGTACTGAGTGTTCAAGGCCAAGGCCATTGGCTTTAAATGTTAGATCCGTTTGATTGAAGAAACCATCTTCTTCGCGTTGTACTGTGCTGTAGCGACGATTGACTGTCGGATTTGCGCCACTATTTACACGCGTTGCAACCGTATTGTTACGATCGAGGTCATATTGATATGTACGAAATGCATTACGGATCTTCACATCATCGTTAAAGCTATGTTCCAAGACTGCTGTACCTGCTGTCATACGTGATTGCACATAGTCATCTTTTTCACCATTAGATGAGCCATAATAAGTTTTTCTTGATACGTTGACAGGGCGGCCATTGATAGCCGGAACGCCAAAATCGTTTAAACGTTTGTCATCCAGATGTTCAAGTTGAAACGTCAGTTTAGTTGCATCAGACAAATTCAAGCTGAGTGAAGGAGCAATAAACTCCCGTTCTACGAAATCTTCTTCTCTAAAGCTATGAGAATCTTGTTTGGCGCCGATGATTCGAAAGGCTGCTGCATCGCCGAGTGGCTGATTAACATCTGCTTCAACGCGGTAAAAGTCATACGAGCCTACGGTTGTCGTCAAGCTGCCCATGGCCTTATCAAGTGGTTTTTTGGTGATACGATTGATGATACCGCCTGAAGAGCCACGACCGTACAATACCGCGGCTGGACCTTTCAGCACTTCAACTTGTTCCACATTCGACAAATCCCGGAAATACAAAGCATCATCACGAATGCCATCGACAAACTGATCTGAAATTGCAGAAAAGCCACGAATATTCACTTGGTCACGCCCACCATCTCCATTGCTGAAACCAATACCAGGCACATTCCGCAGCACATCCTGCAAAGATTGCGCACCTTGATCCTGAATCAGTTTTTGCGGAATAACATTCACGGTTTGTGGGATATCACGTAACGGGGCTTCTATTTTCGCCGCTGTTGTTGTAGTCAAGGGTTGATAAGCAGGTTCAGCTTGGGAAGAATTGACGGTTACTTCTGGCAGCTCTGCCAGGCTTGATGACTCGACAGTTGTCCTTATTTTTGGTTCTTCAGCTTTTGCAAGTAGTGGACTACTAGCCAGAGCCATCAAAACTGCGACATGTATAATTTTTAGTTGTGGTTGGTAAAGCATGGTATTTCTCTATCCCTGTAATTTAAAAATAAAGCAAAGTTGATTGAATTTAATGGAGCTTATGGGTATTAAGTATCAGCTCTAGTTCATCCTGGTCATTAATTTTTAGTGTGTATTCATCGTATCCATGCTCAATATGGATTTCTTCGGAATCTTCAAATAAATCAATCGAGTCTACGGAAGTTTTTACGTCCCACTTTGAAAAATTGTTGTGGGCGTCTAATACATTTAATTTTATTTTCACTTCAATGCTCCTTACAACAACATTGTAAATGAGAATTGTTATTATTTGCAACTGCAATTATAATTTTGTTGTCTTTGGTATGAGGCTCTACAACTCTCATCCAAAATCAATCAACCAATAGAATTAAGATAATTTATGAAAACTTTAAAATGGCTACATAGATGGCTAGGGCTAATACTTGGCCTTTTTATTTCAATTATTGGATTGACTGGTAGCTGGTTAATCTATGATCGTGAGATTGCTTTACCAGAGTATGAACTTAAAATAAATCATGCCCCCTTAACATTGCAAAGCCTGTTCATTAAGGCGAGTCCGCTGTTACCTGTAAATAAAGATGTACAAATATTATTTCCAAAAAACCCGACGCTCCCATATCAATTCAAGACGAAAGTAAAACAGGTGGTAATCAACCAATACACGGGGGAAATTCTCGTTATTCGTTCGTCGAATTATTGGCCGTTTGGCTGGTTACTGCATTTACACAGCGAATTATTATTAGGTAAGGAAGGAAAGCAAATAACAGGGTGGATAGGTATAGGTTTGATATTAATTACTATCATTGGCATATACCTTTGGCAACTTAAAAAGTGGAAGTCCGGGTTCAAGTTAAGGGCAAATAAAAGTCAGTTGGTTTGGTACTACGATCTACATAGGCTGGTAGGTATTCTTTCCGCACCGCTATTGATGGTTGCATTGGTAACGGGTGTAAGCTTGAGTTTCTCTCAAGCTACATCTGTTTTAGTAAATAGTTTATTTAATCGTACTGCTGATAAGCCGCCAATTGTTATAAATGATGGCAAAAATCAAAAAGCGTCATTAGATACTGTGCTCCTGCATGCCAAGTTAGCCATGAAAGATGGGCATGCGCATTCTATGTTGGTCCCTGCATTGCCAATAAAGCCGATTGTTGTGCGCATGAAAATGTTGAATGATCCGCACCCCAATGGATTAAACCTGGTCTATCTTCATCCTCAGGGTGGAGAAGTTTTAGAGGTTAAAAAAATAAGCCAATCTGAGCCGTCTAAACTTTGGTTTAACTGGGCTTTCCCTATACATACTGGACAAGTGCTAACTGTACACCTCTGGTTATTATTCGCTGTAGGACTAATGCCATCACTTTTAATGTTGACCGGATTATATATATATTTACTGCGCCGGTTCACATTAGCTAAAGCCAAACAACCCAAGATTTAACCTTGGGATTTTTTTCCTATTTAGTAATCTTTAAACCATCCAACAAAGAATATTTGATTAATTGAGTTGCTTTTTAATTAATAATGATTATCATTCTCATTTTTGATGTTTATGAATGCAAACTAAGGAGAAGTTATGAGGGAAATCATTATTAATGCTCATGTACCTACAGATTCTGTCAATGAAGGTTTCATTCCGGCCGCAAAATCACTCGGATTTTCAGTAGTTTTATTAACAGATTGTGCACAAGCCCATCGAGAGCATTTTGCTAAGCAAGACTTGTTGGCTTACCCTGATGAAATCATAGCTTGTGATGTCTTTAATCCACTGGCAGTAATTGATGCAATTACAAGCCGTCAGCTACCGCCAACGGCGATTTTTTCTAATAGTGACCACCTTCAGAGCAGCACAGCATTAGCGGCCGAATATTTCGGCCTACCTGGTAAAAATTGGCAAACGACATACCGTGCAAAAAACAAAGCTGAGATGCGCAAACGCCTTGCTACTCTAGGCATCGATATGCTTTGGCACGCCGTAGTAGGTGATGCCAAAGATCTTAAAAAGATTCAACATGAAGTTCCACTTCCATGCATAGTCAAGCCCAGAGAAGGTGTAGCCAGTCAGAACGTCAGCATGGCACGCAACTACGAAGAACTATATGCACATTGTGCAGCAATATGGGCTGAGCATGCCGGTCAGGCTCTGCTGATCGAAGAGTATATTGAAGGACCGCTGTACACCCTAGAAACACTGGGGGATGGTAAAGATCTGGCCCTTCTGGGTGGCTTCCAAGTCAAACTCACGCCGCCACCTTATTTTGTCGAGTTAGATGCAGTTTGGGGCACAGGCCTGCCAGCACAGACCGAAGCACAGGTGCTTGAAATGATCCGTCAGTTCGGCATAGGTTTTGGTGCCTGCCATACTGAATTCGTGATGTCCAACAGCGGGCCGCGTTTGATTGAAATCAACTACCGCAATATCGGCGATTACCGTGAATTCCTATTATGCGATGTGTTGCAAATTCCATTATTTGAAAAAGTGCTACGTATTTATCTGGGCGAGCCGTTACCTAATATTCAGGTATCGAACAATGCAGCTTGGATACGTTATTTTACTGCTAATGAAGCCGGCAAACTGAACCATGTACCGGACGGGTTCACACTGAGCGAGGAAGCACTTAAGTTGACTTATTTGCCTTTGCGTAAAGTCGGCGACACCATACGACTGACCAATTCCAACAAAGATTACCTAGGCGTATTAAGAGGTTCTGGTGCCTGCGCACAACAATTAGAAAACGCTATGGAAAGAGCCAGCCAATCACTCCAATGGGAGATTACAGCATGAATCTGCCAACCGTAATCTACCAAACAGAGTGGACTGAAACGCTGAATGATACGGATTATATTTGCCAACGCGTAGTCGATACGCTATTGCGTGAAGACGTGCGGCAATGCGTGTCTAACGGACACATCGTAACGGATAGCGCACAGCCAAACATTACTAAGACTGAATTGGCAACTGGTCAAATCTGGCTAAGAATCGATCATATCGGTAACGATAAGTTGTGGATACCAGTTAAACACTGTGCATATATGCAGTCTTGGCAACTAAGTCAGTTACCTTTGCTACGTGGAGACTCTTCGAATATCAAGCTATTGAACACTGTTGAGGAAATACTATCATTCTTCCGCCAAGGCTTAAACGATGATCAGGCACAAGGTTATTTTGACTTTGAATTTGAATGCAAAGCAGCAACGGAACATCGCAGCGCTTGCGAAAAAGAACGCAGTAATTGGTTCGCAGATTGGCGAAGTAGCATGCTCAATACTTGCGGTGCAGATTTGCCAACATGGCATCAGCGCTTACAGCATTATGACCGCCTTGCCGCATTCCAAGACCATCCTTTTTACCCTACAGCACGTGCCAAACTGGGTTTTAATGTAAATGATTTGGCTCAATATGCGCCTGAATTTCAGCCTGAATTTGAACTCCATTGGCTAGCAGTACCGAAAGAGCTTTATAGTCAGCAGGGAGACAATCTACCGCAAGGTTGGCCAGATTTTGCCGAAGTCGGGTTGACAATGCAATTGGCAGAGACCCACGCACTGGTGCCAGTACATCCATTCGTATGGAAGAATAATTTAGACGAACTCCTAAACAACAGCGGACTTACGAACCAGTGCGTACGAGCTCCTAAAACCTCAATGCTTGTAGAGCCCACGCTTTCGGTCCGCACATTGGCGCTGTGTGAAGAGCCAACCTGGCATATCAAAGTACCGCTTACGATACGTACACTGGGTGGGCGCAATATCCGCACAATCAAACCCAGTACCATTGCTGACGGCCACCGTATCCAAACGCTACTGGGCAAGATCATTGAAAATGAACCTGCGCTCCGTCACTCTGTATTGTTGTCAGCAGAAGACACTGGTGCACACGTAGCGCAGAAAAACTTTCTGGGGTTTATCATTCGCCGCTATCCGGTTGATCAATTGCAAGCGTCAAGCATGATGCCTGTCGCGGCCTTGGCTGCGAAAACTCCTACAGGACAACTTGTGGTTGAGGAGGTTTGCGAGCGCTTCTATAAAGGAGACCGGAACCGATTTGTTGAAGAATACCTAACGCTAACTTTAAATCTGCATCTGACGTTATGGATCCGTTACGGCATCGCCCTAGAGTCCAATCAGCAGAATTCGATGTTGGTATTACAGGACAATTTGCCACAATTGCGTCTATTGCTGAAGGACAATGATGCGGCACGCATTAATGGTGCATTGCTCGAAAGGCGCTGGCCTGACTTGGCTACTACCATCAAGCATCTGGAAGATAAACGTATCCAGGTAAATGACGAATTGCCACTGGCACAGATGTTCACGACCATCACGCTTCAATTGAACATTGCAGCGTTAGTCGAGGCAATTGCAGCGCTTAGCGAACTTAAATCCGAATATCTATACGGACGCGTTCGGGATCAAATTGCTCAGGTACTGAATCGACTAGAAGCGGAAAGTGAAGACGTAATGTTTGCACGACGCATACTGCTGGAAGAAGACTGGCTGTATATCAAATATCTGCTGGTGGCGGCTACCCTAGTCGATAAACAAACAACCGGCGCTTCTGATGTCAATAAATATTATGGGAGCACAGCGCCGAATTTCTTGCGGAAGTTACGTCATGAACCCTATTGATTCCACACACTCATCCCGTACGCGCTGGGTTGTGCTGGCTGTGATGATTTGCCATTTTATTTCGGCGTTTGCAGCACTGGGCATGCCGCCATTCTTCGCACTGATTCTCAGTAAATCCCTGCATAGCGATACCATCTACCTTGCGGGCTGGTTCTATATCGTACCTACGCTATTCGCAGCTTTATCCAGTCCATGGTGGGGCAAGCTGTCAGACCGATTCGGGAGGAAACGCTTGCTGATACGCGCGCAGCTTGGTTTAAGTGCTAGCTTTCTATTGGCTGGGTTTGCTAGCAATAGCTATGTTTTCTTGTGTGCACTTGTACTACAAGGCTTATTAGGCGGCACTTTTGCTGCTTCAAACACTTATCTATCATCCATCCTTTCCGGCCCCGCACTCGTTCGCGGACTGACGGCTATGCAATGGTCTGCACGGGCAGCGTTGGTAGCTGCGCCTATATGCATGGGATTGTGGGTCAATACCGAGTCGCCAATTCTGCTCTACCGTTATATCGCATGGCTACCCTTGCTAGGAGCGGTGTGCATCGCATTTTTGCCACAAGGCAATGCTACTGCTGTGCTAAAGACCACAGAAAAAACTGCGACAACTGCACCAGAGATAACGGCACGCCAAATCTATGCTTTTCAGTTCACCTTCGTATTCGCTACCGTAATCACCTTTCCATATTTTATCCCGCAGGTGCAAGCACAGTTCCCGTCGCTAGCAGCAAACTGGGCAGGCTTACTGTTTGGACTACCGCACTTGGTGTACTTGCTGCTGGCTTTGCCAATGACACGGTGGCTTGGCAAACGCCATTTATTGATCAACCTAGCCATAGCTTTTGTGCTTCTACTTGCCAGTCTAATCGGGCAAGCGCAACAGACAGGCATTGAGTGGCTTGTCATCTGGCGCCTTGTCATGGGGCTAGCTATGACCATGAGCTTCATCGTGCTGCATGCCATGATCGCAAGTACCATCAAACATCACTCAGCTGGACAAACATTTGGCTGGTTTGAAAGTAGCTCAAAATGGGGTGGAGTAGCGGCGGGACTGTGTGCTGGGATAGTTTCCGCCCAATTCGGCTTATACAGCCCACTCTGGGTTGGTACTGCCGCCATCACCATCAGCATTACCTATATCGCCGTTCTTAAAACAAATCAGCTGCGATTGAACAGCCTCAGAAACACCGCAAAGGAAAACTCATGAATACCAATTTCAATCTTCTGCATCGCCCAGTCACTTCGGCTGCGGAACTCAAAGCAGTCCAACGCAGCCAGGAAACGCTATTGAATTGCTATTGCAGGGAGGTAGCGGCGCCAAATGGCGAATTAGCGGTAGGTCCAATATTCGCCCAAAACGAATGGCCCATGTCGGTCAAACTGATTCTGCAGCAAAAAGGCGGGCTCACCATGGAAATACTCTTGCCACATACCGCCGAGCGTCTGCTGACAGTTGTCGCATTCCAATCTGCCACAGGAAATTACCGCTATCGTTCACCAGTTTTTCACAAAGCACAGAACAGACCTTGGGCTTTGCTTGAAGACGACAAGCTTGCAAACGTGCTGCTGCGTGAGCTATCTCAGAAATATGACCTACCACCCAACACCGAGTTGATGGAACAAATACACAATAGCGTCAACATGACCACGCTAGCCCTTTCATTACCGGTAAACGAAAATTTCTCAGATGACCCTGCTGAAGCTTATATCGATTCTGAGCAATCGCTAACTTTTGGCCACCCATTCCATCCAGCGCCTAAAAGCCGACAGGGGTTTTCCGACGATAATCTGATGCGTTATTCTCCGGAGATGCGCACATGCTTCCCATTACATTATTTCGCTATCCGCACTGAAGATATCCGCCAGGAGTCTTTATTACCTGAATCATGTTCAGAAGTTGTCGCTAGGACATCCCCATTATTAGAGCCGGGCTTTGCCGCTATGCCGACCCATCCTTGGCAAGCCGAATACCTGCTGGGCTTGCCGCTCATCAGGCAAGCTTTAGAAAGTGGGCGCATGCGATACTTAGGCGAACAAGGTCAGGATTTTTATCCAACCTCATCAATCCGCACCCTATACCAACCCAATAATCCCTATTTCTATAAATTCTCGCTGAACGTACGCATCACCAACTGCGTACGCAAGAATGCATGGTACGAACTGGAAAGCGCTATGCAAATCACCCGAATCCTGCGCCCGCTATTGAATCAGCTCTATGCTACCTTTGATGGTATGCGCGTACTTGAGGAGCCAGCTTTCATGTCGGTAGATTTGTGCGACGCTGACAGTGAAGCTAACAAGCAAGTGATTGAAGGTTTCGGCATGATTCTACGACAAGGATTCGATAACCTCCTGCTACCACAAACCAAGCCTATCTTAGCTGGTGCCCTGTTCGGCAATCATGTATACAGCGAGCATAGGCTGCGAAGGCTCGTCGAGAATATTGCGACACGTGAAGCGAAGCCACTTAATGTTGTTATAGAGCAGTGGTTTACTAAATACCTTAAATTAATACTACACCCTGTGCTGCATTGTTATTTCGCTCATGGCCTCATTTTTGAACCTCATCTGCAGAATGTGGTAATCGGCATTCAAGAGGATTGGCCGCGCCAAACTTTCCTGCGCGATTTCGAAGGGGTCAAGCTGGTACGTGAACGTTACCATACTGACCAACTACGAGGGATTAGTGATCGTGCGCGTGATTCGCTGTGGTACTCCAGCGAGCAGGGTTGGAACCGCATTTCCTATTGCTTATTCGTTAACAATTTTTGCGAAGCAATCAGCCAGCTTGCGCCAGACCAACCAGATCAGCAACAGCGGCTCTGGCAACTCGTACGGCATAGCCTGCAGGAATACCAAGCACTTCATGGCAATACAGCATCAGCGCAGCGTCTTAACGCACTGCTGTCAGGACAGCCATTTCCTGCCAAAACCAATATGATCAATCGCTTTTTCAAGCGCGCTGACCGGAATGCTAGTTACGTTCCAGTCACTAATCCAATTGCATTCGGAGGGGTATTTGCATGGAATTAAGATGGAATAAGGTGACTTCGTATTTGCAACAATTGGCAAACGGAAATACAGAGCCGCTAAGCACTTATGTTTATGACCTTGAAGCGCTACGTCTGCATGCTACGCACATCGTAAGGTCTCTACCGCCTTCTTATGAATTGTTTTATGCCATTAAAGCCAACTCGGATTTGCCGATACTAGAAACCCTTGCCCCTATTGTGCATGGCTTTGAGGTTTCATCTGGTGGAGAGCTGTCTTGGGTCAGGCAGCATTTCCCGGATCAAGACGTCATCTTTAGCGGGCCAGGGAAAACTGATGGAGAACTGTTACTGGCGGTTAGGAGCAATACTGGAGCTATTCATGTTGAAAGTATTGGTGAATTGCAAAGACTTGGTCAGATTGCAATAAGAGAAAACAGAGTTGTAGCAATATTGCTACGTATCAACCTTCAATTGCAAAACCTCTCATCTACAACTCTGATGATGGGCGGGGGTCCAACACCGTTTGGTATCGCTGCCGATCAATTGCCGAACTGCATCGAATGGCTATGCGCTCATCCCGAACTAAATATGCAAGGTTTTCACCTGCATTTGCTCTCACATCAGCTCAATGCAGCGGCGCATTTAGAAATATTGGAAGCCTATCTTCTACAAGCCCGTCAATGGGCTCGTGAATACAACATTGAAATTGATCACATCAATGTCGGTGGAGGTATAGGTATAAATTACCGCGAGCCTGATAAGCAATTCGACTGGGAACTGTTTGGGTCAGGATTAATGCGCCTGGCCCATTTATACGCAGATGGTCCACGTGTACGTTTTGAATGTGGACGCTACATCACAGCAGCATGCGGTTATTACGCGATGCAAGTCATCGATATTAAACAAGCATTTGGTAAAACTTACCTCGTTGCACGCGGCGGTACCCATCAGTTCCGAACTCCATATGCACAAGGCCATAGCCATCCATTTCGCATCATGCCTATTGAGCAATGGCCATATCCATTTGCGCGACCCCAGATTGAAAGCCAACCGGTAACGATAGTAGGCCAACTCTGCACGCCTAAAGATGTACTTGCCTATGATGCAGAAGTGGAGTGCGTGCGTAGCAATGATCTCGTCGTGTTTCCGTTCGCGGGCGCCTATGCCTGGCATATTTCGCATCACGATTTCCTTAGGCATCCGCATCCAGAACATCATTATTTGCTGGCAGAGGCTTAATATGTTGCGCCAAAATAAATTGAAAGCCAGCCTTAAACAAGATAAACCCGTTCTGGGCTTACTCAACTCCATCCCATCTCCGCTGATCGTGGAAATGATAGGCTATGCAGGATATGACTTTGTGATTTTGGACATGGAACATGTAGGAGTGAATCCCGAAACTTTGGAAAATATGATCAGAAGCGCGGAGTCTGCTGGACTCACTCCATTAGTGCGCGTTCCTAATCTAGAAGCTTCCACAATTATGCGCGTACTCGATAATGGCGCAATGGGCATCGTCGCGCCTCGTATTAGAAACCGGGCTGAAGCGGAACAAATAGTATCAGCCAGCCGATATTATCCCTTGGGGACGCGTGGCATCAGCGGCGGGCGCTGCACCGGCTTTGGCACCATAGATCTTGTGAGCTACATGGAACTTGCTAACCGCGAAATCATGGTTGTGGCCATGATCGAGGATCGAGATGGGGTAGAAAATATTAACGAAATCGCTTCTGTGCTTGGCATTGATATGATTCTGGAAGGTGCTATTGACCTTTCACAAAGCTATGGATATCCTGCGCGTCCGATTGAACCTGTAGTACAGAAGGCTATTCAACATGTTGCTTCCAAAAGCCAAGCGCATGCGGTTCCTTTTTGCGCCATACCGCGTGCTGAAGGTCAGTTTGAAGCTTGGCGGAGGCAAGGTGTGAATGCATTCCTAATGGGCGACGATAGAGGAATTAGCTTTCGTGCACTTAAGGCACAAATAGCGATGTACAAATAAAATATTTATAGCCAGACATTAATACAATGTTACAGATAAAAATTGGTCACACTATGCGATCAATTTTGCTTTTAATCGCTCAGCATCATTAAATATAATTGCTAATTAATTTCGCACGACACCGATGCCTAGAAAAACACTTTAATCAGCTAGCCAATACTATCACTCACGATAAGTAACAAAATTTAGTGCCTGAGCTATTGTTAAGCCGATTGTTTACAGAACAAGCTATTTTCTTATTTGAAAAGCGAGTGGCGCAATTTATTACAGCTTTTCAAAAACATAGTAGCAAGTTTTTAAAAACTTTTAAGAAGTATTTGTATATGTGTAAAGTGCAAGCTAAATACAAATTTATCAGCTTAGCCATTAGATAACTATTTCAGCCATCAGACAGACCAATTAATTATTGGAAGATCTCATTTTTATTGACTGCGGACTTTTAATAAAGCTGTATACAAGAAAAGCGACAGGCACTAACACAAGATTATATGAAATCCATGCGCCTATTCGGCCTTGCGGGCCATAAGCTTCAGTGGCAGCGTGCCAATAAGCATTATCAAAGAGACCTAAATTTGCAATTTCAACAGATTCGGTATATTCATGAAACGCATATATGACTAATTGAATAGAAAATATCACCATGAATGCGGCAGTGACTTTAAAAAATAGCCCCAAATTGATGCGATGCCCATACTTACTCCACGCGACAGCGACTAAACCAGCGATACTTATACCCATAACGCCACCTAAGGCAAGGTGTAAACTATCGTTGCTTTGCGCCAAAGAAGCAATCATGGTGGCCGCTTCCAACCCTTCGCGACCTATCATCAGCAATACGAACATGAAAACAGCGAGCTTAGCGCCACCGCTTGGATTCTGCACTGCACGGTCAATAGCACCTGTAATCTCACTTTTCATATACTTACCCATTTTTAGCATATGCACTGTACAGCTAATGACAAGCACCGCAGCAGTTAAGGCTAATGTACCTTCCCAAAATGGCGTTAAAGCACCTATCTTCGCAAAGATATAACCTAAACCTGCGCAAGCCAAGATAGCTAGAATACATGCACGATGGACAGATGGAATAAGTTTTTCGCCACCAGTTTTAGCCAAATAGGCAAGTACAATCGCAACTATCAGAAAGGCCTCAAGCCCTTCTCTAAACGAAATCATCAGAGTTTCAAACATATCTAACCTTTGCGTAGTATTTAATACCAATTAATATTAAAGCAAAACTTTATAAATGATATTCATTCTCATTGTCACACAAATTTATGATATTTACTACATCAGTAAGTTCAACAATTTAGGGTAAAAAATAGGCGAGCCTCAACTCGCCATCCTTAATACTATTAATTATTTTTTAGTCATATCACATGGTGCAGCGGAGGACATCTTAACTTTATGCTCTTCCATCATTTGACTCATCATGTCATCCATGATTTTTTGGTGTTCTGTATACCACTCATCCCGTTCTTTCTCAGTCATGCCAGCTTTAGGTTTCATCTCACGACAAGCTGCCATGTTGTCATGTAACATCTGCATATGTTCACCCATGAGTTTTTGCTGTTCAGCACCTTTAGCTGTCTTAGCTTTTTCCAGTTTCTGTTTTGTTACCTGCAAATTTTGTATCAACTGCTCTTGAAAGAAATCACGGCCAGCCATAGCGTTAGTAGCGGCGAAACCTAAGCTAGAAATGAGTACTGTAGTAACTAATGTGTTAATAATTGATTTTTTCATGATAAATATTCCTTTAAATTAATGTTTCAAATCTTTTAATAAGCACAGGTTGATGTTCAACCTGTGCATGTAATTACTATTTAATGCTGGTAATCACGTAGTCCTGATCTTGTGGTACTAATGTGAATTGCACTTTGTCACCTTTTTTTACTTTATCGAGCAGCATCTTATCCTTGACCTTGAATTCCATAGTCATAGCACCCCAACCAATGGCTGGAATCGCTTCATGTTTCAAAGTCACATTACCCCCTGACTTATTTTCAGAAACAACTGTGCCTTTCCCAAGAATGTCTTTCTGGGCAGTAGCTTTAGAAGCTGACATAGGCATCGCCATTTCATCTTTAGCATAACTAGAAATAGATGACAGGCTTAATGTTGCAATTGCAGCTAATACGAGTATTGATGTTTTCATATAATTTAATCCTTAAGTAAATAATATTTAAAACTGAATGAGCTATGGACGGAACAGCTAGACTTACTGCCCCGTCCATAGCGATTAAGAACTGTTAACATTTTTTACCTTGCGCTACCAGTCTTTTACATTCCACCACTTTGCTAGTTGCAGAATCTTGTTTACTAAGCTGTGCAACCTTAGCTTGTTGTTGCAGTTGATATACCTGTTTCGACATGCGGCTTTGTATATCATCCTTCCCAGCAGAAGCTGGTAAGGATGGAAACGCAAAGCTTGCTAGTAATACGGTTAGTGTTAGTTTGTTTGTGTATGTGTTTTTCATGATAATTCTCCTCAATTTGACGTCACCTTACCAAGGTGATCGTATCTAATCCGGGGCGACTAAAAACTCTACCCCGAAACACAGTGTTAATTACCGGTAGCATTTTTGCCTTGTTCTATCTGTTTTTTGCATTCCTCTGCCTTGATAGCGGCGGCCTGTTGTTTGCTAGCTTCTGTAGCCTTAGCTTGCTGTTGCAGTTTGATTACTTGTTCTAGCATCAAACGTTGATTGCCATCCTGCCCTGCATATGCGGTTAGTGATAGAAACGCAAAGCATGCAAGTAAAGCAGTGACTGTGAGTTTGTTTGTGTATGTGTTTTTCATGATAATTCTCCTAAAATTGACGTCACCTTTTACTGGTGACTCTGTCTATACTCTCGGAACTGATTGCACGTGGCTTAGGACATGTATTGGCTTGACTAAGTGTTAGTTTAATAAAACTCATCACAGATACGGTGTCATCCGCACTACGATTATTTTGTTTAGTTGAATGTGACATGTTGGTTTCCTTGCCTTGCAATTTTCCGAGAGAACTTGTGTGCTTAACAGTCCAGGAACGAACCTGTATTGCCGGACCAATAGCCGATCTGCTAAGCAGTTTTTGTAGGTACTTAAGTGACTGTTGGCTTGACCGACTTAGTTTTTAATCAAGCTAAAACAGGTGCAATCAGCAACAATCGCTGAGTACTAGGCGGATATTACTTTGGGGGGATGGAACAATGCAGATGGAGTTGTTTGATAGGGTTCGCTAATCAATTCTTGATAGTCAGTGGTTAATCTATCAGGTATGACCAACAGATTTTTGTCAGGTAGTTGGAAGACAGTAAAATGGCAGGTAGCACATTTTTGGTCAGCACAGGTTTTGCTAGAAATCGGAATGCAGCAGTTTTTGAAATTCATATCACAGCCAGCCGACTGAACTGTAGTCCCGTCCACCTCAATTGACTGATTCATCGCGATGTCAATTTGGGTGGAATTCATCGCCATGCTCTTACCCATAGAGGCTTTGGACATATTGCAAGCGGGCATACTTACTGCAGCAAAACCTTGTAGAGGGATGCTCACTGCAAGTGCTATCGTTACAAGTAATTTAATCCAGCGTTTCATTTTGTGTAGTTTAATACCATATTTATAAATTCATTTAACACGAACAATATTCAATAATTTTGACTAAATTTGTCAGTTGATGGTTCATTATTGCTACTTTATTTAACTACCCTCAAACCTTGTTTTGAGCCAAATTATCCAGTATTGGGCAGTCAGGGCGGGCATCTCCATGACAGCAATTTACCAAACGTGTTAACTCAGACTTCATAGCATTGAGTTCTGTTATCTTTTGGTCTAGCAGCTCAATATGTTCCACTGCCAACGACTTTACTTCACTACTTGATCGGGCTTGGTCACTCCACAAACTCAATAGACTACTAATCTGCTTAGCCGAAAAACCAAGGTCACGAGCGTGTCTAATAAATCTAAGCATATTCACGTTTTTATCGTTATAAACACGATAGTCAGAAAGTGACCTTGATGCCTTTGGTATTAAGCCAGCCTCTTCATAACGACGAATCATCTTAGCTGAAACACCAGAGGCATTTGCTGCCTGTCCAATATTGTATAAGTCGCTTTGCATCTTGCTATCCTTACATTTATTACGAATTACTAATTTACATCATCAACCTTCCCAATAGGGTAAGGTCAAGCATTTTTTATAAATAATAATTTATCTTTTTTTAATTATTTCAATTAGTAAAAATTAGTACTGACGTTACAACACCCCTCTAGGATCTCTGGCTTCGATGAGCATGATGAAAACTTTACACGGTATTAAGCAGCTCTGAATCTCTGGTACTGAACGTAAAATTTATGACTGTTTCAATTAATAAGCTTTCAACTAACCCGCACAACAAGACAACTGCTTCACATCCTTAAAGAAGGTTAATGCACACAACTTGAGTCCTTCTACCATCGTCAAGTACGGAAATAATTCTTGGGTTAATTTTTGCACGGTCATGCGATGACGGATGGCAAGCACGGCTGTTTGAATCATTTCACTTGCTTCTGCCGCTAATATTTGCACACCAACAATACGGCCAGTTTCTTTTTCAGCGACGATCTTAATAAACCCAGTAGTATCAAAGTTAGCCAGTGCACGCGGTACATTTTCAAGCCCCAGTTTGCGGCTTTCAACTTTCAAACCTTGAGCTTGCGCCTGTTGTTCTGTCAGACCGACAGTGGCAACCTGTGGATCGGTAAAAATCACTGCCGGCATGGCCAGAAGATCTAATGATGCTTCACTTCCTGCCATATTACACGCCGCTGTTTTCCCAGATGCAGCGGCTACATACACGTATTGCGGTAATGTGGTGCAATCACCTGCGGCAAAGATATTCGGTAATGAAGAACGCATCTGTGCATCGATAATAATTTCTGCCTGTGAGCTCATATTCACTTCAATAGTTTCTAAGCCTAAATCTGTTGTATTTGGTGTGCGTCCAGCCGCAACAAATAGCTGGGTTCCACTTATTATCCGGTCACCCACGGTCAAATGAAACAAATTGTCTTCATGCTTAACTTGACCTACGATCGCGTGGGTCAAGATGACCATTCCTTCACCTACGAGGGCTTGTTGCAAGCCGTCTGCAATATCTGGGTCTTCTTGAGAGAGCAGGGTTGAGCGGGCTAGTATGGTCACTTTGGCGCCTAGTCGTAAAAACGCCTGTGCGATCTCGACTGCCACTACGGATGCCCCCAGCACAATCAGATGTTGAGGTATTTCTGTGGCGATGAGTGCCGTGGTAGACGTCCAGTAAGGCGTATCCGCTAAGCCAGCAATTGGAGGTAACACTGGAGTACGCCCTGTGGCAATTAGAAAGCGATCTGCTGTCATTATTTGCTTAGCGCCGTCTTCTTTTGTAACAATGACAGTATTGGCGTCTTTGAAACGTGCACGTCCTTTGACCAGATTAATCTCGGGATTACTCTCAAGAATAGATTCATACTTCTCATGACGCAGTGCATCAACCCTTGCCTGCTGCTGCACGACCAGTTTTGCACGATCAATGCTGGGCACATGCGTTTCAATGCCAGAGAACGGATGATGCGCTTGTTGATGCGCCATTTGTGCGGCACGAATCATGATTTTGGAGGGTACGCAGCCTACATTGACGCAAGTGCCACCAATCGTGCCAGCTTCAATCATAGTGACTTGCGCGCCCATATCTTTGGCTTCCAGTGCTGCTGCAAATGCGGCTGAGCCACTACCGATGATGATGATGTTGAGTGGCTTGTTATCCGATTTTACTGTTGCTGGTAATGCTAGTGATTGCGTGTCATGCAATGCAGCACTATTTAATTCAGCATTATAGCCAGCAGCTTGGACGGACTTAAGCAAGGTTTCAACATTAAGGTCAGTCTCGGGCTTTACTGTTACTTGCGCTAGTTTCTTTGCATATGAAACTTTGACGCTATCCACTCCTGCTACTTTTGATATAGCTGATTCAATAGTGCTTGCACAATGATCACAGGTCATACCACTAATGTTGAGATTGATTGTATTCATATTACGGCGTATTTTTTAATGAAGTGATTTTTATTGTAGATGGGTAACCAGCATTCGCCGTGGCATCGGTAAGTTTTAGCAAGGTAGTTTGGGTATCGTCGAAGCTAACAACTGCCTGCTTAAGTTTAAAGTTGGTTGTGACCTGCTGCACACCCTTCACTTTACTGAGCGCTTTCTTGACGGTGATTGGGCATGAAGAACATGTCATACCAGCAATCTCAAGCGTTACCTGTTGAATGGCCGCATATGCAAAGATTGTAGTGCTCAAGGCGGTCACGAACGAGATGGTTAAAATAATGGATTTCAACATGGATAATTTCCTATTCAAGTAAAGTAAGAAAATAAGGATATAGTAGAGCAATCAACACCAGCACAAAGACTAGCCAAAATATAATGAGATAGTTTCTGTTGGTCTGTGGTTTAGCACACAATGTATTCGGTAAACATGCATTTGCAGGTTTAGCCCAGTAGATTTTGCGATAGGCCAAAGCCATGCAGATGAAAGCAATGCCGATGAAGATGGGTCTATAGGGTTCAAGCATCGTCAGATTCGAAATCCAAGCCCCACCAATGCCTAAACTGACTAAAATCAGTGGCCCTAAACAACAAGCTGAGGCTACGATCGCAGCGACTGCACCGCCAATTAAAGTGGAATTCGCTAGTTTATCTTGTGCCATATAACGCCCATATACAGAATTAAAAGCGTACTATAAAGGCTGTACTATAGTACGATGTCAAGCTGTTTTAGGATTTATTCAAGGTGATGTGATGCAATCAAAATTAACTATCGGCAAAGTAGCAAAAGCGGCTGCCGTTAATATTGAAACGATCAGGTTTTATCAGCGTAAAGGCTTAATCGCAGAACCACCTAAAGCATTAGGTGGTTTTCGTTATTATCCGGAAAAGTGCATTGAGGACATACATTTTATTAAACGTGCACAGGCGATAGGTTTTACGCTTGAGGAGATTAAAGAGTTATTGGCTATGCAAGCGTGTGATGCTTGCCAGCAAACCCATGATGCTTCATTGATAAAATTGAATATGGTGAATGCCAGAATTGCTGAACTTGAGCGAATCCGCGAAACGCTTCAGGAGCTGATCGGAAAATGCGAAAAAGAGAATTATGAAACAGCATGTCCAATTATTGATTCTTTGCAACAACATTAATAATTAGCTATATTGAGTGACTGGTTTCAATATAAATATGAACTATGGACTTCCAGCAAGTGGTTTCGCACTGACTATTGGAGACCCTTAGAGCAACACCAATCTTGATGTTAGTTCATAAGAGATCTAGCGAGAACAACTGTTCTGCGGAAATGGAATTTATCAACTCATTAGGAAGGATTGGCCAAGTCCCGATAGTTTCAATGTATCCGAAGCCATAAGGTGGTCGTTCAGACATATCAAGCCTAAGGTGTTGAAGCGTATGAATTGCATCTGTGTAGTATGTCAGATGCAAGTCCAGCGAGAAATAGTGATTAAAAAAATGATCTAATTGCTTGTCAGCAATTGATTCGAGTATTTCTCGAAACCGCCAATTATGAGCTGGCTCAGTCTGCAAATACAATAACCAAACCAGAGCCATTGCTGACAGGCTGTACATTCTCCTCAATGACAGCATCAAACAGCGATCAAAGACTTGTTCCCGACCATATTTTTCGATCAACTTGGTAATTTCTACAACAGAGTCAGGATTAATTCTGACTAGGCCATAAACTTGTAGAAGTTGATCCACACGGTTTTGAGCAAGACTAGGTGTTGATGTTTGCTCCTGTAGAAGATCCCAAAACTCAGCTTGGTATAGCGCCCCTGTACCATGAAATAAAGGGTGCTGATCAACGGCGATTACCAGCGAATTCATATCGCGCCAACGCGGATCTTGACCCTTTGGTTTTCGGGCGACTCTACGTATCCATTCAAACATTCTTGGTCGGTGGTCAATCGAACGAGAAGGCATACCTTCATCCGTCCAAGCAAACTCATAATCTAGAACATAATCTGACCAATTGCTGCGCCGTTTAATTTCTCGATACCAAACCCACACTCTGGCTTTTTCTGCCCAATGTTTCCTTTGTCCTCCTTGTTTCTTTTTCATGGTGTCACTTGAATAAGGGTTTAGCAGATCCTAGAACATTTATTTAAAAAGAGTCAAGATTAATCCTAATTAACTTAACTCAAGGTTCAACTATGCCCCACGATCCTCTGGCCGATTTATCTAAGCAGCTAATATTAAGGTATGGCCCGACAATCGGTGGTCAAGATCTCTATACGGCCCTAGGGTTCAAAACTTATGCTGCTTTTCACCGCAGTCAGCAGCGACAAGCATTAGGTGTGCACGTTTTTAAACTACCAGGGCGAAGAGGCTGGTTTGCGTTAAGCGTTGACATTGCAACATGGCTCATGAAGCAATCGAACAGTCAAAGTTAAACTTTTGGGAATCGAAGAAATGATGAAAGGAAAACACATGGGACCTTAGTTGCAATCGATTGCGAGAGTCCACAAAGCGCAAAAGGCTTGGGTTATGTGGGACCCAAGCCTTCTGACAATACATCAAGATTGCACCCTTGAGTTTTCAATTGTCTACGCTCCTGTATCGGCTGTCAAGGTCGATGTCTCGCTTTGTCCGTTACCAGAATTTAACCATTCAATTATTTAGCCTGCCTTAGTATGCTTGCAGGCGGTTATTACAGGAGTTTATTCATGGCAATACCTATATTCAAACGTAGAGAGATCGTGCGTTTATTGTGCGCGGGTGGAGATTTGTCCAATCGTCAGATCGCCAATTTGGTTGGCGTTGCATCGGGCTCTATCAATAAGATCGCATCGCAGTTACCAACACTGGGGGTAACTTGGGAGCAACTTAAAGCATTCGGGGATGATGCATTTCTTGCGGCCTTTATCAAAAAACCAGTACTTGCAGCATCCAATCGTTCGCATCCAGATTGCCTGCTTTGGCATAGAGAAATGGAGCGTGACAAAGATGTGACTCTACGCTTACTCTGGGAGGAGTGGCATTTAGAGCATATGGATGGTGTTTCATACACACAAGCTACACGCATCTATAAAAACTGGTTAAAGAAGCAGCGTGTCAGTATGCGCAAGATTCATCATCCTGGTGAATCCATATTTGTTGATTTTGCTGGACGCAGGTTGCCGATCTATAACCGTGACGATAATAGTGTACGGTATGCTCAAGTATTCGTGGCGACATTGGGCGCATCAAGTTATTCATTTTGCATTGCTGTTTGGTCGCAGGCGATACCGGACTGGATATTCTGTAATGTCAAGATGCTAGAATATTTCGGTGGTGTTCCACGTATCATTACTCCAGACAATCTCAAGTCTGCAGTGTCGAAAGTCACTCGAAATGGTCCGCATATTAATCCAACTTATGCAGAGTTTGCAGAGTATTACGACACTGCCATCGTGCCAGCACGGGTACGCAAGCCAAATGACAAAGGTTTAGTTGAAGTAGCTGTGCTCATAATCCAACGCTGGATTCTTGCAGCATTGCGTCACCGCCAGTTCTATTCTCTGGAAGAAGCGAATGCGGAAATTCTGCATCTATTGGATATTTTTAATAGCAAAGAAATGAAAGCCTACAAGGCGTCACGCCGCCAACGTTATGAGATGCTGGATCAATTAGCTTTAAAACCCCTACCAGATCAGGCCTACGAATATGCCGCTTGGCGGCTCAAGGTGCGTGTTGGAGACAATTACCATGTACAGCATGAAGGGCACTATTACTCGCTGCCCTATGCTATAGCGCATGCATTCGTCGATATCCGTACAGGGCCTAAAACTATCGAGATAATACACAATGGTATGCGGGTAGCTACGCACATTTTATCCAATATTATAGGTGGATATACAACTAACCCAGCGCATCTGTCACCAAACCACTTGCAGTATGCCGAGGGCAGCCCCGATCAATTGTTGCAATGGGCAATGGCTGTCGGTGCGGCCACAGAAAAAGTATTCCAGCATCATTTGCTGGAGAATCGTCATTTAGCAAATGGGATCCGGGCTGCGTGTGCAATCCAGAAGCTGGGACGGCAATATGGAGCGCACCGGCTGGAAGAAGTCTGTGAGTACGCGGTGAGTATCCATTCTATGACTCATACCAGCATTCTTTCAATATTTCGTAGTAAGGCAGATAAACGACCTAGACCGGATGCAGAAGCCGAACCTTTGGTAAGTCACGCCAATGTGCGTGGCAGTAAATACTACAAACAAATAACTGGAGAAGAAGAATGATGATGCAACAAACCATCTCTAAACTGAGAGAGCTAAAACTCCTTGGCATGGCCGATGCTCTGCAGGCTAATGTTGGACAACCAGCATTTCGTGGCCTGTCATTTGAAGAGCAGTTTGGTATTCTGGTTGACAGTGAAGTGTCATCGCGTGATAGTCGCCGTCTCAACCGTCTGCTCAAAATGGCCAGACTACGCTACCCCTCAGCTTGTCTGGAGGATGTGGATTTCAGGCAGTCTCGTGGCCTGGAAAAACCGTTATTTGCTTTACTGGCGGTTTGCGACTGGGTGCGTCAACCAAAGCATATCGTTTTTACTGGGGCGACTGGAACAGGTAAGAGCTGGGTGGCCTGTGCACTTGGAGTTCAAGCATGTCGCCTTGGATTGTCTGTTATTTATAGATCTTCCAGCCAGATCGCTGAAGAAATCTCAACTGCAGCTGCAGATGGTTCGTTACCGCAATTAAAAGGTAGGCTGATCAAAGCTGCAGTACTAATTATTGATGATTTGGGACTGATGCCATTTGATTCTTTGGTGGCTAGAACCTTGCTGGATGTTGTCGATGAGCGTGATCGATTGCGTGTTGGTGCACTGGTTCTTACTAGCCAGTATCCCATTGATCACTGGCATGCATTTCTGGGGGATCCTACGATTGCCGATGCCATTCTGGATCGCATGGTGCATGCTGCTTATTATATCGATTTGAAGGGAGGCTCCTTACGTAAAGGTAGGTCAAAAGAATAATTAGGGTATGGTAGTGGTACCAAATCCTTCTTGGTACCTTTACCTAAAAATTGTAATTAGGTGATTACTCATGCAACTAGTGCGCACTTCAATGCAATCGCTGGTCACTGTCATACAATACCCGAATACAGGACTTGAAATTGCTGACTAGAACGTCATGCAATTTCTGAGTAGTGTGGGATGCATTTGGGTGAGCAATGAAGATGAAATTTCGCGGTAGCCAGTTTCAGCTGTTTGGCTATAGCCAATACCCCAAGCCCCAAACTGAATGTACAAAATCTAGCATTGCAAAAATCGCACTTACAAACCATTGATTGCAGAGCGCCGCAAGCCATTAGCAGTTTGTTAAAAAATGCACTCAACAATGTTGATGATTATGCAGCAAAAGCCAGTAAAGCCAGCGTGTTTGAAGAGATTATGATTAAAAACCCGCCCTGTTTAATTCAGGCGCTAAACAAACTGCCAGCTAAATCGTGTTTGCAGTTTAAAGAAAACTTTATTGATGAAACCTTTTTCTATCCGCGTGATGATATTAAGAATGCATTGGCCAGCGCAAAAAATTATCACAAAAGCTGTATAGCCAGTTAGTTAATGCTGGCAGGGTGGGTGCATCCCGCCCTTAGTCAACGCTAGCTAGATTCAAGTTTTGCATTCCACTGAAATATGGTGGCGCGGATGCATGTAAAATCCATCACCCGAATCGGCATGCACTTCTTTGTAGTGTGATAACAGTTGGTAATTGTGCGCGCACATTTCGCTAGCTTTGGCAGTGCATTCATCCAAGCTGCTGTTAAATTCACTGCAAGACAACTGATGCACTTGTTTGCCGTTTTGCTCTATTGTGGTGGATTGCACGCTGGCACAAGACATCAACATAAGTAAGGGTGCAAAACGCAACATATTGGTCATGATATTAGCTCCTTTGTCTCATTATTGAATAAATGTCATCTTTTTGTAACAAAGTTGTTATTCAACCCGATACAAAAATTAGTGCTTTTAAACACGGCAAAGTTCTATGAATTTTTTATTACAAATACACCCAATAAACCAGTTTGTAGCGGCGAATTAAACTAGACGCAACACAAAGCAAAGACTTGGCTGGCGCTTATATTTAAGGGATACCAATCACTTTAAGGTATTCTTCTAGGGTTAGGGTTAGCTGCTGTAGCGAATTATTGACTTCATCTAAATGCCTGTTTGAATCAAGGTGCAGCTTTTCTAACAATGCTTTGTGTTTTTCAATCGCGTCCACATGTTGTTCAAATTTAATCTTTTTCAATTCATGTTCGGCCATAGTTGTTCACTCCTTTAGAGCATTTAAATTACAAGTGGTTTACCTCACCACAGCTTGCGCTAAGCCATTTACCGCTAATATCTGCTTGCTCGTTTACTGCATTGCCTTGTGCCGTGCCATTGAATTTGGTTTTTGCGGTAAAGCTATTTGTGCTACTTATTGCGCCTTCTGCAGTTCCTGCACCTTTTAAATCGGGGCTATCACATACGAAGTCAATTTTATAATTGTTGCCAGTACGTATTACGTTTTTGGTGACGCAGCCCAAGGAGTTTTGACCAAAAATCGGCAGTGATTTTTGATTGGCCATTTCTTGTGTAATACAAGCTTTGGAAACTGCTGCGCCATTTTCAATTGGCGGCACTTCAAATCCATATTCACTGGCTAGATCTTTTATACTTTGCATTTGGTCTGCGGGAATATGAGGCACTAATAGCAATAAATCGGACGTGGTAGCGATTTCCCATAATCCAGGTCGCAGGTTTATCTCATCGCCGTGTACGGTTGATGCTAGTAAGATAAAGGCAGTTGTTGCAAAAAGTTTAAGCATTCAATTTCTTAATAATCGTAGGATATTAATCAAAGATAACATAAAAGCCAGTTAAGTTCAGAAAGGGTTTTAACTTCTATAACGATAAACCCATAAACATGTGACTCCAAAAGCTAGCACCAATTAAGTGGCGTATATTCAGTAATTTGAAGATATGGATTGATGCAATAAAAAAGCCTAATATCACGTGGATATTAGGCTTTAGAGGTTTCACGATGCTTTGTGATATTGTGTATTGGTGGCCCCCCTGTGAGTCGAACACAGCACCAACGGATTATGAGTACAGATTACTTAAAATTTAATGGCTTAAAAGTTGAAGAATATTAAGGGATTTTATCTGCGGGAATGCCACACTTTGTAAAAACTGAACCTATACCGAAACTTAATTTGAAAATATTTGTGTTTTCCTTTGAAAAAGTAAACAGAATCAATAAGTTGATTACTTTAAATCCGACCGAACCCCGAAACTGTTTTGAAAATTGGGATATTTTAAAAAGCCACATATTTGAAGATATGTGACTTCTAGTTATAAAAGCTGAATTCCACTTGCCTTTGCATAGCCTAGTGCTTATATAGTGCTTATATGCAATTGGATCTTTTGGATTTTTACACTTATGGCGCTTTTGATTACAAAAGTGACATGCAGCAACAATGTTACTTTCAACATCTTTGCCGCCATCTTGATTAGCTAGTAAATGTTCAGCTGTGCATTTAAATAGTGCGGCACCTTTGATTGTAATTATGTATTTCTTTGCAAATGCATCAGGTTGATCTAACCACATAGGCAATTCACAATAGATACAACGACCTTGCTATAAGTTGAAGGCTTTAAGACGGGATTTGTTTAAGGTTGTCGACATAGCGAGCTCCAATAAAATTAAGGGAACCCCACTTGTCTAACATTGAGAACAACATGGGAACCAGTACAAAGTAGTTACTGGCCAAAACAGCACGGAAAATATATGTCACGCTGTGTAAATACTATCTCAATTTATTCATACTTGCACCTAGATTTCAGTTAAATAAATATACAACTTTTTTTTAAAATTCACCACATTCGACCCAACCAATTACTTAAACATAATTTATGTAGTTTTTCTTAATTTTGTAATGTATTTTTTATAGTTGTTTGCTGAATGGTACTAAATATTAAGAGAAGTTCTTAATAGACCGTAATTTGAATTAAATCAGCAGTGCATTTAAATAAATACCTTCTTTTTATTATGATACGAGCACATCTTAAGTATGAGAGGATTTATGAGGACTTTATTATGTAATGGGCAAGGGGCCCTTATAACTCAATTGATCGTTTGTTAATTGAAATCCAATTTAGGTTAGTAATCATTATTTATATTTTGGTGTAAGATAATTAATAAACAAAATGAACAATTAAGGGAGGGCTGCTCATGCCGATCGTGTTCGTACATGGAGTTAATAATAGAGTCGGTGATGGATATCAAGAAAGTTTAGAAGCAAGAAATGGATTTATTAGAGAAATCGTTGCTCCTGCCTTAAGATTAAAATCTGAGGATTTGGTTATTTTTAATCCGTACTGGGGTGAGTTTGCTGTTAATTTTGCATGGAACATGGCCTCTCTACCCAATCGAAGTCTTAAATTTGAGAGTTTTGGATCTGAAAACGACATAACAGAAAATAGAATTATGAATCATCTATTTGAATTAGGTATAGATGATAAAAATATCAAATTATCAGAATTCACAAAAAATCATTTCCAAGAAGTTGTTGATGTAGCATTTAGCGAAGCAATGGTGAAAGTAGATAATGAGGAGGATGCTAAAGAATTAGCAAAAACTTATGTAGAAGTTTCAAAATACATTGAAAGTAATCCTAAACCACTATGGCTTGAGAAGGCTGTAGATGACAATTTAATAGATACTTTAATTTATGAGGCTTCTGAATTTAGTGTCGAATCTTTTGGTGGAATACAAATTTCAGAATCTATAAAAGAAGGTTTCTCTAGAATTAAAGATTCAATTCCGGATATTGTAAGTGGAATTTTAGGTAAAGTTAAGAGAGAAAAAATCAATTCATCACTTACAAGATTTACAGGGGATGCATTTGTTTATTTCAATAGCAGGGGAGATAAGCAATTTCCTGGAAAAATTATAAACGCAGTTATTAATGATCTTGAAAAAGCATTTATAAAAAAATCAGACAGTGATAAATTAATTGTTATTGCTCATAGTTTTGGTGGTGAAATCATTTATGACATATTGACCTATTATCGACCTGACATAGAAATTGATTACTTAGTAACAGTTGGATCTCAGGTTGGATTATTTGAAGAGATGAAGCTGTTTAAAAATAGTGATATCGGCATCAAGCACAAATCAAATGTAGCAAAAGTTACAAAACCAGTGAATATTAAAAAATGGATTAATGTCTTTGACCATAACGACGTTGTAAGTTATCTGACTGAACCTATTTTTTCTGACGTAATAGATTTTGAATATGATACTGGTTATGGAACTTTAAGTGCACATGGAGGGTATTTTTCACGTCCTAGTTTCTACAAAAGACTCGCTGATCGACTAATAAAGGATTAATCTTTTGACTCTAATTTATGATGCAGGTTTAGAAGATAAACCAAGTACACACGTATTTGCCATCGGAGTAGGCAGCTACCCTCATTTAAACGGGGGGGATGAAGATAGGAAAGCAAAAAACACTTTAAGTTTAGGCCAATTATTTTCCCCACCAACATCTATGAAAACGTTTGTTGAATGGTTTTTCAATCCATCTTTTGGTTTTAATAATCCTGATGCGCCGTTAAGTACAGTAAGGTGTTTAGCGTCAAGCGTATCGCCTATTCAAATTCAAACATCAATAGAATTATCCGATCCTATATCAACGGCTAATTTAGATAACATAGAAAATGAGTTTGCTGCTTGGGTCGATGATTTAAAAAAAAATGAAAATAATGTGGGGATATTTTATTTTTGTGGTCATGGCATTATGGTTGAAAATCATTATTTATTAGCTGAAGATTTCGGAAATCCAATGAGCCTCAAACCTTTTAAATATGCATTCGATATTACTATGACAATGAGAGCTTTGGATAGGGAAATAAATGGTTCTATTTATTACTTCATAGATGCATGCAAAGAAATTTCGAGTGAATTGGCTTTAAGTTTAGGTACAGGCCCAGATAGTTTAATAAACATAAATATCAAAAATAGAGTTATGCGTAAATATTCATGTTGCCTATCAGCTACTGGTGACGGAAAATTAGCCTATGCCCCTCTCAATGGTCAAGTATCTCGTTTCACCAACTCCCTTTTACGAGCTTTGTCTGGCTATTGTGGTTCTAGAGTTCCCGGACAAAAATTTTGGCAGATAAATGGGGAGTCACTTGGAAATTCAATAAATGCAATTTTGGATTATGAGTGGAGCCTCGAAAAAAATAGTAAAAACTTTCAGATTTGTGACATATCTACAAGTGGTAAAGTAGTTTCTTTCCACATAACAAATACAAAGCCTAAGGTTACATTATCAGTTAATTTGAATCCAGAAACTAATCGTCATTTGTACAAAATTTACGCTGAATCAGCCACCACAGTGGTTAGTCAAGAATGGAAAAATGAATGCTTTATAACTGATGTTCCGACTGGTCAATATAAAATAGGTGCAATTCACGCAAATGGAATAGATCAAGACACTAGACCTGATCAAGATGTTCTTCCCCCCCATTACAATTTAGTCCTTAATGGTTAAAATGAATACTTTAATAGTCAAATATATTTCTCATCAAAGTGAGCAATTCCTGACAATCCAAGTGATTAGTGAAAAAGGGGCAATGATTAAAGAGTTATTACTTGAAAGTACAAAAGAGTTAAATATTCGTATTAAATCTAATTACAAAAAAATATTTGTACGACTAACTTTACCTTCTCAAAAAACTATCATTAAGGAAGCCAATTTTCAAGAAAATAAAATTAATGATATTGTATTTTCTGATAATGATTTATCTTCGCCACATGAATGGATGGCTTGGGCAGTACCTCTGATTAAAGAAAATTTAAAAAAATATTCAGTTGTAGAATCTAAGAAAACTACGGTGGAAGCATTTTTGAATGTGTGGATTCGGGTTTGGAAATTTACGGGCTTTCAATGGTCAATTGTGAACCCGCCAATTGTATCTGCATTTAAGGATACGCTGATAAGGCAATTTGAAATTGATTTAGATGAATCTATATATCTTTTGCAAATTGGGGGATCAGCAGTCCCGTGGCGATTTGCTGCTTTACCTGGTCGTGGTCAATGTAGAATTTTAATAACTCCCAACTCTTCTAAAAATCCTAAAGCAGACCCTATTAGGGTTACAGTATCAAGCGGAAGAGTTGAAGCTGAAAATCTCTTGCAATATATGTCTAGAGAGTCAATGCGTGCTGCAAGTGTGATGCTATCCGCATCAAATATAGCCACATCTTTGTTATATTCTAAATTTACAGATCCGATTGCAGCAATTGCTGGGGCTTATTATCTTTTGAAAGTTGGAAATTGGAACAAAACTGATCCTAACTGGTGGGCGAATTTAAGCGATAATTTTCGATCAATTCCAGACTGTGCAATCTTACATTGTACTTTTTTATTGAGAAATGGTATTAAAGATGAAGAAGATCAAGAGATTATCAATTCACTATTTAAGCAATCCCTTGATAACGGTTGGCCCATATTTTCAGAAGGTTTATTACTTTTGAAAGAAGCAAGTGAGATACTTAAACAGTCTGAAAGTAATCATAAACTAGTAGATTATTTTCTGAAAGTTAATTCCCTATATCTTGCTTCGAGCAAATCAGGTACTTCACTTAGTTTTTATGGCAGAATTCCAGACAAACCAAGTTCTGTACTATGGGTTGGAAAACCGAATGCCCCTCGTAGAAAAAAATTAAAAAGACCAGAAATTACAACTATCACTTCCCTACCCGAAAATATTGAGAAACCTCGGTTACTGGACGTAACAGAAATTAGTGTGGTAAGTCAAAGTCGTAAATTAACTTCATTGGGTTTTGCGAGGGAGTTTTACAATTTCCCAGAACTTCAAAATTTATCAGATGTTGCATATATACCATTTAAAGAACGACAAAGTGGGTTTGCCAGAATTGCAAAAAATACTGAAAAAAAAGAATCTATTACAACTACTCAAAATCGGGAGAATTTAAATTTAATACAGAATGATTGGCTCACAATGAATGATATAGCAAAGTAAAAAAATGTAATTTATCGAATAAAATTTTTTCCCAAAAAAATGTCACCTTTCGATGCTGATTATGCAAAAGCCCGTTTTAAAGAAAATAAATCCCGCGTGACTTTTTGGGGGCGGGGGATTTCATTCTTAAATGTATTTTTCGCAAAAATAAAATAAGAAGGCGAGCAGAACATTAACGCCCTAACTCGCATAAAAGACAGACATCTGATGCGGTACTTGATTCAGACCTTAATACTTTTGACGTGACTGCCGAGTAACATATTGTCGTTTTAGGATCTGAAAGTCAGCCAACTCGAAGCGTGTCTATAAATTTAGTGGTAAATCATCTATAGAAAATAAACGAATTTAGGCTAAAGCCCAAATCAAAATTAAAACTGATATATTGCGAAACTTTGAAAATAATATTCACCGCCTTTTTCTGGATCAGTTTTAAATCTTAATCCAGGTTTGCAACTTGAAGGCTCTTTCTCTTTATACAATAAAATTTCCGACAAATACATCGTTAACATATGCTTCGACATTTTTACCTTCTTGTCTTATTGCAATAGTGTTTAAATTATTAATATCAACGCCTATTAGCTTTGTGTAATTGGAACTATGATTTTGCTCAGAACTCCAGAAATAAAATCCTTTCTTTTTTAATATAAAATAAATATCGCAACCAACTATTTCTATTGAGTCTAAAGATTCTTCTGTTAAATTTTTAGTTAATGCCTGAATATTTCCTGTTATGTATAGGTTAGACTCGAAATGCTGTTTGCTTTTGACTTCGCCCATACTGTAATAATACCCACCTTCTTTCTTTACAAAGTCAGGCTTCATCGAAGCAGCGACATTAAATTCAAAATATCCATCTGAGGTGACGTTGCTTGGTAACTGATTGATAGTTCCATCACCTTTTTCGTCATAAAACTGTGATTCAGAGGTAAATATTTCTTTTTTTGTTGCTCGGTCAAATGATGGAATTGCAATCTCTGGGATAATTTTTTTTGGTTTTTCTGGCTGAATGATCTCAATTTGTGATACATACCATTTGTTAAATGCTGGATACCATTTGTTTAAACAAAAAAAGACTGTAGAAATAATATAATATGTAAATAAAAGAAAGAGGCAAGCTACCAATGGTCTGATGATAAAATCTACTGACATCAAAGCCCCTCTCCACCATGGAGCCTCATTCGGCATATTAACTTCGAACTTTGTATCTTGAATCAGCCAGTTTTTAATAAGCGGTATCCAATAGTCTTTTACAA
This sequence comes from Methylotenera sp., assembly GCA_021732365.1. Lineage (GTDB taxonomy): Bacteria > Pseudomonadota > Gammaproteobacteria > Burkholderiales > Methylophilaceae > Methylotenera_A. The sequence goes on along the minus strand of JAKFVD010000035.1, from coordinate 8,543 downwards.
AATCTTTATTAAAAAAACCTCCATGATCTAAGTCATGTAATCTATCTTGTACAACTCCTCCATTAAATCCTGTTGTGCCAGATGCTCCATAACCCCAAGTTGCAATCTGAGCAATCACTGGCCAAATATCTTTATCTCCACATTCATTTACTACCTTATGCAAAACCCGCCTATATTTTTCGTTCCATGGGTAATCTTTATCTACAATTGAACCACATAAAATTAAACCTCCAAGCTCAATGTCAGATTGGTCATTATCTTTCAAAATTTCAGAAATTAAATATGTACCAAAGCTGTGTGCAATTACAAGAACTCTTTTGTCGTCTTTACCCCTTAAGTGATTTCTTAGTCCCTTTAACACTACTTTATATGGTTTATTTCTAGTAAGTATTGGAAAATAAAAACGAAAGAGATCAAAAAAACCATATTTTAGGGGTTTAACTTCTAAATTAAACTCAGCTTTAATTGTACTTGATACCATTTTGGCCCATGTGGCTTCAGTACGAATGCCATGAATTATGACTACACTATCAAAGAGTTCTGACTTCATCATGCCCAACCTCGCTAAAAAACAGCATTTAATTTATCGAAAATTCCACTTTTTAACGCCCTGAAATATTAGTTAGGGTCATTAGTTAATAATAGAAGAATTGCAACTGATCGTACAAGATAACTGATTAAATTCTGACTTACAAAATCATCTTCTAGACGTATTATTTTTCTAGTTATAACAATCATTGCATTTTAATTTGCGTTACTAGAAACTAAACTAATAAAGAAAATTATATCCAAAAATTCCCAAAAATTTGCTTCTAATTCAGTGCAATAAAATTATAGGCATTGATGACACAGTGGGGTTTTTAAATTATCCTAACGCAATACTTTAATTGACAACATTAAGATTTAATTTTAGTTCTTAGAGTATTGGTGGTTAGTAAAAAAATCTTTTTTAACTAAATGAGGTTAGTAAAATGTCAAAAACGAAAAAAATAGTTAAGCTGAAAACTGCTGATTCTTTCAAATCCAAAGTTAATAAAAGTTCATTAAAACAGAGTGCTGTAATCAAGAACTGGGAAAATTACATTAAAGCGAAAAATGGATCCGGAGGTGTTTTAGATACTGACCCAACAGTACGAGCTATTCAATTTGCAGAATGGCATATTTTAGCCGAGGGTGATTCTTGGAATAATTTCAATGAGGCACGCCTTGAGGAAAATTTACTTCAGGAATTACTTTTTGACAAGCCAACAGCGATTGCCAACATTTCCTTGTCTGGGGATAACATTGCACAAATCATTAATCCTAAAGTTAAAGGATTATTTAACGGCCAGCGAGTTGCTATACTAAATACTGCACTTGAATATCAAAAATGGGACATGATTTTAATTAGTGCTGGTGGAAATGATTTAATTGATTCATTTAGCTTGAAAAAGGGTTATGAAATATTCGAAGGTAAGTCCGTTAGAATTTTGAAAAAACCTAAAAATATTCCTACGAAATTTGAGGATTTTATTGACGAAGAAAATCTTAAGGCAGTTTTAGAAGTTATTAAGAGCTCATATAAAATTTTCATTGATAAAGTGAGAGCAACTAAACATAACAAAAAAACGAAGATCATTGGCCACACCTATGATTATTTTACTTTAAGAATTGGAACTGGCAGAAACAAATCTATAAGGCAAAAAGCTATGGAGGAGTTTGGGGTGCCAGTTATATATTGGAAGCAAATAACAGGATATTTGAATTTGAAACTTGCAGAAGCCTTATTGGATATTAATAAATATGATAAAAACGTATTTATAGCTAATACTCTAGACACTTTAGTGCCCGCTGACCCAGATGAGCCAGGTAATACACGTCACTGGCGTAATGAAATTCATCCAAATAACGAAGGTTATCGTAAAATTGCTCGTGATCGAATTAATGAACATTTGAGGCCTTAATTTGATTTAGAAATCTAAAAATCCAGAAATCAGTAGATCAAAAATAACTATAAATATTTATGCTGAGAAAGAATCAACAAATTATTGAAATTTGTTTCTATTTCAAATAAAAATCCAAAAATTGCAGCGAACCATGTGGCGCATGCAAAAGCCCGTTTTAAAGAAAATAAAACCCCCCCTTGCGTTTTTTGGAGGGGGGACGCGACGATTGCGCGACTCGACTCCTCGGCGAGTGCAGGTGAATTTTTTTGGCGGCGGCGACACTCTCCCCATCCCGCACGAAAATTTTTCTGCCATAGGCCACGGCGCAAGGAAATTTTTGAGTAGTAAAACTTATTTTTCGCAAAATTAAAATAAGAAGGCGAGCAGGACTTTTATGCCCAAACTCGCCTTTTTAATAATATTTAAAACTAATATTTTCTACCTCATCGCCCCTTTAATAATAGCTGATGCTTTATCACTGGCATCACTTAACGATTTCATTGATAGATGTGCGTACCTTTGTGTAACAGATGGATCGCTGTGTCCAAGTATCTGTTGCACAATATATAAGCTACTACCTGAGTTGATGAGATGTGACGCTGCCTGATGTCTCAGTGAGTGGATAGTTAAATGTGGCAGTCCAGCTTTAACTCTAATTTCATTAAAAATTTTTGAAATGTTGACATAAGGTTTCTTCGTTTTCATATTAATAAATAAATGCTCATAAACCCCTTCTGTGGGTAACTGTTCTAAGACCTCAATAGCTGAATCGTTCAACGGTACGGCTCGCAAACGCTTACTTTTACTATTAGATGCAGTTACCCGAAAAACTCGCTTTTCCTTATCAATATGAGACCAGCAAGCTGAGAGCACCTCATTTAAACGACAGCCCGTTGATAATAGAAACATCGTAATGAGACAAACAGACTTGTGAGAATCTGTTCTTAACACTTCTAGTAAGTTACCTAACTGTTCATCATTCATATACCTTTCGTGCTTATTGTCTTCTTCAAACATTTGAATACGGCTTGCTGGATTTTTTTCAAGCAGATCCCATGAAACCGCTAAATTGAGCATCCTGCGGATCAATTTGGCGTGATGGTTAGCCGAAGCGGGTGCTAGGCCTTCATTTAGTACACTCGCATGTAAATTTTGCACTTGCAATCGAGTGATCTGATTAAGGCGCTTATCCCCTAGAATTTTTCTAATGCGTAGACGATAGAGCTCTGAATCTCTGGCCCAGGAACGCTTATGACTTTTTGCATAAGGCAAATAATGGTCATTAAAGAATGTATCCAGAGTAATAATTTCCTTAGCGGCCTTTTCATCGGCTCTAGGATTTTTACCCAAAGCCACTTCAGCACGCAATATCTTTGCCTGTATCTTAGCCTGAGCTAGAGTCATACCACTGCTACACCCCAATTTGGTAGTCTGAGTGTGAGCATTTAAATCTTTATATCGATAGTACCAAGTTGAATTTCCTGTATCACGGACCTCCAAAAATAAACCGCCTAAAGATTTTTCACAATACTCTATACGTCGTTTACCCTGACTTGTTAATTCTGAAATGATGCTCTGTTTTAAAGAAATTACTGGCATGATTAGATTCTCCATATTAAATTTAAATTAGTCGTTATGCGGTCTGTATAAGCACCGCATGATTAGGCTTACGTTTTACTTCAGCCGATAATGTTTACTTGTGCTTTTTTTCTCAACAAACTTAAATGGAAAAACACCTATTACCACCATGTGTGCAAATGCACGACCAGCATTTTTCCTATCAGGATTTTTAAGAGGTTTCCAAAAATGTTTGCCACACATCTGTTTTAGTTTGTAAGTTTTATTCGGTAAAAGTCGACTTAATTGCCTATACATCTGATCCTTAACATCCATATACAACTTTGTTGGTACGCGGTGACAGTTAAGCACTTCCGTCATCTCTACTTTTGAACCTGTTACTTTTTTACTAGCCATTTGGTTAATCCTTTAAAATTTATATAATTTTTGCTGCGCCGCCCTCACCGCCTTTACCACCTTTTTTTTGGTGGCCGCGGCGATCGAAAAATTTCAAAACTCGAAATACTCGCCCGAAAATTTTTTACGAAAATCCATGCGGAAATCGGCGGAAAAAAGGTGGTAAAGGCGGTGGCGGTGGCATTACATTTTCACGACCATCCAGGCCACCCTGCCGTCCGCAGTAGCCTGCTGAAATGAGTAATTGCCGATAATACGATTGACGTTCTTTTTAAGAATCCAACCAAACTTAGAGGCATTGATGCTGCCACGATCTTCAACAGGAAATTCACAGATAGCATCACGTAAGGCTTCTTCAGTACCGAAACCAAATGTTTTAGCTATCACTTTGCGAACTGTCGTAGGTGATGAACCAAACACACGATACCATTCGATCATTAAAGCCAGCAAAGCATCAGCATCGGGATCATGCTTTACTTGCTCAAGCAATGCCGTTGCTGGGTCAGCTAGTCCTAACCAAATCAATGGATGCCGACAATAATCTGCCCAATCACCACCGTAGGTAACTATGTTTTCAACTTCGGCCCGTGGTGAACCTGCAACTTTCCATGCAAGAATAATAGTGAGTACAGCAGCCACGTAACGACCTCGATCTTCACGGATGTCTTCAACAGGCGTACCACTGTAAGATCTGGTGGCCGGCGATGCGGAGCGTTGATCAATGTTGATAGTAAGCACCCTGCGCAATAGATCACGTGTAGGGCCTACGTTATTACCAGAACCTAAAATTAAAGTACGTGTACTGACTGTAGCGGTTTTACTTACGCCTAATATTCGATCAGTAATAAATTCTGAAGTGAACATTCGGTTAATAATGCCGTGCGGTGTCCAGTCAGTTGTCATGTCGTCAAACTCAATAACAGCAGGCGAAGATATTAAAAGGGACAGCATGGCCTTGGTGGCCTCTTCACTGGTTACTGGGTAGCTAACCTTTTTGGTATCACCCGGCTTAGCAAAAGCACTGATAAAATCGCAAAGGTAAGACTTTCCGCTTCCACTCATTGAAGCTTTAATATGAAAGCCTGGCGCAAATGCAATCGAAGGTCGAACAACTGCAGTGAATATTGCAGCAACTGCAGCAGATTCATCATGAGCGGCTTTAAAACTAAACTCAAAAAGTAAGTCTTTTATAAGTTTTAATGCAGCAGTTGCGGCTTCAAAGCTTGGCTCAGATATTACAAATTTACGTGCATCAAATATGCTAAATATTTGTGATTCAGCGTCGTAACCTGGCTCAGTAATTAATTTGCCGTCTGATTCACGAAAGTATGGTTGACGTGCAATACCCTTTAAACTTGGCAAGTGTGAATAAGTTTGACTGTCGTAAAGAATACTTATGTGTCTAGCTGATGGATCACAAGCAACGAATCCTCCCAGGCGAGTGTTATATTTTTCCCATGAAACGAGATGTGACAATACCCTTGTTAATGATGGTATGTTTGTCGGAACAATTGAAGGATCACCGGTCTTGGGATCAGTTGAAATACTGACAATCAAACAGCTAAATTGAAAATAACGACCGCTTTTGAATAACTCTTTTTCAGCAGCATTAATGACACTGTGTAGCTCACCATCGACAATGCGTATTACAGGCTTATGTTTAGCTTCGTTTCTACGAATTCCAAAGTTTTCTAATAAAGATTTTATTATATTCGATTGATTATTTTTAGATTGCGCACTGCCTGTTGGGTTGTTTGCATCTGGCTCAGAATAAATTATCTGACTATTTTTATCTTCACCAAAAAATGGATTTAATAAACTATGTTTACCAGCACCCAGTGGAGTTAGATAAATCCTTGATAATTTAGCTTTAGTGATTACTGGATTTTCAACAGGCTTCGGAGTAAATACATCATCGGCTTCTTCGCTAACTGTATCGTGTTTAGTACTTGTTAGTTGTGTTGCTTTAGTTTCAATTGATGGTGCCAGCACAATTGATAAATCTAGTTCAGTTAGAGGTGAAATTTCGGCCACTTCTACTTTTTCCTCATGAGCATTTGGGTTACCTGATGTGGTTAATGCCAAATTTTCATTTACTGAAATATTTTCGGAAAATGAATCAGCAAAAGGCGGTGATGGCGGTACGTCAAGAACGAAAGTTTGCTCTGATGAAACATCTAAAGGTGGACTGTTAGAGCTAGCATTTTCTGGGGGTTTATTAGTGTCACTTTTCTCTAGCCTGCTCAACAGCTCTATAGGATCCAACGCTAATATTTGTTGCGTTAGTGATTCGTTTTGATTTGAGTCAATATCTTTATTGGGCTCATTTTCAAAATTATTTTTACTAAAGGTGTTTAAAGGTGAAACTCCGGTTGCAGGGGAAAAACCCATTAAGTCCCGCAAATCTGCGGAATTTAATACTTTTGTTTGTTCAATACTCATTTAACTCTCCATTAACGTGCGGTGTTTTGCACATGGAAAGTATTAAAACAGTTAATTAATATTAATAATTCTGAGCCTTTGGTTACTCTTGGTTTTTAAAATTAGCCTTTGATTAGCCTTGTTTGTTTTTGCGTTTCCAGTATCTAATACGCTCGCCTAGTGCATTTTTTTTCGTGATTTCTATATCATCCTCATCACCGCTATCACGTCGCCATTTCACACCTTCATCTAAAACTGAAACTATAACTTTATTATCTAGCTTTGCTATTTCACGAAGTTCATACATTACTCTTGCTGGTTTTAGTTCAGGATTTTTTTGAAGAAGATTTTCGAGAACAATATTTAAAGCATCTGCTCTTTCAGATTTTTTATAGATCGCTGAAACAGCTTTAAGTGGCTGCAATTTTGATTGTACTGTGGTAAGCACTGAGCCCTTTGGCTCATCAATTATGGTAACCCCGAACTGCTTAGCCCACTCATTCAAGCTATTCAGTTTGATATGCACATTGCCTGATTTATTGGTGATGGATTGATCAATTTTTAATTCAGACAATTCATTCTTTTCGAGCTCTTCTTGGATCATGCTTTTATAATTAATAGCTTTTTCAGCCACACTTTCCCAATGTGTTACCTCGTTATAGGTTTCTTTAATGATGGAGTTTGAGGCTATCATTACTGAGGTAGCGTCGATGGGATTATTTTCTTCTATGTAAAGTTTCGCTATTTCCATATCTTGTAGCGCTTCTTTATACTCATGTTTAGCTCTGTCTAAGAGCAATTGAAGATGTTTTTCTAATGGATGCTGCAAGGCGTATAAATGTGGCAAATGTCTTGGGATAGGGCCGTACTTATCTTGAATAGCAGTTTGTACACGAGTTTTGCTTCGCATCCAGCCTAGCATTTTAGCAACCGACTCATCAATTGAGTAACTTTTTCTGAGGTCAAATATTGTTGGTTCATCGTGATATATCATGATTTATTACTTTGTAATTATAAATTCGCTCAAAAATACATAGTATATAAGTCAACATAATGAAGTTGACTTTGATTAAATATCAAAAGCCTCACTTCCACACATTTAGTGACCTACTCCCGAAAGAGTAGGCACATAACAACATCAATTTAATGTTTTACAAGTTTTAGTTTGCAGCATTACTTTGATAGCAAAACAAACAGGCAAATGTAATCAAGCTAATATAGGGATGGCTAATCACCATCCCCATAAATATTACTAGCCCCCATATGCCAAATGTTCCTGCTGATTGATTCATGAGATATCTCCATAATAGTCAGTCCTGTTAGTTTTATATCTTTAATCAATTGCCGAAAGAATAGCTCTAGCTTCAATATGCTCAAGCATATAGCTACGAAGCCACTGATAATGATTTGAACAAATATCAGCAAAGCTAGGATTTGCTGTAAAAGACAAATGGCTATAGGCATATAAACAAGCCGTAATGCCTAAAGCATCCGCTGACAGCTTACCCTCAAAGCCATTGTCACAACTGACTTGATAAGCTTTATCTGAGCAAGGTGCCATGTAAAAGCCACCATTACTTAAACTGTAAAACTCCCAATAAGCTCCTCTATAATCAGGTGCTAAGTTGCTGGCAATTGAATAAATAGCAGGCTCTATGTTTAGTGGATAGTGAATACCAAATAAAGCAGCAGTATGTTGAATGCGATTTTTGTCACTGACTTGCTGACGGGAAATTTTTGATCGTGTCATCTTGTAAACTCCTAAAGTTTTGAGAAATTGCCTCCCCCTCCCTCCACTTGCAACAGACGTGCAAAATCCTCCGCATGGTGCCGGATCAATTTTTAGCCTATTAAAATTTGGGGGTGGGAGGTGGCAGGTAAAACAGAAAAACTAAACCGAGCGTTGCACTCAGGTCGGGGTAGGATTTGTTGCTGCTATGTGTTCAGATACTTTGGCTTTTCGCCATAAATGCCTAGGCACGTAATAACTTGGACCACCAGCATTATTCCAACACATCAAAAAGATAACCCATTGCGGATCACCGGTTGCTTCATCCAGATAACTGCATACATCCCATGACATAGCTTTTTCAGTCACATTAGGCCATATACCATGATGCTTTTCAGCCCAATCGAAATCGCAGCCTTGTATTTGCATTAAGTCTTTTACGGTTTCACATATATAGACATAGCCACCTAAATACTGGTTATAGTCAAAAGTGG
>JAKFVD010000033.1 GCA_021732365.1 Methylotenera sp. | reverse complement strand
ACTGGCCAGAATGGGTGTGCGATATTCCGCAGCCCAATAGCGTGATACCCGCTGGCATGCCAATTTGCAGCGTGATGGCTGATGCGCGTACGGCAAAAATCGCTAAACAAAAGGTATTAGAAAGAGCGGCTAGCCTGTGATACGCTTGAATGATTGAATAGAGAGATTGCAATGAAAAATGCTCATAAAATAAGTGTTAACCAACTATCTGAACCTTTAGTTGAAGCACTGATTAACGATGCGGATTTACTGAATTTAAGTGTGAATAAGCACAATTCTGGCGCAACGATTGTTGACGCTGGTATTGATACGACTGGCGGTTTAGAAGCAGGGCGGCGCATCGCAGAGATCTGCATGGGCGGTTTGGGGCAGGTGGTATTTACGCAAAATATTGGCTTTAAAAACTGGTTAAGTAGCATTCAGGTGACGGCAAAACAACCTGTTTTATCTTGTTTGGGTAGCCAATATGCAGGTTGGGCATTGAGCCACGAGAAATTCTTTTCGCTTGGTTCTGGCCCTGCGCGCAGTATTGCGCAACGCGAAGATATTTTTAAAGAGATGCAATACAAAGACAGCGCACAAAAAACTGTATTGGTTTTAGAAACAGATAAAATTCCGCCGCTTGAAGTCATCGAAAAAGTCGCCCGTGACACAAATATCAAACCTGAAAATTTAACCTTTATTTTAACGCCCACGCGTAGTTTGGCTGGCACCGTGCAAATTGTGGCGCGCGTGTTAGAAGTCGCTTTACATAAATTGCATACTTTGCATTTTCCGTTAAATCAGTTTGTTGATGGAATTGCCAGCGCGCCTTTGCCGCCGCCTAGCCCAGATTTTTTGACAGGTATGGGACGCACCAATGATGCGATTTTGTTTGGTGGATTTGTGCAATTATTTGTGCAATGTAGCGATGAAGTGGCAAAAAAATTAGCAGCAGAATTACCAAGTTGCGCATCAAAAGATTATGGCAAACCATTTGCAGAAGTATTCAAAGCGGTGAATATGGATTTTTATCAAATCGACCCACTATTGTTCTCACCGGCAAAAGTGACGATTACCAACTTAAGCACGGGAAAAAGTTTTTTTGGTGGCGCGTTCAATGAGGATTTATTAGACCAATCTTTAGGCGCGTAGGCCGCTATTAATGCGCATTCCGATTTTTACCGATGAAGTGGACACCAAAGGTGGCTGGCATGGCGCGCAATTAAAGAATGCTTTTGCTAAGCGCGGCGTAGAGGCGGTTTTTGTTTCATTAAGAGATTGTGTGATTGATTTATCGCTTCAGTCGCCATCTATTCAAATTCCATATTTTGATGTGTTGCCAAAAATCGCTTTTGTGCGCGGTATTGCTGGTGGCACTTTGCAGCAGATTACGACACGCTTAAATATATTGCATATGCTAAAAATGCAGAATGTGCTGATTTACAACGACGCCAAAGCGATTGAGCGCACGGTAGACAAGTCCATGACCAGCTTTTTGTTGCATCAGGCTGGCATTCAAACGCCACAAACATGGGTGTGTGAATCACGAAAAATGGCACACAACATTATGCAAGCTGAAAGTATTAACACTCAAAAACAGTTAATTATTAAGCCATTATTCGGCTCACAAGGACAAGGCGTTCGGCTGGTCAATGAGCCGCTACCTTTGCCAATGGATGCGCATGTGGATGGTGTTTTTTACCTGCAAAAAATGGTTAAGTCAACGCATGATTACCGCGTATTTGTGATTAATAATCAAGCGATTGCGGCAATGCGTCGCAGTGGTAAAAGCTGGCTGCACAATGTTGCGCTTGGTGCAGAATGTGAAGCGATTGATGATGTTGAGATTTTAGCCTTGGCAGAACAGGCGGCTAAAACGTTGGATATCGCCTATTGCGGAGTGGATATTATTCGCGATAAAAATGGCGTGCTTTACGTGTTGGAAGTTAATAGTATTCCTGCGTGGCGCGGTTTGCAAAGCGTGGTCAAAATCGATATTGCGCAGTCTTTGGTGGATGATTGTTTAAAGCGTTTGTAAACGTATGTCTAGCCTTAAACAACAATCACTTAACCAACAAATTAGGCAACTTTTTAAAGCCGCTTGTGTTGCAGAACTGGAAGCATTAAAGCCTGGCAATGTGCATATTTTTGCAGATGGTCACGGCATGACGATTCATGACTTTATTAAAAGCGCTGATGCGGTCGCTAAAGTGATTGCTTTGCCAGATTTAACGTTGGGGCAACGTATTTTGCAAAGTGTAGAAGCCACGCAAAAAACAGTCGCCTGCAACACCAACTTAGGCATTATTTTATTGTGTGCACCTTTGGTTCATGCCGCATTAATGCCAAATCAACATCATCTTTCTGATAGGCTAAAATACGTTTTAAGTCAGACCACGATTGATGATGCCGCTCAAGCTTTTATTGCCATTGCACTGGCGAAGCCTGCTGGGCTTGGTTCTGCAAGCCAATACGACGTCAATCAGCCTGCCAGTTGCACTTTGCTGCAAGCCATGCAAGCGGCCAGCAATCGCGATAAAGTTGCAGCGCAATATCACAGCAATTTTGATGCGATTTTTAATTTGGGTTTGCCAATATTGCAATCGCAAAAGGGAGCTAAAAATGCTGCATGGTTAACTACGCAAGTCTACTTAACTTTTTTGGCAGCATTCCCCGATTCGCATATTGTGCGTAAACATGGCGAAAAAATCGCGGCAGATATTCAACAGCAAGCCAATCAGCATTTAACAATGTTTAACATTTCAAACAACCCTAAACTGTATCAAGGCAAGCTACTGGCGTGGGATAATGCATTGAAACAAAAGCAGATTAATCCTGGTACCAGCGCCGATTTAACAGTGGCAACCTTATTTGTTGACAGCGTTAATCAATTGTTAAAAGAGAACGATGGCTAAAAATGCCGCGAATAAAGGGTTGTAATGAAAATAGCATTTTTAGAAGATAACCAGCATTTTGCAGATGAAACAATTCATGCATTATCTGCTGCGGGTCACGAAGTAAAACACTTTTTAACAGGGCGCGATTGTTTAAAAGCGGTAACTAGCGACACATTTGATTTATGCCTTTTTGATTGGGAAGTGCCCGATATGAGCGGCCCAGAAGTGTTAGCCAGCTTAAAATTAAGAAGCGCTGTGCCACCCGTTATTTTTTTAACAGGCCATGATGCCGAAGAAGATATTGTACAAATGATGGAAGCGGGCGCAGATGATTATATTGTTAAACCGCCCAGCACCAATATATTAAACGCCAGAATTAATGCGCTTTACCGCAGAGCTCATCCAGCTAAAAACCCCATAGAATCAGTAGATTATGGCCATTTAAAAGTAGATTTTACGAAAAGAAAATTTATGATTAATCTTGAGGCCGTTAAGCTAACAGAGAAAGAAACCGAGCTGGCTTTATACTTTTTTGGACACATCGATGTGCTGTTATCGCGGGCGCATTTAACCAAAGTGGTGTGGGGCACAACGCCTGATATTGATACACGCACGATAGATGTGCATGTAAGCCATTTGCGCAACAAATTAAACCTGTTACCGCAGTATGGCTGGCGATTAATTTCAGTGTATCACCAAGGTTATCGCTTAGAGCGCCTTACTTAACCACATTAACAGACAGAAATTTCACCTCAAATGATGATTAATCACATGGATTTTAAACTGCTGATAATTAAAAGAATCATGCTGTTTGTTTTACTTATACCGCATCTTTATCAGCCTTTAATTGGTGCAGAAAATAGCCCAGAGTGGCTATACAGAGTTCGGCCGGGCGATACGCTCATTCATTTTGGCAATCGTCATTTGATTAACCCAGATGATTGGCGCGTTTTACAAAAGCTCAATCATATTAAAAATCCATACCGTATGCCAATCGGCAGCAAAATGCGGGTTCCATTGCATTTGCTTAAGCAAGTGCCTGCGCAAGCAGAAGTTATTTTCGCCTCCGGCGGCGCATTTATAATCAATGGCGATAAATCGCGACAAGCCATTACCGTTGGGCAAAAGCTTAATGTGGGTACTGAGTTGCAAACTATTGCAAAAAGTAAATTGAATATTCGTTTTGCTGATGGCTCTATTGTGACGATGCAGCCCAATTCAACATTAAAGCTAGATACGCTTAGTATGTATAGCGGTGGCGGTATGGTTGATACAAAATTACGTTTGCAGCAAGGTGGCGTTGAAATTGAGGCTAATCCAACCCACACGCCAGGTAATAGCATGCAAATTTTTACGCCAACGGCGGTAGCAGCAGTGCGTGGTACAAGTTTTAGGGTTTCTGCCGAATCGCAAACAGTTCGCCAAGAAACGTTAACTGGCCAAGTTGCGCTTGCGGCAGCGGGGCAAGAGGTGGCTATTGATAAAGGTTACGGCAGCTTGTCAGAGGGAGGCAGCGCGCCATTGCCGCCAGTGCAGTTACTGGCTGCGCCAGATGTTTCTAAGCTTATTGTTCAATTTGAATCATTGCCTGTTGAATTTACACTTCCCGCACAAAAAGATGCTGCTGCATGGGTTGGTAGCGTGTATCAAGATGCGCAATTGAATATTTTGGCTGCTGAAAATATGAGTCAATCTGGGCAGTTAACTTTTGTTGATTTGCCAGATGGGCAATACACCTTAAAAGTGCGTGCAAAAGATAGTTTGGGGCTTGAGGGGTTTGATGCCGTGCATGCATTTTCGCTAAACGCCAAGCCCTATGCCCCAGCGATTGTTTATCCTGCTGCTGCAGAAGCAATCAGAGAACCTAAGCCTACATTGCGCTGGGGTAATATTAATCAAGCAAGTAGCTATCAGCTTGAGTTAGCAAATGATGCCGAATTTAAACAAATAGTTATGGCACAACAAGTGGTTAATACGCAATTTACCTTAGAAAGTGCACTGCAGCCAGGCCAATATTTTTGGCGTTTAGCCAGCCTTAATCAATCAGAAAAAGGCCCTTATTCTGCAATCAATCATTTTGTTTATAAGCCTAAACCACCAGCGCCTGACATCAGTCAGCTTGTTGCACGTGTGATTGAAAATAGAGTATTTATTAACACCCTTAACCCACCCTCAGGCTTTTTTTACGAGGCGACTTTGGATAACGAGCAAAATCAACAAAAAAATGTGTGGCAGGCAGTGGGTTTAAATGGCCGCTTTGATTTTTTACTGCGTGAATATGGCAAACAAACTTTGCGTTTGCGCTTGGTAGATGCAGAGGGCGTTGCAGGCCCTGAGGCGGTTACAGAGTTTGACGGATTGCCACCTAGATAATCTAGCTAATGACCTGCCAAATTGGTCAGCCATCCTATTTGCAATACACGCATTGCCATTGCCCGCATTATCAGTACACTAGTCAAAGATACTAGAAATTAACCTGTGAAACGCTTTCGATTTAATGATTATTTATCAACAGCAGCTATTTTGCTGTTTTTGGTCGTATTCATTCAGCTCACAGGCCTGTTATCGCGGGTTGATAATGTGTTGTTTGATATTGGTCAAAAGTGGCGTCAAGGTAAACCGCCTGCCGATATTGTGATTGTGGCAATCGATGAAAATAGCTTGTCTCAATTGGGGCGTTGGCCTTGGTCTCGGCAAGTACATGCTGATCTGATTCAACGCCTTAAACAAGAAAATACCTTAGCAATTGGCTTGGATATTATTTTTTCTGAACCTGAACAATCCAATAAAAACGCAGATAACGCATTAGCTACAGCAATTGCACAAGCACAAAACGTGGTGTTGCCTATATTGTTGGAGACAACGCGGGTAAAAGGCCAGTTAATAGAAACTTTGCCTTTGCCCAGTTTGGCACTACAGGCGGCTGATTTGGGGCGCGTACACGCGGTGTTAGATGAAGATGGCATTGCGCGCAGCATCTATTTATTTGAGGGCATTGGTGCGCCAGTTTGGCAACATTTTTCGCAGGCAGTGCTGAATGTTGCAACGCATCAGCCCTCTCAAAATCAGTTCAATGCGCCTGCAGCACAAAAAAATATCTTTTCTTTGATACGAAAACAACAAAAAAGAGTCAGTTTTAGAGGCCCTCCTGGCTACTTTTCAACCATATCTTATGCGCAAGTGCTAAAAGGGGAATTTGAGAAAGATACGTTTAAAAATAAAATCGTACTTATAGGCGCTACTGCTTCTGGCATGAACGATTTGCTGTCAACCCCAGTTTCTGGGCTAAGCCAGCCAATGGCAGGTGTTGAATTTCATGCCAACGTTTTAGATTCAATGCGCAATAATCGTTTAATTGACACATTGCCAACAGTGTCCTGTTTGATTGTGTTAATTGCATTAGCTTTGTTACCGCTGATTTGGATGCCAAGATTGTCGGCATTAAAAGGCCTGATTTCAACCTTAGTCTATTTTGTTTTTGTCAGCATGCTGGCTGCCGTACTGCCCAAAATATTCAGCATTTGGATTCCGCCATCTGCGGCGCTTTTGCCTATATTAATATCCTATCCAATTTGGAGTTGGCGTAAATTAGAAGCTGCGCAGCGTTATTTAGATCAGGAATTAACCTATTTAAAAAGCTTTATTGTGCAATCTGATTTTGCCGATAACACTGTTCACCACTATGACAATTTTGATGACCGCATAGAACAAGTGCGTGCAGCAGGGCAGCAGTTGCGGTTTTTGCAAAACGACCGTAAAGAAGTGCTGGCTTTTATATCACATGATTTGCGTGCGCCGTTGGCAAGTGCAATGATGCTCTTAGAAGAACATCAACAGCTTAAATCTAAGCTGCATGCGCCTTTATCGCAAGCGCTGCATTTGGCTGAAGATTTCTTGCAAGCCTCACGCGCAGAAATGAGTAATAGCGCAGATTTTAAAGAATTAGATTTTGCAGGCGTTACGCATCAAGCGGTAGACGATGCGTATGAAAGTGCCTTGAAGAAAAATATTACGCTTGAAAGAGAAATTGTGGATGGTTTGGTGTGGGTGAATGGCAATTTTGGATTGCTGCAAAGAGCGATACTTAATTTGGTGATGAATGCGATTAAGTTTGCGCCAGAGCATTCAAAGGTGAGGGTTAAATTAAGTTATGCTAATCAACAAGCGGTTCTGAGCGTGGTTGATTATGGCCCAGGTATACCAATGGATGAGCAAAAGCATTTGTTCAAACGTTTTAGTCGCTTAAAAGATATGAGCGCCTCGGCAGAGGGGGCAGGTTTAGGCTTGTATTTTGTACATACTGTTGCCCAAAAACATCACGGCACAGTAGATGTAGAAAGTGATATAGGCCAGAAAACCAGTTTTAATTTGCGCTTGCCAGTCATTAATTTTCAAGCACATTAATGCTTTTAAGGATACGCGGAATAAGTGTCTGCGCGAGCGAATTACTGCGTTGCGCGCGCCTTGTACTTCATCTCGCTCAACGACTTTTCCGTGTATCCTTAATAGCATTGATTTCTGGCTGAGGTAAAGCGCGTTTTTTTGCTTTGTATAAAAGTTGGTCGGCTGCATCAATCCAGTTATGCACATTGTCATATTGAGCACATTCAGCGATACCAAAGCTAAATGTATTATTAAATTGAATGCGTGCGTTAGCTTGGTGGCTATATTCAGCTGTGGCTTTTTGAATTCTTTTTAAAATAAGATTCGCTTTTTTTCGACTGGTATTGGGCATTAAGATAAGCCATTCATCCCCGCCATAACGGAACAATTTATCACCAGCGCGCAAATTTTGTTGAATTAACTGAGCAGTTTTAACCAGCACCTCATCACCTATTTGATGTCCCCATTCATCATTAATATATTTGAATTTGTCTTGGTCGATTAATGCAATCGCACAATCTTGTTGGTGGCGTTTACTGCGTGTCAATTCTTGTGATAAGCATGATTTTAATGTGAGCCTAGTCAGTGTGCCTGTGAGTGGGTCGCGCATTGTAAAATCGCGCCACAGTTGCTGATTCAACTCTTTTGATTCATGCATAAATTGATGCGCCTGCACTTGAAACAAATTAAGCTGATCAAATACAGACAAGCCCGATGAGGGATGATGTATTTTGACAGTTTGTGCCCACACGCTTTCTAAGCGCTGCTTGATTGTGCTGAAGCTTTGACCCAAGTTGTCTGGTAGCTTCGAATGGTCAACTTTAATGGCATCAAATTGATATAAATGCTGCAAAGGCGGGCAAAGCTCACCTGTTAAAATACTGCGCATTTTAGACATTAACCATTGATGGCGGACCAATATCCAAGTACTGGTCGCCGATAATAAATTCATCGAATTGCTAGCAATATCTTCTTCTGAGTAAGTCATGTTTGAATCCTGTTCACTAACAAATTCTAGTCACAGGGCAAGCCAATACAAAGCCATTTAATATTATTTAACAATTGGTCGGTATTGAAATTTAGTGGAATCAGCGCTCATTCTCAATTTATTTTGCGTTATAATGTTGAGTTGAATTTTACAGTCGAACGTTATAAATCAAACGTAGCAGGCAAACTTTACCAATAATGTGTAATTAAATGTGTAATCTAACCAGGAGGAAATAATGGCAAATTTATTAGATCAACTAAAAAGCATGACCACTATCGTAGCCGATACAGGCGATGTAGAAGCGATTAAAACGGTTAAACCAGTAGATGCAACAACAAATCCATCATTAGTGTTAAAAGCAAGCCAATTGCCACAATACGCGCCATTAATTGAAACAGCTATTGCTTATGCAAAAGCACAAGGCGGTACAAAAGCCCAACAAATTGATAGCGCTGCTGATAAATTAGCGGTGTTAATCGGCGCAGAAATTACTAAAGAAGTGCCAGGTCGTATTTCTACTGAAGTGGATGCACGTTTATCGTTTGATTTAGACGCAATGGTGGCTAAGGGCCGTAAATTAATCAAGTTGTACGAAGAGTCAGGTATTAGCAAAGACCGCGTGTTGATTAAATTAGCGTCCACTTGGGAAGGTATCAAAGCCGGTGAAATTCTTGAAAAAGAAGGCATCCAATGTAACCTAACATTGCTATTCGGTTTTGGCCAAGCGCGTGCCTGTGCTGAAGCTGGCGTATTCTTGATTTCACCATTTGTTGGCCGTATATTAGATTGGTACAAGGCGAAAAACCCAACAACAGAATACACACAAGAGACAGATCCAGGCGTGGTTTCAGTGCGTGCTATCTACGCATACTACAAAGAGCATGGCTATAAAACAGTGGTAATGGGCGCTTCATTCCGTAACACTGGCGAGTTAATCGCGTTAGCTGGTTGCGATCGTTTAACTGTTTCACCAAACTTATTGCAAGATTTAGCAGCAACAGAAGGTACTTTGGTGCAGGTAATGAAAGACAATGGCGCAACTAAAACAGCACCAGCAAAAATGACTGAAGCAGAGTTCCGTTTTGAATTAAACCAAGATGCAATGGCAATTGAAAAATTATCAGAAGGTATTCGTGGTTTTGTGGCTGATCAAAATAAACTTGAAGCGGCATTAAGCGCAAAACTATAACTTTTTTGGTGTTAAGTCTTATAGCTTACGACATGAAACTGTAACTTAGTTGTAATAAATGTGGTTTAACATTGACAACAATAGGCAGGGCGCATAATATAATGCGTCCAGCTTAAAATGCACTAAACGCTGGGCTGCAATTGGTTTCGCGGGCACCTAAATAAGTTAAATTTAGGTACAAAAAATTTAGTAGCAAGAAATTTAGTTGTAATAAAGTAGTAAATTTTTGTAACAATTTCTTAGTATTATTGGTTTTTGTTAATCAATCACTTTAAGTAATTTTAGTTACTAATAATAATTTTTAATCGGAGAGTACACCATGGCTTTAACCCAAATGGCATTAGATTCATTAGATTTTGACGCAACAGTTGCATTAGCAACAATGGTTGCACCACACGTAGATATTTTAGAAATCGGTACACCATGCATTAAGCACAACGGTGTTAAATTACTAGAAACATTACGCGCTAAATTCCCAAACAACAAAATCTTAGTTGACTTAAAAACAATGGATGCTGGCTTCTACGAAGCTGAGCCATTCTACAAAGCTGGTGCAGATATCTGTACAGTTCTAGGTTGTGCTGATATCGGTACGATCAAAGGTGTAATCGATGTTGCTAACAAATACGGCAAAAAAGCACAAGTTGACTTGATCAACGTTGCTGACAAAGCTGCTAAAACTAAAGAAGTTGCTGCTGCTGGCGCACACATCATTGGCGTTCACACTGGTTTAGATCAACAAGCTGCTGGTCAAACACCATTCACTGACTTAGCTTTGGTTGCTGCATTAAACCTAGGCGTTGAAATCTCAGTTGCTGGTGGCGTTAAAGCTGCAACAACTGCACAAGTACGTGACGCTGGCGCGACAATCATTGTTGCTGGTGCTGCTATCTACGGTGCTGCTGATCCTGCTGCTTCTGCTGCTGAAATCACTGCAATCGCTCACGCTTAATTCTATTCTCAATAAGGGCTTTTTAATTAATACCCAGTTGAGTTTAAATTAGTGTAAGAAAATAAAATCCCGACCCAGCAATGCGTCGGGATTTTTTATAATAGCGTTGCGGTATTCAGTGTAGAGCGGTACCACGCTTAAACGAGAATAAGGATATTAAAATGGATCATCAAAAAGTAATTTTAGATAAATTAACAGGTATTTTGGCTGTAACTGATAACAGTAAAGCAGCTGAGTTACTGAAACTGGTTGACCAAGCAGGCCGCACATTTATTGGCGGTGCAGGTCGTTCATTATTAGTTTCACGCTTTTTTGCGATGCGTTTGGTGCACTCTGGCTATAACGTCAGCATGATTGGCGAAGTCGTCACGCCAGCCATTAAAGCAGGTGATTTATTGGTGTTGGTTTCGGGCTCTGGTGGTACAGAAACATTATTGCCATTCGTTAAAAAAGCGAAATCAGTTGGCGCTAAATTGGTGGTGATTTCAATGAAGAAATCTTCTGCCATGGCAGACGTGGCCGATTTGGTGATTCAAATTGGTCAAGATGATAGCTTCCCACTCACTAAAGCGATGCCGATGGGTTCACAATTTGAATTATCAACATTGATTTTCTTAGAAGCGGCTATTGCTGATTTAATCGCAGCAAAAGGCTTAACTGAAGAAGGTATGCGCGCAATTCACGCTAACTTAGAGTAATTGTTTTAAGTAAGTTTTAATAAAAAGCCCGAGCTAGCTCGGGCTTTTTATTGTGTGAATGGATTCAATATCGGCTTGGCTTAATGCGCCGGAATGTAATGCCGTTGCAACTAAAACGCCAGCAATGCCCATTTTTTCTAATGCTTGAATATCAGCCAAATGACGCACGCCGCCAGCAGCATAGAGTTGCGAAGGATTTTTTCTGACACGATTCAGCTGAATTAAATCATTTAATTTAGCCATATCAACGCCTTGCGTATTGCCGACCGCATTTAATGTCATGCAAATAGTATGATCTGGCCAAAAGCGTGCGCTATTATGCAGCTCAGCAATGCCCATCGCGCTGGTGGCGGAATAATCCAACGATAATATATGCTGGCTTTCGCAAGCATAACTAATGGCGCGGTAATCTTGCAAGTTGGCGATATTCTCAGAACCAACCACAGGGCGAATATTGAGCTGACTATTATTGCCTTGATACAAAGCGCGCGCGTTGATTTGGCGAATTCCGCAATCCAGCCAAATATTAAGATTGGGATATTTTTGACTGATTTTGAGGGTTAAGTCAGCATGATTACCAGACCCTAAAATCGCATCTAAATCTGCAATATATAGTGTTTGAAATGGGTATAATTTTAATATTGCATCAATTACGGTAAAAGGTGCGCTACCTTTGCATAGGCTTGATTGAATGGCTTGATATTGGCTGCGAATGCCGCGCTTGGCATGCACCACATGGCCTTGCATTAAATCGATTACGGGAATAATTTGCACGAATTGCCTGACATAACAAACAAAAAAATATTTGTGTGTGAATTTATCACAGCAGGTGGCTTAAATCACGCACATTTGAATCACGCAGATTTACCCTTAAGTTTAGTGCACGAAGGTGCATTGATGCGTGATGCGCTGTTGCACGATTTGGCTCAATTGCCTTATCGCATAAGCACCACGGTCGATACGCGCTTAACAAAACCTGAGTTTTGTCACGATTGCATCGAAATTCTCACAGATGATAACGTTTGGCAAATTTGGGAACAGAAAATCCAAGAAGCAGATGCAGTATGGTTGATTGCACCTGAAACCGATGGCTTGCTTAAAAAATTGACACAATTAGCAGTATTGCATGGCAAGCTGATATTGGGCTGTGGCCTAAAAGCAATTGAAATTTTCAGCTGCAAAATGACTACTTTTTTAGTGTTAACTCAAGCTAAAATCGCTACTGTTCCAACCTATACCATTGAAAACTGGCCTAGAGTTGATGGTCGGTGGGTGGTAAAGCCTAAGGACGGCGCAGGTTGCTCAAGCACATTATATTTTGAGCAAGCGCGTGCATTAATAGATTGGTTTGCGCATAATAATTGCACAAGTTATGTCATTCAGCCTTATCAAGAAGGAGTTGCCGCCAGTATTTCATGTGTGATGCATCAAGGCCATGCCCAATTGTTGAGCTGTAATAAGCAACTGATTAATATTGAAAATAATATTTTTAAGTATGCAGGTAGCCAAATTAATGGCATGCAGCATTATTGGGATTCGTTTGAATTATTAGCACAAAAAATTGCCGAAACTAGTATGGATTTGGAGGGTTATATAGGAATTGATGTGATTGTAAAGCCTGATAATTCAATCGTTGTCGTAGAAATTAATCCACGTTTAACCACCAGTTATGTGGGTTTGGCGCAAGCAACAGGACAAAATCCAGCTGCGCTCATTATTAACACCTTAACGCAGGCCGATTTTAAGTGGTCAACACTGCAACGCCATACTGTGAATATTCATGTCTAAGTTGATTGGATGGGATATTGGTGGCGCGCATCTAAAAGCGGCCTTGCTTAGTGCGGACGGTGAATTAATGAACACGCTGCAAGTGGCCTGCCATTTATGGCGCGGCTTAGATAACTTGTCAGCTGCGATTGATACTGTATTAACAACCTTCAAAATAAGTCCCCATGACGTTAAGCATGCCATTACGATGACAGGTGAGTTAGTGGATTTATTCCCAAGTCGGCATGAGGGCGTGATTGAAATTGCGCAATTCGCCAGCCAGTTGTTGGGTGAGCGGTGCCAGTTTTATGCGGCCAATAAAGGTTTTGTTAGCATTGCGCAAGTTCCAGAAAATACAGACTATATTGCCTCAACCAATTGGCATGCCAGCGCCAGTTTAGTTGCGCATTATTGTCCTGATGCGCTATTAGTGGATATTGGCAGCACCACCAGCGATATTATTGCGATTGAGTCTGGCAAAGTATTATCCGCGGCATTATCAGATGCTAGCCGCTTGCAGCAAGATAGTTTGGTTTATACAGGTGTCATTCGCACGCCTGTGATGGTTTTAGCACAAAAAATAGTGTTAAGTGGCGCAGAAACTAATGTGATGGCCGAGTATTTTGCGACTACGGCAGATATATATCGCTTGACTGGCGAACTGGATGAGTCAGCAGATATGGCTGAAACTGCAGATGGACAAGGTAAAAGTCAGCTAGAATCAGCGCGCAGATTAGCGCGCATGGTGGGTTGTGACTTTGAAGACAAAGCGATGGGTGTTTGGGTGCAACTAGCATTTTCATGCAGGGCGGCGCAATTAATGCAATTAAAAGTCGCTGTTTTAAAGCATCTAAAACCCAACCTGCCTTTGATTGGTGCTGGTGCTGGCAGTTTTTTAGTAAAAGCCTTAGCAGAAGAATTAAAAGTAGCTTACGTATCGATTAATGCCATACTAGCTAGCAAAATGTCTGTTATGCAAAATGCACAAGGGCTTGAAGTCTGTTTTCCTGCTTATGCCGTGGCACAATTGAGCATAAAGGCTAATCCACAATGACCATTATGCAGCACCCATTAAGCTATTATCACGATAGTGCTCTGCTGTTTGAGCGCATCAAAAACGATGATTGGGCAATGCTGCTGGATAGTGGGCAGCTGCTAAATTCTGATACTGGCAAAGCAGGTAGCCAGTATGGTCGCTATGATATTTTGGTGGCAGAGCCGTTTATCACTGTGGTTACTACTGGCCCAAAAACCATGATCACCCAGCAAGGTATTGAAACCGAATCGGAAGCGGACCCGTTTTCTATTGTTAATCAACTATTGCAACAATATCCAGCGCACAAAACGCAGCATCCTTTTGCAGGCGGTGCTTTAGGCTATTTTGCTTATGATTTAGGTCGCAGAATTGAAAAGCTGCCAAATATTGCAGTCACCGCAGCAGATATTCCAGACATGATGCTGGGCTTTTATGATTGGGCGATTGTGGTGGACCATCGCGAAAAGCTTACTACGCTGGTTTCGCATGGATTAACAACTGCAACCAAAGCCAACTGGCAGGCACTTTGTGCAAAGTTTGATAAGCTCGCACATACAACTTCTGATTCAGCACCGTTTGCAGTGCTAACGACCATTCAATCTAACTTAAGCGAACGGCAATATCAACAAGCTTTTGCAAAAGTAAAAAACTATATTGCCGCTGGCGATTGCTACCAAGTGAATTTAGCGCAGCGTTTTGCAGCAAAAGTGCAGGGCGATAGCTGGCAAGCCTATAAAAAATTACGTGAAATTAGCCCTGCGCCTTTTATGGCCTATATGAATTTGCCAATAAGCGCTTCAGAGAACTTTCAAATACTATCTAATTCGCCAGAACGGTTTTTACAAACCGATGGCCATCATGTGGAAACGCGCCCCATTAAAGGCACAAGGCCACGCTCAGCCGATCCAGCGCAAGATTTAGCTTATGCAAACGAGTTAATAGGCAGCCTTAAAGACAGGGCAGAGAATGTGATGATAGTGGACTTGTTGCGTAATGATATTGGCAAAAATTGCGTGATAGGAAGTGTTAAGGCAGATCAATTATTTCAGCTGCAAAGCTTTGCTAATGTGCATCACTTGGTGAGTATTGTAACGGGCAAGCTTAACAAAACTGCCACTGCGGTTGATTTGCTAAAAGGTTGTTTTCCTGGAGGCTCTATCACTGGCGCGCCCAAACTACGCGCCATGCAGATTATTGAAGAATTAGAGCCGCATAAGCGTGGGCTATATTGTGGCGCCATTGGCTATATTGGATTTGATGGAAAAATGGACACCAATATTGCGATTCGTACGGCCGTTATTGCTAACTCTGAAATCAGTTTTTATGCGGGCGGCGGTATTGTGGCAGACTCTATTGGCGAAAAAGAGTATAAAGAAACACTAGATAAAGCATCCAATCTAAAAGCGATGCTGGATTTTTTTAATTTACGAGATAAATGAAGTGTAAGTTAAACCTTAACGCACGATATATTTCTTGGTTGCATAGAGCAACTTAATTATAAATTGCTATAAAATTAAACCTACTTATATTAAACGTACTAATAATAACAGTTAGGAATAAACATGGAACAATTTGAAAATGTACGAGACCGACCTATTTGGATTGTAAAAATTGGTGGCAGTCTTTTGGGCTCTCCTGAGCTAGAGCGCTGGTTAGCTATATTTGCAAAGTTTAGCGATGGCAATATCATTATTGTGCCCGGTGGCGGTGTATTTGCTGATGCAGTGCGCGATGCACAAAAATTATCTAAAATCAGCGATGCCTGTGCGCATCGTTTAGCCGTTTTAGCAATGGACCAATACGGGCTGTTGCTGGCAAATATGAACCCATTGCTGGCAACCGCAAGAACGCAGTTAGAAATTGATGAGCGTACTTGGCAACACCGTGGCATTGTCTGGCTACCAAGTCATATGGTGCTTTCTGATGATAGTATTCCGCAAAGCTGGGATGTGACTTCTGACAGTATTGCGGCATGGTTGGCCCAAAAGCTGAATGCGCAGCATTTGATTCTGGTTAAATCTGATAAGCCAAGTACTGTTAATGGTGTTAAATCAGAGTTAAGTTTAAAGCTAATGACACAAAATGGTGTGCTTGATGAAGCATTTAGCGACTTTGTGCTGAACAAAACATTTGGTAAATGGATGTTGCATAAAACCGATTACACACATTTTTTAGAAGGCTTAAGTGAGTTGACGCTGGATAAAGTAGCCTCATCCATCCATTAGGAATTAAGTGATGACAGTAACCGCCTATTCAGAAGCAGAAGTATTAGCAAAGCTAGAAGCCGAGCTGCCACACTGGTTTTTAGAAAACGGCTGGATACGCCGCAAATATAAAACTAGTGGCTGGAAAGCCACGCTTATGGTGGTGAATACAGTAGGTCACTTGGCAGAGGCCGCATGGCATCATCCTGATTTAACCGTTTCTTATGCGTTTGTGATTGTTAAGTTGCAAACGCACGACGCCAAAGGTATTACCGATAAAGACTTTGAATTAGCTGCCAAAATTGAGCAGGTGATTGGCTGGCAACCAGCCAAAGAGGGCGGAGTGTTAGAAGGTACGCCAAACGACGACGCAAGGTTTAAATACATTAAGTACGATTAATAAAAAAGTCTTAGTTTTTTTAAAACGCTCTGGTTTTTTCAAACCGTCCAAAATGCAACATAATCGCGGGCAAAATCAATAAATTCAAAATCGTAGAAGTGACTAAGCCGCCAACAATAATGGTGGCCATTGGACCTTCAATTTCACGTCCTGGTTGGCCGCTGCCAGCAGCTAAAGGTAATAAGCCAAGTGCTGTGACCAATGCGGTCATTAGTACTGATGGCAAGCGTTCAGATGCGCCGCGAATACAGGTTTCTAAATTCCAGACGCAGTTTTCAGTGTCTACCAAATGTTGAAAGTGTGACACCATCATAATGCTATTGCGTAGCGTGATGCCAAACAGCGTCACAAAGCCCACTAGTGAGCCTAGTGATATCCAGCCACCTGTAAATAATGCTGCCAATACGCCGCCAATCAAAGCAAAGGGCAGGTTGGCAAAGGTCAGTAATAAATTACGTAGTCGCCCAAACGCTATATAAAGCATTAAGAAGATGGCTATGCCAGCCAGTAAGGAATGCACAATTAAGTCTTCACGTGATTTGGCATTGGCTTCGGCTTCACCAGTAAAGGCTAAATAATTGCCTGCACTTAAATTCACATCACTTTTAATGCGCTTCTTAATTTCATCACTAAAACCCGCAACATCCCTGCCTTCTACGTTTGCTGTAACGGTTTGAATGCGTTTAGCACCTGCATGTAAAATTTTTGAGCGGCCATTTTCTTGACTGATAAAGGCGATATCTTTTAAATGCAGTAGCTTGCCATCAGAGTTAAACAGCGGGATATTACCGATATCACCAATATCATCGCGCGCTTCAGATTCTAATACCACGCTCAAGCCTACCACGCGGCTACCTAAGTACACTTGGCCAATCGGCACGCTTTCAAAAGCGGTGCGAATCGTATCTAGCACATCGGTAGGCTGCAAACCCCAGCGCGACAAAGCATCTGGGCGCAAGCGAATTACAGCTTGCGGTGTGCCTGGTGGCGATTGTACTAAGACATCTTCAGCGCCTTTTATACTAGAAACTAAACCAGCAATTTTCTGCGCATCGCGGTCTAGCGCGTCTAAATCGGTACCGTAAATGTTAATCACGGTAGAAGCAGCATAACCTGAAATTGTCTCTTCGATACGTTCAGTTAAAAAGGTATTAATGGCGAAATTAACGCCAACAAAACCAATTTCGGCTTTGCCATCTTTGTCTAAATCTTCTGCATCGCCTGCTAATTCTTCACGAATATCCGCCAAGATGCGATTTTGCTCTTCACCCGAAAGCGTACCGATTTCAATTTCAAATTCACTGTAGTGCGTGCCAAATGTATCGGCACCGTTTTGTGCACGTCCTACCCATTGCGTGACAGACTTAACACCTTTTATATCGCCAATTACTTTAGCCACTTGCTTGCCCAAGCGCAAAGATTCTGTTTCAGAAGTGCCTGGTACCGCTGTCATGTGCATAATAAAATGGCCTTCATGCAACGCGGGAATAAACTGACTTTTGAATAAAGGCAAAATGCCTAAGCCAATGGCAATAAAAATAAAGCTAATTGATAAAATGAGTTTGTAATGCTTTTCAATTTTGTACAGCAAGCCTACATAGCCGCGCTTAATCCACTTAATCATCGGTGAATCTTCGCTAGATAATTCGGCATTACCCAGCATCAGATAACAAAGCGCAGGGGTTAGGGTAAGCGCTACCACCAGTGAGGCGATAATAGCCGCGATGTAGGCAAAGCCAAGTGGTGCGAATAATTTGCCTGCCACGCCGCTTAAGGTGAGTAGTGGCATAAATACCAAGGCCACAATAATGGTGGCATAAACTACAGAGCTACGTACTTCCATTGAGGCGTTATAAACCACTTGATAAATGGGTATTGGCTGCGCTAGCAAACGATTTTCGCGCAGGCGCCTAAAAATATTCTCAGTATCAATAATCGCATCATCTACTACCTCGCCCAATGCAATTGCCAAGCCGCCTAGCACCATAATATTAAGGCCAATATCAAAATAGCGCATGACGACAATGGCGGTGAGTAAAGAAAGTGGGATGGCAGTAGCGGAGATAAACGCCGTGCGCACGTTAAACAAAAACAAAAATAAAATGGTGATGACTAAAATTGAGCCGATTAGAATATCGGTGCGTACCCCATCAATGGCGGTTTCAATAAAGTTTGCAGGTCTAAATAAACCTTCATGTAAGGTCACTTTTTCTGCAGCCAATGTAGGTTTGAGTTCTTGAATCGCTTCCTCAATTGCAAGCGTTACCGCATGTGTATTAGCGCCCAGCTGGCCTTGTACAGACAGATAAATACCTGTTTCTTGATTAATCGCTGCGGCGCTAATGGATGGCGCTGCGCCTTCTACTATATTGCCAATATCCCCCAAACGAAGGGTGTGGCCATTTTTATGTAGCAAAGTCGCTTTAGCTAAAGTGTCGGCGGTTGTAGCTTGGCCTTCGGTATTCACAATAATGCGTTGATTACTGTTTTGAATATAGCCAGCGCCGCTAACGCCAGTGGCTTTTTGCGTGGCGATGAGTACATCATTGATATTCAGCTGGTAGCGCACCAGTTTGGCAGGGTCAACTTGCACCTGAAACTGGCGCACTTCGCCGCCGAATACATTGACATCGGCCACACCAGGAATCGCCAGTAAATGCGGTGTAATGGTCCAGTCGACAATAGTGCGTAATTCCATCAAGCTACGTTGCTTGGATGTCACCCCAAAACCTAGAACCGTACTTGCAGAAGAGGTGAGAGGCGTGATATTTGGTGTAATGCCTTTTGGAATCTGATTGGTAAGCGTAGTTAATCTCTCAGCCACCACTTGGCGATTTCTGTATATATCCGTCGCTTCGTCAAAAATAACGGTCACAATCGATAAGCCTGGTATGGATTGTGAGCGCATATCTGCCACGCCAACCGTGCCAGCAATGCTAGTTTCAATCGGTTGCGTCACCAAGGTTTCGACTAATTCAGCCGACAAGCCAGGTGATTCAGTTTGAATGATAATTTGAGTAGGGGAAAACTCAGGAAACACATCTAAATTGGCGCGATTAAGGCTATATAAACCATAAAAAACCATCAAAGTCGCAAGACCAATGATGACGCCATAAAAGCGGATCGAGAAGCGAACAATTGACGACATCATGCCAAGTTATCTCTCATACAGGCTTAATCCGCATCTTTGTTTAATCATCATTTTCGTTTTTAATCAAATACTTAAATTCTTCTGACAGCAATAATTGCGCACCGCTAATCACCACTTCATTTTTCGCATCAATGCCCTGATTGAACCAGCCTGCGTCAATTTCGGTATCAGTCGAAATCGGTTTACGCACAAATTCATTGCTTATACTTTTGCTATCAGCGTTTTTATGTGTTGCATGTTTAAAATAAGCCCAAGGCTTGCCTGCGTACCAAACTACGGCATTGCTAGGGATGATGACGCCTTTACTTTCATCGCCAGAAACAGGGTCTACTTCTACATTAACACGCATACCAATCCGCAATAACTCAGCTGGTGCGCTGTAATAAAAGGTGTTACCAAAACCATTGGCATCACTCACAGTAGCTGCAGATACATAAATAGCCGTAACGGGTTTAAATGTTTCTGTCAGTGGGGTAATTTTAATAGTTGAGTTTTTGAGTGGCGATACGGCATTAAGCGGTAAACTAATTTGTACTAACACATTGTTTTTATTTAGCAATCCAGACAAGTGCGGTGCTAAGTTATCGCTAAAAGCAATTTTTGCTAACTCTTTGCCCCACTGTAGTTCAACTGTTCTTTGCAGATTTTTAAGTTGTAGTTCGGTGGCAGATATATTATTTTTATCGGTGTTCACGTTGGCAAGTGATTCTTGTACGGCTAAATCAGATACATTTTTGTCATCGTCATTTAATGATTTAAGTCTTTGATATTGTTGTATTTTTTGTGCGCTGCTTGCACGTGAAAGTTGAATGTTGGATTGTAGATTTAAATATTGCGCTTTTGCCTCAATTAAGCGGTCAATTGATACTACATGACCAAAACTTTTAATCTCGCCTTGATAGGTAGTCCGCTCAATTTTGGCAGTTTGAATACCACTATTCAATTGAGTATCCAGTGGTAAGGTAATAGTATTAACGCCCTCTAATTCGTTGACTCGGCTTGGGCTTTCGATTTCTTCTTCTTGCTCAGTTCGATATTTTTCGTATTCATCTTTACCATAAAAAATTAAAGTCCAAAATAGCGTGACTATAATCAACGCTTGTAAGCCAACAATAATGGCAAATTTTTTATTCATGGTTTTAATCCCAGTAACGGATAGAATTCATCATTCTTAGACGCATCGAATAATGGACGCTGCATCAAATCTTCTATATGAATAGCGGCTTTTAAGCAATTAAATTGCAAACTTAATAGCTGCTGCTCCGACGCTAAGTAGAGCAGTTTGTTTTGTGTCAGTACCAAGCGGTCAATCAGTCCTTTATCAAATTGATTTTGTAAACTTTGTTGCTGACTCGCTTGAAAGTTGAGCTGTGATTGCGTTTTATGCATCTGCTGCAAGCTTGATTGATAGTTTGCATAAGCCAAATTTAACTCACCAATAATGTTACTTTGCAACACCTCAAATTGAGCACCTTCAATTTCACGCAGGTTGGTCGCTTCTGCAATTAAGGTTGGATTTTTATTCAATAAATTGATTAAGCTACTAAATCCAAGCGACCAAATTCGGTCGCCAAATTCGAAAATATAGCCTGGTGTTAAAGCGATATCAGGAGTTTGTTTAGCAACTTCTAATTTAATCTTGGCTTCTGCGGCGGCATATTTGGCCAAGCTACGACGTATATCTAAACGGTTAAGTAGCGCGTTTTGTTGTAATATTTTTAACTGCTCTGGCGTGTTAAGTAGTGTGGATTCTTGATTTAAAACAGCATCGATTTGAATGGGTTTAATTGAAACGGTATTCAGTTGCTCAAGACTTAACCCTATATTTGTTGCCAAATTGCCGCGAATAGCGATGAGCTGGCTAGATAAAAGATTTGATGTGATTTCTGTTTTTTGACTCAACAACTTGGCATCATTTAATGCTGTACTAGCCAGCAAGCCCAATTCAACGCGCTTTTTAAGCATGTTAATAATGCTAGTATGCGTATTTAGCTCCTGACTTAATGCCTGCTGGGCAGCAATATTCTCATGATAAGCCATCAAATCTTTGGCGATTTGACTGCGTAATTGCCAAGCAATTTCGGCAACTGATAGTTGCGCGGCATCACGCAAGCGTTCAGCTTTGTCTACGCGAATTTCACGCTTATTGTTGGTCACAATTGGGATTTCAACATCTAAACCATACGACCAAGGGCTAATATCACCATTGGCGCGGTTGCTACGCGCAGTGGTTGCGTTTAGAGTAGGGTTTTGCCGCTGGTTAGCAGTGGTAATAGACGTGTTAGCCAACGCCAACTGTGCTTTGGCCACATCTAACTGAGGGTTAAAGTAAAGCGCTGCATATGTTAGCTCATCTAAACCCCATTGCTGAATCGGCCAATCAGATACAGCATAACCTTGCTTGATTAAGTAGGCTTTAAACGCAACATCTGACAGACTTTTATTCAGAATTTTGGCGCTAACTTGCTTTGCGTCTAAGGGTTTGGCGGTGTATTTCTCTTTAGTGCAACTGGCTGTTAACCCACAAAAAATGAGCAGCATGCTGATGAGCTGTATTTTTTGCAGGGTTTTCATATAGAAGAATGGAGTAATAGACGTTTACAAGGTAAATAAATGCGTCAACTGATAGCATTAACTCAAAGCATCAAAATTTATGCATCTATGGTTGCATGCACAGCACCAAGTGCATCTTGCAAAGTTTCTTCTGATAATTTGTTAATAGTGGTTGCCAATAAATCAGCCGCTTCTACAGTGCGAATCGGCAAATCATGGGTATTTAATTCGGCGATTAAGCCAGTAGCAGCGCCAGCAATAATTAAAAGTGTTTCACGCTCTTTCATTAATAGTTCTAATTCGGCGCGTAGCATATTGTTCTCGGCGGTGTATGATGAGCTTTGCATAAATCTGACTTCCCTTAAATGAGCTAACATCTTGCAATTTGTGGTGCTTGCTTGTCAACCAACTTATGCGCATTGCAATAATATTTGTCATATAACAGTGATTAACTGCGACTTTCTCTTATCAAATGTGCATAAATTGAGATACAATATGCATCTTGCTGATTTGGCATTGCTTAAATCAACAATTAGGAATCACCTGCGAGAGTGGCGGAATTGGTAGACGCACTGGATTTAGGTTCCAGCGCCGTGAGGCGTAAGAGTTCGAGTCTCTTCTTTCGCACCATTAATTTAAAATAATTAAATTAAATACGTAAATAAAGTACAGTGGTTAATGCTCAAAAGTTAACCCATCAAAAGCATTAAAATTCCCTTCAAAATACTGGTTAAGTTTGTTTTTATCAGTCACGCGTGCGCGTGTCTAATGCCTTTGTCTATAATGTGCGTTATTATGCAACACTCAATTATTCATACAAAACAGCTATTTCGCCCTAATTAATCCGCATGTCACGCCCAGCTATTGCTCATATTCGCTTAGATGCATTTAGGCACAATTACCGTGTTGCCAAACAGCAGCACGGCGGCAATGTCCTTGCCGTTGTTAAAGCCAACGCTTACGGGCATGGCGCGATCCAGTGTGCAAAAGCCATTGCCAATGAAGCAGATGGTTTTGCGGTTGCCTGCTTAGAAGAGGCGCTAGAGCTACGTCAGGCGGGTATTCAAAATCCCATTCTATTGTTAGAGGGTTTTTTCGAAGAAAATGAGTTGACCGAAATTGTGGCTAACGATTGTTGGTTGGTATTGCATGCGCAATGGCAAGTTAAGCAGTTGCTGGCAAGTAAGCTGGCTAAACCAGTGCAAGTCTGGCTAAAACTGGATTCAGGTATGCACAGGGTTGGTTTGTCGCCAACAGATTATATCAGCGCGTTCAACCAGCTTAATCAGCACAAAAATATTTCAAAAATTGTGCATATGACGCATTTTGCCAATGCCGATAATTTAAGTTCAAGCGATACTTTGCAACAATTGGCTTTATTTGAACAAACGATGTACGCGGCAACGGGAGATGCTTTATTGGAAACCAGCTTAGCTAACTCGGCAGCTGTGCTAGGCTGGCCGCAAGTGTTTACACAGCAACAACAGTGGTCGCGCCCAGGTATTATGCTGTATGGCGCAAACCCAATACACACTCATTTGCATAGCCAAACCTTACGGCCAGTAATGCAGCTAAGCTCAGAAATTATCTCAATACAGCGCATTCAACAGGGTGAATCTATCGGCTATGGCAGCATTTTTACAGCCGCGCGCGATACGCTGGTTGGCGTAGTCGCTTGCGGTTATGCCGACGGCTATCCGCGCTCTGCAGTGAACGCGCCAGTGGCTGTAAACGGGCAAATCACCCAAGTCATCGGCCGCGTATCGATGGATATGTTGATGGTAGACTTAACCGATATTGCCTCAGCAAAAGTAGGCAGTTTAGTCGAGCTTTGGGGCGACCAAGTGCCAGCAAATGCAGTCGCCAATGCGGCAGGAACCATTGCGTACGAATTGTTTTGTAACGTTAAACGGGTACAATTTCGCTATT
Source organism: Methylotenera sp. (assembly GCA_021732365.1). GTDB lineage: Bacteria > Pseudomonadota > Gammaproteobacteria > Burkholderiales > Methylophilaceae > Methylotenera_A. Next base: position 24,225 of record JAKFVD010000033.1, on the reverse strand, counting down.
CAGATACAGAGATTCCAATACAGACTTAACCCTATAAATGACTCAAAAAGGTATTTACATGCAAGTGATTCAAACTCCCTACGCGCCAGCAGCCATCGGCCCATATTCACAAGCCATGGCTGTAGGTAATTTATTGTTTACTTCTGGTCAAATCGCATTGCGTCCAGATGGCACATTAAACGATGGCGATATTGTGGTGCAAACCACACAAGTGCTGGCGAATTTAAAAGCGGTGATTGAAGCGGCAGGCGCAGATTTAAATAAAGTGGTTAAAACCACCGTTTTTTTGAAAAACTTAGATGATTTTTCTGAAATGAACCGTATCTACGGTGAAGCATTTGGCACCCATACGCCAGCACGCTCAACTGTGCAAGTGGCCAAATTGCCGCGCGATGTTTTGGTTGAAATAGAAGCGATTGTTGACTTAAGTTAAGTCTTCTCTTAAAGATTCCAGCTGATTTAAAGGAATGCTAACGCGCTCATTGTAATTGGGGTGATCGCAACCTAGCGTTACTTTTGCCCCATACTTGATGGCTTTTTTTGCTGCTTCGTTAAATTCAAAACGGCAAAAATGTACAGCACTGGTTTTGATGTCGGTTTCACGTTCTAAGTCTTCATCAGAAATCGCATAAACCCGCTTAAAGCCTTCTACTTCAATATAAGTCATATCTTCAATGCCAATTAATTGGCTGAGCGCGATTTTGCGTTGCTCAACATCAGTATATTCAATCAACATGGTGGCTTTCCAATTACTCCCATCTGGCACTAGTGGGGCGTAGGCGTCTAGCTCATCTTGTATGCCTTGTTCTTCAAACTGTTTTTCCACACGCAAAATTTCTTGAATTTGATAGCGGATGGTTAATTCACTTTCAAACTGCATATTTAAATGTTCACCTAAACGCACAGAGCGCAACTGGCGATGTGCCATGATGCTGGGCTTATTCTCTTTGCGATATTTGCTATAGGCTTCTAAGGTCATGATGTTGTCACGGGTAATTGCCATGCTGATTCCTTCAATTTTTAATCGATGCCATACGCAATGCGCGCCAAACTGAGCGGATGCGCCAATTGCGCAGGTACTTTATCTTCGTTTAAATTGTTCTCGTTGATAATCTGCTCTAAATGATGACCCGCCAATTGGCAATCAGAGCTAATGTAATCGGGTGCATTATTCGCTATCAGTTTAGCCACAGGCTTGCCGATTTTTTTGGCCATTGCATGATGCGCTTTTTTAACGCCATAAGTGCCTGCATGGCCAGAGCAACGCTCTGTAGTTTGAATGCTGGTGTTTGGAATCAACTTTAAAAACTCTTCGGTTTTTTTGCCGATATTTTGCACGCGACCATGGCAAGGAATGTGATAGCTGATTTTACCCAGTGGCGTTTTAAAGTCGGTTTTAAGCAAACCATCTTTGCGGCGCGCGATTAAGTACTCAAACGGATCCCACATCGCTTCTTGTACCAATTTGGTATCAGCACAATCTGGGAACATCAGCGGAATTTCTTGTTTAAACATCAGCGTGCAAGACGGTATTGCGCTTAAAATCGCATAACCCTCTTTGGCGTATTTAGTCAGGTGTGGAATATTAAATTGCTTGCTTTTTGCAACTGCATCTAAATCCCCCAGCTCCAATTTTGGCATGCCACAGCATTGTTCTTTATCGACCAAAATGTAGGGGATTTCATTATGGTCTAACAATTTCAGTAGATCGTGACCAATGCCTGGCTCGTTATAGTTAACATAACAAGTGCTGTAAACAGCAACTTTTCCGGGTGTTTTCGCACCATTTTTGATGGTATGCAACTTACTTAATGCAGCACCAGCACGGAATTTTTGATTGGCAAAGCTGGGTAACCAAGCCTCTTTATCCACATCCAATGTTTTTTCCATCACACTGCGCATAAGCTTGGTGCTGTTAAACGCATTAATGGTCTGCACTACAATTGGTATGCCTGCAAATTGCCCATGCAAATCAGTAGAGGCTAATAATTTTTCGTTAAAACCCACTTCGCCTTTTTTAAATTTAATGGCTTTGGCGCGCAACATGGTGTGCGGAAAATCCAAATTCCATTCATGCGGCGGCGTGTAAGGACATTTGGTCATATAGCATAAATCACACATATAACACTGGTCGACCACCTTCATAAAATCTTTTTTGTCCACACCTTCTACTTCCATGGTGGGATTGTTATCAACCAAATCAAACAGTGTTGGAAAGCTATTGCACAAACTCACACAGCGTCTACAGCCGTGACAAATATCGAAGATGCGCTCTAGTTCGTGATTGAGTTTTTCTTCATTATAAAAATCAGGATTCTGCCAATCTAGGGCGTGGCGGGTAGGGGCTTCTAGGTTTCCTTCACGACTCATGATTTCACCTTTTTGATAGATGATAATAGTTAACAGTTATTTTAATTCAAAATTGACGCAAACGAGCTAGAGCAAATATAGCGGTATTATTTGCCCAGCTCGTTTTCGGTGCTTTTTTGTAATTAATCTACTAACTCAGCCAGCGCTTTTGCGTAACGGTTTGCGTGACTGCGCTCTGCTTTTGCTAAAGTTTCAAACCAATCGGCAATTTCATCAAAGCCTTCTTCACGGGCAGTTCTGGCCATGCCAGGGTACATATCAGTGTACTCATGCGTTTCACCTGCTACTGCAGACTCTAAATTTTGGCGTGTAGGACCAATTGGCAAACCAGTTGCAGGATCACCAGAAGCTTCTAGAAACTCTAAGTGGCCATGCGCATGGCCTGTTTCGCCTTCCGCGGTAGAGCGAAATAGGGCGGCAACATCATTTTGACCTTCGATATCGGCCTTGTTTGCAAAGTATAAATAACGGCGGTTAGCTTGTGATTCGCCTGCAAATGCGTCCTTTAAGCAGGTTTCAGTTTTAGATCCTTTCAGTTGCATGTTGATCTCCTTGAGCTAGTTTTAAAAAATAGTTTTAATGCACAGCCAAATAGTTAGCCGAACATAAACTTAAGATTACGCCTAGTTATGCAATTGTCTAATTGTTTATTTTAATAGTGTTAATAAATAATAATTATCAAAATTTATATTTCTATAATTATTATGTTGCTTAAAAAGCAAGTGCTTTTTATAAAGTATTGTGATGCGCGAATAGTCAAGATAAGGCACATTTTTGCGTGTTATGCAGGGGTAATTGTGCTAATATTTGATGCTTAAAACAATTAAAAAAGCACGTAAACAGTGCTTAAAATTTCACAGAAAAAACGACGGAAATTTCACGGAAAATCTAATGGATCAATTCGCTAAAGAAACCCTACCAATCAGTTTAGAAGATGAGATGCGACGTTCGTATCTTGATTACGCCATGAGCGTAATTGTAGGGCGCGCATTGCCCGATGTGCGTGATGGTTTAAAACCTGTACACAGACGCGTTTTATTTGCGATGCATGAGTTAAGTAACGACTACAACAAACCGTATAAAAAATCTGCCCGTATTGTGGGTGATGTGATTGGTAAATACCATCCGCATGGCGATACGGCTGTTTACGACACCATTGTTCGTATGGCGCAGGATTTTAGCTTGCGTTACATGTTGGTCGATGGGCAAGGTAACTTTGGTTCTGTGGATGGCGATAACGCGGCGGCGATGCGTTATACCGAAATTCGTATGTCAAAAATCGCGCATGAATTGTTAGCGGATATTGATAAAGAAACGGTTGATTTCGGCCCAAACTATGATGGTAGCGAGCATGAGCCGCTGATTATGCCAGCGCGCATTCCTAATCTGCTGATTAATGGCAGCTCAGGTATTGCGGTGGGTATGGCGACTAATATTCCGCCACACAATATTAATGAAGTCTTAGACGCCTGTTTTGCGTTGCTTAAAGACCCAGAGACTGGCATTGAAGAGCTGATTGATTTGGTGCCAGCACCTGACTTTCCAACCGCAGGAATTATCTATGGCACGGTTGGTGTTAAAGAAGGCTACCGCACAGGTCGTGGCCGTGTGGTGATGCGCGGTCGCACCCATGTCGAAGATCTAGAACGTGGTGGTCGTCAAGCTTTAATCGTTGACGAATTACCCTACCAAGTGAACAAAAAAACCTTTGTTGAAAAAATTGCTGAGTTAGTCAACGAAAAGAAAATCGAAGGTATTTCTGACTTGCGCGATGAGTCTGATAAATCAGGCATGCGCGTAGTGATTGAGCTTAAACGCGGTGAAATTGCAGAAGTAGTGCTTAATAATCTATACAAACAAACGCAGCTACAAGACACATTTGGTATGAACATGGTGGCCTTGTTAGATGGTCAGCCACGCTTGCTTAACTTGAAACAAATGCTGGAAGCGTTTTTACGCCACAGACGTGAAGTGATTACGCGCCGTACTGTTTTTGAGCTGAAAAAAGCGCGCGCACGTGGGCATATTTTAGAAGGTTTAGCGGTTGCACTTGCCAACGTAGATGAAATGATTGCACTGATTAAGGCCGCACCAACACCACCGGAAGCCAAAATAGATTTGATGGCGAAAGTTTGGAGTTCGCCAGTTGTTGAAGAGATGCTTAAACGCGCAGCGATGGAAGCTTCACGCCCTGAAGGCTTGTCTGTTGATTTTGGTTTAATGCCAAATGGTTACAAATTAAGCGATATTCAGGCACAGGAAATCCTGCAAATGCGTCTGCAACGCTTAACTGGCTTAGAGCAAGATAAAGTCGTTTCTGAGTACAAAGAAGTGATGGATGTGATTGCTGACTTATTGAATATTTTAACCAATGCGTCCCGCGTGACCACCATGATTACAGATGAGTTAACCGAAATTCGCAAGCAATTTGGCGACAAGCGACGCAGTGAAATTGTTGTGAATGCGCAAGACTTAAACTTAGAAGATTTAATTACGCCGCAAGACGTTGTTGTGACCTTGTCGCACACTGGTTATGTGAAATCACAGCCGCTGGATGAATACCGCGCACAACGCCGTGGTGGCCGTGGTAAGCAAGCAGCGCCAACCAAAGAAGATGATTTCATCGACAAAATGTTTGTGGCAAATACGCATGACTATATCTTGTGCTTCTCAAGCCGTGGCCGTGTGTATTGGTTGAAAGTGTATGAAGTGCCGCAAGGTAGCCGTATTGGCCGTGGTAAACCGATTGTGAACTTGTTCCCGCTTGAAGAAGGTGAAAAAATCAATGCCATATTGGCAGTTAAAGAGTTTGACGAAAATCACTTTATTTTTATGGCAACCGCACAAGGTACCGTGAAGAAAACCGCCTTAAGCGAATTTGCTAACCCACGTAAATCGGGCATTATCGCCATCAATTTAGATGATGACGACTACTTGATCGGGGCAGAAGTCACCAATGGCAATAACGATATCGTGTTGGTTTCAAATGGTGGTAAAGCGGTGTGGTTCACTGAAGGTGATGTGCGTCCAATGGGACGTGCCACACGCGGTGTGCGTGGTATGAAATTGGCGACTAAACAGCAAGTATTGTCATTATTAATTGCGGATAACGATCAGCAAACAGTGCTGGTTGCGACTGAAAACGGTTATGGTAAACGCACCGTACTGGCTGATTTCCGTCATTCTGGACGTGGCACACAAGGCGTAAAAGCCATTGCAGTGAGTGATCGTAATGGCTTGGTTGTAGCGGCTAAATTAGTCAATGAAGATGACGAAATCATGCTGATTACCACAGGCGGCGTATTGATTCGCACGCGCGTCAAAGAAATCCGTGAACTAGGTCGCGCAACGCAAGGCGTAACGCTGATTAATCTGGGTGAAGGTGAGAAATTATCTGGCTTAGAGAAAATCGTTGAAACGGATGAAGAGTTGCCAGCGGAATAAAGATTATTAGTATGAAAAAAATATTTAACTTTTCAGCAGGACCTGCGGTTCTGCCAAAAGCCGTGTTAGAGCGTGCGCAAGCAGAGATGCTGGATTGGCATGGTAGCGGCATGTCTGTGATGGAAATGTCGCATCGTGGCAAAGAATTCACCAGCATTTTAGAAAAAACAGAAGCTGATTTGCGCACTTTGCTAGCGATTCCAAGCAACTATAAAGTGCTATTTTTGCAGGGTGGCGCGATTGCTGAAAATGCAATGATTCCTTTGAATTTGCTCAGCGGAAAAAGTGCCGATTACGCAGTGACTGGTGCATGGAGCAAGCGCAGTGTGGAAGATGCGCGCGCTTATGGTCAAATTGATATTGCCTGTAATACTGAGCAATCTGGTTTTACGCATGTGCCCGATTTTAAAAGCTGGCAACTAAATAAAGATGCCGCTTATGTGCATATTTGCACCAATGAAACCATTAACGGTGTTGAGTTTGATGGCATCCCCAATACGGGTGATGTACCAATTGTAGCGGACATGTCGTCGCATATTTTATCGCGGCCAATTGATGTGAGTAAATTTGGTGTGATTTACGGTGGCGCGCAAAAAAATATCGGCCCAGCAGGCTTATGTATTGTGATTGTGCGTGAAGATTTATTGGGCAAAGCTTCTGCTTTAACACCAGCTGTATTTAACTGGAAAACGCAGGCCGAAAATCAAAGCATGATTAATACGCCAGCAACTTACAGCATCTATATTGCGGGCCTAGTTTTTGAATGGTTATTGGAGCAAGGTGGCGTGGCGGCGATTGAGCAGAAAAATATAGCCAAAGCCAATTTGTTTTATGATTACGTTGATAATAATGATTTTTATAGCAATAACATTGCTTTAAATAATCGCTCACGTATGAATATTCCGTTTAGGTTGCGCGACGAATCTTTAAATGACGCTTTTTTAAAAGGCGCTGAGGCGCAAGGTTTATTGCAATTAAAAGGCCACCGTATTGTGGGCGGCATGCGTGCCAGCATGTATAACGCTATGCCAATTGAAGGCGTACAGGCGCTGGTTGATTATATGCAGCAATTTGCAAGCAGCCATTAATTCAGGATGTCTATTATTAAGACACTTACAAACCATGAGTGAACAATTAAAACAGCACAGAGACCAGATTGACGCGATTGACGAGCAGATTTTAAAGCTTGTGAACGAGCGTGCAGCACTGGCGCGCACTATCGGCAGCTTAAAAGATGATGGCGTGATCTATCGCCCTGAGCGTGAGGCACAAGTGCTGCGCCGCCTGCAAGCCAATAACCAAGGGCCATTGTCTGCTGAGGCGATTAGCCATATTTTTCGTGGTGTTATGTCGAATTGCCGTGCGCTAGAAAAAGAGCTTTCAATCGCTTTTCTAGGCCCGTTGGGCACCTACAGTGAAGAGGCGGCGCTAAAACAATTTGGCCTAGGTCGCAGCGCAGTAGTGTGTGCCAGTATTGATGAAGTGTTTCGCACTTTAGAAGCAGGACAGGCGGATTATGGCGTGGTGCCAGTAGAAAACTCAACCGAAGGCGCGATTGGCCTAACCTTGGATTTATTACTTGAAAGCACACTTAAAGTGTGTGGCGAAATTACGTTGCCGATTCATCACTGTTTACTTTCAAAACAAACCGATATTACCAAGATCCAACATGTGTTTTCGCATAGCCAGTCTTTATCGCAATGCCACGAGTGGCTGAATAAAAACTTGCCACGTGCGCAACGTGAGCCTGTAACCAGCAACGCCTATGCCGCGCAAATGATTCACAACTTGGTTTCAACAGACAATACGTTTGCGGCGGCGATTGCCAGCAAACGTGCGGCGGAGTTGTTCAACTTGAATGTGCTGGCCGAAAATATTGAAGACGACCCAAAAAATACCACACGCTTTTTAGTGCTGGGTAAGCATGAAGTGGCACCTTCTGGGCATGATAAGACTTCAGTAGTCATGACTTCGCAAAATAAACCAGGCGCCATGGTGGAATTGCTAGAACCGCTTTCACGGCACAGTGTCAGTATGACTAAGTTTGAATCTAGGCCTTCTAAACAAGGCTTATGGGATTATGTGTTTTATGTAGACATTGAAGGCCACCAATTAGATGCGAAAGTAAAAGCCGCGCTGAGTGACTGTGAAAAACGCGCATCTTTTCTGAAAGTGCTTGGCTCTTATCCAGTTGCTGTAGTTTGAAAATTATTATCTAAGTAAATAGGTTTTTTGTATGAATATCAGTGATTTAGCTCCCGATTATATTCGCGCCATTGCCCCTTACCAAGGTGGCAAGCCGATTAGTGAGCTTGCGCGTGAAATGGGTTTAAATGAGGCCGATATTGTTAAATTAGCTTCTAACGAAAACCCGCTTGGCATTAGCCCCAAAGCGCAAATGGCTATAGAAGATGCTATTTACGATATTGCACGCTATCCAGATGGCAATAGTTTTGCACTACGCCAAGTGGTGGCACAAAAATTTAGTGTTGCGCATAACCAGATTGTATTTGGCAATGGCTCAAATGATATTTTAGAGCTTGCCGCCAAAGCTTTTTTACATGCAGGTTGCGAAGCGATTTACTCGCAACATGCATTTGCAGTGTATCCACTAGTCACGCAAGCAGTGGGTGCTACTGGTGTGGTAGTGCCTGCAAAAGATTTTGCACACGATTTAGACGCTTTTTTAAAAGTAATCACGCCAAAAACGCGCTTGATATTTATCGCTAACCCCAATAATCCAACTGGTACTTTGCTTGCCAAAGATGTACTAAAAGCTTTTTTACAGCAAGTACCAAAAAATGTATTGGTAGTGCTTGATGAAGCTTATGACGAGTATTTGTCAGCTAATCATAAATCGGAAGCCATTACTTGGTTAAATGAGTTTGATAACCTGATTATTTCGCGCACCTTTTCTAAAGCTTATGGCCTGGCAGGTTTGCGCATTGGTTTTGGCTTAATGCACGCCAATGTTGCCGATATGCTAAACCGCGTGCGTCAGCCATTTAATGTGAATAATGTAGCGCAAGCGGCGGCGGTTGCTAGTTTGGCAGATGACGACTTTGTTGAGCGTAGCTATGCCTTAAATCAGGCTGGTATGGTGCAAATTGCACAAGGCTTAACGGCTTTAGGCTTAAGTTATATTCCTTCATTTGCCAATTTTATTAGTTTTAAAATTGAACATGCTGCTCTTGTGAATCAGCAGTTATTAAAAAATGGCGTGATTGTGCGCCCAATTGCCAATTATGAATTGCCCGACTATTTGCGCGTGAGCATTGGTTTGTTTAGCGAAAATGCTCGCTTTTTAGAAGTTTTAGCGCAGATTGTAAAAAAGTAAAAAATGACCGATCAAGAAAAACTAATGTATGAAAAACTGGCAACGGATGATGTTCGCATACGCGAAATCAAGCCTTTAAACACGCCTTCCGATTTACTCAGTCGCTTAAAAGAAAGCGCCGACTCAACGCATAATATTCTGCGCACGCGTGCGGCGATTCACCGCATATTGCATCAGGCGGACGATAGATTGTTGGTGATTGTGGGGCCTTGCTCTATACATGACACAAAAGCGGGCATGGAATACGCGCAACGCTTATTGGAAGTGCGTAAAAACTTAGCGGCCGATTTATTGATTGTGATGCGTGTGTATTTTGAAAAACCACGCACCACAGTGGGCTGGAAAGGCTTGATTAATGATCCACACTTGGATGGTAGTTATGCCATTAATGAAGGCTTAGAGATTGCGCGTAAATTCCTTCTGGATGTCAATGAGCTGGGCGTGCCAGCAGGTGCTGAGTTTTTAGATACGATTACGCCGCAATACACAGCGGATTTGGTCAGTTGGGGCGCCATTGGCGCCCGTACCACAGAATCACAAGTGCACAGAGAACTAGCCTCTGGCTTATCTTGCCCTGTAGGCTTTAAAAATGGCACAGATGGTAGCGTGCGCGTGGCGATTGATGCGATTAAAACCGCGGCTAGCCCACATCATTTCTTATCTGTAACCAAAGAAGGCCAATCGGCCATTATCTCAACCACTGGCAATGAAGATTGCCATGTGATTTTGCGTGGAGGTAAAACGCCCAATTATGATGCGGCCAGCGTAGATGATGCTTGTAATCAACTAGCCAACGCAGGATTAGCGCCTAGACTGATGATTGATTGCAGTCATGCCAATAGCAGTAAGCAATACAGTAAGCAAAATGAAGTAGCGCGCGATGTTGCCAAGCAAGTCGCCGCTGGTGATGCACGTATTATTGGTTTAATGGTGGAATCACACTTAAATGAAGGCCGCCAAGATCATACGCCAGGCTGTGAGCTTAAATATGGGCAATCGATTACGGATGCCTGCTTGGGTTGGCAAGAATCGGTTGATTTGCTTGAGATTTTGGCCTTATCCGTTCGCCAACGCAGGAGTAAACGATTAAGCGAAGAGATTGGCGACTAGATTGCTGATGTTCGCATCATGAATTTACTTAGTAGTATTTGGGTAAGTTATCAGTATTGCTTAAATTAAAAAGCGCGCAAAATTCGCTTCACGTTGTGGCACTAATTAAAAGCAACAGCGATTTTTTAAATCATTTAACTTTAAGGAAATTATCATGTGGACAACACCAGCAGCTACTGAAATGCGTTTTGGCTTTGAAGTAACAATGTACGTAATGAACAAATAATTAGCTTTTTGCTGATTAACAAAAGGCTGTTTAACGACAGCCTTTTTTGTACCTTAAAAAAGCAAAGCTAATTTTTTTAAGCGTAAAATCTAGTTTTTAATTAGTTAAGTAAAGAGTCTCATGCATATTCACGTTTTAGGTGCCGCAGCAGGCGGTGGTTTTCCACAATGGAACTGTAACTGTCCAAATTGCGATGGTTTACGCAAGGGTACAATAAAGGCCACCAAACGCACACAGTCTTCGATTTGTGTTTCTGGCAATGGCGTAGATTGGGTGTTGTTTAACGCCTCGCCCGATGTGTTGCAACAAATTCAAGATTTTGCACCACTACAACCTGGCAGGAATATCAGAGATTCTGGTATTCAGGCCATTGTGCTGATTGATGCGCAAATCGACCATACTACTGGCTTATTTATGTTGCGCGAAGGTAAAATTAAGCGCGAAATTTATTGCACCGATATGGTGTATGAAGACCTGACCACAGGCAATCAAGTATTAAATATCTTAGGACATTACTGCGGTATCAACCGTCATGATGTGCCAATCGATGGCAAAACATCTTTTGAAATCCCCAACGTACCAAATCTAAAATTTACCGCTGTCGCACTGAAAAGCGCCGCGCCACCATATTCGCCACACCGTAATGACCCGCACCCTGGCGACACCATTGGTGTTCTGATTGAGGAGATATCAACTGGTAAGAAGTGCTGGTACAGCCCAGGTTTAGGCGAGATTGAGCCGCATTTGCCACCATTAATGTCGCAAGCCGATTGCATTATGGTAGACGGTACATTTTGGACCAATACTGAGATGATTGATATGGGTTTGATGACTAAAACTGCACGCAGTATTGGTCACAATCCACAATCGGGTGAGGGCGGTATGATTGAGAAACTAAATGAATTCGGTGATGTACGTAAGATTTTGATTCATATTAATAATACTAATCCAATTCTGCGTGAGGATTCTGCAGAGCATGCAATTTTGAACCAGCATAAGATTGAAGTGGCTTATGATGGTATGGATATTATCCTGTAGGAGAAAATAATGAATGCATTAACCAAAGATAATATGCCTTGGACCCGCGAAGAGTTTGAGGAAAAGCTGCGCGAAAAAGGTAAGGGCTATCATATCTATCATCCGTTCCACGTGATGATGTATGAAGGCAAATTAACCAAAGATCAGCTGCAGTGCTGGGTGGCCAATCGTTTTTACTATCAAATTTCAATCCCAATGAAAGACGCAGCCATTCTTTCTAACTGCGATGATGTAGAAGTGCGCAAACAATGGATTGTGAGGATTACTGACCACGACGGTGTAGATGCTGAAGATGGAACAAAAGCGGTTGGTGGCATTGAGGCTTGGATTCAATTAGGCGAAGCGGTTGGGTTGACGCGTGAGCAGATTACTTCATTGAAACTGGTTAGCCCAGGTGTTAAATTTGCGGTAGATGCCTATGTTAACTTTGCCAAACAACGTAGCTGGCAAGAGTCCGTGTGCTCCAGTTTAACCGAACTATTTGCGCCGCATATTCATCAACAGCGCATTAGCTCATGGCCGCAAATGTATCCGTGGATTAATGAATCAGGTTTAAGTTATTTTAAAAAACGCCTAACGGAAGCGCGCCGCGATGTAGAGCAAGGCTTAGGCGTAACACTCGATTATTTTAGTACCTCACGCGAGATGCAATTAAAAGCCTTGGATATTCTGCAGTTTAAATTGAATGTGCTGTGGGTGATTGCCGATTCGATTATGTTGGCTTCAACGGTAGATATCAAAGTAGACGGCAAAGACTACTTCCATCAACCTGTCATCAATTTCGAATAAACATTTAATTCAAATCAAAAGCAAATGGAAAACCTACAAGTGAGTCAAACAGAAGAGATCAAAATAGTGCATTCAGATGTGTTTGCCATTGCCTTACATCATCGTTTTCAGTGGGAAGAGGCGCAGCAAAGTTATGTGATACTTTTTCCTGAAGGCATGGTCAAATTACATGGTGGCGCAGGTGAAGTGATTAAGCGCGTAGACGGCAAAGCAAGCGTGGGCGATATTGTGGCTGAATTAAAAGCGGCTTTTCCTGATGCCGTGAATATTGAAGCCGATATTGTGGGCATGTTTGAAATGGCGTATGGCAAAGCTTGGATTAGAAAATTATAATTAAACGCTTAAGTATGCTTAAAAATTGATGTAAAAAAGTGGTTAAGTATACGATTAAGGAGTAGCAAAATGACACAAACATCACTGGGTGAATCAATCGTACAAAAAGAGATTCACAAAGAAAGCCAAGTCCAAGCCAAAAATAACGGCGTGGCGGCTAGTATTACGCACACCCAGCCTTTATGGTTGCTGGCAGAAGTGACGTATCGCTGCCCATTACATTGTGCATTTTGCTATAACCCAACCGATTACGACAAACATACACAAAACGAATTAACGACTGAGCAATGGATTAACGCCTTGCGTGATGCGCGCAAAATGGGTGCGATTCAGTTAGGCATTTCTGGCGGCGAACCATTATTGCGTGATGATATTGAAGATATTGTGATTGAAGCCAAAAAACTCGGTTATTACAGTAATCTTATTACCTCTGGTGTTGGTTTGACTGAAAAACGTATCCAAGCTTTTAAAGATGGTGGTTTAGACCATATTCAGTTATCTATGCACGATATTACTGAAGAGATTAATAATTTTATTACCAATACCAAAACCTTTGAGCTAAAGAAAAAAGTCGCTGCCATGATTAAAAATCATGGCTATCCGATGGTACTCAATGTGGTGATACACCGCTATAACATTGGCCATATTAAAGAAATTCTCGAGATGGCAGAAGCACTAGGCGCAGATTATGTGGAACTAGCCAATACCCAATATTATGGCTGGTCACTTGTGAATCGTAGCCAATTGATGCCGTTAAAAGAGCAAATCGATGAAGCGGAACGCATTACCAACGAATTCCGCCAAAAAGTTGGTAACAAAATGAAAATCTTTTTCGTAGTGCCTGATTACTTTGGCGATCGCCCCAAAAAATGCATGAACGGCTGGGGCGAAGTATTTATGATTGTCACCGCAAATGGTGATGTGTTGCCATGCCATTCTGCACGCGTATTGCCCAATATGCAGTTCCCCAATGTGCGCGATAACGGCTTGGAATATGCCTGGAAAGAAAGCCCAGCCTTCAATAAATATCGTGGCACGGATTGGATGAAAGGGCCATGTGTTACCTGCCCAGAGAAAATGAATGACTTGGGCGGCTGTCGCTGCCAAGCGTTTTTGCTGACAGGCGACGCAGAAAGTGCCGACCCAGTTTGCTCACTTTCACCTAATCATCACTTAATTGAAAAAGCGATTGAGGATTCTAAAAATCCAGTTTTGGCCTCTAAACCGATTATTTTTAGAACTGACAAGAATTCTAAAAAATATGTGGCGGGTGATAAAGAGCGTGTTGAGGAATTTCATGCCTTACCTTAACAATTAGCTGATAAAATCCAGTTTTATTGTTTTGTTAAGGCGTTAAATGGCCAGCCGCCGTCCTATCCCTTTTGTGTTAGCTTCAACTAATCATGGCACCTTTATTGTTAATCGCAATGATTACAGAATGGTGGATGCAAATCGCGGTTACGGCGTTGGTTACCAGCTGCTGAATACCTCTAGTTTTGACCAAGAAGAAGTCAGCTTTGTGATGGCATTGCTCAGCTTGCGTCGCAAATATTTTGGCGATGGCGTTGTGGGCTTAGATTGTGGTGCCAATGTTGGCGTGCACACGGTTGAGTGGGCAAAGCATATGCATCAGTGGGGCAATGTGATTGCTTTTGAGGCGCAGGAGAAAGTCTATTATGCGCTTGCTGGCAATATCGCCATTAACAATTGTTTAAACGCATCAGCCCAATTTGCGGCAGTTGGCTCTGAAAATAAAGAAATCAAAATTCCTGTGCCTGATTATTTGGTGCCAGCCAGCTTTGGTAGCTTGGAATTAAAGCAAACTAAATCCAATGAATTTATTGGGCAGACAATTGATTATTCTGACGCGGCTATGTCGGCCGTTCAGCAAAAAACCATTGATTCGCTTGATTTACCGCGCGTGGATTTGATTAAAATTGATGTGGAAGGCATGGAAGTAGACGTTTTACAAGGTGCTGTAGAAACCATTAAACGCTATAAACCCATTATGACCATAGAAATTATTAAAACCGATAAGGTACAAGTGGAAGCTTTTTTAATGTTGCATGGTTACCAAACTTATCCGATGGGAATCAATATTTTAGCTATTCACCATTCCGACCCTGGGATAACACACATCAATACAACTGAAACTGGTATTAACTTAACCATTTAAATTCCGTTGAAACCGCACTCCATCTTTTTAGTATACGTACTGGCAAGCCTAGCTGCGCTTGCGCCTTTTGCTATCGACACCTATCTTCCAGCATTTCATGCCATGGGCGCCTATTTGCACACATCCGATTTGCATATTCAGCAAAGCTTAACGGTGTATTTGCTGCCATATGCCTTAATGACACTATGGCATGGCGCGATTTCTGATGCGATTGGGCGTATCACCACCATTAAATGGGGGCTGGGTATTTTTGTATTGGCATCTATTGGCTGCGCGTTTGCACCAAATGTAGAAACGCTATGGTTTTTTAGAGCGCTACAAGGCGCCAGCGGCGGCGCAGGCAATACAGTAGCGCGTGCCATGGTGCGCGATTTGTTTGAAGGTGCCGCCGCACAAAGAGTAATGGCGACTGTGCAAATGTTATTTGGCATCGCCCCAGCCATCGCGCCCATTATTGGTGGGTTATTGCTGGGAATTCATTGGCAGGCGATATTTATTTTTTTAGCGATTTATGCAAGCGTGACATTGTGGGCATCGGTGACTTTTTTACCAGAAACCATGCCGCCTGAAAAACGACTAAAACTTTCTACAAAAAATGTATTAACCAGCTATAAAACAATATTCGGTGATGCAGAATTTGCCAAGTTGGGTATTACGATTGGTGCATGCTTTTCGGCTTTTTTCGTTTATGTGCTGGCTAGCCCAGTGTTTTTAGGTAAACATTTAGGGTTAAGTCCGCAACAATATGGTTATTTATTCGTCCCAACTGTATGTGGGATGGTGCTGGGTTCTTATTTGGCCAGATATGCGGCTGGTAAATATGCGCCAAAAAAGGTACTTAAGCTTGCATTTAGCTGGATGCTTTTGATTGTTTTGTTCAATATCGCGGTTTGCTATTTCTTACCTTTAAATGCCTTTTTTAATATTTTGCCTGTTGCTTTATTTAATGTGGGTATGGCTTTAGTGATGCCGATTATTTCATTGGCTGCGCTTGACCGCCACCCTAAAATCCGCGGCACGGCGGCATCAGGTCAGGCCTTTATTCAAATGTTGCTATCAACCGTATCGGCTGGTTTGGTTGTGCCTTTAGTGTGGGGTAGTGTAATGGGCTTGGCGCTAGCCATGCTGGTTTACTTGCTGATTGCTTTATTGGTTATCAGCCAAACACGTTTGTGGAAAAGCCAAAAAATCTAATTTTTTAGTGCTGCATTATTGAGCAAGATTAATCCTATACTCTGCATAAGTTAATCAGTTAGTATGCTATTGGTTTACTTAATTAATCAACATAAAGGAAAACAAATGTTTAATACTCAATTTTGCGATAAATGGACACCTTATGTTTTGGGATTGTTGCGTATCATCACAGGCTTTTTATTCCTGCAGCATGGCACTTCAAAGCTGTTAGGTATGCCACACAATGCAATGTTTGATGGCCTGCAGTTAATGTCATTAATGGGAGTTGCAGGTATTTTAGAGTTGGTGGGCGGTGCGTTAATATTGGTTGGTCTTTTTACGCGCCCTGTTGCTTTTGTACTTTCTGGCCAAATGGCAGTTGCCTATTTTATGGCGCATGCACCAAGCGGCTTTTTACCAATTGCCAATCATGGTGAGTTGGCTGTGATGTTTAGTTTTGTTTTTTTATATTTCAGTGTTGCAGGTGCTGGTAAATTCAGTATTGACGGTATTCGCGGTAAATAGTCTGCTTTAAATTATCCTACTATGGCGCCAGTATTTTAGGCGCCACTGTTCTTGCCGCTGCTTCGTTTTTCCATAGCAGATAAACACGGCAATCAAATTCTAGCTGGTGATAATCCGGCTCCATATGTTGGCATAGCTGATAAAACGCCTTGTCATGATTACGCTCTTTTAAATGCGCCAATTCGTGCACGACAATCATGCGCAAGAATTCAGCTGGCGCGGCTTTAAAAAAAGAAGATATCTTGATTTCTTTTTTCGCTTTCAACTTCCCACCCTGAACCCGTGATACTGCGGTATTAAGCCCTAGCGCATGATGCTCAATGCTCAATCGGTTGTCATAATGTGCTTTGTCTAGCAACGGGGCGTTGCGCAGGAATGTTTGCTTAATATCATTGCAATAGGCGTACAGCGCTTTATCGGTTTGTATTAAATGTTGCTGACTGTAGCGCTCAGCAATATAGTCGCCCAATTTGTCTTGCGCTTGTAATTGCCTGACTTGATCTTGTAAGGCAGGAGAATAATGTTGCAAAAAGGGAAGTGGTGTTGTCATCGGGTTTAATTTTAAACAAGTGTTCAAACAAAAAAGGATGCTTGCGCATCCTTTTTGCATTTCATTTAAAACTATTCAATTAAAAGCTCACGTTTGCCGGGCACACCGTTCATGGCTTCAGCATCTTCTAGCGCTTCTTTGCGGCTGGTAATCACTGGCCACAATTGCGCAAGGCGCGCGTTTAAGGCGATATATTCCTGCTGGTCTGCTGGTACATCGTCTTCAGCAAAAATTGCTTCAGCAGGACATTCCGCAACGCATAGCGTGCAATCGATGCACTCATCTGGATTAATGGCTAAAAAGTTTGGGCCTTCAACAAAACAATCCACTGGGCAAACATCTACGCAATCGGTAAATTTGCATTGAATACAGTTTTCGGTGACTACATACGTCATATTTATTCCTTGAGGTTACTTCAATTTATAATTTAATTTTAATCGTTTTTTAAATTTATACAATCATGCCTGCGCCTACTGTGTTGTTCGTACTTTCATCTATCACAATAAACGCGCCAATCGCACGATTTTGCGTATAACTATCCACCATCAATGGCTGCGCAAGCTTAAAGCTGATGCGCGCAATATCATTCATTTTGAGTTCGGTTGTGGCTTGTTGTTCCAACGTATTAACATCTACTTTGTACGAAATAGCAGCAACTTTAGCTTTTGACTCGCGCGTTGTATGTCGTATTACATATGTTCTAGCCGTAGACATTGGCGTTTCAGATAGCCAGCACACAAACGCTTCTATCTGTTTCACTGGTTGAATAGCGCTGCCTGTTTTAACAATCATATCGCCGCGCGATGTATCAATTTCGTCTTCCAGCAAAATGGTTACGCTTTGCTCAGTTTGCGCGCTTTGTAATTGCAAGTCGCCAATTTGAATCGCTTTTACTTTAGATTGATAGCCATTTGGTAATACCGTTACAGCATCACCCACTGCAATATCGCCACTTTCAATGCGGCCCATAAAGCCTCTAAAGTCATGCAAATCGGCATCGGCACTGGCATGTGGTCTGCATACAAATTGCACAGGGAATCTGAATTCTGCATTTTGCTCTTCATCGGCTGCTGGTGCTGCTTCTAACATTTCAAGCAATGTCTCACCTGAATACCAAGGCATATTCTCTAATCGGTCCACCAACATATCGCCATTTAAGGCAGACATTGGGATAAAGCGAATATCACGCGCTTGAGCAAGGCCGATTTCGTTGGCAAATGTTTGATAATCGGCACAAATTTTATCGTAAGTAGCTTGGTCGTAATTCACCAAATCCATTTTGTTAACAGCAACGACAATATGCTGAATGCCCACCAAATGCGCCAAATAGCTGTGACGGCGTGTTTGTGTCAGCACACCACGGCGTGCATCGATTAAGATAATCGCCAAATTTGCTGTAGATGCAGCCGTTACCATATTACGCGTGTATTGCTCATGACCAGGCGCATCAGCAATGATGTACTTGCGTGTACCTGTGCTGAAATAACGATAGGCCACGTCAATGGTAATACCTTGCTCACGTTCCGCTTGCAGGCCATCGGTTAGCAAAGACAAATCAACCGCTTCCATGCCACGCTTTTTAGACGTGTTAGAAATTTGCGTTAACGTATCGGCCAAAATGGTTTTGGTATCAAATAATAAGCGACCAATTAACGTACTTTTTCCGTCATCGACAGAGCCGCAGGTCATGAAACGCAAAAGGCTATCGTTATGGTTTGAATCGTTTTGTTGCATATTGGTACTCATTAGAAGTAACCCTCTTTCTTGCGTTGCTCCATCGAAGCATCAGAGGTTTGGTCATCTAAGCGCGTTGCGCCACGCTCAGTAATGGTCGTCGTCGCCGTTTCCAGCACAATTTTGCTGACGGTATCCGCGTCTGAAATTACGGGCGCTGTACAAGTAATATCGCCCACCGTTCTAAACCGTACTTGCATATTGATGACTTCTTCACCTGCTTTTGGCACGTTAATCACATCGCCATCAGCCAGTTTAATATTGGCCGGCATCATAGCGCCGCCGCGCATAATAATGTCGCGGTTGTGCGCAAAATAGATGCTAGGCAAGCCTAAATTTTCGCGCTCGATATATTGCCAAACATCCATTTCTGTCCAATTGGAAATAGGGAAGGCGCGGATATTTTCACCTTTGTGGCTACGTGCGTTATACAAATTCCATAGCTCTGGGCGCTGATTTTTTGGATCCCATTGACCAAACTCATCGCGAAAACTCATGATACGTTCTTTGGCGCGCGCTTTTTCTTCATCACGGCGTGCACCACCGATGCAACAATCAAAGCCAAACTCTTCAATCGCTTCTAATAAAGTGACTGATTGATGCTTATTGCGTGGCTCATCAGGCGTTTTTAGCACCACAGTGCCGCGTTTCATCGAATCTTCAACTGAACGCACAATTAGGCGCTCACCCAATTCAGCAGCGCGTTGGTCTCTAAAATCAATCACCTCTTGATAATTGTGACCAGTGTCAATGTGCATTAAAGGAAACGGAAAGCGGCCTGGGCGAAAGGCTTTTTCAGCCAAGCGCAAAATGCACAGTGAATCTTTGCCGCCTGAAAACAGCAAAACAGGGTTGCTGCATTGCCCCGCAACTTCACGCAAAATGTGAATCGCTTCTGCTTCTAGCCAGTCTAAATGTGATAATGGCTGGTGTTTATTAGTTAACATATTCAATTGGTTACAGTTTATATTTAAAGTAATTTATTTAGTTTTAATGCGGTTTCTATTTGACGTGCAATCCGCACTCTTTGCTAGTTGGGTCTTCCCACCACCAGCGTCCGGCGCGTATATCTTCACCCATGGCAATAGCGCGTGTACAAGGCGCACAGCCAATGCTTGGGTAAAACTGGTCATGTAATGCGTTGTAGGGCACATTATTCAAGCGAATATAGGCCCATACTTCTGATTCTGACCAATCGCTTAAGGGATTGAATTTCTCTAACTTATTGCCTGCATCGTACTCGCTCACAGGAAGGCTAGTGCGCGTAGTCGCTTGCGCAGCGCGCATACCCGTGATCCACGCTTGTTTATCGCTTAATGCGCGTTGTAAGGGTTCTACTTTACGCATATGGCAGCAGCTCTTACGTAAATCAATTGATTCGTAAAACGCATTGATGCCATGATTTTTTACATAAAATTCAACGGCTTGCGCTTGCGGAAAATACACGTTTAATTTCGTGTTGTAATGTTGTTCAGTTTTTGCGATTAAATCATAGGTTTCTACAGGTAAGCGGCCTGTGTCCAGTGAAAAAATCTCAATAGGCAATTGATTTTTTAAAATGATATCCGTTAGCACCATGTCTTCTGCACCAAAACTATTGGCAAAAGTAATACTGCCTAGCTCATTACTAGCGGCTTTTAATAAAGCCAATACTTCTGCTGTTTTGTATTGCACGCTGGCTTTTAGCTCATCGGTTAATGTAGGCGATGTGGCTGGGTTGCTTGCAGATGGTTTTAAAAAGGAAACTTCACCTGACATTTAGCTGGCCCTGTTATAGCGCGTAAATACTGGTCGCGGCTCATCCACTGCGCCTTGATAAGGGACCGTAAAGTCATTTAAGCTTGCCAGTGCTTCAACCGCAGAGCGGTCTGCACGCAATAAAAAGCTACTAAAACCGCTACGTTTTAAGAAAAACAGCTGATCACGCAACACATCGCCAGTGGCGCGTAATTCGTTTTTAAAGCCATAACGGGTGCGCAACAGAGTACCTAATGAAAAAATACGGCCATCGGCAAAGCGCTCAACATGCACAGCAATGATTGGTAGGGCGTTTAAATCTGGCTGATGACTGACTAAATCAGCGAGTAACTCATGCGTATCTAGCCACACGCCGATTTCACCATTGGCAATACGTGCAGATAGCGTTTCTTTGCGCGCAATAAAAACGCTTAATGGCACAATCACTTTACCAGTCGCTGGAATCACAGTATCTGCGATTTGTGTGTCAGTAACTGTTTCTTCGCCTGTTAACTTAAATAACACGACTTTACCCGCTTGTTTACGCGCTTCTACATTGCTGGCGGGCAGTTGTACTGTCAGCCATGTATTTTCTGCAATTTCAGCTGTATTGTCATTGAGTTGAATTAAGTTGCTCATGCTACAACCTCTTCTTTAGCGTAAACATGTGCTTTAAACGGCGCAACACCCAAACGGCGCACGGTATCAATAAAGCGCTCTTCATCGGTACGCTCTTTAATGTATACGTCGATTAACTTTTGTATCACGCTTGGCATTTCGTCTGCCGCAAACGATGGGCCAATGACTGAACCGATGCTTGCATCGTTGCCTTGTTTGCCCCCGATTGAAACTTGGTAGAACTCCGCGCTATCTTTATCCACGCCTAAAATGCCAATATGACCGACATGATGATGTCCACAAGCGTTCATGCAACCAGAAATATTCAGCTCAATATCGCCAATATCATGCAGATAATCTAAATTATCAAATTGCATTTGAATCGCTTCTGCAATTGGAATGCTCTTAGCATTAGCCAATGAACAGAAATCGCCACCTGGGCAGCAAATAATGTCGGTTAGCAGGCCAATATTCGGCGTAGCCAAACCTGCGGCACGTGCTTTTTCCCAAACGGCGAATAAATCGCTTAATTTAACGTCGGCCAAAATCAAGTTTTGCTCATGTGAAACACGCAGTTCACCAAAGCTATATTGCGTTGCCAAATCGGCAACGGTATGCATTTGTGCAGATGTTGCATCGCCTGGCGCTTTGCCATGCGGTTTTAATGATAAGGTCACTGCGCGATAACCAGCTTGTTTGTGTGCATGTACGCAGCGTTTTACCCAAGCAGTAAAAGCGGGATTACTAGCAACTGCTGCATCAAAGCCTGCATCGTTTGCGGCTACATTTTCATACGGCATGGTTTCAAAATGCTTGCCAACGCGCAATAATTCCGCTTCAGTAATCGTATTTGGCGCATCTTTTAAATGTGCCCATTCCGCTTCAACTTGGTTTTTAAATTCTTCAATACCTAATGCTTTAACCAAGATTTTAATACGCGCTTTATAGGCGTTATCGCGGCGACCATGCAGGTTATATACGCGAATAATGGCTTCGCAATAAGTAAGGGCATGTTGCCACTCTAAATGTTCGCGAATCACAGAGCCTAGAATTGGTGTGCGACCTAAACCACCACCAACCCAAACTTTGATAGCCAATTTGCCAGCGCTGTCAGTGTAAAACTCCATGCCAATATCATGCGCTTGTACTATGGCACGGTCTTGTTTGGTGCCAGACACGGCAATTTTAAATTTGCGCGGTAGTAGCGCGAACTCTGGATGGAATGTACTCCACTGACGCATAATTTCCGCCATGGCACGCGGGTCAATCACTTCATCCGGCGCGATACCTGCAAATTGATCGGTAGTGATATTGCGAATACAGTTACCAGAAGTTTGAATCGCATGCATTTCAACTGTAGCCAGTTCTGCCAACATTTCTGGCACGTCTTCTAATTTGGGCCAGTTAAGTTGCAGGTTTTGGCGCGTTGAAAAATGGCCATAGTCTTTATCGTATTTGTTGGCTAGATCAGCCAATTTATGCAATTGTTTGCTAGAAAGCATGCCGTAAGGCACCGCAATGCGGAACATAGGTGCGTGGCGCTGAATATACAGGCCGTTTTGCAGACGTAGCGGACGAAATTCCTCTTCGCTTAATTCGCCTGCTAAATAGCGACGGGTTTGGTCGCGATATTGAACAACGCGTTCGTCTACAATTTGTTGGTCTATTTGGTCGTATTTATACATATATTTGCTTGAGTCGATTGCTTACCAAAAACTTAACCCATTATTTTAATCTAAATAGTGGGTTAATTCAAAAAGTCATTCTCATTTACTGTGTTTTAAGCCTAGTTGCTTTAAGGCGACTATCAATAACAAAACAGAAATACCAATTAGTTGATTAAATTCTGGGAAAGCCAATTTTTGACCTACGTAGACCAGAATTAACGCAAGTAATGTGCGCACCCAGTGCTCTGCTACTTTTGCACTGAGGTGGCTACCAATCCAAATGCCCGGAATTGAGCCGATTAATAGCGTACCCAGCAAGCTGTAATCGACCGTGCCTAAGCTGGCGTGACCTAATCCAGCGACAAGTGTGAGCGGTGCAGCATGCGCAACATCAGTACCAATAATTCTGGTGATGGGGATTTTAGGATACAAAATAAGTAAAGCAGTTACGCCCAAAGCGCCCGCGCCAACCGAAGTTAACGTGACTAAAAAGCCTAAAATTAAGCCCAAAATAATGGTTAAGTATGGCGTGTATTGTGGGTTAATCCAATGTCCAGTTTTAGATAGTTTGGCTAATTGGTTTCTGAATAAAACCGATAAAGAAGTGAGTAATAATGCAATGCCCAGCCAAAATTTAATGCTGCTTACTGCAAGGTCAGAGGCAATATCTAACTCTCTTAAATAAAGCACTGTAATAATCGAAGCGGGAATACTGCCGTAGGCCAATAATCGTACAATTTTCCAATCAATATTCCCTAGTTTTCCGTGCGCAAAAATACCAACACTTTTAGTAATCGATGCATACAGTAAGTCAGTACCAACGGCGACGGCTGCTTTTACGTTAAAAAATATCAACAAGATTGGCGTCATCAGCGAACCGCCGCCCACGCCTGTTAGTCCGACCAACAAGCCAACGACAAATCCAGCAAAAATGTAAAAAATTAAATCCACGTGCCTGCATACCCAAATGGTAGTAAAGGCGCGTAGTATAACAGTAATTGATATAATCGCTTAATAACAATTCATTATTTTAGTATATGATTTAATTATAAAGATTGTTATTGATTAAAGAGGGGCATGAATGAAGCTTCACCAATTGAAATACATACATGAAGTAGCCCGACAAGGGTTGAACATTTCAGCTGCAGCAGAGGCATTACATACATCGCAACCGGGTGTGAGCAAGCAAATTCAAATGCTTGAAGATGAGTTAAATTTACAGATTTTTCAGCGCAATGGTAAACGATTAACAGGGATTACAGAGCCAGGTCGACATATTGTTAAGCTAGCCGCAACGGTGATGCTTGAAATGCAAAATATTAAACGCGTGGGTGATGAGTTTAGTAAAGTAGAAACAGGCACGCTGACTATTGCCACCACACATACGCAAGCGCGCTA
>JAKFVD010000007.1 GCA_021732365.1 Methylotenera sp. | reverse complement strand
TGACGACGAGATTGACACATTCTTGCTTAAATTCTGTAGATAATACACGTCTTGTTTGACTCATTTTACACCTCTTAAAGTTGATTATAACCTCTAAGAAAGTGTTGCGTTAAACTAGACCATTACAGGTAAAGTTTCTATGAACTTTGGGCCAATGAATAAGGAAGGTGGACATCGTAGGCTAAACGTTGCAGCAACTCGAGCAAGACATAAAGTTAAAATATTCAGTAGTTTAAGACCAGAAGATATTGACCTTTCAAAAACCAAAGCCAGAGGAGTAGCTGATTTAAAAACTTATCTTGATTTTGCAATTAATGGAGCAAGAGTGCTCGCTGCTCAAGCATCCCCTACTGGGCGGGAACCAGACAGTCCGTTTGAAGTTGCAGTAATTAAAGAGCTGCGGGATAGAGGCTGGCAAGTTGTTCCCCAGGTCGGG
This sequence comes from Methylotenera sp., assembly GCA_021732365.1. GTDB lineage: Bacteria > Pseudomonadota > Gammaproteobacteria > Burkholderiales > Methylophilaceae > Methylotenera_A. The sequence goes on along the minus strand of JAKFVD010000007.1, from coordinate 50,936 downwards.
GTTTCAGGTTATCGAATTGATTTAGCAGTTATCAATAAGTTTAAACCTGGTAATTTTCTTTTAGGTATTGAATGTGATGGTGCTACTTATCATTCTGCACCTAGCGCAAGAGACCGTGACAGATTAAGGCAATTAGTTTTAGAGGGTTTGGGATGGAAGATACATAGAATTTGGTCAACTGATTGGTGGTTTAATCCTGAGATTCCATTAAATAATTTAATTGATAGGCTAACTAAGCTTGAGACTGAAGCTGATGCTCAAAATGAAGCTGACACCGAAAAAACAATCTTTAAGCCTATGTCAAAGGAGCAATTAGCTAAAATGCCAAAAGTATTCGGAAACAGAGCTGGTGCACCTGGTCTTTCTTTAGAGACGATCATGAATCAAGGTCTACAGGAAGAAAAGATTAATCCAAAAGGTTAGTTTCGAATAAATTAGGGTTAATTTATAGATGTAAAAACAGAAACAATGAAAAAACTTAACAGTCAAGTAAAACACTTATTCTATATGTTGGCAAGACGACGAATCGAACTAAGGACCCGCGAATTTTATCTCTTAAACAAAAAAAAAACGACTTAGAGATATTTCTAAGTCGTCTTTAATTGGAGGCCCTCTGTGAGTCGAACAAATTACTAACTATGAAGAATCCAGATGATTTCTAAAGTTCATTTTCTTATACCGACTTTTCCACTAAATGTTCGTAAATCGTCCACAAAAAATTTTGCAGAATTTCCTTTTAACACTTTATCGAGCAGGAAGGTGTCAGCTAAGCTGGCTACTTTACCTAAACAAGCTATTTTGGCATCAAGTAAATTAGTTACCGCAAATCTTAGTGCCTTTATTGGAGCTGTTTGTGCCCATGGAACATCATGTAAAAGGTCTACATATCGAGCTTTTATTTCGGTATCGGTTAGCGTTGCGTTCTGATGAAACCATTCCCTGAAAACCCGGGCATTACGACTATCAGTGAGTTTGAGTAGTTCTGAAAACTTTGACTGATCAGCAAGAGTAACTGCAGCCAAATTCGGCACACTTGCCACATCAAGAAATGACCAGAGACGATGTCTCCCTGGATGATCCTTTTTGTCAATGTAACCAGATTTTAGGTCAAGGCAATCACCCATTGGTGAGCCTGTAGACATGCTCACACAAGAAAACTGGTTTGAAAGGTACAGTTCAATGTTTGATAATGTTAACGCTAAGAGAGCATCTATCGGCTTGCTAGACGGGTCTGTCGGTGGACCTAGCATTGTGACTGTATGTTTATTAGAACCTGGCAACTTGAAGCCTCCTGTTCTGCCAACGTAGCGGTCATGCCATAATTGTGAATGTCTGAAATCCGCATAAGCGCTGTCTTTAACTGCTGATATCACTTGCTCCATTTCCATCGCGTGTGAGTTCTCGGCAATTAATTGCGCCAATTTTTCACTTTCTTTAACTCCAGGCTGGACGCTACATAATGCAGCATATATGGATTCTTCAATTGGTGAATCCTGTGGTCTTCGATTTTCAGGATCTCCTAAAGCAATAATGCTTCCTTCTTTATTTTCACCTCTCCAATAACCAAAAAGGCCTTTCAAACGAATAAATTTCAGCCTTTTAGCCTCTAATAACTCAATAAAAGCATCTTCACCTAATAGTGCTAATAGAGCCGCTGCCGTTAAATAGTCGCTGGTTGGAATCAGAATTAGATCATGTAGCATCAATTGCTCACAAAGTGACTGGGCAATACCCGCCTTGCGTGCAAGATATCTCTGCCCATGTTGTCCATCAATGTTAAATGTAGCTGATAAATCTCCGGCTAAAACCTTGAGCATCGCTAAACCTTTTGACTATTGTTTAAAAAATATAATTTTATTCATTTATAGAATTATTGACCATATACATATGATGTTTTATAGCATCTATAGCCAGCTGACCTAAAGCCTTAACTTTGGGTTTTTGGTCATTGTGCCTCCTCTGTGAGGCGGATACATTACCAATGGATTATGAGTCTCAAGCTCTAGCTGAAATTTACAAAAGTTTTAGGCAATAAAAAACCCGCACTTAGGCGGGTTTTTGATGTGTTCTGATGTTTCGCAAAACACTGAATTGGTAGGGCGTGCGGGGATCGAACCCACGACAAACGGATTAAAAGTCCGCTGCTCTACCAGCTGAGCTAACGCCCCATTTTTAATTACTTGATACTAATGGGTCAATCTGTATTTCTGGTGATTTTCGTGGTTGATTTACATCACTCACGAAAGGGCGCAATTATGCAAGAAACTTGGGGCTAGGTCAATGACAAGCTGCTAAATAATTTAACTTTTTATATTCTTTATTTTTGTGCTTTGGTGCAACTTTTTTTACTTAATAGAAATAAGCCTGTTCGCATCATTAATAATCAGTCATTAGCGCATGCCAGGCAACTTACCGCCCATCATGCCACCCATACCGCGCATCATTTTAGCCATGCCGCCTTTGCTAAACATTTTCATCATCTTTTGCGTTTCTTCAAATTGTTTTAATAGACGATTCACTTCTTGCACCTGCACACCACTACCTGCCGCAATGCGTTTTTTGCGCGTGGCTTTGATTAGCTCTGGCTTTTTGCGCTCTAACGGCGTCATGCTGTTGATGATACCTTCAATACGGCGCAGCGACTTATCTGCGTCTTCGTTATTTACTTTGGCCGCCATATTGGCCATTTGTGCAGGCATTTTATCCATTAAGGCCCCCATGCCGCCCATTTTTCGCATTTGTGTCATCTGCGATTTAAAGTCTTCCAGATCAAATTTACTACCAGACTTTATTTTATCGGCGACTTTTTGCGCCTCTGCCATGTCTACGTTTTTATGCGCTTGCTCAATCAAGCCCAACACATCGCCCATGCCCAGTATGCGGCCTGCCATACGGTCTGGGTGAAATGGCTCTAATCCGTCCACTTTTTCGCTCACACCGATAAATTTAATCGGTTGTCCAGTTACATGGCGTACGCTTAATGCCGCACCGCCGCGCGCGTCGCCATCTAGCTTGGTTAGTACCACACCTGTCAGCGGCAACGCTTCACCAAACGCTTTAGCCGTATTCACCGCATCTTGGCCCTGCATCGCATCTACAACAAACAGCGTTTCAACTGGGTTAAGTTGGGTATGTAGGGCTTTAATTTCTGCCATCATGGCTTCATCGATACCCAAACGGCCAGCCGTATCAAAAATCAGTACGTCGTAATAGCCTTTTTTGGCAAACGACAAGGCATCATTGGCAATATCCAGCGGCTTTTGAGTGGCGTTGCTGTCAAAACAGTCTATATCTAGCTGTTTAGCTAATGTTTGCAGTTGTGCAATCGCTGCAGGCCTGTACACATCGGCGCTGGCTAGCAAGACTTTTTTCTTCTGCTCTTTTAATAGTTTGGCTAACTTGGCTGATGTCGTAGTTTTACCAGAACCTTGCAAACCAGCCATCAGGATGATTGCAGGTGGCACAGCGGCTAGATTGAGGCCAACATTGGCCTTACCCATCAATGCGGTTAATTCATCGTTTACCACCTCAATGACTGCTTGGCCAGGCGTTAAGCTTTGCAATACCTCTTTGCCTTGCGCACGCTCTTTTACCTTGCTGATAAATTCTTTTACCACTGGTAAAGCCACATCTGCTTCTAGCAAGGCCATACGCACTTCGCGCATGGCGTCAGCGATATTGTCTTCGCTTAAACGCGCTTGTCCGCGCAAATTTTTAATAACGCCTTGTAGCCTACCGGTTAAGTTTTCTAACATATTTTTGCATCCATTTAATTTGGCTCAATTTTACATCAAGCAAGGTGATTCTTTAACTCTTGCTATGCACTTAAGCCGAGTTTTGCCATAATTGCACTTTGGTTCTTTAATTCAGTACACTATGGCTCATTTCATTCCGTACTTGGTCGTCTGTTTTATTTACGCTGCAGTAGCCGCTGATTTTTGGCGCACTGCCAAATTAAGCAATCATGCCGAATCGCTGAAGTTGCATTCTGCCATGATCGCATTAGGACTAATGCTGCACGGCTGGCTACTTTATCGCGATATTTTTACTTCTGGCGACGTTAACTTAGGCTTTTACTATGCGCTATCAGCAATTTTTTGGCTAACTGCGCTAATCTACTGGCTAACCAGCCTAAAGCATCCGCTTTATAGCTTACAGGCATTTGTGTTGCCGCCCGCGGCTTTATTTGTGCTGTTCCCTGCTTTTGCCATTAAAAATCACTACATCCCACAAACAGAAACGGCTTCAAATTTATTTGTTGCACATATTGCCATTGCTATTTTGGCATACAGCCTGTTTACCTTTGCCGCTTTGCATGCGCTATTGATGGCAGTTGCCGAACGTAGCCTGCACAACAAGCCAACACTGATTAAATTGCCCAGCTTTCCTCCATTAATGGTGATGGAAAGCCTGCTTTTTAGAGTAATTACGCTTGGATTTATTTTACTGACATTAACACTATTAAGTGGAATGTTATTTAGCGAAGATATTTTTGGAAAACCACTGCAATTTAATCACAAAACCATTTTCTCTATTGCGTCTTGGGTGATTTACGGCTGGTTGTTGTACGGTCGCTACCGCTATGGCTGGCGCGGCATTAAAGCCATTCGCTGGACATTAATAGGCTTTGTACTCTTACTCTTGGCCTATTTAGGCAGTAAATTTATTTTACAAGTACTGTTAAATCGCTAAGTTAGTGAGTTATTGAACAAGCTTGCGCTCACCATCACACTTTTCACGATAACCAACAATAGAGGCATCAAACTCACTTTTTCGCACTTTAAACACGTTAACTTTTTCGTTGTAAGCATCTAGTTCTGTTTTTACTGCGTTTAATTTGTCGTTAAATTCTTTCTGTGTTTGCTGAAACTGTTTTACCTTTTCATTGGCCGCCATCAAACGTTTGTTATGTTGATTTGTTTGATTATTGTATTGGTTAATTTGGGCGTTTACTTTTTTCGCAGTCGCCGCATCCATCTTCTTGTTAGCAGTTAATACAGATAATTCCGCTTTTTGCTTATCCAAAGCAGCACTATTTTGATTAATTTCGGCCATTTCAGCATTCACAACAGATGCTTGTTTATCAATATCAGCACGCTCTGCGTCAATATTTTTAATCTTTGTTTCGGCCGCTAACGATTCAGTGTTTAGCGCATCCGATTCTGCTTGAATAGTCTCAAATTGCTTTTTAACCTTGCTATCTGCGCCCATGCAGCGATCAATTTCTTGTATGGTAATGGTCGGTTTATCTGGTTTACTGGGGTCATCCAAAACATGGTAAATAGCGGGTAAGCGTACAGATTTTGGTGCTTCCTCTGCCGCAGAGCTATTAAAACTGGCTACCGCTAGCGGCAAGTTAACCATTAATAATATTAAATTTTTGAATAATGTGTTGTGCATATTTTTCATCGTTTTTGGTAGGTTAATCTTACTTGCTATGTAAATTTTTCCAGTCGGCTAATGCTTTTTTTGCTAGGTTCAACTCTTCAGTATTCATGGATTTCTGAATATTATTTAAGTTAGCTTTTTCCTGCTTGTTTCTTTTTATAAAAAAATCATCAGAAAAAACACCCACCGCAAAACCCATTTGTGGCGAATCTTGCTCAAGATTTAAATGATGTTCATTACCGAACATACTGTGTGTGCTCCCACTAGCTACAGTAGCTGAGCTTTTACTAGGGCAAATCGTTTTACCATCTCTCGCCTCTAACACCAAGCTATACCAAACAAAACTTTGAATTTTATTCGCATTTAATTCATGTAATTGGCCTACTTTTGTAGCACTGTGAATAAAATTTTCAAAACTTGTGCCGCAATTTTCAAGTGCGATTTCTTCAAATAACATCATAGCTTTTGCATTATCCTGCGCCGTTATTTCACCTTTTTGATACGCTTCTGCCAAAGCAGTTTTTGCATCTAAAACACCTTTGTCTGCTGCTTTTTTCAGAAGCTTCATTTGCTCTTCATTATTTTTCTCACCGCCGCGCCCGCTAATATAAACTTCTGCAAGCTCATACTGTGCATAGGGGGTTTCATCCGTTGCCGCCTTTTTAAGCCAATACAGCGCTTGCTTGTAATCTGGCTCAGATTCTGGTCCTTTCTGATTTGGATAGCTTGACTGATAAGACCTTGCCAAAGCCAATTGGGCGCGTTTGTCGCCCATTTGCGCCAATTTGCCATACCAAAATTTAGCTAACTTCGCGTTGTGTCCATATCCATCGTAGTAATTTATGTAAAAGCGCGCCAAAAATCGCATAGCGGCGGCATCGCCAGCTTGTGCCATTTGGTCTATTTTTAATTTAGCCTCTACAGCATCGTCTACTGCTGTTAAGCCATCGATATAAATTGATGCTAAATTTTTCTGGGTAGTTAAGTTACTTTCTGTTGGCTGCAATCGCATCACATTTAAATAGGTTTCTACAGCTTTCAGTTTATTAACAGCGCTATTTAAAAGACCATAATGATAGGCAATTGCCAATTTTTCTTGTTGCTTCCCATCGTTTGCATTAGTAGTAGTTGCAAGCTCAGCCAATGTCTTTTCTTGCCATTTACCTGCACGCTCAAAATAGTGTGACGTAGCTTCTTTTACTGTCAATTTTCTCTTAACTTCCATTTCTTGTAAGCTTTTCACAGCGGGCTCATACCCCGCAGCAGCAGATTTTCGCATCCAATATAAGCCTGTGAGCGGATTTTCAGCGACACCTTCACCATATCTGTAAAACGTGGCTATTAACATTTGAGATTTCACCTCACCAAGCTCTGCCGCTTTTGTATACCAGTCAATTGCTTCTGCTAGTTTTTTAGGGTCTTTTTTAGATTGATTTAAATATATTTGCCCTAAATTAGCCTGCGCATGCAAACTGCCTTTGCTAGCCGCCTTTTTATACCAAAAAATCGCTTTGTCTATATCCTTAATATAGCCTGCTAAGCCCTGAGCATAAGCCACGCCTAATTCAAACTCTGCCATTGTAAAACCTTGTTTTGCGGCTTGTTCGTACCAATAAACTGCTTTAACAGCACTTTGACTAACGCCAGTGCCTTTCTCAAACAATTGGCCAAGGTTGTACATCGCCTCCGCTTTGCCAGCATTAGCGGCCTTGGTATTCCATTTAAACGATTCTTTATAATCAATCTTTGTACCCAACCCCACCATATGCAAAACACCCAACGTATTTTGGGCATCGGCATTGCCTTGGTTAGCAGATTTCTCTAACCAAGCGATAGAATTTTCGGGGGATTTTGGTGTGCCGTTGCCGTTTAGAATTGACATTCCATACCAGTACTGCGCTTCTGGCTTGCCTTGAGATTTGGCTTTTTCAAACCACATAAACGCTTCATTTGGGTTAACTGGCGTGCCAAAACCAAAGGTATACATAATGCCCAGTTGCTGCTGTGCGTAGTCATCGCCAGCTTTTGCCAAAGGCAAATAGGCTTTTAATGCAGAGGGATAATCTTTTTGCAGATAAAGTTGATTCGCTTTATTAACATCGGCTAAAACGTTGCCGCAACAACTCAAAACCAGCACTAACATCCAACATTTCAGAGCTTTCACGTCAATCACCTTTTATTATATTTGCAGCGCTTAAGCTATACGTATACTCGTAAAATAGTGTTGGCAGATGTCAGTAATATGAATTTGGCTTAGGCTTAGTATAAAAAAGAGGCTTCATAACAGTTTGAATTTATTGGCGCTAGCGCAAGCTGATCATGGGCCAGTTTTTTTCAATCGCGTAGGCCGTTAAGGTTGCGTCTGCGTCCACCGCTACTGGATTCGTGACCAACTTCATGAGTGGCAAATCATTGTGCGAATCACTGTAAAAATAGCTTTTTTCATAATCACTTAAGGTTTTGCCGCGCTCAGCTAACCATTGATTGATGCGGGTCACTTTGCCCTCTTGAAAACTGGGTACACCGCTCACACCGCCTGTATATTGACCGTTGACCATTTCGGGGTCGGTGCCAATTAGGTGCTCAATACCATAAGCGGTTGCAATAGGTTTAGTAACGAAACTATTGGTAGCGGTAATCACTACACACAAGTCACCAGCCGCTTTATGCTGATTAACCAATGCCTGCGCTTTATCCGTCATCATTGGCTTAATCACTTTTTGCATATATTTAACATGCAATTCATCCAAGAATTTTTTAGGATGCTGGCTTAATGGTTGCAACTGAAATTGCAAAAAGGCAAAGATATCCAAATTGCCATTTTTGTAATCCAGGTAAAATTGTTCATTGCGGTCGTGATGGGTTTCAGCATCCAGCAAACCTTCATCAATTAAAAACAAACTCCAGTTGTAGTCAGAATCGCCCGCCAGCAAGGTGTTATCAAGATCAAATAAAGCTAAGTTCAACATTTACTCCATTACGCATTCATTTAAATAAAGCCATTCAAACAAAGTGACTTAACACCTTTTTTAGACCGAATTTTTATTCTCAGCAGAAAGCACTAAAAACACACCCACTAAAATCACTGCCAGCGCAATATATTCATTGTGAGTCACTTCTTCATTGGCCAACCAAATACCTACCGCAAACGCTACAATGGGGTTCACAAATGTATTGCTACTGGCAACAAGCGGACGCACCGTTTTAAGCAAATATTGATAAGCGCTGTAGGCAACAAGTGAGCCTAACACAATTAAAAATAACATCGCACCCCACGATTTTAGGCTAATCGCGCTAGGATATTGCTCACCTTGCAACGCGCTAAAAATCAGCAAAGCAATGCCGCCCATTAACATTTGGCAGGCTGGCGCCATTAGCCCTGCTGGCATGCTTAAATACTTACCCCAAACCGAACCGAACGACCAAGTAGCCGCTGCAAAAATCAGCAATAATGCACTAAAAAGTTGGCCATGTAAGCTACCACCAAAGTTCAGCATGGCAATGCCCACAAAACCTACCGCAATGCCTAGCCACTCTTGCTTTGTGATTTTATGGCCCCAAAAGGATGAAAAAATCGCCATCCAGATTGGCGCAGTGGCAATCGCCAGTGCCGCCACGCTAGATGAAACGGTTTGCTGCACGAAGCAAACTGTACCGTTGCCGAGTGCTGGCAATAAAATACCAACCGCCGTTGCACCAAGCCACTCCTGCTTAGATGGATTTGGCGCACCAAAAAAACGCATCACCACATACAATAAAATACCAGCGACGGTAAAACGTAGGCCACCCATTAAAAATGGTGGGAAGCTTTCGATACCGAATTTAATCGCTAAGTATGTTGAACCCCAAATAAAATAGGTGCAAAACAGGGCTACGATAATAAAAATAGTTTGTCTTTTATACAAAAAAGAATTCAATTTTGAACTTCATTTTCATTTTTTTTAGTTACTAGCTTTTCTTCACTCTCTGCCCACATTGGAAAATATTTTCTTAGTAATGTTTGCCCACCTATTGCATAAACCATAAACGCAATCCCTAAGAAAGGTATCGTCCAGCCATACTTACCTTCTACCAGTTTAAAAGAACCGTCAAAAACAGTGCTTAAACTAATGAGAGTAAATAATAGACCCAAAAAACCTGAAAATATTCTCGCTAACATGCGCGTAATCCTATTTTTTTAAAGTTGCGGATTCATCTTCTCATCTTTTGAATACAACTTATTCAAGCCATTTAAATACGCTTTAGCCGAGGCCACCACAATATCGGTATCCGCGCCCTGCCCATTCACAATACGCCCGCCTTTGGCCAAACGCACCGTCACTTCACCCTGAGCATCGGTGCCGCTGGTGATATTGTTGACTGAATATAATTGCAATTCAGCATCACTATTGACCATGCTTTCAATCGCTTTAAATGTCGCATCTACTGGACCACCGCCATCTGCCTCAGCGCGTTTTTCTACGCTGTTGTCAGATAAGGTAATGATGGCATGCGGCACTTCACCCGTTTGGCTGGCAACTTGCAAATACACCAATTTATAATTTTCACTGGCTTCATGCACAAATTCATCGCTCACCAAAGCATGCAAATCTTCATCAAAAATCTCTGATTTTTTATCTGCCAAAGTTTTAAATCGCGCAAAAGCTGCGTTAACTGCATCTTCCGATTCCAACTCGATGCCTAACTCTTTTAAGCGTGTCCTAAAGGCATTGCGGCCAGACAATTTGCCCAAAGTTAATTTGTTGGCGTTCCAGCCTACATCTTCGGCGCGCATGATTTCATAAGTTTCGCGGTGTTTTAATACGCCATCTTGGTGAATGCCGCTTTCGTGTGCAAACGCGTTAGCACCCACAATCGCCTTATTTGGCTGCACGGGGTAACCGGTGATGGTAGAGACCAATTTAGAAGTTGGCACGATTTGCGTGGTATCAATGCTTGTTTCAAGTTTGAAAATATCTTTACGCGTGCGCAAGGCCATCACCACTTCTTCTAAGCTGGCGTTACCAGCGCGCTCACCTAAACCATTAATGGTACATTCCACCTGACGTGCTCCGCCCATCACGGCTGCCAATGAGTTGGCAACCGCCATGCCCAAATCGTTATGGCAATGCGTACTCCAAACCACTTTGTCTGAATTCTTAACGCGCCTAATCAATGTCGCCATGGTTTCACCCCATGGTGCAGGTATGGAATAACCCACCGTATCTGGCACGTTAATGGTTTTGGCACCCGCTTCAATCACGGCATCAAACACGCGCACTAAGAAGTCAATCTCAGAACGTACCGCATCTTCGGCTGAGAATTCCACATCAGGCGTATATTCCAAGGCCCATTTGACGGCTTGTACCGCACGCTCAACCACTTGATCTTCGGTCATGCGCAATTTGTTTTCCATGTGTATTTTGCTGGTGGCAATAAAGGTATGAATACGGCCGCTTGCAGCATGCTTAATCGCTTCACCTGCGCGGCGTACATCGTTCTCACTGGCACGCGCAAGTGAGCATACAGTTGAATTTTTAATGATTTTGGCGATTTCCGAAATTGCATCAAAATCGCCTGGGCTGGCAGCGGCAAAACCTGCTTCAATCACGTTCACACCCAATTTTTCAAGCTGGCGCGCAATACGGATTTTTTCTTCTTTAGTCATGGATGCGCCTGGGCTTTGTTCACCATCGCGCAAAGTGGTATCAAAAATAATAATTTGGTTTTGTTGATTGTTCATGGCTTTATATTCCTAATGTTTGCCGCAAGCGTTTTAAATTGCCGCAAAAATGCAATTGCAATAATTTTACCTGCTGTATGCGAATACAGCGAGCGTAAAGACTTAATTTTTTGGGTGTGAGTTTAGTGTGCGCTGGCGCGCAGCAGATCTAGGCTTAGTAATAAGCCAGCGTGGAAAGGTGTTGCTTTAAATGTGAATGAATTCAACATATAAACATTATAAGGATTTAATGATTAATTTTCAAGCAGTTACCTGTAATTAAAAAGTAATTAAACTGATACTTTTCTACTTAATTTGGATTTTGCCCAGATATAGTATCCAGACAGCGCATACACCAATACTACGGTAAACAACACTTCTGGCGGGCTGTATGAAACCAAAACGAAAGCCATCACAATGGCTAAAATGGCCACAAAAGGTACACTTTCTTTTAAGTTAATATCTTTTCCTGAGTAAAATTTAAGGTCACTAACCATGCTGCCCGCCGCAAATACCGTTAAACCCCATGCCAGCCATTTGATTTGAATCGCGCCAAAAAATATTTCGCGGCCATCGATATTGTATTCATACGAAACCCATACAAAACCGGCTAACAAAGCCGCAGACGCTGGGCTAGGTAAGCCTTGAAAGTAACGCTTGTCTTGATGCGCATCCTCTAATTTGGTATTAAAACGAGCCAGTCTTAAAGCGGCGCATGCACAATAAATAAAGGCCGCAATCCAGCCCAATTTACCCATGGGCTTTAACGCCCATACGTACATAATCAAGGCTGGCGCAACGCCAAATGACACCATATCAGACAAGCTATCGTATTCTGCCCCAAATGCACTGGTGGTATTGGTCATACGCGCGACGCGTCCATCTAAACCATCCATCACCATGGCAATAAAAATGGCAATTGCAGATTGCTCAAAATTGGAATTCATCGCTTGCACGATGGCGTAAAAACCTGCAAATAGCGCAGCCGATGTAAACAAATTTGGCAGCAAATAAATGCCACGGGTTTTTAATGTGTCGACTTCCTTACGTGGTGTGCGTGGTTTAACAACAGCCATAATTGTTCGCCTACTCATAAATAATGGTTAAGTATAACAAAGCATACTTAATTTGCTTATGCTAATTAAAAACTTAACCCTAAAATAGGGTTAAGTTTTTAATGTCACATCAGTCATGATGTTTATAGCCGCGCATTTAATGTATGCGCGGCTATATGTTAGTATCGCGGCTTAAAATAAATGCTTCAATTTAGGTTCAAACATGCAATTCACACTTCACATAACTGATGGTCTAGCCAGGCGCGGCACAGTCCACTTGGCACACGGCGATGTGCAAACTCCAGCTTTCATGCCAGTTGGCACGTATGGCACGGTTAAAGCGATGTCGCCTTTAGAGTTAACTGAAATCGATGCGCACATCGTACTGGGCAACACTTTTCACCTATGGCTACGCCCTGGCTTGGAAGTGGTTGCCGCGCATGGCGGTTTGCATAAATTCATGGGTTGGGATAAGCCAATTCTGACTGATTCTGGCGGCTTTCAGGTATGGAGTCTGGGCGCGATGCGCAAGATTTCAGAAGAAGGCGTCAAATTTAAATCGCCCATCAATGGTGACACCTGCTTTTTAACGCCAGAAGAATCCATGCGCATCCAGAAAGTATTGAATAGCGACATTGTGATGATTTTTGATGAATGCACACCCTACCCAGCTACGCATAAAGAAGCCAATGATTCCATGCAACTGAGTTTGCGTTGGGCTAAGCGTAGCAAAGATGCGCATCAAGGTAATACGAACGCGCTTTTCGGCATTATTCAAGGCGGCATGTTTGAAGATTTACGCGATGTTTCATTAGCAGGCTTAGTCGATATCGATTTTGATGGCTTTGCGATTGGCGGCCTTTCTGTAGGCGAGCCCAAAGAGGATATGTTGCGCATATTGGCCCACACTGCCCCCAAAATGCCGCAAAACAAACCGCGCTACTTAATGGGCGTCGGCACGCCAGAAGATTTAGTCGCTGCCGTGTCAAATGGCGTGGATATGTTTGATTGCGTTATGCCAACGCGTAATGCGCGCAATGGCTGGCTATTTACGCAGTATGGCGACATTAAAATTAAAAACGCATTTTACAAACAAGATACACAACCGCTGGATGCCGATTGCGATTGCTACACCTGCCGTAATTTCACCCGCGCTTATTTACATCACTTGCATAAAGTGGGCGAAATACTGGGCGCACGTCTCAATACGATTCATAACTTGCATTATTACCAAGTGTTAATGCAATCCATGCGAGGCGCGATTGAGAATGGCAGTTTTGAGCAATTTAAATCAGAGTTTGCAACGAAACGCGCGCGCCTCTCAAGCTGAACAGTCTGTGCTAAAATCGCACAGTTAAAAAATTATTTGAAAGTTATTCCGCATGTTAAACGACCTATTAGCCAACTTAAACAATCTATTTATTAGTAACGCACACGCAGCTCCAGCTGGACCAGGTGGTGAGTTTTTAGGAATATTACCCTTTGCGGTCATTTTTGCTTTGTTTTACTTTATGCTAATTCGTCCGCAAATGAAGCAAGCAAAACAGCAGAAAGCGATGATTGACGCGCTTAAAGCAGGCGATGAAGTGGCAACAACAGGTGGCGTAGTAGGCAAAATTACTAAAGTGGGCGATAACTTTATCAGCATTGAAATTGCTGCCAATACAACGGTTAATGTGCAAAAACACGCAGTACAAACTTTGTTGCCGCCTGGCACTATTAAAGCGATTTAAACTCTTAATAGCTACAATACATTTTTATAAACCAATAATTGACTACTAAATTTAATCTGAATTTTAGTATTTTTGAGCCGCATTTATGAACCGCTACCCTACCTGGAAATACATTCTAATTGCCGTTGTTATTCTGATTGGGCTGCTATACACCGTACCCAACTTTTTTGGTGAGTCGCCAGCGGTACAAATTAGCCCTGCCAAAACATCACTTAAAGCCGATACGGCTTTACTTAGCAAGGTAGAAGCAACGCTTAAATTAGCCAATATTCCATTTAATGGTATCTATTTGGATGCGAGTGGCGTAAAAGTGCGTTTTGCAGACCCTGAAGCGCAAATCAAAGCCAAAGATAAGCTGATTGCTAACTTAGGCAAAGATTACACCGTTGCGCTGAATTTACTTTCACAAACGCCGAATTGGCTACTAGGCATTGGCGCCAAGCCGATGTACTTAGGCTTGGATTTACGTGGTGGCGTGCACTTTTTGCTGCAAGTGGATATGAAAGCGGCATTAGATAAATCGGCCGAAAGCAATGTGGGCGATTTTCGCACTGCGCTGCGCCGCGAAAAAGTGAATTACTTTGGTATTTCGCGCGAAGGCCAAAACGTTCAAGTGCGCTTTAGCGATACCAAAGAGTTAGAAACAGCACGCAAAGTATTAAGCAAAGATTATCCCGATTTGACCTTTAACGATTCAACCGATGGCAAAGAATTTGTCCTAACCGCAAGCATCGGTGAAGCCGCTAAAAAGAAAATCCAGGAATTTGCGCTTAAGCAAAACTTACAAACCCTGCACAATCGTATTAATGAACTGGGCGTAGCTGAGCCAATCGTTCAGCAACAAGGTTTTGACCGCATTGTGGTGCAATTGCCAGGCGTACAAGATACGGCGAAAGCCAAAGAAATTTTAGGCCGCACGGCTACGCTTGAAATCCGCATGGTAGATGAAGACAAAAAAGACTTGGCAACGCTTGAAGCGGCAGCCAAAGGCCAAGTGCCATTTGGTGATGAGGTGTATAAAGACCGCGATGGCAACCCAATTTTAGTGAAGAAAAATGTGGTGCTGACAGGCGACCGAATCACGGACGCTGGCCCTGGCGTTAACAACCAAACAGGTGGTTCAATCGTTAACGTGACATTAGATGGCCGTGGTGCGGGCATCTTTAAAAACGTCACACGCGACAACGTGGGCAAACGCATGGCGATTTTGCTGATTGAAAAAGGCAACACCGAAGTGATTACCGCGCCAGTGATTAATGAAGAAATTGGCGGCGGTCGCGTACAGATTTCTGGCATGGACAATACGCAAGAAGCAACAGACATCGCCTTGCTATTACGGGCGGGTGCATTAGCAGCGCCAATGGAAATCATTGAAGAGCGTACCGTAGGCCCAAGCATGGGTGAAGAAAATATCAAGCGCGGCGTACATTCTACGCTTTGGGGTTTTGCAGCGATTGCGGTGATGATGATGATCTATTACGTAGTTTTTGGCGGCGTTTCTGTGCTGGCCTTGGGTATTAACCTGCTGTTATTGGTAGCTATTTTATCTATGCTACAAGCCACCCTCACATTACCAGGGTTAGCCGCGATTGCACTGGCGCTGGGTATGGCGATTGATGCAAACGTACTGATTAATGAGCGTATCCGCGAAGAACTGCGCAATGGCAACACGCCACAAGCCAGTATTCATGCAGGTTACGATAGAGCCTTTGATACCATTTTAGATTCTAACGTGACGACATTGATTGCTGGTTTAGCGCTGTTTATGTTTGGTACAGGCCCCATTAAAGGCTTTGCCGTGGTGCACGTTTTAGGCATTCTCACCTCAATGTTTAGTGCCGTTTTAGTGTCACGCGCGATTGTGAATCTGATTTATGGCTACCGCCGTAAAGTGGCTAGCCTTTCAATTGGTCAAATTTATAAAGCTTAATAGCTGCTTTTTTTAGATAGAGTAGATTATGGAATTATTCAGAATTAAAAAAGATATCCCGTTTATGAGCTATGGCCGTTTAACCACGGCTATCTCGCTCATCACTTTTTTACTCGCAGTATTTTTTCTGTGGTCAAAAGGCCTGAATTACGGCGTAGATTTTACTGGTGGCACGGTGATGGAAGTCAATTATCCGCAAAGTGCTAATATCGATAGCATCCGTAAAGCGGTTGATTCAATCGGCTTGAAAGATGCTACGGTGCAAAATTTTGGTACCAGCCACGATGTACTGATTCGCTTGCCACTCAAAAAAGAAATGTCGATTGCGCAACTATCTGAAACAGTAACTAAAGCTTTAAAAGAAGCAGACGCAACCGCTGAAGTGCGTCGCGTGGAATCGGTTGGCTCACAAGTGGGTGATGAACTTTATGAAAGCGGTGGCTTGGCTTTATTGCTGGTTTGTGCTGGCATTATGGCTTACTTGGCGATTCGCTTTGAATGGCGTTTTGCAGTAGCCGCCATCATTGCAAACATGCACGATGTAGTCATTATTTTAGGCTTTTTTGCTTTCTTTCAATGGGAGTTTAACTTAACCGTACTGGCCGCCATTCTGGCGGTATTGGGTTACTCAGTGAACGAATCGGTGGTGGTGTTTGACCGCGTACGCGAAAATTTCCGCAAAATGCGCAAAGCCAACGTGGTACAAGTAATTGATAATGCGATTACCCGTACCATGAGCCGCACTGTGATTACGCACTTGATGACACAAACTATGGTGGGTTCTATGTTGCTATTCGGCGGCGAAGTACTACATAACTTTGCCTTAGCGCTCACTATTGGTATTTTGTTTGGTATCTACTCTTCAGTGTTGGTCGCTTGCCCAATCGCCATGTGGCTGGGTGTGAATCGCGCTAATTTAATCGGCGATGTGGAAAAGAAAGAGTCTGATAAAAAAGATGCTGATAATGCAACTGAAGCGCTTTCTTAATAGCAATATTCAATAATTCATACTTAACTGCTTGATTTTTAAGTAAATGAACAGGTAAACTAATCACCTGTTCATTTTTGATTTTTACACTACTTGGATAACATTCCGATCCCCTATCAGCTTGGCATTCTAGCCTTGCTTCTACTTATCTCTGGCTTTTTCTCTGTTGCTGAAACCAGCTTAATGTCACTTAACCGTTATCGGTTACGGCACTTGGTCAAGGAAGGCA
Organism: Methylotenera sp.; assembly: GCA_021732365.1. GTDB lineage: Bacteria > Pseudomonadota > Gammaproteobacteria > Burkholderiales > Methylophilaceae > Methylotenera_A. The sequence goes on along the minus strand of JAKFVD010000007.1, from coordinate 33,912 downwards.
ATCGTGGTGCGCGCTTAGCTAGCAGCCTGTTAGCAAAAACCGACAAATTACTTGGTGTCATTCTGCTCTGCAACAACTTTGCCAACGCTGCATCGGCAACATTGGTTACCATTATTACCGTTGAATTATTTGGCGAAGGTGAGTGGGTGCTGATGATAGGCACGTTGTCTGTGACCTTTGCCATTTTAGTCTTTAGTGAAATCTCGCCTAAAGTGATTGCGGCAGCTTACCCAGAAAAATTAGGTATTTTATGCAGTTATGTTTTGTATCCGCTTTTAAAAGTGCTCTACCCCGCGGTTTGGTTTGTAAATTTGTTTGTAGAAGGTTTGCTCAAAATACTGAGAGTTAATATTAACTTTAGCGAAAGTAGTCAATCGCTCACCATGGATGAGCTGCGTAGCATCGTGACGGATGCAGGCCACTTTATGCCAAAGAAGCACCGTACCATTTTACTGAACTTGTTTGACCTAGAAAAAATTACAGTCGATGACGTAATGACCGCACACACACAAGTAGAAGTAATTGATTTTGATGCGCCAATTGATGATATTTTACAACGCATTTCAAATAGTCATCACACTCGCCTGCCTGCACGCGAGGGCGATAATGAAGAAATTATCGGCATTATTCATGTACGAAAAGTCATCAATCAACTGCGTAGTTATCAGCAAGATGCAGAAATTAGTAAAGAAGCCTTACGTGAAATTATCAGTGAACCTTATTTTGTGCCATCTGGCACCCCGCTTTACACGCAAATTCAACAGTTTCAAGAAAACCAAGAACGCATCGCTTTGGTGGTAGATGAATATGGCGAATTTAAAGGCTTAGTCACGCTAGAAGATATTTTGGAAGAAGTGATTGGCGACTTTACAACCCAATCTCCCAGCCGCGTTGGCAGCTACCGCAAGGAAGCCGATGGTAGTTGGCTGGTGGATGGTAGCAGCGCACTGCGCGATTTGAACAAAAAACTCAATCTCAACTTTCCGCTTGATGGTCCGCGCACGCTAAACGGTTTGATTCTTGAACATTTTGAAGACATCCCAGAACCAAGTACCAGCTTTAGAATCAACAATCACACGATTGAAATCATGCAAACCCAAGATAGAATCGTCAAAAGCGTCAAAATCTTTCCTTAAATCACACCTAATTCACACCTAATTCAATAGCCCTACTCAAATTGGGCTTGAAATTTTTTGTAGTCGGCTCAAAATACAATTAAGTATTTAACAAAGCAGCAAATGGCTAACACAAACCCTAACCAAGACCTTGCAATCAAACCCAGCGCGGTTAAACCAAAATTACCCGCGATGTATAAAGTGTTGTTACTAAACGATGACTACACGCCCATGGAATTTGTAGTTGAGACTATTGAACGTTTTTTTAATAAAAGTCGTGAACAAGCGACGCAAATTATGCTCAAAGTGCATACAGAGGGAGTGGGCGTGTGTGGCGTTTATCCGCAAGACATCGCTGAAACCAAAATGAAACAGGTATTAATACATGCTAAAGAATCGCAACATCCGTTGCAGTGTGTGACAGAGCCAGCCTGAGCTGGCGATAGATTAAAATGTACTAGCATAAGCTGGTGGCAAATTAGCTAAGAAGTGAAAGTATCAGCCTCAGTTGAATGAAAGTTAAGGTAAACAAATGATAGCGCAAGAACTTGAAGTAAGCCTACATATGGCATTTATGGATGCGCGACAAAAGCGTCATGAGCTGATTACGGTTGAACATTTGCTATTGGCGATGATTGATAACCCAACTGCTGCAGAAGTGCTGCGCGCATGTGGTGCAAAATTCGATGTATTGCGCACCGAGCTCAACCACTATATTGAAGAGCATACGCCTACAGTCAACGGCACAGAAGAAGTGGATACTCAGCCGACATTGGGCTTTCAACGCGTCATTCAACGCGCCATGTTGCATGTGCAATCTAGTGGCAAAAAAGAAGTGACTGGCGCTAATGTGTTGGTTGCCATTTTTGGTGAAAAGGACTCGCACGCGGTATTTTTCTTGCATCAACAAGGAATTACGCGCTTAGATGTGGTTAACTTTATTTCGCATGGCGTCGCTAAAATTCCAGAGGGTGACGCAAAACCTGAAGGTGCCGATACAGAGTCTGAAGCGGAGGCAGCGCCAAATGGCGCACTAGAAAACTTTACCCTTAACTTAAACACCCAAGTATTGGCTGGTAAAATTGATCCATTAATCGGTCGCGGCCCAGAAATTGAGCGTGTGATTCAAACATTATGCCGCCGCCGCAAAAATAACCCGCTATTGGTTGGTGAGGCAGGCGTAGGTAAAACGGCGATTGCAGAAGGCTTAGCACGTCGCATTGTTGAAAAAGATATCCCAGAAGTATTAGCCAATGCTACAGTTTATTCGCTGGACATGGGCGCATTATTGGCTGGCACTAAATATCGCGGTGATTTTGAACAGCGCTTAAAAGCGGTGATGAAACAGCTAGCAGAAAAACCAGATGCGATTTTATTTATTGATGAAATCCATACCTTAATCGGCGCAGGTGCAGCCAGCGGTGGTACGCTGGACGCTTCAAATTTGCTTAAACCTGCACTTTCAAACGGCACGCTTAAGTGCATTGGTGCGACGACCTACCAAGAATATCGCGGTATTTTTGAAAAAGACCATGCACTTTCACGTCGCTTCCAAAAAGTGGACGTGGTAGAACCTAGCATTGCAGAAACCATTGAGATTTTAAAAGGCTTAAAAACCCGCTTTGAAGAACATCACAAAGTAAAATACAGTGCCAGCGCGTTAACCACTGCGGCAGAGCTTGCTGCTAAATACATTAATGACAGGCACTTGCCGGATAAAGCGATTGATGTGATTGATGAAGCAGGTGCTGCGCAACGCATTTTGCCTAAAAACAAACAGAAAAAGGTCATCGGTAATAAAGAGATTGAAGACATTGTCGCCAAAATTGCGCGCATTCCACCTAAAAATATTTCTAGCGATGACCGTAGCGCGCTTAAAACATTAGAGCGTGATTTAAAAGCCGTGGTGTTTGGCCAAGATAAAGCCATTGAAGTACTGACTTCTGCCGTTAAAATGGCACGTAGCGGCTTGGGCGCTAACAATAAACCGATTGGTAGCTTCTTATTCAGCGGCCCAACTGGCGTGGGTAAAACTGAAGTCGCCAAACAATTGGCTTATATTATGGGCGTGGAATTGATTCGCTTTGATATGAGTGAGTACATGGAACGCCATGCGGTTTCGCGCTTGATTGGTGCGCCGCCAGGCTATGTAGGTTTTGAGCAGGGCGGTTTGATGACTGAAGCGATTACTAAACAGCCTTACAGCGTATTGTTATTGGATGAGATTGAAAAAGCGCATCCGGATATTTTCAATATTCTGCTGCAAGTGATGGATCATGGCACCTTAACGGATAATAATGGCCGTAAAGCGGATTTTAGAAATGTAACGATTATTATGACCACCAATGCAGGCGCCGAGAATCTATCAAAATCCAGCATTGGTTTCACAAACTCTAAAGAGGCAGGTGATGAAGCTGCGGATATTAAACGTTTATTTAGCCCAGAGTTCCGTAATCGTTTAGATGCAACTGTTTCATTCGGCAGCTTGACACAAGATATTATCATCCGCGTGGTGGATAAATTCTTAATGCAACTAGAAGACCAATTACATGAGAAAAAAGTGGATGTCACGTTTAGCGACGCACTAAAATCTTATCTTGGCAAAAAAGGGTTTGACCCTCAAATGGGCGCAAGACCAATGGCGCGTTTGATTCAAGATACGATTCGCAAAGCATTAGCTGATGAATTACTTTTTGGTAAATTAGCAAACGGTGGCGCGGTGCATGTGGATATTGACGATAAAGATCAAGTTAAATTGGTGTTTATTCAAGATAAACAAGCTGCTGAATTAGCAACTGCTGAATAAACTTAACAGTTTCTGAACAGCCAATTTACGCAAAGTAAGTTGGCTGTTTTTTCATCACACGCTCAAACAAATCTGAGTGCATTAAAGTGTTAAGCCATATTTGCAATTTGGGATAGTTTGAATATTCAAACCAAGCTGAATCAACTGCTGCAAACTGGCGCACAAAAGGAAAAATCGCCATATCAGCCAAGCTGGCAGTGTCTTTAAGCAAATAAATATGTTGGTTGAGCAAGTTTTCTAGCTGCTGCAGAAACACTTCACCTTGCTGGCGGTAGTAGGCTTGACTCGCTTGCTGATAGCGTTCAGGGTATTTATAGCAATCTAATGCTTGCTTAAAGTAGGTGTCATTTTCAGTAATTAATGCATGCGCTTTATTCAAATCGGCATTTAACCAATCATGCGGGTCCATTTGTTGCAAAGCCCACATCATGATGTCCAAGCTCTGCTCAATAACCACGCCATTTGGCAGCACCAACACTGGCACAGTGCCTTTGAACGAAACTTGCAACATCTGCGCTGGCTTATCGCGTAAAGATATTTCACGAATTTCAACGGCAATTTTTGCAATATAAATCGCCAGCCTAGCACGCATGGCATAAGGGCAACGGCGGTAGGAATATAAAATGGGAAGCATAAAACCTCAGTTAACTTAACACTATTTTTAGGTAAAAAATAGTGTTAAGTATTTGATTTATTTAGCCTAATATTTCGCAAATATCATGCACTAGCTTTGGCCCTTTATAAATGAGCCCACTATACACTTGTACCAAACTCGCACCAGCGGCAATTTTTTCAACAGCATCTGCGCCGCTTAATATGCCTCCCACACCTATAATCGGTAGCGCGCCTTGCAGCTGCTTTGAAAGCTGTTGAATAACTAATGTGGATTGATTACGCACTGGCGCACCTGATAACCCGCCTGTTTCATCTGCATTTTGCATACCCTTAACCGCATCGCGCGCTAAGGTAGTATTGGTGGCAATCACGCCATCTATTTGGTGCTGCATTAACAAATCTGCAATTTCAATTACTTGTTCTAAGGTTAAATCAGGCGCTATTTTTAATGTTATTGGCACATACTTGCCATGTTGTTGCGCTAATTTAGTTTGTTCTAGTTTTAACCTAGCGAGCAAGCTGGATAAAGCTTCTTTTTCTTGTAAAGCACGTAAATTTTTAGTGTTGGGCGAAGAAATGTTGACTGTAATGTAACTCGCGTACGCATACACTTTTTGCATGCAAATTAAATAATCATTTACCGCATTTTCAATTGGCGTATCAAAATTCTTACCAATGTTAATGCCAAGAATGCCACGATATTTTGCAGATTTTACATTGTTAACTAAATTATCCACACCCAAGTTATTAAACCCAAAGCGATTCACAATACCTTGCGCCTCTTTCACTCTAAATAATCGCGGCTTGGGGTTACCAGGCTGAGCGCGCGGGGTTACAGTGCCTACTTCAATAAACCCAAAACCTAATGCGGCCATGCCGTCTATGACGGCACCATTTTTGTCTAAGCCTGCAGCTAGCCCCACAGTGTTGGGGAAAGTTAATCCCATTACTTGGCGCGGCTGGCAAATTGGTGCTTTAGGATATAAACCGATAATCCCTGATTTATCAGCCCATTTCAAACTTTTAAGCGTGATATCGTGGGCAATTTCAGCATCTAATTGAAATAATGCAGGCTTAATAAAGTTATATAGTGACATATTGGTCGTAGTTAATTGTAGGGTTAAGTAATGATAATAATAAGGTTATTTGTGCACTGTAAATACGGTACTGCACTTTTTACACTTAAATACTCTATTAGCAACTGCTTTTGCTATAGTGTGCTGTCCGCATTGCGGGCAACGCGCAGGCAGCGCATCTGATTCTGCCTGATCAATTGTTACTGCGCTTGCTAACCCAATAGACTCAGGCTTAAAAGTTTTGCCCCTAAAACTACCCACTAAAATAACAATCTGAGCTAATAATTCAAGTTTGGTACTCCAATGGTTGGCCAACTGATCATCAGCCGAAAATAAACGATTAAATATTACTGCCCGCGTAAAAATAAATGCAAACAAAAGCAACAAACCTAACCAAACTATTCTGTAACGCCTAATTGATGATGCCAGTTCTCGCTTTCCCACCCAGATTAATAACAGCAAAAAACATGCAGCAAACAATAAAAACGTTAGCTTTAATAGTAACTTCTGTGACAATAAGCCCAATTCGACCGCAAGAATTTTTAAATGAATCAAAAATGGCGTTTGCAAATCTAGCTGTTTATTGACACCTAACAATAAAAAAACAATCAATAAGGTTAACCAAAATAGGTAGCGATCATGTTGGTTTCTGGCTGCTTGTAATTTAGTAGCACAACGAAATACAAGGATTAAATATAGTGTAGTGATAACCCAGCCTAAAAAAGTTGGATCTCCGCCAATCAGATGTGAAAACAGCAAATCCATTATTTAAACTTTTGATGTTGTTGAATATTTATACAGGCAAACAATATAATCAAAGCATTACAAATAATTTCGACTATCCAATTCAGGCCAATTCCTAGACCAAGCCAATCAATATAGAGCAAGGCATCTATTTGATGCAGTGAAATTAATCTTAATAACATGAGTATGATTAAACCATCACAAGCCAAATAAGACCACTTTAGATAAACAGAATATCTACTGAGCTTTTGTTGAAATTGATAGCTTGACACGATTAACACGACAGAAATGCTTAAGACTAACAGTGCCTGAAAGCCTCTTCTTAAGCTGTACAGCTCAACTTGGCTTGCAAGGCTGGAGAACAGTTGGGTCACACAAAAATCAATAAAAAAAAATTTATTGATTAGTAACAAACTCAATATTACCGATAGTCGATACCACCAGTTTTTCTCGGATAGCATGGCTAATTTTGCAGATTTGAAGCATGCTATTATGGCCAAAATAAATACAGTTACATCTATCCAATCCACTAAAGTAGGATTGGGCATTCCAAGTTTACATACACCTTCAAACTCTGCAATTATCATAGTTATTATTTGTGGCGTTTTGTTTTACTAGTGTCTAATTTTATAAGAGTGTTATTTTAGAGTTGTCTTATTTTTCAATATATTCAACTTTAATTGATCAATCAATTTGTACTTTAAAATTAAATATAAAGCTAAAAATGGCAACCATACCCATAATATTTCAGAAAGAAAAACAGGCAAGCCTGAAGTGGATAGGTATAAGCCTCTAAATGATACATTCACGTTCATGATAGGCTGAACTAGTGAGTGAAAGCGCAAATCACTCAGTGGCCATAGAAAAGCAACTCCTAAACCACCTTCATTACAGAAATCTAGTAGCCCATGTGACAACATACAAAATGCAAAAAATAAAAAATAACGTTTAAAATGTTTGCGATTAACTACGCCACTAAATAAAAGTGCTGTAATTAACGCGGTACAAATGGCAAAAAATATGGAGTGTGTGTAGCCTCTATGCCCGTAAATAGAATCCCAAGGTACATTAAAATACCGAGTACCTATCATGTCTAAATCTGGAATACTGGCTATCAATGCGCCAGTTATAATCACCTTTAAAGGTAGAATATGTCGCCCTATTCCCAGTCCAATGGCAAGAGCTGGGATTGCATGGGTAATATTAGTCGGCATATCGAACCTTTCGATTTTTGTCAGAGGAGCTATGCGGCGCTAGGGCCTATTTGTGAGTTACAGCAAAACTTTCTCAATACCACCATTGTTCACCCGTTCTACATATTCTTCCATCCAGTTTTCACCCAGAATATGCTTCGCCATTTCAACCACAATATAGTCTGCTTCTATCCCTGTATCATCGCCGTAGCGCGCCAGACCTTGCAGGCAGCTTGGGCAGCTGGTCAGAATTTTGACGTTTTCCTCAGGATTGCCAACCGTTAGGCCCATTTTATGCATGCCCTTTTCAAGCTCTTCTTGCTTACGGAATTTAACTTGCGTAGCAATATCAGGGCGCGCAGCCGCGAAGGTACCGCTTTCGCCGCAGCATCTGTCGTTCAGTTGCACATCTTGACCCATCAGCTTATTAGTCACTTCCATTGGCTTATAGGTTTTCATTGGGCTATGGCATGGGTCATGGTACATATAACGCGTACCTGTTACTGTTTGCAAGCGCATATCTTTTTCCATCAAGTACTCATGAATATCCAACAGCCTGCAACCTGGGAATATCTTCTCAAACTCGTATTTTTGCAGCTGATCCATACACGTACCGCAAGAGACGATAACCGTCTTAATATCCAAATAATTCAAGGTATTAGCAACGCGATGGAATAGCACGCGATTATCCGCAGTGATTTCTTGACCTTTATCGTGATTGCCTGCTGATGTTTGTGGGTAGCCACAACACAAGTAGCCAGGCGGCAATACGGTGATGGCGCCTACTTCATATAACATCGCCTGCGTGGCAAGGCCAACATTTGAGAACAAACGCTCTGAGCCGCAGCCAGGGAAATAAAACACTGCTTCGCTGTCTTCTGTGACTTTTTGAGGATTGCGAATCACCGGAATCATGCTGTTATCTTCTACACCCAGCATGGCACGTGAGGTTTTAGACTGCATTTTCCGGGGCATTGGCCTATTAATAAAGTGAATCACCTGTGCCTTGATTTCTGGCTTACCGACTGTAGCAGGCGGACGAATTTTATCTTTAAGCAGGCCAAATTTTTTCGCCAGCACATGCGCGATATTTTGTGCTTTATAACCCCAGCCAATCACAGTGGTTCGTAAAAATTTAACGGTAGCGGGATCTTTTGCATTTAAAAACAGCATACCCAAAGAGGTGCCTGGGTTAAATTGTTTCTTACCTTGTTCGCGCAAGAAATTACGCATTTTGATAGAAACATCACCAAAGTCGATATCCACAGGGCATGGGTTCAAACATTTATGGCAAACCGTGCAATGGTCAGCCACATCATTGAATTCATCAAAGTGCTTGAGCGAAATACCACGCCGCGTTTGTTCTTCATACAAAAACGCTTCAATCAATAGTGAGGTACCTAAGATTTTGTTGCGTGGGCTATATAAAAGATTCGCGCGCGGCACATGCGTTGTACACACAGGCTTGCACTTTCCGCAACGCAAACAATCACTAATATCATCAGCAATCTCACCGATGGCTGATTGTTCCATGATGATAGACTCCTGCTCCAGCAAGCCAAAGCTTGGCGTGTAGGCATTCTCAAGGCCAGAACCTGCTAATAATTTACCTTTGTTAAAATGCCCATTTGGGTCTACTTTATTTTTGTAAGCGGTAAAGTTATCAATTGTGGCTTGGTCCAAATACTCCATTTTGGTGATACCAATACCATGCTCGCCTGAAATCACACCGTTTAAGCCTTTAGCCAGCGCCATCACGCGATCTACCGCATCGTGCGCTTGCTTCATCATGCCGTAATCGTCTGAATTAACGGGAATATTAGTGTGCACGTTACCATCACCTGCATGCATATGCAGGGCAATAAAGACACGGCTTTTTAACACAGCTTTATGAATTTCATCGCAGCGATTCAATATTTTTTGATACTCACGCCCAGCAAAAATCTCTGCCATCGGGCGTTTAAGTTCACGCTTCCAAGAGATGCGCAAATCGTAGCTTTGAATAGCACGGAATACGTTTTCATATTGTGCAAAAGGCTCGCCTAGCTTGCCCAATATACTCACAGGCTCATCTAAGTTATTAGCAAGCATGCGCCATTGCGCACGTAAATCACGGATAAGCTGTAACGCCATCACTTGCTTGGTTTGCACCATGGCAAGGTTATAACTACCATCTTCTTCACGCTCAAAAGGCAAGTCACCTTGCATAAAAGTTTCTAAGGCATCTAACAACTTAAGCTTATTGTGTATAGATAGCTCAATATTAATATGCTCAATACCGTCAGAATAATCGCCCAATTTAGGCAACGGAATCACAACATCTTCGTTAATTTTAAAGGCGTTGGTGTGCTTGGCAATGGCAGCTGTACGCGCACGATCTAACCAGAATTTTTTGCGCGCTTCACTTGAAACCGCAATAAATCCTTCACCATTCTTGGCGTTACACATACGCACCATGGCGGAAGCCACTTCACCGACGGCGTTTTCATCATCAGAAGCGATATCGGCGATCAACACCATCTTTGGGCGTTGCTGTCTGGCCGCTTTGGTCGCGTAACCAACCGCTTTGATATAGCGCTCATCCATATGCTCAAGACCAGCCATAATCACAGCAGGAGTGTGTTTGGCAGTTGCATCCAGATAATCTTTAATTTCAACAATCGCTGGTACAGCATGTGACACATTGCCAAAAAACTCTAAGGCGATAGTACGCACATATTTCGGCATGCGGTGCAAAATAAAAGTGGCGCTAGTAATCAAGCCATCACAACCCTCTTTTTGAATACCTGGCAAGCCACTTAAAAACTTATCCGTTACGTCTTTACCCAAACCCACTTTTCTAAAGCTTGGCCCAGGTATGCTGATAATCTCAGGCTCACCCAGCTGGGTTTTCATATCAATATCAAAACGGCTGATTTTGAAGCGCGCCATGGCAATATCGTGAATCTTGCCTAGGTTATGGTCTAAACGCTCAACTTCTATCCAAGTCGCGTCTGGCGTTACCATGCGGTATGAAGCCAAATTATCCAGCGCAGTACCCCATAGCACGGCTTTTTTACCGCCTGCATTCATCGCAACGTTACCGCCAATACAACTCGCATCCGCAGATGTGGGGTCACAGGCAAATTCAAGACCTGCTTCTGTCGCTGCTTCCATCGCGCGACGCGTCACAACGCCTGCGCCGCATTCGATAGTAGCGACCTGTCTGGCTACGCCTGGTAGCGTGCGCATTTGCACGCCTGTATGACGGTCTAGTTTTTCGGTATTGATCACCACAGATAATGGTGTCAGTGGTATCGCACCGCCTGTATAGCCAGTTCCGCCGCCCCTTGGAATAACAGTCAAGCCTAGCTCAATACTAGCTTTGACTAAGGCAGCGATTTCGATTTCCGTATCAGGGTTCAGCACCACAAACGGATATTCTACGCGCCAGTCGGTCGCGTCAGTGACATGAGAAACGCGCGCTAAGCCATCAAACTGGATATTATCCTTGCGCGTGATTTTGCTGTATTTGGCTAAGGCTTTTTTACGCAAGTCATAGGTTTGACGAAAATCTTCTGCAAACTTTTCTACTGCTTTAGTGGCTGCTGTTACCAACTTTTGCACTTTTTCATTGCCATTGCTAATCGTATTGCGCTCATCAATCGCTTTAATACGGTGATATAGCGCGTCAATTAAGGCTTTGCGACGTTTTGGATTATCCAATAAATCGTCTTGCAGATACGGGTTACGGCTCACCACCCATAGATCGCCTAGCACCTCAAATAGCATGCGCGCGCTACGGCCTGTTTTACGCTCACCGCGCAAATCATTTAAAATGTCCCAAATTTCTTCACCCAAAAACCGAATGACAATTTCGCGGTCTGAAAAAGAGGTGTAGTTGTAAGGGATTTCGCGCAACCGTGCAGCAGGAACTGGCTCGGTTTGTAGAATTTTAGCGGGTGTAGGTGCGTTCATTTAAGCTTTAAAATTAAACTAAATTCAATAAGAGATTATAACATGCTGTAGACCAGCAAATAACTGTAAGCGTTCTGTGGTTATTAGGCTTAATTCTATTTAGATAATTTATTCAAAAATTCTATGAAAAACACGTTAAAATTATATGATGTTAATCGTTAAGAAATTGCTTATCCCAATCGCCATTTTGGCTTTATTGGTTTTTTTAGGCTTGAGTTTGAGTAATAAATCGCAAGCGCCTGATATCACTTTCACCACAATTGAAGGCAAAAAAATCAGTATGGCCGATTTAAAAGGCAAAGTAGTATTAATTAATTTTTGGGCAACAGATTGCCCAGGTTGCATAAAGGAAATGCCCGATTTAATTAACACCTATAATACTTACAAATCTAAAGGTTTTGAAATCATTTCGGTGGCAATGCCTTATGATCCGCCCGCACAAGTGCTCAATTACACACGCCAAAAATCTTTGCCATTTCCTGTGATGCACGATGGATTTTCTGAAGTGACACAGGCGTTTGGTGGTGTTAACTTAACGCCCACTGCCTTTGTTTTTGATAAAAAAGGTAATCGCTTACAACGCACTATTGGCGAATTAGATTTTGCTAAGCTGCACCAGCTATTAAATATTGAGTTGGCCAAATAATGCTATGGATTAAAGCGCTACATATTATTTTTGTCACCAGTTGGTTTGCAGGCTTATTTTATTTGCCACGCTTATTTGTCAATCACGCCATGGTGAGTGATGCGGCCACTCAGGAGCGTTTAAGTTTAATGGAGCACAAATTATATCGCTTTATGTTGCCGCTTGCTCTGTTGGCATTAGCATTCGGCTTATGGCTTTGGTTGGGTTACGGTATTACTGGCGGCTGGATGCATGCCAAGCTGCTGCTGGTTACTGGCTTAATCGCTTATCATATTTATTGCGGCAAATTAATGCGTGATTTTAAGTCTGGCAAAAATGCGCGCAGCCACATATGGTATCGCTGGTTTAATGAAGCGCCCGTGCTAATATTGTTTGCCGTGGTTATTTTGGTGGTTGTAAAGCCGTTTTAAGAGATTTTTTAAGGTTAAGTATGAGTAATTTAGAGACGAATTTGCTGCATTCGGATTGGCTGATTCATATGCTAAAAAAATCTAGCGCCAAGCCTACCATTAGGCTTTTAAGCTTATTTGATATTTTAGATGATTGGCTAGATGCGCCAGTAGTGCATGAGCAGTTGACCCAACAAGCATTTGATACGCTAGTCGTTAGTCATAAATTGCAAGATTTTTTGACACTAGAAGCAGCTAAGGCAGGCGCAATAATGCCAGAAATGCTAGCCAACCAGCTATATTTTATGGCAATTGCAGCCAGCCAAGAAAAGATGAGTGTAAGCACTAAAAGCGATTCTTCTTCTGTTCATACTTCTAGTTTGAGTCATGCCAAAAATGCAGCCAAGGCTTTGATTGCTGCACAAACCATACCCGAATACCGCATCAGTAAAACCTCAGCTTACGCGATTGCCGCTAGTTTTTTAGGTGCTTTAGTTGTTGCAGGCAGCTTATTTATATTGAATCAAACTAACGTAGATGTGGTGCCACATGTCGCTTATGTAGAACCTGATAGCCGGTTGACAAATGCCAGTGCTATTGCCAGCCCAGAACAAACATCTGCATTAATTGCCCAAATCAATCAAATGCGTAAAGGTAATTGCCAATTAATCGAGGCATTACAACTGCCAGATTCATATAAAAAAGTATACTTTCAAAATATTGTTGAAGGGCAGATTTCCACTAATTTAGAAGACCAAAAATTGGTACATGAAATGCTCGCAATGGTGCGATGCAACTACACCCCTATGCTGATGGCAAACTCTATTAATTAGTTTTTAGATAGATTTTTGTATATACCTATCGGTATAAAATATTATAGTATTAATTATATTTTTTTAATCGAATTAATAGCTTACTATTAAATTGTTCGCAAAGTTATTACCTTACAGTCTATTTACATAGACTATTCATCTCATGCTATACTCATTTTTATGAGTGTGCTAAAAGATAAAATTTTATTAGTTGCAACCGATTTATTTCATACCAGAGGCATTAATTCTACTGGTGTAGATACGATTGTGGCTGTCGCTGGCACAACCAAAATGACGCTCTATAAATACTTCAATACCAAAGAACAATTGATTATTGAAGTATTAAAAAAGAGTCAGCAGGATTTTCAAAGCTGGCTAGACGAAAAACTAAACTCAAACACCAAAAAGCCAGCTGATAAAATTCAATATTTGTTTGATTACATAGAGGAATGGGTCAATTCCTCTGCCTTTATTGGTGTTGGGTTTATAAAAGCTTCTGCTGAGTTTCCCAATGAAGAAAACGCAATTCACAAATTATCGTCTTTGCAATCACGCGAGTTTAGGCAATTTATCAGTAAGCTTGCAATGGAGGCTAATATTAAAGATGCAGATGGTTTGGCATTGCAACTTTCATTACTATTTGAAGGCGCTGCCCAAGCAGAACAAATGAAGCGTGGCTCTGGTGCGATTAAATACGCGAAAAAAGCCGCCAAAATCTTAATTGATGGCGCGATTAAACAATCTTAAAAATATTTGCATCCTTTTCTATTGTTAATCCTCAGTATCAAAACATTGCTTGCCTAGTCTAGCTCTGCTCTAAGATAATATTGTTTTAAAATATCGGTATTATTATGCACACGCTAATTTGCGGATCGCTCGCTTTCGACACTATTATGGTGTTTCAAGATCAATTCAAAAATCACATTCTGCCAGACAAAATCCATAAGCTGAGTGTTGCGTTTTATGTGCCAGAAATGCGCCGTGAGTTTGGCGGCACTGCGGGTAACATCGCCTATAACTTGCAATTGTTAGAAGGTAAACCATTGATTATGGCAACGGTTGGCGAGGATTTTGGCAATTACACTAGTTGGCTTAATAAAAACAAACTGAACACTTCGCACATCAAACAAATTGATGGCAGCTTTACCGCACAGGCTTTTATTACAACCGATATTGATGATAATCAAATCACCGCATTTCACCCAGGTGCGATGGTGGAATCGCATCAAAATAGCGTGAAAGATGTCAAAGATGTAAGTCTGGCAATTATTGCTCCAGATGGACGCGATGGCATGTTTGCGCATGCTAAAGAATGCTTTGAGGCTGGTATTCCGTTTATGTTTGATCCTGGCCAAGGCTTGCCGATGTTTGATGGTAAAGACTTGCTATATTTTATTGAAATGGCGACTTACTTAGCGGTGAACGATTATGAAGCGCAAGTTTTACAGGATAAAACAGGGTTAAGTTTAGACGCGTTGGCGCATAAAGTAAAAGCGCTGATTGTGACTTTAGGCAGTGGCGGCTCTCATATATATGCAGATGGTCAACGTTTTGAGATTCCATGCGTTATGGCAGAAAAGGTTGTTGACCCAACAGGTTGCGGCGATGCGTATCGTGCTGGCTTATTGTATGGAATTGCTAACGGCTGGGATTGGGTAACTTGTGGTAGATTGGCCTCAACTATGGGCGCAATTAAAATTGCCAGTCGTGGTGGCCAAAACCATAGTCCAACCCGAGTAGAAATTGAAAATGTTTATGCGCAAGCACTGATATCAGAAGTGTCGGCTGAGCAAGTTGCTTTACAAGTAAAATTAACAGCAAGCCAATTGAATTAGTATGAGTTATAAAGCGTCATACCTATGGTATGCGCAAATTTTTGTAGTGATATTAAGGGAGTAAAAAATGCAAATCTCAAAATTGATAGTAATTGCTTTTCTGTCTATATTAACCGTAGCTTGTGCTAGCTCTAATTCTGGCAGCGTGTATAAGCGTGATGATGCCAGAAAAGTGCAAACCGTCAAAACTGGCGTAGTAGAAAGTGTACGTACTGTTAAATTAGAAGGCACCAAATCGCCAATTGGTACTGTCGCTGGCGGCGCAATTGGCGGCATTGCGGGTAGCTCTGTAGGTGGTGGACGGGGCAGCGCAATTGCTGCTGTTATAGGTGCTGTTGTGGGCGGCCTTGCTGGCTCAGCTGCAGAAGAGGGTATTACCCGTAAAGATGGTCTTGAAATTACAGTTAAGCTAGACGGTGGGTCTCTGATCGCGATTGTACAAGAAGCAGATGAGCAGTTTAGCCCAGGCGACAGAGTGCGTATTGTTGAAAATGCGGACACTTCACGTGTTAGCCACTAAAAGATATGCGCCGTTAATCTAGTGCCTGAATTATGGCTGTCATCATTTAGTCATCTAATTTTCATGATTCATTCATATTAAGCACATAACATCTCTCAAAATACTGGAGAGATGTTATGTTCGACAATAAAACAATTCAACAACTAGCACTACAGCCAAGCAACCAACAAAGAGGCTTAAGCATTAGTTTAGCCCGCAACCCAGCAGAAGTAGCAGAAGCGCAACGCTTACGCTATAAAGTATTTGCAGAAGAAATGGGTGCGCAATTATCAGGCGCAGGCGGTTTGGATATTGATGGCTTTGATGAGTTTTGTGAGCATTTACTGGTGCGCGAAACTGTTACACATCAGGTTATCGGTACATATCGCATCTTAAATCCACAAAAAGCCAATGAAGCTGGTGGCTATTATTCTGCTGGTGAATTCGACTTAACGCGTTTATCCCATCTATTCAAAAGCACAGTTGAGGTCGGTCGTGCTTGCGTGCATCAAAACTATCGCAACGGCGGCACCATTACGATGTTGTGGGCTGGGTTAGCCAAGTATATGCAAACACATAATTACGAATATATGATTGGTTGCGGTAGCGTGCCTATTACCGATGGTGGCCATATGGCAGCTAGCTTGTATAACAAGCTAAAAGATGATTATTTATCACCGCCTGAATACCGCGTTTTTCCGCGCACGCCTTTGCCGATTCATGCGCTTAATCAAGATGTACAAGTAGCATGCCCACCGCTTATTAAGGGCTACTTAAGGTTAGGTGCTTATATTTGCGGCGAGCCAGCTTGGGATGCCTATTTCAATACGGCCGATATGCTGGTAATGTTACCGTTATCAAAAATTAACGGACGATATGCCTCGCATTTCTTAAAATAATTGCTTCAAGCCAGCTTAATCGCACAAATTTACCGCATTACACGGGTTTTTTTACACACCATCATCGGCTTAATCATCGCATCCATATTTTTACCTTTAATGGCTAAAGATACAAAATTAGCGGTCATTAAGTGGTGGTGTGGAGGCTTATTGCGCGCCTTTCATATCAAGGTAATCACTTTTGGTGAATTACCGCCCCCTTCTACAAAGGGCGTGATGTTTGTAGCCAACCATATCTCTTGGTCAGATATTCATGCATTAAACAGCAAAATTGCCCTGCGCTTTATTGCCAAATCTGAAATCAGAAGTTGGCCTATATTTGGTTATTTGGTCGAAAAAGCCAATACATTATTTATTGATAGAAGCAAAAAACAAGAAGCAGGCAAGATCGTAGGCATCACCTCAGCCAGTTTGAAGTCTGGGGACAATTTGTGTTTTTTTCCAGAAGGCACAACAACAGACGGTAAGCAGGTATTGCCGTTTAAAAGCAGCGTTTTACAGGCTGCGATTGTTGCTAATAGTGATATTTGGCCAGTAGCGATTCGTTATGTGAATCTTGACGGTAGCATTAATACCAATATGGCTTATGCGGGGGAAACCAGCTTAATAGATTCTATGTATGAAGTAATCAAGCAGAAATATGCATGTATAGAGCTGCATTTCTTAAAGCCAATTGATACGGCAGGCAAAGATAGACGCCAGTTAACGCAGGCAGCTTATGACGCAATTGTGGCTAAGTTAGCGTAATGCTTTATCTCTGACATCATGTTGCACTTGTGTGATTGCACCCGTTTCTATACAAATCGCACTTAATTGACCGCCCCACAAACAACCCGTATCAAGGCTAGTCACATTATGGCGCTGACTCATGCCTAGCGCCGACCAATGCCCACAAAAAATCGCCGTTTGTTTAGATTGCCTATTATCCACATCAAACCAAGGTACGTAGCCAGCAGGAATATCCTGCAACTCACCTTTAAAAGCAAACTCCATTTCACCTAGTTGGGTACAAATACGCATACGCGTTAATGTATTGGTAATCACCCTCAGTCGTTCTATTCCAGTCAAATCAGCTTGCCATTTATTCGGCTCATTACCATACATATTAGCTAGAAAATCGACGTAGTTATCTGCTTGCAGTGCTACTTCCACTTCAGTTGCGTACAAACTTGCCGCCTCAATTGTCCACTGTGGCAGTAGGCCAGCGTGCACCATCGCATAGCGATTTCCATGACTATCAAGGTCTACAACCATAAGCGGCTGATATCGTAACCAAGTGAGCAACTCATCCCTGTCTGGGGCATCGATAATCGTTTGCAAGGTATCGCTTCTATGTGCACGTTTTAATCTATGCGCCACTGCAATCGCATGTAAGTCGTGATTGCCCAGTACAACCTTAATGGATGACTGGTGCTGATAGCACCAGCGTAATACTTCTAGCGAGCCATTACCGCGGTTGATTAAGTCGCCAACCAAGCGCAGCTGATCATGCTTTGGATTGAATGACAGACGCGCTAATAGCGCTTTAAAAGCGTGATAACAGCCTTGAATATCACCGATTGCGTAAGTTGCCATATATTGGTTCAATAAACAAAAAAGCCGCTGATATTAGTTAGCGGCTTTTTTGTTTGTATCTGTGTCGATTAGCTAGCTGGTACTGGCTCAGCTGCAGGCGCAGCAGCTGGGGTTGCAGAATCGGCAGCTGGAGCAGCAGCTTTAGGCGGCTCAAAATTTGCACCTGACGCATTGGCCATATGTGCAACCGCATTTGCAATTTCACCATCTGTTAAATCAGGGTTACCACCGCGCGCTGGCATATTACGAATACCTGCAATCGCATGTTGTACCAATGTTTCATAGCCTTGCGCAATACGTGGCGCCCATTGTTCTTTATTACCAATAGTTGGTGCTGCCATTAAACCAGCAGCATGACAAAGCGCGCAAACCGCTTTAGTGACTTCTTCACCACTTTTATCCACATGCTCACCCGTACTTGCTGCCGCCACCTCAACAGTAGCGACTGGCTGAATTGCCTCTTCTACTTTAGCTGAAACTTCTGCGGCAGTTGGCGCTGGTGTTGTAGGCGCTTCAGTTTTACCAAAAAAATGCGCTAATAGTGAAATTAACAAAGTAAACGCTAAAATAGTCCCAGGAATTGCGATAATCAATTGCCAGAAACTAGAACTTGAATAACTATCATCTTTCTTACTCATTGCTTTTAATCCCTAAATATTAAAAATAATTAATTATAATTTTGTACAATTTAATTATACCTACTCGCCATCAAGGTTAAAAGCTTACATGCCTTGATTACCGATAAAAACCTTGAAGCCCGCCAAAAAGTAACACTTAATTACAAACCACACTAATGCACATTATCTTAATAGCGCTTGCTTTGTTATAATGCGCCATCATTAGCGCCCGTAGCTCAGCTGGATAGAGTGTTGGTTTCCGAAGCCAAAGGTCGTGGGTTCGACTCCCGCCGGGCGCGCCATTAAGTTTTCGTCGCTATGATACACTGCTAAGGCCTTGAAGGGAAAGGCTATATTTGCGGTTCTAAACCCTTCGTTCCTCACATAAGTTAATCGATCTGCAAAAGCAAGTTTAAGTACCATTCTCTTATCCTCCAGTCGTTCAGAATTCCATAAATTACAAGGACTTACCAAAAAATCCAAAGCGGTTCTAAAACTTTCATCAAAGTGTCGTAATGGACGCCCGCATTTGGCAATATTTTCACTGATTAAGAGCCTTTGTTGCTCAAGTTTACGAATGCGGCCTTCGTATGCTGTGATGATTGAAGCAGTATCGGTATTACCAATTCGATCTAGAAACTGTTCAACCTGCTTTTCGATTTTCACCAGTTCGCTTTTAAGCGAACGTATACGAGTTTCGCCATTAGTCTGGCGATGCTCCCATATGTCTTTGAACATCGCCCGGGCGGCCAAAAAGAGGTTCGCCGTTGGCTGCAATTCTTTGAGTAAGTCATGAAACTGTCCTTCCATAAGATCACGACGAATAGACTTTCCGTAACTTTCGCATCCACGTCTGCTGCAAAGATAATAAGCATGACGCCCATTCCTACCTTTTGACCAGCAGGCTGTTAGCAACCCTTCACAATGACCGCAGGTAACAGCACCGCGTAAAGGGAAGTCTTCATTTAAATCTTTACGGGTTGGTGCACGTGGTTTTTCCTGCAAACGATCTTGGTTTTTCTGAAATGTTTCAAGGCTGATAATTGGCTTATGGTGTCCTTGGCGTAACGAAACATCCCAATCTGGGGATTCTATATAACCTGCATAGATGATACGCGATAGCATATCGGTGACTTGTTGATAGCGCACCTCACCTTTGCCATCTTTGGGAAACTCAGGGAAAGACTCAAGGAAGCGTTTTACCTCAGCTTGAATTTGAAACCGTCCAGAAGCAAAACCTTCAAGAGCCTCTTGTACGATGGAAGCCAGTGGTTCATTACGGACCAGCATCTTTCCCCGCCCAGAAACTCGTTCATAGCGAAACCCTACCGGGCAGGCGAACGGCCAATAGCCGTTCATCACTCTGGCCCGCATACGGTTTTGGTTTGCTCCGCATTCTTGCGGCGTTGGTGTTGTGCTACCGTCGCTAAAATATATTCCTGCAACTCACTATCTGCATCATCACCAAACTCGACCGTTGGCGATTCAAGTACGCCACCTGCAAGGCTAATCGCTGCGCGCAGCTCAATATGCGCTTTCACTCCGCGCGCCAGTCGTGAAATGTCATCAATCAAAACGACGTGTCCAGTCGCACTTTCCTTCATGAAAGACAGCATCGCTTTCATACCGGGCCTATCAATTAAGCCGCCAGAAGCATCATCAAGAAAAGTCTCCACTACTCGGTAGCCTTTCGCACGGGCGTACTCAAGACAACGCGTTTTCTGCGAACCCAGCCCGTCACCGCGCTTGGTTTGCGCGGAAGTAGATACACGGCAATAAATCACTGCTTTTTTTAGTTCACTCATGGTTACTCCATTTCCTCATCCGCTACGTCCTCAGCAGCGATATTGAATTCATGTGTCGGGATAGATTCTTCTAGCGCTTCTTCACTAGTCTCTAAAGCCCTTTGTTCCAAAATTGGCATTACGGAATCTACTCCAAAACCCAAATCAACGAAAGCTGACATGATCGTCCACAGCGTTTCTAAAAACGCTTTTTTCTGAGCATCGGTCAGATGTGGATCATCAATATAATTGAGATATTTTGCCGGATCGAATGGCAATGGGCCTACACTTTGGGGAGGGGTCTTGTCTATTAATGTCGGAAGGTCTTTATCGGTCATGATAAATCCCCTTCCTGTGGCAACATAACATCATACGCACGTCCATTGTTCAGTGAACAAAGTAGGAAGAAGATCACACCAGTTCCTGCGAGTATTATTTTCATAATACAATCTAAAGTATTAAGGATTAGTAAATGACGATATTCTGGAACTGTATTGCGTAGGTTTATCATATTTCGGCATCCAAGGTTTCTGTAGAGCCTCCACTTTAATAGCTCCATAAAGACAGCCTCCACCTGAATTCCTCCCGAAGAAACGGGAAGGGACAGTGCTTAACTTTTCTTTTGTCCGAAATTTCCATAGTTATTTCGGACAATTCAAACAATGAAATTACGGGTAAGTGTAGCAACATTAAATGGGTGCAATTGGGTGTATTTTTGTTTTGACAATTGGGTGTAATTGGGTGTATAAATGGGTATGATTAATTCTAAAACACTAAACATCACACAAGAAGTTCTAGGCTTGATCGCCGAGCTTGATGAATTTAAGGGTGCATGGCGAGCCCTAGGAACGCTTGCGCCTGAACGCTTATCTGCTCTAAGGCGTGTAGCTACTATAGAGAGCATTGGCTCCTCGACACGCATAGAAGGTAGCAAACTCTCAGACCGTGATATAGAACTATTACTATCAAACTTACAAATAAAAGCATTTGATACGCGAGATGAGCAGGAGGTTGCTGGTTACGCAGAAGTAATGGAGTTAGTTTTTCAATCGTGGCAGGATATTGCCTTTACTGAAAATCACGTAAAACAACTGCACCGAGACTTACTGAAATATAGCGAGAAAGATGAACATCATCGCGGACAATATAAAACCAATACAAATAGCGTAGCTGCCTTTGATGAAGATGGGCGGCAAATTGGAATTGTTTTTGAAACTGCTACGCCCTTTGATACGCCACGACTTATGACTGAAATTGTTGAGTTCGTGAATGAGGCACTTGAAACAAAAAATACACATCCGCTTTTAGTCGTAGCCCTCTTTGTAGTTGTCTTTCTTGAAATCCACCCATTTCAAGATGGTAATGGTCGATTAAGTCGTGTGCTAACCACCCTCTTATTATTACGCGCAGGCTATGCCTATGTGCCTTATAGCTCTCTGGAAAGCGTAATTGAACAAAGCAAAGAGGGATATTATTTAGCACTAAGGCAAACACAAGGAACTATTAGAAATGAAAAACCAAATTGGCAGCCATGGACAATATTCTTCTTAAGAGCCTTACAGCAGCAAATGAGGAGACTATCGAAAAAAGTAGAACGTGAGAAAATTGTTTTATCTGCCTTACCAGAAATTTCAGTGCAAATTCTAGAGCAGGCACGAGAACATGGCCGCGTTACAATTGGGGAAATGGTCAAACTTACAGGTATTAGCCGCAATACATTAAAAGAACATTTCCGACAACTTATTGAAAGAAATCACCTAGTCCTGCACGGAAGTGGACGTGGGGCATGGTATTCACTGCGGTAATAATAGGATTAATAAAAATATGACACAGACATTGAATGCATTTCCTATTTCATTTGATCAAAACGTAAAAATTGAGGCATGTGAGTTTTCATACGAAAAGGACAGCTTTCGGGAATATCGCGAAAAATATCGTGACACACATACATTTTATCGGACAGGTGATAAAGCTTTGTGTATCTCAGGAGATGATAAATTTCCAGTTTCTGGTACAGCGGTGTCAGTTAATGCAAATGAGCATTATGGTTTGATGTCATCACTTGTTAAAGATGGAGTAATTCGCTTTCTTAAAAGCCAAGGACGCAATCTTCCAATCGGATTTAATCCGATTGAAATTGTCAGCACACTCGACAAAGATAATGTAATTAAAAATCTGGTTGATAGTTCATTTCCATTCGCAGTGAATTGCAAATATGAAATAGATATTAGGAATATTCGTGGTTCGCTTCATGTCCTAATTGATTGTTCAACTAAGACCATTACTACTCGATCGTGTGAGTTTTTTATCACACAAGGCTTCGATCTAATCGGTAAATATATTATCTCTAACAATGGCCAAGAACAAAGACGGCTACTTGGACAAGTTATTTCAATCACCGAAAATCAAGCACAGTACAGGGACAAAGATGGAGCAATTAAAAGCATTTCGATTAACTTAGCTTTCCCAGAACCCAATCGAGAAAACTTTGATGAATACTCTCGGCATCTCTTCGGATCAAAGACTGCGGACTTTTTGGAAAAAGTGAGAGTTAATATTTCTGTTTTTAATGGTGGCCAAAACAAGAAAGAGCGTATAGAAAGATTTCGAGCCTTTCTTGCCGATAAAATCAAAACTCTTAATGGAGTATCTATTGGTATTGGAAATGCAAAAGACATTTCAAGAGAAATATACCAAATTGATAAATCTTTTTTTGTATTTAGCGACAACTTAGAAACGTCTGTAAAAGACGGGGAATATGGTGGATTATTAAAAACAGGCCCTTACACTAAAAGAACTTTTGACCGAAATAATCCAGCTATTTGTATAATCTGCTCGCAAAATCACAAAGGGCAGGTTGAACAATTTGTTAGGAAGTTTCTAAAAGGAATACCTGATCACAAATACTTCTCTGGTGGCCTTGAGGGGAAATTTAATATTGGCACAAGTAGGGTTGAAGTGTTTACCCTTACTGATGATAGCGTAGCAAGTTACAAGAGTGCAATAGAAACAGCCATTCAGAAAAAAACACAAGACGGCGGAAAATGGGACTTGGCTTTAGTTCAAGTTAAGCAGGCGTTTAAAGACTTACCTGTAGATAAAAACCCATACTATATAGGACGCAGTTTATTTCTGCTGCATCAAGTGCCCATACAGGATTTTACACTTGAACTTCTAACTCAATCAGATCAATCTTTGGGCTACTCGTTAAACAACATGGCATTAGCAGCATATGCCAAAATGGGAGGAGTTCCATGGTTATTAAAAGCGTCTCCAACATTATCACACGAGCTTGTAATTGGTATTGGAAGTACAAACCTCGTTGATGACCGGCTTGAGAAAAGCCAGCGGATAATGGGGATTACTACAGTGTTTTCAGGGGATGGAAGTTATATTGTTTCTAATACCTCAAAGGCAGTATCCCCAGACCAATATGCTAATGCATTGATTGACGTACTCAAACAAACGATTGAGAAAGTAAAAACACGTCTTAACTGGCAACGAGGAGACACCATCCGCATTGTCTTTCATGCCTCTGTAAAGAAATTCAATAAAGATGAAGTTCAGGCCGTCAAAAAAGTAATTGATGATTATAGAGAATACAATATTGAATATGCTTTCCTTAAAATTTCCGACCATCATGGATTGCATATGTTTAATTCTGCAACCACCAATGAAAAAAAAGGAAAGTTTGCCCCGTATAGAGGGCAAGTTTACAAACTTAATGATCACGAAAATCTGATTTATTTAATAGGGCAGAAAGAGTTAAAACAACATAGTGATGGTCATCCGCGCGGGTTAATTTTGAATGTACATCGAGAGTCAACTTTTAAAGATATTAAATATCTTAGTAATCAGTTGTTTAACTTTTCAGCACATTCATGGCGCAGTTACTTCCCCAATCCTATGCCGGTTACAATCACTTACTCTGATCTAATTACTCAAAATTTAGGTTGGTTAAATAAAATTCCGGGCTGGAATGACACAGTGATGCACTCAAAAATTGGTCAGACGCAATGGTTTCTCTAAATTCAACTAACCCATATGAAATCCGCAACCTGCTTTTTAAACAGGTTAAGGAATTAGCAAACGTCGATGAATTTAAATACGCCTTCCTTAAAAACATTGAGCTGATTGATTGCACTTACACTGGCACTTCGTCAGACAAAATATATTTAAGGTGTGCTGCTTCTGGGTTTATGCCAGCAATAGCAAATGATTCTGAACTCACTCGTATACTGGGACAATCCTCATCGGTCGACGGAACTCCAATGCCGTGGGTTACAGATATCTGGTCAGTTTTCGGAATTAAATTGGCTGTAGAAAATACAGGTGACACCACAAAAATATCGAAATTTGGAAACTGGGTGAATGATTTTTTACCACAACAAATTCGAAATGGCAGTCTTAACTCACACGAGCAGGCTATTGCTAATTACATCATTGATAGCGTACTACCTCTAAAATCATCCCCTGTCATAGCTCTGTACTTACATTACAAAGATGTTCTAGCAATATCAGATACAGAGAAGAAAAAAACATATATCAAAGACTTTTTGAGCGAATTTCAAGTCGCCTATAGTCAGTCACATTCACAATTCATTCAAGCTTTGTTTGTCTATGTTTTTGATAAAATTAATAAAGAAAATGCAACTGTCCCACCAAATCTGTGGAGTCAGCAAGACATTATTACTTTTTTAGAAAGGCTTCCTGCTGGATTAAAACGCTGGACTTGGGAGGATCAGGCGCGCACTCGGAACTCGAGGGCAGTAAAATGGATTGTAGAAAATGAATATCATGTTCAAAATTTACTTTACGTCATGCTTGGGGCTATTTTCCCAGATGTTTCAGACGAAATACATACTGCGCCAGTTGGACAAAAAAACCCAAGAATTGATCTTTATCTCCCAAGCATCGACACAGTTATTGAAGTTAAATACAAGAAAGATACTAAGAAATCTTTCCAAGACCTAATAGGCGAAGTAGCAGAAGATGATTCGTTATATCGGTCTGACCCTAAATTTAAAAAATCTAAATTAATTGTATTTTTATGGGATCAAACTAGAGCCACAGAAGAGCATACAAAATTCAAAGAAGGAGTCACGAAGTTAAGTGGAATAGATGGTTGTATTGTTGTCTGTTCTCCTTCATCAATGGATTTAACTCAGGCTAGTTAACTCTAGATATTGCACATGATATAAAAGCTTTCTTAATTTTTCAGTATCACGGCTTTCTCATTGCCCGCCACAATGTTGTGCGGCCAACATTAAGTCGAGTAGCAATATTTGGTAATGATAGGTCTTCTGAAAGTGAAAGTGCCAAGGCAATCTGTTCATCACTCATCGAGCGAGGTCTTCCCAGCTTACTACCTCTTTGACGCGCCGCTTGTAAGCCCGCTTTAGTTCGCTCTGAAATCTGATTACATTCAAACTCAGCGATTGCTCCAATGATATGAAACAGCAACCGCCCGCATGATGAGGTGGTATCAATACCATCCGATATGGAATGAAAGCCCACTCCATTACTTTCAAGCAACTTCAAAATCTCAATCAAATCCTGCAATGACCGTCCCAGACGATCCAGTTTCCACACCACTAGCATATCTCCCGGCTTGAGGGCCTTGATGGCTTTGTTCAATACAGGGCGGCTCTTGGTCGTGCCTGTAATTTTTTCTTCAAAGACTTTGGTGCAGCCTTGTTGTCGCAGTGCATCCAGTTGTAAATCAAGGTTTTGATCCTCGGTAGATACACGTGCATATCCGATTTTTTGGGTAGGTCGATGGTGCATTTCTGATGAAGCTGATGAGGGTTGAAACGAGGATGGGTATAGCTTGGGGGACTGTTCCGATAAGGAACCTTTTCGGAATCATACCAAAATGACTCGTAAAGACAACCGTTCCTCATTGAAATCTAAGCAAAATTTATCTTCATCATCGGCGTTTCAGAATCGTTCGATTGTGAACCAGCACGAGTGAATACTCGTCACTTTTTTCAATAATTAGGAAATGCAGGTAGGACATGGTTAAGCCATGGCCGCGATGTGTTTTGAATAGATTGGCTGCTTATGCGCAACCCTAAAATTTTACTTTTTGCTTTTTTAATATCCATTACCCCATCACTGGCTTACGCCATTAATGATGACGAATGCGGAACACCTCAAGCAATGACAGAAAAGCTCAAAGCGGAGGGTCAACGCTCATTTGCGTCAGCAGAGCGTACTGAGCGCGTGAACGGTTCCAATAAGCTGAACGGGATGATCTTTACCGTGAACGCGGATCGCTCTGCGGGTTATATTCTGGAGTCAGACAAGGCGACTGATCTACGGGCTACTAAAATCTGTGTTTACAAGAAACTGGTTGATCTGCGTTTGTTCGACGCCAGAAAGCCGGGCTTACAAACTGAGGCTCTGTTAAAAGCTTCAGACGAAGACGCAATGAAGCATTGTGCCGAATTGATTAAGTCAGGAAAGCTAGAGGCCAAGACCTGCGGCCCTTACAACAAATTGATACGCATAGGCGAGGCCAATGGGGAGCGCGTTATGCTTCAAGGATTTAATGTAGAAAAACAAGAAGATGGCTCTTATAAAAAGAACAACACACTGACAACAGTGACAGGTAACGTCTTGGGCAGTATCTATGACGACGACAAAGATCCAGTCAAAGGAATTGTAAGCGGCATTACTTACACCTCACTGCCCGATGGCGCGACGATTATCAACATGGTTCTCATTTATGCGAAATACACACCTTATGGCATCACATTACTGGAGAAAAAGTAGAGATTAAATTGCCACTCCAGTTGATTTCAAGTCACGGATTGCAAGGGAAGGTGTTGGATTATCTGGTACGGGCATGAGCGTATTAGTAGCAGCTACGCTATCAGCAAATACTTGTGTGAGCTTTGGTGCAGATTGAAACGGTTCGTCTTTAGCAGTGATTGAAGAGCTGCTCATAGCTGCATCTGCATTCTTTACTTTTGTTGCTTCACTGAGCTTTTGCTCCTTACTTTGAACAAAAGATTCTCCCGTATCACGCTCAGACGCCTGACCAACTCGTGAATTCTGACGCCGCTCGCATTCCCTTTGATCTTCTGCCGTGGCGGTCTTACGCCCTTCTTTATCTTTAAGTTCTGTAATCCGTCTGTTGTTATATTTATATTCCTCTTCCTCACTAGCACGGATACGCCCCTCTTTAACCGCACGGTGTGCATAGTAATCTTCGTTATCAATAATATGCTGGCGAGCTTTTTGCGCTTGTTCGTTGGTCATCTCAACGCCGCCCACATTCGTCATCTGTCCATTCCATTCGGCCAGGTGCATCAATTCGCGGGCTTCTTGAACTTCTGCTTCGCGCTTTTTCAGATCGGCTTTATGGGTTTCAGTCTGGTCAGCATTTCTGCCCGCCTGATTGGCAGAATAAACGGCCTTGCCTGTGATGGCTTTATTACCATTTATGATGGCGGAAATATCATTAAGGTCTGCCTCGTCCGCGTCTAACTCAGTTTGAAAGGAAGCGGCTTTTTGCCATTCGCTACGAATGGCAGGTGGCACGACCGGAAGGGCGGTCGTGCCACCTGTTTTCCCGTTCTCGCGCTCAACATCCACAGCCATGAAACTCATTCCCATAAAATTCAACTATCGGTAGCGATTGCAGACAGCAACACTCCGCACAAATGTATTTTATGAAAACGAAGTTAAGGAAGAGTTAAAAGCAGAGAATATCTACTCAATAGGTACAAATCACAATGAAACTTGGACCTTATTCCAAGAAAGCCAAACCGTAATCCGTATACTGGGCATAGACCAAAGTTGAATCTAATACCGTTGCTCCCTCTGGAAGCGAGCTATACCGAATACCACTTACTATTTTTTTTACATTATCTTGAAAGTCGGCACTTGAGACACTTAGATTAGCAGAAACTGTAGTAAGAACACCATTAGGTGCATATGTACCATCAGCTTGTTTTTTAACATTAAATGCTTGAAGCATTACACGATCACCTATTGGCTCAGTTCGACGGATCATATCATTTAATGGTCCGCAGCTTCCGGGTGAAACAATTTTATCGCGTACTAACTCACCGCACTTGCGCAGCGCATCTGCATCCGTAGCCTTAAGTAGGGTTTGAGGATTAACACCTGGCTTACGAGCATCAAAAATACGAACATTTGCCATGCGGTTATAAATACAAATTGAACTTGCTTTATCACCTAATGGTTTATCAGCTTTAAGAATGTATCCAACTGAACGATCATCATTTGTGGTGAATATCATGGCACTTATAACTTTCCCTTGTCCGCCAAGACTTTCTATTCTATTTGCGGCAGCCAGAGAATGTTGACCCTCTGCCTTGAGCTTCGCCGTTATCACCTCTGGTGTTCCGCACTCACCAATATCAGCCGCCTGCGCCGCGCCCGCAACACCTATCGCCAGAACCATTGTCAAGAACAAAGCTGAAAGTTTTGGTGCGCGCATATCAAATCCTTTTTATTAGAATTAAATAATTGATTTAACGTTTATTATAGCCTTGCAATTAATCACTGTATCACTTTTTAAACGCAGCCATATTAGCCCCAAGGGGCTAGTATGATCTATTCATTATCCTTATCCTGTTGAACATCAGTGGGAAAGAATCCGTCTGATATTTTCGACCGTCCGCTTCGCGTCTTTACGGGCTTGCGGTGAAACCTTACCCGAAGCCACCACTTCCGCAGCCTTGCGAAAGATTGCATTCAGTTCGCTTTTCGGTTTGCCTTTCAATTCCTCAATCGTTGTAATGTAGCTTTTCATCTTGTCCTCCTTCAGTTTGGAGGCCGTGCCTTCACGACCTTTGTAAGGGCCGTAATTGCGCAAGAATGAATGTCTGCACCCGTTAAGGGCCGTAACGCCAGAGAAGGAGTGCTCACCACTTGCTGATATATGAATGCCTGCGCCATAAACGCGCCAAAAGGACGGGCAGGGGCTGCCCTCTAACCAGACAAGACCAATGCTGCATCCTCAACCCAGTTTCGAGGAGTCCGCTTTAAACCGACCAAGCGTTCTGATTATTCGTGCTCATCTAAATTGAGATGGCTTCGTCACGCTCGCCTGTTTCCCCTGTGTGAGATTGACCGTAAAGCGAGTAAACATCCTGCCATGGGTCGCAACCCATTCAACAGGTAAAGGCTTCGCCACGTCCGCGCTTCCGCACTGCGTTTGTGCAGCTGTGGGCGTCCCATTGAATATGCCGCTTATTCCCCATGGTGATCGGATCACATCGCAACGATCAACAAGGAGAAACAAAATGACGACTGACAACAACCAAGCCTTAGGCAAAGATGACATTAGAATTTATGTGGCAGACCTGGCCGCCTATAACGCGGGATACCTTCACGGCATCTGGGTTGATGCAACATTGGAAGTTGCTGAAATGCAGGAGCAGATCAACACCCTGCTATCGTCTTCACCCGTCAGCGACGCAGAAGAATATGCCATTCATGACTTTGAGGGCTTTGGCGATTACCATCTGGGTGAATACGCCGGACTTGAGGCGGCACATGACATTGCAAGCTTTATCCAAGAATACCCTAATTTCGGTAGCGCACTGCTCAGTCACTTCAATGATCTGGAAGAAGCAAGAGAAATGGCTGAGAACAACTATTGCGGCTGTTACGCTTCACTGGGCGACTACGCGCAGGAATTGACCGAGGAAACTTCAGAAATCCCTTCGCACTTGCAATACTACATCGACTATGAAGCCATGGCGCGGGATATGGAGATGAATGGGGATGTGTTTACTGTTGAAACTGGGTATCGGGAGGTTCATGTGTTTTGGAGTAAATGAGATTAATTTTCACGTATTATCCTTACGGACAATATCCAACGTCAAAATAAAAATAAGAACTTTTTTTAATTCAAAATATCCAACTATCTCAATACTTTAAATAATTATAGCAAGTAACTTGACTAAAGAAATTTAAGCTGTTAGCTTAGTCATAAGAAGACTTCGAAGGGTTCAAAATGTCAATGTTTTCAACGATTGAAGAAGGTACAGTAATGGAAGATAAAGCGTCTATTGTAGAAGCTAAACGTGATTTTTCGAATGTAGTCACGCACTTAAATTCTGGCAAACTAATCATTAATAGAGCTGCTTTAGCTCAAACAGAGAAATTTCAAAAAAATCTTGCGATTTTGAATAGAATTGCTGAGAGATATCATAATTCTAAAAAAGCTTAATTATTTCATTGAGCCTACTAGAAACAGATAATACGATTCCCTAATTATGGACATCGGGCTTTTATTTGTATTGCCGCTTATTGGCGGCTTTATTTTTGTCAGTAACTTTACTCCTCTAAAATATAGTTCATCCCGCGCAGAAACCCAACGCTTGTATTATCAAGCTGCATTTTATGGCTTTTTATTTTCAATTGCAGCTGGTGGATTGCACTTTACTTTAAAAGAGCACTACTCACCATATACCGATTTTTTCTCATGGATACATGACGGTTATCTAAGATCTCTTCTTGAGCAACCAAGACCTGGAGGAGCACTATTACCAGAAGCATCCTCTCGCATAAGGGCTGATATTGTCATCATATGCGTGTGGGCATTAATAATTGGTGCAGCAACCCCCATTTGGAATAAGTGTCTTGATTTAATTAATAACGTTTCAATGAAATTTTTTAATAAGGGTGACCTTTTATTTGAATATAACTTAAAAACAATAACCGATGAATTGGAACTATTCATATTTCAAAGCGGCTATTTACTCAGTCCAATACAGGTTAATTTAAATAACTCCAAAGTTTATGTTGGTACAATTGTGGAAACTGGTCTACCTGAAAAAACTTTAAGCTCATTTAGAATGCAGTTAATGATGAGTGGTTTCAGAAGCAGTGATGATGGAACGGTTTGTTACAACACATTTTATAATGAAGTATTGGAGAGGCTCACAAAAGACGCCGGTGAGAACAATACTTTTAGCTTTGAAATGATAATACCTATAGAAAATATTGTGACCATAGGGCCTTTTGATTTAGAAGCTTATGATGCATTCCAATCTCAAGAGACTGATTACAAGAAAGTCAAAAAAGATAATCCTAATAATCAAAACTCCAAAAAAATCCCAATTCCAATAAAAACTCAGATTTCTAATTGGCTCAATCAACAATTCAAAACAATATCAGACTATATTAGAAATAATTTCCCATTATAAATTTTAATGATGGCTAGCGTTGTGAAAAAGCCCACCCCTCAATCCCGCCGCATAAATCTTCAATACCCATCCAAAACACTGCAACGATGGCAGTAGACAAGCATCCTCCATAAAGTTAATTGCAGTCTGCATCTCATTCTCTAAATCACCGCGATAGTATTTAGCGTAATCAATACGTTCCTGTTCCCTATACGCTCCGAAATACGCATCAAACGAGCCCACCAGACTTTCATAACGTTCATATCCCCAATAAAGTGCGGGAACAAGTTCAGGATCAATTTCAAATATCTCCGCTTCAATGTAAGATAAAGCCCAAGGCCTTGTGCAGTCCGATAGATGATTTTGTGACCTAAGATTCTTTATGCCGTCTTCTACTAAAGCCCTATATTTCACATCGGCTGATAGAAAATCCGTCCGGTAATAAATCTCTAATTCTAGTTGTTCTGGTTTATTACTTTTTTCATGGATACTCATGACCAATTCCTTTCCTGCTTAACGATGGCAAAAGCATCGTGGATTTGTTGAAAAAAGACCCTGTTAGGAAACCCCTTATCAGGATGCACAATCGCCCGCAGCTTGCGCAGTTGATTTTTTAAATCTGCTAAAGTGAAGTCTGGCTGATCAGCTAAACCCAGAATTTCCAAAGCCTGCACATAGGCTGAACCTGGCGGTTGTCGGAAATCTTTAGCATCTGACTGACCGTTATCCTGATCTTGTCTAAACTCACTCCAATCTTTTAAATAATCAGCAAAGCTGGCAAACTCCTTGCGGCCTTTTATCAGGTAATACCAAACCAGTTTCATGTAAGTCATGGACGCCTGAAACATCACAGGCCACCACGACCTACATAAACCAGAAACTTTCAAACCACCCTTTCTCAACTGGCCTAAAGACCAGATAAGAAAGCGTAAAAAACACCGATATGACGCTTGTAAAGACCATTGAACCGTCATAACTAATAAACCAATCAACCACTTCAAAAACGCATACCCATCCAGCACAATCATCAAAACGATATAAATTAACACCCATCCAACAATGGCCTGTGTCAATAAACTATTCATGATGTAATCCTCCTGCTGCGTCATCCCACTCTTCGTCTGGCGTTTGTCCCCCACTGCCAATGTTCATCGCTTCATTCAATCGCCGGTCGCAATACTGCAACCGCGTCACAATGGCGATAGCTTCTTTTTGGCCGTACACCGTCAGTAAATCTCTACGATGCCCGGCATAGACCAGCACGATATGAAAGGACTGTCCGTAATAGGTTTTCTTTTGAATGACCTTACCTTTGGTAGAAGCTCTTCGAGTTTGAAGTTCATGACGTTGCTGTTCCTCGCGCGTCTTGTCGTGATTGAGCAACACAAACTGGTGTTCCAGATTGCGTTTATAACGCAACCATCCGTACCAGTGACGGACGCTGATGGTCTCAGTCGTCATCACGATTTTTGTATTGCGCTTTAGCAGATCACGAAACATCCAACCTAAAATAAAACAAGCAATCAACGCTGGCGCGATGATTTTAAAGACAGGCTCGACAAAATATTCAGGAAGATTCAGAATATCTAAAACACAAGCAATACCTAAAACCACCGCGATTGTTAACTGAATACCATCCGCCACTTTGCAGCGGAATGGGGTTAGTTCTAGTGGTTTGATAATAAACTTAGGTTTTCTATGCTTATCCAATGACTCATATGTCATTGGACGGCCAGATAAAGGATTTTGTAATCGAATAAACATTGCGCCGCCTCCATTGAATGTAGCAATGGTAAGGCGGCAGCTTTCAGGGTTTCCACCTGAAAACCTCTTGAGGATCTGCAATAATAATGACGTCATCCAAAAAAATAAAAAACGAAGAAGAACCTCAATTTACCGAATGGCAGATTGAAAAGCTTCGGTCTGGCATCACCAGTTTTCGGCTGGCAAATGTCACTAATGGAGAAATGCCGAGTTATTCCTATGTCGCATATGAAATTGAAAGCTTTCGGCCTGAGAACCATGCCAATGAACCAACAGATAAAAACTATCTGTTAAATTGCATCGAATATTGACCCACCTAGCATAGAAATATGCATCTAAATTTGACCCACGTAACGATACTAGACTGCTCACAACCTGAGCAGGAGAATAGGAGTGATCGACGTGGCGATATTAA
>JAKFVD010000008.1 GCA_021732365.1 Methylotenera sp. | reverse complement strand
TTAATATCGCCACGTCGATCACTCCTATTCTCCTGCTCAGGTTGTGAGCAGTCTAGTATCGTTACGTGGGTCAAATTTAGATGCATATTTCTATGCTAGGTGGGTCAATATTCGATGCAATTTAACATACAAATTACCTATTCTATTTCTCATCCCTGTGATTTAGTAATAGCATCTGCTAGTCTTTTATAGATTGGTTAATAGCCATTTATGTGGCGCAACTAGTTACCTACTGAGGTTGCGCCCACATTTTATGGGTTTATAACTAAGCCTGTAAGTAGGGCCTCATATTCAATTGCGACTTATCAGGCTATTAGTTGCACGTTATGCGGGCACTTACACTTAAGTTGAGCGCGAATTGCTTATAATTTCTATTGTTTACTTTTAATCAGCTCAGCTATTTCTTTCGCAATTTCTTCGACTGTATGTGTTGCTGTACTACGTGCAACTTTATCAGCCAACGACGGACTATATGCAACTACTTCCTGTTTAGAAATATTATGCCAAATAGGAAGCAATACTTGCTCACCTGAAACTGACCGAGTAACGATTCCATCAAGTTCATAATTAGTCCATCCTTTTGCAATAAAAGAATGTGAAAGAACGACTAGTCCAACACGACTATTTGCAAGGCCCTGATCTATCTTTCTTCGTAAACTGTCTCCGATACGCAGTTCAAATTCATCGTACCAAACGTTTAAACCCTCTGCGACTAGAGCTTCTGCCAGCGGTCTGACTACAATATCTTTATCTTCAGATGCATGTGATATAAAAACGTCATGTTCCCGAACTATTGAATCAAGGCCTGGAGGCTCATCTCTTTGTACCAAACTTGGTACACTTGCGAGAGGTAAAGAGCGGGCGGTAGGAAGGGCTCCTGGAAGTACACGAACAGAGGAGCGAACTGTTCCACGAAGACCATTCATATCGATAGCTACGTACCAACGACCGGAATTGGGAACCGTTATGCGATGAGGAGATTGTTTTACTAAACCGCCGTAATATCGGTGTTGTCGCCCAGACTTAAAGCTGCTGAAATTAGATGAATCCATTAACCTAACATTTGCTGCACTTCCAGATAGTGTTATTTCAACAGTCTGTCCTGAGCTTAATTGACCAAGATCATATTGGGTAAAGTTCATTCTGTAATTTCCTATATCCATTACAGCATATATCGACAAATACATAAAAAGCCTGAGTTATCAGGCTTTTTACTAGCGCTTTATGCGGTTGATGCTAGCGACTTATGGGGTAGAACTAGTCGCTTATGGGGTGTCGCACAGCCAAAAAATTTGGCTTTTTCACCTTAACTAGCCACACTTACTCTCACCACAATTTAAGCAAGTCAAACACCCATCCATAATAATGCTGGCTTTAACATTACACTTTTTACAAAGTGATGCGTTTTTTGGAAAGCCTTCTGCGTTCATTTCACCGCCAGATGATGCGCTTTTTTCTAAGTATTCGGCTTTTTTATCATCCACTAGCTTTTGTTGATGTTCATCTAAGCCTGGTTTTTTTAGCATGCCGATTTCTTGTAGATGCTGCTCTACTACTTCGCCAATCTCTGCCACTAAGCTAGGGATAAATTTGCCGCCTTTTTTAAAGTAGCCACCGCTTGGTTCAAATACGCTTTTAAGCTCTTCCACCAAAAACGTTACATCGCCACCTTTGCGGAATACAGCAGACATGACGCGGGTGAGGGCGACTATCCATTGAAAGTGATCCATGTTTTTGGAGTTGATAAAAATCTCGAACGGGCGGCGGTGCTCTTGCGGTGTGCCTTCATTCATCACCACATCATTGATGGTGATATAAAGTGCATGCTCAGTCACTGGCGTTTTCACTTTGTAGGTGCTGCCTGTGATTTTTTCCGGGCGGTCTAGCGGCTCGCCGATTTGCACGATTTTTGCATTTAAGTCTTTTAATTCAGTCGCCTTTGCCGCTGCGTCGATTTTGTCTTGCTCATTTACAAGCGCGTAGCCTGTAATTTTCTTTTCAATTTTCACTGCCATTTTGTTTCTCCTATTTGGGCTTAAGTTTGAGAGGTTTACCCCTCACCCTAGCCCTCTCCCGCAAGGGGCGAGGGGATTAATCCATTCTAAAATTTTCCGTAATAGCCTTCTTTTAATGCATCGTAAAGATTGGCTGCGCTATGGATTTCGCCGTCATACTCAATCTCTTCGTTGCCCTTCACTTCTAGCTCGGTGCCGTCTTCCAGCGTGAATTTGTAGGTGGTATTCTCTAAGTCTTTCTCTGTCACTAACACGCCTTGGAAAGCCTCAGGATTGAACCTGAAAGTCGTACAACCTTTTAGGCCTTTGTCGTAGGCGTATAAGTAAATATTTTTGAAGTCTTCAAAATCATAATCCGTCGGCACGTTAATGGTTTTTGAGATTGAGCTATCAATCCATTTTTGTGAGGCGGCTTGAATATCCACATGGGCTTTTGCCATGATGGTGGAAGAATCCAAGAAGTAATCTGGCAATTGCTCTTCTGGTTTATCGCTAAATGGCATGGCGTTTGGATTCACCAATTCGCGGTAGGCCAATAGCTCATAAGAGAATACATCGACTTTCTCTTTGGATTTTTTGCCTTCGCGAATCACGTTGCGTGCATAGTGATGCGCAAATGATGGCTCAATACCGTTGCTGGCGTTATTAGCCAAGCTCAATGATATTGTGCCAGTTGGCGCGATTGAGCTATGGTGCGTAAAGCGCACACCTTTAGCAGCGATTTGGTTACGCAAACCTTCTGGAAACTGCTGCATATAGCGGCTGTATTTACCCAGCAGCACTTTACCCGCCACTTTTTGGCCAACCTTGATACCATCTGCTGCCATTTCTGGACGTTTTGCCAGCATATCGGCCGTGATTTCAAATTTTTCTTCCATAATCGGCGCGGCGCCTTTTTCTGTCGCCAATTCAACGCCCACTTCCCAGCCCACTTCCGCCATCATGCGGGTGACTTCATCGGTAAATTTAAGTGAATCTTCTTCGCCGTATTTCATTTTCATCATGGTGAGTGATGAGCCTAAACCCAAATAGCCCATGCCATGACGGCGTTTGCGCGCGATTTCATCGCGTTGTTGTTGTAGTGGCAAGCCGTTGATTTCAACCACGTTATCTAACATGCGGGTGAAAATCGCCACTACTTCGCGGTACTCTGCCCAATCAAAATAGGCTTCGTCTGTGAATGGTTTTTTAACAAATTTGGTTAAGTTGACTGAGCCCAACAAACAAGCGCCATAAGGCGGCAATGGTTGCTCACCACAAGGGTTAGTGGCGCGGATATTTTCGCAGAACCAGTTATTGTTCATTTCGTTTACGCGGTCAATCAAAATAAAACCTGGCTCAGCAAAATCGTAAGTGCTGCTCATGATTACATCCCACAAACGGCGCGCTTTAATAATTTTGTACACGCGACAAGCTACTTTGCCCGCATCTTTACCCTCAGTTTTGGTGAGGTATTTACCTTTAACTGGCCACTCGCGCCATACCACTTGCAACTCGTCATTGGTATTTAGGCCATCAATAATCGCTTCTTTTTCTGTCACAGGAAAAGCCAATTTCCATTCGGCATCGGCTTTTACCGCTTCCATAAATTCTTTGGTGATTAAGCATGACAAGTTAAATTGGCGCAAACGGCCATTTTCACGTTTGGCTTTAATAAAATCGGTAACATCAGGGTGAGAGATATCAAATGTGGCCATTTGCGCACCACGACGCCCACCTGCGCTAGATACGGTGAAACACATTTTGTCGTAGATATCCATAAAAGATAACGGGCCACTGGTGTAAGCACCCGCGCCTGCAACAAACGCGCCTTTTGGACGCAAAGTTGAAAACTCGTAACCAATACCACAACCTGCTTTTAAGGTTAAGCCCGCTTCATGCACTTTACCTAAAATATTATCCATGCTGTCTTCAACCACGCCAGAAACCGTGCAGTTAATCGTTGAAGTCGCTGGTTTATGCTCTAACGCACCAGCGTTTGAGGTAATGCGACCTGCGGGAATCGCACCGCGGCGCAATGCCCATAGGAATTTCTCATGCCATTCATGGCGTTTTTCTTCTGTGGTTTCTACATCGGCCAACGCACGCGCAACGCGTGAATAAGAGTCATCCATGTTTTTATCTACATGGTCACCATTTTTTGCTTTCAGTCGGTATTTTTTATCCCAAATATCTAACGACACCGATTGAAGTGGAATTTCAATTGTGACGTTTTCAGATAATTTGCTTGCTGGTTCAACGACTTTTAGCATGGTTTACTCCCTAAATTTTTTTACTTAATTGGTATTTAATACTTGTATTAGTGACTGCAAAAACAATGTAATTACTTAACTCTTTGATTTAATTAATTAAGCATTTATTTCACAAAGCACTTAACTACGTTTTTACGAAAAATATTCTGCTTAAACACAACATATTGTGCACTGGATGCAAATTTATGCCTTTATTTTGTGTTCGTCAACCCTATTTTTTCACTCATTTTTGCACCATTTTGGTGTGTTTTCTCGCAAAACGAGGCCAGTATTTGCGTTGAGTTGTGGTGAGTGTTTACTGACTTGTATTGATAATAAATAAAATAAATAAGTCGCATAAAAAGTCAGTATGTGTGTGCATAAATAAAGCCGCAAAACATTGCGCTTAAATTGTGAGAAAATGCAGTATGAATCGATTTTTATATTCCATTTTGTTGTATGTAGTGTTGCCTTTTGTACCACTAAAATTATGGTGGCGTGGCATTAAGCAGCCAGCTTACCGACAACATTGGCGTGAGCGATTCGGTTTTTATCAATTTAAACCTACAAAATCTGTTATTTGGCTGCATTGCGTATCGGTGGGCGAAACGCGCGCGGCAGAGCCGCTAATTAAAGCACTACAAGCGCAATATCCCAACCATCAGATTTTATTGACGCACACCACCCCCACTGGGCGCGAAACCAGCGAGCAGCTTTTTGACAATAGCGTTCAGCGTGTTTATTTACCTTATGATTTGCCGTTTGCGGTGCAGCGCTTTTTGAAACACTTTCAACCTAAGATTGGTTTGTTAATGGAAACCGAATTGTGGTTTAACTTAATTGCGGCATGCAAAAAAAGCGATATTCCGTTATTACTACTCAACGCGCGCCTTTCAGAAAAATCTGCCACAGGTTATGCAAAATTGGGGAAATTAATCGCACAAGGTTTGCAAAGTTTAAACACAATTGCTGCGCAAACAACTGAAGATGCCGCCCGTTTACAAATATTAGGCGCGCCTAGCGTGTTGGTTGCTGGCAATATTAAGTTTGATGTAAAACCGCCAGAAAATGCGGCAGAATTGGGCTTAAAACTGCGCACATTATTGGGTGAGCAATTGATATTTTTAGCGGCCAGCACCCGTGAGGGAGAGGAAGCGCTAATATTAGACGCGGTAAAAGATTTGAATATACTAACAATTATCGTACCGCGCCACCCGCAGCGCTTTGATGAAGTAGAGCAGTTGATTAAAGATGCAGGCATCAACTATTTGAGACGCAGCCAATTAACAGCGCCTATCAATCAAAATGTAAAAATGGTTTTAGGCGATAGCATGGGCGAGTTATTTACCTATTATGCTGCCTGCGACTTTACCTTTGTGGGTGGCAGCTTGCTTAAATTTGGTGGGCAAAATTTGATTGAAGCCGCAAGCATGGGCAAACCGATTTTAATTGGCAAATACACCTATAATTTTGCTGAAGCCACCAAAAATGCGGTACGTGCGGGTGCAGCAATACAAGTTAGAAACGTTGATGAGTTGTGCGAAAAAATTGAGTATTTGCGCGACCATAGCGAAAAAAGAGCCAAGATGCAGCATGCCAGCTTGAATTTTACCCAAGCCTCAACGGGAGCTACACTCAGAACGATGCAGCTTATTGCCGCGCATTTACAGCATTAATTTACTGTTATCGCTTTAACATAAACTAATTCACACGCCCCATTACCAGTGTCAGTGCGACTTAAAGAGCTTTTCCAGCGCCAGCCATCTGCAGATTTTGCCTCAACCAAATAACCACTAATGTTCACCAGCTGACCTGCTTTAATAGCTTTAAGTGTCTTTTCAATTTGGCGATTGGCTGGAATCATGTGCATATTGGCGCTGCTGCTTTCAATCACATCGCGCGACACGGGGAATGTATCTACATGCCAAAAATAAAACCGACCTGATTGCGATATACGGATCTGTTTTAATACCGATTCATCCGACATAGTACCCCAGCCCAATGCCAAATCCACTGGTGCTAAATCTGCCTCACGGTCAAAGCTATAGTGCTCGGCAGATAAAACACGGGCTTTAATTTCAAAATTTTGCAGCGGCTTAATCGTATAGCCATTTAATTCAAATGGAGATTGATTGGCATTATTTTGAACAGGCTGTTGGCTGGCTAAAACGCCAGATTGATGCGTAATCGGGCTATTTGAAAAATGCTGATAAGCTCCGTAACCAATCAACATTAAACAAATGATTAGTTTCCAGTTCACTGCAAGCCGCTATCGAATAAGCTGAGAAATGGCTTTAAAAGCTGAATGTTGCGCGTTAGTTAACCACTCAAATAGCACAGATTCTGTATTGGTGATGATGCAACCCGCATCGCGCATACGGGCAATTGCGTTGGCTTTATTGATTGGATTGCGCGAAATAATCGCATCTTCCACCACAAAAACCTGTTTGTTGGCTTTGATTAAATCTAGCGCGGTTTGTAGCACGCAAATGTGTGCTTCCATGCCTACCAATATGATTTGCGATTGGTCACGATGTAATTGCTGGTTAAATTTAGGCACCCCAGCCGCTGAAAAAGCGGTTTTTTCTATAGGCTTATTTGCGCCAATATATTGTTTAATCTCTGGCAAAGTTTCACCCAAACCTTGCGGGTATTGTTCTGTAACAATAGTTGGCACAGCAAGCAAAATAGCCGCTTGCGCCAAAATTCCACAATTTTTAATCACCGCTTGCATGGCATCTAGCTGCATGGCATTAATAAGCTTAGTTTGCATATCAATAATGACAAGCTGACTCAGCTCGATTTTGGCAATGTTGTGGATAGCGTTCATACTATTCAGCCAGTACCAGTTGCTGATTAATATCTTGCAGATCAACCTCTGCCACCACGCCAGTAGCCGATTTTAAACGGATTATATTCACCAAATAATTGTAGCGCGCTTGCAATAAATCGCGTTTGGCAGAAAACAGTTGCTGCTGGGCATTAAGCACATCCACACTAATACGCACGCCCACTTCATAGCCTAATTTGGTTGAATCTAACTGACTTTGGCTACTGATTAATGCTTGCTCTAGCGCTTTAATTTGCGCGATGCTGCTGCTTAAGTTTAAAAATGCACGTTGGGTATCTAAATCGGTTTGGCGACGCGCAATTTCAACATCATCCTTGGCTTTTTGTTGATTTAATATAGCTTGGCGCACACGCGAGCTAATTGCGCCGCCCTGATATAGTGGGATTTGTAGCTGCAAACCAATACTAGTGCTGTCAAATTCGTTACCAAACCCGTTTAAGCCGCCGTTTGTGTAATTATCGGTATAGTTGGCCACCGCATCTAAAGTTGGCATATGCGCTGCCTTATTAAACGCAACATCCTGTTCTGCCAGTTTTAAAGTGTCTTGCTGGATGGCAATATTCAGGTTGTTTTTTTGCGCAACATCCAATAGATTTTGCATTCGCTGATTCAGTTGATTAACTTGAATATCACTTTTAACCGTGGCTAATTTTGCAGGTAGCTCGCCTGTAATTTGCTCAATTTCGTGTTGTGCAATTTGGTAGGCATTTACAGCCGCAATCTCTTGCGCCACAATTAAATCAAAGCGTGCTTGCGCTTCGTTTACATCGGTAATGGTCGCGGTGCCTACTTCAAACGTAATTTTAGCTTGTTCTAGCTGGCTTAAAATAGCCGTTTTTTGCGCCTTAATTAATTCAATCTGGTCTTGCGCAATCAGCACATTAAAATAAGCCTGAGTGGTGCGCAAAATCAAATTTTGCTGGCTTAAATGGTATTGTTTATCGGCAATACTCACTTGGGTGTAACTCTGATTGATTTGCACTAAATTTTGTTGCCGGTATATCGGCTGGCGCGCTTCTAGGCCATAGTTGTAGCCCTCAAAGCTAGCACCACCCTCTACGCGAGGAAAATTTGACTGTACATTGTTAAATGCAATATTACTTCTGGTCGCTGTAATACCTGCACTAAAACCAACTGTGGGCCTATACAAGGCTTTGCCTTGCTCAATAATTTCTTGGGCGGCCTTGTTGCTACTTAATGCAGAAGCCAATACAGGGTCGCGCGCTAAGGCTTGATGATAAATGTCCAACAAACTCAGTGCTTTGTCTTGTGCATGCAAGCTTACTGGCAATAGTGCACTTAATAAAAACACTTTTAATATAAGCGGCTTAAATGACATATTAAAACTCAAAAGTAGTGGCTTGCGGTGCATTAACCAACTCTGGCACGTACGTTTCAAACAACACATCTTGCCTAAAACCAGCTTCAGAAAAGCGTTGAATCAAGGTGGCTTGCATGGCAGGGCCTGTGCCTAAAATAATCAATAATGCACCACCAATCGCCAACTGATGACGCACATTTGGTGGTTCTATTGGTGAAGAAGCGGTGTAGACGATTAAATCAAACGGGGCTTGATTCGGCAGGCCTAATGCACCGTCTGCCACCATTAGGGTGACATTTTGCACACCTTGTTGAGTAAGACTTTTAGCCGCTTTTGCACTAATTTCAGCATTAACTTCAACAGAAGTCACGTGCTTCGCCAAGCTTGCTAGCAGTGCTGTCACATAGCCGCTGCCTGTTCCAATGTGCAACACATTGTGCGTTTTTTGCACACCCAATGCCTGCAAAATACGACCTTCTAATTTGGGGCTAAGCATAGTTTGACCTGCACCGATGGGGATTTCAATATCGGCAAAAGCAAGGCCTTGATATTCTGCTGGCACAAAGTGTTCGCGCGGAATTTCATTTAATAGTGCTAACACCACTGGATCTAGTACTTCCCAAGTGCGAATCTGCTGTTCTATCATATTAAATCTCGCGATTTCGCGAGGCATGTTAAAGCGAGCAACTTCACTTGCTGTTTTATTTTGCGCCGTTTTCGTTTCTGCTGTTTGTATCATGTTAACTCTCATTAATTTAAACTTAATTATAACTTAACTACTTAAGCCTATCAGTTAAGTGCTTTCAGGTACTTTAACCC
Source organism: Methylotenera sp. (assembly GCA_021732365.1). Taxonomy (GTDB): domain Bacteria; phylum Pseudomonadota; class Gammaproteobacteria; order Burkholderiales; family Methylophilaceae; genus Methylotenera_A. The sequence continues at coordinate 50,426 of JAKFVD010000008.1, read as the reverse complement.
TAAACCATGCCGCATACAATGCAGGCAAAAATAGCACAGTTAAAATGGTGGCAATTGCTAAACCGCCCATAATCGCTACAGCCATTGGCCCAAAAAATACGCTTCGTGTTAGCGGTATCATCGCCAATATGGCTGCTGCTGCCGTTAGCACAATCGGCCTAAAGCGGCGTATGGTCGATTCTACAATCGCCTGCCAAGCCGGCAAACCGCTGGCTTTGTCTTGATCAATCTGATCCACTAAAATCACCGAATTACGCATAATCATGCCGGATAAGGCAATAGTGCCTAACATCGCCACAAAACCAAATGGCTTATCAAACAGCAACAATGCAATTGTGACTCCAATTAAACCCAATGGTGCGGTAAGCAAGACTAAAAATACGCGCGAAAAACTTTGTAACTGCAAAATTAATAGTGTTAACACCACCACTAAAAATAAAGGCGCGCCTTTGGCTACCGATGCGCCGCCTTTAGCCGACTCTTCTACAGCGCCACCTGTTTCAACGGTTACACCAACTGGCAAATTGGCTTTAATGGTGTTGAGTTTTTCTTCTATTTGCGCAGAAACGACAGGTGCTTGCAAATTACCACGCAAATGCGCGCGCACTGTAATGGATGGCACGCGGTTACGCCGCCAAATCACGCCCTCTTCAAACTCAGAAGTAATCGTTGCCAGTTGCGCTAAAGGTACGGCAGATTGAGTTGCGCTGCCATTTTGCACATTAATCATCAAATTGGGCAGACGCGATAATTGTGTACGTTCTACCTCTGCACCACGTGCCACCAAATCAATACGCTCATTGCCCTCTCTAAATTCGGTGATATACAGCTCGCTTAAGGCCGCATTTAACACATTGGCCACATCCACCGAACTGACGCCCAACAATCTGGCTTTTGCCTGATCTATGCTCACTTTAATCACTTTGCTAGGCTCTTCCCAGCCCAATTGCACATTTACTAAATTAGGGTTTGCGCGCATCACGTCTGCGATTTGGTGTGAAATCTGGCGGATTTGTGCGATATCGCTGCCATCCACCCTAAATTGCACTGGGAATCCCACTGGCGGGCCGTTTTCTAAACGCAACACTGAAGCTCTTAGTGCTGGAAAATCACGCTCAAATAAACTCAATAATTCGCCGCGTAAGGCTTCGCGTGCCTGCAAATCTTTACTTAATATCACAAATTGTGCAAAACCTTGGTGCGGCAACTGAACATCTAAAGGCAAATAATAGCGTGGCGCGCCTGTGCCTATATAAGCCACAAAGTTATCAATGCCTTTATTTTTTTGATTCCAAGCGCGTAGCCAAGTTTCTAATTTTTTCACCTCGTTATTCGTTGCCAGATAAGTCGCACCCTCTGTCATACGCATATCTACCACCAATTCCAAACGCGTTGAATCTGGGAAAAACTGTTGTTGCACTTTACCGAAACCTAATATGGATAATACAAATAAGATAAAAGTAATCGCAATCACGGTTTTGCGATAGCGCACGCAAGTGGTGACTAATGAACGAAAACGGCTATAAAATGCGCTGTTATAAATATCGTGATGATGATTTTCATCATTTTTAGCCGTTAACTTAACCCTATTTTTAAGCCAAATTTTAAGCTTAGAATCTGTTGGTTTTTTGCTGTAATCGGGCAATAAATGATAGCCAAGATACGGCACAAAAATTACCGCTGCTACCCATGAAATAATTAAGGCAATGGCTGAAACTTGAAAGATTGACCGCGTATATTCACCAGTAGAGCTTGCAGCAGTTGCAATCGGCAAAAAGCCTGCAACCGTAACCAGCGTACCTGTGAGCATTGGCATGGCGGTAGAGGTATAAGCAAAAGCCGCCGCTTGCATGCGCTGCATGCCTTGTTCCATTTTGGAAGACATCATTTCTACAGCAATAATCGCATCATCCACCAGTAAACCCAGCGCTAATATCAGCGCGCCCAGTGAAATTTTATGCAGACCAATATCCATTAACTGCATCACCAAAAAAGTGGCTGCCAGCACAACGGGAATAGTGATTGCCACCACGATACCCGTGCGCAAGCCCAAAGATAGCAGGCTAACGCCTAATACAATCACCAAGGCTTCAATTAAAGAAGTAACAAAGTCGTTGACCGAGCTTGCAACTATTTTAGGTTGCGCTGTCACGGTTTCAAAGCTTAAACCTACTGGCAAGTTTTGTTGAATACGGGCTATTTTCGCGTCCAGCTCATGCCCCAGCGCAATCACATCGCCACCCTCGCGCATGCTTATACCCAGCAATAAAGTCTCCGCGCCGTTATAACGTACGGTGTCCCTTGGCGGATTTTCATAGCCGCGATAAATGCGCGCTACATCGCCCAGCCTAAAATCTTGATTATTGGCACGCAGCCTTAAATTGCGCAGATTGTCTAGTGTGTTATAGCGGCCCGATACCTCAATGCGAATGCGCTCATTAGATGAATCAAACGTGCCACTTTTTACAACGGCATTTTGCGTTTGCAGCGTATTGACTAACGCGGTGGTGCTAACCCCCAAGGTAGAAAGCTTAGCGTTAGATAACTCTATATATATACGCTGTCTTTGCTCGCCAAAAAAATCAATCTTTGCCACATCTTTGGCAGTTAACAACTCCGCACGAATGATTTCTGCCTGTTTTTTTAATGCAAAATTATCAAAGCCATCACCCGTGAGCGCATACATGCTGCCGTAAACATCGCTAAATTCGTCATTAAAAGTCAGGCTTTCAATGTTTTGTGGCAAAGTGTGGCGAATATCCCCCACTTTTTTGCGTATTTGATACCAAATATCAGGAATGTCTTCTGAAAACGTATCATCTTTAATCACAACAAAAATCACAGACTCACCAGGCCTTGAATAGCTGCTGGTGTAATCTAAGTGCGGTGTTTCTTGTAACTTTTTTTCGAGCTTATCAGTGATTTGCTGCTCTACTTCAATCGCACTCGCCCCTGGCCAACTGGTGCGCACTAGCATAACCTTAAAAGTAAAAGGCGGGTCTTCAGATTGACCTAATTTACTGTATGCCAACAAGCCTGAAACTGTGAGCATTAACATCAAATACAACACTAATTTTTGATGATTTAATGCCCAAACAGATAGGTTAAAGCTAGTTTTTTGAGGGTTTTCTGATTCAGTCATGGCGTTAACCCTGATGGCGCGGGCTGTGGTGTTGGTTTTACTTTTTGACCTTTAATTAAAGTATGTACGCCAGCAATCGCAACCATTTCACCCGCCTGCAAACCACTGCTTATCAGCACGCCATCTTCTGTAAATTGGCCAGCTATCACTGCGCGTGGATTTACAATACCAGCTTTATCCACAATCCAAACGCTGGTTTTGCCATTGATTTGGGTCAGCGCGCTGGAAGGTACGATTAAATCTGCGGTTAATTCTTCGTTGCCAAAGCGCACGCCAGCCGTCATGCCCAATTTTAGATTTTCATCTGCATCTGAAATCGCCACACGTACATCAAACGCGCGGGTAGCCGAGCTGGCTGCTGGTGCAATTTCGCGCACTTTTCCTGTATAGGTTTTGTTAGGATTTGATAATTGGTTTGCCCATAATTTAAGTACAGCAGCATCTCCTACTTTTAAGCCTGCTACACGCGATTCTGGCACGGCAACCAGCACCTCCACTTGTTGCGTATCAACCACTTGCGCTACCATTTCACCCGCCGCAACCACTTGGCCTGGCTCTGCGCGAATTTGTGTGACCACGCCATCTCTGTCTGCCATTAAGCTGGTATATCGTGATTGATTGCTAGATACCGCAGCTTGCGCTTTAACCTGTTGCAAACGCGCGGCTGAAGTTTTTAACTCCGCTTCGCGCAAATCAAGCGCAGAAGCAGAGATAAATTTTTTATCAAATAACATGCGCTGGCGTTCTACCTCTGCGCTGGCAAGTGCATGACTGGCTTCTGCTGCGCGGACGTTAGCGAATGCCGCAGCGGCCGTTAAGTTGCTATCTGCAGCATCTAATAGCGCCAATATTTGGCCTTTTTTTACCACACTGCCAACCTCGACTTTACGCTCAATAATTTTGCCGTTGATTCTAAACCCTTGGTTAGATTCAAAGCGCGATTTCACCTCACCCACCAACACCATGCCACGCTCTATGCTCGTTTGGCCAACCACCATAACTAAAGCTGGCCGTGGTGGCGGTGGGGCTTGTGGTGGCTTGTCACAACCCACAAGCAGCGTTGCTATCATGAATAAGGTGCTTATTTTTAAGTGCATATTAGCTTTCAGATTTTTCACATTCATATTAATTGCTGATTTGTTTAATTTTAGATTTGGCTAATGATTAATCTCGCATCAGGCCACGCATCAAGGTTAATTGCATCATCTGCAAACGCTGCTCAATGCCAGCCCAGTTCACCCAAATGTCGTTCGCCATACTAATTTGCAAAGCGCAAACGCCGTGCATACCCGCCCAAACGGTTTGTGCAATCAGCTCAGAGTCTTTTAAATCTGGCTTAAATTTACCCGCTAAAAACACCTCATTAACCACTATTTTTAACTGAAAATAAGCATCTTGCTCTGCATTGTTTTGCTGCACGCTAGAAATTTCAGGGTCGCAGGGTGGGTGTTCGGTCATAAACATCATGCGGTAGTGATTAGGATAATTAAGCGCAAATTGCGCATATCCACGCCCAAAAGCCAGCATGCGCTCAACGGGGTCAGTAATCACCAAGTTGTTTTTTAAGGCATCGGCCAGCGCTAAAAAATCGGTATCGCATATCGCGCGAATTAAGGCTTCTTTATCGGCAAAGTGCAAATAGATACTAGTCGCAGAATAACCAATTCGCTTAGCAATTTCACGCATCGTCACCGCTTCTACCCCACGCGAAACAAATAGCTCGCGCGCTGCATCCATAATTAACGTACGCAGTTGTTGACGCTCAAACTCAGTTTTAGGTTTTGGTGGCATACTAAAATAATTTACTTATACTTTTTACTTAACATCGTTAATTTAACAACGTTAAGTAACATTGTCAATGGCAAGTAAATGAATTTTTGATGACAATTATTTAAGGTTAAGTTGGTCGAGCTTATACCAAAGTGAGCGTTCACTAATTTCTAGTAATTTAGCCGCTTTGGATTTGTTGCCGTGGCTGGCAGCCAGTGCTTCAACGATTAATTTTTTTTCTATTTGCGCTGTCATTTGCGGAATAGAAAATGGCTGTTCAGATGCCACAAAATTGCTGGCTGAATCAGCAACAGGCGTCATATCTGCAGGCAAATGTTGCGGTAAAACAGTCTGCTTAGCCGCCAAAATAGCGGCACGTTCTAGTATATTTTCCAGCTCGCGCACATTGCCTGGCCAAGCGTAACTCTGTAAATGCATAAGTGCTGCATCAGAAATCTGCGTACCGCTTTTCGCTAAAAAATACTGTACCAACCGTTTAATATCTTCTGGGCGCTCGCGTAATGGCGGAGTGTTTAACTGAAAAACATTCAGCCTGTAAAATAAATCTTCACGCAATTTGCCGTCTTTTACTGCTTGTAAAGGGTCACGATTGGTTGCCGCAACCACCCGCACGTCTAAAGTTAATGATTTATTACTGCCGATTTTTTCTACAACACCTTCTTGCAATACCCGTAAAAGCTTAGCTTGTAGCTGAATCGGCATTTCAGAAATTTCATCTAAAAAAAGTGTGCCGCCATCTGCCAGCTCAAATTTACCAATACGCTCTTTTATCGCACCTGTAAAAGCGCCCTTTTCGTGGCCAAATAATTCTGACTCTAATATTTCAGCTGGAATCGCCGCGCAATTGATCGCCACAAATAAACCATTTTTGCGTAGTGACGCCGCATGAATGGCCTTTGCTACCAACTCTTTGTCTGTGCCTGTTTCGCCTGTAATCAGTACGGTTGCTTTTTCTGGCGCCACTTGCCGAATAAGCTGTTTTAAGGCCAGCATAGGTGCGCTTTCGCCAATAAAATCAGCACCAATAAGCCCAGCATGGTTATGTGTTTTTAAATAGGTATTTTCAAGCTGCAAGCGCCTGGTACTTAATGCTTTTGCAATGGCAATTTCTAGCGTTTCTAAATCAAATGGGCGCAAAATATAATCACTGGCACCCAGTTTCATGGCTTCTACGGCTGTTTTAATTTCACCCAATGCTGTCACCATAATAAAAGGTAACGTCTCGTTTTCTTGCCGAATCGCTTGCAGCAATGTCAGCCCATTCATACTGGGCATATGTAAATCACTCACCACTAAATCAATATGCTGGTTTTTAATTTGCACAAGCGCTTCATTGCCATCTGCTGCTAGCAAAGGCTTGTAGCCAGCTTGGCGCAGGCTAATTTCCAGCAAACGGCGCATATTCGGTTCGTCATCTACCGCCAAAATAGTGCATTGTTTTTGCATGGGTTAAGTTGTTACTCTGTGAGTTGGTAATGAGATTGTAAACTGTGCGCCGCCAAACTGGCTGTTTCTATAGCGAATATCGCCGCTATGTGCCTGCACAATTTGCCGCACCACGGCCAAACCTAAACCAACGCCGCCTGCACGCTGGGTAAAAAATGGCTCAAAAATATGCGCTTGATTGGTATCAGTAATGCCTGGTCCATCATCAGCCACCTCAATCATTGCAGTATCTTGCTCTTGATATAAACGAATAAATATTTGGCCGCCCATTGGCAAAATTTGTATCGCGTTTAAAACGATATTCATGATGACTTGAGTGATTTGATCGTGATCAATTTCTGCTATTAGCGGCTTACTTAACGCTAAATTAAGGGTGATTTTTTTAGGCTCTGATTGCCCACGTAGCATACCAATCACTTTTTTGATTAGGTCGGCCAAATCAACGGCAACAAACTGTGGCTGGCGTGGGCGTGCAGAATCGATTAAGGTAGAAACCAGCCTATTTAGCCGCTCGGTTTCCGAAATAATAAAGCCCAGCACTTCCTTTCCGTCTTTAGTCAGCTTAGGCTCGCGCAGCAATAAATCGGCCGATGAGCGCAATATGCCCAACGGCGTGCGCACTTCGTGGCTCATGGCTGCGGCCATTTCGCCTACCACCGCAAGCTTGGCGGCGCGCGTTAAATTGTCCTGCGTTTTAGCTAAATCTTGCATCATATTTTCAAAAGCAATTGCTAGCTCTTGCACTTCTGGCGGCCCAGTTTTGGGCGTTTCTGCTAACTGCTCTTGTTTAAAGCTACGCACAAATAACGTTAATTTAGCCAGCGGCTGTGTAATGGCCTGTGCGATTGGTGTCACCAAAAATGCTGCAAATAACAGTGTGCTCGCTAAAAGCGCTAAGAAAATATAGCCCAAACGGTGCACAGGCTCTACTGCTAATGAATGCAATTTTTCTACCCGTACTTGCCAAGTTGGCGCGGCAGACTGAATACTAAACTGACTCACCGCATGCATTTCATAGCCAGCTTTTTGGTTCCAATTAGTGCTGGCTGCCAGCGGCTTACCTTGCTCGCCCAATAAGGCCACTGATGATGGTTTTTGCACTGCCGAACTTAATAAGTGTTGTATTTGTTGCCAATTAAATTCTGCTATCAAGCGCCCAATTACTTGATTAGAACTGGGTTCTATCACATCTTGCGAAAGTGCCAGCATATCGTTCTGAATAATAGAAAAAGCGATTTTCTTATCGCCCACACCAACGCTAAACCAAGATTCAGGTGCGATAATAATTTGGTTTAACTGGCGCGGATTACTAGAAGCAACGACTTTGCTTTGCGTATTAACCACATAAATGGTGCGATAAACATCGCCATAGCTTAATTGCAACTCTCGCAAAAAAGTCGATAAGTGTTTATCAATATCGTCGATTTGCAGCTCTTGCATAATCGCCAGCCGACTCCAAGAAGCCACATTCTGGGTACGCTCAAACATCATGCGCGACACGTTATTGGCAACGGTTTGGCTTAAGGTTTGTAAATCGCGCGTGATTTCTTTTTTGAGTGCTGTTTTGGCTTGATAAAAACTTAAAAAACTCACCAACATAGCGGGCAATAAGCCTGCTAGCAAAAAGGCCAATAGTAACAATTGGCGAATCGTAAGACGTTTTATCAAGTGGATATTAAGGCTGATATTGGGCAGTTATGAGACAATCATAACTTTCGAGATAACGCTGCAAATATGCTGCGGCTTTGGAATTGATTATGCGAAAAAGCTTTATTGTCATCTTTGTAAGTCTAGTACTCTCCACACTGCTATGCAAGCCTGTGCTAGCGGAAGAAAATGCCAATTGGCTAGATGGTTTTCAGCTAGGTGGTTACAGTAGCGCTGGCATTACTTTGCACAGAGACCAAGAGGCCGAAGCCGCCATTAATGAGGTGAGTTTACTATTAACCTGGACAGGTGACAGTCGCTTGAGTTTTTTTAGTGAGCTTGAGTTAGAACGCCCACTAGCATGGAATGATGATGAAAATTTTTCACGCAAAGAAAGTCGCCTCGACCTAGAGCGTTTTTATATTGATTACAATTTATCTGAAAAAATTAACTTTCGTGCTGGCCGTTTTTTAACCCCCAATAGTCGCTGGAATCTATTACATGCGCCGCCATTAGTGTGGACAACATCGCGCCCGCTTGCAACCACACAACTTTTTCCTACTGCAACCAACGGCGTGATGCTACATGGTGCTATTCCATTAGAAAAAGGTGCTTTGTGAATACAAACTATTTGGTGAGCTGCTAGAAGATCAAGAGCAAGACGATGAAGAGCGGCAATTTGAGCATGTGCGTGGTTTGCGTCTTAGTTTAAAAAACCAATCCGATATTGGTATTTCATTATTATCTTTTCGTGAACAAGGCTTGAATGCTGCCAGCTATCGCATGCTGGGCTTAGATGTTGTAACAACGATAAAAAATATTGAAGTGAGCGCAGAGGCTTTTCAACGCTTTAATACCAGCAACCGTGATGGCGGTAGTGGCGCTTATTTGCAAACAGCCGTGCCGCTTAATAGCCTAGGTTTACAAGATTGGTATTGGATTACGCGGCTTGAGACCTTGCAGCGCCCAAATGAAAATGCCAATGAACGCTGGCTGGTTGGGGCCACTTTGCGGGTGAAGCCAACACAATTACTAAAACTGGAATTCACTGGTGGCAGCGAAGGTTTGCCAGAATCACCGCGTGGGTTTAGCGCGTCTTTTGCCCTGTTTTTTTAATGCTTATTCTAATGCGTAAACTGTTGATTATTGGGCTGCTGTTTAGCGTGTTGCCGCTGGCACGCGCAGACAGCAATACGCCTGTTATTGCTGTTATTGTGAATAGCGATGAGCTAAAAATAGCAAATAATGAGCTAAGTCTGATTTACTGGCGCAAACAACTGTATTGGTCAAAAGGGCAGCGCATTAAGCCTGTTAATTTAAGGTCAGAACATCCATTAAGACAGCAATTTTCACAGACGGTATTGGGTAGCTTGCCTAAAAAACAAATTGATTACTGGAACGGCCAATACTTTAACGGCATATTACCGCCCTATTCGGTTAACTCAGAAGAAGCCGTGCTGCGCTACGTAGCCCAAACCAGCGGCGCGATTGGCTACATAGACGCTTGCCACGTAGATAACCGCGTTAAAGTCATGATGTGGATTGAGCGAGGCCAAATTAGCACATCCGCGCCAGAATACTTGCAATGCCCATAATAAGTAAATATTCAGTTTGTTAAGTTAGATTTACTTAATAGCATTCTAGTTAACACATTATCGCGCCTAATATAATGATGATACAAACCAGCTAAGGCGTGACCTGCAATTAAAAAATAGCCTAGGCTGCCAGCCGCTTCATGCAATTCTTTAATATTGTCCGCAAGTTCTTTATTTTTGGCGACAATCGGCGGAAGCTCTAAGCCATAAAATGGAATCGGTTTGCCAGTCGCACTTAATATTAACCAGCCTGCAATTGGCATCGCTATCATCAAGGCGTATAAGGCTAAATGCATGGCTTTTGATACATATTGCACTAACAAGCTGGGCACAGGCTCAATTGCTGGTGTTGTACTAAAAAGCCTGAAATAAATACGTATTAGCACAAATAAAAACACGGTAAGACCCAACATAAAGTGTATCGTTTTCATCAACTCGCGCGGCTCTGTGCCTTTAGGAAACAAAACGCGCAACTCAATAAAGCTATAAACACCAATCATTAATAGCAACATTAACCAATGCAAGATGATCACTGGTTTACTGTAACGAGCTGATTTGTTAGCTTTTGACATTGTTTTTTCCTTAATCAAACCAAATAATTTTATGCATTTGTGTTAATTGGCAACTGTTTTTTTTATTGCACCTTGTTTCATTAAAACGCTCTTGAAATCTAAATTTTGCATCAACACCTCTTCTTTTGCTGCGCACATTTTTGCGTCTATTTCAAACGCAACTAATAATGTGCAAAATAAATCATCATGACTCAACGCAAGATCTTTATAAGGTAAAAGTTGTTGCTGCGAGTAATCAAAATGCTTGCCCATCCATACAATTGCTGGCACGTGGGTTTGCTCTTTTGGTGCAATTAAATACGGTGCGGCATGCAGATAAAAACCCTTTTCACCTAGAGATTCACCATGGTCGGCCACGTATAACATTGCAGTTGCGCGGTCGTTATCGTATTTTTTCAGAAAATCAATCACGTTTGATAAAAAATAATCAGTATACAAAATCGCGTTATCGTAGCTGTTATCTATTTCTTGTTGCGTGCAATTTTGTAGCTCGCCAGTCATGCACATAGGTTTAAATTTTTCAAACTGTTTAGGGTATCTTCTGTAATATTCTGGCCCGTGATTGCCCATTTGATGCAACACAATCAAAATATCTTTGCCGCGTCTGGCTTCTATGTACTTATCTAAACCGCTTAACATGCCAATATCGCGGCATTCACCCTCACAACTTGGGTTGAGTGTTGGGCTTTTAAAATCTTCATATTTCATGCGGGTTGCTACGCCTTTTGAATCTGAATTATTGTCCCGCCACAAAATTTGCACGCCATGATCAAACAGCACATCCAACGCATTTTCTTGGTTTAAGGCTTTTTCTTTATCATAGCCTTTTCTACCAAGCGATGAAAACATGCATGGCACTGAAACGCCTGTAGAAGTACCGCAAGACTGCACATTCGTTAGGCTCACTACACTTTGCTTGGCCAATAATGGGTTTGTTTCTTTGTGGTAGCCGTTCAGTGAGAATCGATCGGCACGGGCTGTTTCGCCCACCACCATAATCATCAATTCTGGCCTAGAGCTTGGCCCAATCATTTTGGCATCTTGTGCAAGGTGTTTTAAAGGTAAAGCTTTTGCCACATTGATTTGCTGCATTAAATATTTGATAGCAGAATAGGTCGTATAGGTAGGATTTGCATAATAGCGGGTGATTTTATGTTCGCGCATAAATGAAGCGTAGCCCGCCGTAAACGGTGTAATGGCCAATGCCAGCAATATAAGCATCAGGCCAATCCAACGCAATTTTGATTTTAATTCTTGGCGAATATTGCTTGGTTTGGGGCAATATTGAATGATTAACCAGGCGGGGATAATACCGAATAATAATGTTCTAATCGCCAAATTAATACTCAGCAAACCTGCAAACTCTTGCGGATTAGTTTGCATAATATTGTCTATCATCACAATATCCACAATCACGCCAAACTGGTCCATGTAGTACGCAGCCTGTGACGCTACAATTAAGAATAATGCCAACATCCAGCGCGTGGCGCGGCCATGGCAAATGCACAAAAAGAATATGGCGGTTAATGCGCTAAAAAATACAGCTAGCGATAGCAGAAATGGCAGGCCAGCTAATTTGAAAGGATAAATTTCTAAAATCCTTTCAAACAGCGACCAATTGGCCGTCAGCATGATGAATGCGGTCACCAACAGAATGATGCGACTTTGCGTTGGTGAACGAATCAAAAATGTGCTGAGTGTAGATAAGCGATTGAATATAGCAGTCATTGCATTACTTTTCTTTTGATTTGTTGAGTGAATAGTAGCGGTTGGCAGGCAAGGCAAATTGCCCAAACCACCCAAGCGCTCCATAGGTTGTGGGATAGAAAATGTTCGCCACGCATCATCTGCGCCCAACCCATCGCAAAGCCTAAGATTAGCGAAAGTGTCAGCATCGATTGTGCGAACTTAGGTTGAACATCGCGAAAGGCAAAGTAAAACGCCATCAGCGCAAAGCCGCCACTGGCATGACCGCCCGGAAAGCAATAGCCCATTTCTACTCCAGTTGGTAATGCATCAAACAGTTGTAGATAGGGTAAATTTCCGCCATACAGCAGCAAATCGTTTGGGCAGCCGTGTATGCTGTGGTGTTTAAGTAGCGAGACCGCACTAGTACTCATCATCATCACCGTAAACACCCATAAAAGCCTTTGCTGATGAGGCTTTAAAGGTGGATGGATATTGCCAGCAAAACCTGCTAACAGCGTGCCTAAAGCCACGAAAATGATGCAATATTTTAGGCCTGTGTGCAGAACGGTTTCCAAAATCCAAGCATTTTTCAGGCTAAATTGTTGGTTAACTCCGTCAAAGTAAGGTGTCATTAAGCGCTGGTCTAAGCCTGTTTTTGGGTAGATAAAAATTAAAAATAGCGCACTCAAAAACAACACCAGCATTTGTTGCCTAACCCTATTCTGCTTAGCCCAATCCTCATCAATCATCAGCCAAAACCGCATGAATTACGAAGCCTTATTAACAGCTGCTGGTTTTGCAAAATGCGTTAAATCTTCCATGATTTGCATGGTGGCTTTTTGCTTTTTCTGCATCATTTGATGCGCAATTGCTTCTGATACATTTTTATCATCAGCCGTAGTCACCTCAAGCTTAAACAAGCTGTTGTTATTGACGGGATGCACAATTTTCACTTCGCTATCCACATAGGCTAGCTTGTCCCAATCGGCGATGTACACATGATCGCGGGTTTGCTTGCTGAGTAAGTTGATGCCAATGCTGTAATCACTTTGTGGGCTAGTGACACCCAATATCGGCATCAAAGTTGGGACGATGTCGGCATGACTTGTCATTTTTTGCTGCACTGTTGCTGGCTGGTTAGGCACATAAATCACCAATGGCGTGCGGATTTGTTCATCTACAAAAGTAGAGTTATGCCCCCAAAAACCGTGCTCCATAAACTCTTCACCATGGTCGCCCACCAAAATCACAATGGTGCTATCCAATAATTGATGTTGCTTTAAGTAATCAAATACGCGGCCAAACTGGCTATCTAAATGGTGCACCGCATTAATATAGCGATTTTTAATCGGCACAATATCGGTTCTTAATGCTTCTTTGCTCAAACTCGCGTAATTCAAATCATCGCGATACGGCGTGGCAATCACACTTTCTGGCGGAAAGTAGTAGCGCGCATGTGGTGACTCAAAAAACATAAAGGTAAAAAAAGGCTTAGTGGTATCGCGCTTATCAATAAACGATAATAAATCACTGACATTTTGCTGATCGTTTTGCCAGCCTTGTCTTTTATTGCTTTGCAGGGCATGCATTTTTTGTGCAGGCATTTGGGCAAAAATGGTTTTATCGAATTCTGGATAGCTAAATAAAGCGCTGGTATAAAACTGCATTTGGTAACCTTGGCTGCGCATCACATCCAAAATAGTTGCGCCGCGCTGCTCTTGCAAAAACTGAAACCAATAGCTAGACGGCAAGCCCATCATCATGCCGAACACGCCAGCGCGCGTGCCATTGCCTGTACTGTAGTTTTTAGTAAAGCGTGTCGATTGCTGGGCAAAGTTCCATGCATTAGGCATGATGTGCGCATTTAAGGTATCGGCACGCCATGATTCAGAAACCAGCCAGACAATGTTGTAAGGCTTAGCAGGCTTGGTTGATTGAATTGGATGCAAAGGATAATGCAATTTACCTTTGGCTTTTAAGCCAGAAGAACGTAACCCTTTAATACCTAACTTTTTAAAAAAGCCGCGCGCAGAAACCGTTTGATAAAACGGCACCATTTGCGCCACTGTGGATAGTTGATGTTTGGTGTGTAAATCGTAAGCGTAAGACAGATGCACAGCTACAACCATTAACAAAGCAGATACTGCAGATTTCCATCCAAAATATAGGCTTAAAGCGTTTATTTTTTGCGCAAAATTTGTTTGAACAAATGTGAACATTAGCCATAGCAATACTGTTTGCAATAGCAAGCCGCCAAGTGCAATTACGCCAAAACCCATATCACTAGAAGTACCGCCGCCTAATGATTGAATGCCGCCGGGCGTCATTACTAAATTGAGCACAAATCCATTGATATACATACCATACAAAGCATACAACTTGGCATTTGCATAAAACAACAAGGTAGTGATTGCCGTTGTGAATACTGCAACGGCATAAACAATATTTTGTGCTGCAGGTTTTATTAATTGCTTGTTAAGCAGCTTTTTTGCTAGGTAGGTAAGCAGATATGCAGGGGTTAAATAAAAAGCCCCGTACATCACAAACGCAACGCACAAAAACATAAAACTAAATTTTGTTTCTGTATAGATATCTTTAAATTCAATCGTACTTGCTACCAAAAATAGTATTAATAAATAGGTGGTAATAAAGAACAGCTGCAGGGTTTGGCCCATTTTTTTGATATTGGGTGGTGTCATGTAAGGATTCGCATCAATAAATGACTAAGGTTTACGCAACCTTAATGCCACTTTATGCGAACAATACTTAAGTCATTGTTTTGCATTACTAATACGGCCTGCTGTGAGATTTTTCTGAGGGAAAATCTTTGCAAATGCTGCAAAAATTGCATCAGTGAACGGAATAAACCGTGCAATTTTTGCAGTGTTTTAACTTGTATGCCTTGTAAGTGACTGAATTATTAGCACATTCTTATTGGCATCGTATTTGCTCTTATTTCTATATCTCATGATTGAAAGACTCGTATGCATGCACTTTTTTCAGCAACACAAGCGCTTTACCATGGTCATACCGCTTATCAACTCAGAGAGTTTGCAAAAACTAAACGCTATACCATGCAAGAAATTCATGCTTTTATTGTTCGCCAAAACGATGCCGACCGTCGGGAGGTAGAGTATTTTATTCGTGATGTATTTGCCGCGTCTTACGGTGCCACTATCACGCATTTCATGCCCGTGTTAATCGCCTTGCGTGATGCCGATGGTTATTTAATGGCCGCTTTTGGCATGCGCGATGCGGCGCAAGAGGCGCTTTTTTTAGAGCAATACATGAATGAGCCAATCGAACGTTTGCTATCCAAACAACTCAATAAAACCATTATGCGCGATGAAATCACAGAAATTGGTAATCTAGCAGTCGCTAATCCACGCAACGTAGGCATTTTAATCGCGCATGTCATTCAACAAAGTTTAGATATGCAAGTGAAATGGTGTGTGGCAACTGCTCATCGTAGTTTGCAAAATGGCTTAATTAAAGGCGGACGTGATGTTTTTGGCTTGCACGCAGCAGATGTGACTAAGCTACCAAAACAAGAGCAAACACTTTGGGGAAGTTACTACGACAACCAGCCGCAAATTATTGCGGTGCGCGGTATTGCGTCCTAGCTAAACTGCTACGTTTATTGACTTAACCTTTTATCATGCTGCTACACAGTATTCAAGAAAATGCAGCGCTATTTCCGCATGCAATTGCGCTTAAGAATGATCAAACTGCTTTAACTTACGCTGAGTTAAACAATCAAATAGTGCAATTAAGCACACAATTATCTGCATCAACACGCCATAAAACGATTGCCATCAATGTGGATAATCACCCCGCTTGGGTGGTGCTTGATTTAGCGGCCATTACATTAGAAATACCGCTAGTGCCGCTGCCGAGTTTTTTTTCTGATGCCCAATTACTGCATGCCTTACAAGATGCTGGTGCTGAAGTTGTTATCACCGATAACGCCGATTACTTTCGTCAACTATTGGGTAACTTAATCATCGGCACGACGGTTTTTGATGTAGCGCACAAAACGCTGACGCAATTCACATTAGCCATTGCATCTGTTGCTTTGCCTGCCAGCACCAGTAAAGTCACTTACACATCGGGCACCACAGGCAATCCAAAAGGCGTTTGCCTGAGTTTAAGCGCTTTAGTTAATGTTGCTAACAGCATCAAAAACGCAGTGGGTTTAAATCAAAATAGTCAACATTGCTGTGTGTTGCCTTTATCTACTTTGCTCGAAAATATAGCAGGCGTGTATGCAATTTTACTAGCAGGCGGTACTGCGCATATATTGCCTAGTGCGCAAGTTGGCTTTAGCGGTAGCAGTTTCGATAGCCAAAAACTCTATGATGCTTTAATTAAAAGCCACGCAAATAGCGTGATATTGTTGCCCGAACTGCTAAAAGCATTAGTGCTTAAATTAGAATCTGGCGCAAAAAAACTAGCCGATTTACGTTTTATTGCAGTGGGTGGTGCGCATGTTTCTACGCAACTATTAGCGCGCGCGCAACGCTTGGAAATGCCTGTGTTTGAAGGCTACGGCTTATCTGAAAGTGCCTCGGTTGTTGCTTTAAACACGCCCGCTGCCAATACAATCGGCAGTGTCGGCAAACCATTAAATCATGTTGAAATCACTTTTTCTGCAGACCAAGAAATATTAGTCAAGGGTGCAAATTTTTTAGCTTACACCAATAATAATTCTGCAACTTCACAACAGCAATGGCTGCCAACAGGCGATATTGGCTACTGCGATGATGCAGGTTTTTTGTATATTAATGGTCGAAAAAAGCACATTTTTATTACCTCTTTTGGGCGCAACGTTTCGCCAGAATGGGTAGAGCGCGAACTCACTAGCCAATCCTGCATTGTGCAAGCTTGCTTGTTTGGCGAAGCAAAGCCATGGAACACGGCGGTGATTGTAGCCCAAGAGAATGTGAATCTTATCCAGATTAATCAGGCAGTTTTTGATGTAAACCAAACCCTGCCAGACTATGCCCAGATTAAAAAATTTGTCTTGGCTGACGCGCCATTTAACATCAGCAATCAACAATTAACGCCCAATGGCAGGCTTAAGCGCGATGCTATTTGGCAACAATATCAGCAGCAAGTTAATGCGCTTTATCACGATTAATTAAAGGAAGTCACACATGGATTTTTATGAGCATCTACTAAAAGCAACAGAAACTGAGCGTAAAACGCTATTAAGTTTGCCGCTTATCACGCAGGGCGCCAGCGGCAATATCTCACTACAAACGTATGTGGCGTTTTTAACAGAGGCCTACCACCACGTGAAGCACACTGTACCGCTATTAATGGCCTGCGGCGGACGTTTAAGTGAGCAATATGAATGGTTACGCGCATCCATTGGCGAGTATATTGAAGAAGAAATGGGCCATCAAGAATGGGTGCTTGATGATATTGCAGGCTGCGGCATGGATGCCGAAGCAGTGAGGAACGGTAAACCATCACTAGCAACCGAAATCATGGTGGCGTATGCTTACGATATGATTCATCGCGTTAACCCAATCGGATTTTTTGGCATGGTATTGGTGTTAGAAGGCACAAGCACTGCGGTGGCAACTGCGGCTGGTCAAAACATCATGAAAAGCCTACACTTAACGCCAAAATCGTTCACTTATTTATTATCGCATGGTGCGCTAGATGTGGGTCACACCGATTTTTATGCAGGTATTGTGAATCAAATTACCGATAAAAAAGATCAAGATTGCCTGATTCATACAGCGAAGCATTTTTATCAGTTATATGGCAATATTTTCAGAGAAATTGAAACGCGAACCATGTTAAAGGATTCAGGATGGATTTAACCAATAAACGTATTTTACTCACCGGCGCAACTGGCGGCGTAGGGGAATTAGTTGCCTTAAAATTGGCACAAAAAGGCGCAAATTTAGTATTAGTTGGGCGTAATCAACATAAATTAAATGCCCTACAATCCAGCATTCAGCAAGCAGGCGGGCAAGCACTGACGATTCAGGCTGATTTAAGTCAACCCAGCGTAGCAGGCCAAATTGCTAATCAAGCCACCCAATATTTAGGCCAAATTGATCTATTAATTAATAACGCTGGCGTGTTAGATTTTATTGAACTACAAGACCAAACAGATGCGCGCATTGCAGAGATGATTCAAACTAACGTCACTGCACTTATTCAACTCACGCGTGCTGTGTTACCCAGTTTTCAGAGTAAAAACCAAGGGCATTTTGTGTTTGTAGGCTCTATTTTTGGCTCATTGGGTTTTCCGCACTTTGCGACCTACTGCGCCACTAAATTTGCGGTGCATGGCTTTTCACAAGCCTTACGGCGCGAGCTGGTTAATACTAAAATTGGGGTTACCTATATTGCGCCGCGCGGTATAGAAACCCCTATGAATGACGCCAACACTGTTGCCATGTGGGCCAAAACTGGCAACGCCATGGACAGTGCAGAAAAAGTCGCTACCGTTATTATTCAAGCGCTAGAAAAAGAAAAACAAGAAGTGTTTATTGGCCAACCACAATCGTTTTTTGCTTGGCTAAACGGCGTATTGCCGCAGGCGGTGAATATAGGGCTAAAAAAACAAACGGCGCTTGCTGCGCCGTTTATTAAAAAAACTTAACACTATTTTTTGCCCGAATTTACGTGTTAAGTTTTCTACAGATTTAAGTTTTTTTACAGATAAAGCACTGCTGGAAAAACGGTAATCGCAAATACAAACACTAACCACTCCATATTCCAACGTTCTAAGTGGCCAGTAAAATGCAATGTAAGCACACCAATGGCCAGCGCATAATAAAGTGCTATAAGTACCATAATTAAACCTATATAGTTTTGTTTTGAATAATTAATGACATTTATAACATTTTTTGTAAAAAATACCTAAATTTTTGTTGCTAAATCAAGCACTACTCACCCTGCTCACTAAAACGCATTTCTTGCCTTTTCAGCCTTTTTCGCGTACATTCCATGCATTGCTAGGGGTCTGATTTATTTGCTTTTAAGTTTTATCATTTAAAGCAAAATCAGTGAGAATCACCCTTTGAACCTGATGCGGGTAATGCCGCCGTAGGAAAGCTCAGTAACGCTTCCTATGCCATATAAAATAGGAAAGCTCCATGAACGCTACCGATAAAAATTTACACAAAAATCTTGCCCAATTTTCTGGCGAAACCGCTGAGATTGACCCAGACACCAAAAAGCCTTTTGCCAATTCGCGGAAAGTGTATATTCAAGGTTCTCGCCCTGATATACAAGTACCGTTCCGTGAAATTTCTTTGAGCGATACGCCTTCGCAATTTGGCGCGGAAAAAAATCCACCAGTCATGGTGTATGACACTTCTGGCGTTTACACAGATCCAACAGTTGAAGTAGATATTCGTAACGGTTTGCCAGCATTACGCGCAACTTGGATTATGGAACGCGGCGATGTTGAACAACTCGACGGCCCAAGTTCAGAATTTGGCCAACAGCGCAAAACTGACCCAGAATTAGCCGCCATGCGCTTTAATTTAACACGCAAACCACTGCGCGCAAAAGCGGGCGCAAACGTTAGCCAGATGCATTACGCACGTAAGGGCATTATCACACCAGAGATGGAATATATCGCGATTCGTGAAAATCAACGCCGCGAAAACATGAGCGAGTTGTTACAAAAGCAGCATAAAGGTCACGATTTCGGTGCAAGCATTCCAGCCGTCATCACCCCAGAATTCGTACGCAGCGAAGTAGCGCTTGGCCGTGCGATTATTCCGTTGAACATCAACCATCCGGAAATCGAGCCGATGATTATTGGCCGTAATTTCTTGGTTAAGATCAACGCCAATATCGGTAACTCGGCACTTGGTTCTTCTATTTCAGAAGAAGTGGAGAAAATGGTGTGGGGCACACGTTGGGGTGGCGATACCGTGATGGATCTTTCCACCGGTAAAAATATCCACGAAACGCGCGAGTGGATCATTCGCAACTCACCAGTGCCAATCGGTACCGTGCCTATCTACCAGGCGCTGGAAAAAGTGAACGGCAAGGCCGAAGATCTAACGTGGGAAATCTTCCGCGATACATTGATTGAGCAAGCAGAGCAGGGCGTCGATTATTTCACCATCCATGCTGGCGTGCGCTTGGCTTACATTCCCATGACTGCAAAACGCATGACCGGTATCGTGTCACGCGGCGGTTCTATCATGGCGAAATGGTGTTTGGCGCATCACAAAGAATCATTCTTGTATGAGCATTTTGAAGACATCTGCGAAATCATGAAAGCTTACGACGTGAGCTTCTCATTAGGTGATGGCTTACGCCCAGGTTCAATTTACGATGCCAACGATGAAGCACAATTTGCGGAATTGAAAACATTAGGCGAGTTAACGCAAATCGCTTGGAAGCACGATGTGCAATGTATGATTGAAGGCCCAGGCCATGTGCCGATGCATCTAATCAAAGAAAACATGGAACTGCAATTAGAGCATTGCGGTGAAGCCCCTTTCTACACATTAGGCCCATTAACCACTGATATCGCACCAGGTTATGACCATATTACTTCTGGCATCGGCGCCGCCATGATTGGCTGGTACGGCTGTGCGATGCTTTGCTATGTCACGCCAAAAGAACATTTAGGCTTGCCAGATAAAGAAGATGTGCGTGTGGGTATCATCACATACAAAATCGCGGCCCATGCGGCTGATTTGGCAAAAGGCCACCCAGGTGCGCAAATTCGTGACAATGCTTTATCAAAAGCACGTTTCGAATTCCGTTGGGATGACCAATTTAATTTGGGCCTTGATCCAGAAAAAGCCAAAGAATTCCACGATGAAACATTGCCGCAAGAAGGCGCAAAACAAGCGCATTTCTGCTCAATGTGCGGACCACACTTTTGCTCAATGAAAATCAGCCAAGATGTACGCGATTATGCAGCGGAACAAGGTATAGACGAACAAGAAGCCTTACAAAAAGGTATGCAAGAAAAAGCCATTGAGTTTGTTAAAAAGGGTAGCGAGGTTTATCAAAAAGTTTAATCATTTTGCGTGTCAAGCAGCGCAATTGGAAAGTCATTTATCAAACAAAAAAGCCAGCAAAAGCTGGCTTTTTTGTGAAAGTTTTAAAACGTTTCAGCTTTTTACATAAAATTAAGTGTTAAGTACAAAAATAGATACTCATCTTTAGTACACAACATTTATTCATTTAAAACAGCTTAATCATTAAAATTTCCAATTGACACTTACTTTAAGCGTTTGGAAAGCGAAGTCTTCTTCACTTCCTTGTTGAATGGTGCCGCCTGATGCTGCATTACCAAAAGCGGCAAGTGCACCCCCAGCTTCGCCACTAAATCGCGCTTTGAAATCAGATTCGCCTAAATTGTAATGCAAGAACTCAACGCCTACAGTCACTTTTTCGTTCACCATATAGTCTGCGCCTAATCCCAGTACATAACCTATGCCGTTAGTGTCTCTGCCATTGTCACCACGAAATGCTGGTGAATTTCCTTCCCAACTGTATTTAACATCGCCGTATGCAATACCTGCAGTAACAAAAGGCAGTATTGGCGATTCATTCGCATAACCCAAACGACCCCGCAGTGATGCTAAAGTATTTAATTTACGGCGCTCAATGTAAGTGGCTGGTGTGCTTGAAAAAGCGCTTTGTTCCTCTGATATGTTGGCGTAAGAAATATCACCAATTACGCCATAGACAAGATTATTGCGTTGGAAGTTGTAACCAGCACGCAAACCAAAAGTTTCGCCAGCCTCAAACTTGCCATCAAAGTTGCGACCAAAAGCGTTATTAATCGCGGCTGTATTGTTCGTTCCGTCCACTCGTCTAAACTCAAGCTCACCTGTGTTACCCAAGTCAAACCCCACACCAAAATCGACACCTGCAAAACCACCGCTCCAATCCTTTTCTGCTTGTGCCGAGACAGCTCCAAGCGTCATACCGACACCAATCAAGGTTTGAATAATCAGTTTTTTACCGCTATTTAATTGAATATTTTTCATAGTTAGCTTCTTTATTTAAGTTGAATTTAAAAATGCCTTGCATTTAATGTACGTGTATACATCTGATTTAGATGCACCATCAGTGTCAAAACTTAGCATTACTTGTTTAAATGACGCTTTAATAAATAAAAACTTAGCGCATTAATTTGTTAAAATAGCCTTATAAATTAAACAACTGCAGACTATTTTGGCCACTATTAAAATCATTAAAAAACCTAGCGAAGCGTCATGGGCAAGCAAAACGCCTGTGCGTCGCGTTGACCCTGCTAAGCGCGATAGAACGCAAGCACCGTCTAAGCCTGTGGCTAGAGAAGCAGCTGTTACATCATTACAGGAGCCTAAAATGGATTCCCGCGTTCGCGAGAATGACAGAAATGACAGTGGTGAGCGTGCGAAAATATCAGGTGGTGCGCGTCAGCGTAACCACCGTTTTGATGGCAAAGCGCACGGCGAGCCTTTTACTGAACGGTCTAGCGAAAAACCTGCTTATCAAAAAACTACGGAAAATAGACCGTTAAGAAGTGCGTTAAGGGCGGATGATAGCGAACCAAAACAGCCTCAATTTTCAAACCAAAAACCTGCGGGAATAGATACGCGCATTACGCCGCGCCCTGATAAAAATGAGCCGCAATATCGCCAGGCACCGCGCCGCGGTGGTAAGGTGCGCGACGGTTATGATGCGGTTGCCACGCCACAATATGGCGCGGCGGCAAAAGCGGCTTATAAGTCTTCACCAGTAAACGTTGAAATGCCGCGCTTATCTAAAGTGATGGCAGAACGCGGTATTTGTTCACGCCGTGAAGCGGATGAGTGGATTGTGAATGGCTGGGTGAAAGTGGATGGCGTGATTATGGAAACGCTGGGCACGCGCATTAAGCCAGACGCGGAAATCATTATCAGTGGTTATGCCTATGAACAGCAAGCCGAGCAGGTGACGATATTACTGCATAAGCCAGTTGGTTATGTTAGCGGGCAAGCGGAAGATGGTTATCAACCAGCGATTGTGCTGGTGCACCCAGACAACGAGTGGATGGATGACCCTGATTTAAGTGACTACAATGCCAAAGAATTTCAGCGCGGTTTTTTGCATGGCTTAGCACCAGCGGGTCGCTTAGATATTGATTCAACAGGTTTGTTAGTGCTTACTCAAGATGGTCGTATCGCGCGTCATTTGATTGGTGAGGATTCATCGGTTGAAAAAGAGTACTTGGTGCGAGTGGAAGGCGAATTAAGCGATGCTGATTTACAGCGTTTAAATCACGGTTTGAGTTTAGATGGCGAAAAACTCAAGCCTGCCAAAGTGAGCTGGCAGAATGAGGACCAATTACGCTTTGTATTGCGTGAAGGCAAAAAACGTCAAATTAGGCGTATGTGTGAAATGGTCGGTTTGTTTGTGGTGGGCTTAAAGCGTGTGCGTATTGGCAGCGTAAATTTAGGCAAATTGCCGCAAGGGCAGTGGCGCTATTTACGAGATAACGAAAAATTCTAGCTTTTTTGTACCTATTCGGTCTTGTATTTAAACATCGTGACACGACTTAACCAGTTTTTTAGCCCAAAAATTGAGTTAAAAAAGTGGTTAAGTATCAACTAATACCGCTATCAATAGGTTTTATAAGGCAAAAATTTACCATTTAGCACAATCTTCACGCGGTCGCCCATTGGGTTTGCTTCGCGCTGAATATCCATCGAAAAATCAATCGCACTCATAATACCATCGCCAAATTCTTCATGAATCAGCGACTTAATGGTCGTGCCGTACACATTAATTAACTCATAAAAACGGTACAAAAGTGGGTCTGTAGGCACAGCTGTTGGCAAGCTGCCTTTATAAGGCACGGCTTGCAACAAAGTGACGGCTTCTGCTGGCAAATCTAATGTTGTACCGATAATATCGGCTTGCGCTTTGGTTAAGGTCATTTGGCCTAATAACGCGGCGGTTGTCCATTCTTTTGATAGGCCAATTTTGCTAGCAATATCAGACCATTTTAAACCTTTGGTGTTTTTAGCTACTACAATCATTTCGGTTACATCATGACGATTCATACTTTTTTCTCCATTAACAAACGATTTTATTTACAGCCTTTAAGCGGCAATGTTATCTAGACCAGGCTGTACTACAGGCGGATATTTAGGGTCGAAATCTAATGCGTTTGGGTCAGTTAAGTGCATTTTTGAGCGATTAACTAGAAAATCGACTAAGTGATTTCTGATTTTATAAAACTGTGGATCATGATGTAAGGTAGCGCGGGTTCGCGGTTTAGGCATGGTATTTTCTACAATTTCCGCAATACGCGCCTGTGGGCCGCTGGTCATTAGCACTACTTTATCTGCTAACAAACAAGCTTCATCTACATCGTGCGTAATCATAAAAACGGTTTGTTTAGTTTCGGCACAAATACGCAAAACTTCCTCTTGCAATACGCCACGCGTTAATGCATCTAAAGCTGAAAATGGCTCATCCATCAGCAATATTTTCGGCGCGATAGATAATGCGCGCGCAATGCCAACGCGCTGCTTCATGCCGCCTGACAATTCTGCAGGGCGTTTATTTTCTGCGCCACTTAAGTTGACTAGCTGAATGTATTTTAGACAATGCGCTTCTATTTGCACTTTTGTCCAATCAGGCCAGCGCGATTTAACCGCAAACCCAATATTATCTTTTACAGAGAGCCACGGCATTAAGGCATGGCTTTGAAAAATTACTGCGCGGTCTAAACTTGTGCCATTAATTTCGCGGCCATCTACAAATACATAGCCTTCAGAAGTACTATCTAAGCCAGCAAGTACATTTAAAATGGTGGTTTTGCCGCAGCCTGAATGGCCGATAAGGCAGACAAACTCACCTTTTTGAATATTTAAATGTAGATTTTCAAATACAGTTGTAGTGCCACCTTCGCGTTTTGGATAGCGCTGCGCAATGCCTTGAATTTTAATAATAGGATCTAGTTCGTTCATATATTCACTTCAACACTGCCTTAATTTGGACAATCAACATTACTCTTTAAAGCTGACCCATTTGGTCACTTTTCCTAACAATAAATCTAATATCATGCCGATGATGCCAATCACCAAAATGGCCACAATCACACTGGTAATCGATAAATTATTCCATTCGTTCCACACAAAATAACCAATGCCCGTGCCGCCCACCAGCATTTCTGCTGCCACAATAACCAGCCAAGCAATGCCTAGCGAAATACGCATGCCAGTCATAATCGTTGGTGCAGCTGCGGGTAATATCACCTTAAACGCCATCCGCAGCGGCTTCACTTCTAAAGTGCGCGCCACGTTAATCCACTCTCGCCTCACTGTCGACACACCAAATGCGGTGTTAATCAGCATGGGCCAAATAGAGCAAATAAAAATCACAAAAATAGCTGAAATAGCCGAATCTTTAATGGTGTAAAGCGCTAACGGCATCCAAGCTAAAGGTGAGATTGGTTTAAGTACTTGAATAAAGGGGTCGAGCGCTTTGTATAGCAAAGGCGACATGCCAATTAAAAAACCAAATGGAATCGCCACTAGCGCCGCCAAACCAAAACCTAACGACACGCGAGCGAGCGAATAGGCGATTTGAATGCCGATACCTTTATCATTGGTGCCATGATCATAAAATGGGTCTTTCACATTCACCCATAATTTATCCAACACATCTGCAGGGGTTGGCATGGTTGATTTTTGACCCACAGCAGCAGATGCACCTAATAATTTGGCATATTCTGGATCTAGATTAGGGTCAATCGTGCCTTGGGTTGGTAATGTGGCCAAGTGCCATACGCCCAAAAATATTAACAAGATTATTATGGACAGCATGGCGGGTAGCCATGGTTTAAAGTTTTTCATATCAATTTCTTTGTATATCAGTTTCTTAGCAGATCAGTTTCTATTAATGGCAATTTACTTTTAATAAATGCTTTATTATTAATCACTTAGCAATGCCAACAAAAAATCGCTGGCATTGCTTGATGTTGAAACTAAGCCTTGCGGATTGGAAAACTAGCAATATATTCTTCTGGTTTGGCAGGGTTAAATTCTTTTTTCATGACAAAGAACTTTTTAGTATTCGATTTTGGCGGTACTAAACCTGCATCTTTCATTAACTTCATCGCATCTGTTGCTAAAAACACTTCACTCGCAATTTTTTGATAGTTAACATCACCTTTAATTTGACCCCAACGCTTCATCTGCGTCAGTATCCAAATGGCAAATGATTCATACGGAAATGGCTCAAAATCGACACGCGTTGGTACTTTTTGAATGCCACCCAAACCATCTGCATAAGTACCTGTTAGCACTTGCTCTAATACGGTAACAGGCTGATTTAAATAATTAGCAGGTGCAATAACACTGGCGATTGATTTGCGATTTTCGTCTTTATTGGCATACGCTGTGGCTTCAATAATACTTTTTACCAAGGCTTGATAAGTATTGGGCATTGTCGTCACAAACTCTTTGCTGGCAGAAAAAGCGCAGCATGGATGTCCATCCCAAATCTCTTTGGAAAGAATATGGATAAAACCAACGCCATCATAAACTGCACGTTGATTAACAGGGTCTGGCGCTAAAAAACCGTCAATATTGCCAGCGCGCAAATTTGCAACCATTTCTGGTGGTGGTACTGAACGAATTTGCACATCGACATCTGGATCTAATCCGAACTCTGCCAAGTAGTAACGCAGCAGATAATTATGCATTGAAAAATCAAATGGTACGGCAAATTTAAAGCCTTTCCACGATTTAGGATCGCGCTTATCTTTATGCTTCAGCGCCAGCGTAATGGCTTGCCCATTAATATTTTCAACCGCTGGCATTGTCCAAGGCACTGGTGCAGAACCAACACCCATGCTAATAGCAAGTGGCATTGGCGACAGCATATGCGCGGCATCATATTCTTTGTTAATCGCTTTATCGCGAATAACCGCCCAACCTGCCGTTTTTACCACTTCAACATCTAAACCATGCTTGGCATAAAAACCCATAGGCGCCGCCATAATGATGGGTGTCGCGCAGGTAATCGGAATAAAACCCACTTTGAGTTTGGTTTTTTCTAGCGCGCCGCCTGTTTCAGCAAACGCTTCTTGCATAAAGTTAATCGGCAAAAATTGTGAGATTGCTGCAAATGCTGTGCCTGCACCTACTGTGCGTAAAAAGTTTCGACGCGTTTCATCATGTGGAAATAGTGCCCGCATAATCGCACCCTCAACGGCTCTATCTCCCAATTGCTGGGTATTCATTGCCTCGGCTTCGTCGTGCGCTGCCTGGCTATTATGCTGACCGCACTGGCAGCCTTTACCTAATTTGCTATTGGGATCAAACGGATTGGAAAACGAAGCCATGGCAATTTCCTGTAAAAATTAACTTAGAGGTCATTGTAAAAAGAATCGCAAAATTTAAATATCAATGTAGCAATACACTTTTTGTAGTGGTGCTACTACAAAAACGTTGCCGATAGAAATCGGTAGCTAAAATTTGCCTGCAAAAAAGTGTTAAGTAACGGCGTTTATGCTGGCTTGCAACGCGTTTTTAACTGCATACAATGCAATTTCAACATCATTTTTTGTATGGGTTTTACTTAAAATACGGGCGCGATACGTGCTAATCGTATTCAATGATAATGATAGTTTTTCTGCAATCTGCGTCAAACTTTGCCCTGCCGCAATTTGGCAAAACACTTGATATTCTCGATGTGATAAATCCTCATGTGGGAGTTTGTTCTCAGGGTTTGCTAATGCCATTGCCAAAGTTTCTGCCATGGCAGGATTAACATAAATACCCCCTGCAGCTACTTTGCGAATCGCTTGCGCCAGCTCTGCAGGATTGGTACTTTTATTTAAATAGCCATTTGCACCCAATTTTAAACAGCGCACTGCGTACTGCTTTTCGGGGTATGTACTCAGCATTAGCACAGGCAATTTTGGAAACTCATGACGTAATTGCTTCAGCACATCCAAGCCATCTTTATTGGGCATCGCAATATCCAGCAGCACCACTTCAAATGATTGTTTGCGTGCAAGCCCAATAGCGGTTACGCCATCTTGCGCTTCTGCCGTCACGCTTATATCTTCGGCATCGGCGATTAGTTGGCGCAAACCTTGGCGTACAATCAAATGATCGTCACATAGCAAAACGCGTATCATTTTTAACCCTTTATTCAAACTCGTTCATCCATAATTTTAGGCAAAATTTATAATCGCACTAGTTCAACACAAACTCAGCGTTGGCTAAGGGCATAATTAATCGCAATTGTGTGCCTTTGTTTGGTGCGCTATGCACCATAATCTCACCACCAAAATGCCCTGCACGCTCGCGCATACCAATAATGCCGTAGGCTTGCGGGTGCGAAAATGTACTGATGTCTGCACCGCAACCATCGTCATTTACTTCAATAATTAAAAAATGTTTCTGCGTGTGCAACACAATTTGTACATGCTGTGCTTTTGCGTGGCGTGCCACATTACTCAGCATTTCTTGAAAAATACGAAAAATAGCCGTCGCTTTTAGGCCATCGGGCGCGGGCGTTTGGCCAAGGCGTACTTGCAAATCGCATGTCAATTCACTGGCATCAACAAATTCTTCTACCTGCCACTCCAATGCCGCCCACAAGCCCTCATGATCCAAAATGCTGGGGCGTAAATCCGTCATAATACGCCCAACATTTTCAACAGCTGTATCGATTAACCGCGCCATGCTTTGGCATTTTTTCATCAACGCAGGCTGCTCTTGTAATCGATTGGTTAACCAGCCCACATCCAACTTCAATGCAATCAACAAACTACCCAGTTCATCATGAATTTCACGCGCAATCCGTGTGCGCTCTTCTTCACGAATGCTGTGCAAATGTGCTGATAAATTACGGACATTAATTAAAGCCTCACTTAAATCCTGCGTGCGATCTGCTACCTGTTTTTCTAGGCGTAGCCTGGCCTGGCGCAAAATATCTTCGTGATATTTACGTTCAGAAATATCGACAAAAGTGACCACCGCCCCTAAAATCGCGCCATTTTCAAGCATGGGATTAGATGAATACTCCACCGCAAAACGTGTGCCATTGGCGCGCCACAACACATCTTGATCGATACGACAGGATTTCCCTTGCAAAAAAGCCTGAAAAATCGGGCAATCATGCTCTGCATAATGGCTGCCATCAGGCTTGGCGTGATGAATTAGGTTGTGCATATTTTTGCCTAGCACCTGCTGAGGCTCATAGCCTAAAAGTGCTGCGCCTGCGCGGTTGATGAACGTACATTGTCCAGCCGTGTTGATACCGTAAATACCCTCACTAGTTGATTCTAGTAATAGCTTAAGTGGATCGTGCCACGATGATTTATTGATACTATCATTCATTATTTGCAACATCATAAAATTGTCATCGATAAATGATGCAATTAGCATACCAATTTCAAAACCATTTTTAATCAATTTTTTATATCTCGCCAAGCGTTAAAAAATGGCTTAATTGCTGTAAATATTCGTTAAACAAGTTTTAAGCTGGTTTATTTCAAGTTATATTGCTTTACACTATGTTGTTGGTTAATTATTCGTGATGGAGATAAATATGGGTTTATTTGACAGCATCGCAGGTGCAGTTTTAGGCAAAGTAGGGGGTGAGCAAGGTGGAATGGCGCAAGTTGCCATGGAAATGTTCAACCAAAATGGCGGCCTAAACGGTATTTTAGATAAATTTAAAGCAGGTGGTTTAGGCGAAGCGGCGGCCTCATGGGTAGGCAAGGGCGAAAATATGTCCATCTCCGCTGAACAAATTTCTAGCGTTTTAGGCAACGGCGCAATTGCTGAAATGGCTGCTAAATTTGGCATTAACCCAGAAACATTAAGTGCGCAAATTGCAGAGCACCTACCAACAGTAATCGATAAATTAACACCAGATGGCGAGGTGCCTGCCGAATCAGGTAATTTACTTTCTACCGTGCTGGGCATGTTAAAGAAGTAAAAACTCATAAAAGATTCAAATTTAAGGGTGCTGGCGCACCCTTAATCATTTGGTAAACCTGATAAAATGCAACTTAACTAGTCAAAAACATCAATTATGGATTTAATACTCATTTTAAAAACCATCATCATGGGCTTGGTTGAAGGCGCAACCGAATTTTTACCCATCAGCAGCACGGGTCATTTGATTATTGTTGGTGACATTTTAGGTTTTTTAAGCAAAGAAAAGCGCGATGTCTTTGAAATCATCATTCAATTGGGCGCAATTTTAGCGGTGTGCTGGGCGTTTAAACAACGCTTGGTTGATACCGTTACTAATCTCACTAAAGAAGCAAAAGCGCAACACTTTGTGCGCAACTTATTAATCGCTTTTATGCCAGCCGCCTTACTAGGCTTGGCTTTTCATGGCGTTATTAAAGAGTATTTGTTTTCACCTTTTACAGTAGCCATTGCCTTAATTGTAGGCGGCTTTGCAATTTTGCTGATTGAAAAACTACCGCTTAAAACGCCTACGCAAAGTGTAGATGACATATCTAGCAAACAAGCATTGCAAATCGGCTTTGCTCAAGCATTAGCCTTAGTGCCTGGCGTTTCGCGCGCTGGTGCAACCATTTTAGGCGGCATGATATTTGGGCTAAACCGTACCGTAGCGACTGAATTTTCATTCTTTTTAGCGATTCCTATTATGTTTACGGCCACTGGCTACGATTTGCTTAAAAGCTGGAAGTTATTAAGTGCAGACGATTTAACCGTGTTTGCGCTTGGTTTTGTAACGGCATTTTTATCGGCTTTAATAGCGGTTAAGTTTTTAATTCGCTTTGTGCAAACGCATAATTTTGTGCCGTTTGCATGGTATCGCATTGTTTTTGGTGTGGTTGTATTATGGTATTTTTGGTAAACCTAGATTAATGCCCGTTTGATTGAATTGGCATGTTTTTGACTCTGGTATGAAAAGAGAAATTAAGATGAATAAACTGATTAAGTATGCACTTTATGGCATTGGCGGTATTGTTTTATTGGCTTTGCTGGTGGCTGGCTATTTTGCCGCAACATTTAATCCTAACGATTACAAAGACGACATCATCAAACTGGTTAAAGAGAAAAAAGACCGCACACTGACAATTGATGGCGATATTGGCTTAAGTTTTTGGCCAAAAATCGGTGCTGATTTAGGCAAAATTTCGATTTCTGAGCACAAATCGAATACTGAATTTTCATCTGTAAACAGTGTAAAAGTGGCGCTGGCTGTGTTGCCTTTGCTAAAAAAACAATTGGTAGTAGATACCGTTTATGTGGATGGCGCCAAAGCGAATATTATCAAATATAAAGATGGTACGACCAATTTTGATGATTTACTGAGCAAAGACGACGACGAATCTGAAACCATTAAATTTGATGTAGATGGTGTCAATGTCACCAATTCTGCAGTGACTTACACAGATGAAGCGTCTGGCGCAAAATACAATGTCTCTGCATTCAACTTAAAATCGGGTCATATCGCTTTAGCTGAGCCAGTGGATTTAGAAACAGATTTTAAATTAACGGCCAACCAACCTGCAATTGCCGCCAACGTGGCGTTAAAAGGTAATTTTTTAGCCGATCCGGAAACCAAACATTATCAAGTAAAAGGTTTAGATACACACATTACAGGCGACATGCTGGGAGGCACTGGCATGGATATTAAGATTAATGGTGATGTGGATGCGAAGCCTGAGCAATTAGAGTTTTTGGTGGATGGCTTGCAGTTGGTTGCCTCTGGCAAATTTGATGGTAGCACGCAAAGTGTCAATGTGAGTGCGCCTAAGATTACTATCGCGAAAGATGAAGTAGATAGCAAAAAAGTGACCATCAGCTTTGTTCAGGAAAAAGCAGATGGCAACTTAAAAGCCAATATGGTGTTGGCTGATATGAAAGGCTCGCCCAAAGCCATCCAAAGCAGCGGCATTACTGGTGATTTATTGATGGTGCAGGGCAAGCGCACGGTTACAGGTACATTTGCATCGCCATTTAGCGGCAATATCGAAAACATGATTTTTGATATTCCAAAATTGGTGGGAAAATTGGATGTAAAAGACCCCAGCCTGCCCAATGGCAGCATGAGCGGCAGCTTTAATTTAGGCGCGCATGCCGATGTTAAAAAAGAATTGGTGAACAGCCAATTTAATTTAGCGATTGCAGAAACCAAGCTGGTGGGCGATGTGAATGTGGCCAGCTTTAAAACGCCGAACATTAAATTCAACCTAAATGCGGATAAATTAGACTTAAATAAATTGTTGCCAAAAAGCAGTGCGGCGGCTAAAACGGAGACTAAATCCAGCACTAAACCTGCAGATTTATCTGCACTGAAAAACTTACTATTAGATGGCAAATTAAGCGTTGGCAGTATTTTGTATGACAAATATCGCGTTTCTGGTTTAAACGTAGGCATTAAAGCCGATGGCCAAAAATTAAGCTTAAGCGGCCTGAATGTTAAGGTAGATAACAGCCAGATCAAGGGTAGCTTGGGCATTAGCCAGTTTGCCAAGCCACTGTATACGTTTAATTTAGATGTGGACCAAGTGGATTTAGATCAATATATAGTCGCTGACACGGGTGCTAAGAAAGAGGCTAGCACTAGCAATAAACCACTCGATTTAAGCGCATTAAAAGCCTTGAATGCCAATGGCTCAATTCGGGTTGGCAATCTTAAATATGGCAAAACCAAAGCCAGCAATATCAATATCAATCTAAAAGCCGATGGTGAAAAACTGAGCTTGAATCCATTGAGCGCCAAGGTAGACGATAGCCAGATTAATGCTAATTTGGGCATTAGCCAGTTTAGCAACCCCGCTTTTACTTTTGCGCTTAATATCGACCAGCTAGATGCGGACCGATACATCACTAAAAGTGAAACCACGTCATCTACCAAAAGCAGTGCTGACACGCCGATTGACCTGAGTGCGCTAAAAAAGCTTAATGCCTCGGGTGAGGCCAAGATTGGCAAATTAAAACTGGCCAATGTTAAAACGCAAAATGTGAATGTGGGCCTAAAAGCCAACGGCGGTATTGCTACCGTTTCGCCTTTTTCAGCTAATTTATATCAAGGTAGTATGACTGGCCTGCTAAAAGTAGACGCGCGCGCCACGCCTGTGATTACTTTTCAGCAGAACATGAAAAATATATCGATTGGGCCTTTGATGGTAGACGCCATTAATAACGATATGTTGAGCGGCACTGGTACTGTGAATGTAGATGTGACCACACAAGGGGCCAGCGTGAATGCGCTTAAAAAAGCCTTGGCAGGTAGCGCTGCGCTTAATTTGGCGGATGGCGCGCTGAAAGGTGTGGATATTGCGGGCAGTATTCGCGATATTAAAAGCAAGGTGAATTTTTTAAAAACCAAAGACGCCAGCGCCGATAAAACTAAAAAGACCGATTTTAGTGAATTAACGGCCACTTTTAGCATCAAAAATGGCGTGGCACATAATGAAGATTTGGCCATGAAAGCGCCTGTGCTGCGCCTTGCAAAAGGGGATAGCCGTGGTGATATTGATATTGCTAACGAAACCATTAACTATCTTGCCAAACCAACTATTGTGAAATCGCTTAAAGGTCAGGGTGGGGCTGATTTGGACGATTTAAGTGGTATTGGCATACCCGTGAAAATCACAGGCACATTTGCCAGCCCTAAATACGGCATGGATTTCGCGGCGATTGGCACGGCTTTAGCGCAATCTAAATTGCTGGATAAAGTGGGCGGCGAAAAAGGTGCAGCGGTTAAAGAGTTAATTAGCGGCGATAAAGTAGAGGGCTTAAAAGGTTTGCTAAATAAGAAAAAACCAGCAGATGCGGCGGCGGGCACTGAAGCAGCACCCGCGCAACCTGCTGAAGAGCCAAAATCTTTAAAAGATCAAGCCAAAGAAAAAGCGCTAAAAGAACTATTTAAGTTTTAGCACTTTGTATATTTGAAGCGATGTATTTTTAATACGATTTGTTATGCCCTGGCGCATTCTCGCTATTGCCGGGGCCATCACCATGTTTGTTGTGGCCAGGTGCATTTTCGCTGTTACCTGGTCCATTAGGGTCATGGCCAGGAGGCACATGTACGCACGCAGCCAATACACTTACACAAAATAGCATCATCAAAACCGTTTTCATTATTCACTCCTTATTCAGTTTACTTGCAGGTATCATGGTGCAAGACACATGTAGCAATATTCTAGACCAAAAAAGCAAAATAACCGTTTAATCATTTATGCCTCAATTTTCTCAACGTATCATTCAATGGCAAAAAAAGTATGGTCGCCACGATTTGCCTTGGCAGCCCAAATTAAATCAGCCGATTGACCCATACGCCATATGGGTTTCAGAAATCATGCTGCAGCAAACCCAAGTGACGGCAGTAATTGGCTATTACGCTAAATTTATGCAGCGCTTTCCCAGTATTGCCGCGTTGGCGGCAGCAACCCAAGAAGAAGTCTTACAGTATTGGAGCGGCTTGGGTTATTACTCACGCGCGCGTAATTTGCATGATGCTGCGCAAACAATTGTGGATGATTTTTCTGGCGTGTTTCCAATTAACTTTAATGATATTCAAAGCCTTGCGGGTATCGGCCGCTCTACCGCCGCGGCTATTTCAACTTTTGCGTTAAATCTGCCGCAACCCATTTTAGACGGCAATGTAAAGCGTGTTTTTGCGCGGCATTTTAATATTGCAGGCTACACAGGTGCGCCAAAAGTGGCGCAACAATTATGGCAAATTGCAGAGCGCGAAAACCCGCAAGGTACAGAAAATACCCAAAAGGCCATTAGCTACACCCAAGGCTTAATGGATTTAGGTGCCACTCTATGCACGCGCACAAAACCAAAATGCACCATTTGCCCAGTGAATGATAGTTGCGAAGCATTAGCGCTTGATTTGGTTAAAAGTCTGCCAACACCAAAACCGCGCAAAACCATCCCTGAAAAAAGTATCACCATGCTGGTACTGCTTAATCAAAACGAAGTGATGCTAGAAAAACGCCCGCCCAGCGGTATTTGGGGTGGTTTGTGGAGTTTGCCTGAAGTGGCAGATTTGAACGACTTAACTGAGATAGGCTTGAAACCTACAACTACATTAAACTCATTAACCCATACTTTTACGCACTTTAAACTGCACATTACACCGCAACTTATTGTTGTTGACCATCAATCGCCAGCGGTGAATCAAGCCGCCAAAATTTGGCTGCCGATTGAAGATGCGATTGCGGCAGCGATTCCAACACCTATTCGTACGATATTATTGTCTGTGCAAGCATCAATGAACAAAAAAACTTAACCAATAAAAAAAGCCGATTTATTCGGCTTTTTTTATTGGTTAAGTTAATGTGCGCTGGGTTTTAATGTGTTCGCGACTCTAAGATTTTATCCGCCAACATTTGAAATCGTGGTGAAACAAACTTTCTGCTTTGTGAGCCTGCATCGGCAATTGATAATAACTCTTCAATCGCCGACCTAAAACCTAACTCAAATAGCCAGTAATCCGATGGATCGATTGCAGACTTTGCGTCAGTGTTTACATCTGCACAAAGCCGTTCAAATGCTTCCATACATACGTTACGTTCAGCCATAATAGTCCTCCGAATCTCTTGTTTACTCACTTGTACAAATTTAATACCTATTTTGACATTTGCGCTATTGTTTTATGCACAAATCAAAATATTAAACTCACTTAATTGGTGCCTTATTTTTGATTCCAAGAATCTTCCCACATGCAATGTTTGATTTTGTGGCGGTTTGCAATCAACTCATCAATGTTTGGCTCGTCGTTTAATGCACGCTTAATAGCAAGCTTGGTGGCGTCATAGTTATTTTTATACATATCGGCTTTGTCTAAAGTGCCTTCTTTTTCTAGCGCGATACAACCTGGGTCAATCCATACCAAGCTGATAATGCATAATTCGTTGACTTGATCTTTAGGGATAATGCCTTCAATCACGCAATCTAAAATCGCATCCGCGGTTGCGGCTTGTACCACGCCACCAAACAGGCTAACGTCTGTGCTGCCTTTTAATGTCACCTTTGGTACTGTCATACAGACTGGGCGTACTAATTGGTTAATATCACGCACTGCAAACATGGCCGTGTGGCCTTTACTTTGTGCCATTAAGTTGGCAAATGCTTGACCAACTGGGCCATCTACAGCGCCGATTAAAATCTCTGGCATAGCAGCAGTAACGTCTTTGCCTTCTGAATAAACGGTGGCTTCGCCTGCTTTAAAAATAATTTTTGACATAACAATTCTCTCTTGGGTTTAGTAATAAGGTGTTTGGTAATAAAGATTTAAATATCTATTTTAACAAATGCTGGGCATAGCTATCAATTAATCTTGCACTTGTAATTTAAGCACAGGCTAATCTAAAACCAATTGCATATCCACATGCGGAATATTCACATCTAAATATTCCGCACTGACGACTCTAAAACCTGCCTGTTCATAAAAATCAATCGCATGTGTTTGTGCCGATAGATTAATCTGTTTACTACCTTGCAAAGCACAAATTTTAATCGCTTCGGTCAGCAGCATTTTACCCACACCCAAACCGCGCCAATTACTTAACACCGCCATGCGACCAATTTTTGCATAATGAATAATCCGCAAACAGCCAACGGCTTGATTTTTATACATGGCCAGCAAATGCACCGCCGTACTATCAATCTCATCCCACTCAAATTCTGGCGCAACCAATTGCTCTTCAATAAAGACGATTGTACGCACTTGGCACAGATGGTTCTCTGCTTGTTGCCAAGTAGTTTGTTGAATGGTGATATTTTCTAATGCTGATGGCAAGATTTTGTGCATACAGATTAACTTTAGATATGCGCCAGAACTTGCTTGTTAAGCGTGTTCAGTGCATGATTCAGTTTAAATTTTTCTCTATATTTGTTAAAGGTTACTTATGCAACGCTACTTACCAACCCTTGCACGCATTTTACTCGCACAAGTTTTTTTAATACAAATGATTATTCTAATTGTTAGTTTTTTTAGTAACCCAGATGGCTATAATCAGTATCGCATGGGCTTAGCTAGCCTAGGTTTACCAGGCATATTCGCGCCACTGATTATATTGATTCAAGTGGTAGGTGGCTTGGCCTTACTGGTTGGCTTTAAAACCAAATTCTTTGCCTTATTTATGGCCATTTATGCGGTAATCATCTCATTCTTACTGCATTTACCTGTGTTGCAATATCTAGCGATTGCTGGCGGTTTGCTTATGCTCTATTTAAATGCAAACACCGCTTTCAGTGTTGATAATTTGAAAAAATAATCATCAAAGCGTAGAAAAAAGCGGCATCTTAGCCGCTTTTTTTATTCCCACTCCAGCGCAGGGTAAAGTGTATTTACATTTCGCCGATTGGCAATATCAAATAACAGCCATTTATCTTTTTCACTTGCCGCGGCGGTATCCATCGCCTTACCCATATCGCCGCCACTTTTGATGGTCGCGCGAATATCGGTTAACACTGCATTTAAATAGCGCTGCTCGTTATTGAGTGCAGCTATCCAATCCTGCGCAACAGGGCCATGACCAGGCACCACTTGCTTTACTGGGTAGGTTTTTAGCGTTTCTATTGCCGCAATCAAGCCTTTGATATCAACCTCAATCACAGGCGTGCGCTCAATAAACAGCAAATCGCCAGTAAATAAAGTGCTGGTTTTTGAGTCAATCACAGAGATATCGGTATTAGTGTGTGCATTGGGGTAGGGCGTTACTTTTAAGGTCCTATCGCCTAAATCTAAATCAATCGGGTCTTTCACTAAAATCGTTGGCTTCACTATTTCGCTACCTTTGGCATCTGCGCCTAGGTATCTAATATTCAATTTATCATAGGCTTCTTGACGCAATTGCATGGCATCGCCTAATTTAGCATGGCCTACAAATTGCGGCTTATCCTGTTTAAAAGCCGCATTGCCAAAGATATGATCTGGGTGCACATGTGTATTGATGACATATAAAATTGGTTTATCCGTCACTTTTTTTATCGCATCGCGTAGCTGATTACCCACTTTTATACTGCCGCCAGTATCAATCACAGCAACGCCCTTGTTGCCCACTACAAAGCTGATATTGCAAATATCGCCTTGATAGCCATCATCAATATCTAAATGCTTGCCATGATGCACATAAATTCCGTTACCTACATTTTCAATGGCAAAAGTAGCTTCTTTCTCTGTGTCGGGTTTTTCTTGCGCCTGCGCGCAGCTAATTATGATAAAGCTCACCAATAGTAAAGAAAATCGCTGCATTATTTACATCCTTAAATAGTGTTTAAACAGACTTAATCGCTTAGAATACGCTAATATTAAGTGAAATGTGATGTTAACTATTGTGACTGGTGTTACATTCAAAATCACATCACAACTCTTCAGGTTCTAAATGAAAGGTCATTATGGGCAAATCGGATAATATTTTCAGCAGCAATCGTTACACTACAACCGCCGTTGTGTTGCATTGGCTTATCGCAATCGCCATTTTTGGTATGTTTGCGCTGGGCTGGTATATGAGCGATTTACCAAAAGAAGCGCCTAAACAAATGGCTTATGACCTTTTTGATTGGGGCATTTATACATGGCAACTAGCTGAAGAAGCCTCACCAAGAACTTTTTACTACAATCTACATAAATCGCTTGGCGTCACTATATTGGCGCTAATCGCTATCCGCGTTTTATGGCGCTTTACGCATAAACCACCACCTATACTCAGCTCATATAAATCATGGGAGAAAAAGCTAGCCACTGGCGCTCATCATTTATTATATCTATTGATGATTGCATTACCAGTGAGCGGTGTGATTATGAGCGCCTACAGCAAATACGGTATCAAATGGTTTGGAATGCCATTTATCAAAGGACTAGACAACAAAGCCATGCGCGAATTTTATGTAGAAGTTCACGAACTGATAGGAATCGTGATTCTTGTCGTAATCGCGTTGCATACTCTTGGTGCGCTTAAACATAAATTGTTTGATAAAGATGAGACTTTGAAGCGTATGTCTTTATAGTTTGATTGTTAACAAAAAAGCCCGCAAAAGCGGGCTTTTTTG
The DNA here is from genome assembly GCA_021732365.1 of Methylotenera sp. Taxonomy (GTDB): domain Bacteria; phylum Pseudomonadota; class Gammaproteobacteria; order Burkholderiales; family Methylophilaceae; genus Methylotenera_A. The sequence continues at coordinate 11,539 of JAKFVD010000008.1, read as the reverse complement.
TTACTGATGATACTGCCTACTATGTTCACGCACTGCACTTAACATTGCGGCTGCGTTCTCTGGAGGCGTCCATTGCGTAATGCCGTGGCCAAGATTAAAAACGTGACCATTGCCATGGCCATAGCTGGCTAAAATGCTAGCCACTTCTTTTTCAATAGCCTCAGGCGTCGATAGCAAAATAGCAGGGTCTAAATTACCTTGCAGCGCCACTTTATCGCCAACTCTTTTGCGAGCACTACCAATATCCACTGTCCAATCCAAACCTAATGCATCCGCGCCAATTTCAGCTTGCGCTTCTAACCATAAAGCGCCGCCTTTGGTAAATACAACGCTAGGCACTTTGCGACCTTCGCTGTTTTTGGTTAAACCCGCTACGATTTTTTGCATGTAATTCAGCGAAAATTCTTTATATGCATTGTGTGAAAGCGCGCCGCCCCATGAATCGAATATCATCACCGTTTGCGCACCTGCGGCGATTTGGGCGTTTAAATATTGAATCACCGTTTGCGCGGTCGTTTCTAAAATATGGTGCAATAAATCGGGTCGCGCGTACGCCATTTTTTTGATATTCAAAAAGTCTGTACCGCCTTTCCCTTCAACCATATAGGTCGCCAGCGTCCATGGACTGCCAGAAAAACCAATCAGCGGCACGCGGCCATTGATGGTTTTGCGAATCTGGCTCACCGCATCAAACACGTATTGCAGCTTTGCCATGTCTGGTACGGTTAACTTCTGTATATCGGCTTCTTCACGCAAGGTGCGCTCAAATTTTGGGCCTTCGCCTTCTTCAAAATATAAGCCTAAACCCATCGCATCTGGCACGGTGAGAATATCAGAAAACAAAATGGAAGCATCTAATAATGGGTAGCGATCCAACGGTTGCATAGTTACTTCTGTCGCAAAATCAGGGCTTTTGCAAAGTTGCAAAAAGCTACCCGCTGTTTTGCGGCTTGCTTTGTATTCTGGCAAATAGCGGCCCGCTTGGCGCATCATCCACACTGGCGTGTAGTCTGTGGGTTGGCGCATTAGCGCTCTAAGGAATCTGTCGTTTCTTAGATATGTCATTTTTCAATTACAACTTTCTGGAACTCACATTATAACACCTAGCAAAGAAGCTTGGCTTGCAGATGTGAATGTTAGTAAGGTTAAAATCCTAGATGTTGATTATAATAACCGTATTTAAATCAAATTAACTTCATGCCATGGATTGATTTAGAGTGTATTTAATATCATTTAAAAATATTTTATGGGTTAATTTATGAATGTTAAAAAATTGGAAAAATTCACGTTATTTGTACTATTAATTGTGCTATGTGGCTGTGGACTTTCTGGGGATGAGGCGCTCGTAAAGAACGGATTAATGGACTTTAACAAAACGCTTAAAATAGGTCAGGCGCTAGATAACTGGGAGGATTGTGAAGAGAAGTCTTGGAAGTCAGGCGAAACAAGTAATGGTGTGAGATTTGTTGAGTTCAGTTGTGTTAAAAATCAACTTAGTGAATATATCGCTAGCTTTAAAAAATCATGCCTATCAAATGCGAATTGTGCTGAGTATTTTAATGAGCAATCGTTTAATCTACAAAAGGTAAAAAAGACTTTTCAATGGACTATTAACCAAGATGATACTTTTCAGCTTAGTTATACAGATCATAGGTTTTTTTGGTATGACGGTAAGTATTTAGTTGATCCTACTACATCCAGTAAAGAGCTTGAGAATGCTTATTTAAATAAAATCAGTTACAACGCGAGTACAGAGTTTTCCCATAATGATTTACAAGATAAGGCTCATGAATTAACAAACCTATACTCAAGAGCTAAATATGATGAAAGCGCTGAGAAAAAACCAGAGGTCAGTCAGGTGCAAAATATGTCTGATAACCCTGTAATTCAAAATATAGAAAGTCTTTCTGGTAAAGACTCTTATGCGATTCTTGAGCATATTGAATATAAAAACAATATATCAAATATGCTTGGAAGGAATTATGAGTTATTTAAGGAGGGGTTATCGGTCACTAGTGAGATTGAGTTAAAGGGGGAGTATTATTTTGGTGCTGGCTGTGCGTCGCATGCATGTTCTATTCATGAAAGTGCTTTTGCGATACAAAAGGATACCAAACAAATCTATGTTGCAATTCTTACTGATGGCGAGAAAGTAATTTATTTCGGTGCCTCTACAACCGAAGAATTACCTTCAGTTCTTTCTGCATGGATTCAAGAGCGTATACATGAGTGATTGTTAAGGCCAAGTTTAATATGTCAAATACGCTCTCATTACTAAAAAGCCATACAGCTGATTTCTTTCACATGCATTGGAATAGTCAATTTATCCAATTTGATATGCCAAGATGGTCGGAGCCTTGGCAATTTCTTGGCAGAATTCCTAATTACGACAAGCAAGGAGTTTACGTTTTTGTTAAAGATGATTTTGTAACTTATATTGGTTGTGGAATTGCAAGTATTAAAGGGCGCTATAAAGGTCACGGTTTGGGTAAAAGAATTTATAGTTACTTGCGCGTACTGGAAGAGGGGAAATATTCTGCTGTAGATAGTCGTCTGAAAGATGCAGATTGTTTAATAACTATTGGTTTCCCAGATGGATGCGGTTATATGGCGATTGCGCTTGAGTATTATCTACTAACAAAAATTACTACAGTACATAATATAAATAAACCTGGTGGGTAAGATTAGAAATTTAATAAATAGACAACAAATATGCTACAAGACATAGCCAGCACTGTTACAGACCTATATTTGTAAGGCTTACAACAATGCTGTTAACGCGATAATGTGAAAGTTTCGTTTCTATAGTGGTAAAGTAGTACTGCCCATTAAGAATTCATCTACCGCTTTTGCCGCTTGACGACCTTCGCGAATCGCCCAAACCACTAACGATTGACCACGACGCACATCGCCCGCAGCGAATACTTTCGCTTTACTGGTTTTGTAGCTCTCAGCGCCGTCTGTCGTGGCTTTTGCATTGCCGCGATTGTCTTTTTCTACCCCAAACGCATCCAATAATTTTTGTACTGGGGACACAAAACCCATTGCTAATAATACTAAATCAGCCTTAATGGTGAATTCGGTACCAGCAACCTCGGCCATCTTGCCGTCTTTCCATTCTACTTTACAGCCTTTCAAGTGGGTGACTTTGCCATTCTCACCAATTAACTCTTTAGTGGTAATAGACCAGTCACGGTTTGCACCTTCTTCGTGCGAGCTTGAAGTACGCATTTTAAGCGGCCAGTTTGGCCATACTAATTCTTTGTTTTCTTTTTCTGGCGGTTGTGGCATTAACTCAAATTGGGTGATGCTCAAGGCGCCATGACGGTTTGAAGTACCCACACAGTCAGAACCTGTATCGCCGCCGCCAATGACTACCACGTTTTTATTGGTCGCCATCACTTGATTTGCAACCGTATCACCCGCTACAACTTTGTTTTGTGGCGTTAAAAAGTCCATGGCATACATCACGCCATCCAGCTCACGGCCTTGCACTGGCAAATCGCGTGGCCATTCTGCACCGCCCGCTAAAATCACCGCATCAAATTCAGCAACTAAATCATCCGCATTTACGTTTTCTCCAACGTTTTGATTCACTCTAAACTCAACGCCTTCGGCTTCCATCTGCGCCATGCGTTTATCAATGTGCGATTTTTCCATTTTGAAATCAGGGATGCCGTAGCGTAGCAAACCACCAATACGGCTGCTTTTTTCTAGCACCACAACAACATGGCCAACGCGCGCCAATTGTTGCGCAGCGGCTAAACCAGCAGGGCCAGAGCCGACAATGGCGATTTTTTTTCCTGTTTTTATTGGGTTAACTTGTGGTGTAACCCAACCGTTTTCCCATGCTTTATCGATAATCGCATGCTCAATCGATTTAATACCTACTGGGTCTGCGTTAATATTTAAAGTACAAGCCGCTTCGCAAGGCGCTGGGCAGATGCGGCCAGTGAACTCGGGGAAGTTATTGGTTGAATGCAAGACATCGATTGCGCTACGCCAGTCTTGGCTGTAAACCAAATCATTCCAATCCGGAATGATATTATTGACTGGACAACCAGTGGTACAGAATGGAATACCGCAATCCATACAGCGCGCGCCTTGTTGCTTGGCTTGGTCATCGGTTAAATGCAGCACAAATTCTTTGTAATTTTTAACGCGATCAACCACTGGCAGATTTGCTTCTGCCAATCGTTCAAATTCCATAAAGCCTGTTACTTTGCCCATACTAATAAGCCCTTACCTATATTCAATATATTTGCAGTTTTACGATGACTTTTATATTGCTACGCTTAAGCAGCAACCAGCGCTTTATCTTCTGCCAGTTCAATTAATGCACGTTTATATTCATTTGGCATTACTTTTACAAACTTCGTTCTGTAATTGGCCCAATCCGCCAGCATTGCGTTTGCGCGCACGCTACCCGTGTATTTTGCGTGGTTTTCAATCAAGGTTTTCAGCGTAATTTCATCTGGTTGATCTAAATGATGAATTTTGCCAACACTTGATTCCGCACTTTCTACCTTTTCAAGCGCTACCATGCTCATATTGCAGCGTTTAGCAAATTGACCATCTTCATCATACACATAAGCCACGCCGCCGCTCATACCTGCCGCAAAATTTTGACCCGTTACACCTAAAACAACAACCGTGCCGCCAGTCATGTATTCACAACCGTGATTGCCAACACCCTCAACTACAGCAGATGCGCCTGAGTTACGCACGCAGAAACGTTCGCCTGCAACGCCGCTGAAATACGATTCGCCAGTGGTTGCGCCGTACATAACGGTATTACCAACAATAATATTTTCATGCGAAATTGCATTGAACGCCTGCGGTTTTCGAATGATAATTTTACCGCCGCACAAACCTTTACCCACGTAATCGTTACCTTCACCAGTCAATTCAAAGGTAATGCCTTTGGCTAAAAATGCCGCAAAGCTTTGGCCTGATGTACCACTAAAGTTGATATGGATTGTGTCATCTGGCAAGCCTTTATTGCCATAGCGCGTAGCGACTTGATTCGACAACATAGTACCCACCGTACGATTGGTGTTTGTGATTGGTACATTCAGCACCACTTTTTCGCCTGTTTCTAACGCATTGTTCGCTAATGCTAACAATTTATTATCTAGCGCATTCACCAAACCGTGATCTTGCACATCGTTATTTTTGCGCGACACGCTGGCTGGCATTTCTGGCAAGTGGAATACTTTGCTAAAGTCTAAGCCATTGATTTTCCAATGGTCTATGCCTGCTTGCATATCCAGCAAATCAGCACGACCAATTAAATCATCAAATTTAGCAATACCGATAAATGCCATCAACTCGCGCACTTCTTCAGCAACAAAGAAGAAGTAGTTCACCACATGCTCTGGCTGACCAGTGAAACGCTTACGTAATTCTGGGTCTTGCGTTGCCACACCAACAGGGCAGGTGTTCAGATGACATTTACGCATCATGATACAGCCCTCTACAACCAATGGAGCAGTCGCAAAACCAAATTCATCAGCGCCCAATAATGCACCAATCAGTACATCACGACCTGTTTTCATTTGTCCATCCACTTGTACAACCACACGGCCACGCAACTGATTCAGCACTAAAGTCTGCTGCGTTTCAGCCAGACCTAATTCCCATGGTGTACCAGCATGTTTGACTGATGATATTGGCGATGCGCCAGTACCGCCATCATGACCAGCTACCACGATATGGTCTGACTTGGCTTTTGCCACACCTGCCGCAACCGTACCAATACCAGTTTCTGAAACCAGTTTCACCGAAATGGATGCCTTTGGATTTGCATTTTTAAGGTCATGAATTAGTTGCGCTAAATCTTCAATTGAATAGATATCATGATGCGGCGGCGGTGAGATTAAACCCACGCCAGGCACTGAAAAACGCAATTGGGCAATATATTCTGACACCTTATGGCCAGGCAGTTGACCGCCTTCACCAGGTTTGGCGCCTTGTGCCATTTTAATTTGAATCTGGTCTGCAGAAGCTAGGTATTCGGCCGTTACACCAAATCGGCCAGACGCCACTTGTTTGATACGTGAGCGCATAGAATCGCCCGCTTTAAGTGGAATATCGCGCTCAATATTTTTTGCGCCGATTACATTTGCCATGGTGGTGTCATGTGCAACAGCAATGAAGCGTTTAGCATCTTCGCCGCCTTCACCCGTATTTGATTTGCCGCCAATACGGTTCATGGCAATGGCTAAGGTTGCGTGCGCTTCGGTTGAAATTGAACCCAGTGACATCGCGCCTGTAGCAAAACGTTTTACTATTTCTTTCGCTGGCTCAACTGATTCCAGCGGAATCGCTTTGCCTGCTGATTTGATTTCAAACAAACCTCGCAAAGTCATATGCCTGCGTGTTTGGTCGTTGATTAATGCAGCATATTCTTTATAGGTCGTTGCAGAATTAGTGCGCGTCGCATGTTGCAATTTTGCAATAGAATCTGGCGTCCACATATGTTCTTCGCCACGCACACGGAATGCGTATTCGCCACCGGCATCCAAGCTATTCGCCAACACGGGGTCATCGCCAAAAGCACTGGTATGCAAACGTACCGCTTCTTCAGCCACTTGATCCAAGCCAATACCTTCGATATTAGTCGCTGTACCTGTGAAATATTTGTCTACAAAAACAGTGTTTAAGCCAATTGCCTCAAAAATCTGTGCTCCACAGTAAGACTGATAGGTAGAAATGCCCATTTTCGACATGACTTTATATAAGCCCTTGCCAATGGCTTTAACGAATTTCTTGGCGGCTTCGTAGTTATCTTTGCTGTTTGATTGATTGTTAGCCATATGGTTAATGGTTTCAAAAGCCAGCCACGGACAAACCGCTTCAGCACCATAACCAGCAAGCAAGGCAAAATGATGTACTTCGCGAGCTGATCCCGTATCGATGACCAAGCCCGTACTGGTTCTTAAGCCTGCTTTGACTAAATGCTCATGTGTTGCAGAACAAGCTAATAGCGCTGGAATTGCCAAACGCGCTTCGCTAATGCTTCTATCTGAAAGAATCAGAATATTAAAGCCGTCACGTACTGCTTTTTCAGCTGCACTGGCAATATTGGCTACTGCAGCGGCCATGCCATCTTTGCCTTGTGTGGCAGGGTAAGTGATATCTAGCACCAACGATTTATATTGGTTTTGCGTGAGCGTTGCAATTACTTTTAATTGTTCTAACTCATCTAGCATCAATACTGGCTGAGCGGCTTCTAAACGCATGGCTGGCTTGGTTTCATCTACGCCAAGCAAGTTTGGTTTAGGGCCAATAAACGTCACCAGCGACATTACCAATTCCTCACGAATCGGGTCAATTGGCGGGTTAGTCACTTGCGCGAATAACTGTTTAAAGTAGTTGTACAATAATTTTGGCTTAGCAGATAACACTGGCAATGCAGCGTCATTACCCATTGAGCCAGCACCTTCTTCACCGTTAGCGACCATTGGTGCCATCACAAATTTGATGTCTTCTTGCGTATAACCAAACGCTTGTTGAGTATCAAGCAGGCTAGCCGCCATTTCCAAGTTGCCATCCACTTTTGGCATATCGCTTAAGAAATAGCGTGTTTTTTCAATCCATTGTTTGTAGGGTTTGGCTGTTGCTAATGCATTTTTCACTTCAGCATCGCCAATTATACGACCTTGATCAGTGTCGATCAGCAGCATTTTTCCTGGCTCTAAACGCCATTTTTTCACGATTTTTTCTTGTGGAAAAGTCAGCACACCCATTTCAGACGCCATCATCACAATGTCATCATCCGTGACTAGATAACGGGCAGGGCGTAAGCCGTTGCGGTCCAATGTAGCGCCAATCATGCGGCCATCGGTAAACGCTACTGCAGCTGGGCCATCCCATGGCTCCATCAGCGCAGCATGATATTCATAAAATGCGCGACGCTCTTCATCCATTAAGTAATGACCCGCGCCATCTTTTGCTCCCCATGCTTCAGGAATCAGCATCATCATGGCATGCGGCAGGCTGTAACCGCCCGCTACCAGCAACTCTAAACAGTTATCAAAACAGGCAGAATCTGATTGGCCTTCAGCAATCAATGGCCAAAGCTTGTCTAAATCTTCGCCGATTACGCTAGATTTCATGGTTTCGTGACGCGCTGCCATCCAGTTGACGTTGCCTTGTACGGTGTTAATCTCGCCATTGTGCGCAATCATGCGGAATGGATGCGCTAGATCCCACGCTGGGAATGTATTGGTTGAAAAGCGTTGATGCACCAGCGCAAGTGCTGAAACAATGCTCTCATCTTTTAAATCGGTATAGTAAACACCCACTTCGTTTGCAAGTAACATGCCTTTGTAAACAATTGTGCGTGAAGAAAGTGATGGCATATAGAATGCGGCTTTATCGCTTAAATTGAGCGCACGCACTGCATGCTCAATCCGTTTGCGAATCACAAATAATTTGCGCTCAAAAACGTTTTGGTCTGTGGCTGTACTTGAAATAATGAGTTGGCGCATAGTTGGCTCAACATCGCGTGCAGCTTGAGCAATATTGCTGTTGTCCACTGGTACATCGCGCCAACCTAAAAATGTTTGATTCTCTTCAGCGATAATTTGCGTAATTAATGATTCGCAAGCTTCGCGGTTTTTGGCAACTTGTGGCAAAAACACATTACCAACAGCATATTGACCAGCATCTGGAAGCTGAATACCAAGCTTAGCGGCCTCTTTGCGCATAAACGCGTCTGGCATTTGCATCAGCAAGCCAGCACCATCACCCAATTTAGGGTCATAACCTGTAGCACCGCGATGCGTTAGATTGGTCAGAAGCTCTAAACCTTTTTGCACAATGACATGACTTTTCTTGCCTTTTATGTGCGCAACAAAACCTACTCCACAAGCGTCTTTTTCGTTGCGTTTATCGTATAAACCTTGGTTTTGCGGTGCAAGATTACTGATGGTTTCACTGGTGTTCAAGAATTGCATATTTTTGCCCAAAAATTCACTATCAAAACATTTAGCGTAACCTTCAATAATACCGTTTAAAGCGTGCAAGTTCAATCGCTTAAGCCCATATTGACACTAGTTTTAGCACAAAAATACATAGCTTTATTAAAATAAATTGACAATACAAATGAGAATGATTATCATTAATATCTGTTAACTATTTTTTGAGGAATTCTGCATGAATTATTTTACTCATACGAACCCTGATGAAAAAATTTTGTTGGCCAATAACTTCGGCATCAAACTATTTTATTTTAGAGACAAGAATATCGTTGAACTTGAGATGGGCATGACTAGCCTGCGACTTAATCCAAGCTTGATTCAACGTATTGCTAACGTGATGATGAAAGCAAGTTTGCAGCTTGATCATATTGAAGCGGCAAACAGGCGCTTAGAAACTGGTAATTCTGGACTCATTAATAGACCGCATATGGCACACTAAGCATGACATATGCAGGCTAATTACTAATTTATAATCAACTAGTTATAAATTACTAAAAGCTTTTTGAGCGGCCTGAACCGTATAGGCAATATCGGCATCGGTATGCGCTGCCGATACAAAACCCGCCTCAAAAGCGGAAGGCCCTAGGTAGACGCCACTATCCAGCATACTATGGAAAAAAAGATTGAAATGCTCTTTATTGTTATTTTGCATAATCTCCGCATAGCTACTTGGACAGTTTTCGCTGAAATATAAGCCAAACATACCACCTACATTTTGCGCATTGAACGTAACACCCGCTTGCTTTGCCGCCTGCTTTAGGCCATCCATCAGCTTTTTGGTTTGTGCTGTTAATTTAGCGTGAAAATCTGGTGCTTGAATCAATTTAAGCGTGGCCAGCCCAGCCGTAACCGCAACAGGGTTGCCAGATAAGGTACCTGCCTGATACACCTTACCCAAGGGTGCCAATACGCTCATAATATCTTTACGGCCACCAAACGCGCCCACAGGCAGGCCGCCGCCAATCACTTTGCCCAAGGTAGTCATATCTGGCGTAATACCATACAAAGCTTGCGCGCCACCCAAATGCACCCTAAAGCCAGTCATCACTTCATCAAATATAAGAATTGTGCCGTGCTCGGTACATAGCGCACGCAAAGTTTGTAGAAATTCCATATGCGGCACAATCAAGTTCATATTGCCCACTACTGGCTCAATAATCACGCAGGCAATTTCATCGCCACGCTTGTCGAATAAGTCTTGTAATTGCTGCGTATTGTTATATTCCAGCGTTAAAGTGTGAGCGGCCACACTCGCCGGCACGCCGCCAGAATCTGGCTCACCAAACGTTAACAAGCCAGAACCTGCTTTAACCAATAAGCCATCTGAATGGCCATGGTAGCAACCTTCAAATTTCACGATAGTATCGCGACCCGTAAAACCGCGCGCTACGCGGATAGCGCTCATGGTGGCTTCGGTACCGCTACTATTTAAACGCACCTGCTCCATACTAGGCACTAGCTTGTTAATCAGCGCGGCCATTTCCAGCTCAAGTCCTGTTGGCGCGCCAAACGAAAGACTATTCGCCGCGGCCCCTTGCACAGCGGCAATCACTTCAGGATGTGCATGACCGACAATCATCGGCCCCCAAGAATTGATGTAATCTACATATTCTTTACCATCAACATCCCATAACTTTGAGCCCAAACCTTTTTTAAAAAACACTGGCGTACCGCCCACTGAGCGAAATGCGCGTACAGGCGAATTAACGCCGCCCGGGATTAATTGCTGAGATTTTTCAAATAAGCTTTTGTTTTGAGAAAGATTTCGATCGAGTGAGGTCATGACTTAACACTTAAAAAGGTCTGAAAATTGTTGAGAGGCTAATTTTACGTCATCTGCAGCAAAAATGGCTTGAATAATGGCAATTGCATCTGCTCCTGCTTCTATGACTTGCGGTGCGTTTTGCAGATTAATGCCGCCGATGGCGACAGTGGAAATTGCTAATTGCGCGCGCGCTTGGCTAAACAAGCTTAAGTCTGCCACAGGCGCATTAGGCTTGGTTTTGGAAGCAAAACAGGCACCAAATGCTACATAATCTGCGCCTTGATTTTGGGCTGAAAGTGCCAGATCAAAGCGGTTGTAGCAGGAAGCACCTAATATTTTATTATTGCCAAGCCTTGCACGAACTTCTGTTAAGTTGCCGTCATCTGCGCCCAAATGCACGCCATCAGCATCTAAAGTCAAACATAGCTTGACTGAATCATTAATAATCAGCGGCACATTATATTGCCTGCACAAAGGCAATAGCGCGCGCGCTTGCTGGGTTTGTAACTTGTGATTGGCTTGCTTATTGCGATACTGCAAAACATTCACGCCGCCAGCTAATGCAGCTTCTACTTTTTTAATCAGTAAATCGGTATCTGCAATATCTGGCGTGACGGCATAAATGCCCTTAATGCTGGATGAAAGGGACTTTTTCATTACCTTCTGACTCATCATCGCGCGCCCAAAAGAAACGGTCTGGTATAAATTGCCCCATGCCAGGACGGAAAGCATTTTTCAGCGTTTGCCATGTGTATTCTTGCGCTTCTTGAATCGCTTCTTCCATACT
>JAKFVD010000029.1 GCA_021732365.1 Methylotenera sp. | reverse complement strand
ATGCTCTCCTAGGTACAGATCGGAATCTTCGTCTTGCCAATGACAAGGCGCAGGACGTTACGATTAAAAAGCTGACTAGGGGCAACCCTACGATGGCAGCCAAGTTTGCTGAGATTAAGAGTTAAGAGTCTTCAGATGCGGAATGAATAGGTCATTTTTGAGCGATGCTCACCAACTAGCCATGAATTTGAGTTAAGTACCGCTTGAAATAAAAAAGCCCCACATTTCTGTAGGGCTTCTTTATTTTTTGGCGCTTTATAACTTGCGCCAAATTAAATTTGGCTCCTCAACCTGGGCTCGAACCAGGGACACACGGATTAACAGTCCGTTGCTCTACCAACTGAGCTATTGAGGAATCGGTTACACTTACGAAGCCGTGATAATACTGGCTAAGTCTTTTTTGGTCAATCGTTACACTCAATAATTTATAGGTAATTTGATGAAAAAATCTAAAAAAATAGCTTTTGCTTTGGGGGGTGTCGTTTTGATGTTGATTATCCTGCCTTTTTTAGTGCCTACGCAGACTTATCTACAGAAAGCTGAGCGTATTGCCAGCAAAAAATTAGGTGTGCCAGTAACGATTGAGAATGGACATTTGCGTTTTTTACCTAGCCCGAGGTTGGTTGCTAGCGGGATTATTGTTGGAGACAATCAACAGGTCGTTATTGAAAAGCTGGTTATTGTGCCAGCATTAAGCGCATTGTTTTCTGAAACCAGACAAGTGGATTTGAAGGTGATTCGGCCAGTGATTAAAAAAGCGGCTTTAAGTATTAGTGGCGGGCTGGCTACTAAAAAATCAGAAGATGCAGAAGCAGCGGCAGTGAGTGTGGGCACTATAAATGTGGTTGAAATGCAGCTGATTTGGCCTGGTATTGATTTACCCCTTTTGAATGCTGAAATTGCATTAACTAAATTAAATCAACTGGATTCTGCAATGATAGAAAGTGTAGACGGCAAGCTTAAAGTGGATGTGACCCCGAATGGAGATGAACATTTGGTGATGGTGAGCGCAGACAAGTGGATACTACCACCCATTGGGCTGCCGTTATTTATTGATAAAGCGTTGCTTAAAATGCATCTTAAGGGGAATAAATTAACGATACCTAAAATTGATGTGGCACTTTATAAAGGTAAGCTGGCAGGGGATGCAGTGTTAACTTGGCCAACGGATAAAAGTGCCGCTAATTGGAAATTGAATGGTCGTTTGAGCATGAATAATTTGTCTGTAAAAGAACCGAGCAGCATGATGAGCAAAGCGGTATATTTGAGCGGAAATTTGTTTGGCAATGGCAGTTTTTCAGCCACAGCTAAGCAGGCAGGGCAGTTGTTAGAACGTTTAGAGGCTAGTTTTAAATTTAAAATCAATGATGGCGTTCTGCATGGCTTAGATTTAGCAAAAGTCGCTAGTTTGTTAATCAAGCAAAGCCAAAATGGTGGACAAACGCAGTTTAACGCTTTTTCTGGCTTATTAAACGTATCTGGCAAGCAATATCATCTGAAAGATCTGAATATAAGCTCTGGCTTGCTGGTTGCAAAAGGCCAAGTAAAAATCAAGCCGAATAAAGCGCTAGATGGCTTAGTAACGGTTGAGGTGAAAAATAGCATTAGTCTAGTCGCGATTCCATTAGATGTTTCTGGTACGGTGAGTAAGCCAGTCTTATTGCCATCTAAAGCGGCTTTGGCAGGCGCAGCGGCGGGCACTGCGATTTTAGGCCCTGGCGTTGGTACTAGCTTGGGCATTAAAGCGGCTGGTGCCTTAGATTCTGTTAAAGGTCTATTTGGCGGTGATAAGTAATTTAAAAAGAAAGTAGGCCGACGTGTTTGATATTTCTGTGCCTTGGTGGGAGCTGGTTGTAAGGGGCTTGGTGGTTTACGTGTTTTTAATCGCCTTACTGCGTTTAACAGGCAAGCGGCAAATTGGTCAGCTTTCGCCATTTGATTTAGTATTATTGCTTATTTTGTCCAATGCTGTGCAGAACTCTATGAATGCAGGCGATAACTCATTGATTGGTGGTTTAATTTCAGCAACCACATTGGTTACTGTCAATTATCTGGTTGGTTTAATCACATTTAAAAGTAAAAAGTTAGAAGCAATTATTGATGGTAGGCCACAAATACTGATTCATGATGGCAAGTTGTATGAAGAGGTGATGAATGAGGCAAAGTTAACACGCCAAGAGTTGGATTCTAATTTGCGCCAATCTGGTTATTTTGAGATTAAAGACATCAGGCTAGCTATACTAGAAAATAATGGCAGCGTGACTGTTCAGGGCTACGATAAGAAATGACGTGAATAAAAAATGCCCTTAGCAAAGGGCATTATTTATTTAAACTAGTAGCTAAAGCTTTAATTAAGCGCTTTTTCAATCCTATCCAATGCATTGCGCAGGTTATCCATTGATGTTGCAAATGAAATGCGGAAATAGCCCTCTGCACCAAATGCAGAACCTGGTACTACAGCGACATCAAATTTTTCTAATAAATATTCTGCAAAAGCCATATCGGATGCTGCATTGATTTTGCCTGCCTTGTGTAGGTTAACAATTGCTGAGCGCGCATCAGGGAAGGCATAAAAAGCCCCGCCTGCCATTAAACAGCTTAAGCCAGGCATCGCGTTAAAACGATCTACCACGTATTTGTGGCGCTCTTTAAATGCCGCCACCATTGGTTTAATGCAATCTTGTGAACCGCTTAATGCCGCTTCAGCTGCGTATTGTGAGATAGAAGTGGGGTTACTGGTGGATTGTGATTGTAAAATTTCCATCGCTTTAATAATATAAGCAGGGCCAGCTGCGTAACCAATACGCCAGCCAGTCATGGAATACGCTTTAGAAACGCCATTTAGCACAATGCAGCGGTTTTTTAGCGCTGGTGTAGCGTTAAGTATATTGTAAAACTTGTCGCCTGTTAGATTCACATGTTCGTACATGTCGTCTGTAGCAACCAAAACATGTGGGTGTTTGAGTAACACTTCACCTAGCGCTTTTAATTCATCTAAGTTGTAAACCGCGCCTGTTGGGTTAGATGGCGAATTAAACATGACTAATTTGGTTTTAGGTGTAATGGCCGCCTCAAGCTGTTTTGGTGAAAGTTTAAAGCCTTGTTCAATGCCGCACTCAATAATCACTGGCACGGCTTCTGCCACCATAGCGATATCGGCGTAGCTCACCCAATATGGCGCTGGCACAATCACTTCATCGCCTTTATTAAGCACCGCTAAGCATAAATTGAAAATTGTTTGCTTGCCGCCCACGCCAACGATGACTTCATTCACCGCATAATCAAAACCATTTTCATTTTTGAATTTATTGACGATGGCTTTTTTAAGTGCGGGGATTCCACTTACAGGTGTGTATTTTGTGTAACCCGCATTAATGGCGGCAATTGCCGCATCTTTAATATGCTGTGGAGTATCAAAATCTGGTTCGCCAGCCGCTAAACCAATAATTGGGCGACCTTCAGATTTGTATTTGCCAGCTTTTGCAGTAATAGCAAGGGTGGGGGATTCTTTGATGCTTTGAACGCGTTTTGATAAAACTTGGGTTGGTGTAAGCGGTGAATACGAATGGGCCAAAATGCACTTTCCTTAATACTTATAAACTGTAATCAATTGAATAAGCAATATTTTACGCATAAAAACAGGATTAAGGAATCATTGCTTAAGTGGCTTATTTAAAACAAAAGAGACCTCAAACGAGGTCTCTTATAGGATTAAGTGGGTTTTATTAGCAAATAAAACGCTTTAACCAATCATCATCGTTATTAATTTTCAAAAATCAGCGCATAAAGTTAACAACAGATATATTAACAACCACTAGAAATTACTAACAACCCTCAGCACAGCCCATGGCTTCTGCATATTCTATGCCCAAATCTTTATCAATTTCATTTAAAGCAAGCTGAATACGATGTAATTCAGCTGTATCACCTTTACCTTTTGCAATAATGCCAATATGAATGAGTGCCTCAAAGTTTGTACCATCTAGCTTAACTGCTTGCTGAAAAGCTTGTTCAGCCAAATCTGGCTTGGCTAGATTTTCATTCGCTAAACCTAACGCATACCAAGCTTCGGTATTTTCTGGCTCAGCTTGCGTCCATTTTTCTGAAACTTGTATTAATTTTGGCCAATCTTGGCGCGATTCTGGCACTGCTGCTTGCATGTAAAAGGGTTTTTTATCTTCATCTTCTTCCCACAAAGCTTTGCCTGTTACTGGAAACACAGTGGTTTCTGGCTCTTTTTCTAACTTTTCTAACCATTCAATCGGTAATGCATAATGAATACTGCCGCCCAAACCTGATGTTTTAAAGGTATTAATGCCCACCAATCGGCCTTGCATATCAAATAAACCGCTGCCACTGGCGCCCATTAAAAATTTCGCCGTGCTGCGAATAATTTTGCCCTTATCAGAATCGAATAAAGCCTTTACGCTACCACTAGAAGTGAGTGGCGCAGGCACACCATTGGAATGACCAATTGCAGCGACTTCTTGACCACGTTTTAAATCATTACTTTTCCCCATGGTGACTGGCTTAAAAGGCATAGAAAAGGTAGAAACAAGACACAAATCGTGCCAAGCATCCACCTTAACGCCAGTAATTGAATATGTATCTTCACCGCGTGAAACCCAAGGTTGTTTAGTGGCACGCAATACATGGCAATTGGTTAACACTTTGTTTTCACCAACGACTACACCTGAGCCATATGCTATTCCGCCATTAGTATTGTAGCCGCGCACCATGACGACACCCCAAAAAGCATCCATCATCTTGGCAGTTTCGAATGCAAATGCGGATGGAATGGCAGCTAATAATGCTGTACTTAACACTAAAAAACGCATGAAAATCTCCTAGGCTAGATTTGTAATTTTAAGT
Source organism: Methylotenera sp. (assembly GCA_021732365.1). GTDB lineage: Bacteria > Pseudomonadota > Gammaproteobacteria > Burkholderiales > Methylophilaceae > Methylotenera_A. The sequence goes on along the minus strand of JAKFVD010000029.1, from coordinate 62,108 downwards.
TTTATCGATTGACATGTGAATCAACGATTTATTGTGCTATTAAAGACTTCATTTATTCGACATAAGTTCGTCACATGCATGAATTATGTCATTGCAACAATTCATCATATTAACTTGTAATCAAATAAAGCGCATTTAGATGCAAAACTGCTAGAATTGAAATCAAATTTTAGATACAAACATTAGGTAAAATTGCGTGTTCGTTACATTTCCCAATAGCAAATATCAGCTCTATCAACCTTTTCCGCCAGCCGGCGACCAGCCGCAAGCGATTGATAAATTAACGCAAGGCATTAACGATGGCCTAAAGTTTCAAACTTTGTTAGGTGTGACTGGTTCTGGTAAAACATTCACCATGGCAAATGTGATTGCGCGCACGGGTAAGCCAGCAATAGTGATGGCGCCCAATAAAACGTTGGCAGCGCAGTTATATAGCGAATTTCGCGAATTTTTCCCTAACAATTCGGTGGAATATTTCGTCAGTTATTACGATTATTATCAGCCAGAAGCGTATGTGCCTTCGCGCGATTTGTTTATTGAAAAAGATTCTTCAATCAATGAGCATATTGAGCAGATGCGACTTTCTGCCACTAAAGCTTTACTAGAACGCGAAGACAGTATTATCGTCGCCACTGTTTCGGCCATTTACGGTATTGGCGATCCGAGCGATTATCACGGCATGGTGCTGCACTTGAAGCAGGGTGAAAAACTCAGCCAGCGTGAAGCAATAGACCGCCTTATCGGTATGCAGTATGACCGTAACGACTTTGATTTTAGCCGCGGCTGCTTTAGGGTGCGTGGCGATGTGATTGATATATTCCCAGCGGAAAATAATGAAACTGCTGTACGCGTCAGTTTATTTGATGATGAGATTGAAACCATTACTTTATTTGACCCATTAACAGGACAAATATTTAATAAAATTCAACGGTTTACAATCTATCCTTCAAGTCATTACGTCACCCCGCGTGAGACAACTGTGAAGGCAATGGAGAAGATTAAAAAAGAGCTGGTCGACCGCGTGGCTTTTTATATCAAAGAGGGTAAGTTGGTTGAAGCGCAGCGCATTGAACAGCGCACGCGATTTGATTTGGAAATGTTAAACGAAATTGGCTTTTGCAAAGGCATCGAAAACTATTCGCGACATTTGTCAGGTCGCAACCCAGGCGACCCGCCGCCCACTTTAATTGATTATTTACCAGATGATGCGCTAATGATTATCGATGAAAGCCATGTGACCGTGCCGCAAGTGGGCGGTATGTTTTTAGGCGATAGATCGCGCAAAACCAATTTGGTGGATTATGGCTGGCGTTTGCCCTCGGCGATGGATAACAGGCCGCTTAAATTTGAAGAGTTTGAGCGCATTATGCGCCAATGCGTGTTTGTTTCAGCCACACCTGCCGAGTACGAAAAAAATCATCAGCAACAAGTGGTAGAAATGATAGCACGACCCACTGGCTTGATTGATCCACAGATTGTGGTGAAACCTGCGGATACGCAAGTTGATGATTTATTGGGCGAAATCAAGCTGCGTGTGGTAGTGGGTGAGCGTGTTCTTGCAACAACCTTAACCAAGCGCATGGCAGAAGATTTAACCGATTATTTAAATGAGCATGGCGTAAAAGTGCGTTATTTACACAGCGATATCGATACGGTTGAGCGTGTGGAAATTATCCGTGATTTACGCTTGGGCGAATTTGATGTGTTGGTGGGCATTAACTTGTTGCGCGAAGGATTGGATATTCCAGAGGTTTCGCTGGTTGCAGTGCTAGATGCGGATAAAGAAGGCTTTTTACGTTCAGAACGCAGCTTGATTCAAACATCAGGCCGCGCAGCGCGTAATTTAAACGGCAAAGTGATTTTTTATGCCAACAAAATCACGCGCAGTATGAAAGCTGCCATGGATGAAACCGAGCGCAGGCGAGGCGTACAGATTGCTTTTAACACCGCGAATGGCATTGTGCCGAAAGGGATTAGCAAAAGTATCAAAGATATGATTGATGGCGTTTATGATAAAGATGAAGCTTTGAGAGAGAGAAAAGCGGCGCAAGACCAAGCTAATTATGAAAGCTTAAGCGAAAAACAATTAGCCAAAGAAATGAAGCGTTTGGAAAAATGCATGCATGATGCGGCCAAGAATCTGGAATTTGAAAAAGCGGCTGATTTTAGAGATCAATTAAAAAAACTAAAAATCAAAGTGTTTGGTGCCGAAATGCCAGATTTAGCTTAGATTAACTTAACACTAAAATTTATATAAAAAACATATAGATATTAATTATTTTTAAAGTAGATAATGATATTAATTTCTCAATATTCCAATTTAATTGGCGCATCTGCAGCCTTACTCACGACAATCGCTTTTTTGCCCCAAGCTTATAAATCTTATAAAACGCGCGACCTATCGGGCATTTCTTTACCCATGTACAGCATTTTGACGTTGGGTGTGGCATTGTGGTTGTTATATGGATTGATGATTGGCGATTGGCCTTTGATTTTTTCTAACGCAATCACTTTATGTTCATCCATTGTGATTTTGATTTTGAAAATTCTGCAGGTTAAAAACTACGGCCCACAAAAAAGTTAACCCTAAAAAATGGTTAACTTTTGCTCAATTGATTAGCAAAATCATGATTTACATCACGGTGACCTGCTTCATCTGCACGCACAACAACAATCACATCGCGCAGTGTCGCGTCTGATTTTAAGTGCCAATAATCAATCGCCAATTGCGGTGCGGCGACGTTTTCATATTTTCCGCTATCCACGCCAGCGAGATATTCGGTATAGCTAAAAACCGCTTCTTCTTCAAAATAGCCAACGACACGATGCGCGGTTTTGGCGGAAATTAAATACAGCAAAAAGAAGCAGTTATAAAAAATACCTTGTGCAATCACAATTAAAATACGTTCAAAAGTGCTGGGTTTGGCAATCTCTATAAACGTCATCAAATGCATGCGTTCATTTTCGGCTTCATCCAATAATTTGCGTATCCAGCCTTCGTCAGATTCCATGCGACGCAGCGATTTTAAATGCACTAGCGCACCAGCCACCATACCGGGAACGGCAGCTACCGTTTCTAGCACAACCGCACGATGACCATAGCGACCGCTAAAAAAAGTATCTGCAAAAAATCGCATAAATTTGGTGAATGCGAATGCGATTTTGTCTGATGAATCAACAGGCTGATAGTGACTACTTAAATCGGTTTTCATTAACATAGTGGGCTCTAAGTAATTAATTTCAAAAAAATTAGGCATTAATAACTGCAAAATGTTGCAGGATTAATAGCAGGATTAATATATAAAGTATTCATCTATTAAACAAACTTAAGCTTAATAAAAGGTTAACTGATATTAAAGCGCGATTTTGTTTGATTAATAAGGCTTAATTGACTATAATCGCGTACTTTTCAACCCTTGCCACACCGACAGCATATCGGGTGGCTGTAAACCACAAGGAGATTTCATGCGACATTATGAAGTAGTTTTTATCGTCCATCCGGACCAGAGCGAGCAAGTGCCAGCGATGATTGAACGTTATCGCACGCTAGTTAACAGCAACGGCGGCACTATGCACCGTTTAGAAGACTGGGGCCGTCGTCAATTGGCTTACCCAATCCAAAAAATCCACAAAGCACATTACGTTTTAATGAACATTGAGTGCAATCAAACCGTTTTAGATGAACTTGAGCACGGCTTTAAGTTTAACGATGCCGTTTTGCGCCACTTAACAATGGGCACTAAAACAGCGGTAACTGCACCTAGCCCAATGATGAAAGAAGAAAAATCTAAATCAGTGTTGGTTAAAGATGCAGCACCTGCACCAGCGGCCGCAACAGAGGTTGCAGCAGCTTAAGTTTGAACACGCTGGTGATTAGCGGGGTTGTGCTTACTATTGAGCCGATACGCTACACGCCAGCAGGCATGCCCTTGTTGAGTTTTGTATTGCAGCACGCTTCTGAACAGATTGAAGCGGGATTAAAGAGAAAAGTAGAATGTGAAGTACATGCGGTTGCTTTAGGCGATATCGCAAAACTAAACATTCAAATTGGTTCTTTAATCAAAGCCAAAGGTTTTTTGGCCAAGCGCAGTGCAAAAAGCCATCAATTGGTCATGCATATTAATCAATTAGAGACTGTTGAATAGCAGTCTAATTAAAGAATATTAGGAGTTACATCATGGCAAGAGAAATGTATAAACGCCGCCGTTACTGCCGTTTTAGTGCAGAAGGCATCAAAGAAGTCGATTACAAAGATGTTGATTTGTTAAAAGATTTTGTTTCAGAAAATGCAAAAATTATCCCAGCTCGTATGACGGGTACAAAAGCAAAATACCAACGTCAATTAACCAGTGCGGTTAAACGCGCACGTTTCTTGGCTTTAATGCCGTACACAGACAAGCACCCAGGTTAATTAGGGCTTAAGGAGAATACTATGCAAATTATTTTATTAGAAAAAGTAGCAAACCTAGGCGTGTTGGGAGATATCGTTAAAGTTAAAGATGGTTTCGGCCGCAACTTTTTGATTCCACAAGGTAAAGCAAAACGCGCAACTGAAGCCAACAAAGCGGAATTCGCTGCACGCCGTGCTGAACTTGAAAAACAACAAGCGGATATTTTGACTGCAGCAACGGCTCGCGGCGAAAAATTAGCTGGTTACGTATTAACAGTGGCACAAAAAGCCGGTGTTGATGGCCGTTTATTCGGTTCTGTTACTAATGGTGATGTGGCTGAAGGCCTTGTTGCCGCTGGTTTTGAAGTAGTTAAATCAGAAGTGCGTATGCCTACTGGCCCATTGAAAACTATTGGTGATCATCCAGTAACAGTAGCATTGCATCACGATGTTGTCGTTGACATTACGGTAACAGTGGTTGGTGAAGCTGCTTAAGTTTTAAAAAAGCACTGCTTAAAAAAGGCGACTTAGGTCGCCTTTTTTATTGCGCCTTATTTTTATTGCACGCTGTATAAGCGAATTTTCAGCCGCAAATATTCATAAGCAATAGTTTTTATTCGGTATAATTTGTGTATGGCTGACGAACAACTAGACTCTTTAAAACTCCCTCCACATTCGATAGAAGCAGAGCAATCTGTAATTGGTGGTTTGCTGCTTGAAAACGAAGCGTTGGATAAAGTTGCTGATATTTTAACGGCTGAAGATTTTTATCAGTTCGATCATAAAACCATTTTTCAGCATATTGCCAAGTTAATCGAGCGTAATCGCCCTGCGGATATTGTTACAGTGGCTGAGTCGCTGGAAAGTACAGCTGAATTATCAACGATTGGCGGCATTGCTTATTTGGCCTCATTGGCACAAAACACGCCTACAGCGGCTAATATTCGCCGTTATGCCGAGATTGTGCGCGAGCGGGCGATTATGCGTAAATTAGTCACCGTCGGCAGCGGTATTGCCGAAAGCGCTTACAGCCCGAATGGGCGCGATGCGCAACAGCTGTTAGATGAAGCTGAGGCCAAAATTTTCCAGATTGCGGAAGGTGGCAAACGCAGCAATGAAGGCTTTCAAGAAATTAACAAATTGCTGCCGCAAGTGGCAGAACGCATTGATATGCTGTTCTCACGCGATAATCAAAGTGACGTAACAGGTATCCCGACTGGATTTTCAGATTTAGATTCGATGACTTCAGGCTTTCAGGGTGGCGATTTGATTATTGTCGCAGGCCGCCCATCGATGGGTAAAACCGCGTTCTCATTGAATATTGCCGAAAATGTGGCGTTGGATACAGGTTTGCCAGTAGCTGTGTTCTCAATGGAGATGGCTTCTACGCAATTGGCGATGCGGATGATTGGTTCGGTAGGGCGCTTAGATCAGCATCGCATGCGTACAGGCCGCTTGGAAGATGAAGATTGGGAAAAGTTAACCACTGCTTTAGGCAAATTAAACGAAGCGCCGATTTTTATTGACGAGGGCGCTGGCTTAAGCAGCTTTGATGTGCGCGCAAGGGCGCGTCGATTACATCGACAATGTGGTAAGTTGGGTTTAATTGTGATCGATTACCTGCAATTAATGTCAGCACCAGCTGGTAAGCAAGGTGAGAATCGCGCTACTGAGATTTCCGAAATATCCCGTTCATTAAAAGCTTTGGCAAAAGAGTTAGATTGCCCTGTGGTCGCGCTTTCTCAACTGAACCGAAGTGTTGAACAGCGCCCAGATAAACGCCCTGTGATGTCCGATTTGCGTGAATCTGGCGCGATTGAGCAGGATGCGGACTTGATTCTGTTTATCTACCGCGATGAAGTGTATAACCCCGATAGTGAAGACAAAGGGACTGCTGAGATTATTGTCGGCAAGCAACGTAACGGCCCAATTGGCCGCGTGCGCTTAACCTTTATCGGTGAAAATACGCGTTTTGAGAATTTTGCCAATGCTGGCTACATGCCAGACAATTACTAGGCCGAATACTTAACCTATTTTTTATGGCTAAATCCAAAACCGTTTACACCTGTACTGAATGCGGCGCCTCAGAATCCAAATGGCAAGGCCAGTGCCCAAGCTGCATGGCTTGGAATACCTTAGTTGAGTCAGTTGCCGAAACCAGCAGCTCTAATAATCGTTATGCCAATAAATTTGAAGGTTTAGCGGCATCCAGTCAATTACAGAAGTTAAGCAGCATTCAAGCTGCCGATATCGAAAGAGCGCCCACTGGAATTAGCGAATTTGACCGCGTGCTGGGTGGCGGCTTGGTTGAGGGCGGTGTTGTGTTGATTGGCGGCGATCCTGGTATTGGTAAATCGACTTTATTACTACAAGTGTTGTGTCATCTTGGAAAATCGGCACAAGCGATCTACGTGAGTGGTGAGGAATCGCCACAACAAATTGCCATGCGCGCTAAACGGTTGGGCTTAGATGCAAGCCAAGTGGAATTATTGGCTGAAATTAACCTTGAAAAGATCTTAGCGACATTACAAACGCACAAACCGAACATCGCGGTGATTGACTCCATTCAAACTGTGTATTCTGAAGCGCTGCAATCTGCGCCTGGCTCTGTCGCGCAAGTGCGTGAATGTTCAGCGCAATTAACACGTTTAGCCAAGCAATTAGGCATTACCGTGATTTTGGTTGGTCATGTGACCAAAGAGGGCTCATTAGCTGGGCCGCGTGTGTTGGAACATATAGTAGACACCGTTTTGTATTTTGAAGGCGACCAAAATTCTTCATTCCGTTTGATTCGTGCCTTTAAAAATCGTTTCGGTGCAGTGAATGAGTTGGGCGTTTTCGCCATGACAGAACATGGCTTGCGTGAGGTTTCTAACCCAAGCGCGCTATTTTTATCGCATCATGAGAGCCAAGTTGCTGGTAGTTGTATCACTGTGACCATGGAAGGCACGCGGCCACTTTTGATTGAAATTCAGGCCTTGGTCGATGAAAGTCATGCGCCTAGCCCAAAACGGTTGGCGACTGGGCTTGAGCAAAATCGTTTAGCCATGTTGCTGGCCGTGTTAAATCGCCATGCAGGCATTCCGTGTTTTGACCAAGATGTATTTATTAATGCGGTGGGTGGTGTAAAAATTGCAGAGCCAGCAGTCGATTTAGCGGTATTGTTATCAATCGTTTCTTCTTTAAAAAACAAGCCATTAGATAATAAACTGATTGTATTTGGTGAAGTTGGTTTGGCGGGTGAGGTACGCCCAGTGCAGGGCGGCCAAGTGCGTTTAAAAGAAGCGTCAAAACTCGGTTTTACCAAAGCGATTGTGCCGAAAGCCAATGCGCCGAAAGCGAAAATTGCAGGGCTGGAAGTCATCGCAGTAGAACGTTTAGAGCAGGCTTTAAATCAATTACGACATCATTAGTTAAAATACTTAACCACTTTTTAGTCGAAATTTTTTGACTACTTTAAAATCAAATTTGCGCAAGCCAAACCACTTCTAACAGAACCCTCAATTGTCGCAGGGTAATCCGCATAAGTATAATCGCCCGCCAGAAATAAGTTAGGGTAGGGTGTGAGGTTAGCTGGCCTTGGCAAATTAACGCTGCAAGAAAAAGTGGCGCGTTTTTCAGCAATCACTTTGTGCCAGAGTGGCTTTTGTAAGTGTGGAAAAACATGATGCAGCTCTTGCGCCACTTTAAGCGCCAGCATATCTTGCGACAGTTTTTGATGCTTACCCTGCGCGCTGATGACCACAGCCATTAAACCATGCTGACCACATAGTTGGCCTCTATCAAATACCCATTGGCTGGTTGAACCTACTAAGCCTAACATGGGCTGCGTTAATATTGTGGTGTTGGGATATTGCAGATAAATCGTGTAAATCGGCTGGTCATCATATTGCTCGGTTTGAGAGGTAACGAAGTCTAATTTAGGCAAATCAGCCGTTAATTCTTTTAGTTTTCTAGCCGCGGTGGCGATGATGACATGACTGAACTCTAGCGTTTCTAGCCTTGTTGAAACCTGAAATCCATTTTGAGATGGTTGAATGTTTCGAATGCGTTTATTAGTGTATAAATGCACATTTTTTGTTTGCAAATAGCGCGCAATTGGGGTGGATAAAATTTGTGATAAATCCAGCTTTGGAAGCAAAAAATCGCTGTCTGTTTTGTGATGGTTAAACGCATCACGCAACACATTTAAAAATACTTTACTGCTAGCCAATTCAATCGGTGTGTTTAAAGCGGCTAGACATAAAGGCTCCCACAACACATTAATGATGAGGAGCGATTGTCCATTTTTAAGCAAAAAGTTTTTTAATGGTTCATCGGATGATAAACGATAGCTGATTTTTTTTAGTCTAGCCATGAAGAGTATGGCAGAAATACGCTCACTAAAGCTTAAGCCTTGGCAGAACAAAAAGCCCAACAACTGGTTAAATGGATGCGGCAAAAAATTGGCGCAATTTAATTTAAAGTTTTGTTTGTTGCGCGCCGAAAGCATATTAAGCGCCAAAGGTAAGCGCAAAAAGGCGGTTTTTTCATCCACGCCTACTATTGCTAATAATTTGAGTGTTTCTTCATAAGCACCCAACAAAATATGCTGACCATTATCCACTTGAAACGTCTGGCTGTTAAATTCAATCGCCACACTGCGAGCGCGTCCGCCAAAGTGCGGGCCAGCTTCAAAGAGTGAGATTTGGATACCTTCCTCCGCCAGCGCCGCCGCCGCCGATAAGCCAGCCATGCCGCCGCCAATAATCGCTACGTGCATTTTATTTTTTTGCACTGTTTTTTTATTCATCGCTTAGCTCCATATTTGCTTTAGCAACACTGAGTACACCAAAGACAACTTGTGAAATCCGCCCAGCGAAATACGCGCATTTAATACTTTCTGCGCGCCATCTTGTAGAATTTCGCGCAATAAAGTGCGGTATATCGCCGCCATCATCAGACCTGTGCGCTGCTGTTTGGCATCTTCAAGCGGCAATTCACGCAAGGCTTTATCATAATAGGTTTCTGCGCGTTCAATTTGATATTCCATCAACGCTTTTACCTGCTCTGTTTCACGACTGTGCAGAATATCTTCTTCAGATACATTGGCTTTTTTTAATTCGTCTAGCGGCAAGTAAATACGGCCACGGCGCGCATCTTCGCCTACGTCGCGAATAATGTTCGTCAGTTGAAATGCCATGCCTAAATCGTGCGCATATTTAAGCGTTTGGCGATTTTTAAAGCCAAATATCTGTGCGGATAATAAGCCAACTACGCTTGCCACGCGGTAGCAATATAATTGTAACTGCTTAAAATCTTCATAACGATTGAATTTTAAATCCATTTCCATGCCATCAATAATCTCTAAAAAATGCTCTTGGGCAAGATTGAATGGTGCAATAAATGGCTGTAATGCTTTGGTTACTGGATGTTGTGGGGTATTGGCGTATAAATTAGTAATTTCACTTTTCCACCAATTTAGTTTGGTTTGCGCCACATTAAAATCGGTGCATTCATCCACTACATCGTCCACTTCACGGCAAAATGCATATAGAGCAACCATGGCGTGGCGCTGTGTTTTGGGTAAAAAGATAAAGCTGAGCGTAAAACTGGAGCCACTTTGAGCAGCTTTTTGTTGGCAATATTGCTGTGGCGTCATGTGTTTAAATATTAGAGCAAAAAATAGTGTTAAGTAAGCAAAGCTTTCAGCAGGATAAGCGGCCAATCCCAAGCTTTTAAATGCGGACGATGTTTAAAAATATCGCCTTGCACATTTTTGAGCTTATACAAAATGCGGTCTCCGCCACCAATAATCATGCGCATTTCCAAACCAATTCTACCTGGCAGAATATGCTCTAGCGGCTTGCCTTCGTTTAACATTGTTTGCGCACGCTCAATGTTAAACAGCATAAATCTTTCCCAATTTTTATTGACATGCTGGCTGGCGATTTGCGCTTCGGTTACGCCGTATTCGCGCATTTCATCTTGGCAAAGATAGATACGGCTACGGTGAAAGTCGTTTTCAAAGTCAATGGCAATATCTTGATAAAAGTTGATTAATTGCAATGCGGTACAGACTTGATTGGAATAGATTAAATTTTCTGGCGTGGCTTTTCCAAAAAGATGCAGTAACAAAGCACCTATTGGGTTGGCAGAGCGGCGACAGTAATCTAAAAGCTCAAAGAAATTGGCATAACGTGTCTTAGTCACATCTTGGCTAAACGCATCTAGCAGATCATAAAATGGCGTGAGTGGCAGATTATATTCACGCACCATATCGCCAAATTCGGTAAAAAAAGGTGACTTTGTTCTGCTATTGTTTTTAATTAAATCGAGCTGGTCTTTAAATCCTTGCAGATTGGCTAGCCTTGTTGCGGGCCTATGATGGCCTTCATCGGCAAAGTCGTCTGCTTGGCGCGCAAAAGTGTAAATAAGTGCAATTGGGTGGCGTAAATGCTTGGGTAAAAAATGCGATGCAACAGGAAAATTTTCATAATGCGTTTGAGAAATTTCCAAGCTATCCGCAAGGCTATCTTTCATCAGGTCTATGGTCTTCTCGTTTCCATTCATAAGGATACCTCTATAAATCCAACTTTCGTCGTCATACGGCGTTGCTCATAAAAATTAATTCCTTACATATCATACATATGCGGCGTCATTATTTTTTAATCGCGCCTTGTCTGACTTAAAAATTTGAATTTACAGAAATATCCTTAAGCCAAAGTATGCCATAAAACCGCTTAATCCTACAGCGCAAGCCGCTATCATGCGCTACAATAATCACAAATAATGCAGCTTTTATAGGTTAGGTAATATATGTTGGGAATTATTGGCGGTACCGGATTAACGCAACTGGATAATTTAAGCATCACAAGGCGCCAAATTGCGCGTACTCCGTATGGAGAAGCATCGCAACCGCTTATTTTTGGCGAAATTGCAGGCGTAGAAGTCGTTTTTTTGGCACGACATGGCGGCGGGCACACCATTCCGCCGCACGCAGTGAATTATCGCGCTAATATTTGGGCGCTGCATTCTGTGGGGGTCACACATTTATTGGCAATTGCAACTGTTGGTGGTATCAGCAGCGATTTGCGGGCGGGCGACATTGTATTGCCACACCAAATTTTAGATTACACACACGGTCGCAAAAATACTTATCATGATGGCATTGAACTGCCTGTTAAGCATATTGATTTCACTGAACCTTATTCTGAATCGTTGCGTCAGTTATGCAAGCAAGCTGCAAAGAATAGCCATCAAAATTTGCATGACGGTGGTGTGTATGCTTGTGTGCAAGGCCCGAGATTAGAAACCGCAGCAGAGATTAATCGTCTGGAGCGTGATGGTGCTACATTGGTCGGTATGACTGGTATGCCAGAAGCGGCATTAGCGCGTGAGCTTGGTTTGCAGTATGCGGCATTATGCCCAATCGCCAATCAGGCAGCAGGGCGCGGCGACAGTACAAACGGTATTCAGTATGAAGATGTAATGGCAACATTAGAACTTACGATGGTAAAAGTGCGCATTTTAATAGAAGAAACAGTGCGCGTGTATGATGCAACTTAACACATTAAATGCGTTAAAAAATGGCCATTAAAACAGTTTTACGCATGGGCGACCCAATTTTATTGCAGCAAGCCTTGCCTGTAACACAATTTGATACGCCAGAATTGCATGCGTTAATACAGGATATGCAAGACACCATGGCGTATATGAATGGCGCAGGTATTGCTGCGCCGCAAATTGGGGTGAGCTTGCAAGTGGTTATTTTTGGCGTTGGCTCAAATCCGCGCTATCCAGATGCAGAACAAGTACCTTACACCGTTTTAATTAACCCCGTTTTAGCGCCAATACAAGATGAAATGGAAGATGGCTGGGAAGGTTGTTTGTCTGTTCCCAACATGCGCGGCATTGTGCCAAGGCATACGCGCTTGCATTACACAGGCTTTGATCAGTTTGGAAATCCGATTGACAGACTAGTAAGCGGCTTCCATGCCAGGGTCGTTCAGCACGAATGCGACCACTTAAACGGCATTTTGTACCCCATGCGCATTAAAAATTTAAAAGATTTTGGTTTTACTGACGTACTTTTTCCAAATCAAGATATTCAAGACGATTAATTGTTTGCTATAATGCGGTCTTTCGCGAATAACACATCGTCGATTCGTAGCTAAGATTGGAAGAGTGGCAGAGCGGTTTAATGCTACAGTCTTGAAAACTGTCGTGGGTGCGAGCCCACCGTGAGTTCGAATCTCACCTCTTCCGCCAAAATTTAAGTGCCGCTTTAAATGTTGAAGCGGCATTTGTTTTTAAACAGAACACTATTCACTTTTTAAGGATTTAAAATGAGCCAAATTATTATTGACCATAACCCGTCAGAAGAGAAACTAAAAGAGCTAGGCGTTGCTAGCTGGTCTATTTGGGAGAAAGAAGTGTCTAAATTCCCATTAGATTTCGGTATGACAGAAAGCGCTTATTTGTTAGAAGGCGAAATCCACGTAACACCACAAGGTGGCGAAAAAGTGGTTATTAAAGCAGGTGATTTCGTTGTGTTCCCAAAAGGCATGAAATCACAATGGGAAGTGGTTAAACAGTTGAAAAAACACTACAAACACTCTTAATTTTTGCGTTTGTAAAAGCCTGATTTAATTTGAATTAATTTAGGTTTACAATAAAAGCCTAGCCTCTATCAGAGCTAGGCTTTTTTGTTTTTGGGAGCATAGGATGAAACAAGCACTCAATGATGAAACCTTGGTTATCGGCGTCGAAAAGCCAGATACAGAAAAACTTGCAGCGCTCAATGTGTTCAGCTGGCCTATTTGGGCCAAAGAAAGCTCTACTTTCCCTTGGAGTTATCAAACGCAAGAAGTTGCTTATATTTTAGAAGGTGAAGTAACTGTAACGCCTAAAAATGGCGGAGATGCAGTCAGTTTTGGTGCAGGGGATTTAGTGACTTTTCCTGCAGGCCTATCTTGTATCTGGCATATTAAAAAGCCACTACGCAAACATTACCAATTTGGTTAATTTTAAGGTTATTCATATTTCTTGAGGATAAATCGATATGTCATATGTTGATGGATATGTGCTGGCTGTAACAAAGTCTAAATTAGATTTTTACAGAGAAATGGCAGCAAAGGCAGGCGAAATATGGATGAAACACGGTGCGCTCGCTTACAAAGAATGTTTGGCTGAAGATATGGACTCAGAATGGGCGAAAGGTTCTTTCCCTAAAGCGGTCAATGCTTCTGCAGAAGAGCTGGTTATTTTTTCATTTATTATTTTTCAATCAAGGCAGCATCGCGATGATGTGAACGCAAAAGTGCATGCAGATGAGAGTATGGCAGGACTATGTGATGAAAATAATATGCCCTTTGATTTGCAGCGCATGGTATACGGCGGCTTTACCAGCATGGTTGATTTATAGCGCCACTAAACACTGCTTTAGCGCTTGAATTTGGCTTTCTGAGATTATTTTTCCATGCTTGGCCGAGATTAAGAAGCTGTCTTCTGCGCGACTGCCTAAGGTATTAATTTTAGCATTATGCAGCTCAATGTTCTGTTGTAAAAAAACGTTTGCAACATGTGCTAATAGGCCAGGTCTATCACCTGCTATGATTGCTAAAGTGTGAAAATTACCTTGTATTTCAGAGAAGATTTCAACTTGTGGCTTAATGGACATATATTTGACTTGGCGACTTATTCTGCCTTGTAATGGTGCTTCTAATGGTTGAGCGCTGGTAATTTTTTGCGTTAACTCAAGCTCGATAAATTTTAATAAACCACTATAACTAACTGATTTACCTGATTGATCTAAAACAATAAAATTATTAAGTGCATAGCCGTGATTAGTGGTATAAATTTTAGCTTGTACGATGTTATAAGCCATGCGATCAAAGAAGTTGCAAATACGTGCAAACAAATCGTCTTGATTGCGCGTATAAATCATCACTTGGATGCCATCACCGTTTGGGCTTAAGCGTGCGCGCACAATAGGTTTTTCAGAAAAAACATGTGGCGTTAAAAGGCGGCTTTGCCAAGCAATTTCATCTGATTCAAAACGCGCAAAGTAGCCTTTGCCGACGTTTTGCCATAACGCAAGATAAGACTCTGGTTTAAGCCCATATCGAGTAAGCTTTTCAGAGGCTTCAATCTGGCGCGTTTGAATCGTTTGTTCTGTGGTAAACCCAGTGTTTTTTAATAAGTGCAGCGTTGCATAAAATAAGCTTTCCAGAAGTCGCGCTTTCCATGCATTCCACACCACAGGACTGGTGCCGCGAATATCTGCTACCGTCAGCAAATACAGAGCAATCAAGCGCTTTTCTGTTTTAACAAAGTGCGCAAATTGCTGAATCACTTCTGGGTCGGATAAATCCGATTTTTGTGCAGTACTAGACATTTTAAGGTGCGCATCCACCAGCCAAGCGACTAAACTTGTATCTTCTTTTGGTAAGCCATGTAGCTTGCAGAAGCGTTTTGCGTCAATCGTGCCAAGCGTGGAATGATCGCCGCCACGTCCTTTTGCAATGTCATGGAATAGTGCGGCTAGATAGAGCAGGTGGGGCTTATCAAAATCGCTAAATAATTGCGTACAAAGCGGAAATTCATGTTTGAGTTCAGGTTTCGCATAACGGCGTAAATTGGCCAGTACATTTAGAATATGCTCATCCACGGTGTATACATGAAATAAATCATGCTGCATTTGGCCGACGATTTTGCCAAAAACGGGAATGTACTCGCCTAAAATACCATAACGATTCATGCGGCGTAGCGAGTGATTGACGCCATTTGACTGCGACAGAATGGCTAAAAATGTGGCTTTATTATCAGCGGCTTGACGAAAATCGACATTCACTATTTTTTTAACACGTTGCAATTCGCGAATTAAATTAGCGCTCATTCCGGTTAATTGAGGATGCTGCTGCAGCAATAAAAAGCTTTCCAATATAGCATTTGGATATTGCTGCAGAACATTGGCTGTTTTGATTTCCAGCAAATCATCGTGCGCTTCAAACCGTGCATTAATAGGCAAGATTTTAGGCCTAGTTTTGTAGGCTATCTTTTCAAAAGTTTTAAGCAGAATTTCATTGATTAAGTTAATAAATTTCGCACTGGTGTAATAACTTTGCATGAGCTGCTCGCTGGCGCGTTTGCGTGACGTTGTTACACAGCCGATTTCACTGGCTAATTCATTTTGAAAGTCAAACAGTAAGCGGTCTTCACGACGTTTAGCTAAGTAATGTAAGCGTATACGCAGGTTTTGCAGGTTGCGCTCGTGGCGTTTAATTTGGCGTAACTCTGCTTTTGTGATGATATTATTTTTAGCTAAATCAGCCCAGTTTTTACCTAAATTCTGGCTCACTGCAAGCCATAGAATCATGTGCAAATCGCGCAGCCCACCTGGACTTTCTTTAATATTCGGCTCTAAGTTGTAGGTGGTATCGTTAAATTTAGCATGGCGATTATCTTGTTCCTTAAACTTTGCGGCAAAGAAACTTGCCGCATCCATTGTTTGATTAACGGCTTTTAGGAAGGCAATAAAATGATTTGTTTTACCACACAGCAAACGTGCTTCTAGCAAATTGGTTTGTACAGTAACATCATGCACAGACTCATCAATGCACTCTTGCAGTGTCCTTACGCTATGGCCAACATTGAGGCCAATATCCCAAAGCAAGCCAATTAAACTTTCTATTTTTTGGTTCTGTAAGGCATTAACTTCAGCGCTGAAGTCTGCATCTGGCAGTAAAATCAGTAAATCAATATCAGAATAAGGGAACAGTTGATTGCGACCATAGCCACCTACTGCGATTAATGCGATATCCGCATGAATATTTGCCTGCAACCATATTTTCTTCAGTAATCGATCAATTAATAGCGATTGCTGCTTTAAAAGCTTGGCAGTATTTTGATGTTGGAAAAACGCTGTTTCTAATGCTTGTTGCTGTGTTTTTAAATCAAGTCGCCAAGCTTGCGTGGCTTGTTTTAATGGGCTTTGTAAATCTATCATTAACTATAAATCATTCGGTATTAATCATTAACTAAAACTAGGCGCAGCAGGCGAACCAGCAGATAAAGTTAGCACTTCAAAACCTGTTTCAGTTACTAGAACAGTATGCTCCCACTGTGCGGACAAACTGCGATCTTTTGTGACAATTGTCCAGCCATCTGGCATTTGCTTAATGTCGCGCTTACCCGCATTAATCATAGGCTCTATGGTAAAAATCATGCCAGCGCGTAATTTTAGGCCTGTGTTAGGTCTGCCATAATGTAATATTTGTGGATCCTCATGAAATTTCTTGCCGATGCCATGCCCACAAAATTCGCGCACAACACTACAGCCATTTTTTTCAGCAAAACTCTGAATTGCATAACCAATATCACCCAGGGTCGCCTCAGGCTTCACTTTGTGGATGCCTAACCACATGGCTTGATATGTAAGCTCAGACAAACGCTTAGCTTGAATGGATACTTCACCCACATGAAACATGCGCGATGTATCACCATGGTAACCATTTTTAATCACTGTAATGTCAATATTCACGGTGTCACCATTTTTCAGCACTTTGTCAGATGGTACCCCATGACAAATAACATGATTCACTGATGTACAAATGGACTTAGGGTAAGGTGTATGACCATCTGGCGCATAATTTAGAGGTGCTGGAATGGCTTGTTGCACATTCACAATATAATCATGACAAAGCTGATCGAGTTTTTCTGTTGATACACCATTTACAACAAAAGGGCTAATATAATCAAGCACTTCTGACGCCAGCTTGCCAGCTATACGCATTTTTTCAATGTCATCTGTATTATTAATAGTAATCGTCATCATTATTTGAAAATATTCAAGTATTTGTTTGAGCTTAAGCGGATTTTTTGCTATTATACGCGCCACTTGATTGCGCTTTAAGCCAATTCAGTAATATTTTTAGTTTTATTTAAATCAATACTTCATCCCGTACAGGGTGTTTGCTGGGCTGTAAATAAAAAGTCAGCAAATATTGTGGATGAATGTAATGTTAACCCTTTACATGGAGTAATTATGTCAGTAACTATGCGTCAAATGCTTGAGGCCGGTGTTCACTTTGGCCACCAAACCCGTTATTGGAACCCGAAAATGGCTGAGTACATTTTTGGTGACCGCAATAAAATTCATATTGTTAACCTTGAAAAAACATTGCCACTATTTGAAGAGGCAATGAAATATACACGTACATTAGCCGCTAATAAAGGCCGTATCTTGTTTGTTGGCACAAAACGCCAAGCACGCGATATTGTAAAAGAAGAAGCAGCACGTGCTGGATGTGCTTATGTGAACCATCGTTGGTTAGGTGGGATGTTAACTAACTTTAAAACTGTTAAACAATCTATTAAGCGTCTGCATGACTTTGAAGCGATGCTTTTAGATGGCAGCTTAGATAAGTTTGGCAAAAAAGAAGCCTTGGGTTACAAACGCGAAATCGAAAAATTGGAGCGTTCAATCGGCGGCATTAAAGAAATGGGTGGTTTGCCTGACGCGATTTTCATCATCGACGTTGGTCATGAAAGTGGCGCGATTACTGAAGCGGCTAAATTAGGCATTCCAGTAATTGGCGTTGTGGATACCAACAACTCACCAGATGGCGTTGCTTACGTGATTCCAGGTAATGATGACTCTTCACGTGCAATTCGTTTGTATGCACGCGGCATGGCAGATGCGGTTTTAGAAGGCCGTGCAAATGCGATTACTGAGATGGTTAAATCTGCAAAAGAAGAAACGACAGAAGCGCCAGCTGAAGCTGCAACTGCGGAATAATCGATTTAAGTAAAAAGGGGCGAATAGCCCCTTTTTCTATTTTAAAGTATATTTTAAAAATTAAGTTTAGGAGCTAAAAATGGCTGAAATTACCGCAAGCATGGTAAAAGAATTACGTGAGCGCACCGATGCGCCAATGATGGATTGCAAAAAAGCATTAACTGAAGCAGAAGGCGACATGACGCGTGCAGAAGAAATTTTGCGTGTACGTTTTGGTAATAAAGCGAGCAAAGCGGCTGGCCGCGTAGCTGCTGAAGGTACAGTGGGCGTTGCAATCTCTGCTGATGGTAAATCAGGCGCGATGATTGAAGTGAACTCTGAAACAGACTTCTGTGCAAAAAATGAAGACTTTTTGAAATTCGTTAGCGAATTGGCAACAATCGTATCAAGTAGCAACGCTGCGGATATCGAAGCGGTTGCTAAATTACCTATGCGTGGCGCAACTGTTGAAGAAACGCGCGCGCAATTGGTTGGTAAAATCGGTGAAAACATCACGCCACGTCGTTTTGTGCGCCCAACTGTACAAGGTAAATTGGCTAGCTACATTCATGGCAGCAAAATTGGCGTATTGGTAGACTTAGTTGGCGGTGACGATGCTTTAGCGAAAGATTTAGCGATGCATATTGCTGCAGCTAAACCAAAATCATTGGATGCTTCTGGTATTGATGCAAGCTTGATTGAAGCAGAGCGCCGTGTAGCGATTGAAAAGGCAAAAGAAGCCGGTAAACCAGAAGCGATGTTAGAGAAAATTGCAGACGGCACAGTACAAAAATTCTTAAAAGAAGTCACTTTGCTAAGCCAAATTTTTGTTAAAGATGACAAGTTAACCATTGAACAACTATTGAAATCTAAAGGTGCGTCAGTCGCATCGTTCACAATGTATACAGTAGGCGAAGGTATTGAAAAGGTTGTCGTTGATTATGCAGCAGAAGTTGCCGCAGCAGCTAAAGTTTAAAATGCATTAAAGAAAAAGTGGGTTAATGCCCACTTTTTTTTCGTCAAAATTTAGCTGAATTGGCTTAAAAACTTAGTAAAACCGCAGGGTTTGTGATTAAATAATCAAAATATTAAAACAGGGTAAACCATGGCAAAATCAGCCTATAAACGCATACTGCTTAAACTTTCTGGCGAAGCATTAATGGGTGATGATGCCTACGGCATTAATCGCACCACCATTAATAATATTGTTGCGCAAATTAAAGAAATTGTTGATTTAGGCGTTGAAGTAGGTGTGGTCATTGGCGGAGGTAACATTTTTCGTGGCGTAGCACCTGCAGCAGAGGGTATGGATAGAGCAACGGCTGATTATATGGGCATGCTGGCCACGGTAATGAATGCGCTGGCGCTACAGGATGCTATGCGTCATATTGGTGTTGAAGCACGCGTGCAGAGCGCGTTAAGTATTGAGTTTGTAGAGCCTTATGTGCGTGCCAAAGCCTTACGTTCTTTAGAAAAAGGGCGTGTGGTGATTTTTGGCGCAGGAACGGGAAATCCATTTTTTACTACCGATACAGCCGCTGCTTTGCGCGGTATGGAAATTGATGCTGATATTGTATTAAAAGCGACAAAAGTAGATGGAATTTATACCGCTGACCCTAAAAAAGATCCTAGCGCAACACAATATGAAACCGTTACATTTGACGAGGCTATTACGAAAGACTTAAAAGTGATGGATGCAACTGCGTTTACGCTATGTCGTGATCAAAAAATGCCGATTGGTGTGTTTAATATTTTTAAAGCAGATGCTTTGAAGCGCATCGTGATGGGTGAAAACGAAGGTACGCTTGTCGTTGTGTCATAAAATTATTTTATTTGCATCAATAAAAAGTAAAGTTGGAGAAGCACATGCTAGAAGAAATTAAAAAAAACGCAGATTTAAAAATGCAAAAATCATTAGAGTCGCTTAAAAATGATTTGGCTAAAGTACGCACAGGACGTGCACACACTGGTTTGCTGGATCACGTGATGGTGGAGTATTACGGATCAATGGTTTCGGTTAACCAAGTAGCAAACGTCAATTTGGGTGATGCACGTACCATTAACGTACAGCCGTATGAAAAAAACATGATTGGCAAAGTTGAAAAAGCGATTCGTGATTGTGATTTGGGTTTAAACCCAGCAACCAATGGCGATTTGATTCGTGTGCCAATGCCAATGCTCACAGAAGAGCGCCGTCGTGATTTGACTAAGATTGTGCGTACCGAAGGTGAGGGCGCGAAAGTGGCTATTCGCAATGTGCGTCGTGATGCCAATGATGCTTTAAAAAAACTATTAAAAGATAAAGAAATTGGTGAAGATGATGAGCGCCGTGCACAAGATGAAGTGCAGAAAATGACGGATAAAGCGGTTGTTGAAGTAGATAAATTGTTGCAAGCTAAAGAATCAGATTTGATGGCGGTTTAGCTCAATAGTATGAATGCTGCAATTATAAAGGTTACACATTGAAGTTTTTTTTTAAACCATCCGCGAGTTCTACACAATCCATTCCTGAATCGTCTGAAATACCGCAGCATATCGCTGTGATTATGGATGGTAATGGTCGTTGGGCCAGAAAACGCTTTTTGCCAAGAGTTGCTGGTCATAAGCGAGGCGTAGAAATTGTGCGAGATTTAGTGAAACAATGTGCGCTGATGGACGTAAAATTTCTAACTTTGTTTGCCTTTAGCAGTGAAAATTGGCGCAGGCCAGATGATGAAGTCTCATTTTTAATGGGACTGTTTATGGATGCGCTCAAACGTGAAGTAGTTAAGTTGCATGACAACAATATCCGCTTGATTTTAATTGGTGACCGCACACGCTTTAACGCTGAGCTGGTGGCGCAAATTGAAGCCTCTGAGCAATTAACTGCTCAGAATACAGGCCTAACATTAACTATTGCGGCCAATTACGGTGGGCGATGGGATATTTTGCAGGCTACAAATCTGATGGTCAAGACACTGCCATCCAAACAAAGCGCATTTACAGAGGAAGATATTGCGCCTTATTTATCTATGCATTATGCCAGCGAGCCAGATTTGTTTATTCGCACAGGCGGCGAAAAGCGCGTGAGTAACTTTTTACTTTGGCAGTTGGCTTATACCGAATTTTATTTCACCGACACGCTTTGGCCAGATTTCGATTCAAAAGCGTTCAATGATGCGATTGGCTCTTATCAAAAAAGAGAGCGCCGTTTTGGCCGCACGAGTGAGCAACTAATGGCGGGTAAGTAGCGCATTTATGCTCAAAACCCGCATTATTACTGCCAGCTTACTGGCGATTTTCTTTATTCCTGCGCTTTTTATTTTAAGCACCATCAGCTGGGCTTACTCAATGCTGCTTTTCTGCTTGTTAGCCTTATATGAATGGGGTGGTATGATTCACTTAAGTGGAGCACAAAATAAACTTTACATGCTGATTTCAGCGATTGCGGGCTTAATCACTATTTATTTTTTGCAACAATTTGGTTTTCATTTATTCTTTTTCAAATCGCTCATTTTATTTGCCGTTGTTTCTGTTTTTTGGTTGTTCTTAGTACCTGTCTGGATGAAAACAAAGCGCATGGTCAGTAATAAGGTATTGATGGCTACGCTGGGTTTTCTGCTAATAGCTTCGCTCTGGTTGGCTTTAATTTGTGCTAAAAGCGCAGATCCATGGTTACTATTAGTTTTGCTGGCGACCATTTGGATTGCAGACAGTGCAGCCTATTTTGCTGGTAAAAATTTCGGTAAGCATAAATTAGCGCCTAATATTAGCCCAGGAAAAACATGGGAAGGCGTTGCTGGCGCATTAGTTGCCGTTACATTTTTTGGCGCAATTTTATATTTTAATGATGGCGTTGGTTTTCATCAGCTAGCCGTTTTTCCCGCTTTGTGGGTAATCACTGGCTTGGGTGTGGTGGGTGATTTATTTGAATCAATGATGAAGCGACAGGCTAATCTTAAAGATAGCGGCAACCTATTGCCTGGGCATGGGGGCGTTTTAGATCGCGTTGACGGCATTATTCCTAGCCTACCAATTGCCATACTCATGATTTATGCCTACTCCTATTTCAATTCGATTGTTTAAATTGCAAAAAATCACTATTTTAGGTAGTACAGGCACCATTGGCTTACAAACGCTGGATGTGATTGAGCGGCACGCAGATTTGTATGAAGTCTATGCGCTTGCGGCTAACTCAAATGTCGATGTGATGGTAAAGCAATGTTTGCAATTTAAACCAAAAATTGCAGTGCTACTCAATGAAAAATCTTCACTAGATTTAAGTGTTAAGTTAAAAGCTGCGGGTAGCCGCACAACTGTTATTTCAGGTATGGCAGGCTTAGAGCAAGTCTCAAGCGATGCTGAAGTAGATATTGTCATGGCGGCTATTGTAGGCGCGGCTGGCTTAAAACCTGCAATGGCTGCGGCACATGCAGGCAAACGCATTTTATTGGCCAATAAAGAAACCTTAGTGATGGCAGGTAGCTTGTTTATGCAAGCGGTGAAAGCAGGGGGCGCTACCTTGCTGCCGATTGATAGCGAGCACAACGCGATATTCCAAGTTATGCCGCCGCAGCAATTAAATCATTTAAATGACTACGGCATTCGCAGGATTCTGTTGACAGCATCGGGCGGCCCATTCAGGTGCTACACACAAACACAGCTAGAAGCGGTTACTCCCGCATTGGCACTGAAACATCCTAACTGGGTAATGGGTGCCAAAATCACCATTGACTCCGCTACTTTGATGAATAAAGGCTTAGAAGTCATTGAGGCACATTGGCTATTTAATGCCAAGCCCGAGCAAATAGACGTTGTTGTGCATCCACAAAGCGTGATTCATTCGATGGTGGAATATATTGACGGCAGTGTGCTGGCGCAGCTTGGTAACCCTGATATGCGCACACCGATTGCTTATGCGCTGGCTTATCCAAATCGCATTGAATCAGGCGTGGCCTCACTTAACCTCTTAGAAATCGCAAAATTAGAATTTGAAGCACCAGACACTAAACGTTTTCCTTGTTTGCAATTAGCTTATGATGCGCTAAATGTGGGTGGCACTGCGCCAGCCATACTGAATGCCGTCAACGAGGTGGCTGTAGAAGCGTTCTTAAATAATCGCATCCATTTTTTAAGCATCCCTATTTTGATTGAAAAAAGTCTCAATTCAATCCAGTCTGCGCCTGTTTCATCTCTAGAACAGTTACAAGATATTGACGCAGAAGCCAGACAGTTTGCGCAAAATAAACTACTTAAATTCGCCCATAAAAAGGTGTTAAGTGCATGACAACTTTAATCGCATTTATCATCACAATCGGCATATTGGTGACGATACATGAATATGGTCATTTTCAAGTGGCGCGTTGGTGCAATGTCAAAGTTTTGCGCTTTTCAATTGGCTTTGGCAAGCCTTTATGGAAAAAAACGTTTGGTAAAGATAATACAGAATTCGTATTGGCCGCCATTCCTTTAGGTGGTTTTGTAAAAATGCTCGATGAGCGCGAGTTAAAATCTGAGCGTGAATCTGCAATTGATAACGGCCAGTATACTGAACAGTCCGTTTATTCTGAAGCTGAATTGAAACGTGCATTCAATCGCCAAAATGTTTGGAAACGCATTGCTATTGTATTAGCTGGGCCAGTCGCTAATTTATTATTGGCTATTTTGCTATATTGGATTTTGCTGATGCAAGGCGTCACTGGCATGCGTCCAATAATAGGTGAAGTTGAAGTAAATAGTTTGGCGGCAAGCGCTGGTTTTAAAAGCGGTGAAGTCATTCAAAAAGTGGCTGGAACACCAGTTAAAACTTGGACAGACGCCCGCTGGATATTGTTAGAACAATCGCTTGAGAGCAAAAGTGTTGAAGTTGAAACCTTAAACGATATGAATGACTTGAATGCCCGTATATTGAGTTTTGATGGTATTGATAGCGACCCAGAAATTGATATCCTCAAAAAAGTAGGCTTGAATATGATCAAGCCAATACTTCCACCTATACTTGGTGAAATATTGCCAGATAGCGCAGCGCAAAAATCCAATTTTCAAGCTAATGACAAAATCTTGAGTATTGATAATGTCAAGGTGACTGATTGGGAAAGTGTAGTCAGTAAGGTGAAAGCAAACCCCAACCAATCACTACAATTTAAAGTAGCGCGCGCGCAAGAAATACTCACTATTGCCGTCATACCAGAGCAAATGACTGAGAATGGTAAGAAAATTGGCCGCTTAGGAGCTAGCGTAAAAATAGATCAATCAATATTAGATAAATTATTGATTGAAGTGCAATATTCGCCACTTGAGGCTTTTCAAAAAGCCATTTTCAAAACCTGGGATACCGCAATCTTTAGCTTAAAAATGCTGGGCAGGATGTTGACTGGCGAAGTCTCGATTAAAGGCATCAGCGGGCCAGTAACCATTGCAACATTCGCTGGCGAGAGCGCAAATTTAGGGCTTACCACCTTCCTTAGCTTTCTTGCGCTAGTCAGTATCAGTATTGGCGTACTTAACCTTTTGCCAATACCTGTATTAGATGGCGGCCATTTGATGTATTATATCGTTGAAATATTTAAAGGTTCGCCAGTGTCTGATCAAACGATGTTGGCTGGACAAAAAATAGGGTTTGTATTGTTAGGTTTGCTAATGACAATTGCCATTTTTAATGACTTTAATCGACTAATTACGGGTTAACCATTTGCTTAAAATCCGCCATATCTCCGCCATTGTTTTTGCACTCTTCAGCCAGCATGTATTAGCGCTTGAGCCTTTCGTCATTAAAGATATTCGTGTTGAGGGTTTGCAACGTACCGAAGCTGGCACAGTGTTTAACTTTTTGCCTGTGCAAGTCGGTGATACGATGAGCGATGAAAAAGCAACGCAAGCAATTAAGTCGCTATACAACACAGGTTTTTTCAAAGATGTGCGCATAGAAGCAGAGGGTGAAATCCTTATTGTTACTGTTCAAGAGCGCTCTGCAATTGCGAAAATTGAGTTTAGCGGTAATAAGTCTTTTCCCTCCGACAAAATGATAGAAGGCCTTAAGCAAATCGGTATTTCGGAAGGTCTGATTTACGATAAATCATTGCTAGATCGGGCTGAGCAAGAGATTAAACGCCAGTATTTATCACAAGGTAAATACAGTGCCACAGTTAAAACAGTCAGTAGCCCTTTAGAGCGCAATCGTGTTGGAGTGCGATTTGAAATTGAAGAAGGTATTGCGGCTAAGATTCGTGATATCAATATCGTTGGTAACAACATTTACACAACCGAAGATTTGCGTGCAGAATTTTTGTTAACAACGCCTAATTGGATGAGTTGGTGGAACAAGAATGATCAATATTCCAAACAAAAACTCACTGCCGATCTTGAAACGCTCAAATCATTTTATTTAAATAAAGGCTATTTAGAGTTCTCAGTCGATTCGACGCAAGTGTCTATTTCGCCAGATAAACAAGATATTTACATTACGATTAATGTGACTGAGGGTGATAAATATACGATTAGTGATGTGAAACTGGCTGGTGAATTACAGGTGCCAGAGTCTGAACTTAAGCCACTGATTAAAATTGCAAAAGATGACGTTTTTAACCGCCAATTGATTACTGAATCCAGTAAAGCAATAGGTGATCGACTCAGTAATGAGGGTTATGCTTTTTCAAATGTGAATGCAATTCCTGAGATTAATAAAGAAAATCATACTGCCGCTTTTACTTTTTTTGTTGACCCAGGCAAGCGTGTCTATGTGCGCCGCATTAATTTAACAGGTAATACCCGTACACGTGATTCTGTGTTGCGTCGCGAAAGCCGTCAGCTTGAATCCGCTTGGTATGCAGGCGATAAGATTAACCGCTCTAAAGAACGTTTAGACCGGTTGCAATATTTTGATGAAGTAACTATTGAGACACCTGCAGTACCAGGCAGCTCTGATCAGGTAGATATTAATATTAATGTGACTGAAAAATCGACAGGTAGCGTGCAATTCGGTGCGGGATTATCCAGTAACGAAGGTGTGGTTTTGGGCGTTACAGTTAACCAACAAAACTTTTTAGGCACAGGTAACCGCGTATCTGCCCAAATTAATACTGGTAGAGTAAATACAGTTTACTCATTATCATATACAGACCCTTACTTTACGCCCGATGGTATTAGTCGTGGGTTTGATGTGTATAGGCGCGATGTCAACACACAAACTTTGGATATTGGTACTTACAATAGCTCTTCATATGGTGCAGGTGTTAGATTTGGACTGCCACTAACTGAGCGAGACTTTTTTTCAGCAGGCCTTACCGCAGATTTCACCAAAATTGACTTATCAGCAGGCAGCCCTAGGCAATATCTAAATTTTTGTAATAACTCCAGTGGATGTAGTAGCAATTCATTAGCATTAAATTTAGGCTGGACACATGACTCGCGAGACAACACCTTGTTTCCTAATAAAGGTGTTTTACAGCGCCTGACTGCTGAAGCGACGGTTCCTGGTTTAGACTTGCAATTTTATAGGCTAGAATATAGACATACTTGGTTTAAACAAGCGTTTAAAGATGTGACATTTATGCTCAACGGCGAGTTAGGTTACGCTGATAGCTATGGTGGAAAAGCATTCCCTTTCTTTAGAAACTTTTATGCTGGTGGCGTTAACTCTGTGCGCGGTTATGACAATGGTGCGATTGGCCCACGTGATTTTGATCCCTCAACCAACCAAGATTTTGCAGTTGGTGGAACAAGTCGTATAGTAGGCAACGCGGAGGTATTTATTCCAGTGCCATTACTTAAAAATTCATCACAGTTTCGTTTAAGTGCATTTGTTGATACAGGTAATGTCTATGCAGAAAATCAATCTATTAATTTAGGTGAGCTGCGGTATTCAACTGGTATTGGCGTCAGCTGGTTTTCACCGTTTGGACCATTAAAACTGGTTTTTGCAAAAGCACTTAACGAGCAAGAGGGCGATCAAACTCAGGTGTTGCAATTCCAACTTGGGCAACAATTTTAAGTTAAAAACGACTTAATCAGTATGCTTTTGCTGTGGCATACTAATTGATGAGTAAAAATGAGATACTGATAAAGTAGTTGATGTGAGGAGATTGAAATTGAATCAAATGTTTAAAAAATTAGTTTCTGCGAGTGTGTTGGTTTTAACAACGACGTTGAGTGTGAGCTTGCAGGCGGCGGAACTTAAGGTTGGCTATGTGCAAGTCGATAAAATTTTACAAGAAGCACCACAAACTGCCGAAAGCGGTAAAAAATTAGAGCGTGAATTTAGCCCACGCTCACAAGAATTAGAACGTACCCAAAAGCAAATTCGTGACATTGAAACTGCTCTCGACAAAGATGGTGTTACATTGTCTGAAACTGACCGCCGCAACAAAGAGCGCGACGTTTCTAACCTTAAAATTGAGTTTCAGCGTAAACAGCGTGAATTACGCGAGGATATCAATTTGCGTAAAAACGAGGAGTTAACAAGTTTGCAAGATCGAATTAACAAAGCTGTACAAACAGTATCTGAAACAGATGGATACGATTTAGTGATTTATGGCGGTGTTGCATATGCTAGTAAAAAAATTGATATTACGGATAAAGTGCTCAAAATGTTAGGCAAAAAATAAATTACGTTTGGCTATTTATTTTTATTCAATTACTCACCTAGCAATTTTTTATGAGTATTAGTTTATCGTTATTAGAAATTACACAACAATTAGGTGGCTCAGTTTCAGGTAGTTCAGCCACTTTAATTAATCGAGTTGGATCGCTTGCTTTTGCGCAACATGGCGCCATCAGTTTTTTTAGCGATACTAAATATACAACTCAACTGCATGCAACTGAGTCCAGTGCGGTGATTGTTAAGCCTGAGCATGCATCGTTAACAAACCTGCCCAAAATTATTACCGACAATCCCTACGCTTATTTCGCAAAATTATCACAGCTATTTAACCCTGATTATGTTGCAGCAGTTGGTATACATAGCACTGCCGTTATTGATGAGTCCGTTCAAGTTTTAGTAGATTGTAGTATTGGTCCAAGTGTTGTTATCGAAGCAAATGTCACATTGGGAAAAAATATCACAATAGGTGCAGGCTGCGTGATTGAGCGTAACTCGGTGATTGGCGACAATACTAAATTAGAGGCAAATGTCACCATTAAGCATGGCTCGCAAATTGGTCAAAACTGCCATCTATATTCTGGATGTGTCATTGGCAATGATGGCTTTGGTTATGCAGAAACTGCTACGTCAGGCAATCAAAAATACTGGGTTAAAATTCCGCAAATAGGGCGTGTCATTATTCATAACCATGTGGATATTGGTGCCAATACTACTATCGATCGTGGTGCAATTGACGATACGATTATCGAAGATGGTGTAAAGCTGGATAATCTGATTCAGATTGCGCACAATTGCCGTATTGGTGCGCATACCGTGATTGCTGGCTGTGTGGGTATTGCTGGCAGTGCATTCATTGGTCAGCATTGTAAAATTGGCGGCGCTGCCATGATTTTGGGACATTTAACCATCACTGATGATGTCACCATTTCACCTGGTAGCATGATTATGCGTTCAATTCATAAAGCGGGTACTTATACGGCATTAATGCCGTTTCAAGAACACGAGACATGGTTAAAAACTGCTGCAAATATTCGCCACTTAAGCCAATTAACGGATAAAATGGGCCAATTAACAGATAAAATAAAAGTCCTAGAAGAAGCTATTGAAAAATTAACTTCTCAACGTAAAACATAGAGAATGATATGACAGAGTTAGCAGCAAATAAAAACGAAGCAAATGGCATGGATATTCATGAGATTCTAGACCACTTACCGCATCGATACCCATTTGTGTTGATTGACCGTGTTATTTCGATGGAAGTTGGCAAGGAAATTACTGCTTTAAAAAATGTCAGTGTCAATGAACCATTTTTCCCAGGCCATTTTCCTTATCATCCTGTAATGCCTGGTGTTTTAATTGTTGAGGCGATGGCGCAAGCTGCGGCCATACTTTCGTTTAAAACAATGGGTACAAAACCTACCGATGATTCAGTATATTATTTTGCAGGTATTGATAGCGCACGCTTTAAAAAACCTGTTTCACCTGGCGATCAAATCATTTTAAATGTCAAAATAGATCGTGTATTAAAAGGTATTTGGAAGTATTCAGGACTTGCTACCGTTGATGGGACTGTTGTTGCAGAAGCTAGCATGATGTGCATTTTAAAAGCAATAGAAAAATAATTAAAACAATTACTTAGTTAAGTAGTTTAAAGTAAATAGTAACTAATTTAAGCCAAAAAATGTCTGTAAAAATACACCCGACCGCAATTATTGACACCAAAGCCGAACTAGATTCCAGCGTGACAGTAGGCGCTTATTCGATTATTGGTGCAAATGTCAAAGTAGATGCAGGAACAACCATTGCCAGCCATGTTGTCTTGCAAGGCCCAACGATTATCGGTAAAAATAATCAGATTTTTCAATTTTCATCATTAGGCGAAGCGCCGCAAGATAAAAAATTCCGTGATGAGCCAACTACTTTAGAAATTGGTGACAATAATACGATTCGCGAGTTTTGTACTTTTAATCGTGGCACCATTCAAGACAAAGGCGTTACCAAGATTGGCAATGACAACTGGATTATGGCTTATGTGCATATCGCCCACGATTGTACGATTGGTAATAACACTATTCTTGCCAACAATAGCTCGCTTGCAGGCCATGTTGATATTCATGATTACGCGATTTTGGGTGGTTTTACGTTGATTCACCAATTCTGCAAGATTGGCGCGCATGTCATTACCGCAGTGGGTTCAGTTGTATTTAAAGATATTCCGCCTTATGTAACCGCTGCTGGCTACGACGCCAAACCGCATGGCATCAATTCAGAAGGCTTAAAACGCCGCGGCTTTAGCCCTGATAGCATTACGCAAATTAAACGCGCTTACAAAGCCTTATATCGTCATGGTCTGACTTTAGATGAAGCCAAAATTGAATTAGCGAATATGCAAAAGGATTGTCATGAAATTAGCATGCTATCCGACTTTTTAACCGTTTCTACCCGCGGCATTGTCCGCTAGTCAGAGTCATTATGCCCAAAATTGCAATAGTGGCTGGCGAAGCCTCAGGGGATTTGTTGGGCAGCCACTTGATACGTGCGCTGAAGGCACAACGTAGCGACTTAACCTTTGTGGGTATTGCTGGTCCAAAAATGATGGCAGAAGGTGCCAAGTCCTTGTTCTCAATCGAAAGTCTATCGGTCCGCGGCTATGTCGAAGTGCTTAAACATCTTTATGGCTTATTAAAATTACGCAAAAACTTATTCAAACAATTAATCATAGAAAAGCCTACACTTTTTATTGGTGTAGATGCCCCTGATTTTAATCTTTGGCTTGAACGAAAATTTAAGCAGGCTGGCATTGCAAGCATTCATTATGTGAGCCCATCCATATGGGCATGGCGTGGTGGGCGTGTTGCCAAAATTAAGCGTGCCGTCAGTCATATATTAGCTTTGTTTCCATTTGAACCCGCTTTGTATGAAGCTGCAAATGTGCCTGTTACTTATGTAGGCCATCCGTTGGCGGACGAATTGCCAGTAGAGCCTAATACACAAGCGGCGCGCGAAACGCTTAAAATTAAGCCTGGTAAATTAGTCGTTGCCATGTTGCCTGGCAGCCGACAAAGTGAAGTAAAGCAACATGCCAGTTTGTTTGTAAAAACTGCGCATTTACTCACAAAACAACAGATTAGCGACCCCAGCTTGCCCGCAGAATTACATCCGATACAATTTTTAGTCCCGCTGATTACGCGCGAAACACGTGCTATTTTTGAGCATGCCATTCATGATAGTTATGCAGATTACCCTAATGTTGAGCTAAATCTGCAAATACTGTTTGGCCACGCGCATGATGCGATGGAAGCGGCTGATATTGTGATTGTAGCTTCTGGCACGGCGACATTAGAAGCCGCTTTACTTAAAAAGCCGATGGTCATCACCTATCGTATGCCCGCTTTAAGCTGGTGGATATTAAAGCGCATGCGTTATCAGTCTTTTATTGGGCTGCCTAATATTTTAGCAGGCAAGTTTCTGGTGCCAGAGTTGCTGCAGCATGAAGCAACACCGCAAAATCTAAGCGATGCTACCACCAGGCTATTAAGCGATACCAATTATTGCGCTGAAATTAAGCAAATTTTTACCAAGATCCACCTTAATTTAAAGCAAAATACTGCAGAAAAAGCCGCAGCAGTGATCTTAAGCTACATTAAATAGCTTGAATAAGCAGCAACTGATTTGTGGTGTAGATGAAGCAGGGCGCGGCCCTTTGGCTGGTAGCGTTTACGCAGCAGCAGTCATTTTGGATGCTAATAATCCGATTATTGGCTTAGCTGACTCTAAAAAGTTAACCGAAAAAAAGCGTGAATTTTTAAGCGGTGAAATTAAAAATAAATCCCTTGCATGGTCAATCACAAGCTGTACCGCACAAGAAATCGACGAAATCAATATTCTACAAGCAAGCTTATTGGCCATGAAACGTGCTGTTGAATCGTTGCACTTAACGCCTGAAATAGCTGAAAAAATTCAATCTGGACAAGTATTAGTGCAGGTAGACGGCAATAAATGCCCAAAAATAAGCTGGCCATGCGAGGCGATTGTAAAAGGTGACAGTAAAGTGCAAGCTATTTCAGCTGCTTCAATCTTGGCAAAGGTTGCGCGCGATGCTGAGTTGTACGAATTAGATAAAATCTATCCGCAATATGGTTTTGCAAAACACAAGGGTTATCCAACAGCGCATCACTTAGAAATGCTCAACTTGCATGGGATTAGCCCTTATCACCGTTTAAGCTATACGCCCGTTAAAGCTTTAATTAAACTGTAATATTAAGACAGCAATAAGAACACGGTCGGCCTTTTATGCAAATCGGGCAAAGGCGATTTTTTCCAAGTCGCAATTTTTTTTGTCACAATCATCTCACCAGCCAAGCTAATATCGCAAGCAATACACAGCCTTGTATTGGGTTGGCATGTGCTTAAAATTGCTTCAAGCATATGCTGATTGCGATACGGCGTTTCAATAAATAATTGCGTTTCTTTGTGCGTCAGTGAACGCTTTTCGATTTCTTTTAACTTGTTATTGCGCGCTAACTTATCAACTGGCAAATAGCCTAAAAAAGCAAATTGCTGACCATTTAAGCCGCTGGCCATCAAGCTAAGTAAAATTGAGCTGGGCCCAACAAATGGCACGACTTTTATGCCTTTTTGATGTGCCAACTCAACTAATTTTGCGCCAGGGTCAGCGACACCTGGGCAACCCGCATCAGACATTAGCCCCACATCCTTGCCAGCCAATAAAGGTGCCAGCAACGCAGAAATGTCTTTATCTGCAGTATGTTCATTTAACAAGTGCAAACTGAGCTCGCGCACAGGTTTAATGGTTTTGATAGTGCTTAAAAAGTGGCGTGCAGATTTTTCACTTTCAACTACAAAAGTATCCAGTTTTTGTGCAAAAGCAATCACTTCAGGCGGCAATGCTTGATTGATATTATCATCGCCCAGCGTGACAGGTACTAAATATAAAGTTCCAAACGCGCCCATCGTTACTTGCCGGCTAGTACTTAACTTGCGCTCTGTAAATAAGCGTTACTTTGTCTTCTGCCGGAATTTCTATTTTCCACTCAGCCAAATGACTATTTACTTTGGTATGCATTTTGTTTTCGCTGATAATTTTCCAATCGCCGCTAATCGGCTCTTGCACGGTCACAATGACTTTTTCTTTTTTGGCATTTTTTAGCGTTAACTCAAATGCGCTTTCATACAAATTATTGCCTTTTGATGGGCGAGGCAATAATTTGAAGTCGGTTTGTTTTTTATCTACTGTGACGTCAAACGATTCACCCAGCTTTAAACGCACGGTTTCATTTTTAGGGGTGTGGTCAATATTATCTTCACCTACAAACTGTGCATTGCCAGCGCTATCTTTTTTATAAACACGCAATACGCCTTTGGGTAATGGTATGCCCAATTTTGCGGCCTCTTTATTATCAAACTCAATAAATACGCCCACTTTCATTTTGCTACCAATTTCGCCATATTGGCCTTGATAGTAGTAATCAGCACCACGCAATACCAATTCTTTACGAACAGGTACGCCGCTGGCAGAAAGCAATGCGACTTGTTTGGTCTGGTTTTCAGCAATGGTGGTAGGGCGGTCAAGCGTATATAAGTGATATTCAAGCAAAGATTCTTCAGCCATTGGTGCGGCTGCATCTGCCATCATCTCAACTTTGCGCGTTTGCATAGGGAAAGCGCGTGGTGATTGCTGCACGCGATTGACATCACCTGCTACCAATTGCAATTTGGCATTTTTATAAGCGGCGCCACTGCTATTGGTTAAGGTGACCCAGCCAGATAAATCCAACATATTCTCTTTACTGTTTAATTCGGCCACATAATCAGCTTTCCAGCCTAGGCCACCCGTTAAGTAACTTAATTCGACTGTTTGGTCGGTAGCACCTTTATTATTGATTTGCGTGACTAAAGTAGGGCGGTCGCGCAGATTAGCTGGAACATTGTCATACACAATACGGTTTGTAGAAACACCTGTTTCAATACGATTTCCTACTTTTAAAACCACACCATTATTAGCAGATAATACAGTCGCTTGCTCAACTGTTTCTGCACCTGTGGCTGGATTGGTTTTAATTAAACCAACAGTTTTCCCTACATATTTTTCTAATAATTTTGCTGGAGTGAGTAAATCAAAATCAAAATTTTGTTCTAATAAATTTAAACTGCCTGGTGCATTAATGCTTCGCAATAAAGCGGTTTCTGGCCGAATTTGCGCGCTTACATCGCGCAATGCAAGCGCGTTGATACCAGCATTTAATTGCACTTTGCGCGTATCTTTTACTAATGCTAAATCACCGTTGTAAATCGTGACGGCAACACTTTGCTGGTCGTTTAAAGTGCTGGTTGTTTCATTGATTACATTTTCCAAAGCATAGGCTCCCATCGATATCAGGCTGGTGATGGCTAAAATACTATTAGCTAAAATCATGGTACGGTGTTTGAACATAGAGATTCTCCCAATTAATCGTAAAAGCCTAACGCTTGCCGCTTATATTACGCTGACACCTTCGTTATTAAGCATAGAAATGAGCTTGATTAATGGCAACCCAATCAGTGCATTTGGGTCTTCGCCTAGCATACGTTCCATCAGTGCAATTCCTAAGCCTTCTGACTTTGCGCTGCCTGCGCAGTGGTAGGGCTGTTCTTTGTTCAAGTAATTTTCAATCTGCGCATCTGATAGCTCTCTAAAACGCACTAAATAAGGTACGACTTCGGCCTGCATATGGCCAGTGGCTGCATTAAACAGGCATAAGGCACTGTGAAACGTAACCTCGCGTCCGCGCATGGACTGTAATTGTTTGGTTGCATTTTGATGATTAAGTGGTTTGCCTAATTGCACGCCATCTAAAGTCGCTACCTGGTCGCAGCCAATCACCAACGCATGCTGATATTCAGCCCCCACTTTTCTGGCTTTATCTTGAGATAGCCTCAAAGCGGTTTCGTGTGGTTTTTCATTATCGAGCTGAGTTTCATCAACATGTGGCGAAACGCTACTAAATGGAATCTGTAGTTTTTGTAAAAGCTCACGCCTGTAGGTAGAAGAGGAAGCTAAGATTAAGGTTTGTTTCATGCGGTATTATCAGTAATTTTAAAGTGATTGGCTATATTAAAAACAAAAGCCGATAGCACAAACTACCGGCTTTTTATTCAATACTTAACACTTTATTCTGGTTGAATTTCTAATAAAGACTCATCAGGTGTGACGGTATCGCCTTTTGCCACGTGCACTGCAACCACAGTGCCTGTTTTAGAGGCTTGAATCTCATTTTCCATTTTCATCGCTTCGATAACCA
The DNA here is from genome assembly GCA_021732365.1 of Methylotenera sp. Classification (GTDB taxonomy): domain Bacteria; phylum Pseudomonadota; class Gammaproteobacteria; order Burkholderiales; family Methylophilaceae; genus Methylotenera_A. The sequence goes on along the minus strand of JAKFVD010000029.1, from coordinate 27,081 downwards.
AAACGCCATCTCCCGCTTTTACTTTATCACCAATAGCTACTTTTACTGCCACAATAGTGCCAGGCATGGCTGTTGTCACGCAGCCAGCGTGGTGTGGGCGAGGGCGACCATTAGCGGTTGAGCCAGATTTCTTTTTACCAACGCTTTTGCCACCAGTGCTGCTGCCGTTACCTGATACTTCAATCTCGCTCAGAGTTTCTACAATCACCTCTTCCGCAATGCCATCAACAGACACATAGAATGGGCGCTGCTCCTCACCAGCGTGGCCGCTGCCTGTCAATTTGATATGGAAAGTTTCACCATGCAGTGTTACTTTAAATTCATTTGGTGCGTAACGTGCGGCACCTGTGTTTGCCGCTTCCTTGGTTAATAATGCATCTGCTTTGAGTGTGCCGGCGTTGCGTTCCTGTAAGAAGGTTTTACCAATATCAGGGAACATGGCATAAGTTAAGACATCTTCTTCACTTTTTGCAATGCGGTCAGATTCAGCCTGCAACTTAGCCATTTCTGGTTCAATTAAATCAGCTGGACGGCAAGTAATGACTTTTGCATCACCAACGGCTTGTTGCTTAACGCTAGCATTAACAGGCGCTGGCGATTGGCCATATTGTCCCATCAAATAATTTTTCACTTCATTGGTAACCGATTTATAGCGTGAACCCGTCATCACGTTTAATACGGCCTGCGTACCAACAATTTGCGATGTTGGCGTCACTAGTGGCGGATAACCTAAATCTTCACGCACGCGTGGAATTTCAGCCAGCACTTCATCCATGCGATCAAGGGCACCTTGCTCTTTTAGCTGGTTGGATAAGTTTGAAATCATGCCGCCTGGCACTTGGTTCACCAATACGCGCGTATCTACACCAGTAAAATCACTTTCAAATTGCCAGTATTTTTTACGTGTTTCGCGGAAATAAGCAGTGATTTCTTGTAATTTAACCAAATCCAAACCTGTGTCGTATTCAGTGCCTTTTAATGCGGCGACGATACTTTCTGTGCTTGGGTGGCTGGCACCTTCGGCAAAAGAGGAATTGCAAGTATCAATAATAGAGGCACCATTTTCAACACTTTTTAGCATGACCATGCTCGCTAAGCCTGATGTCGCATGGCTATGCACATGAATCGGCAAACTGACCGCTTCAGTTAGCGCTTTCACCAAATCGGCTGCTACTTGCGGCGTTAATAAACCCGCCATGTCTTTAATGCCAATGCTGTCAGAGCCCATGCTTTCTAGCTCTTTTGCCATCGCTACAAAATAGGCAATATCATGGACAGGGCTAGTCGTATAAGACAGCGTACCAATAGCGTGCTTTTTGACTTTTTTAACTGCATTAATTGCTTCACGCAAATTGCGGGTATCGTTCATCGCATCAAAGATACGGAACACGTCAACACCGTTATCAGCCGATTTTTGTACAAAAGCATGCACTACGTCATCAGAATAATGGCGGTAACCTAACAAATTCTGGCCGCGCAACAGCATATTGATTTGGCTGTTAGGCAAGGCTTTACGCAACTTGGCTAAACGTTCCCACGGGTCTTCTTTTAAATAGCGCACGCAGGCATCAAATGTGGCGCCGCCCCAAGCTTCCAATGACCAAAAACCAATTGCATCCAATTTGCTGCAAATAGGCAACATATCTTCTGTGCGCAAGCGCGTTGCAATCATCGATTGATGACCATCACGTAAAACAAGTTCGGTAAGGTGTATTTTGCTCATAATCAGTCGTTTCTATTAAATGCTTTTTTCTCAAATGCCTTCGTGTGCCGCAATGGCAGCGGATATAGCAGCTGCAATCAATTCTGGTGGCAGTTCGGTTGCGTAATTGGTCAATTCTGGGTGCGTTTCAACAAAGCTGGTGTTGAATTCTGCATTTTTAAAATCAGGATGCTTCATGATTTCTTGATAATAAGGAATGGTCGTTTTAACGCCATAAACCACCATATCGCCCAAAGCACGGCGGCCGCGTTCTACAACGCTTTCCCAATCTAGCGCCCATACTGTCAACTTGGCACACATTGAATCGTAATAGGGCGGAATCACATAGCCCGTGTAAATCGCCGCATCCATACGCACACCAGGCCCACCTGGTGAATAGTAACGGGTAATTTTACCAAAACTAGGCAAAAAGTCGTTTTTAGGATCTTCTGCGTTGATACGATATTCCATGGCAAATCCGCGGAAACTAATTTCACTTTGTTTGTATTGTAGTGGCAAGCCATAAGCGATGCGGATTTGTTCTTGCACAATATCCACGCCAGTAATCGTTTCAGTCACCGTGTGCTCAACCTGCAAGCGGGTATTCATTTCCATAAAGTAAAACGTATTGTCAGAATCTAGCAAGAACTCAACCGTGCCTGCATTTTCGTAACCAACCGCTTTGGCCGCCTTAACCGCCAAACCGCCAATATAGTCGCGTTGCGCTTGGCTTAATTGGGGCGAAGGGGCGATTTCAATGAGCTTTTGATTGCGGCGCTGAATAGAGCAATCGCGCTCAAATAAATGAATCACGTTGCCTTGGCTATCAGCCAGCACTTGCACTTCAATGTGACGTGGATGCACCACGCACTTTTCCAAGAATACTTCAGGCTTGCCAAACGCTTTGCTAGCTTCAGAAATCACGCGATCGTAATTGGTGAGCAAGTCTTTTTCAGAATCGCAACGCCTAATTCCTCGGCCGCCGCCGCCATTGGTGGCTTTAAGCATGACAGGATAGCCAATTTTATTGGCTAATTTAACTGCTTCGTCTAAATTTTCAAGATTACCATCACTGCCTGGTGTACATGGAATGCCCGCATCCGTCATAGCATTGCGCGCTTGAATTTTGTCACCCATTTGACGAATGACTGAAGCATTTGGGCCGATAAACTTAATGCCACGGCGCGCGCAAATTTCGGCTAATTCGGGGTTTTCTGATAAAAAACCATAGCCTGGATGCAGCGCGTCGCAACCAGCAGCCACGGCCACGTTGACAATATTATGTGCATTTAAATAGCCAGCAACTGGGTCTGTACCAATGTTGTAGGCTTCATCCGCTTTTTTTACGTGTAATGCGTGACGATCGGCCTCTGCATAGATAGCAACAGATTTGATACCCATTTCGGAACAAGCGCGTACAATACGCACTGCAATTTCACCCCGATTAGCAACAAGAATTTTTTTGAACACTTGAACCCTTAAAGAATTTACAACAGCTTTATACTAAAATCAGCGGAATTATAACATGCTGAGTGTGTACGCAAAATAAGCTGGCGCTTAAAATTCTAACGACTTGTTATATTTAAACTATTCACAAATATATGATGAAAACACTTTCAATTAACAACTTTGAATTCGCACAATCAGAACAATCTATTGCTGGCGTATTAGATATTTTAGAGATGGATAGACTGACTGATGTGCTGCTTATGCAAGAACCATTGCCTGAGTCAGAAATTCAATTCACCTTAACTGGATACAATAAAAAATATAGCTTACCCAGTTTACACTTAAGCGTGGATGCACATTTGCCGACCACTTGCCAGCGCTGCTTGAATGCAATGTCTGTACAACTAAAGTTAGAGTTTGACTATTTAATTACAGATAGTGAGCCTGCGGAATTTGATGAAAACGACGATTTGGATTGGCTGGAAATTTCGCCAGTAATGTCAGTGCCGGCATTGGTAGAAGATGAGCTGCTGATTGCATTCCCAATCGCACCGACTCATTCGTCTGAGCAGCAAGGCGAGTGCAAGCAACATGCGATGCAAAGCGGCGAAAAGCCAAACCCATTTGCTGTGTTAAAAGATTTGATGAATAAAGCGTCGTAATGAAGCTTAATTGTTCAATTTAAAATAGAGAATTAAGCTATTTGCCGCTATATAGTGTGTTTGTGTTTGCAGTTCACCACAAATTAAACTACAATTATGAATTAGCTATTTAACGCATTTGCTTAAAGCATTTTTTGGAGTTTTATCATGGCAGTTCAACAAAACAAAAAGTCACCTTCTAAACGTGGTATGCACCGTTCACATGACTTTTTAGTCAACCCACCTTTAGCTGTAGAGCCAACAACTGGCGAAACACATTTGCGTCATCATGTAAGCCCAACTGGCTACTACCGTGGTCGTAAAGTGTTGTCTACAAAGGGCGAATAAGCCTTTTAATTAGTCTTTTCGACTAATTTTGATTGACCGAATAGTTATACCTGTAACAGTTATGCCTAGCGCGCCGTACTTTAAAAGTGCGGCGTTTGCACATTAAGCGCAGTTGAGTTAGCGCAATTATGTACAAATCCTATCAACTGATGATTGATTGCCTAAACTTATTGACAAACATTTCATCATTACATTTAATGGTTTAAATGGATATAACGATTGCAATTGATGCGATGGGTGGCGATCACGGCCCTCACGTTACTGTTCCCGCCGCTTTAAAAGCGTTAAAGGAAGATGATCAGCTCAATATTGTATTGGTGGGCTTAGAAGACGTTATTCAGGCTGAGCTAAAAGCACATAAATCAGCTGTAAGCCCACGTTTGCGCATTCATCCAACCACGCAAGTAGTGTTGATGGATGAGTCGCCTCAAAGCGCGCTAAAAAACAAAAAAGATTCATCTATGCGCGTAGCCATTAACTTGGTTAAATCGGGTGAGGCAAATGCATGTGTAAGTGCTGGTAATACAGGCGCACTAATGGCTACTGCACGTTTTGTGCTGAAAACCTTGCCTGGCATTGACAGGCCTGCGATTGCTTCATCTCTGCCTTCAGAAAAAGGTAGAACCTATATGTTAGATTTGGGTGCTAATGCAGACTGTACGCCACAGCATTTGCTGCAGTTTGCAGTCATGGGCGCCATGTTAGTCAGTTGCGTAGAGCATAAAGCTAGCCCCACGGTAGGCTTACTCAATATCGGCTCTGAAGATATTAAGGGCAATGAAGTGGTCAAACAAGCAGCCGAATTATTGCGCGCAAGCCATCTTAATTTTTATGGCAATATTGAAGGTGACGATATTTTTAAAGGCACAACCGATTTAGTGGTGTGCGATGGCTTTGTCGGCAATGTATCGCTTAAAACCACAGAAGGTTTGGCGCACATGATGGGCAAGTTTTTGACGATGGAATTTAAAAGAAACTGGCTGACTAAATTAATGGCATTAGGTGCGCTGCCTGTGCTTAAAGCATTTAAAAAACGCTTAGACCCTCGTCGTTACAATGGTGCCAGCTTTTTAGGCTTGCGCGGCATTGTGGTAAAAAGCCATGGCGGAGCAGATCAATTAGCATTTTATTATGCATTGCATGTCGCCATTGAAGAGGCACGCAGTGGTGTTTTGCGCCGCATTACCGAACAATTAGAAATTGAACATTTGCAGCCACAAAATAACGCATTCAATGCAGATAATTTGGCAGAAGAAGGCATTAACGCATGACCAAATTAAATTCTGCCCATACAAAAATTAATGCAAAAATAGCTGGAACAGGCAGCTATTTGCCGCAAAAAATCTTAAGCAATGCGGATTTAGAAAAAATGGTCGATACCACCGATGAGTGGATATTCAGTCGTACTGGCATTCGTGAAAGACATATTGCCGCAGCCGATGAATTTACTAGTGACTTGGCTTTTAATGCCGCCAAAAACGCCATTGCTAGCGCAGGAATTCTGGCAAATGACATTGATTTGATTGTTATTGCCACAACTACGCCAGATAAAGTATTTCCAAGCGTTGCCACGATGGTACAACGCAAATTGGGTATTTCTGGCTGTCCTGCGTTTGATATTCAAGCGGTCTGCAGTGGTTTTGTCTATGCATTGGCAACAGCTGATAATTTTATCAAGGCAGGTAGCGCTAAATGTGTACTGGTAATTGGTGCTGAAACCTTCTCACGCATTACCGATTACACCGATAGAGGCAATTGCATTTTGTGGGGCGATGGCGCTGGCGCTATCATTTTGCAGGCATCCTATGAGGTGGGCGTTATTTCAACGCATTTACATGCGGATGGCAATTATGAAAAAATGTTACACGTGCCACGCAATGCCGATGGCCCAGACACCGTTATCATGGAAGGCAATGCTGTCTTTAAAATGGCAGTGAATACGCTAGACCAAATAGTGGATGAAACCCTAGCCGCTAACGGCATGCAAAAAAGCGATATTGATTGGCTGGTGCCGCATCAGGCCAATATTCGCATATTGCAGGCAACGGCAAAAAAATTAGATATGAGCATGGATAAAGTTGTTGTCACAGTTGATAAACACGGCAATACATCCGCTGCATCGATTCCGCTGGCATTAGACGTTGCCGTAAAAGATGGCCGCATCAAACGTGGTGATGTGATTTTGATGGAAGCGTTTGGCGGCGGCTTTACATGGGGTTCGGCGCTGGTTAAATATTAAGCCTAAATATTTGGCTTAAATTTAGTGTTAAGTATTTGAAATATAATTGAAAATAAAGAAACAATATGACTCAATTTGCATTTTTCTTCCCTGGTCAAGGCTCACAATCGGTTGGCATGATGAGCGGCTTTACTGATAACCCAGTTATTAAACAAACTTTTGTTGAAGCATCTGATATTTTGGGTGTGGACTTTTGGTCTATGGCGACAGAGCCAAATGAATTGCTTAACTTAACCCAGCACACACAACCCTTAATGCTTGCGGCTGGCATCGCTACTTGGCGCGCTTACCTGCAAGCAGGTGGTAAGCAGCCTAGTATTTTCGCAGGTCACAGCTTGGGTGAGTATGCCGCTTTGGTTGCGACGGGTGCCATCAGCTATGCCGATGCGCTACCCTTAGTTAAATATCGCGCAGAAGTGATGCAAAGTGCCGTGCCCGAAGGCGTAGGCGCGATGGCGGCCATACTTGGCTTGGATGATGAAGCGGTACGCGCGGTATGTTTAGAAGCTGCGCAAGGTGAGGTGTGTGAAGCAGTCAATTTAAACTCGCCTGGCCAAGTAGTGATTGCGGGCAATAAAGCTGCCGTGGAGCGCGGTATGGAACTAGCTAAGGCAAAAGGTGCAAAGCGCGCCTTGCCGCTACCTGTTAGCGTGCCTTCGCATTGCGCATTAATGAAGCCGGCTGCTGAAAAATTAGCTACTTATTTAGCTAATGTATCTGTGCAAACGCCACATATACCCGTTTTACACAATGCGGATGTAGCCAGCTATGTGAACGCAGATGAAATTAAACAAGCTTTAGTGCGCCAGCTTTACAGCCCAGTGAGATGGGTAGAAACTGTGCAGGCGATTTACGCTCAAGGCATAACAAACAGTGCAGAATGCGGACCAGGAAAAGTATTAACCGGTTTAACTAAGCGCATTGTGGCGGAATTGCCTTGTGTTGCGTTGGTTTCAAAAGAAGCGGTTTCTGAATTTATTAAAAATAATTAAAATCAATTATTTAAGAGGTTTACTTAATGTCAAAACTATTAAGCGGTCAAATTGCTCTGGTAACAGGCGCAAGTCGTGGTATCGGTGCTGCCATTGCTGCTGAGCTTGGTTTGCAAGGTGCAACAGTGATTGGCACGGCAACGAGTGCCAGTGGCGCAGAAAGCATACAAGCCAACTTTAAACAAGCGGGCATTAATGGCACTGGCATGGCATTGGATGTAAATGATGCCGCGCAAGTAGAAGTGGTTTTAAAACAAATAGCAGCGCAGTTTGGCGATATTTCAATCTTGGTTAACAACGCAGGTATTACACGCGACACTTTATTGATGCGCATGAGCGATGACGATTGGGATGCCGTGATTTCCACCAACTTAAAATCGGTTTTCCGTATGAGCCAAGCGGTGTTGCGCCCAATGATGAAAGCGCGCGCAGGGCGCATTATCAGCATTTCTAGCGTAGTAGGCCATATGGGTAACGCTGGTCAAACCAATTATGCCGCCGCAAAAGCTGGCATGAGCGGCTTTACCAAATCATTGGCTTCTGAAGTGGGCAGCCGCAATATTACGGTTAACTGCGTAGCGCCAGGCTTTATTGAAACCGATATGACGGCAGAATTGCCCGAAGCGATTAAAACCAAAATGCTAGAGCGTGTGCCGCTTGGGCGCTTGGGCAATGTCAAAGAAATTGCGGCTACGGTGGCATTTTTAGCATCACCTAATGCAGCTTATATTTCTGGTGAAACCATCCATGTGAATGGCGGAATGTACATGGCCTAACGATACTTAACCACTTTTTTAAGGCAAATTTTAAAAGTAATCAGTGTTAATTTAAAAAGCATTTTTGTTTTATTGTAGAGTTTTGTTAGAATACGCACTTAGCCTAACTTAACAGATGTAGGTTGCTAATTTTTAATCAAAGGGGTATTTAGATGTCTGACATCGAACAACGTGTAAGAAAAATCGTTTGTGAACAATTAGGTGCAAACGAAGCTGACGTAAAAAATGCATCATCATTTGTAGATGATTTAGGTGCTGATTCACTGGATACAGTGGAGTTAGTAATGGCGCTTGAAGAAGAGTTTGACTGTGAAATTCCAGATGACGAAGCGGAAAAAATCACAACCGTGCAACAAGCGATTGATTACGTCAACGCAAACCTTAAGTAATTCAATATACCCTGCAATTTTCAGCCCTCTCAACAGGAGGGCTGAATTTTGTTGAGTAGTCAATTTTTCATGCAATTTAATCTTCAATTTATCCATGAATCTAAATAACGGTGAAATCTAAATCATGAGCGAAAAACGTCGGGTAGTTATTACGGGTTTAGGTGTCGTTTCTCCAGTAGGTATTGGCACAGCAACGGCTTGGGATAACCTTGTCAAAGGCCAATCGGGTATCACGCGCATTACTAAATTTGATCCTTCTGCTTTTTCTTCACAAATCGCTGGTGAGGTAAAAGGCTTTAATGTGGAAGACTATTTGTCCGCCAAAGAAGCGCGTCGTATGGATGTTTTCATTCAATATGGTTTAGTAGCAGGTATTGAAGCATTTAAAGACTCCGGCATTGAAGTAACCGAACAGAATGCAGAGCGAATTGGTGTATCAATAGGCTCAGGAATTGGTGGATTAGGCTCAATCGAAGCCACTAATGATGTATTTGATGAGGGTGGCATGCGTAAAATCTCACCATTCTTTATTCCTGGCACCATTATTAATATGATTTCGGGCAATTTAAGCATTATGTTTGGCTTAAAAGGCCCCAATGTGGCAATTGTAACAGCATGCACCACTGGCACACATTCGATTGGCGACGCGGCTCGTATGATTGAATATGGCGATGCAGATGTGATGGTTGCAGGCGGTGCTGAAGCAGCGATTACACAGCTAGGTGTAGGTGGTTTTGCAGCAGCACGTGCGCTATCAACACGAAATGACGACCCAGCCACCGCAAGTCGACCATGGGATAAAGACCGTGACGGCTTTGTAATTGGTGAGGGCGCCGGTGTGATGGTGTTAGAAGAGTATGAGCATGCAAAAGCGCGTGGTGCACGTATTTATGCAGAACTTTCAGGCTATGGCATGAGTGCTGATGCGTATCATATGACAGCACCAAACATGGATGGCCCACGCCGCTCTATGAATAATGCACTAAAAAATGCGGGTATTGATGCCAGCAAAGTGCAATACGTGAATGCGCATGGCACTTCTACGCCGCTGGGTGACGCAAATGAAACGAATGCGATTAAAGCCACGTTTGGCGCGCATGCAAGCAAGATTGTTGTTAACTCAACCAAATCCATGACAGGGCACTTATTGGGCGGCGCAGGTGGCTTAGAATCCGTATTTACCGTACTTGCCATTCACCATCAAATTTCACCGCCAACCATCAATATTTTCAACCAAGACCCAGAATGCGACTTGGATTATTGTGCCAATACTGCGCGCGATATGCCAATTGAGTACGCGCTTAAAAACAACTTTGGCTTTGGTGGAACGAACGGTAGCCTAGTTTTTAAAAAAATCTAGGTTTTTAAAAAAGTATAAGTAATTGATTAAACGAATGCCTTATTAAAACTGAGCGCAAACTATTTATAAAAGCCTGCAATTCAGCCGTTGCAGGCTTTTTTATTGGCGATAGCTATGGTTTAATTGCGCATCATGGCACATACGCAATCATTTATCGTTAACGGAAGCTTTGAGCAAACAGTTTCGCCATTAGATCGCGGATTAGCTTACGGTGATGGTGTTTTTCGCACCTTGGTTATGCGCGATGGAATGCCTGAATGTTGGCCACAGCATTATCAAAAATTAGTGGCTGATTGTGCCATGATTAAAATTGTTTGCCCAAGCGCCGAACTGTTGATGAGCGACTTACAGCAATTATTTTTGCCAGATGAAACAGCGATTGCAAAAATCATCATCACCAGAGGTGAAGGCGAGCGCGGTTATGCGCAACCAGCGATTACCAACCCGATGCGGGTTGTGATTAAATCTGCCATCAAGACTTATCCCGCAACTTATTTTAGTGAAGGCGTGAATCTTCATATATGTAACACGCCTTTAGCAGCAATGCCTTTGCTGGCAGGAGTTAAGCATCTAAATCGGCTAGAAAATGTACTGGCGCGCATGGAATGGACAGACCCTAATATCACTGATGGTATTATGTTGGATGAGCATGGCAATGTGATTGAATGCACCGCAGCAAATATTTTTATTTGCTTTAGCGATACTTTAATTACCCCCAAGTTGGATCGCTGTGGTATTGCAGGTGTTACTAGACAACGCGTTATTGATATGGCGCATTTGCTTGGATTAACGGTCAAAATTGAACATATTACGCTGCCTAAACTGCTTTCTGCAGATGAGGTCATTATCACTAATAGCATTTACGGCGCATTTCAGGCTAAAAGTATTTTGCAAACAGTTTGGTCGCCCACTTCGCTTGCGGCAGATATTAGAAAAATATTAAAAGTATGATGCGATTTATTCGATTAACAGTGACGGCTAGCGTTATAGTTGCCATCTTACTGGGCGCTTGGTTGATGTATTATGCGAAAACCTCACTTAGGTTAGCGCCGCAGGCACAAGAAATCACTATTCAGCCCAAGAGTGGCTTAAAAAGTATTGCCAATCAATTGGTCGACCAACAAGTATTAACCAGCCCTTGGCCTTTTATATTGCTGGCAAAAGTACTGCAAAAAGAACAGAGTTTAAAAGCGGGCGATTACACCTTAAACAAAAATATTACTCCATACCAATTACTGCTGTCACTCAATCATGGCAAAGCTACGCAGGGCAGCATTACTTTTATCGAAGGTAAAACATTTAAGCAGATGCGCGAAAAAATCGCCAAAAATGATGCGATTAAAAACACCACGCAAGGATTATCTGAAGCCAAAATTATGCAGTTAGTTGGCAAGGGTGAAGCGCATGCAGAAGGCTTGTTCTTTCCTGATACTTTTTACTTTGACCGCGGTACTTTAGATGTAGTTTTACTCAAACGCGCTTACGAATCCATGCAAGCTAAGCTGAGTCAAGCTTGGAATAATAGGGCGCAAAACTTACCCTACAAAAACAGCTATGAGGCGCTGATTATGGCCTCAATTGTAGAGAAAGAAACAGGTAAAGCATCTGAACGGCCGATGATTGCAGGTGTTTTTCTCAACCGATTACGCATCGGTATGCGTTTACAAACAGACCCAACAGTGATTTATGGCATGGGTGACAAATATGATGGCAATATCCGCCGTAAAGACTTGTTGACCGATACTATTTACAATACTTACACGCGCAGCGGCTTGCCTCCAACGCCAATTGCCATGCCAGGATTAGCATCAATCGAAGCCGCATTACATCCAGAAAAAACCAAAGCCTTGTATTTTGTGGGTAAGGGCGATGGCAGCCATGCATTTTCTAATTCGTTGGTCGAGCACAATCGCGCGGTTGTTAAATATCAGCTTAAACAAAAAACTAAGCGTTAAAATTCGGGTAAAAATATTGGTTAAGTATGGTGAGTGAACAAGTGAAAAAAGGCAAATTCATTACCTTAGAAGGCATGGATGGCGCGGGTAAAAGCACGCATATTCCTATTATTGTTGAATTGCTAGAAGCACGTGGCGTAGAAGTGGTATCAACCCGTGAGCCAGGAGGCACGCTACTGGGCGAGCAATTAAGAGCCTTATTGCTGCATGAAACTATGCACCCAGAAACTGAAACGCTTTTAATGTTTGCAGCTAGGCGTGAGCATATTGCCAATGTGATTGAGCCTGCTTTGGCGCGCGGTGCTTATGTTCTTTCGGATCGATTTACCGATGCGACTTATGCCTATCAATGCGGTGCAAAAGGCGTATTGCCGCATAAAATTAAGCAACTAGAAACATGGGTACAAGGTGATTTGCGTCCAGATGCGACCTTGCTGTTTGATGTGCCAGTAGAAATTAGCCTGCAACGATTGGCTAGCGCCCGCGAGCCAGACAAGTTTGAGCGTGAGAATGCCCAATTCTTTGAAAAATTGCGTCAGGCTTACTTATTAAGAGCAGCTGAAAATTCCCATATTTTTCATATTATTGATGCCAATCAGAGTATTGATAAAGTTAAAGTTTTAGTTAAAGAAGTAATTGCAACACTATAATTAATATGTATATTTGGCAAAAAAATCAATGGCAACATATTATGCAGCAACGTGCAACTTTGCCGCATGCTTTGTTGTTACGTGGATGCGCAGGCATTGGCAAACAAGACTTTGCCTTAGATATAGCACGTAGCTTGTTATGTAAAGCGCCGATTGAAACGTACGCTTGTGGAGAATGTGCAAGTTGTTCGTGGTTTAAAGAAATGCATCATCCAGACTTTCGCTTGATTAGCCCAGAAGACGCAGAATCAGCAGAAGATGCGCCAAAGAAAAAAGCTGCTAAAAAAAGCCAAATATCAGTCGGTCAGATACGGCAACTGATTGATTATTTGAGTTTATCCCAACACCAAGCAAATGGTTACCGTGTTATTTTGATTTCGCCTGCCGAAACTTTAAATAACGCTTCTGCCAATGCCCTGCTTAAAATGTTAGAAGAGCCGCCAGCGAATACGCTGTTTTTGTTGGTGACCAATCAGTCGCAACGCTTGCTAGCCACCATTACTAGCCGCTGTCAGGCAATTGACATGCCGTTACCCAGCAAGCAAGACGCTTTAGACTGGCTGAAACAACAAAACGTGAACAATGCTGAAAACCTATTAGATTATGCAGGCGGCGCGCCTTTAATTGCTTTGCAGGCAGCGGCAGATAATGACGTGACGGATGAGTTGATTAAGCAGCTGGCATTAGGTGCAAAATTACAAACTTTTACATGTGCACCTATGTTTTTGTCGCTAGGCATGGAGCGTGCAATTGATACAATACAGAAATGGATTTTTGATTTAACTGCTTATAAATTAAGCCAAAAATCACAGTATCACGCACAGCATATTAACGCTTTGCAAGCTTTGTGCAAAAGCGTAAACTTAAATTTATTATTGAGTTTTCAGCAAAAATTGCTTGATGCGAAAAAAATGGCGAATCACCCATTAAGTAATGAAATGCAACTTGAAAATATTTTACTCAGTTATACTAAAATCTTTAATTAACACTTAATTAATCAACAGAAAGATTTCAATTGAGCACGCAAGCAAACGCCACCCCAACGACTGACCAATCTGTGAACAAGCCAGGTGTTCTATCGCTGGCGATTAAAGAAAAATCTGCTTTATATGCTGCTTACATGCCTTACATCAAAGGCGGTGGCTTATTTATCCCGACTAATAAAAATTTTAAAATCGGCGAAGAAGTATTCATGTTGCTTAGCTTGGTCGATGATCCAGTCAAGCTGAAAGTAGTGGGCAAAGTCGTTTGGACAACGCCAACCGCTTCAGCCAACCGACCTCAAGGTATTGGCGTGCAGTTCAGCGAAAAAGATGGTGGGTTGGAAGTGCGCAATAAAATTGAGGCTATACTAGGCGGCACTTTAAAATCTAATCGCGCAACGCATACTATGTAATTGTGTTTTTTTCTTTTCTAAGCAATTATTTCCTGCAGTACATGTCTTTCGTCATATTTAATGTTTTGGTCACCCTATGCTAGTCGATTCACACTGTCATCTTAATTTTCCTGAAATTATCGCTAATATTCAGTCAGTTAGACAATCTATGCTTGATGCAGAGGTTGGCCATGCGCTGTGCGTTTCTGTTACTTTAGATAAGTTTCCTGAAGTATTGAGTCTAGCTGAGCAATATGAAAACTTTTATGCCTCAGTTGGCGTGCATCCTGATTATGAAGATATTGAAGAGCCAACGGTTGAAACGCTTGTAAAGCTTGCGCAGCATCCTAAAGTTGTCGCGATTGGTGAAACAGGATTAGATTATTTTAGATTAACAGGTGATTTAGAATGGCAGCGTGAGCGTTTTCGCACCCATATTCGTGCCGCAATTTTAGCGAATAAGCCATTGATTATTCATACCAGAAGTGCAGCAGAAGACACTTTACGCATTATGCAAGAAGAGGGCGCGAATAGAGTGGGTGGGGTGATGCATTGCTTTACTGAAAGTTTAGAAGTTGCATATGCGGCGATTGAAATGGGGTTTTATATCTCGTTTTCTGGCATTGTGACTTTTAAAAATGCAACTCAGCTCAAAGAAGTCGCCAAAGCGATTCCCTTAGACAAAATGCTGGTTGAAACTGATTCTCCATACTTAGCGCCTATCCCATTTAGAGGAAAAACCAACCAGCCTGCCTATGTTAGATATGTTGCACAAGAAATTGCGGCGCTTAGGGGCATTGATTTGGAAGATGTGATGAACGCCACTACCCAAAACTTTTTTAACCTGTTTAAACATGCAAAGGTTAATGCCAAGCCATGTTAATACAACCATGAAAATTACGCTCTTAGGCGTGGGATCAAGCGCTGGCACGCCTGTGGTGGGCTGTGGCTGCGCAACTTGCCTATCGGATAATCCGCGCAATAAGCGTTCAAGATGTTCAAGCTTAATCACTTTAGATACGGGTGAAAATATCCTTATCGATACAGGGCCAGATTTACGTAGTCAAGCCTTACGTGAAAATATTAAACGCGTAGATGCCGTACTCTACACGCACACACATGCCGATCACTTACATGGCATAGACGATTTACGTGCATTTTGCCAAATCCAGCGCAGCCAAATCCCTTTATATGCCAAAGAGGACGCAGTAGCGCATATTGCTCAAAAATTTGGTTACGCCTTGCGTGAGCCAATGGCAACATTTTGGGATTTACCCGTATTACGCACAGAAGTAATTCATCAAGACTTTACGTTATTTGGCTCTAAAATTACGCCCATACCAGTCATGCATGGAAAAATGCAAATTTATGGCTATCGTGTAGGTAATTTAGCTTATTTGACCGATGTATCTGAAATTCCAGAGACATCATTTGCTTTATTAAATGGCTTAGACATCTTGTTAATTGATTGTCTGCGCGAAATTGCGCATCCAACACACATCAATATTGAACAAAGCCTAGATTATATTGGTCGTATAAAAGCCAAACAAAGCTATATGATTCATATGACGCATGATTTAGAATACCAGTCTTTAAACGCAAGGCTGGCAAATCAAGAATATGCCAATGTATTTGCCGGCTATGATGGATTAAAGCTTTCGTTTAATTAATTGCGTCAACAAGACTTGAGAGAGAAGCGTTACGTAAAGGCTATTTGCCAATTTACATAGGCCAATTTATTTAGAAACAGGAACCTATAATAGGAACAATGATTTATGCACAAGAATTTTAAAACGCACCTAGTGCTAGCCTCTAGTTTATTGGCATTAACCTTATCAGGCTTAGCAAATGCGGCTGGTAAAACCTATACTGAAGATGAGTTTTTAAACAGCTTTAGTGGTAAATCAAAAAAAGTAGTGATTGAAAAATTAGGTACGCCAGCCAAAAAACAACTTTCAGTTAAGCCAACCAATGCCAGCTCAATTATTGGCAAAAATGTAGATGCTGAAAAAGGCAAAAAACCCGTCAAAGTTGAAATGTGGTATTACAAAAATAACGTCAAATATGACAAAAAACGTACCTACAAAGAAACAGAGCTTACGCTAGTGAATGATCGTGTTATGAATATTGCTTTTTTTAATAATCGCTAAAATAGTCGTCAATTTTAAGCTGCTTTTAGGTGTTAAGTAAGGCAAATATTTAAAAGCAGCTAGTCAGCATTAATTGCCCTGGAGGAAAACCAGTCCAACGCTTGAACGCTCTTCTAAAGTTATTAATATCGTTAAAACGTAAATAATCAGCAACCTCGTTATGTTTAAAGCCCTTAATTTGATATAAATAAAGCGCTACATGTTTTCGTGCTAAATCTAACTGTTCCTGAAAATGTGTATTGTGCTTGAGTAATTTACGTTTTAATGAGGCAGGGCTCATGCCAAATGCCTCTGCAACGCTTTCTAATTGCAAATTATGTTGAATATTTTGTCTTAAATATTCGTACAAAGAGTCTAAAAAACTCTGTTTAAAGCCTAGTTCATTTAATTGAATTTTGCTCCCCAGTTCGGCCATCTTTAATCCGATAGGTGCGTTTTTTGGCCAGACTTTAGTGAGATATTCTAGTGGAATGCTCATCATGTTTAGTTGCTGATTAAATGCAACATCTTCATTCAAATTTACCCAGTATTGTTCAATATAACGTGGCTGCGCATGGGTAAAATTAAATCGCCATGGCAGTTTTTCTTGTGAAAGCCAGTTTGTCATCGCAACTACTGCTGTCGTATACGCTTCAGCTAATAAAGTTCGGTGTTGCCCTGCACCACAACTATCTAGCCAATACACAAAAAAATGGCTGTCATTTTCAAAATAACGAGGCGTCATTAAGGGTGTTAGTAACGCATGAAAATCACATAAATGGATTAATGCTTGGCGTAAGTTAAGTGAATGATTGAGCACCTGACTTGCTGGCCCATAAAAACCTGGCAAAATACGTTGCCCAAACAGAAAGCTGGTGTCATCAGCCTTAAGTAGCTGGTTACAATTACTCAGCATGGTGATGAATTGGGCAGGGGAAATATTTTTATGCCCAGTAAGCATATCATCTAAAAATAATTGCGTACCGCGCAATAGCAAATGGCTATCCACACCGCGGGAAATAGCTAAATCCATGACGATGGCTGGCTGATGATGTGCAGATATAAAGCTAGTATCGCGCTCGTAGCTATCGCTTTTAATGATCATGAGCGGGTTTTCAACAGAAATTATTTAAATAAATATGCATTAAGTAAGTACTTATTAAACAAGTGCTTATTAAACCAGCACTTATTAAACAAGTACTGGGCGTTTTTTTACAGCGCCTAGATTCGTATTGAGTTTTTTAATTAAGCTATTGGCATCTTCTTGAACGCCCGCCGTTACTGCCGCACTCGCTTTTAAGTGAATGCGTAAACCTTGCTTGGCTGTTTTATAAGCTAAATTTTCAATGGCAAGTTTTAATTCATTGGCGATTGTTTCGGCTTGTGAAACGCTGGTGTTAGGTAATACTGCCACAAATCGATCGCCTGCCAAGCGGCACAATAAATCTTGTTCACGTAAATTAAGTAACAATAGTTGTGTAATCGACTGCAGCACTTGATCGCCTTCTTGATGACCATAAGTATGATTAATGTGGCTAAAATCATTCAAATCTACAGCTACTAGTGAAAATGGTTGATTTAGAAAATTTGCCTCTTTAAGTGCCATTTTTACTTGTTCGCGTAAGTAATCTGCTCCGCCCAAAGGAATTAATCCATCAAATAAACGATGTTCGCGAAATACGCGTTCGCGCTTTGCCATTTGTGCACTAATGGCCAGCTCTTCTTTGTGCCAATGAAAAATACCCAATGTTAATAAAACCAAACCTGCTGGAATAGGCAAACTCTCTAGCCAGTTATCCCAAAAAACATCTGCTGGAATTTTGATAAATTCGTCTAAAAAGTCCATCCACCATGAAAACACAAAACAGCATAACCCTAAAGAAAGCAGTAATGTAACGCGGCCAGCTGGGCGGCTACGCAACAATAAAATCAGCCAGAATAACGCTAATATTGTTGTACCAGCCTCTGCGATGACATCTAACCATTTAATGATGCCCCAAGCTTTAATATCACCTGTGGCTAAATATAAATACAAGCCAAAAATGGAAAGAAAAGCTAAGCAGCTTTTAATAGTAAACGCTGAATTTAATTTATTTTGCACGATATTTACTCTTAACTTTGTTTATATAAAGCAATTATTGGTGATAAAACGACTGAAAACTATTAAGAAAAACCTTTTTACACTTTATCAAAAATTCAATCTAACTTTGAATTGTTGCAAATTGATGACAAGATGGGCTGTGTTATCAAGTCAAATTAGACCAACACTTTTAACGTATTTAAGTTAAATACTATTAAAAGTAGCCCATATTTCTTAGTTAACTTATTCAATAATATGCTCCTAGTAAGCTTTAGAATATGGCTAGCCTTGCTAGTTTTGCTTATCTGCAGTTTTATATAGCTACTTTCGTCAGTATTGTTATTAACAGCTAACTGGTTTGTTTTAACAGTCATATCAGCTCAAATTCACCTATAAACCATTCAATTTAAGACTAAAAGACTACGGTCTAAAATTGTTGTCACAAATCTGACATTTGGCATCCCTAGTATTCGCTTCATTCATCTGGCAATGCATGCAGACAAACTAGTTAAGGCTTTTAAGCTGTTCAAATTTAGGGATCATTAGGGGATAGGCAATGAATGGGTACAAAGATAGCGCGTTATTAATAAAATCGGGCTTTAAATTGAGTTTACTGGCGCTAGCGATGGCTAGTATTCAATTCAGTTATGCTGCAGATGCTGAAGAAGATAAAGCCACTACTAAGTCTAGTTCAAGTAAGCCTAGCTCAAAACCTGCTAACTCAGGAACTGCTGGTTCAGGTACTAGTAATTTAGGCGCTATTGGCGATACTGAGTTTTTAGAAGTGATTGGTCAAGCGGCGCAAATTGATAAAGCATTAAAAGAGCAGCGCGCTTCAGACTCTATTGAAAGTGTTGTACATGCCGATGCGATTGGGCAATTACCTGATGACAACGCAGCAGAAGCATTGCAACGTGTTCCAGGCGTATCGATTGAACGCGACCAAGGCGAAGGCCGTTTTGTAACGATTCGCGGTTTAGCACCTGATTTAAACAGCGTGAACATTAACGGTGCAAACATCCCATCGCCAGAAACTGGCCGTCGTGCTGTAGCACTGGATGTATTGCCATCAGAGCTGATTCAATCATTATCTGTTGTTAAAACCTTAACGCCAGATTTAGATGCAAATTCATTGGGCGGCACAATTAATGTACGCAGCTTATCGGCTTTTGATCATAAAGGTCTTTTTTATACCATTTCGGGTGAGGCGGGTTACAACGAATTGGTAGACAAAACAAGCCCAAAAGTGTCTGGCGCGGTGAGTAATATTTTTAGCATTGGCGATGGCGTTAATAACTTTGGTATTGCCGCCGCATTAAGTTACCAAGAAAGAAAGTTTGGCTCTGATAACGTTGAAACAGGCGGCGCTTGGGATTTTGAAAACGGCCCGCGCTTGGGCGAGTTCGAAATGCGCGATTATGACATTCAGCGTGACCGTTTGGGCTTTGGTTTGAATTTTGATTACAAGCCAGATGATTTATCTAATTACTATTTACGCACTATTTATAGCCGCTTTAAAGATACCGAAGAGCGCAATGCAGCAGGTGTTGAGTTTGCAGATGCACAACTAACTGGCGAAACGGGCGATGCTGAAGGTTTTAGAGAGTTAAGAGCCCGTGAAGAAACGCAAGAAATTAAATCATACGCATTGGGTGGTGAAAAAAATATTGGCTTATGGACAATTAATGGCCAGCTTTCTTACAGCAAATCGAGTGAAGACAGCCCATTAGGCAATAGCACTGCCATTTTTGAAGGTGTTAACGACTTTGGCAACGCGGGTTTTACTAATACTAGGCGACCACGATTGAGCATTAACCCTGACTATTACGACCCCAACGCATTTGAATTGAGTGAAATTGAGCAAGAAGCCAATATCACGACCGATACGCTAAGATCGTTCAATATGGATTTTGCGCGCTTGTATGATTTAAGTGGTTATGACGCACAAGTGAAGTTTGGTGCAAAATTAAGCCGTCGCGATAAAGATAATAATCAGACCACTTTTGTTTATGACGATTTTGGCGCATTACCAGTCAGTTTAAGCCAATACAGCAGCAGAAACTTAGACTACAACTTAGGCAGATTTGGCCAAGGTATTAGTGCAAACGCGGTAAGCGGGATAATTGGCCAGCTAGATAGCAACGCGGCATTTAGCGAAGAAGACTCACGCAT
Source organism: Methylotenera sp. (assembly GCA_021732365.1). GTDB lineage: Bacteria > Pseudomonadota > Gammaproteobacteria > Burkholderiales > Methylophilaceae > Methylotenera_A. The sequence continues at coordinate 6,824 of JAKFVD010000029.1, read as the reverse complement.
TAACGATTTTGAAATGAGTGAAGACATTAACGCGGCCTATGTGATGAATACAATTGATATAGACAAATGGCGTGTTATTGCAGGTTTACGCTACGAAGGCACTAAATTTAGAGCCAAAGGCACCAGCGTGATTGATGGCGTGTTTGGTGATGTATCAGAAAGCAATAGCTATCACAACCTGCTACCCGGTTTACATGCTAAATATCAAATAAATGATAGAACGCAATTTAGAGCGGCTTACACCAATTCGGTGGTCAGACCTACTTTTGAAGCACTTGCACCAGGCATTGCAATTGACGGCGATGAGGCGCAGTTTGGTAACCCTAATTTAGACCCATTAGAATCTAAAAACTTTGATATTGGCATTGAGCATTATCTTGGCCGTGCTGGTGTGATTTCGGCATTTGCTTTTTACAAAGACATTAAAAACTTTGTTTACACCACCGATGTAGCGGGTTCTGGCGCATTTGCGGCATTTGATGAAGCGTTAACCTTTGCAAATGGCGATCAAGCGGATGTTTATGGTATTGAAATTGCCTACTCACAAAAACTAGATTGGCTGCCGTATCCTTGGAATGGCGTTATTTTGGGTGCAAATGCGACTTTTAGTGATTCCAATGCAGAAATTCAATCTTTGGGTTTAACAAGAGACATTGCTTTGCCAAGCCAATCTAAAAGGGTGGGTAACGTAACGGTTGGCTGGCAAGACTCTAAATTTAGCGTGCGGCTATCTGGCAATTACAAATCTAGCTATTTATCTGAAGTAGGCTCAATTGATTCGACGCAAAATGATATTTATGCTGACGCACAGCTTTATGTAGATTTAAGCGCCAGCTATTTTATTACGCCAAAAGTACAAGTAACTTTTGAAGCGCAAAACATTACGGATGAGAAGTTTTATTTCTATCAAAACAGCAAAAGCTTTAACGCGCAATTTGAAGAATACGGCCCTACTTATCGCGTTAGCTTAACTTTAACTGACTTTTAAAGCCAAAACTTAACCACTTTTTATGGTTAAGTTTAGTGATTAAATCGCAGTTATTACAAGCAGAGAGCAATATAAATGATAAAAATTAAAAAGTTGGTCAGTATTAAAAGTAGATGGGTATGGCTAATGCTGTTTACCAGTTTGTTGGTGAATGGTTGCCAAACAGATCAGCCGCAGAAAAACTTACAGCAAGCTATAACCTCAGCACAAAATATGAGCTTTAAACCAGCCAATTTTAAGCAAAAAGCTGAGGCTGCGCAGCTTTTAAGTAATGGTGCTTTTTTGCAAGGTGCAGACACCATTATTGCCAGTAAAAAAAATGGCCTTTTAGTGTTAAATAAATCAGGTGAAGTTTTAAGCAAGCACGCTGGGCATTTTAGTACTGTTGATCATCGCGCAAATGCCAATGGTTTGCTTGTTGCAACGGTAGACGCAGATTTGCAACAAGCTGTAGTTGTTAAATTGGATGCAAAAACGGGTCAATGGAGCCCCAGATTAAGCGTTCCTAAACCAAACTTCAAGATTGAAGATGCCTGCTTGTATCAAGATAGCGCTAACAATGTGTTTACATTTTTAGTGGGTGAAGAGGGGCATGGCGAGCAGTGGTTGGTTGGGCATGAAACCACATTAATCAAAGAGGCTTTGTTAGTCAGGCGTTTAAGTTTGCCGCCTGCAAGTAGTTTTTGCAAAGTTGATGACGCTACTCATACTTTATATGTTAACGAAGAAAATGTAGGGCTATGGGCCTACGCCGCCCAATCGGAAGCAGAGCTAACTCGCAAACCCATTGCGATGCTAAAACCATTTGGCGATATTGCCAAAAATGCTTCTGGTATGGCGTTAATCAATAATCAGGTGCTGTTGATAGATAGTGAAACTGAATCTTTACATCACTATCAGGTAAATCAACAGGATGTTTCAATATTGAAATCGACCGATTTAGCCTTGCTAGACGCACCTGAAGCTTTAAGTGTGCGCGAAAACGAAACTAGCCTAGAACTTTTAATCAAAGATGATGCTGGCTTTCAATTGGCAACTGTTAGTAAACAAGGGTCTGCGTCTAAGGCTTTGCCTGTGGTGTTACCGCAAGTAAAACCAATCGTGCAAACAGATTTAATGCCAAGCTTGGGAGATGCGGCTGATGACCCTGCCATTTGGGTGCATCCTAAAGACGCGACCAAAAGTTTGGTGTTAGGCACAGATAAACAAGGCGGCTTGGCGGTTTACAACTTAACTGGTAAAGAAGTGCAATATTTGCCTGTAGGTCGCTTAAATAATGTCGATATTCGACCAGGGTTTAATGTGAATGGCACGCTATTTGATTTAGCGGTAGCAAGTAACCGCGACAATAATAGTTTGCATATTTTTAGTATTAACCGCGATAACGGCCAAGTACAGGCATTGGGCGAGCAACCAACAACCATCAAAGATATGTATGGTATTTGCCTGTTTAAAGATAAGAAAAACCAGTTTTACGCTTTTGTTAACGATAAAGATGGCACATTTGAGCAATACCACTTAACCACTTTAAATAGCCAAATTACGGCCAATAAAGTGCGCATATTTAAATTGGATACACAGCCAGAGGGGTGTGTGGCAGATGATGAAAGTGAGCAGCTTTTTGTTGGGGAGGAAGACGCAGCGGTATGGGCACTTAATGCAGCAGCAGATGCATCAACACAACTCACTAAAGTGGTTTCAGCTGGTGGCGTTGTGCATGCTGATATTGAGGGTATTGCGTACTACAAAGGTAAAAAACAAAGTTACGTGATTGTTTCTAGCCAAGGAAATGATAGTTACGTGGTGCTTGAAGCATTACCACCTTACAAATTGCGTGGCGCTTTTACTATTGGTTTAAATGCAGACTTAGGTATTGATGGCGCCTCTGAAACGGATGGGCTTGAAGTCACTGCATTAGATTTAAGCGGCAACAATACAGGCATATGGCGGCTTGGAATGCTGGTCGTGCAAGATGGCCGCAAACGCATGCCTGAGGGCAATCAAAATTTCAAATATATACCTTGGACAGCAATTGCCGATGCTTTAAAGCTGCAGTAGTTAAGCTTTTAAAGCAATTGTCATCAAAAAGTCACGGGTATGTCATTTAATAGTTAAGCAATGTGAATAAAGCGGGAGTAGCAAAATGCAAAGCGGTTTAGAAGAGATGTCAATTTGGAGTTTAATAGCAGGTGCAAGCTTGCTAGTACAAGCAGTCATGCTGATTTTAGTATTGGCATCGCTATTAAGTTGGTACTTAATTGTGTTACGTGCTAAAAATTTAGCACGTACGGAGCGTGAAATGGCTCAATTTTACTCACGTTTTCGTCAAGCAGATGATTTGCACCATTTGTATTTAGAAGCCGGTAAAAATAATCCAGCAACAGGCTTACAAAGTGTTTTTAACGCTGGCTATCAAGAGTTTCAAACACTGAATCAATTATCCAATAGTGATAACAGCCATGTAACAGAGGGCACTGAGCGCGCAATGCTGGTTGCCATTGGTGAAGAGGGCGCGCAATTAGAAAAAGGCTTATCATTTTTAGCCACAGTGGGTTCGGTAAGCCCATATATCGGTTTATTTGGTACCGTTTGGGGCATTATGAATGCGTTTATTGGGTTATCTCAAGTGCAACAAGCCACGTTGTCTACTGTTGCGCCTGGTATTGCAGAAGCACTCATTGCAACAGCCATTGGCTTATTTGCGGCTATACCTGCGGTAATTGCCTACAACCGCTTTAGTGCAAGCGCCGCCACAATCACTTCACGTTATTATTTGTTTGGAAACGAGCTTCAAATGCGGCTACATCGTACTTTGCATAAGCCATTGAAACGCGCCGCTTAAGCTTTAGGAGATAACAATGTTGCAAAAACCTCAAAGCCAACATGCGCCTAAAGCAGAAATGAATGTAGTGCCTTATATTGATGTGATGCTGGTGCTACTGGTGATTTTTATGGTGACTGCGCCGCTGTTGGTTCAAGGCGTAAAGCTAGAGTTGCCAAAAGTGGAAAGTGAGGCGCTGCCTACTGACACTAAAATGCAAATTTTAACTTTATCGGTAAAAAGCGATGGCTCTTATTATTGGAATATTGGCGAAACAGTTAATACAACGCAGCAAACTGATACAGCAGTGAATATTGATGAAATGACGCAAAAAGTAAAGTTAGTGATTGCAGCACGCGGCGATACACAAGTATTTATTCGCGCAGATAAATCGGCAGATTACGCCACAGTACTGGCTGGCATAGCTGCTTTGCAAAAAGGTGGCATCACCAATTTAGGCCTCATTACGGAAGAGCCGCAATGAGTCATGTGTTAACTCAGCAAACACAAATGCCAGCGATTGCGCATATTAACTCAGACCAATTTGTGGCAATGAGTGCGGCTGTGCTCATGCATATTATTGTAGTGGCATTGCTTTTGGTAAGCTGGGATAAAGATAAACCGTTAGAACCCAAAGTTAACACCATAAAAGTGAGAATAATGACTCAAACAATTACGCCGCCTGTGAGTGAGCCAGTTGTTGAAAGTATGCAATTGCCAGAGCCAATATTAACCAAACCCCCTACCAAAGAACCGCCTGTTAAACAAATTAATGAAGCACAATTTGCCAAAAAGAGAGTTGAAGAGATTGTTAAAGAAGCAGTAATAGAACCTCAGACTAATGCCGAGGTTGAAGCTAAACTATCACCAGAACTACAGCAAAAAGACACAATTCCAACGGAATCAAAACAAACAGACATAAAACAAGCTGATATAAAAAAAACTGAAAGCAAATCAGAACCTCAGACAGCAAATAATAGCCAACAGCAAGTTGCCAATTTTGATACTAGCCAGTATTTTCCAGTTCAAAAAGAAGCACCAAATTACCCACCGCGCGCATTAGATAAAGGTGTGCAAGGCACTTGCACAGTGCGTTACACTGTTAATACATCTGGTTTAGTTGAGGGCGCAGAAGCATTGGACAACTGCCATGCATTTTTTATTAAACCCTCATTAGAAGCGACTAAAACTTTTAGATATACGCCACGCATAGTGGATGGAAAAGCCGTTAAAGTATCTAACGTAAAAAATACATTTCAGTACCGTATTGAATAGGATTATCTTGCAATATTCACCCCATAAGAAATACTTAATCACTTATCTTTCATTGGTTTTATTAACACAACAATATGCATTGGCTGAAGATGCCAGTACTTGGGTTAAAAAAGGCCAAGCGGCACTTAAAGCAGCCCAAAAAATTACCCCCAATAATAAACCAGCCAAAAATGTCATTTTGTTTGTGGGCGATGGCATGGGTATTTCTACCATTACAGCAGCTAGAATTTTTGAAGGTCAGCAAAACGGCGTAGATGGCGAGGGCAATCAGCTGGCATTTGAAAAGTTGCCCTATGTGGCACTATCTAAAACGTATTCTGCCAACCAACAAACAGCCGATTCTGCACCGACGATGACAGCTATGGTGACTGGCGTTAAGACGAATGATGGTTTGCTATCAGTTTCTCAAGACATAAAGCGCAAAGAGGCTAATCCTCAAAAACTATTGGCTGCACAACTAACCACTATTTTAGAACATGCAGAATTAAAAGGCCTTTCTACAGGCGTTGTATCTACTGCAAGGCTTACGCATGCCACACCTGCAGCTACTTATGCACATACATCAAACCGAGATTGGGAAACCGATTCTGAATTACCCAAAGACACTAAAGTAAAAGATATTGCAGCACAGCTGATTGATAATTTTGGTGCTGGCGGTATTGGTAATGGGCTTGAAGTGGCGTTGGGTGGCGGCCGTACGAAATTTATGCCTAACACCATGATAGACCCTGAATATACCAATAAAACAGGCGAGCGCACAGATGGTAGGAACTTAATTAACGAATATCAGCAAAAATTTAATGCGGATTATGTATGGAATAAAACGCAGTTTGATGCAATAAACGTTAAAAAAACGCGCCGTTTATTAGGGCTTTTTGAGCCATCCCATATGCAATATCAGCATGATAAAACGCAAGGCGCGCTTAGTGAGCCATCTTTAAAAGAAATGTCTTTGATGGCAATTGATATTTTATCTAAGAACAAAAAAGGTTATTTTTTAATGATAGAAGCAGGGCGCATAGATCATGCCCATCATGCAGGTAATGCTTACAGGGCGCTTAGTGAAACCGTTGAATTGTCTGATGCAGTTAAAGCAACGCTTGCAAAGGTGGATTTAAAGGACACTTTAGTGATTGTCACTGCAGACCACAGCCACACATTCACAATAGCGGGCTACCCAGCGCGCGGTAATCCCATCTTAGGCAAAGTCATTAAAGCGGATGAACAAACAACCTCAAAAGCAGAAGACAAAAAACCATACACCACACTAAGCTACGCAAACGGCGTAGGCTATCATCCCAGCCATGATGACAAACATGATTTAGATGACCAAGATTTGATTCCACAATCTGGTCGTATTGCTAATTTGCAAGAAATTAACACTGAAGACCCAAATTTTCATCAAGAAGCAAATGTGCCATTAAAATCTGGCACGCATGCAGGTGAAGATGTAGCAATTTTTGCAGGCGGCCCCAAAGCACACTTGTTTTCAGGTGTTCAAGAACAAACGCATATTTTCTATGTAATGAAATACGCACTAGGTTTCTAATACAATAGAGGGCTTGTAATTCTGACTACAAGCCCTCCATTCTGCATTACTCAATAATCATGTTACTTCGTATAATGTATATTATGTTAAATAGTAGAGGTGCCATCAAATGATATGCAATCCATTATTTTATGAAACGCTTAATCAATTGATCAACACTCAGTTTACCTGCCCCGTTTAATAACAATGGT
>JAKFVD010000028.1 GCA_021732365.1 Methylotenera sp. | reverse complement strand
TGCAAATAAACCAAAAAAGGAGGTGAATAAAAGTGATCTTAAATTAACTTTAGAGATAGAATAAACAGCTCAAGGGTGGGTCAATATTCGATGCATTTGGTGGGTCAAATTTAGATGCAATTTAACAAACTTGGGATAAACAGTGCTTGTTAGTCTTTGTACCCGATCTTGCAAGCTTAGGCGACGTTGCCAAGCAGCAATCACTGAGGCTCTCGCATCACGAGTGAGTGTATTCTTGTCGATTTCAACTTGATTGAGTTCGCTCGTTGCACGACCAATACCAGCTGCATTCCTACGAAATAACGGTATCGGTAAAGAAAAGCCCAAGGTGGTCACTGTATCTTGGCCACCAACAACCGCATCGCGGCCGTAGTTTAAGCTGACTGTCAGGTCAGGTGTACGCACTGCACGTTCTAGATCCAGATTACTCCGCGCTGATTGTTCACGCCAAGAGAGTGCTTTGAGTGCAGGTCGATTTGCAACTGAGGCCAGAAGATAATCCAAAGTATATGTTGTCGCGGGAGGTTGTAGCTCCCCTATGACTGTTGGTAACTGTTGCTCTGGTAATTGCAACGTTGCTGAAAGCGCAGTAAGTGCACGTGTCAACTGCTCTTGCAGTAAATTGATTTGATTACGTGCTCGTTCAGTTTCAACGATAGCGAGATTACCATCAAGCTTGCTATCTTCCCCTGCCTCGACGCGTTTACCAATCAAGCCAGTATTGCGCTCGGTCAATTCCAGCGTGTGCTGTTCAGTTTCAATGCGTTTTTGTAATGCGAGCACCTGCACAAAACGTTCCTCGACCTCAGCATTGACGCGATGCCTCACTTCATCAATTTCTTGCTGCAGTGCTGTTAATTTTGAATTGGCAGTTTGGCGTCTATATCCTTGCTGACCGGCTAACTCAAAAGTCTGGGCCAAGCCTGTATTCCACTCACTTCGTCTTGAATCTGAATTACTCGGATCGTAGAGTTTGCGTGAGCCGCCTTCTAAATTGACGGTTGGATTGTTAAATAATGGTGAATTAGCATCTGTAATCTCACCCTTAGCCGCTTCTAAGCTAGCTATAGCTTTGCGTAACTCAGGACTGTTACGTTGTGCTATTGCTAACGCTGACTCCATGGACAGGGATTCAGCATGGCTGTAAGTTGATGTGGTGATGAATCCAAAAAATACAAAGCTAAGAAATAGCCACGAACTGCGGCTATGCTTAAGCAAAAATGATGTGTTTGACACAGTAAACCCTCTCTCATTCGTTAGTACATTTCCCTAGCTAGCAAAAAGCCAGGTAGGGAAACCCTAAGGTCTAAACTAGAGAGAGTGTGAGCGGTGGGCGGTAAGGCCCTTGCAGGAGTGGATTTTCTAAAAGATGATTTGCGTATGAAAATACGACTGACGCTTCGTTAAATGCAAAAACATTGGTTGAGATATTTTCAGCAAAACCTAGTAAATGGAATGCCATATGACACCCATGGTTACATGTTTGATTCTGAGTAACATGCTCATGAATTTTCTGGTTTTGATGCACTTTCTGCACCTCTTGTTGAAAATAAGCAGTAGTATCTTCTTTGATTGCATCGGCAACAGCCTCTGGACTCATCGCCCATAGCGAAGCAAACGCTACAGAAAAGGCGACAAATATAGCTATTAATCTGTTATTAATCAGACGCATTGACGAATGTTATATCATTTTGGCTATTAACAATAGCGAAGTTATTCAAAAGTAGTACAAGGAATTGTATGTATGAATTAAAAACCATCTGTTTATTTATAGTCACTGCGCTTGCTGAAATTGTTGGATGCTATTTGCCTTATTTGTGGCTCAATCAAAACAAAAGTTCCTGGCTACTCGTTCCGGCAGCTGTTTCACTCGCTCTATTTGCATGGTTATTAACACTTCATCCTACAGCTGCCGGCAGAGTTTATGCAGCTTATGGTGGTGTTTATATCTGCGTAGCAATCTTTTGGTTATGGGCTGTGGATGGGGTTAAACCGACCACTTGGGATTTAGTAGGTGCGGGGGTCGCTGTGTTAGGTATGGCTATTATCATGTTTTCACCTAGGCATCTTTAAAAGTTACGTCTACTGATTCAAAATTAATTATGCGAAGTCCCTAGTGAATAATATACCTAGTTACTATAGATCCCTGTTTTTGTAAGCTTCCCATTTTTCACAAAACTATACACGAGAAAAACGATAGGAACTAACACAAGGCTATAGGAAATCCATGCGCCTATCCTGCCTTGCGGTCCGTAAGCTTCAGTTGCCGCATGCCAGTATGCATTATCAATGATGCCGAGATTCGCAATCTCAATAGATTCGGTATATTCATGAAAAGCATATATGACTAATTGAATAGAAAATATCACCATAAATGCTGCGGTTACCTTAAAAAATAGCCCCAGATTGATGCGATGCCCATACTTACTCCAAGCTGCAGACACTAATCCAGCAATTCCTATACCCATTACACCACCTAAAGCTAGATGCAGGCTATCATTGGTTTGCGCCAATGAGGCAATCATGGTCGCCGCTTCTAATCCTTCGCGACCTATCATCAGCAACACGAACATGAAAATAGCGAGCTTTGCACCACCACTTGGGTTCTGTACTGCATGGTCAATCGCGCCAGTAATCTCAGATTTCATATGCTTACCCATTTTTAGCATATGAACTGTACAGCTAATGACAAGTACTGCGGCAGTTAAGGCTAATGTACCTTCCCAAAACGGCGTTAAAGCGCCTATTTTAGCAAAGACAAATCCCAAGCCTGTACATGCCAAAATGGCTACAATACAGGCACGATGAACAGATGGTATTAGTTTTTCACCACCAGTTTTAGCCAAATAGGCGAGCACTATTGCCACTATCAGAAAGGCTTCAAGCCCTTCTCTAAAAGAAATCATCAGCGTTTCAAACATAACTAAACCTTTGCGTAGTATTTAATAGTTTAAAGTAAATATATAAATGATATTCATTCTCATTATCTCATAAATCTTATGATGTTTGCTAGCTTACTAAGTTCAATAATTTAAGATGGAAATAGGCGAACCTTACGTTTAAATGAATTTTTAATATGTAAATGTTAATAATTAACCTTGTCAGTATGTTTACTTAGTAATTGTGATCACACTTCTCATACAATGACTCTGCCACTGAAATCGGTATCAACCTTCCCGTTAATGGAAGTTCAAAGAATATTCAAAATGAATGAGAACTTTCAACTTCCTCTATAAACATTATGTCTTCACATAACTTCTTCTTAACAACATATACGCCGCAGGCAGCACAAACAGCGATAACAACGGTGCCGTCAGCATGCCACCAACCATAGGCGCGGCAATACGGCTCATCGCTTCTGAACCTGTACCAGTACCGATTAAAATAGGGATTAAACCTGCCAGTATCACTGCGACTGTCATAGCCTTTGGACGAACCCGTAAAGCAGCCCCTTCAATTAATGCCGCATATAAATCTTCTTTATTATTGAGCTTACCAGCAGCTCTATAACGCTCGATCGCGTCATCTAAATACACCAGCATAATGATGCCAAATTCAGCAGCTAATCCTGATAAAGCAATCATACCCACCCCACTGGCAATAGAAAAATGATAACCTAAGAAGTATAAAAACCATACTGCACCGACCAAAGCAAAGGGCAAGCTGCCTAGTATGAGAATCGCTGGCGTAATGCGCTTAAAAGCTAAAAATAACAAGATAAAAATAATACCTAGCGTCATGGGCACAACATAACTAAGCCGTTTTGAGGCTCGTTCAAAGTATTCAAATTGGCCAGACCATGTCAATGAGTAACCAGCAGATAGCTGCAATTCTTTGTCTAGTAACGCTTTAGCATCCTTAACAAAACCACCTAAATCGCGATCATGAATGTCCACATATACCCACACATTAGGACGTGCATTCTCACTTTTTATCATTGGCGGGCCATCGGTGACTTTGACCTCAGCTACTTCACCCAATGGCACGGTAGCGCCTTGCTCGGTAATGATGGGTAGAGATTTGAGTTTTTCTACCGAATCACGTAGTTCCCTAGGAAACCTGACATTGATTGGGAAGCGCGCCAAGCCTTCAATCTTTTCTCCGATGTTGTCACCCCCTATTGCAGTTGATACGAGCATTTGTACATCATCAATATTCAAGCCGTAACGGGCGATTTTTTGTCTATCGATTTTGATATCAATATATCGCCCACCTGTTACACGCTCGGCAATCACAGAACTAGCGCCAGGCACTTTCTTCATGAGTCGCTCTACCTCTTGACCAATCTTTTCTAAAGTATCTAAATCTGCACCACCGATTTTGATACCCACTGGACTTTTGATACCTGTAGACAGCATATCAATTCGATTGCGTATCGGTTGTACCCACACGTTGGCCATGCCAGGGATTTTTAATCTGGCATCAAGCTCCTCAACCAGCTTCTCTGGCGTCATGCCAGCCCGCCACTCTGAACGTGGTTTAAATTGAATGGTAGTTTCCAGCATTTCTAGTGGTGCTGGGTCAGTAGCACTTTCTGCACGACCAGTTTTACCAAATACCGACTTCACTTCGGGTACGGTCTTGATTAGCCGGTCACTCAATTGCAGTATTTCTGAGGCTTTAGAAACGGCCAGACCTGGCAGTGCTGTTGGCATGTAGAGCAAATCGCCTTCATCTAATGGCGGCATGAACTCACTACCCAATTTACCTAGCGGATAAAGCGTTACCAACACCACAATCAAAGCAACACCCAATGTGACTTTCGGATAATGCAGCACTTTGCTTAATAACGGTTTATAGATAGCAATGAGCCAACGATTAAGCGGATTATTATGTTCAGGCCGAATATGTCCACGAATAAAAATGGTCATTAATACTGGTATTAACGTCACTGATAGTCCAGCCGCAGCTGCCATCGCATAGGTTTTGGTAAAAGCTAAAGGCGCGAATAATTTGCCTTCTTGTGCTTCCAGTGTAAATACTGGAATAAATGACAGCGTGATAATGAGCAATGAGAAAAATAGCGCAGGGCCTACCTCACTTGCTGCATCGATAATCACTTTTACACGCTGTGTATTGTTAGGTTCTCCGTGATGCTCTTTAAAACTTTCAAGCTGTCGATGTGCGTTTTCTATCATTACAATCGCTGCATCCACCATTGCGCCAATTGCAATTGCAATACCACCTAGCGACATAATGTTGGCGTTTACACCTTGATAATACATGACGATAAAACTCACCAACACGCCCACTGGCAAGGCAACTATTGCCACTAATGCTGATCTGAAGTGCCACAAAAATACCGCACAAACCAAAGCAACAACGATAAACTCTTCAATTAATTTATGAGTTAAGTTATCGACTGCACGTTTGATGAGCTGTGATCTATCGTAAGTCGTCACGACCTCTACACCCTCAGGCAAACTTTTCTTTAAGACTTCCAGTTTTGCCTTCACTCCATCAATGACTTCTAGTGCATTTTGGCCTGCACGCATCACTATCACACCGCCAGTCACTTCACCTTCGCCATTCAACTCACTCACACCACGTCTAAGTTCTGGGCCTATTTGAATGCGCGCCACATCTGATAAAAGTATAGGCGTACCACTACTGCTGACCATAAGCGGGATATTGCGGAAGTCATCCAGTGACTCCAAATATCCATGGGCACGTACCATATATTCAGCTTCATCTGTTTCAATTACCGCACCGCCAGTCTCTTGATTTGCAGATTGAATTGCAGATACGACTTTTGAAAGTGGTATGCGGTAATTGCGTAACTTGTCTGGATCTACTTGCACCTGATATTGGCGTACCATTCCGCCTAAGGTGGCCACTTCAGATACTCCTGGGATGGTTTTTAACTCAAACTTTAAGAACCAATCCTGCAAAGCACGCAATTCACCTAAATCATGATTACCACTGCGGTCAACTAGCGCGTATTCATATACCCAACCTACACCAGTCGCATCTGGCCCTAGACTTGGGTTTGCGCCTTTGGGTAATTTTGAGGATATTTGACTTAAGTATTCCAATACACGCGAACGAGCCCAATATTGATCGGTGCCGTCATTAAATAAAATATAAACGAAAGAATCGCCAAAAAATGAATAGCCGCGGACAGTCTTCACACCAGGCACAGACAGCATGGTGGTAGTAAGAGGATATGTCAGTTGATTTTCCACGATTTGTGGGGCTTGCCCTGCCCATTGTGTACGAATAATTACTTGTGTATCAGACAAGTCAGGTATCGCATCTAATGGTGTCCTCAGCATGGCAAAAACGCCCCAAGCCACGACCATTAGTGTTGCAAGTAATACCAATAAACGATTATTGGCAGACCAACGGATGAGTTGAGCAATCATGGTTTTGCTCCCTTCATGCCATCTTTCATGGTGGCTGCTTTTTCTACGCGGTCAATCATGTATTGCGCTGGCATGTCGGGCTTATCTGACGCTTCAGCTTTTAAGTCGAATTCAACTTGATCACCTGCCTTGAGTTTTTTAAGTTGATTATTATCTTTCACCTTAAAGCCCATAGTCATGGATGGCCAACCTAGTTCTTTAATCGGTTCGTGATTCAACGTTACCTTGCCTGTTTTAGCATCTACATCGACTACCTTGCCACGTCCTTTTGGCATTTTTTCATCAGCCTTAGCCTTACCCTCGGCCTTGTTCATCGTTTCTTCCATGGGCATATCCACGTCATCCATGCCTTTGTCCATTGCTTTATCCTGCTGCGATAGCCGCGCTAAAACCCCAGACAATGAAGCTTCTGAATCGATTAAGAAATGCCCTGAAACAACTACGTCTTCGCCTTCGCTCAAGCCACTTAAAATTTCTGTACAGCTATCACGTTCTTGCCCAGTCGTCACTTCTACTGGTCGGTAACCATTCGCCTCCTTTACGATGACGATTTTACGTTTCCCTGTAGCAATAATGCTTTCGGAAGAGACAGATAACGCTTCATGTGTTTGGCCTGTGAATGCTACGTTGGCGTACATGCCAGGACGTAATCGGTTACCTTTATTTGGTAATTCCACACGCACTTGTAATGTTCTAGATGCTTCGTTTAGCATAGGATAAAGATAGCTGACCTTACCTTTGAACGTTTCGCCCGTCATACTTTGTAATTGCACTTCAGCATCCAAGCCAGGCTTTAATCTAGCGGCATCGCGCTCTGGCACTTCAGCCACCAACCACACCTGAGATAAATCGGTGATTTGCATTAAAGAAGTACCCAACATCAACTGCGCGCCTTCTCGAACGCCCAACTCCGTCAGTACGCCATTGGCTGGCGCATAAACGCCGAATCTGGGGCTGACTTTACCCGCTCTTGTAATCGCTACTATCTCGCCTTCAGACATACCCAGTAACTTTAAGCGACTACGTGCTGCTTGTTTGAGTGAACCATCCGCATCCACCTGACTAAGTGTCGTCAGCGTTAAATACTCTTGTTGTGAAGCCAAAATTTCTGGGGCATAGATCTCAGCAACCTTTTGACCTTTGCGAACTGGATCGCCTACCGCGCGAACCGAGAGTTTTTCGACAAAGCCCGGCATACGTGTTTGCACCGCATAAAAGCGGCGTTCATCTGGCTCGATGCGACCCACTGCAGAAAAAGACTCACCAAAACTTTTAGTAGAAACCTTCTCAAGCCTAATGCCTAAGTTTTGCGCGGTTTGTGATGAAATGGCCACACCGCCTTCCTCGCCATCACTACCTTCATTGGCATATTTGGGCTCTAGCATCATATCCATAAATGGTGACTTACCTGGCTTATCAAACTTCTGATTTGGCACCATCGGGTCGTACCAATACTTAACGGTTTTTCCGCTATCGTCTTGAACGACTCCATTACTGGGCTTGGGCTTGGCCATGCCTGAGCTTTTAGCTGGCATAGTTTCAGCCACAGGCGACTGTGCGGACTTTTGCCCAAAAAACCAACCTAAACCTGCAAACAGTGTTAATAAGATTAAAACTATTACTAAATGGAGTCGTTTCATTTTATTTCCTTAATGTTTGCGCTTGCTTACTCAGCGTATCTAGGGACTAACTTCATATCCATGAAGGGCGATTGACCTGATTTGCTAAAGTGTCTGTCTGGCACCATTGGGTCTTCCCAAAAAATGACTTTTTTACCGCTAGCATCTTGTTCCACATTGTTACCACTCATATCTTTCGCATCAATCTCGTTCGGCAGCATGGCTGTGGGCTTAGCTTCTATAGGTTTTTCCATCGCAGACATTTCTGCCATGGGTGCTTGACTAGTTGCCTCAGCATTTTCTTGCTTAGAACACGCGGCGATACCTACTAAAAATGTGGCCAAAATTAACATTTGTGTTGTTTTCATGATTTATTCCTTTTCAATTTGTTTAAATAAGCGGCTATCGTTTGTTAAATAGCCGATTTTGATTGCAGCACGTTGCTTATCCGTCAAGATAGTCCAATGGTCTAGCTCAATATCAATGACATCTCTGCGGGCTTGCCAAACCTCACCAATCGACTGTTTACCCGATTGATAAGCTGCTTGCGCAATACTTAATTTGGCGTGTGCATTGGGGATAAGCTTTGTGATGTGCTCGGTTTCACGTGCGTCTGCCGCTTCAGCATCGGCCATGGCACTTTCTAGCTCCGAGGAGAGTTCACGCCGCCTGTCTTCAGTGAGCTTACGAGCCTTCTCAACTAGCACCAGTTTTTCTGCGGTACGTCGGTCTTGCCGATTAGCACGGTCTAATTGCAGATCAATCGACACCTGAAAGCTCAGCATATCGCTACGGTTGTTAAACCGTTTGCCATAACCGACTTCCCAGCCCCAATTGCGCTCCAAGTTGGCTTGTGCGCTATCAACATCAAACTGCGCAACCTTTTCTGTTTGATAGGCATTGCGTAACAAAGGATGCTGCTCAAGTGCTGATTGACTAGCGTCATGACTTAAGCTATTCGTCATCACTGGCAGTTCGGATGAGATTGAACGAGATGCCGATTTACCAATCCAGCGTGCCAAAGCTGCCCGCGCTTTACGCTCGTCACGTGCTGCAAAAATACGCTTTTCATTGGTAATGGAAACTTCTGTACCCATACGCAACACATCACTGGTTTTAGCACCCCCAGAACTGACATTGGCTGACAAGACTTTTCGCTCGGCTGTCATGTCATCAATCATGCGCTGATAAAGTTCAGATTTACGTTGTGCCTCATAAACATCTAACCAAGCTAAAGCAACATCACGCTCAATGGTTCTGGCTGTGGCAACTTGTTCAGTCTGAAATTGATCCGCTTCAGCCAGCATGCGATTAGACGCTAGCTCACGTTTCTTGAGTGGAATGACATCTTGCGAAATACCCACATTGACCATGGTCTGATCATCACGGTTATAACGTAAGGCATCACTCGTTGTGACTGGCAGATTGATGACACCAAACTTGACTTTGGGGTCTGGTAATTGACCTTCTGCGATAGCCGCCTGACGTGACGAAGCTGCCGCATCATCGAGGGATTGCAGCAAGGGCTGATTTTGGGTAGCCAGTTGGATGGTTTCAGCTAATGTCAGAGGTTCTTCTGCTTTTACAGAAAAGGCTAATACCAGCATCATGCCAAACAACAGGCACATAACTATTGGCTTAAAAGCCAATCTTGGGGTGTTCATGAGAGCTCTCCTAAAACTTAAATGTGATGATTTAGGGCGTAATGACGCCCTATAACATCAACTCAAGCAGGAGGTTTTAACGGTGGGGATAGATCTATAGACTTTTCAGACGGAACGAGTCTTGGAAATGAAATAGCAGCTGAATCAGCAAAGACAGACTTCGTTGATGAATCAATCAGCGGTGTTACTTGTGTGAAATTACAACCTGCACCCATCGCACAAGACTTATGCTCAGTACTGGATTTACTTTTCTCTTTACTCATCGAACCTTCATGGCAATTCTTCATTAAGCTATTGTTGGCCTAACTATTAATATTTAATACATACTAAATTACCTACCTAATGCAGGATAGGCAAGTTGCCGAGATTTGTCAGACAAATAGGTGAATCTTATAAAAAACTTAATCTTGAATGCTCAAAAAGTGTCAATTTAAGGCTGCCAAAACCACGCATCTCTTAAACACACCCCTTGCCGCTAAGCTTACCCCAGCATTTGATGTGGCTGATGCATCAACCACCATTTAAAAATATTTAATACCGATTTTAACAACGGAAATCGCAGGTTTCTCCCAAGCCTTACCAAAGAGCAGTCGATACGACATAAAAGTACCAATTAATGTAAGCTTTTTAGACAATTACACCTTAGTTTATTAAAATGTAAATTTGCATAAATAAACTATGCAAAAAATTAAATACGTAAACTTGCATTTGGTTTAGTTATCAGCAATAATGCATAGTATGGCTATGCAAAAAACAACACCATCTAAACCTTTTGATAACTCTACACAAGAATTATCAAATGAGTCTTTAGAGAAAATATTACCTGAAGGTTTGGTAATCGATAGAGCGTGGCTAAATGCACAAGGTGTTTCGCGATCAAGCATCGATTATTATTTGAGAGCTGGTCGCTTAGAAGCTGTTGCACGTGGTGCATACCGCCGCCCTGGCCCCGCACTTAAATGGGAACACTTAGTTTACTCATTACAAGAGTTAGGTTACCCAGTACATGTTGGTGGTCGAGCCGCCCTAGAGTTGCAAGGCTACACACATTATTTATCTATGAGCGGCAAACAGCAGATAGATTTATACGGAGTGCGTCACATACCCGCTTCATTACTAACAAACAGCGCCCCCGTAAACCTAGTGGTGCATAACGTTGATCTTTTTAGTGAACTACCTGCTGAGGCAATATCGACCAAACCTTTTGGCCATTGGGATTGGCCAATACGCTATGCAACTCCTGAGTTGGCTTTACTAGAGTTATTGGCAGCAGTAAGTAACGAATCTGATTTTTCTGTCATGGATAAGTTTTTTGAATCTGCCGTAACCTTACGCCCTTTACTAGTAAACAAGCTTCTTGATGTTTGCACGCAAGTAAAAGCTAAGCGCTTATTTTTATGGTTTGCAACTCGACATAATCACGCATGGCTAAAACAATTAGATACATCAAAGGTGAATTTAGGTAGCGGTAAGCGTGTGATAGTCACTGGTGGTGCATTAGACAAGCAGTACCAAATCACAGTACCAAGAGAGATGCAAAACAAAGGCGGCATGGCAAATGGCACAGAATCCAATTTTTTCTAATCAAGTGCAATTACTAGTCAATGTGTTGCCGTCAGTTGCAACACAACCTTGCTTTGCATTAAAAGGTGGCACAGCGCTTAATTTATTTGTGCGAGATTTGCCGCGCTTATCTGTGGATATTGATTTGGCCTATTTGCCCATTGCTGATAGAGAGTCCAGCCTAGTAGGTATTGATAAAGCGTTAGAAAACATTACCGAAAAAATTATACGAACGATTCCTAATGTCAAGGTGAATGCATCACTTGTACACGGGACTGATAAGCGTATTAAATTACTTGTATCGCGTAATGGTATTTCTATCAAAGTTGAAGTAACGCCTGTACTACGCGGTAGTGTGTATGAAAGTGAGTTACGTGAAACTGCACCAAGAGTGCTAGCTGAGTTTGGTTACGCACAAATGCAATTACTCAGCTTTGAAGACTTATATGCAGGAAAACTTTGTGCGGCGCTAGATCGCCAGCATCCACGCGATTTATACGATGTTAAATTTTTGCTAGAAAATGAAGGCATCTCAGAAAAATTAAAAGATGCGTTCATTGTGTACTTGCTCGGCCACCCTCGCCCGATGTCTGAAGTAATAAAACCTAGGCTAAAAGACATAGAAGCCATTTATCATAGCGAATTTAAAGGTATGACTATAGATTATGTGAGCCTTGAATCATTACTTGAAACCCGTAATGAAATGATCACTAAACTACACAGTGCATTAACTGAGAAAGATAAACAATTCCTGCTGGCAGTTAAACGTGGTGATGCTGATTGGAGTTCGTTTGTTTTGCCAGAAGTGCAGCATCTACCAGCCATTCAATGGAAACTGCATAATTTAAATCAAATGCAAGCTGATAAAAGAAAACTATCGGCAGATACTCTTGAAGAGACTTTGTATGGCTAACAAACAAATCACTTATAGAGAGAAGGCTTTGCAGGTATATCCAAATTAAATTTTCTAACGCCTTCCGCCCACTTTATTGCCCTTTATACTCTAATTGGGATTGATACTTGAGGTTGTAGTGGTACCAAAATGTTTTGATAAGCTCTTAAAATATCATTATATAAATTCTCGTGTTTTGGTGCTTCCACTGAGATAATAAGTGCATATCGAATCTTCTCGGCACGTGTATTTGCGGCACCTCCAGCTCTAGCGTTATAATGAATATCGAACACTGGGCCATTTAAGGTAGTTCCACGCATATTCTTTTCGCCATGAAGCACTGTTTCCCATTTACCCATATCTGATCTGCGCTCAGCTTCTGTAGAGTATTTTTTCATGTCGAAGAAGCCCTTAGTTTCAGCATTTGCCTTACCAGTTTTGACGTTATTTTCATCTGGTCGGAATGTTACCTCTAGCCCAGCACGAGTATAAGCTGCGGAATCTTGTGGATCCGTCGGGGAGGCATAACAAAAAGTTGCTTTCAACGTGATATTGCCGGTCAAGCCTCCTTTTGGCAGAGGTAATGTTGCACGTAAATATTTACCAGGCTTAAGTTCACCTTGGTATACGACTCTTGCTACCCCAGATGGACAAGTAATTATGTCTATTAAATCTTCTTGTATTTTCCCCCACCCTACTTCATTTTTATTGTGATTTAACGGATCTGCGCTGTGTACAAGCAATGCTTTAATTGCTAATGGAGAGAGATCTCTCCCTAGAATAGCTCTAACACCTACAGCATTCCTAAGCAAATATGGTGCAGCAAAACTGGTACCTAAGGTTGGTGTAATTTCTGGTTTACTACTTGGCGTAAGTACATGAAAGTATTTGTTTGGATCACCTCCAAAAGCAAGTAAATCAGGCTTTACAACACCAGGACTACGACCTGGGCCCACTGCGCTATAAGATGCTCTTGCCCATGTACCATCAGTATTATCAGCAGCACCAACAGCAATAGCATTAACACAGTCAGAGGGTACTTGAACTCTAGCATTGCCAGATGCGCGATCCATCTCGCCGTTATTCCCTACCGAAACAGTCATAAAAGTATCACCGTCACTGAGAATGTCGTCGATTACAGATGTCCAAGCATGAATTTCAGTGTCTTCTATTGGTAAATCCGGGCCAAGACTAAGGTTGATAAACTCGTATTGACGAGACAGTAATGCTTCCTCTACAAAGCCCAATGTTCTGTATAACTCTAATGGGTCTTCATCTTCACTTTCACGATCCAGAACTCTCAGATGGTCAACATAAGAATATGGTTGTGCAGCTTGTTGATTATGAAGGATTGGGCCAAATAAGAAAGCTGATGTCACAGCCAATCCATGATCGGGTCCTTCTGGATCATCACCAGCAATAGGATCCATTTTTCTATATGAGTGAAGCCAAGTTGATATCACATGTTTTTCTGGTAAACCTCCGTCAAGTATTGCAACTTTAGGTTCTGCAGATAACGGTTGTGCGGTAGGCAACAGGCATCCCAAAGCAGGGCCACCTGACCGTTGAACAGGTCTCATACCTCTTAGCTTAGGCATTGCGCGTATAACGCGTACAAACACGAATTCAGACAGCCTTTTAAGATACTTGGCGCTTCCTTCTACTGGTACAAACCATAAGCTTCCTACTCTGAAGCCCAAATCCACATGTACTTTCAATCCATTACGTTTTGCATAAATTAGAAACGCCTGCTGTTGTGATACTCGCTCCTCTTCAGGCAAAAAATGGAGACCAACTTCAAAGAATTTCTCGTCCCCGTCGATATTAGTAGCGAACCGATCCTCAGGTACAAAACTTGAGAATTTTTCAATATGGGTTAGATCTTCAGCTTCATGAGAAATTGGATTGATGCTTTGTACCCAATCACTTAAGTGTCTAAACACATCACGTTTTGCTGCAATAAAAATCTCGGTCGTAGTACATTCTTTGGGAGCAGATTTTTTTGTCCAACTTTCAGGCGTTATTGAAACGGTGCGACTTCCTATTGATTCAACACCAGCTGAACGTAATAACGCAGTTGGAAAATAAGATTTCGCGATGAAACTTGGGTTAAGCGTAAGGAGAGCTACGCCAAAATCGTCAGGGCAAGCATTTGATGGTAAATTATCAAGTGCTGTGGCTGTGGACTTTAGTTGAGGGGCTAATCTTTCCACAGCTTGATCAAAAGTATAAGCCTGAGCCTTTCCAGGTACTCGTTTTGGCGCTTTAATATCATGGGTTAATAGTTCGCCACGCCCAATCAAAAAGTTTGTTTGACTCATTCGTTTAGTCCCTTTCTGCAGGTTTATCATCCTTTAAATGCTTGCGAATTGTGTCCCTGCTTACCCCAGTAATATCCGAAATAGCGTGCTGAGAAAATCGTGTTTGTTTAGCCAACAATACTGAAAACTCAATTTTTTTCTGCCGATCTAGATTTATAGCACGGGTCTTTATGAAATCCTCTACCATATCCGCATCTGAGTCTGTTCCGAGAGCCAATGCACGCCTAAATCTTTGTATCGCGCGTTCAATATCACTGAAGGACTCACCTTCAAATGCAAACGCAAGCACATCTGCCCAACGGCTAAGCAAAGCATAATCCTGCCCAGCGAAATGCTGTATAGCTTCCTTGATTGACTTTCTATCAGGCAGCCCAAACTCCACCTTAAGATCAAATCGTCGCCACAATGCAGGGTCAATTAGTTCGGGGTGATTGGTTGCAGCTAAAAGTAAACCTTCAGCCGGCCATTCATCTAGCTCTTGCAATATCACTGTAACGAGCCTTTTTAGCTCCCCGATATCAGAGTCATCACTTCTGCGTTTGGCAATCGAGTCAATTTCATCTAATAGCAAAATACAAGGACTACTTTTAGCAAAGTCTAATGCAGCTCTTATATTGCTCCCGCTACGTCCCAGTAGACTGCTCATGACTGCAGTAAGATCAAGCACGTACAGTGGTAAATTTAATTGTGCGGCAAGCCACCTTGAAGTCAGCGTCTTGCCGACACCTGGCTTACCTACAAATATAGCGGATCGAGTGGGATCAAGCCCTAGAGATGCTAATTTTGCGACTTGTTTCCGCTCTTGAATTAACTGTCCCAGAGTGTCTTCTAACTCATTCGAGAGCAGCGGATGTACATCGTCAGGCTTGTCTTTAAATGCTTTGAGCAAAGACAAGCGAGATTCATCATCTCTAGGAAATACTGCCTCTTTGGACGGTATTGTGGCCTTTCGTAACGCTGTACTTTTCCTAGTCGGTTTAGATTTAAGATAAAGACTTATCTGCTCTACAAGCTCAGGATCACCATCGCGATATTTTCGAACAAGTCTAGCAACAAACAATCTTACATCGTCTGTTTGCTCTGCCAATGCCAGTCTGATTAGCTGGACTAAATCATCTTTAATTTCTTTCATATCGCCCATAATATATTTAAGTAATTGATAATAATCATATTTATTTTTTAATAAATTGGACTAGATTTATTTTCTCATGTTTGATATGCTTTGTGAAGCCCTATTGGTAATTTTTTACAAAATTAAATCTTGAGAAAGTAAAAACGATGACTAAAGACAACCTCTTAAAACTGATTGCTGAGAGTGGATATAACATTGGCTATGGGGCTAAAAAACACTTAGCCACATATGATATGGTCGAGAAAACCCCTGGCTGGATTGGTTTTATTTCGCTAGTTGTAGGTATATATGCATTACTAATACCTGATTTGGCACAAAACACTATTTCGGCAGCATTTGTCGTAATTGGTATCGCATCTCTATTCATCAGTTTTTATACAGATGCAAAAGATAAATACCAGGTTGCTGGAAGCGCCCT
This sequence comes from Methylotenera sp., assembly GCA_021732365.1. Classification (GTDB taxonomy): domain Bacteria; phylum Pseudomonadota; class Gammaproteobacteria; order Burkholderiales; family Methylophilaceae; genus Methylotenera_A. Next base: position 53,120 of record JAKFVD010000028.1, on the reverse strand, counting down.
GACTGGTAAGTTTCATGAATTGAGAATTCTGTACCAAACCGTTAAATCAACAAATACAGGTGATGACCTGACCCAATACACTGAAGACGTAAAACGTATTCAACATGAAGTCTTGAACTTACGTATTAACAAGCAAATATTTTTAAGTGATTGGTACGCTCATTACAAATTTTTCTGGCAGTCCCAAACAGAATGGATGAACGAGCAACTGAATTTCAGCCTTTTAAGAGATAAGTGGCCACTGAGCTTCACAATTATTATTTTTTTAATAGTTGTAGGGCTAACTTACAAAGCTACCTTGCTTTTGATTAATTTAATTCACTTCTGCTAAAGGTTAGAGATGAGCGCGCCACTATTTAAACAGTTTCGAGATAATATTGCCGTACAAAATGCAACTGATATTTCTACTTCATATGCTGGAATTACTAAACGGCTTAACCTAGATTTCTGGGATATTGAGTCAGACTTAACTCATCGCCGCCAAGTAGGTTCCTATGGAAGGAATACAGCTGTTCATGGTGTCAGCGACCTTGATATGGTGTTTGAGTTACCTTGGTCAACTTACGAAAAATACAAAACTTATACCAATAATGGCCCATCGCAGCTATTACAAGCTGTACGTAACTCTCTTTTAACCCGATATCCCAATACCACTATCAAAGGTGATGGACAGGTAGTTAGTATCGAGTTCGGAAAATTCAGGGTAGAAGTACTGCCAGCTTTTTGGGATGCAGCTGCGGATGGCTACCGTTTTGGCGACACTCATAATGGTGGTACGTGGAAAATATGTAAGCCCATACAAGAGATCGATGCGGTCAACCAAAGAAATAAAGAAACAAATAGGAACCTCAAGCATGTATGCAAGATGATTCGAGCATGGAAAAATTTTAACGGTGTGAATATAAGCGGCATGCTCATCGATACTTTAGTCTATAACTTTTTTGGACAGACTGATGAGTATGATGCAGTGTCCTATGGCAGTTATGATCAGCTTTTCGTCTCACTGTTTAGCTATACCGGCAACCTCGAACATCAAGAATTTTGGCTAGCGCCCGGTAGTGGCCAACGTGTCAACAACAAAGGCAAGTTTCAATCCAAGGCAAAGAAGGCGGCAGTAAAATGCCAAGAAGCGCTAGATGCTGGCACTGAAAAGAAAAAAGCTAAGATTTGGCGGGATGTGTTCGGACGCTCATTCCCAATCGAAGTCGTCAAACTTGAAAAAGCAGCAGTCATAAATGAAGCTGTCAGTGATAGATACACGACAGAGCAATTCATTGAAGATCAATTTCCAATTGATATTCAGTTTGACCTTGAGATTAACAGTGAGGTTACTACGAATGGCCAGCATACCGGCCACCTCCGTGCACTATCAAAGGTATTTATATGGTTACCAGTTGGACGAGGCTTAAGATTTTTTGTTGAATCGTCTGATGTCCCAGCACCCTACACCCTCTTATGGAAGGTTAGAAATGTTGGCGCTGAAGCAGAACGGCGCAAGATGATTAGAGGTAATATTGTATTAGATGAAGGAAAAAATGAGCGTATCGAAAAGACAACTTTCCACGGTGAACATTTTGTTGAGGCGTATGTTATCAAAGATGGTGTTTGTGTAGCACGCGATTTGATTGACGTACCAATTAGTGAAAATATTTAAGCACAAACTAGAAACATAAAACCAGTGGTTTTAATATGAACTAGTCTCAATCTGATCTGGCAATTAATTTATTCGGCCAGAGCTACTTAAGAACGCTAATGCTCAATTAATTTTACAGAGTAAGCATCATATTGATACTTACTTAAACTACCATCTTTAATTTTATCAACGACTTCATCAATTATAAATATCGGCACTAAAAACCATTCACGTGGATTTATTGGATTGCCAAAGCGATCACTGATTTGAATATTTAGTCTGGCAGAATCAAAGAAGCGATGAAGTAAATTTTCAAGCTTCACTCGGTTGATGTTGTACAAATCATATGTAGCAACGATTTCAACGTCGGCCATTAAAAAAGTTGGATCTAATTTTGCATTGTAAATGCGGGTTGCCACATTACCACCAGTTACGCCGATTTTATGCAGTAAATTTGCGCGTGGTTTAATCTCTGGGTGTTCAGATTTACTTCTTAGCACGTAAATAGTGCCACTTTCTATATCTTCCTCTTCAACAACGTCATCAAACAATGGCCCATAACTTACCTCACTAATGCGCCTGCCTGCTTCATCTTCCCACAAGCGTTTTTGCAGAGAACGCATGAGTTGATTACTTTCTACACCATTATCAAAAATAACTCTTAACCGATATTCTTTTCGTCCATCAGTACCTATAAACTCATCTCCTACAGATGCTACATATGCTTTTTGGCCAGATAATATAAAGAAATTACCTTCTTCAATACTGCCATCTTTGCTGAATGGCATTGTTTTTCTTCTGTGTTCGATCAAATCCTTTTGAACAGCCTCAAACATAGGCTTGAACTTATCAAAATCTTCACAAAGTGAGCGGCTACCGATTTCTTCAGCAGCTTTTTTCTCAGCGACTGATTTCACGTGTTTTAGCGTTGTAATATCGTTTTCAGTTTTATATGTCACACCTAATTCAGCAAGCAAAGCGTCATCATCTAGCGCTTCTAAGGATTTAGCAGCCAAGCTTGTCTCGTCTGTCAGTAATCCTTTTTTATCCAGCTTGGCCAATACATCTTTGCATTCTGTCGATTTGCGTATCGCATCTAACCTCACTGCATAAATACGTTCAAAAATGTCTTTATCTTCGCCATGTTGCGGCAACCTGCCATGCGCTTCTACAAAGCGCTCAATTTCCTCAAAACCAGCAATAATACGTTCTTCGCGTGGAGTACGACTACTCGTGGCTTTTGATTCAACCTCAACGCCAAGCTCTGCAAGAAGCTCATCATCTTCATCAGTAAACTGCGCTTTAGCCATTTGCGGCCTCGGCTTTCATACGCGCAAGGAAAGACACGCCTTCGGCCATTTTCTTTTCCCAAGGGTCAGCTGAAGTCAGTGAAGGCAAGCGGCCACGCTCATTCTTAAACTGTAAAGCACGTTTTGCAAGATCGCGCGCATCTTCCATCGACATGCTCACTTTTTTACCAGAAATAATCGCTTGCACTTGTCTCAAGCTTTCTTCATTCATAGCTTTGGCCAAGATTGCATAAGCCTCACTAAATGGGTTGATGTGATCAATCAAATCAATATCCAAATCACGCACATCCATTGCATATTTTCTAACACCTTGAATAAACGCTGTGCTGCCAGCACGTTCGCCATTATCACTAATACCCTCATTCATTATTTTCTTTGCTTGCTGAGTCATATTCAGCGCGGCAATCGCATGTTGTCGAACAGCCTCTTGATCTTCAGCATCTAACTCTGGGTACTTATCTCTTACTATCTTGCCCATTTTTACCTGTGTAAGCTCTTCAGGCACCATTTCTTCATCGAACAAACCACGCTCTATGGCTGTTTTATCTTGCACGAATGCAGTAATCACTTCGTTCAAGTCTTCTTGGCAAATACGCTTTGCATCTTTACTTTTAGGCTCTATCAGCCCTTTCACCTCAATGTGAAATTGGCCAGTCTCTTCATTAAAACCTACATTGTTGCCATTTGGGTTGTATCCGTTTTCACCATAATCGAAGCCTTCCATTGGGGCGGCTTGTGGATTTTTAGGCGTGAAGTTGAATTTAGGCGTCAGCACTTGCTCCATTAATAAGCTGGCGGCAATCGCCTTTAAGGTGTCATTCACTGCATCAGTGACTTTCTCTTCTGATGCATCTGGCTCAGCAATTAAGTTGGTGAATTTTGAGCGTGTTTTACCTTTTGCATCACGTGTGGCACGGCCAATAATTTGGATAATTTCAGTAAGGCTAGAACGATAACCAATCGTGAGCGCATGTTCGCACCAAATCCAGTCGAAGCCTTCTTTAGCCATGCCAAGCGCAATAATCACATCCACATGGTCACGATTATTTTTTTTTGTCGGGTCTTTAAGCGCAGTCAGCACTTTAGAGTGGCGTTCTGGGCCATCATCTACCAAATCAGCCACTTTTAAAGTGCGTCCATCGGCTGTCACGACAATATCAAAACCTGTGGTGGGGTCTTTGCCTTTCCACTCACCCATTACGCCTAAAATCTCACTTACCTCTGTAGTTTTGCCACGCTGCGTACTTTCACGCGAATTCACATTAGGGATATGAATAATTGTTTTTAGATTGGTATCTAATACATCTGTAATTTCATCAATATAAGAACCTGAATAAAAGTAATAGCCAATATCCAACGTTTTAAGGTACTCATATCCATTCAGTTGCTCATAATAGGTGTAAGTCACCGTTTCAAATTTCGCCTCATCTTGGGGCGATAAAACCGCTTCAGCATCACCTCGGAAATAAGAGCCAGTCATGGCCACAATGTGTATTTTGTCTCTGGCGATAAAGCTGCCAAGGTGTATGCCAAGCTTGTTGTCTGGGTTTGCACTTACATGGTGAAACTCATCCACCGCAAGTAAACAATCATCAAATACTTGAATACCAAATTTATCAACTGCAAACCGAATCGTTGCATGAGTGCAGACCAAAATGCGATCATCACTCTCTAAAAATGATTTGACTGAATTAACCTTGCCGCCATCTTCACCTGGAGCGTTGCACAGGTTCCATTTAGGCACTACCTGCCAATCCCAATAAAAGCCGTATTGAGTTAATGGTTCATCATTAAAGCTAGCACCGATGGATTTTTCAGGCACCACGATAATCGCTTTTTTAATGCCTTGGTTATTCAGTTTATCCAAAGCAATAAACATCAAAGCACGGCTCTTACCAGAGGCTGGCGGGGATTTAATGAGTAAGTATTGTTCACCACGCTTTTCATAAGCACGCTCTTGCATCACGCGCATACCAAGCTCATTGGCTTTAGTAGAGCTGCCGTTTGAGGCGTAGCTTACTGAAACAGATGGGATAGATTTAATATCAGTCATTTTTATTCGCCCTTTTTATTTTGGCTGGTCATTTGTGTATAAAGCTCAAACAGTTTTTCTAGCCGCTCTGTGTCGTTTTTAAAGCGGCGACCAATGTAGATGCGTTCTAGCACCTCGTCGTTGCGCTCGTGCGCGCGACGGAGGTTTTCGGGCATTTTTTCAGGGTCGTATAAATCCGCAATGGTGGCGGGGAAATGCGCTTCTCTTGCCAACAGAATATCCTCAGCGCAACGGGTGAGGTCTTGTTTGTTTTTTTCGGTGAGTTTAGGGACGGGGAATGTGTTCCAGCCTAGTGTGCTTCCATAGGAAAAATCTGTTCTTAACCGAACGCAAACTGTACCTATCCACACCCAGTGTAAACGTGACGCGATAAGTGCCATGTTCCAAAGTGAGCCGTCATAAATTACATAGTTTTTATCACCAATAACTGTATTTTTGTCTGTTAATCCAACAGGTAAGTAGGGTCTATTTTCAGAGCTTACTCTCGGTATAACGATCGCTTGTTCTCGACCTATATTCATCTCGCGCATTTGATGTGGTCTAGCGGCTAACGCATTTGTCCCAGCATCCGTAGATGCTAAGCGCATTTCCCTCACACCATTCACACGTTGTGCGATTGTTGGGATACTTAGTGCCTCCTCAACGGTGCCATCCTCTATCCATAGACAGTAGCGATTTATACCGCGAATGAATTCGGCTGAACCGTAAAATCTCCTGACGAATTTATTCCTTTGGTACCGACTTAATCCTAGCTTATTAATATCGCTAGACTCGATTAATAGATGACCACCATCGTAGGGTACGTTACCTAAAGTCATTGCAGATACGCAAGATATTGGCCGCTTCGATTTGACAATTTCTATATTTTCCCCAGCAAGCAGATATGCATTTATATTTTCGCAATGTCTAACGGAAATCTGACCATCTGCACTTTCTTGAAAAATTTTCTTATTTTTTACAGCGTTATCTGCCAACCCTATAATCACAACAGTAACACCAGCATTGTTACTAGCCAAATTTGCCCACTTGAAACTTGTGTAAGCAAAACAAATAGATCTACCTGCAGCAAATATTAGTGGCCATAAAATCGAAACTTGCTGCCCCTGACTTATGCTGTTAGTAGATACAAAAGCGCTTGCAGATTTGGATTTCTGGGAGTAATCGCTCGCCTTTATGAACCAACCTGATATATAGTCTAGCGATCTCCATTGATTGCAACGATGGCCAAACAGGTTATACAAGTCAGCCCGTTGTTCATTAGATTGTTTCTTATCTCCGATATATGGGGGATTGCCACAAATGTAAGTCTCACCACCTTCATTTTCAAAGTCAATTTCCGCTTGGTCTAGTGGAGTATTAAACAAATCATCCCCCAACAATTTCACACCTGTACCAGTCGGTGGGCAAATTGTCAGCCAATCTAGCCTTAGCGCATTACCACAAGTAATCCAGTTTTGTGAATCCAGTGGCAAAAAGGCTTGCAAGGCTTCTTTCTGACCAATATAGGTTACATCACATTGATACTCAGCAATAATCAGCGCCAAACGAGCGATTTCTGCTGAAAAGTCTCTGAGTTCAATCCCACGATAGTTGGTAAGTGGGATTTCTGATTTGAGGTGTAATTCACCACGTCGCTGGTTAATCTCCGCCTCAATCTCACGCATTTGTTTGTAGGCAATCACTAAAAAATTACCACTACCACATGCGGGATCAAACACGCGAATTCGCGCCATACGTTTGCGCAAATTGAGTAATTTTCGCGGATTATCGCCAGCGGCTTCTAGCTCGGCTTTAAGACCATCTAAAAATAGCGGATTTAGCACTTTAAGGATATTGGGTACGCTGGTGTAATGCATACCAAGTGCGCCGCGCTCTTCGTCATCTGCCACCGCTTGTATCATGCTGCCGAAAATATCGGGATTGATTTTTGTCCAATCTAATTTGCCGACATGCAACAAATAAGAACGCGCAATTTTTGTAAAGCGCGGCGTTTCAGTACTGTCCGAGAATAAACCTCCGTTTACGTAAGGGAAGCCATCAGCCCAGCGCTTAATGTTACTTGTGGCGCGGTCTATAATTTTGGTGTTCATAGCGAGGAATACTTCGCTAATCACTTCATGCGTGTCTGAAGCATCTTTTGCACTCATTTGCTCTATGGTTGCGGTAAAGAGGTCGTTACCGTTAAAAATATCAGTATCTTCAGCAAAAAAGCAAAAAATTAGCCTCGCCATAAAGTGGTTCATGTCATGGCGACGTTCAGCAGTGCCCCACTCTGGGTTTGTTCTTAACAGCTCCACATATAAGCGATTTAAACGACTTGTGGCCCGAATATCAAACGAGCTTTCACGAATTTGCTTGACGGTGGAAATGCCCGCCAGTGCAAGAAAAAAACCAAAATGGTTGGGGAAATCTGCATAAGCACATGCAACGGTCTCACCTGTATTTAAATCTTCAGCCTCGAAATCAACGCCATCAGTAGCTAAAATAAATTTGGCTTTGGCTTTCTCAGTCGCAGGGCTGGCGCGAAGCTTATCCAAAGTGGCGCTTGTCGCGCCAGCGCTACAAACAGCAATGTGAATGTTATTGCGCTGAAGCACGCCATTTTCTACATCCGATTTATTTTCATTGCCGCTTTTCAGGCGTTTGATAGTGGTTTCTTTATTGCCAAACGCCTCTAAAAACGCATAGGGGAAATTAACAGCGTCAAATGGCTGCTCGGCTAAGTCACTTATAGCTTGTTCAATTTCTACTGCGTTCAAGGTGTATGCTCATTTTTATACTTTTTAGTGGGCTTTATTTTACCTGAGTAATGCAAAGCCTATGCAATAGCTTTGTAAATTCAAATAAGTGCATCCCCGTTTTGCCTAATTAACATCTGCAATCACTCTTAACTTTCGCCAAAGCACCGACCATCTCACGGTGTGAAATCCAAGCAAGCATAAACACTTCGTGACCTCCTGCAATCGGTTCGCATATCGGCTTTGCGACTGCGATTTTGGCTGGTTGCTGGCTTTTCTTTCTTAATCTCCATGAACCTTATCGGCAGGCGAAACAACTCAAGAGCGATGCAGGTCGGGTTGATAAGTCTGCAAATTCGGGGCAAGTCTTTAATTCAAAAGCGGCTCTTCAATCTAAGAACGATACAGTGAGGCAAAAGACTATGACAACACTACACGCAACACCCTATAACATAGACGCAACGGGTTTTTATTTTACCGATGCACACGACTATGAGGCCAAATCAGCCGTGCACGTTGACCGTTACGGCAATTTAGTAGAAGAATTCGAGATACAGTTTATTGACGGTGACGACGCGCAGCTATTTGAAGTTTGTGGCATTAACCAAGCTAATCTGAATATATGGTTTGATGATATTGAGTTTTTAAATGACTATGAAAAAGTAAATCTATATTATCTGGCTGGGGTGGTGGGGTACACATTAAGCCAAGCGCTTGAAAAACTGGATGAACCTAGCATCACAGAGTCTAGCTTACGCGATGCAGCCGAAGAGCTGTTTAATGAATGTTGGTTACCTAGCTTTCCTGAGAGTATTCGTTTTTATATCGATTATGACAAATTTGCCAGAGATTGCGAACTGAGCGGCGATATGACGGAGTTTGAATACAACAACAAAACCTACACTTGTACTAACTCTAGTGCTTTGTAATTGCTAAAAGCAACATGCCTTCTGATTTAGGTCAGCAGGCATGAAATAAGATATTTTTTTGGCTTGCGGCCAATTACTTAGGCTTTTAATTAAATTTATGATCTCAAAAAATATTTGACGCTGTTGGCATTTTATTTTGAGCTATACGAATAATCATCCAATCCAGCTGAAACTAATTAATATTGAAACTGACCATTCTTTCACTTTTAAACAAACTGATTTGTTCTTAAACAGTAGCTGGCAAAAATATAAACTGTGGAACTGCATAGCGGCCGCTCATGTTCGACACTAAGGGCCCTAAGCAGACGAAGAGTTACTTCTCTACAAAAGCTCTTTCAATTACATAGTCACCTAACTCACCGATCCTTGGAGAAACTTTAAATCCAAGGTTATCTAGTAATGACTCTGTATCTGCAAGCATTTGTGGACTACCACAAATCATCACTCGGTCATCAGTTGGATTTATCGGTGGCAAACCAATATCCTCAAACAACTTTCCTGAGTTAATAAGGTCTGTAAGACGTCCTTGATTGCGGAATGGTTCACGCGTGACTGTTGGGTAGTAAATTAGCTTGTTTCGAACTTCTTCACCAAAAAACTCATTATTGGGCAATTCTTTTTCAATGAAATCTGCATAGGCAAGTTCACTTAGGTAGCGTACACCATGTATCAAGATTACCTTTTCAAAACGATCGTACACTTCGATGTCCTGAATTAAGCTCATGAACGGTGCTAAGCCAGTGCCAGTAGATAGTAGGTAAAGATTTTTGGCTGGCTTTAAATCATGAGTGACCAAAGTACCAGTTGGTTTACGGCTTACTAACAACTCATCACCAACTTTCAAATGTTGTAGACGAGAAGTGAGTGGGCCGTTTGGTACTTTAATGCTAAAGAACTCTAAATGCTCATCGTAGTTGGGGCTTGCAATACTGTAAGCGCGTGTAAGTGGGCGACCATTAACTTCTAGTCCAATCATTACAAACTGACCATTTTCAAAACGTAATCCAGGATCGCGTGTCGTTTTAAAACTAAATAAACTATCGTTCCAATGATGGACACTAAGGACGCGTTCAGATGAATATTTGCTCATGATGTATTTTCTAATTTTAATAATTATTGAATTGCTGCAGTTAGCGCAGGTACTACGTCAAAAAGATCTGCCACGAGACCATAGTCAGCCACTTGGAAAATAGGTGCATCAGGATCTTGATTGATTGCGACAACAACTTTGCTGTCTCTCATTCCATAGGTATGTTGGATTGCGCCAGACACACCAACCGCGATATAAAGTTCAGGTGCAACCACCACGCCAGTTTGTCCAACTTGTATGTCGTTTGGAGCATAACCAGCATCAACAGCTGCACGCGTAGCACCAAGAGCTGCACCTAGTTTGCTTGCCAATGGTGACAAAACTTTCTCAAAATGTTCAGCACTTCCAAGTGATCTACCGCCTGAAACCACAATTTTTGCGGAACTTAATGCTGGGCGGTCTGATTGACTACGAATTTCTGATTTCCATTGTGTTTTATCAAAAGCAGGCGGCGCATCTACTAATGCAATGGTTGCATTCCCAGTTAATGCAGCTGCATTGAAGTTGCTTCCATGTATAGTCAATACTTGAACTGCATCGCTACTTAGTACAGTGGTTAATACATTGCCAGCATAGATTGAGCGGACGTAGGTGTTGTTAGCTTTGATTTCTAATACGTCAGAGATCATTGCAACATCAAGTAATGCTGCCACACGGGGCAAAGCATTTTTACTAAAAGATGAATGTGCAGCAAGAATGACCGAGTAATCTTTACTGATGGATACAATCAAATTAGCAACATCTTCTGCAATCAGATTCTCAAGGTGCGAGGCATTCACTTGAATGACGCCTTCAACACCATGAATGGATGCCGCCTGCTTTGTAGCAGCATCAGCGCCATTCCCAGCAACCAATACATGAATAGCGGAATTCCAAGCTTTTGCAGCAGTGACGGCTTGTTGGACGGATGGGTTTAATTGAACGCCATCATGTTCGGCTAAGATTAAAATAGTCATACTAAAATCCCTTCATGTGTGCGTAGTTTATTTAGTAGCTCTTCTACGCTACCAACTTTAATACCAGCTTTTCTGACAGCGGGTTCAGCAACTTGTATTAATTTAAGGCGAGGTTCAATTGCGATACCCAGCGCTGTAACATTGATTGCTTCAATCGGTTTTTTTCTGGCCATCATTAGGTTGGGGAGCTTGACGAAACGAGGTTCATTCAAACGTAAGTCTGCAGTGACAACCGCAGGTAATGTCAACGCAAGGGTTTCTGTGCCGCCATCGACTTCACGCGTAACAGTCAGCGTGTTTGCTTCAATTTCAATTGCAGAGGCAAAAGTTCCTTGCGGATAATCTAATAGCGCGGCCAACATTTGTCCTGTTTGACCGGCATCGTCATCAATCGCTTGTTTGCCAAGAAGAATGAGGTCTGGTTTTTCTCTTTCGACAATTGCCTTTAATAACTTGGCTACCACTAAAGGTTGTAAGTCAACATCGGTTTCTATAAGAATGGCACGGTCAGCACCCATTGCCAAGGCATGACGAAGTACATCTTGATTGGCAGAGCCACCAAGAGAAACGGCGATGACTTCCGTTGCCAATCCTTTCTCTTTTAGGCGTATGGCTTCTTCGATGGCATTCTCATCAAATGGGTTGATGCCCATTTTAACGCCCACGATATCTACATCAGAACCATCAGGTTTGATGCGAACTTTAACGTTGTAATCGACAACTCGTTTGACTGCGACTAATATTTTCATGACTGTATCCTTTGCAATTGCTGTGCATTTTACAGTAGCGTATAATATTAGTTAAATGGATTATAAAGATAATATATATCTATTAAATAGATGTATAAATGTTCAAAATATTGGGTATGAAATATAGCTTAAGACAATTGGAAATTTTTGTGGCCATTAGCCGTACGGAGAGCGTATCCCGTGCAGCCGAGGGTTTGTCGCTTTCACAATCTGCAACGAGTACAGCATTAAGTGAACTGGAGCGTCAGTTTGACTTGCAACTTTTTGATCGTGTCGGTAAATCACTGCGCATCAATGAAACTGGTCAGCAATTATTACCCCGTGCAGTCGAGTTGCTGGATCGTGCAAAAGATATAGAGAATTTATTGCAGGGTAATGCTGGTTTCGGGCATATGAAGATCGGCGCTACGTTAACAGTTGGCAATTATTTGGCCACAATTCTTGTTGCTAGGTTCTTACAAGAACATCCTGAGAGTCGTATCCAGCTTCAAGTGCACAATACCAGTACCATTGTGCAACAAATTGCCAATCATGCATTAGATTTAGGTTTGATTGAGGGGGATTGCAACCACCCAGATATTGCAGTTCAGCCGTGGATAGCGGATGAGTTGGTTGTATTCAGTGCGCCTAATCATGCCTTAGCGAATCAGCGTAAAGTATCCATGGCGCAACTTCTACAAGAGCAGTGGATTTTACGAGAAAAGGGTTCTGGCACCCGTGCTACCTTTGATCGCGCATTTCACAGTCACCATTCAGAGCTTAACATTCGATTGGAACTTGAGCATACAGAGGCAATTAAACGAGCGGTTGAATCTGGTTTAGGGATTGGCTGTATTTCTCGCTTAGCGCTCAAAGACGCCTTTCGTCGAGGCAGCCTGGTTCCGATTTCAACCCCAAGTTTAGCGTTGGGGCGCTATTTTTATTTCCTGTGGCATCAACAGAAATATCAAACCACAGGAATTCAAGCGTTTTTAGAGTTATGTAAGCGCTTTACAGCAGATGTTGATCGAAGTGATTTAGTAAACCTGCCTGAAATTGCCTAAAGATTATGAAGGAAAATAATGCAACGTGATGTGATGAATTATGACGTGTTGATTGTTGGTGCCGGGCCATCTGGCCTAGCTGCCGCAATCAGGCTGAAGCAACTTGCTAATGAGGCTGGCAAAGAATTAAGCGTATGCGTGCTTGAAAAAGGCGCGCCGGTCGGAGCGCACATTTTTTCTGGTGCGGTCATCGATCCAATTGCATTGAATGAGTTGATCCCGGATTGGAAATCGAAAGGAGCGCCTTTAAATACACCTGTCACCGAGGATCAATTCTTAATTCTCAGTGAATCTAAATCTTGGGCTATCCCTCATAAACTGATGCCGCCATTAATGAATAATAAAGGTAATTATATAGTTAGCCTTGGTGATGTTTGCGTTTGGCTGGGTCAACAGGCAGAAGAGTTGGGTGTAGAAATTTATGCTGGATTTGCAGCGCAAGAAATGTTGTATGATGATCAGAATCAAGTCATCGGCATCATAACAGGTGATATGGGACGTGACTCAACAGGTCAAACAACTTCGCAATTTTCTCCTGGTATTGAAATCAGAGCTCCATTTACGTTGATTGCTGAAGGTGCGCGTGGGTCACTTACCCGTGAGTTAGAGGAACATTATGGTTTACGTAAAAACGCATCTCCACAAAAGTATGGATTAGGATTGAAGGAAGTCTGGCGTATTCCTGCTGAACAGCACAAAAAAGGTTTGGTGCAACATAGCCTAGGTTGGCCATTAAATAATGAAACTGGCGGTGGTTCCTTTATCTATCACTATGGAGAACAGTTTGTTTCAATTGGCTTTGTGGTACATTTGGATTATGCCAATCCACATTTATCGCCTTTTGAGGAGTTTCAGCGCTTTAAGACTCATCCTGAAATTAAAGCATTACTTAAAGATGGTAAGCGACTAAGTTATGGTGCAAGAGCCATCAGTGAAGGTGGTTTGCAGTCCTGGCCAGTGATGATTTTTCCTGGTGGAGCATTCATTGGATGCAGTGCAGGTATGGTGAATGTGCCACGCATCAAAGGCAGCCATAATGCAATGAAATCAGGTATGCTTGCTGCTGAGGCAGTATTTGAAGCATTGAATAATAAAATGGATGATGGCGGCACTCCAAATTTACTGCAAAACTATCCAATCGCGTTAAAAACCTCATGGGTTTGGAAAGATCTCAATGCCGTACGTAATGTGAAACCACTTTTATCAAGATTTGGTAGCTGGGGCGGAACCATTCTCGGCGGTTTCGAGATGTGGTTAACTGCATTTGGTCTCAACCTACCTTGGACTTTGCAGCACAAGCAGGCTGATCATGAGTGTACTAAACCCGCTGCTCTAATGCCAAAAGTTAACTATCCTAAACCTGATGGGGTTTATAGTTTTGATAGATTGAACTCAATTAGTCTATGCAACATAGCTCATGAAGCAAATCAGCTATGTCATTTAAATTTAGTCGACAAAGTTACTCCAATTAAGATTAACCTCGCTATATACGATGCTCCAGAGCAACGCTATTGCCCAGCAGGGGTTTATGAAATTGTAAAGAATCAGGAAGAAACATATTTGCAAATCAATGCACAGAATTGCATTCATTGTAAAACTTGTGACATTAAAGACCCAACGCAGAATATTGTATGGATGCCGCCTGAAGCTGGTAGCGGTCCAACTTACTCTGGGATGTAGTATATTCTTTGGGTCGAAAGATCCGATTAACTGTGTCCGCTTTGGAGTATCTAATCTTTAATATATGCCAATGACGGCTTTGGGGCATGTGGTTTGCTACGCTTAATGGGAACTTTGGGCCGAGGTTGTGTCAAAACGCCAGAGTCAATGAAGACGGATAAAGCTACATAAAAGGTTTATTAGCAGTTAGGGAAAGTAATTTTAAAACGAGTAGTACCATTTGATGAAAATACCTGAATATTTCCTCGGTGGGCTTCAATAATCGATTTCGTTATGGCAAGCCCAAGTCCAGCGCCATCACTGGCTTTCTGACGGGAAGGATCAACTCTATAAAAGCGATCAAATAACCTAGATAGATGCTCCATCGCTATTCTTTCACCAGAATTTTCAATGGCAAGATTCGTTTCTTCAGGATTGGAATGATCGATGAATACGTTAATCAATCCGCTGTGTGGAGTATGCCTAATGGCATTTGAGAGTAAGTTGCTTATAGCCCTGCGGAGCATTAGCCGGTCACCACTAATTTTGCCTTCTCCTGTAAGAATCAGACTTACGCCTTGTTCATCTGCAATCGCTTCGTAGAAACCAAACAGTTCTCGCACTTCTTGAGCTAAGTCTACTATTTCGCTACTTGGTATGATTAACCCATTATCAGCTTTTGCCAGAAAGAGCATATCGGCAATCATACGTGCAAGTCGCTCATACTCTTCCAAGTTTGAATATAGTACCTCTCGATATTCCTCTGCCGTTCTGCCCTTGGATAAAGCCACCTGCGTCTGCGTCATCAAGTTGCTGATAGGCGTTCTTAACTCATGAGCCAGATCAGATGAGAAGTCTGATAAGCGATGGAATGATCCCTCAAGGCGCGTCAGCATTTCATTAAAGGCAATCGCTAGATTAGCCAATTCGGGAGGAACCGCGTTTGATGATAATCGATCACTCAAGTGACTTGCCGAAATACCCTTTGCTACATCTGCCATTTGAAGTACTGGAGCTAATCCTCGTCGAGCAGCAACCCAACCTAACAATATGGTTAGTAGAATACCTGCGGCGATTGCTCTCCACAAGTTATTGTGGAATGCTTTCATAAATGCCTGGTGATGCTCGATATTAATTGCCAGAGCGACTATGGACGATGACTGTCCGGTAATTCCAGTTTCTGCATTCGCATAAATTCCGCGATAAATTTGTCCCTTTTGTTCCCACATCACGGGACTTGATTCATTTTCACCAGATAAATCTTTACTTCTAGGATTCTCAAGAAGGTGAGTTGCAAATGCTGCATTTGGCGTAGTGAATAATATATGATGCTCTGGCCCGAGTATTGCTACTGAAAGGTCTGGATGCCCAATTAGCGCGTCAGAAAGAATCTGAGGAACGGTAGTGAGTTCGGATGGAGTTTTGACCTTAGCCAGTGCATGGCGCACAAGTTCCAGCTTACCGTGAAGCTCCATTAGGTCTTGTTCCTTAAAGTGTGATTCCACTAAGGAACCGACTAGCAGTCCAACTACCAGCAATATTGCTGTAGATGCTGTCGAAAAAAATAGCGTAAGACGGGAAGTAATTGATTTCGGATTCATCATGATTCTGGAATTTCCAATACGTATCCCATGCCCCTGATTGTCTGGATGAGCTTAGGCTCGAATTCATCATCTATTTTCGCACGCAAACGACGCATCGCGACTTCAATCACGTTGGTGTCACTGTCAAAATTCATGTCCCATACCTGTGATGCAATCAGAGAACGAGGTAGCACCTCACCTTGGCGCCGAATTAGTAATTCAAGCAGAGTGAATTCCTTGGCGCTTAGGTCAATACGCTTGCCTGCCCGTGTGACTCTGCGTCGCAAAATGTCCAATTCCAAGTCAGCAACCTGAAGAAGTTCAGCCTCTTTACCTCTTCCACGGCGCAATAATGTACGCACTCTTGCAAGTAACTCAGAAAATGCAAACGGTTTGACGAGGTAATCATCAGCACCAAGCTCCAGTCCCTTTACTCTATCCTCAATCTGGTCACGAGCTGAAAGGAATAGCACGGGCATATGCTTACCCCCTTGCCTGACTCGCTGAAGAACTTGCCAGCCATCTAACTTAGGTAGCATGACATCAAGTACTACAAGATCGTAATCTTCAGTTAATGCTTGATGTACGCCATCGAGTCCATCACGCACTAAATCTACTACAAAGCCTGCTTCGGTTAAACCTTGTTTCAGGTAGTCGCCAGTTTTCTGTTCATCTTCGACTATTAAGACTTTCATCTTTTTCTCTCAGAGATTTATCAACGTGCTAATTGTTGCACGTACCGAGGCAAATTACCCAACATTACAAAATTGTAATGTTGTTGTAAGCAACCGGTAATACGCCGACCATGATAATGGTATTAGTCAAAAGGGTTCAAGTAGGAATTACCTTTTTGTAGTTATCTGTTTTTTTTAATTTTAGTTAGGAGTTTTTATTATGAGCAAACACAACATTCACAAAATGATCGGCATTATTGCCATTAGTTGCATTGGCTTGATCTCTGCATCAGCTATCGCTGGTCCGGATAGTTTTCAAAGGGACATGATACAACGTGTTCAGCAAGCTAAGCTTAAACTACAGCAGGCTGAAGCAGCTAAGGGTGCTGAACATAAAAAGCTCTTGGCTGAGCATACGCAGATGATGAAGGAAGATATGGATAAATGCCGAACAATGAAACCGAAGGAAGGATTGTCGGAGAAGGAGCGTGAAGAGTGGTATATCGAGCATAATAAGATCATGCAAGAGATTATGGATCAGATGATGCAAGAGAATCAAATGATGCATAAGATGGACGATATGCCTATGGATTCAGGTGACGCGCACAAGCATTAATTAAGTACTGGGCGGATTAACTTTCGCCCAGCTTCTAGCTATATTTAACTATGTGGCTAATCATTTACAAACAGTGTAAATATGACAACTTGTTTAATTATAAGTCGCATATAGTTATGCGAGTCAGTCCCTTAGCGGGTTTTGTATCAAAATATGAGGGTAATATGTCATTTTTACGATTAGTAGCCGTTGCTGTTATGACAACAGTGCTATTTCCAATAGCTTCTGTGCAGGCAGAAACGCTGCACGAGGCATTAGAGTCTGCTTGGAACAGACAGCCAGCGCAACGTGCAGAAACTGCACGACTGGGTGAGCTTGAAGCCAAACGCCAAGCCACGACCAATTTAACGCCATTACCTAGCTCTATCTCATTGGGGCAGCGTACCGACCAAATTGGCAGTAATGTAGGTCAACGCCAAACCGACATTGAATTCTCTGCACCATTATGGCTACCAGGTCAGCGCGATAGCCAACGTGCCTTGGTAGAAGCTGAAACCAGCCGCTTTAGTGCAACACAAATTTATAGTAAATGGCGCCTTGCAGGAGAAGTACGAGATTTATGGTGGACAACACGACTTTCACAATCTGAAAAAGACCTCGCCAACCAACGGGTAGTAAGTGCTCAAAAATTACTTTCTGATGTTGAGCGAAGAGTCAAAGCAGGCGATTTAGCTAGAGTGGATGCCAATCGTGTCTATGTAGAGTTACAGACGGCCAGCATCGCCTTAAAGTCTGCTGAAGCGCAAGCATTCAGGGCTATGCAACAATTTACAGCGCTTACTGGTTTAGCGACCATACCTCAAGAAACTGAATCAGTTAATCAGCAGCCATCAGAAAATCATCCGCAAAAACTGGCGGCTCAATCATTAGTGCTGGCCCAGAAGCGTTTGGATTTGATGCGTTCTACACCAAGAGACTCACCTGAATTGTCCCTTGGCGTTACTCATCAGAAAGATTTTTCAAATGACCCTTATAACAATAGTGTGTCACTAAAGTTCAAAATACCTTTTTCAAGTGATGCAATCAACCAGCAACGATTAGCCTCTGTACAAGCTGAACAGGCAGAGGCAGACGCTGAGCAAGGGTTGGAAACTGCACGTATCGAGGCTGAAATTGCCAGCGCAAACTTTGAACTTGAACAGGCAAAAGCTACTGCAGCAATTGCTGAGTTACGCTTTAATACTGCTATGGATACCCAGCAGTTACTAGATCGTTCATTCAACTTGGGTGAATCAGATCTTCCTACACGACTATTAGCTGAAGCAGCGCGCTTTGAAGCTGAGCGTAATTTAATCAAAGCGCGCCTAGAAACAGGACGCGCCATCTCAAAAGTTAATCAAGCATTAGGAGTGTTGCCATGAAGGTAGTTTCAACCTTAATAGCCGTGAGTATGTCGTTGTACCTTTTTAGTGTACTCGCGCAAGCACATGGTGATGACGATCATGGTGCCGCCCCTGCCAGCGTTGCAGTAGGAGGTGCGCCACGCATTGCTGTGTACTCAGACTTATTTGAATTAGTCGGAATTGTCGAAAATGGTGCAATGACCTTATACCTTGATCGTTATGTAGATAACGATCCAGTCACTGATGCCAATATCGAAGTAGAAACTGGTTCAGAAAAACTTATCGCCACCGCCAATCCAGATGGTACTTACCGCGTAGTAGCTAAAGCCTTTGCAATACCAACTGAGATTCCTGTCACCTTTACTATTACTGCGGGTAGTGATAGTGATTTGTTAGCGGGCAATTTAGTCGTCGCTGATGCACATGCCGATGATGCCCATAATGCGGTGTCACCATTTGCTAACAAGTGGCTGTTTGGCGGTTTAACCGTATTGGCTATTCTAGCGCTGATAGCAAGATTCGCCATTCGTCAACGCCGCCGTCAAAAAGTAGGAATGTTCAAATGAAAAATAATATTAAACACTTATTACTCGGCGGTTGCTTACTGGCATTACCTAGCCTAGCGTTAGCGCATGGTGACGAAAATCATGACACAGCAGCACCTGCTGTAGCGGTCGGAAATAGTCCGCAACGATTGCCTAATGGCAGCGTTTTGCTACCCAAGCCATCGCAAAGGCAGCTCGCTGTTCGCACGATTGTAGCCGAGCAAAAGGACTCACCGCAAACGTTCGAGTTGTCAGGCAAGGTGATTGCAGACCCTAATGCCAGTGGTCGTGTACAGCCTACGCTGTCAGGTCGTTTAGAAGCTGGGCCAAAAGGCTTGCCGTCATTAGGTCAGAAGGTACAAAAAGGTGAGTTATTGGCATATGTGAAGCCTGCCACCAACCCAATTGATCGTGCCAATCAATCAGCTCAAGCTTCTGAATTACGTGCCAACAAGGCGGTAGCTGAGAAGCGTCTAGCCCGTTTACAACAGCTCGAAGGTACGATTCCACAAAAAGACATTGAATCTGTCCGTTATGAATTGCAAAGCCTTACGGAACGACTCTCGACTGTCGGTGCAAGTTTATCTTCGACAGAGTCGCTGTTCGCACCAGCTTCTGGAGTAATCGCAAGTGTTAATGCTGTATCTGGTCAAGTGGTGGATGCGCGTGAAGTGTTATTTGAAATTGTGGATACAAGTAAATTACGGATTGAAGCCTTAGCCTATGACACTCAATTAGCCAGTAATATTGCAACAGCAAATGCCAGCACTACCGCAGGTAATGCAATCAGCCTAGAATTCATCGGTGCAGGTGGCTTATTGCGTGAACAAGCGATACCTATCCAATTCAAGATAAAGCCTAGTGACAAGCCAACCTTCTTATCAGTAGGTCAGCCTGTCAAAGTATTAGTGCAAACGAATACTAAAATCGAAGGAATACCGATTCCAGCCTTAGCGGTCGTTAAAAATGCCAGTAATCAGGATGTTGTTTGGGTGCATGGCGAACCTGAAAACTTTATTGCCAAAGTAGTGCATTTTGTCGCACTGGATGGTGCCAATGTTACTGTCACTGACGGCCTGAAAGATGGCGATCGCATCGTGGTGCAAGGCGCATCCTTGTTGAATCAGGTGAGATAAGACATGTTCAATTTCCTTGTCAATGCTAGCTTACGCAATCGCCTGATCATTCTGGCGATTGCGGTCGTCATGATGGTAATTGGTGGGTTCTCACTCACCAAATTACCCGTAGATGTATTTCCTAACCTCAACCGCCCCACTGTCACCATCATTACTGAAGCAGGCGGTATGGCACCTGAAGAGGTTGAGCAGCTTATTACCTACCCGCTAGAGACCACCATGAATGGCGTGCCAGGCGTGTTAAATGTACGTTCGGTATCCAGTGCAGGCCTGTCGTTTATTTACGTCACCTTTGATTGGGATGTTGATATTTATCGTGCCCGTCAGGTCGTAAGTGAGCGATTAGTATTGGTGAAAGAGCAATTGCCACCCAATGCCTCTGCCACCATGGGGCCAGTAACCTCGATTATGGGCGAGATAATGTTACTTGCTTTACCAATCGACGCTTCCAAAATCACACCGATGCAAGTGCGTGAATATGCAGATTGGGTATTGCGTCCGCGTCTATTAGCTATCCCAGGGATTGCACAAGTTATTCCTATCGGTGGTGAGGTTAGGCAATTTCAAGTGCAGCCGAATACTGCACAAATGGCACAATTAGGCATTACGTTAGACCAGTTAGAAAAGGTATTAAAGAACTTTTCATCCAACACCAGCGGTGGTTTTATGGAGCTGAATGGCCGCGAATATCTTATCCGCAATATTGGCCGCACTTCAAGATTAGAGGATTTAAAAGGTTTGGCGATTGCCACTAAAAATGGTCAGTCCATCTTACTTAAACAAGTTGCAGAAGTTACCTTTGCTGCTGCGATAAAACGTGGTGATGGTGGCTATAACGGTAATCCAGCCGTAATTTTAAGTATACAAAAACAGCCAGATGCCGATACAGTCAAGCTTACTAAGTCAATTGAATCTGCACTAGTTGATTTACAAAAATCTTTACCAATTGGGATTGAGAAGCCGCATATCACCATGCGTCAGGCAACGTTTATTGAATCATCCATTAACACGCTACAAGGAAAGTTAATGGCTGCATCGGTGGTGGTTATGGTGATTTTGTATCTGTTTCTTGCCAATTGGCGTACCACTTTAATTTCTATTACGGCAATCCCCGTTTCATTACTCACCACGATACTGGTGTTCAAGTATTTTGGGATGTCGATTAATACCATGACATTGGGCGGCTTAACAATTGCAATTGGTGAACTGGTCGATGATGCAGTAGTAGGTGTCGAGAACGTATTAAGACGACTAAAGTTAGATCAAGGTGAAGCAGTATGCATGAATCCGATTGCCTTGATTGCCAAAGCGACCTTAGAAGTGAGGTCTGCCATTCTTTACGCCACGATGATTGTGGTGCTGGTTTTATTACCTATATTCTTCTTGCCAGGCATGGAAGGCCGTCTGATGTTGCCATTGGCGATAGGTTACATTGTAGCCTTACTGGTTAGCATGATTGTTTCTGTGACGCTTACCCCAGTGATGGCGCTTTATTTACTGCCCAATATGAAGCAACTTGGCCATGGCGATACCAGATTATTACAACACATTAAAGCGGGTTATAGCAAAAGCTTAACTTGGGTACTGAATCATCCCAAACCATTTTTAATGGCAGGTGTAATTGCTGTCGTGTTAGCTGTTTCATCAGTGTCATTCTTTTCCAAAACATTCTTGCCGCCATTCAATGAAGGTACAGCGGTGGTTGGTTTACGTCTGAACCCTGGTACGACCCTAACACAATCAGTCCAGCTAGTTAAGCAGGCTGAACTGTTATTACTCAAAATACCAGAGGTGACTGATGTAGGTCGTCGTTCTGGCCGTGCGGAGCTGGATGAACATGCTGAAGGTGTACATGCCAGTGAGTTAGATGTGAAGCTTAAACATTCATCTCGTACCACGGCTGAAGTTTATGCTGATATGCGTAAGTTACTCGCGCCTTTGCCTGTGTCACTGAGTATCGGTCAGCCAATTTCACATCGTATAGACCATATTCTATCGGGCGTACGAGCGCAAATCGCCATTAAGATATTTGGTGATGACTTAGACACATTACGTGGTCAAGCCGCCATATTAAAAACCAGTCTGGCCACAATACCTGGCTTGGCTGATCTTGATATTGAAAAGCAAGTCCTGACGCCACAAGTCAAGATTCGGATTGATTACGATAAGGCCGCGCAATATGGAATGTCACCTTCAGAATTGCTACAAACGCTACAAACCTTGATTGACGGGGAGCAAGTCACTCAAGTGGTTGAAGGCAATCGACGCTTTAATTTGGTGTTACGTTTACCTGAAACGTCGCGCACTGTAGATGGCTTACGGCAAATTATGATTGATACGCCTACAGGACGCGTACCTCTGTCATTACTTGCGAGCGTTGATGAGTCAGACGGACCTAATCAGATTAGCCGTGATGATGGTAAACGCCGTATCGTGCTATCAGCTAATACCCAAGGGCGAGCACTGTCTGATGTGGTTAAAGACATTCGTAAAGTAGTGGCTGAGGCTAAATTACCACAAGGCTATTACATCACCATGGGTGGCCAATTCGAGGCACAGGAAGAAGCAAGTCGTACGATTGGGCTGCTTTCAATTGGCTCGCTAGCGCTCATATTCATGATTCTGTTTAGTCGGTATCAATCTTCTGTATTGGCATTGATGATAATGGCCAATATTCCATTGGCTTTAGTGGGTAGCGTGATTGGATTATGGCTATCCGGTCAGCCTCTATCTGTTGCTGCGATTGTCGGCTTTATCACTCTGGCAGGTATCAGCATCCGTAATGGTATATTGAAGGTCAGCCATTACATCAACCTGTGTGCATACGAAGGTGAATCCTTTAATCAGAAAATGATTGTTCGAGGCTCGTTAGAGCGACTCACACCTGTACTCATGACCGCATTGGTGGCTGCATTTGCGCTTGCTCCTTTGTTGTTGGAAGCTGAGATGCCAGGCACTGAGATATTGCATCCTGTGGCTGTGGTTATTTTCTCAGGGTTGATTAGCTCGACCTTGCTGGACACTTATCTAACGCCAGCGATGTTTTGGTTAGTGGGTAAAAAACCGCTGGAAGCACTGATTCAATCTGGTGAGAAAGAACTGTTTTAAGCAACAGATGTAAATTTAATTGGCTGTTATGCGTTGCGAACATTTAATGGCCACTCTTTTAGTTCGCTATTGAAAGGAAATATTATGAAACATGCGGTAAGTATTTTAGCGTTAACAAGTATTTTAGGACTGCCCGCATTAGTGCTGGCACATGGTGATGTAGAACCTAAACATGGTGGTGTAGTAGCCATAGTCAAAGACATTGATTATGAGTTGGTTGCAAAGCCTGACACTGTGACTCTCTATGTAGAAGACCACGGCAAAGCAGTTGACACTAAATCTGCCACAGCCAAAGTCACTATGCTGACAGGCAGCAATAAAACCGAGGCTAACCTTACCCCTTCTGGCGAAAACAAGCTAGAAGCTAAAGGTAGATTCGACGCTAAAGACGGAACCAAAGTCATTGCTATAGTCACTTTTGCAGGCAAACCTGCCAGTACTGTAAGGTTTGAGATTAAACCTGAAGCGCATGAACAACATAGTCATACTGATAAAGAGCAAACTGCCTATGGGATGGCTGGCGATCCAGCTAAAGTGACTCGTACCATTAAACTTAGCATGACTGACAATATGCGTTTTACACCAGACAGCTTAACCATTAAACAGGGCGAGACTGTCAAATTCATTATTAACAATCAAGGAAAAATTCTGCATGAAATGGTGATTGGTACACTTAAAGATCTTAAAGAACATGCTGAAATGATGAGAAAAATGCCTGATATGCAGCACGATGATCCGAATATGGTTCGTATTAAGCCAAATAGCATTGGAGAAATCTTATGGACATTCAATAAGTCTGGTCACTTCGACTTTGCTTGTTTGCAGCCAGGCCATTCAGAGGCAGGAATGATAGGTAAATTGAATGTAGTTTCAAGTGTTATTAAGTAATCATTGGTAAAAAAGCTGTAGTAAACATAAAAGTGACCGTACTAAATAGGAGGTAATTATGACTACTGAACACGAAGCAAAACATCTTTCCAGAGGGAAATGGGTGTTTTATGGATTTCTTGCAATTGCTGGTCTACTGCTGTTTACTGAGCACCGCGCTCACGTACTTGGGTTATTGCCATTTCTGATTTTGCTGGCATGTCCGTTGATGCATCTATTCATGCACCATGGTCATGGCAACCATAATCCAAAAGATGAAAAGTCCGAGGATAATACAAAATGAATGCTCCATCCACATCTTACGGACTTTGGTCGCTAGTCATCATCAATTCGGTGGTATTCATCATCTTTGCTTTCAGTTTCGCTAAACCACAAAGCAAGCGTGACTGGCGTTCGTTTGGTGCCTTCTCGGCCTTCATTGTTGCCTTGTTTACAGAAATGTATGGATTTCCACTGACGATTTACCTCTTGCTTCCATGGTTGTCAAAGCAGTTTCCTAGTATTAATTTCTTGTCGCACGATTCAGGGCATCTGCTTGAAGTTATATTCGGTTGGCGTTCTAATCCACATTTTGGACCTTTTCATATACTGAGTTTCCTGTTCATTGGAGGCGGATTCTGGTTGTTGTCCGAGGCTTGGGCAGTTTTATATAAAAATCAGCGCCGAGGCACGCTCGCTACCACTAGCTATTATGCTCGGATGCGCCACCCTCAATATGTAGGATTCATAATAATCATGTTTGGATTCCTTCTGCAATGGCCGACCATATTGACCATAGTGATGTTTCCGATTTTGGTATACATGTATGTTCGTTTGGCGCGAACTGAAGAGAATGAGGCATATGCTGAATTTGGGCAGGAGTATTCAACATATGCTGAGCAAACACCGGCATTCTTTCCCAGATTTAATTAATCTTAATTACGAAGTGAAAGTTAAGAATGTAAGTCGGATTTATAGGATAGAAATAATCATGCGGTTATGAGTAATCATCTTTAAACAACAATGTGTCCAAGCAAACAGACTGATGGTTCCAAGATGGTAATACTTAGCTAGTGAAAATGTGAGTAAATTTAGGGCAATTAAATGCTTAATCAGACAGAAATGGAGTTTCATCATGCAAACTGAACTTTTAAAAATAACTGGAATGACCTGTGGAGGTTGCACCAACAATGTAACGCAGGCTCTGAAAGCCGTTAATGGCGTAGAAGATGTAAAAGTGTCTCTTTCAGCTCACGAAGCCACGGTGCAGTTCGACGACAAATTAACCACACTTGATCAATTGAAATCAGCTGTAATTACTGCTGGTTATGGCATAGCAGATGCCAATGCATCTCAGAAACCTGAGGGCAAAGGATGCGGATCTGGATGCGGTTGTGGTTAATTTCAGAAAGTAATATAGCAGAACGAAAAAACAAGAGTCCTGTGATGTAGAAAGTATTTTGGATTGTTTGATTGTTAGTCAGTGCAATTCAAAGAAGGAAATTTAAATGTTAAAAGATCCTGTTTGTGGAATGAATGTGACAGAGCAATCACCGAATTTTTTGCAGCACGAAGGCCATTCAGTTTACTTTTGCAGTGCTGGTTGCAAAGCTAAGTTCTCTGCCAATCCAAATAAGTATTTGGTTAAAGATCCAAGCTCGAATATCAAGGTCTTAGAAACAAAACCCACTATGACCGAACCTGTGCCAACTGGTACGATTTACACCTGCCCGATGCACCCAGAGGTTCGACAAGACCATGCTGGCGCATGCCCCAAATGCGGTATGGCCTTAGAACCAGAAATGCCTAGTTTAGACGATGGTGACAGCCCTGAGTTGGCAGACTTCAAACGGCGCTTTATTTGGACGTTGCCACTGACTATCATTGCCACCGTTTTAGCGATGTTGGGTCACCGCCTTCAATGGTTTGAAATGGCCACACAAAGCTGGATTGAGTTGGGTTTGTCTTTACCTATAGTATTGTGGGCAGGCTGGCCATTCTTTGTGCGTGGCTTTCAATCTGTTGTGAATCGCAGCCCGAATATGTGGACATTGATTGGGTTGGGTACTTCTGCCGCATTTATTTACAGTGTTGTCGCCACGGTTGTACCAAATGTATTCCCTGCCTCTTTTATGGAGATGGGTCGCGTATCAGTTTACTTTGAAGCTGCTGCTGTGATTATTTCATTAACGCTACTAGGTCAAATTTTAGAACTAAAAGCACGTTCACAAACCTCTGCCGCGATTAAGTCATTGCTTGGTTTATCACCTAAAACGGCTCGTCGAATCAATGCAGATGGAAAAGAAGAGGACGTTCCGCTCACGCATGTTCATGTTGGTGACCTGCTACGCATACGTCCTGGCGAAAAAGTGCCCGTTGATGGTATCGTAACTGAAGGTGGTAGCGCAGTGGATGAGTCCATGCTGACTGGAGAGCCAATGCCAGTTACTAAAGGTGTTGGCGATAAGCTGATTGGAGCAACACTTAATACCAATGGCGCATTAGTCATGCGCTCAGAAAAAGTAGGTTCCCAAACAGTATTAGCCAGCATTGTACAAATGGTCATCCAAGCCCAGCGATCCAAAGCACCGATGCAACGTATGGCCGACCAAGTAGCTGGCTATTTTGTAATCACCGTTGTTGGCATTGCATTACTAACATTTGTAGTCTGGGGGATATTTGGACCAGAACCAAGTTGGGTTTATGGCTTAATCAACGCTGTAGCAGTACTCATCATTGCCTGTCCTTGTGCACTTGGTTTGGCAACACCAATGTCCATCATGGTAGCTACTGGTAAAGCTGCAACACAAGGTGTGCTATTCCGAGATGCCGCTGCTATTGAAAATTTCCGTAAAGTCGACACCTTAATCATAGACAAGACAGGTACTTTGACAGAAGGTAAACCACGCTTTAATAAAGCGGTTTCCTCTGCAGGCTATACCGAAGATGAAGTATTACGCCTAGCAGCAAGTCTTGACCAAGGTAGTGAACATCCATTAGCTGATGCTATTGTGAAAGCAGCTCATGCTAAGGATTTGATTATTGATAAAGTAGAAAATTTTGAGTCTAGTACAGGTATTGGGGTACGAGGCAATTTGAACAGCAAACAATTGGCGCTAGGTAATACTGCGCTAATGGAACAACTAAATATCAAAATTGAATCTCTAAAAGTACAAGCAGATGAACTACGTGCAACAGGTGCAAGCGTGATGTATCTTGCAGTCGATGGTCAGCTTGCGGGGTTACTGTCCGTGTCCGACCCAATCAAAGAAAACACAGCAGAAGCATTAGACAATTTAAGAACATCAGGCATGCGCGTGATTATGGCAACTGGAGATGGTTTGCTGACAGCAAAATCTGTGGCAGAAAAACTTGGTATAGATGAATTTTACGGAGAAGTTAAACCCGCCGATAAATTAGCGCTGGTGGATAAGTTGCAAAAAGAAGGCCGCATTGTGGCTATGGCAGGTGACGGCATCAATGATGCTCCTGCGTTGGCCAAAGCCGATGTTGGTGTGGCAATGGGTACTGGCACTGATGTTGCAATGAATAGTGCGCAGGTAACGCTCGTTAAAGGTGATTTGCGAGGCATTGCCCAAGCTCGCTCTATTTCCCAAGAAACCATTGCCAACATGAAACAGAATCTCGGTTTTGCTTTCGTTTATAACGCGCTAGGCGTTCCATTAGCTGCTGGTGTTCTCTATCCATTTACTGGCTGGTTACTCTCACCCATGATTGCGGCCTTGGCGATGAGTTTAAGTTCTGTGTCAGTGATTACCAATGCTTTGCGGTTGAGACATACTAGTCACTAATATAGCGGTGGGGGGTTGCTTGAAGTTACACCAGTGGCAGGATTATTCGTTCTATTTTAAATAATTGGCGGTGCTATGGAAATGTAAAGTGACAAAAATACTAGAGATTAAAATTCCTTACATCAGATTTAACAGTCAGCTTAGGGTCGCGACTTGCCCCATGACACCTAAATTGGCTTGCCACAATGCAGACTGTCAAAAAGAAGAATCAACATTCTTTTACAAAATTTAACTACTTTGTAGTATTCCCTAAGTTTTGATAATACTAAAAACTTTACGAATACCATCTTGATTTAATTCCAGTAGACAACTGTTCGGTTGGCGTTGATATGTCGTCGTTGCTTTTTTGAACTGACATATTACCCACCTGCTGAATAGGTTGCTTAGCCATAAAAGCAACAACCTCTTTAGCCAAAGCTCGATCACTTATGTCTTCAGATTTTGCTAGTATATTAGCGATATTTGCCCAAGCGTGAATTTCTTTGGTATGCGCTTCAACGTTTGTTTTTACGGATTTTCTGGAAATTGGGTGCTGCTGCCTAGCGGATTGATGCAGTTGATATTGATGTAAGGGTTGCTGTGTCACGCCGCGAGTTTTACGCGGTGTGGCGTTGGCCGCAATGCCATATTTACGCAGGCTTTGTGCAAAGCCTTCACGCCAGCGTTGTAAGTCATTTTTACGTGGGTTTAGCCGTTTGCTGCGTGTTTTAATAGGTGCCATTTTGATGCAAACATGCACATGCGGATTATCAGTATCGTTATGCAAGGCAAATACGTACTCATGCTTACCACCGAACTCTTCTTTTAAATATTCACGTACGGCTTCTTTCACTTCGGCAGCAGGCGTACCTTTCGCCATAGAAAATATGACGTTAATGGTTTCGCGCCGCTTGGATATTTCAGGAATGTCTTCAGCCCAGTCATTTTTAATATCTTTCACATCGGCACGGCCGTTGAGTAAGCGGCCTTCATGGTCTTCGAGGTTGACTTTGCCATTACGTGAAATGTAATCAAGGTGATTTGCAATGGCAACCATGCCTTTACCTGCACCCATCTTGCTGGTAATTTTAACCATCACTTCAGGTGTTTTTTGAGTGGTGCGGGTTATTTGAGCGCGTATGGCCGCAGGCTTATCGGGCATGATGATGTTAGCCCAGCCCAATGGTTTACTTGTTGGAGTTTTAGTCGGACGCACTGGCGGGTAAAATAAATCGTCGCCCCAATTCACCAACAATCCATCAATGAATCTTTTTGGTCTAGCCATAATAAAAATAGCTACCAGCGATCTAAATTATGGCTAGCAATCGCTTTTAAGGCTTTTCTGTCTTCGTCCAGCACTTTCAATAATTCTTGCAGCATCGGCATAACATCGACCTGCGAGCTACTCAGCTCATGGCTATTTAATGCGCGGGCGATTTGATTGAGATTCTGGCCTATCATCCGAATTTGATAAAGTCGCTCATCTAGCTTGTCTAGTTCTAGGACATTTAACGGCGTATGTTTAATGAATTGATAGCGCACTAAGGTCACTAACCATTGCGAAGGGCTGAAGCCACTCTTTTCAGCGTGCTCAGCGAGCTTGTCAGACTCTTTGTCAGTAAGCCGAATCTCAATGCGATTTTTTAAGGGGCTATTTTCTGGTTTTGGTAGCACGCCTTGAGGAATATTCAGCACCTTATCTAAAGCAGAGCGTCCAGTGAGGATTTTGCTAATGAGTTGGCGTAAAGCTTCACTGGGACTAATGCCACTTTGCGTGCAGTACTGTTCCCATTCATTTTTCAAATTTGTCCTAAAGGTAATGCGCCCTGCTAAATTCATTATCTTCTAGGCGCAACTTGTGGCTGTGTAATGCGCTTTTGAATGGTTGAGCTGTCCATCGCATCAATCGCCGTTTTATCACTAATGCCTTGCCCTTTAGTATCGTAGATTTTTGGCTTAGGAATTTCTATTCCCATGGCTTTGAGTTGACTAACCGCAACCGTTAATTTCTGCTTCATAGACGCCTGCAACTTAGGGCTTGCACCTTTGGCTTTGGCAGCTTCAATGATGGCTACTTCAGCAGCAGTAGGTGTGTATTTAAATTTGACTGACTTGTCAGCAGTGGTTTTATCGGCGGCTAGTTCTACCTCTTTTTGCGCTTGCGTTTTGTCTTGGTCGATGGCTACCCTAGGTTCAGCAAACTCAATCTTATTTTGTATACGACGCTTAGTGTCTTCAAGTAAGGCAACATCTTGCGCACTAGGTGTGTAGCCTTCTACCTCCAAGCCTTGCATGCTGGCGGCTAACCACACCTCTTTTTTAAACTCATCTGTACCGCTGATTTTTATTTTTGACCAATGTTTAGCTTTGGCAAGTTCTATCATGGCGCGTATATCATCAGCATCGGACGTTTTGGCACTGATAGATTTGCCTTTGTCTTCAAATGCTAGGCCTTTGGTACGGTCTTTAGAATAGTATAGATGGTCTTTAATGGCATAACGTCTCAACACTGAATCTGGAATTTCATCTACTAGCAGTCGGTGTAATTTAGTATTGTCTTTAATTGAAGCTTCATCAACTGCCATAGATTGATTTGTACTTGTTTTTTCTGTATTGGTTATTTCTAGCTTGGTTTTTTTATTGCTGGCCATGGTTATTAGTCCTCTGACTTAAGTGAAAGCCAGCCATTGGCATGACCAGCGTTGTAGGTTCATTAACAATGCTTTTAGCAACTAACGTTTGGGTGCTTTTTGCTGAGGCGTGGCTGGCTTAGAGGGCAAGCTGGCCGCTTTCGCTTCTTTGGCCGCTACTTTCTCATCTTTGATATGCTTGCGTATTTCTTGATTACGCTCCCATGAGCGCCCTGCCAGCGAATCAAGGACGTTATCCATGTTAGGCATATTTAATTCTTTAGCGGACTTTTTAAGACCAGCAACGACGCGCTCTAAGTCATCTTTGGCGGGGCTAAACGGAAATACCTTTGCGGTATCGGTTGGGTTTTTATTGTCATCTTGATAATAGATGGCAACATCAGGACGACGTAAGCTTTCTGCAGTTTTCTTAAACTCTTCAGAAGCATAATCCAGTTTAGATTTTTCATGCAAAATGACCGAGTTTTTACCAATCTCTTGCAAGACATGGGTATCAAGAATGGTAATATCGCCTTTGTATACTGCACCTGGCTTAGCTGGGTACACTTGAGTACCTTGGCCATAAATCCTATTGGCATCCATCTTAATAATGTCTGTCACGGCTAGGCCGTTTTTTGCTGCTGTATCGGGTACTACTGTTGTTGTAGCCATATTGTTATTCCTATCATGCAAAGTAGGTGTTGATTTATGTTGATTGCTTTAAAGACCATCAACACTTGGGTCTTCAATCCTTTTGGTTTCAATTTAACTCCAACCCAGCGAAAGCGTCTTCTGCGCGCGCACGTGCAGTTTCAGCATCTAAACCTGTTGTATGCATGACGGCTTTAACTTCATCCAGTACATCCAAGTTAAAGTCAATCTTGGCTAGCGCTGCTTTAGGTATATGCATAGCTTCGAGGCTATCTAATATATATTGATTGACCTCCTCTTCATCTAGTGGGTCTGTGGCAGGCGGTAATGCTATTTTGTCGTAAATATCTAGGTATTCAGCGTTAAAAGACGGTCTCAGTGCATATTCATCTAGGTCTATTTCGCCATCTTCAATCTCACGTTTTTTACCGCTGGTTTTAGCAACAAACAGATCAATATCAATCGCTGCAATTGTGGGGGGTGTGCGTAAGCGACTGGTGAATTCAGGGTCATCAAAGTAGCGAATTTTGTCGCAAAGGATAGGTTTAACGTTTTCTAACAGGATGATTTCTTTCCACTGCCCAATCTCTTTGACTTCTTGCGGCAGGAGCAAGGCACGGCGTTGGTCTGAGATACTTTCGGAGCCGCCGCCGCTTTTGCCGTAACCATGGCTACGGCTAATGCTACGGCTTTTTTCGGTGATGTAGCCTAGACTTTCTGACACGTCATTGGCATCTTTTTGATCACGTGGTGCATAGACAATCTGCATAGCATGATTCGTCATCAGTGTTCTCGCATCATCTTTACCATAATTGCTAGGCGATTCTAATTGCGCGGTGCTTTGTATAATCGGTAATAGACGCAAGTTATAGCCTGCAATGTAGCTCACGGCGGTGGCGATGATGTTCACCACACCAATACTGGTAAATTCGTCCATGAGTAACAGGCATTGATATTTGAGTACTGTTGGATTCTTTTGCGGCAATTCTTTGGTATTGAGATTGACTAACTGGCTAAATAGCAAATTGATAATGAGCTTGGCATCGCCTAATTTATTCGGAGTAATGCCAATATAAATCGACATTTTCTTTTTACGCACGTCGCGTACATCAAAGTCACAGGCACTGGTGGCAGTATCGACAATCGGATTGCGCCAGGGCAATAATGGTGCGTTGAAAGTGCTTAATATGGATGACAGTACATCATCACTAGAACTTAAAAAGTTACGCATGGCACCACGGCATTCGCTACTCAACCATGCGTAGGGCATGATTTTTTCTTCAAAATATTGTTTAATCGGTAAGCCTGAATCGCGACCTGAAGTTTGGCGTAGCACTTCACCCATGGTGACAGGATAGTCTGGTAATGTTGACCCTATGCCCTCTTCCTCACGCTGGTCACGCAGCTCGCATAAAAACAACGTCACGGCTAAAAACAGATTGCGCGCATTATCGTTCCAAAAAGCGTCTTTACCACCACTTGGCCAAATGGCGTTGCCAAGGTTGAATATGTCACCCACGCGGAATACGCCTTTGCTGATGGCACTAAAGAAATTGTATCGGTGCGTGCGTGGTGCGGGCTTGCCGTTGTCGTCTAGGTCTTCAGCGAACGGGTTGAATAAGTAAATTTCTTGCTTCAGTACATCCTTACGATAGCCCGCAGTGATGTCAAAGTTTTCTTGTTTGATGTCGAGTACGCAGACAGACTCTTCATAACTCAATAAATTAGGAATAACTACGCCCACCCCTTTACCGCTACGGGTAGGTGCAGCCAGCATCACAAATTGTTGCCCAGGAAAGCGTAATGTTTGGCCTCTATATTTACCAACCACAATACCTTGATTGCCAAGCAAGCCTGATTTAACCACCTCGCCGTGCGTTGCCCAGCGTGCGCTACCGTGTAGTTCGCGTCTTTGACGCGTTGCAAGTAGCGCTAGCAATGGGATCGTAACGTAAATAAGCAATACGCTAGCACCACCTGTTACTGCAATGCGTTTACCTTGACCAACTAGTCCCCCGTTTAGATAAGCATTCAAATAATCTGGCCATGCCCAAAAATAGACCGCCGCGCCGTAGTGTAAGGGGTTAATTTTGAAGGCGGCCAGCACCATAGCCCCAGCTAGGAGCATGGTCAATGGAAATGCTACTAATATAATCAGCAGCACACCTGTGGCTTTTAGTGCAGTTCTATGGTCTTTGTAGAATGCTGAAATTGGATGAATCATGGATGTTAGCTCGTTGGCCAGTTTTCAATACACGTTAATTTCTACACGTCTATCAGGGGATAGGCAGTCTATTAAAGCTTGGCGACCTAGTTTGTTGCTACAGGTTTGTGTGGCAGCCGAACCAATGACGCTACCTTTGCCTAAGGTTGTAAATTGAATGTAGCTTAGGTTATTTTCAAACTGAAGATAGGCGCGCACAACATCTGCTCGCTTAGTTGAAAGTGCATGGTTATATGCCGCTGATCCTAGTTTATCGGCATAGCCAACGACGCTAATGGCTTTAACGTTATTCATGGATTTAACTGATGTTGCAAAGCTTCTTAAGGAAGATTTACCTGACTCTAGTAATGTTGTTTGATTGAATGCAAATAAGGTGCTGGTTAGTAGCGTAGCTTGTGCTATCTCAGGGAATTTAGGCGATTCTGGTGTTGTTGCAATAACTGACACAACCTCATTCTTTGACATGTTTTGAAGGCGGCTTTGCTCTAATTTATTTTGAGTTAGCTGCGCTTCTAATTGCGCGATTTTCTCTTGCATGGTTGCAACTTCGGCTTGCATTTGCATGAACGGATTATTGCTTGTGGCACTAATAGTCGGTATGACTTTCACTTGGTTTTCAGCCTGATTGATCGGTACGCGCTTTGCGCCATCAGGTACGATTAAGGCGCTATTATTCGTGCAGCTTGCCAGCGTGAATGCGCCAGCAATGGTGGCTAATAATGTTATATTTTTAGTCGTGATTTTCATGGTTTGTATCCTTTTTTCTTGATTTTAGGTTTCTAGCGCAACTTCTAGCTTTTTAAATGGATTGAAGTAGATGGCGGTCATTTTGTATTCAGTGCCTATTTGTACGTCATTCTCATTAAAAACGGATCGAGCTTCTAAATGCGCGATGACATCGACGGCGCTTAACAATAAGCGTTTAATCGCTACATCTTGATAGGCGGTAGATTCTGGGTGTTCTTTTGCCATAAATATGAAGCGGCCAATGGCCTCTTCAGGTGAGCCTGCGTGCCAGCTGGTGATGCTGCCACCATGGCCGCTGAGTAACAATTTCAGGTAATCGTAACTTTCAGCACCACGCAATTCAGCCAGCAACACACGGTCTGGGTTCATGCGCATAGTGCTATGAATCAAATCTGATGGCGTAATTTTGGCTTGACCTTGCCCGCCCTTGCTATAAGTTAAATGCACCACATATTCATGATTCGGCAGAAATAGTTCACGCGCATCTTCAATGGTAATAATCGACTCATGCTGTGGAATAGACTGGCATAGCATTTTAGAGAAGGTCGTTTTACCAGAACCCGTTTCGCCGACAATGCTGATATTTTTATCGACCTTGACTGCTTCAATGAAGAATTGACCAAATGACTTATTTTCGAGTAAATCCATTAAACGCAAATCGGCTTTACTTAATTTGCTCATGGCTTGAGCCAAGCAAGACTCACTAAAATCGGGTTCATTAAAGCCATGCGCATCAAAGGACATTTCGCGCGGTCGTAACCACACCGTTTCTGAAAACAGCGCATCAGTCTCATATTCAGCCATGGTTTTAGTTAATATCATGGGTTTACGAATAGATAAGTTGACTAAGCCTTTTTGCACCACTGGTGGCAGCACCACTTGAATACGCTCATCGTTCGGCAAGTTGGCAGAAATAATAGGTGCTGACTTATTGATGCCTTGATTGCTGTAATTTCCTACCGCCACCGCAATTTGTTCAAGATGTGCCAAGCTCAGCGAGGGTGCTTTTATCTTTTTTCGGCCTTTTTCATTTTTAACGATAATTTCATACGGCTTATTTACAAAAATATCGGTCACACCGTCTTCATTTAAATAATGCGTAATCGGTTCAAGTAACAGACGTAAGGTTTCATCGCCTTTTATTTCACACTCTTGAAACTCATTCCCTATGGCTTGGCCGTGTTGCACTAAATCAGCTTGGCGTTGCTGATTTTTAGTATGTTGAGTATCGTCAGGCATTATTGCTTATCCCTAACGCTCATGCTGTCATTAGCTTCTAACTGATACACCTCACTAAAATCTAAATCACGCGCCACCACAATCGCTACGCGTTCGCCTTGGTTTTTAGTGAGCGTGGGCGGAATATTGATACTTTGTTTCAATACTTGGCTGGCCAAGTCATTGCCTGCGGATTGGGTGTTTGAGAAACTTGCGCTGGCAATATTGCTGCTGGCATTGCTATTTTTAACGGTTTCATAAGCAACCAAATCTTTAAAGCTGGACATTAAGAAAGCTGAGCCAATACGCTCCAACCAGTGCCTATCTACATCCCCATCAAAACCACCGCGACCGAGCGCATCTGTGCCCAATGAATCTAGCGCAATCACCACACCTTCAGGCGTTTTGATTCTGTCCCATAACACACGTAATCTGGTATCGCCATGCTTAAGCCCCGTATATTCACCTGTAAGCAATGAGCCACGCTCGACTAGCACTACTTTGCCATTATCTGAATAACTATTACTGGTCGTGGTGCAAGTCACCATGCCTGGATTAGAGGAGTTAATTGCAGTATTGAGTGCGCAATCAAATTCATTGCCTTTGGCTAACACGTAATTGCGGTTTCCCAGTAGCCTTGCCTTGGTTTTAGGCGTGTAGGTAGGTGTTAATTGCATACCGTCTGGGTTAGAGCGAGTAGACCTGTCGAACGTACCCTCACTTTCGACCTCTTGGCTCAAGGGTCTTGCTATCTTAATGTTTGTGTTTTGGTTGTACAGCCCTTGATTAGCAGTACCTGTTGCTACAGCTAATTGCGATTCGCCTTGCTCTGGCAGGATGTCAGCATCATAGCGGC
Organism: Methylotenera sp.; assembly: GCA_021732365.1. Classification (GTDB taxonomy): domain Bacteria; phylum Pseudomonadota; class Gammaproteobacteria; order Burkholderiales; family Methylophilaceae; genus Methylotenera_A. Next base: position 16,971 of record JAKFVD010000028.1, on the reverse strand, counting down.
TTGGGTTTGGTTTAACTGTAATAGTTTGCCCATGTTGCATTTGTTGATTATTAGGTACTACGCCTATCGGTGTAACACCCATATTTGCGTTATCAGGCATCGGTGTTGTCTGACCCTGCATTTCTGCGGGTTTAAGCAGTGTACCTTCGCCTTCAACACCCATTGGCTTAATGGTATTTTCTGCGGTAAATTTATGTGACTTTTGTTCCTCTTTGCTAGTCAACAAGTGGGCTTGATAGCGGGAATATGCGAAATAGCCTGCACTGCCGAATAACAGTGGAATAGCCAACATAAATAGCATTGCGCCCCAATTTTTTCTGGCAATGTAAGCTTGATCAATACTGGTTTTATGTGACCCGTCGCGTAGCCCCATCTCATCAGTTGAGTTTTGTTGCTTGTCGTTATGCTCTATGGTATTGGTCATGATTATTCTGCCACCTGACGTGATACGCCTAAGGTCACCGTGCCATTTTTAGGGCTAACACCTTCAATATCGTAGGCATCATTCCAAACACCGACTACTTGCTTGCTTAAGCGCAGGACATAGTGTTTTGCCATACCATGAATGACGATAGTATCTTTACTGTCGCCCTCCATATGGGTATTCACCATGGATTCATCCCCATCGGTGGTGACGCGAAATACCGCTGGAATTTCGCGGTGATTCGGAATCTTAAGATAAGTAAAATTGCCATCATCCCATGCTGCCGTGGGTGCAATTTCATCTGAATTAGTCATCACCTGCATGCTGTATTGCGTGTTGCGTACTGCTTGTGGTGCGGCTTGCAACTGTTTTACTTTGGCTTTGTTAATGGCCTCAATTTGTGCTGGCGTTAATGGTGCAACTTCGGTATTCGGCTTAGGGTAAGTATAAGCAATGCGCCAAGTGCCTTTATCTGAGCTGTGGTCTTTGAGTACATGTAAATCAAAGGCGTAGCTACGCTTATCCGTTTTAACGACAAGATTGCTATCATGAGCATTCTTTTTAGGTTTTAATAGAATAAAGTTGCTACCCACTTTGGCTGAAGTAATCCAATTATCGGTATCGCCGCCGCCCACACCATCCTTCACAATATGTTCATCCGCTTCTAAATCAATATGGGTAGCAAAGCCACGTTTGGCTTTAATCATGGTGACTTGATTCATATCGTAAGGAATGCGCTGTACTGGGTTTGCTATGCTTTCACTGACTTTGGCATTGACTTGAGTATTGGCTTGCGCGAAGCCAGTGATACTTAATGAGGCAAGAACAGCTAACTTGATAGCGTTGAGCGTTAATTTAGTACGTACTAAATTCATGACTGCTTGATTAATTGTAGACTTCATTGTGCGGATACTCCGTTAGCGGCTGGTGACGTGCCGTTAGCTGATGGTGATAAAGAATGAGGGGTATTAATAATAGGTGCAGCGACTGCTGCACCTTTTTCTTCTCTGTCGACCACATAGCCTGTGACCTTGAATCCATAAGGATTGGCATCAAGGTCTTTTTGTAATGTGAGTAGTGAAGGTTTTTCGTAAACATAAGTCATTGAGGCAATGTATTTACCTGCAATTTCTGTGTCGTAGCCACGCTCGCGCGTGGTACGCTCATACCGAATGATGGCAGTACCCTGCGCACCTGGCGGCAATGTCGTTGAAACGATGTGAATACGACGTTCTGTGTAATTACCGAGTTGTTTATCAAGCGCATTATCGTGACCAAACATGGCGCGATAGTTTTTGAGTACATCGCCAGTAGATAAAGCCAAAGTACGCTCATAGTCACTTTGTAACAGCATCCAGTTATAGCGTTCACGCGTGTTCACATACTCTTCGACCCAATGCCTATCAGCTGCTTCATTCAAACTAGCTGGTTTGTAGCCTGTGGTATCTACCAATTGCGCTTCACCTGTGACTTTATCGACCAAGAAAGTCATCGGGATGACTTTATAAAATGGCAGCATAAATACCAAACCAGTGATCGCTAACACGGCCAATAATGTCATTATTTTGGTTATATTCCATGCTCTAACCTCAGACTGATGCAGCGCAATGGCAGTGGAAGCCTCCCAATTGAGGGCTTGTTGGTGAGTGTCTTTTTTGTTATTAAATAGCATGCTGTTTACCTAGTGAGGAGTTTGATAAAAGTTGTTTTAGTGTTTTCATGGTGCTGGTTATCTATTTCGATAACGTGAAGCGATTGCATGTGCTGAATGTTGTACGGCACGATTGATGCCACGACCAGCCAGTTGTGTGCTTTTTTCTAAACCGCTAGCTAGCCCGCCGCCACTGCTATTTTCTATTTTTCCACCTACACCACCCCCACCTTTACTGCCACCACGCATGGCGGCATAGGTCATTTTTGCGATTTGCGCGGTGGCTAAGGCCAAACCTAAGCCGCTGGCATTATCACCACCTCCCACTAAGCTATTGGCAATGTTGTCTAGCTTAGTAAACAAGTAGGCAAACAGACACATCACCACCATCAGACTGAATATTGCTTTCAGTGCAGCCGCTTGTTTCGCGCCAACGAATGCGGCTGATTGATCCGTATTAAAGCCTAGGTGAACGATGTAACCATTGACAATCACAAACACCAATCCCAAAAATATCATCATGAAGAGTTGCAAAAGCAAGATGTAAACAATCTTGTTTTTCCAACCATCAAAGAAATTCTTGCTGGGTTCAAACGCTAATGCACCGATGAATAGTGGGCCTACTGCCAACACTAAACTGAGCGTTAGCAGGTTAGTGAAAAAAATAATGCCAACCGCACCAAACAAAATAAGCACGCAAATTAAATACAAATTAGCCACGATACTGAGCGCAATACCACTTGCCACATCAAGAATATTTAGTTTCATTCTCGCTGCGACAAGATCATTGAAAGGTGTTAGTAGTTGGTTAAAGTTGCAATCTAGCGCATTGAACATAGCTGCATCACCAGTCCCTGTGACAGGACAAGCTCCACCACCAGTCGTTGAAACAGCAACCGAACTCATTAAGTTTGCACTGACCGTTTTTACGGTACCAATGACTTCGGCCTGATAAATGCCTGCACCACAAGCGATAAATAGAATCATAGCCATTTTGGCTGAACGCCATATGATAGTACTGATCGGCTCGCGTACTTCGCCACGCATCACAGCAAAACCTACAAATAGGTAGTACAGCGTTAAGGCAGATAAGGCTATTGCAGCCACATAAACGCTTAACTGCGCTGACACTTGATTCACAAAGTGGTCTACATAAGAGAAAAATGTACCGCCGATGTAGTTAAACATGGCGTACCTTTGTCGTTAGTGACTGAGAAAATAGCTTGACAGATATACGGTTAATCCGTATAGTCAAAGTATGCATACCGTAATTGAAACTGAGGTTTTTACCAAATATGCTGCTGAAGTTTGGAATGAAGCGACTTATAACGAATTTGTGACATACATTGCGGCCAACCCGTTGGTGGGCGATATTATTCCGCAAAGTGGCGGATGTCGTAAAGTGCGCTGGGCGCGGCAAGGTACGGGCAAAAGCGGTGGCGTAAGAGTGATTTATTTTTTCAAAGCAGATGACTGTGTTGTATTGCTGATTGTGTATGCAAAATCTAAATTTGATAATTTGCGCCCTGAATTTTTGCGTAAACTTAAGGAGAAATATGATGAATAAAGACCATTTTACTTTTAGCACAGATCCTGAAATGGCGACATTTGAAAGAGATTTGTTACTTTCTGTTGAGCAAATGAAAACAGGCAAGGTGCGTGTGGCGTTGTCGCCAATTGCTAACATCCGCAATAAAATGCACTTAAGCCAAAGTAAGTTTTCTGATTTATTAGGCGTGTCTGTACGCACCTTGCAAGATTGGGAGCAAGGTCGCGCCAAGCCATCTGGTGCAGCTAAAACGCTACTTAAAATAGCGGAGCTTAATCCAGAAGCCCTTATAGCGGTCGCTTGATTAAAATAAGATTTCATTTTTTATCTAAAATTGCACTTAGTTGAAATTAGCTATTGGTTGAGGTGCAGATGTAGGTTTTCCTCTATCCTCTAGCGTGGCGTTTGCTTGTAATTCATGTAAAGCCTGCAAGGCATTCATGCAGTTTGGTGTTAGGCTGCGCTCAGCAGGATTTTCACTGCACCAATCACTTATTTCTTTGTAGAGCGCTGGCTCTTTCAATAACTCCTGCACTGTGTAAGTCTTTTGCGAATCAGTTTTGTCTTGCCCAGAACACGCCGTTAATAAAACTGCCATAATCGTAATAAGTGTTAGTTTCATGATGTAAATTCCTTTATTGATAGCTTGATTAATCCCAATTGGTAATCGGTTCTGGCGCAGAAATAGGATTGCCTCTATCCTCAATCGTGGCTTTTACTTGCGCATCTTGTTTAGTCTGTTGTAATAACTTGTTTTGTATTTCAGCAAGCTGTGCGCTCAGCTGCATTTGCACCACGGTGTTTTGAATCTTGGCTTGTTCGCCTGCCATGCGGGCTTGCAATTCAGCAATGGCTTTAGGGTCATCAGCATTGCTAATCTGATCAATTAAACCTTGTATCTGCGTTTGCTCAATAGTGGCGGTATCGTAGGCTTTTTCGTAATTGTCACGGTCTATGTAGTGTTTTTTAACTTCTGATTGACACAGGGTGAGGAACTCACCTATTTGCCCGTTACAAACATCCATGGATTGCACGGGTCGCATCATTTGGCTATACACTTTTTGTGCATCATCTGGCAAATACTGGCGTAACTTAGGGTCGTTTAAAACATTACCGAAGCCACGCTTACCTGTCATAGACTGATATTGTGCAAGTTGCTGTGCGTACTGCTCTTTCATGGCTTGTAGCTGTTTACCCCATTGCACAATATTCTCAAGCGTATTAGCAAGGTTCGCCACATCAATAACAGGAATGCCGCCTGCATTGGCAGGCGCAATACTGGCTTGTAAGCTGGTCGCAAGAGTTAGTGTAATAACGAATGCTTTAATATTCGGTTTTAAGTGGTGTTTTTTCATGATATTTATCCTTTTATGTCCTATATCGGTTGTTTTTTATATCAACAATTAAATCAATCAACCCAATGACCGCAAGTCTGTGTGCTACTTTGGCCATTACCACCAGTGAAGCCACTTAGAAAACCTCCGCCATTATTTGAATTGCCACCCATGAAGTTATTAAATGGCCAATACGTTTGTGACTGCGTCACCACATAATGCGCACCATTGTGCAGGTCTGTATATGCATGACCTTCATAGGCTGAGCAGTACGCAGGTTTAGTGCCTTGAATGCAGCCTTGCAAACCATTGGTATAGGCGATGAGCGTCGCATTCAGTGAAGCTGCATCACAACGCCCTGCTCCTTGAGCAATCGCGTTGACTAGGCTTTTCATTTGTGGTGTTTCTGATGAAACAGGACATAGATTTAAAAAGTTGATGCGGCCTTGTATGGTGTCGCTGAAATCATCAAAATCAATACTGAAATATTCACTCAGTGATGGTGAACATTCGCCTGGCGGCGAACCCGTGGAAAGGCAAAGAATAGCTTCGCAGGCTAATTTAACTTTGCCTGTGAGTTCGCCACCATCAGCATGAGCAATACCCATTGCAAGTGTGGTTAGCAAGATGGCGGGTAATCTTAAATGGTGACGTATTGTCATGATGAAACTCCTTGTTAATAAAAATACTATTGGACTATTCGCCCTTTACTGGCTTTGGTCATGGCTTTACGCTGGGCTAATCGATTTAAGTAAATTGGCATCCAGTCTTGTACGTCATCACCCACTTCTGCACGAATTTCATCTAGCATTTCTACGTTATCTAATGAAGTACTGAGTACGTCTAACATTTCATTGAGGCTGCCAAGGTCTAAGTTGACGACTGTTGAGGTATGACCTTGCTTGACTAGAAACTGACGGCTCGTTTCACCAAGTGTGCGGATGGTGTGATATTCCATCTCGGTAACTTTGAAGCCTTCCACGTAGTCATGGTAATCAGCTTTGGGGTTAGGCAAAAATATTTGCGTAGCACATTGCTCTACCATGGCTGCAACGTGTGGTGTTTTAAGGATTTGTGCGGGACTTTGTGTATCAAAGATACCGAATCCATTTTGTTTACGAATGGTAAATTGTTTGTTTATTGCAAAGTCGGTGAATTCTGACAGCTCTAAACGCTTCCAAAATTCAGCCATGACATAGATAAAACGGCGACCATCAATCAGGCTTTCTGTTAGGTGTAGTAAGTACATAGTGACGGGTGCTAATATGTCTTTATCTTCTAAAAAAGCCGTATCATCAAAACCAAATAGACGGCCTTGACTCAAGTCTATTTGGTCTTCCACGTTATCCAGCACCCAGCCATAGCTACCGCCTCTGCACCATTTTTGTAGGTAGTCATACACACTATTTTGTTTGGTGTTGGGGAGTTGCTGGTTGATCGCATATAGGCCACGTTTGCTAACCTCAAAGGTCATCATCACACGGACTGCACGCTCTACTTCATGACTATCAGTGGCATTGAGTGGATAAGGCACGAGACTTTGCACAAGTTTTACTAAAAAGCTAATATTGTGTTCAGTCGCCTCGAGCTGAAATGGATTGAAGCCCGTAGGTATCCCTTTTTTAAGGACGCGATAATTGCCGCCTAGTGCGCGGATGACAATCTCAGCGCCACGATCTTTATCAAAAAAGACAATCGTGGGTTGGTATTTCAAAGTCATCAGTAGTAAGAACAACTCCAACACGGTTTTACCTGAACCTGTCATGCCGATAATGGTGGTATTGCCAGGCGCTTTTTTATCGGTGGAATCGTCGTTTTCGTCAGTGCCATGAAAATTAAAATAATACGGCGCACCATTCGGTGTTTTAAGAATGGTGACGGCTTCACCCCATGGATTGTTATTGCGCTTACCCGTACCAAAGCCGTGCATCGCGGCTAAACCTGCAAAGTTGCGTGAGGTGAGATGTGCTTCACGTGGCCTTAAATGCCAGTGCGCAGGTTGCTGGGCAAACCATGCAGCATCAGCCACTAAATCCAGCAGTGCGGTTTGGTAGCCATCATGACTAAGTGCCGAGCGTGCTTCTGCCATATTGCGTATGGCTTCATCCATGTTATCGCCCAATACGGCCAGTGAATAATGGTACTCTCCCAGCACAAACTGCCCATCAACCAGCTGATCAATGGCTAGGACTAAAGCCTTAATCTGTGAAGCTGCACCATCTTCGGTTGAAACCAGTTGATTACGCTGTTTCTCTAATTTGTCTTTGGCACTGGGTTTGTCTAATATCGAAAAACTTTGCGTCTCGATGTATTCATACGGTGTGTACAACAAGCTATTCATACAACCAGCATCAGTGGTCGCTGGGTAATCTTTTAAATCCAGCATTGCGACGAAGCGTCTTTTATTCGGTGCACGGATTTCTATTTTCTCTTCGACGAAAAATAGGCGTGAGGTTTGTAACACGTCACGGATACGGTAATCTTTGACGGGTACATTTTCCCAAACAGCGTTAAGCAGGTAGCCGTAAAATGCTAACTGGTTGGAATAGGTAATGTTGTTTTCTTGATAAGTGGCGAGCCGCTCCACATCATACTTTTTGAGTGTGGCTTGTATGCGTGTGGCGAGTTCCTCAATTTTACGTAGTGCGTGCTTATCTGCCTCTTCGATGGCACGCAAGGATTTTTCTTGAAAGTCTATGACGCGACCAAACAGGTTTTTCTTAACTGGACCATAAGGTCTATACACCAACGTGAGATAGGTTTCGTTTCCCATCATGTTGTAACCCTCAAAACTAGCGTAATAGCGTTTCGACAAGGTATTCGCAAATGGATTTTGGTATTCAGTGGTGAATTGGTCTGAGTATTGACGGCGCACGCGGTGTGACCAAATAGCGACTTCACCTAGGCCTATCAGCAGTTGATTAAACGCCTCATGCAATATGTCTAAATCAATTGCATCACGTGTTTCAAAAGCAATGCCATCTACCCGCCATGTGGTTAAATAGGCACCGTCTAAAGTTTTGACCACCGCATCGCTAATTGCACTGCTATAGCGCAAATACTCGCTAGCACTGATTTCGTTGTTGGCGATTTTCTGATGTTTTGCAGTCATAGTTTTATCATCTCGTTATCGTTATCGTTTTCTGTGCGTTCTTTTTAAAAGCTTTTAATATATAAAGTCTTTTTAGTAGCGCATGGGTGAACCCTATTAGGGGTTGATACAGTTCGCCCATGAACCCTATTTGAGTTATACACAGCTCACCCATGCACCCTATCGATTTTGACTTGTGGATAAAAGCGTAGTTACCCACAGGGTAAAACGGCTCACGCATGAGCCCTATTGGGTTTATACCGCTCACGGGTGAACCCTATCTGAGCCAATATTCGTGTTGTTAGCAGCGCTTTCTTTGATGATGACGCCTGACTTTTCTGCAAATTTTCTAATTAAATGTTGCATGCTTTGATCGAATTTCGATAAATCCACCATGCCTTTTGACTGATTGTTGATGACAACCCCATTGCCATTAACCTGATTGATATTGATTTGCAAGTTCTCAATATGAATCACTTTGGCATCAACTTGCTGTGCCGAATGCACATAATTTTTGATGTCATCGACAATGTCCGAGACTTTGTTCGGAATATAATCCCATGATGCTTCTGCCACGTTGTTGTCAAATAGGTCTCTTAGCACGATTTTTTCTCGTAATACATAGTGATTTTTTCTGCCTATTTTTTCAGTTAATAAGTACGATAATTGCCTTAATTCCACGAGATTTCTTTTTACTTGCGAGATGGATAAACCCGATTTCACGGACAAGGTATGCTCAGATGGGAATGAGGCGCCAGTATTAAAGTTGGCGTGTGATTTAATAACCAAATACACTTTAAGGGCAGAGCCACTGATATTGGCAAGGTCGCCACTATCTATCATGGATTTAAATACATGAAACCATTGCGTGTTGACTGCTAATGTTTTATCCACGGCAGTCATTTATGAACGCTTTTTATAACGCATAGGTGCAACACTTTTTGCACCCCAAAACTTGCTATTACGATGTCTTGCACTCATTTTTAGCCTAAGTACATACTGCATTAAGCGTTGATCATCACTCTTTGAGATAAGTCGCATTGTCACGATAATTGGAATAATCATCGCCAAGACTGTGACGCCTAGAATTGGCATGAGCCACATTCCCCATATTCCGATGACAAATAGCGGGATGCACGTGAAAGCAAGCGGCTCAAGTGGCACGCCAAATATCATACTGGGGCGCGTACAACCTTTGAAGATGAGGTCGCTCATGTTTTAGAAAAACAAAAGTGCAATCGCTGCTGCACTACCAATCATAATGGCGCCTAACAGCAAGTTGCCATAATCTTGAATTCTTGCACCGCCAGAGGTGCACTTATAGCCTGTCCACATGATCATGAGTGTCATATATGCCAATCCTAAGGCTGATGCCCATGTGATCACCTGATCGATGATGGTTGCGCCAGGTGTAACACCGCCTGGGGCAGCATGAGCGTGTGTTGTCAATAAAAGGCTAGTTGCGGCAATAGTGATGTGTTTGCCTATCTGAAGTGGTATGTGATTATTTTTGTCGTGGTGCATGCTATATCCTTTTAGTCTGTTTTTAATGGATGTTTAAATACAAGGTAATGCCATTGCCTTTTTGTAGCTTGTGGGTGAGTTTTGCGGAAAACTAGGTGCATTAAAATACCACCGCATTTTCTGACTTATCGGCAGTAATGGCGATTATTTGCATTGCCTTGTTGTTTGCAGGTCTGGTATTGACGCTCAGTTTTGCGAGTACCTTGTTAGCGTATTGTGTACCAACTGCTGAATTAAGTTGGCCAGAGTAATAACAAGACAGAGCTTTATGCGTAGCATCTGCTTGGTAGCCTTGTGCACTCGCACGATTGATACATTCTCTGAGTATTTGGCCGCCCGCGTTTAAGTTGGTACACGCATCAAATACATTATCGAAATTAAGGTTAAAACGACTAAAGTTACTACGGTTTATTTGTGCCAAACCGACAGAATAGTTGTAGCCTGCGTTTTCCAAGAACTGCGCGGTGGCCTTGGCTTCAGTGATGTTTTGTGGTTGACGTTGCAAATGCGCATTCACTACGCCGATTGCGTATGGATTGTGGCTAGACTCTACGCTGATGACGCGCATCATCAACTGCTGATCCACCATGGGCGCACATTGTTGAATAGTGATGGTATCTAGTATCACTGCGCCCTATTCCTTGCCTAGCGCTTCGGTCAGCAGATTAAGCTTAATACCTTCAGTGGGTACTTCTAAACACTCACCAGTGAGTTCGAGCTTAATGTGTATTAAACCAGCCGTTGTTGGTTTGTGATGCAGCAGTACCATGCAGGGTTGATGATCTTGGTAGAAGCCTAGTAATAACGGTTTTTTGATTTTGCTAGGTTCTGTTTTAGTCAGGTCAGTGCGTTTAGCCGTGGACAGTTCTTCATTCGCTGGGTTGTGATAGGGTAAAACTTGAGTGGCGACCGAGACGAGTGCAGTATCTGTAGTATCAACATCTTGTGGAGCATTGTTTGTATCGGTAGCTGCCCCTGTTTTGCGGGCTTTCAATATCAATGCATTGGTGATTTCTTCGTTGCTATTGATAAGCGATTCCGCCAGTACTGGCGCGTCTTTGTATAAATTGATTAGCCTGTAAATAAGCTGCGCGCCTTTGATTTTTCCTTGGCTATAAGCCTCAGCAATCATTTCAGGCATGTCTAACAATGCTAAGTGATAAGTTACATAATTAGCATTCTCAGATAGCTTTTCGGCGATGCTGCTTTTACTGTCGCCTGCTGCAATGCGTTTTTGTATAAATTGCGCAATATCCATGGCCGCCATATTGGCGCGCTTGGTGTTTTCAAGTACTTGGCTGTAATCATCAAACGCGCTTGCATTTGTTTCAATAATGGCTGCTATCTTACTTAACCCTGCCTCTAGTGAAGCACGGTAGCGTCTTGCACCGTGAATAATGATGTAATTACCATTTACTGCTGGGCGAACGTGTATGGGTGTTTGTACACCTCTACGTTTTACGTCACTGACAAAATCTTGCCAGTTTTCATCATTGAAATCTTTGCGTGGTTGATTTTCATCTTCGATGATTTGGTTGAGCGGTATCGCTAATACCACGCTAATTTGATTATCAGGGATTGCAGTCGCGACAGTAGTTTCGCGCTTAACAGCATCTAGCATTTCTAGGTTAAATACCGACTTTTTGATGTTAGCTATCATTGTGACTAAGCTATTGCCTCTACATTAGTAGTTTCAACATCCACTTCAAGCTGTAATCTCGCTAATACAATATCAAATATCTTACGTACGCTTGCCCAAGTGCTTCTGGCCATGGTGTTAGTTCTAGCGAGCTGCGCGATTGGAATACCCTCTTTTTGGCATTCGCGTATCGATTGGCGCAATGGCATTAACAGAATCCTGCCCTCGTTATCGGTTAAAAAGTGCTCCCCAATTCGTTCGCCTAATTCGGTTAACGCTTCTCGGTGTTTATCGGTAGCCTCTACCATGTTAGGTAAAAAACCTAAGAAATTGAGCTTAGCGTTAAATACCGTTTTAATGTTAAGCACGCCACGCTGACCATATAGCGTCGCACTCATGCCTTCAATACTTTCTTGTGATAACTGGATTGGGCTTAATACCGCATCAGCTAGGGTGAGCGCGATGGTGACGCGTATATCCAACGAGGGTGGCCCATCTATAATACAGAGGTCATAATGTGCATCTACACTGATTAAGAAGTTGGCAAAGTGTTGGTGCGCGATAGATGACTTTTCTGTGAGCTCGCCTTCATGCTCAATCTTTACGCGGGCTTGCTCTACTAGCACATTGTTAAACTGCCCATCAGCTTCTAGGATGCTGAACCCGCTACTGCCAACATTAATATCAATGATGTCGGTGGTTTCAAATATGACCTCAGTCACGGTTTTGGCAAGCGGCACAGCCTCACCATTGCGTTTGAAGAACTTAGTGGTGTTCCCTTGATCATCAAAATCAATCACCAGAACACGGTAGCCTAAATTTCTGGCATATAGAGCTAGTTGACAAGCATTGGTAGATTTACCTACACCACCTTTTTGTACGCCAATATAGAGTGTTTTCATTATTTTTAGATACTGTGTATTGTTGATTTATGGTGTATAGTTTAGATATGTCTAATATATGTGTCAAGTAAATAAATAGATATATCTAATAATAATTGTAGTTAAATCTAATTCATGAATACATGGCAAACTAGATTGAAATATGCAATTGAGATGAGAGCAGTGACTAAACTCGCGCTTGCAAAACACGTGGGGATAAAAGCACCATCTGTGAGTGCTTGGTTATCATCAAAATCAAAAACAATGAGTGCGGAACATGGGATTGCGGTGTGTGAGTTTTTAGGCATCACACAAGAATGGCTGTTCCTCGGCAAAGGCAGCATGGATGAAGTTAAAAACGATACGTACAAAAGAAAGGTGTTAACTCAGCTGGCTGCTGAATTGCCAGAATTCGCGGTGGATGAGGCGATTAGACGGATTGCTGATATTAAGGAATTCGTCGAAACCGTTAAGAAAAATACCGCCTCAGGTCAGTAATATTATCAAGCTATGTATTCAGCTGGAATTAGATTTTGGAGAATCAGACCCTGATCAGTAAGGTCATGGCGAATGCAACTTAGTTAATTACCGTTAGCAGCAATTCTAAAAAAGTAAGCAACTCGCTTACGATATCGCACTGTGTCACTAAACCATTATTGAATAGTCCGGTAAAGATCATCAACCAGATTTACATCGATCATCTAAAAAAATGTATATTTATTTAATTAAAAATTAGATATATCTATTGCATAATTATTAGATATATCTAATAATACAAGCTAATTTGATTAACTTAAATCATAGCTTGGTAAGAGTATGCAATCACACATAGTCCACTCTTTGTCATTAATGCTGCCGTAATGAGCTTATTTTTGGCGCACACAGACTTGATTCAATTGACTGGCTACGCCCGTAAGGCAAAGCAATGCGCTCAACTATCCATCATGAATATCCCTTACCGCGTGAATGTGAGAGGTGAGCCTTTGGTGACCATCGCCTACATTAATGGATTAAAAGCTGAGCCAATTAAAACTGGTTGGCAATCCAATCTAATGGCAGCTTAAACCATGGTGCGAGGTCGTAGGCCAACCATTCATGCGAATTTACCACCACACATGCGTGCACGCGTACGCGGCGACACTACCTATTATTACTACGACACTGGGGGCAAGCCACGCAAAGAAATTTCACTAGGTAAAGTTTATGTTGAAGCCATCCGAAGGTGGTCTGAGTTAGAAGGCAAAAAAACCACTCCATTGATTTACTTTAAAGATATTGCTGATCGCTATTTACTCGAAATTGTACCCACTAAAGCAGCGCGCACACAAATCGACAACGTACGAGAAATGCAAAATTTAATTGCATTTTTTAACAACCCACCTGCACCAATCACAGAAATTAGGCCGATACATATCAGGCAATATATGAATTGGCGTACGGATAACGGTAAAAAAAGTACGGTACGTGCCAATCGTGAAAAATCTTTGCTTTCTCACCTATTTAACATTGCACGTGATTGGGGTGCATTAGATACTGTTAATCCATGTCAAGGCATCAAGGGTTATACGGAAGAAGGTCGAGATGTTTACGTCGAAGATAATATCTATGATGCAATTTATCAAGTGGCAAGCCAACCACTTAAAGACGCGCTGGATTTAGCTTATTTGACTGGGCAACGCCCTGCTGACGTTATCGCGATGAGTGTGGCAGATATCCAAGATAAAATTCTACTAGTTCAGCAAGGCAAAACCAATGCTAAGCTACGCATTAGCGTTACTGGGGAATTGAAATCACTCTTAGAGCGCATACTTAAAAGCAAGCAAGCGCACAAAGTGCGTACTTCGCAATTGATATGTACCGAAACAGGCAGGCCAATTAGTCAAAATGCATTAAGACTTAGATTCGATAAAGCACGGGATAAAGCCATTAAACAAAACCCCGCAATAGCAAAAGATGTTAAGCATTTTCAGTTTAGAGATTTAAGAGCCAAAGCCGCGAGCGATAAGGCAGAAAGTGAAACGATGCGTGATGCTCAACTGCAATTAGGGCATAGCTCTATGGCTATGACAGAGCAATATGTTAGGCAGCGTCGCGGGCAAAAAGTAAGCCCAACCAGATAGTCTAAATTAGCTAAAAATGTCTATTTGCGGAAAAGTAAGGTATTTGCGGAAATAAATAGCGCGGCTTAACTTCCGTTAAGCCGCGCTGGTATTGGTAGGGCGTGCGGGGATCGAACCCACGACAAACGGATTAAAAGTACAGATTACTTAAAATTTGATAGATTATAAGTTTAAGTTTTTTAAAGAATTTTGTTTTTAGAATTACGCTTTTTTGTGAAAACTGAACCTATACCGAAACTAAATTTGGATATAGTTGTAATTTTCTTTAAAAAAATAAATAAATTCAATTAGTTGGTCGTTTTAAATCCGACCGAACCCCGAAACTGTTTGGAAATTGGATTGTTTTTAAAAAAGTCACATATTTGAAGATATGTGACTTTTAGCGATATAAGCTGAGTTCCACTTTCCTTTGCATAATTTGGTAATTACGTGATGCTTGTATGCAATCGGATCTTTTGGTTTTCTACACTTGTGGCGCTTCTGATTACAAAAGTGACATGCGGCAACAATGTTACTTTCAACGTCTTTTCCACCATCCTGCTTAGCTAATAAATGTTCAGCTGTGCACTTGAAAAGCGCCGCACCTTTGATTGAAGTTTTGTATTTCTTTGCAAATGCATCTGGGTGATCTAACCACATAGGCAATTCACAATAGATACAACGTCCTTGTTGTAAGTTGAAAGCTTTAAGACGGGATTTATTTAAGGTTGTCGACATAGCGAGCTCCAATAAAATTAAGGGAACCCCACTTGTCTAACATTGAGAACAACATGGGAACCAGTACCAAGTAGTAACTGGCCAAAACAGTACGCAAACAGTGAGACGCACTATTTGAGATAATATTTTAATTTATTGAATCTTGCAACAGCATCTACACCTTAAAGCAGGCGGAAATTTATTGTAAAAAAAGTCCGGTTCGAATTTTTTAGGGGCGGGGGCCCGAGGATTGTACGACTAGGCACTACGGCGAGCGCAGGCCAAATTTTTTTGAGGCGGCGATACTCTGCCCATCCCGTCGAAAAAATTTCTGCTATAGAGCGACGCGCGGAGAAATGACAGTCTGAAGTTTTTTACTTCGCAAAATAAATCAAAATATACAAAGTGGAATCACTGATTAAGTTCTGTAACTCTATTTCAGATTGTATTGTTGACAGTCAACTAGCGGCCCTAAGCAGACTGTCAACTGAGTAAATTTTCAACAAGTGTATTATTCATTTAAATTAATTTATTTACTTCGGTGTCACTATTTAATATTCGAATATTGAGACATTGAAGCAATCCAGTACAAAGAACTCTTAAAGACTTTTGCTTTAAATTAGTCTGATACCGCAACAAGAAGAGGGACTCCAAAAATTATCGACCCCATAACGTATCCCAACTACAAAGTTTGGGATACAGCATTGTGTACAACTTCACCAAAAGTGGTCGCAATCAATTTTAATATCCAAAACCGAAAGTAACTTCAGGGACTTTAGTGAATATTTTTTGTGATGGGCATTCATATTCCTAACAATATACTTAATGTGATTTTCGTGCAGCTCGTTGCGAAAAGAAATATACAAATATAATTATAAAAACTAACAACACAGCACTTGCACTAAATCTACTTAAAGCTAAACCGCCTTGTGCAAGAGGTTTATCAAGGTAATCTCCAAGAACAGCGCCTAATGGACGCGTTAATACAAATGCAGACCAAAATAACATGGTTTTAGAAACTCCCGTCCAAAAATACATACAAATAATTAATATCAATAATGCGCTAAAAATTATTGCTGCACCTAGATAGCCTAAATTTGACGTATCGGCTACCCAATCACCAAGCGCTGTTCCAAGTGTTTGAGAAAACATTATCGTAACCCAATAAAAAATTTCCGATTTTGATGTGTTTATACTTTCAACTGCAATAGTCCCAACAGATCTATACCAAATTGAAAGTGATGCAATAAGAAGTACAAATAACAGTAAGGATCCACCCAAGTATCCAATATTTAATGAGCGGGTTGCATAATCTGCAATAGTCGTACCTAACGTAGTCGTAGCGATGATAGTTGTCCAGTAAAGTGCTGAATTATAAGAATTGGCTTTAATCTGCGCATACACAGCAGTCGCGAAGATAAAAGAAAAAATAACAGAGCTTGTTAAATAGCCTAACCCCATCGACATGGAAAGTGCATCGCCCCCTGTTTCGCCTAGTGTGGTTGCGATAATTTTTATTACCCAAAACATCAAAGTGACTTCTGGAACTTTAATGACTAAACCTTTCAAACTGGCATTCATACCAACTCCGATATTAGTTAATCTATGAAAATCAAAGCACAATATAATTGAGAATACTTAAAGCCTATTTAAGGAAATTTATTGGCTTGAAAGATTCTTTTTAAATGAATTTGATGCGAATATGATTCGGCTTGTTTATATGGTTTAGTATTTATGAGAAATATTTGAAACTTGAAGCATTAGAAGTATTATAAAACTAGCAATCCACATTGACCAAAGCGTATGAAATAGGAAATGTGCCCCACGCATCATCTGTACCCACCCTAAAATAAAGCCAGAGAAAAGCCCTAGTGTAAAAATATATTGAGCTTTAACAGAGTTGTTTGGCAACCAAAAAACACATAGAGACGCGAGTGTTAAATTGCATCGAATATTGACCCACCTAGCATAGAAATATGCATCTAAATTTGACCCACGTAACGATACTAGACTGCTCACAACCTGAGCAGGAGAATAGGAGTGATCGACGTGGCGATATTAA
>JAKFVD010000001.1 GCA_021732365.1 Methylotenera sp. | reverse complement strand
ACCTCCACCGCCGCCGCCGCCGCCGCCGCCAATAGATCCTTGCATATTGGATCCAGTTGCATGTGGAATACCTTAAAAGGGGTAATGACTAATTTGTATTAACCCCTCAAATATTAAAGTAGTGTTGTTGGGGCAGGTATGAACTACCTGCCCTAATTTTTAATACGCTACATTTAGCCATTTATTCATGCGCCGTTTTATTTATCTTTTAGCCGTCTTATTGCTTTCCGCCAAGCCACTGGTCTTACATGCGCAAGCCGAAGATTTCTCGACTTATAGCCAGCTAACTGCAGATGACAAAAAAATGTGGCGGCGTATTTTGCTGCAAGAAGATGCGTATTTTCGTCCACGCAACGCAGATTATTATTTAAGCAATAGCGCCAACCCTGATTTGGCTAAAGAGTTTGACTTGGCTGAGCAATATTTACGTGGCACTTTACCATTTACTGGGGCTGCAGATGCCACGCCTTGGTGCCACTTCCCCGCCCGTTTTGCCTTTGTTGCTAAAATGATTTATGGCAGTTATTTTATGCCCGAAGCTTACAGGTCCTGCAACATCCCCTTACCTGAGCTAGATAACACACTCCGGGCTGATATAGTTCAAACCTTTGAGCAGGCGGATTCTGGCGAAGCATTGTTTCATGTAGATTTACTGGTGCAAGGCAAACGCTTTTATAACGGCAGCATACTCACATTAAATATTGGTTTCGGTAGAAGAAATGACACCGCCAACCGATTGGCTAATAACCTTAGTGCTTTAAATAAAGCGATTATATTGGTTAAGTCGTTTGGTGGTGACGGCGAGGTAACTATTTTGGCTGATGATAGCCCAAATGGCATTCGCACAAATAGACATGGGCAGCAAGTCTATCGCATCAATCTGCCCGCAGAAAAAATCTACTTTTTGACATTACTAGCCTTTGAATCAAAGCAAGCAACGTTTCCCTACCACTTAATGCGCGCCAATTGTCATAGTTACCTTCAGCATATTTTTACAGCCGTTTTACCCGAGCCACCCAGCAGTAATAAAAAACTGTTTTTTGATTTTATGCCCACGTTTATGGAGGCGAATAACATAGCAGAAAAACCTGTTTTTGAAACTTATCGCTATTGGCCAGCACCTAGGCAAGGGCTAGACGATATGGCCAAGCAGCTCAATTGGCATGATTATCAAGCGCTGCAAGGCTTTTTATCAGATGACATTATCCCCGCGCAAGAACACTTAAAAACGAGCAAACCATTGCGTCTTGCAATAGGCAAAGCGGCTGAGCAACGAGAAAACTCACTGAAAAACTCTTCCGATATACTCGCACTACGAGATGAATATTTATCCAGCGAGCTTTTGCTTTCTACTGTGACAACAGTATCTCGTCCGTCCGTGGAAGATGACAATGCTGTTCCTATATTCAACAGCCCTCACGCATCAACATTAAAAACAAGTGCTTTACATGTGAATGGAAAAACTAGGTTGCAGTTTGAGTTAGATGTTTTTAATACCATGGCTGACCAACTACAAGCCGCAGCGCCATATGGATTTACGTTGGGAAAACTGGCTATTCAAACATCAGAACATGGCTTGGCTTTTGATCATTTTGTATTTGCCCAACAAAACAGCGTGGATAATGCATGCTGTGGTGAAAGACTTTACGCACTAGGTTTTAGACAGATTAATGGGGTTTCCATCGATTTAGTGAACGATCCCAAAAAAATTAACTTGCATCCATGGAAACTAAAGCCGCACGTAGAGTTAAACCTTTCCAGAGGGTTAGGTACGATTTCGAAGGGTGGATGGTCAGTGCAAGTGTTACCTAATTTGAGCTTGCTAAGCTACGATGAATACATAGATTTAAATGTGAACGCCAGTCTCGGATGGACAAATGGAAAATGGGCTATTTCAGCAAGTAAGTTAGGTAAAATTTATGGGCCTGACGATCGTCGTAGCAGGCCAGACGAAACACTGCGCGCAGAATATAAAACATCTCAAGACACGCGCCTTGAGCTAAGCTATAAGCATTTTGATAGATTAGGGGCTATTGCTGGGGTTGGATATGTTTTTGCGTTTTAAAATAAATTGGCAAGTAATGTTTTATTTATTTGGGCTGAGCCTACCAGCTTGGGCGGGCAACCAGCCTGATATGAATCAAAAAAATGACATCTGCCATTTCTACGCATTGATTAAAGGTGCTCAGCAACCCTCAGACCCCGCGAACCAGGTTTCACATTTCATCAAAAACAGATGGATTCAGCTTGAGAACGATTTGGCGCGCGGGCATGGTGATGAGCTAAGCTACCTGAGTGATCTTGCAAAGTGCCCTTACACTTTACCTGAAAAATTTTGGGAAACACACTTAAAAGGCTTGCCCTACGAGCAACGCGCAAACGTATTTACACAGGCGTTTATTTCAACATGCTTTTGTGAGTGGAAGTAGTCAGGCATGTATCGCAAAAACGGCCAACAACACCAAAGTGGCTTTCTATAACTGGGTTAATCAACATCTTTTATACTTCTAGCACTACAAACGCAGTGGCAAGATTTTTCTCATCGCTAATACTAATGTGGGTTTTTGTGATGTTTTTAGCAGCCAAAAGCGCTTGTAACTCTTTAGCCAAAACCAATATCGGCTTACCTAAATCATCATGTGAAACCGCAATATTCTGAAAAGTGGCGGGAGCACGCAAACCTGTGCCCAAGGCTTTTGAAAATGCCTCTTTTGCTGCAAAACGCTTGGCTAAAAAACGTGGCTTAATCAGTGATTGCTGATAGCTACAAAATTCACTTTCGGCCAAAATACGTTTGGCAAAATCATCGCCAAACTGCGTGATAGAAGCTTCAATACGACTGACTTCTACGATGTCTGTACCAATGCCAAAAATCATACTAAATTAGGCAGGTGCCGATTCTTTCATCAAAGCTTTCATTTCCCTTACTGCATTATCCCAGCCGACAAAAATTGCATGGGCCACAATAGCATGGCCGATATTCAGTTCTTCTAAACCTTCAATTTCGGCGATTTCATGCACATTGTGATAATGCAAACCGTGGCCTGCATTTACCACTAAACCCAATTTTTTGGCATGCGCAACGGCCTGTTTAATACGCGCTAATTCCACTGCTTTTGCCGCTTCGGTTTCTGCATCGGCAAAAGTGCCTGTGTGCAGCTCAATCACTGGTGCGCCCATTTTCTTAGCGGCATCGATTTGGGTAATATCTGGCCCAATAAACAGCGAAACACGAATTTCATGCGCCGCTAATTTGTCACAGGCGGCTTTTACCTTATCAAAATGCATCACCACATCCAGTCCGCCTTCTGTGGTGCGCTCTTCACGCCGCTCTGGCACTAGACACACGTCTTGCGGCTTAACCTGGCATGCAATGCCAATCATTTCATCGGTAACGGCCACTTCTAAATTCATTTTGGTTTGCAGCAAGGGGCGCAAGGCGAAAATATCGGCGTCTTGCATGTGACGCCTGTCTTCGCGCAGATGCAGTGTAATGCTATCAGCGCCCGCCTGCTCAGCGCGCAAGGCAGCTTGCACTACGCTGGGATATTTAGTGCCACGCGCCTGACGAATTGTAGCGACGTGGTCGATATTGACACCTAATTTAATCATTTAATCCTACTTAATTATATTTAAAAGTAATGAAAACTAGACCTAAAATAAATAACAGCACAATTATCTTTAGGGATATTTTAAAAAATTCTTTCTTTGAAGAGTTTTTTAAAATAAGTTCAAGACCTATTAGCACAGGAATTATCAACAATAACTTGAATATAAAATGCCCATAAATATCTTCAAACACAATTAAAGACCTTGTAAATCTATCAAAAGCTGTCTTGTATGCAGAGGCTTATCACCCAAATAATGCGTCAATAAATAGCGCATCAATTGCTTGCTTTGGTTCTGCGTTTGGCTATCGGCATAGTCATCATTGGCCATATTCAGCAAAGTTGTTCCATTTAATTGTACGCCATTTTTAGTCGCATTTAGGTCGCATGCACCATACTCTGCTTCGTAGCGATAGGCTTTATCTGCGACGATTGCGACATCATTTTCATCTGTAAGCAAAGGCACGGCATAGCCCATCTCTTGCAGTAGCTTAAGCTCAAAGCGGCGCAAAGTAATCGCCAGACTTTTTCCATCACTGGCGTTTTGACCATCTATCAATCTTTGCTCAGTCGCCAGTGTTTTCAATGTGGCGTCATAATACGCAAACAAGCTTTCATGCGCATCTTCACGCGGTAGCAGGCGCAGCAACAATTCATTCATATAAAAGCCGCACATCAAGGCCTCACCTTTTAGCAGCGTCAAGCCTGCATTCCAATTCAGGCTGTGCAAGGTTTTAAGCTCATTTTTGCCAGACCATGCCCCAGAAAGCATTTGAAAAGACTGCAGCATACCGCGCATGGCAGAATGCGGCCTGCGCGCGCCTTTGGCAACTGCTGCTAATCGGCCAAATTGCTGGCTAAATAACTCTACTACTAAGCTGGTTTCTTTAAAAGGATAGGTATGTAGCACATATACAGGCTGATTGTCGTGCTTATGCAGGTTTATAGAAATAGCCAAAATTATCGCGCTAACTGGCTTAAACTTTGCAAGACTTCATCTTTGGCTTTTTGTATGAGTAGCGGCATTAGCATAGTCGAAACACCCGGTGTTTGTGTGCTTGAAAAAAGGATCATGGCGTATAAATTTTCAGTTTCAGCATGCAGTGGCGTAAATTTACCAAAACCATATCTGGAGTTCCGTATCAGCTGCCACGCGCCTTTGGGCTCAGCATATTCGGGTTTATCAAAATACTGCTTAATCTCCTCAGTAGAGATACTTTTTAAAGGATAGTCGCCATTATCAGCCAAAATCACCCAACCCATATCGCCATCTTTGCTGATATTTTTAAGCTGATACAAATACCAATCGCCATCCTGATTGGTATCGGTTTCATACACTAGGTTGAACACATTATTAATGCTACCCGTTTTGCGGTTGATGGCGTAATAGATGCCCGCATCATCCAGCGTAATCGGCTTGCCATAAATCGGCAGATTAAAAACATTGTGTTCAGACATCAGCCAACCCTAAATTAAAGCCTAATCCTAAATTAAAACAGTCGTCTTCGTTAAAGCGATTTAATAAGGCTATTTTATTAAAGCCATTTTAATAAAGCTATTTTTAGTAACCGAGGCTTTTTAACGCTCTTTCATCATCTGCCCAGCCACCTTTTACTTTAACCCAAGTTTCTAAGTAAACCTTGCTGCCAAATAACTTTTCCATATCTTGACGTGCTTCAGTAGATATTTGTTTCATTTTTTCACCATTTTTACCAATTAACATCGGCTTTTGGCTGTCTTTATCCACAATAATCGCCGCAAAAATACGGCGCAAACCTTTAACGGTTTCAAATTTTTCAATTTCAACTGTCACGGCGTAGGGTATTTCATCGCCCAACAAGCGAAATATTTTTTCGCGGATTAATTCAGCCGCTAAAAAGCGCTCATTTTTATCGGTTAACTCATCTTCACCATAAATTGCAGCTTGCTCGGGCAAGTATTTGCGCGTCGTTTCAAGCAACTCATCTAAATTAAGGCTTTTTTTAGCGCTAACAGGAATAATGCCCACAAACGGATGCAGCAAATCAAAGTCTTGAATCAATGGCAACAAGTTATTTTTGTCGCCCATTAAGTCGGCTTTGTTCACCACTAGCAATACTGGTTTATCAGTTGGCAGTAAGCTTAATACTTTTGTGTCCGCCTCACCCAGTTTCATCGGCTCAATGACAAACAACACTACATCTACTTCGGTCAACACTTGCGTCACGGTTTTGTTTAAACCTTTATTTAGCGCGTTTAAATGCTTTTGCTGAAAACCAGGTGTATCTACAAATAAAAATTGTGTGTCATCTGTAGTATGAATACCCAATAATCGGTGGCGTGTAGTTTGCGCTTTGCGCGAGGTAATCGCTAATTTCAACCCTAAAATATGATTTAGCAAAGTCGATTTTCCAACATTGGGGCGGCCAACAATGGCAACCGTACCGCAGCGGAAAGGACGACTATCTATATTTAAATCTTCTGTCATGTATTCGTTTCTATTTTGTATCGTTCTAATTTATATAACGCAAAAGCGCGCTATTGATTAATTTTTTCTAGCGCTAGCTGCGCTGCTCGTTGTTCGGCAATGCGGCGGCTAGTGCCTTCACCAATTGTTGCAATGCTCAAGCCTTTAATCTCACAGGCCACTTTAAAGGTTTGCGCATGTGCTTCGCCTTCAATTAGCACCACGTTGTAATCGGGCAAATCCATTTTTTTGCTTTGCAAATACTCTTGCAATTGCGATTTAGCATCTTTATCAATGATTTTTGGATCAATGTCAGAGAGTTTATCTTGGTAAAGCTTCAGCACTAAAGTTTCGGCCGCTTCATAGCCGCCATCAATATAAACCGCACCCACAATCGCTTCTAGCGCATCTGCCAATATGGAGGGCCGACGCCAGCCAGCACTTTTTAATTCACCCTCACCTAGTTTTAGTGAGTCACCTAAATGAAGACTTTGTGCGATTTCACACAGTGTAGACTCTTTGACTAACTGTGCACGCAATCGGCTTAAATCACCTTCTGGTAGCTTATTAAATCGATTATAGAGTTGGTTTGCGATAATAAAGTTGAGTGCGCCATCACCCAAAAACTCTAGGCGCTCGTTATTATTTGCAGAAAAACTACGATGCGTGAGCGCCTGCGCCAGCAAGGCTAAATTTTTAAATGAGTAGCCAAGACGGCTTGCAATACTTTCTTTTTTCAGACTATCAAGCGACATGCGAGATCACAGCTTTTTTGCGCTTTTAATTTGCTGAAGAGAGTTACTTTGTCGAAGTGACATTGAAATCGAGCAACGCGCTGGCATTTGCCATAATAGGTACAACAACTTGATACTCGACAGAAACCACGCCATTGTTAACAACCAAATCGGAGCCCTTGACTACCGTAATATTGTCTACCCTAGCAGATTTATCGAAAGCATCAGCGATTGCTTTCTTGCTGGTAACGTCCGCTGAATTAGTTGCTCTTTTAATCGCACTTTTAACATTCATAAACTCTAAATATGCAGGACCAACTTTTAAACCTAGCAATCCCAAAAATACAATCGCCGCAATTACAATTAACATACCGATAAATGAGCCCCCTTTTTGGCTTTTAACTTGATTTGTATAATGCATATTAATACCCCCAATAATTGATATAAAGCTGTAGATTTAAAGCGATGGATTTAAAATTATTGAATTTTAGTGCCAATTCGGCCAAATTGATCAAAATTAAACCAGATAAAAAATGCCTTGCCTACTAAGTTATGCTCTGGCACAAAGCCCCAAAAACGACTATCGGCACTATTATCACGATTATCACCCATTGCAAAGTAATACCCTGCAGGAACAGTAACTGTTTCACCATTTTGCAATTTTTCGCCCAATGAGCCAGATGGATACTGATTTGGATTATCATGCACTAAAATATCATGATTCATATCCACCAATTGCTCTG
Source organism: Methylotenera sp. (assembly GCA_021732365.1). Taxonomy (GTDB): domain Bacteria; phylum Pseudomonadota; class Gammaproteobacteria; order Burkholderiales; family Methylophilaceae; genus Methylotenera_A. The sequence goes on along the minus strand of JAKFVD010000001.1, from coordinate 62,554 downwards.
CTAATTGCTGTGCGGTCATGCTGTTTTCTTGGTCACTGCCATCAATATCTTTAAAAGATATTTTATAATTGTAGTCGCTTATAAAAGTCACTTGTAGTTTTTTTCCGTTTACAATCAATTGTTTATCTTGATACTGAATCGTATCGCCAGGCACACCAACAACACGTTTAATATAATCAATCGTCGGCTCTGGTGGATAATGGAACACAAATACATCACCACGTTTAGGCTGATTCATTTCAATAATTGTGTTATTTAGCACAGGAATCCGTATGCCATAATCAAATTTATTCACTAGTATGTAATCGCCAGCAAGCAAAGTTGGCATCATCGAACCAGATGGGATTTTAAACGGCTCAACCAAGAATGAACGCAAGACAAATACCAGCAAAATGACAGGGAAAAAACTTTTGCTATATTCGACATACCAAGGCTCGGCTTGATTGCCACGATTTTTACGTAACACCCAAATATCGAGTAGCCAGACTGCGCCTGTCACTACCAATATTGCAATCATAAACAAAGCAAAATACATGTGTTAATACCTTTTTTTATCTAACTTTTTAGTTAAGTTAATTTTATTTAACTTCTTATTTGTCTTTAAATCTTTAAGTTTTACTTATCTTCAACTCTCAAAATAGCTAAAAACGCTTCTTGCGGAATCTCTACGTTACCGACTTGTTTCATGCGTTTTTTGCCTTCTTTTTGCTTATCCAGCAATTTACGTTTACGCGATACATCGCCACCATAACATTTGGCAATCACGTTTTTGCGCATGGCTTTAACCGTTTCGCGTGCAATAATAGTAGCACCAATTGAGGCTTGAATTGCCACATCAAACATTTGACGCGGAATCAGCTCACGCATTTTCTCTGCCACCTGGCCACCTCGGTAGCGGCTATTGGCGCGATGTACAATCAAGCTGAGCGCATCTACACGCTCGCCATTGACCATAATATCCAACTTAACCAAATCTGCTGCACGAAATTCTAAAAACTCATAATCCATTGAAGCATAGCCGCGTGATACCGATTTTAATTTATCAAAAAAATCTAATACCACTTCATTCAGCGGCATTTCGTAACTTAACATCACTTGCCTGCCCATATACTGCATGTTTTTCTGAATACCGCGCTTACCATTACAAAGCGTCATCACTGGGCCCACGTAATCTTGCGGCATCAGTAAATTCACATTAATCACCGGCTCACGAATTTCTTCAATACGCGACATATCTGGCAAACGTGAAGGATTCTCAATTTGTTGCACGGTGCCATCTTTTAGCATCAGCTCATACACCACGGTTGGCGCGGTGGTAATCAAATCCATATCGTATTCACGCTCTAAACGCTCTTGTACGATTTCCATATGCAGCAAACCCAAAAATCCGCATCTAAAACCAAAACCTAAAGCGGTTGAGTTTTCTGGTTCAAATAGTAGCGAAGCATCATTTAAGCTCAATTTTTCAAGCGCGGTTCTTAATGCTTCAAATTGATTGGATTCAACTGGGTATAAACCTGCAAACACTTGCGGTTTTACTTCTTTAAAACCAGCCAATGGCTCTGCGGCTGGCCTTGTTGCAAGCGTTACCGTATCGCCTACTTTTGCACTGGCTAGCTCTTTAATGCCCGCAATAATAAAGCCTACCTCACCTGCAGACAGCGCTGTTTTTTGTAAGGATTTTGGCGTAAATACACCGACTTGCTCACATAAAAACTCGGTATGCGTTGCCATCAAACGGATTTTATCTTTTGGTTTAAGCACGCCATCAATCACACGCACCAGCATCACCACACCAACATAGTTATCAAACCATGCGTCAATCACCAATGCTTTAAGCGGCTTGGTTACATCGCCCACAGGCGGCGGCACTTTCTTAATCACGGCCTCTAACACATCGCGCACGCCCAAGCCAGTTTTGGCTGAACAGAGTACTGCATCCGATGCATCTACGCCAATCACATCTTCAATCTCTTGTTTCACTCGTTCTGGGTCTGCAGAGGGCAGATCGATTTTATTAAGAATTGCTGTCACTTCAACGCCTAAATCCAGCGCCGTATAGCAGTTGGCTACGCTTTGCGCTTCAACACCTTGGCTAGCATCTACAACTAACAATGCGCCTTCACAAGCCGAAAGCGAACGCGAAACCTCATAGCTAAAATCCACATGGCCAGGCGTATCAATCAGATTTAATTGATAAATTTCGCCGTCATCGGCTTTGTATTGCAGCGCTGCTGTTTGCGCCTTAATGGTAATGCCGCGCTCACGCTCAATATCCATGCTATCCAAGACTTGCGCTTCCATTTCGCGATCAGCCAAACCACCACATAAATGAATAATACGGTCTGCCAGCGTAGATTTGCCATGATCAATATGAGCAATAATAGAGAAATTACGGATGTTTTTCATGTTAACTTTTTAGACTTTACAAACAAATAAAGCGCATTAAGCGCCCTTTTTCAATAAGCGTGATTTTACAACAAATCATTGATTAACTTGTAATTAATTAAGCAAAGCATTTGATAATTTAAAAAAAAGCCCGCTTTATGCGGGCTTAAATTTGCGTCAATTAGATTACTTAGTAACTTTAATCGGTACGTATAAAGTACTTTCGCCGCGTAGCACTAATACCGCAACTGTTTTGCCCACTGCTACACCGTTAATTTGCTTATTAAATTGTTCTACACTTTGGCTTTCTGAGTTATTTAAACCCAAAATCACATCGCCACGGCGAATACCTGCTTGTGCAGCGGCGCCAACACTATCTAGTACTAATAAGCCATTTTTACCGTTAAGCTTTTTCTTTTGTTGCGGTGTTAACTCTTTTAGCGTTAGGCCAATTTTGTTCGCTTCTGCTTTAATGGGTGATTTACTTGGTGCAGCTATTTCGTTTGGGTCTGTTGGCATTTCACCAATACCGATACTTAAGTTTTTAACAGCGCCCTTACGTAAAATTTCAACTGCAGCAATTTTACCTGGCTTAGCTGCGCCTACTGCCCGCGGTAAATCGCTGGATGACATAATGGGCTTATTATCAAACTTGGTAATGACATCGCCCGCCTCTAAGCCACCCTTGTCTGCTGGGCCATTTTTCTCAACACCAGCAATCAATGCGCCGTTGGTATTTTTCATACCGAATGAGTCTGCAAGTTCTTTGGTAAGCTCTTGTATAGCAACGCCCAACCAACCACGTGTAATTTTCCCATTGGCTTTCAGCTGATTGGATATATCAATCGCAACATCGATTGGTATAGAAAATGATAAGCCAACAGAACCACCGCTGCGGCTATAAATTTGCGAGTTGATACCCACCACTTCGCCAGCCAAATTAAACAATGGGCCGCCAGAGTTACCTGGGTTAATGGCTACATCTGTTTGAATAAACGGCACAAAATTTTCTTGCGGTAATGCACGACCTTTTGCACTGACGATACCTGCTGTCATGGTGTTTTCTAGTCCAAATGGTGAGCCAATCGCCGCAACCCATTGCCCAACTTTTAATGTACTAGGGTCGCCAATCGTCACTTTAGGTAGATTAGTGGCTTCAATCTTAATCAGCGCAACATCGGTACGTTTATCAAAACCAATCGTTTTGGCTTTAAACTCACGTTTGTCTGATAACTTAACCAATACTTCATCGGCTTCACTCACCACATGCGCGTTAGTTAATATGTATCCATCACTGCTGATAATAAAACCTGAGCCGAGTGAAGAAGATTTATATTCTTGACCGCCTTGCCCACCAGGATTACCAGGTACGCCTGGAATACCAAAGCGTTTAAAAAACTCTTGTAGATTTTCATCGTCTGGCATACCTGGAAATGGTACACCTCCGTTACCACCTCCCTGTACTACTTGCGTGACGCTGATATTGACCACTTCTGCACCATGCTTTTCAGCAAGCTCAGTAAAATCGGGCAAATCTTTGGCGAACACGTTTTGGCTAATTGCAGTTAAGCTAAGTGCGTTTAATAAGAATGCAAGGCTTAATACTGTTGTAGAAATCCATTTTTTCAACATCTAATTTCCTCAAATAACTGAAAATAAATACAGTACGACTTTTTATTAAAACTGTTTAATAATTAATCACTGTTTAAAACAACAAAGTAGCAAAAAATTATGAAAATTTTATTTCTGCATCCTGTGTTGCTAACCTTAAAATAACTGGCTGCTGCTGTAAAAAATATCGGCTAGCCGCCGTGTGACCTTTTACCCATATAAAACCCACTATCAAGCCAATCAAGGCGCCAATCATAGACCCTGCATCGCTATGCAAGTACATATTCATGAATATGGCGCCAATCATCATGGTTACAAGAGGCACTATGTAAAGCAATAACGCGCTTTTAAGCAATGCACGCTCATTTATACCCACAATAACGCTATCGCCTACTTTTGCGTTGATGCGATTTTGTGCTCTAAATGCGGTTGAATGATGCGCAAACAGTTTGCCCCAAATAGAGTTGCCGCAACCACGTGTTTTACCGCATAAGCCACATGCCGTTTTACGCTCAATTTCAAGCGTTGCTGTGGAATCGCTAAGGTTGTGATTGTATTGACTGACTGAAAGGATAACTGCACGTTCTTCTATCATGCTTTGTGTCACTTACTTTTAAATAGTTTAGTTTGAATCGCTTAAGTAGTCAGAGTTATCTGTTTAAAGCGGTTTGCTTTCTGAAGCTGACAGCATTAGCAATTTGCTGCACGGTTGCTAATGGCACCTCACCAACCACCATGACTTGATAGCTTTCTATCACGTTAGCGCAAATATGTGTTGTACCAATTAGGTGATGTCCTATTTTTGGACGAGTTCCCTTAGCGATAGGCTCGATAAACAGCGAAACAGAGGCAATACCATCCGAAAATATCATTTGATTAACTGGTGAAGATTTGCCATTCACCATAAATTCGATGTGATCAACTTTAACATAACCTGGTGGTAACTCTGCCACAATCCAATTGGAATTTACACGGCTGGGCAATACCGCTTCTTCCATCTCATACTTTTTGGTTAAATCAATTGACGGCTGAAACCAATTCAAATCTTGCGAGTTCAGCATGCTTAACTCTTGAAATGTAATTTGCTCTAAGGCTTCGTTGTCCTCTTTTAACAAAGTCATTTTAACCAACAAGCCAAATTGAACATCTGCCCAAATTTTATAACTATAACGATAAGCGTCTTTAGGAATCAGCTCAATTATTTGCGCTTGTCGCCCAGCAACATCATCTAAAGCGCCCATACGCGCAGTGTAGCTTTCTTTGAGTGATTTAAGGTTAACTGGCAATATTGCTGGAAACAAGTTTTGTCCACGACGTTTTTCAATGATTACTTTGTCATTTTTAGGGTGAAAAATCACAATATCACTGCCTTGACTAAACACTTCTCGCGGCTGTTTTGCCGGTGACTTTTTATTATAAACTCGATTATCTAAGACCATATTGCGGGTCAGTTCTTGACCCGCATTGTTCATATGTGTAATTTGCACCGACCGCACTTGATTGCCATTTTGGTAAACAAATATGCCTTGATAATTAAGCTCACGTGCTGCGAATGCAGCTTTTTGTAACACTAACCAGGCATCTTCAGCTGCCAAACTGGTGACGCTAAAACTCGCTAAACCAAGGCTTGTTAATAGTGTTACAACTGCAATTTTAAACATTGCTTTTATTGCCCTGTACCTGAATGACTGACGTTTTGAATATAATAGGCCGCGCCATTAGGTGCTGCTGCATGATGTGCCTCTAAGTACTCAAGCGGCATGCTTTGAGCAATTTCTACAGGTGAAGAATCTTCCGCACCAGTTAATTGTTGTTGCAATAGCATTAAACCTACAAACATCACTGCTGCCACTGATGCTGCAACAGACCAGATTTGATTCGATTTGAAAAATGTTGTTTTAGCTAAAGGCTTTTCAATTGCGTGAGGTGCCAAAACTGTTGGCTCTTCATTTAAAGCATTCATTACCCGCTCAGTAAAACCTTGACTAAGAACCATCTCACTGCGCATGGCATCGCCAATTAAATGATAATGCTGCCAGCAATCTTTTAATTCACCGCCGGATTTCACCGATTTAATCAGATGCTCAGCATTTTCAACATCAAATTCACCATCGATTAATGCAGATAGTTGATCTTTCATTTTACACCTCAAAATCTATAGCATTTAGCATGCTATTTATCAAAATTCGATTCAAAAAACTCATTAAGTACGCTTACCAACGCTTGCCATCTGGCGTATCTAAAAGTGGACGCAATTTCAATGCAATGGTTTCGCGCGCTCTAAAAATACGCGAACGTACTGTGCCGATTGGGCATTGCATTAATGTCGCAATTTCTTCATAACTTAAACCCTCTAATTCGCGCAAAGTAATCGCTGTGCGCAATTCTTCTGGCAAACTGGCTACGGTATCATTGACAGTCTGCGCGATTTCTTTGGTCATCATGGCAGTTTCTGGTGTCTCCATGGTGCGCATTTCGTTGCCGTCTTCAAAGTTTTCAACATCTTCAATTTCAACATCTTGCATCACTTGCGGCCTACGACCCATTGATACCAAGTAATTTTTAGCCGTGTTAATACCTATGCGATACAACCAAGTATAAAACGCACTGTCGCCTCTAAAATTGTGCAGTGCGCGATACGCTTTAATAAAAGACTCTTGCACAACGTCTTCTACTTCTGCTTGATCACGAATCATGCGCGACAACAAACGACCTAGTTTGCGATGGTATTTTTCCACTAACATACCAAATGCTTTTTGATCGCCTTTTTGTGCGCGTTCTACCAAAACTTGATCTAATTCACGAGTACCTACAACTGCTGTGTTGATTGGCTTATCAGCCATTAAATGACCACTCCCATTTTGGTTCGTTTTATAGCCCACATTATACGCCTGTGGAGATGATTCTACGAAACTTGAACGGGATAGCGCTTCAATTTTGCTCGTTTGTAACATTTGCATCCTCCAGAATATCGCGGTAATTTTCACCACTACAATGCACATTTTTATATTGCTAGCTTATGGTTAAAGACACAGATAAACTCTTATTAGTTCATTCATTTTCTATTAGTTTATGTCACAACAATTTGATGTGCTGATTATCGGCAGCGGCTTAGCTGGCTTAACCATGGCTTTACAAGTGGCAGATACAAAACGCGTATGTTTAGTGAGCAAACGTGAAATATCAGATAGCGCCAGTAGTTGGGCGCAAGGCGGTATTGCTGCCGTGCTCAATAGTGACGATACGGTTGAAGAACACATTCAGGATACTTTAATCGCTGGTGCTGGATTATGTGATGTGGAAGTGACGCGCATGGTCGCCACGCAAGGTTTTGAGGCAATTGAATGGCTCATTAATCAAGGCGTTGAATTCACGCGCGAAGCCGATAACAGCAACTTTCACCTTACACGCGAAGGCGGCCACAGCCACAGACGCGTTGTACATGTGGCTGACGCGACTGGGCAAGCCGTACAAAAGACATTAGCGCAAAAAGTACGCGAGCATTCCAATATCACTATTTTAGAAAATCATATTGCCGTTGATTTGGTGACTGCAAAAAAACTAGACAAAAATACAATAAACGACCAATGCTTGGGCGCTTATATATTAGATAACAACTCTGGGCATGTAATAACGATTGCTGCCGCGCAAACCGTTTTGGCAACAGGCGGTGCAGGTAAAGTGTATTTGTACACCACCAACCCAGATGTCAGTACAGGTGATGGCATTGCCATGGCATGGCGCGCAGGCTGCCGTGTGGCCAATATGGAATTTATTCAGTTTCACCCTACCTGTTTATATCATCCCCATGCCAAATCTTTTTTAATTAGTGAGGTTGTACGTGGTGAAGGCGGTTTATTGAAACTGCCAGATGGAACGCGCTTTATGCCAGAACATGACCATCGTGAAGAGTTGGCGCCGCGCGATGTGGTGGCGCGTGCGATTGACTTTGAAATGAAAAAACGCGGCTTAGATTGCGTGTATTTAGATATTACGCATAAACCTGCAGCATTCATTCAAGAGCACTTTCCTAATATTTATGCGCGCTGCTTGGAATTGGGCATTGATATTACCAAGCAACCAATTCCTGTGGTGCCAGCGGCACATTATAGTTGCGGTGGCGTGATGACAGATGCCACAGGCGCCACTGATATTGCCTGTTTATATGCGATTGGCGAAACCGCTTGCACAGGCTTGCATGGCGCGAATCGTTTGGCCAGCAACTCATTATTAGAGTGCCTAGTATTTGGCCAAGCCGCGGCAAACGCCATATTAAGCGCGCCTAATCAAGATTTTCGTCGGTTGCCGCATTGGGATGAAAGCCGCGTCACCGATGCGGATGAAGAAGTGTTAATTACGCACACTTGGAATGAATTGCGGCGCTTTATGTGGAATTACGTGGGCATTGTGCGCACCAATAAACGCTTAAGCCGTGCGTTGCATCGTATTCATATGTTGCGCGATGAAGTGCATGAGTTTTACAGCAATTTCAGGGTCAGCAATAATTTGATTGAATTAAGAAACTTACTGCAAGTGGCTGAATTAATTGTAAAAAGCGCGATAGAGCGACATGAAAGCCGCGGCCTGCATTACAGTAAAGATTATCCAGAATTACTGGATGAAGCGATTCCTACTGTGCTGGAACCTTCTAAGCATTACAGCTTATTGGATAGCAGGCACGGACATTAGAATTAGCCACTTGCTATTGAAAATCTGCATTATTTTTTGCTTGTTTTTAGGCGTTAACTTTAACGCGCTAGCCGCTGACTTGAGCCCTAAAATCACCTACTTTTATGATGGCGATACCGTTAAAATAAAAGATGCTGTTGCTGAATACAAACTACGCATAACCGATATTGACGCGCCAGAGCGTAATCAATCTTATGGCAAAACGGCGCGGCGCGCGCTGACTAAATTATGTAAAAATGCCAACATACAAGTATCACTCTCTGGCATTGATAAATACCAACGACATTTAGGCAGGTTAAGCTGTAATAATCAAGATGTCAGCGTGTTTATGATTAACAACGGGCATGCATGGTTTAATCGTCGCTATTCAATGGATTACACGCTAGACCTTGCTGAGCAGACCGCTAAAACCAATAAAATTGGGCTATGGAAGCGCAAAAATCCAACACCGCCTTGGCGATGGCGACAACGTCACCCTCATGGTTAACTACATTTAGTCAAACAATTGCCACATTTTTAGATTAAAATATTCACATTTAAATTTTCAGGAAATCACTATGCAAGTCGCTATGAACACCGTTGTCACCATGACTTATGAACTTAAAAACACCGATGGCGAAGTGCTGGAATCAAGCGCAGAGCCAGTTGCATACTTGCATGGCGGCTATGACAACATATTCCCAAAAGTTGAAGAAGCCATGCATGGCAAAAACGTGGGTGACGTTATTGAGGTTAACTTAGAGCCAGTTGATGGCTTTGGTGAATATGATGAAGAACTGGTACAAATTGAGCCGGCAAGCGCTTTTCCAGCCAATGAATTAAAAGTGGGCATGCAATTTGAGGGTGAAGATGAAACAGGTGAAGTGATTTTATACACAGTAACAGAAATTGCAGATGGCAAAGTAGTAGTAGACGGGAACCACCCATGGGCTGGCGAGCGTTTATTATTCAAAGCTACAATTACCGAAGTGCGCAGTGCCAGCAAAGAAGAAGTTTCACATAGTCACGTGCACGGAGCAGGCGGTCACCACCACTAATTTAAACTCCACAAAGCCGAACTTTACAAAGTTAAAGCTTTATAAAGTTAGCGTACTACTTACAAAACACCTATCGATACACAAAGCTATCGATAGGTGTTTTGCTAATTACCCCATTTATTTAGTGACTCAAACTGATTAGCCCTTAAAGACCATAGTATTAAGCAGGGTTTAGTGCTTAAATATGAATTCACTTCAAGGTCTTGCCATGTTTAAGCGCTTCTGCATCAGCTTATTTGTATTTTTTTGCATAGCTAGTACTTTAGCGGATGCTACTGCTGTGAATAAAGAAGCGCCTACAGCAGTGGTCAGCAACCTTGTTCCAGAGCTATCAACAAGTACTATTATTCCATCGAATCAAAACAATTCGCTTTTTTCTCCCACACCTAATAGCGAACTGTGGGTAAAAAATACACTGGGTGACGATTTTAATCGCTTCTACACGAAAAAATTTAAAAATAAAAAACGTAATGACAGCGCACTTAAAATGGATTTTAATTTGAGCTCTGTATCAAAATCCGTTATTAAAACTGATGAATCACATAATACGTATGCTGAAATCAACAATACACATATTGCAATATTAGATGTACCCGACATCCAATTTTCTGATGACATCTATCAGTGGAGCGCTGCAAATATTAGCATTGTAGAACTGGGCAGCGACTATCAACAATTTGTTGACGACGAGATTTTAGCGGGCAAAACTTACAAAGAATTTTGGGACGGCGAAGAAACGACCGACTTCGAAGATTTTGTCGATGACCATTTTGGATTTCATGATTCTGCCTTGCTGAGGGTATTGTTTGTGCTTGCTTGCATCTTGTTTGCAATAATTGGATATAAACTACTGCCGCAGCTTATTGAATATATCAATCCAGATTAAATTAAGACTAAATAATCGTCAAATAAGGCAAGCAGTTCAAACCAAACTTTTCATTTTATATACTAATTCTAGTGCCATTTTGGGCGTTAAGTCATCTGGCTGAATCGCTTCCAAAGCTTCAATTAACGGGTGCGACGGCATAGGTTCAGGTTCGATATCATCAATAAACATATCAGGTTGCTGTGCATTTTGTGCAATCTGATTATTCTCTAATTGTGTTAATTTACGTTTCGCAATCGCTACAACCGCTTTAGGAATTCCTGCCAATTGCGCCACTTGTATGCCATAGCTCATATGGGCAGCGCCCTCCTCTACTTTGTGCATAAATACGATAGTCTTATTTTCACCTTGACCATGCTCCACCGCATCCAAATGTATATTTGCGGCTTGTTTCGCTTCATCTATAATCCGTGTTAACTCAAAATAATGCGTGGCAAATAAGGTGTAGCTTTTATTTTTTTCTAGCAGCTGTTTAGCCACTGCCCACGCTAAACTTAATCCATCGAACGTAGAAGTCCCGCGCCCAATTTCATCTAACAACACCAAACTTTTATCGGTGGCATTATGCAAAATGTTCGCGGTTTCCGTCATTTCCACCATAAAGGTAGAACGACCACCTGCCAAATCATCAGACGCGCCTATTCGCGTGAAGATACGATCAATTTCGCCGATTTTAGCGACATTTGCTGGCACGAAGCAGCCGCAGTGCGCTAACAATACAATTAAGGCTGTTTGTCGCATAAAGGTGGATTTGCCGCCCATATTGGGCCCAGTAATCAACAATAATTGGCGATAAGGATTTAGCAACACATCATTGGCGATAAAAGGCTGACCGTTACTTGCTACAGAAATACTCTCTACAACAGGATGCCGTCCCGCGATGATTTCAATGCCTGGTGCTTGTGTAAACTGCGGTTGAACGTAATTTAAACTTTTTGCGCGCTCTGCAAAACAGCACAAAACATCCAAGCTAGCTACCGCGCCACTGTTGGTTTGCAAAGCTGCTACAAACGGAATTAATTGATTTAACACTTGTTCATACAGCATTTTTTCGCGTGCTAAAGCGCGGTCATTTGCACTAAGCACTTTATCTTCAAACGCTTTTAATTCAGGCGTAATAAAGCGCTCAGCATTTTTGAGCGTTTGGCGACGACGATATTCTGCTGGCGCATTTTCGGCCTGTGCACGGCTGATTTCAATATAAAAACCATGCACGCTGTTGTATTCCACTTTTAGGTTTTGTAAACCAGTACGCGCTTTTTCAGCCGCTTCAAATTGCAATAAAAAATCACCATGATTGGTTTGCAAACTGCGCAACTCGTCTAATTCCGCATCGAACCCATTAGCAATCACACCGCCTTCACGCAATAATGATGAAGGCTCTGGCTGAATGGCTTTGCATAATAAATCAATAACAGCCAAAGGCGCTTGCAAATTGGCCGCAAGCGTTTCCAACAAAATGGCTTTGCTGGAAAATAATAAATTTTGCAACAAGGGTAATTGTGCCAAACTGGTAGCTAAGCCAGATAAATCGCGCGGTCTAGCTGTCTTTAAAGCAATGCGCGTTGTAATACGCTCAATATCGCCAATCGCCTTTAAGTTAACCCGTAATTCTTGATACTTTTGAGTGGTTAACAACTCGGCGACGGCATCATGGCGTTTAATAATTAAGTTTTTATCACGCAAGGGATGATGCAGCCAATGGCGCAATAAGCGCGCGCCCATGGCGGTTTGCGTGGTATTTAACAGTGAATATAAAGTTGGCGATGCGTCACCACGCAAGGTCATATCGATTTCTAAATTACGGCGCGTTGCCGCATCTAACTGAATTGTTTCAGAAGTCGATGCAACGCTAATAGTATGAATATGCGGCAATGCAGCACGTTGCGTGTGCTTAACATAATCGAATAAAGCGCCCGCTGCGCAAATCGCTGGCTTTAAATCTGCACAACCAAAGCCATTTAAATCGCGCGTATTTAGTTGCTTGGTTAAGCTACCGATTGCGCTATCGAAATCAAATTGCCAACTACTTAAGCGTTTTTTAGGGGCTTTTTGCTGGTTAACTATTGCTATTTGCGTTTCGTATTGCGAATTATCTTCACACACGATTTCGGCTGGATTGATACGCGCCAGCTCTTGCGAAAGCTGCCCAATGGCAATTTCGCTCAAAACAAACGCGCCAGAAGTCAGATTTAATTGCGCCAAGCCAATTAAACCATCACCAAAACAAATACTTAATAATAAATTATCACGGGTTTCATCCAGCAAAGCAGTGTCGGTTAAAGTACCAGGCGTTAAAATACGCGTCACGGCGCGCTCAACCGGGCCTTTACTGGTTGCAGGGTCGCCGATTTGCTCACAAATCGCCACCGCTTCGCCCATTTTGGCCAGCTTGGCTAAATATTGCTCTGCCGCATGATAAGGTACACCCGCCATCTTAATCGGCTCGCCATTACTGGTGCCGCGCCGCGTTAATGTAATGCCAAGCAAACGCGCCGCTTTCTCGGCATCTTCAAAAAATAATTCGTAGAAATCACCCATGCGATAAAACAGCAACATATCGGGGTGCTGCACTTTTAAGCCTAAATACTGGCGCATCATTGGCGTATGGCTGTTTGCAGCCTTATCTTTAGTTGATTCTATCAATGTGCAGTTCTCTATTTGTGGCTAGTGATTTGTGGTAGTGCGGCTTTAGTAATAATGGACCATTTTAACAGCGGTATTTCAGTTTTTAACACCTACACTTTTTAACATCCGTATTTATTTAAAATCGCCAATCAATTAACTTAACTAGTTGTTCAAATTTTCATCATTTCCTGTAAGCATTTCGACATTCTTCGGAATAATCAATAAAAATAATAATTAATTAGTTAATAAAAACAAATAGTTAGAAAATTAATTGATGTGGCATACATTATGCAATTCTACATTTACCAACTTCATTAATTAAAAGGATGAATTTAAAATGAACAATCAAAACGTATATGCTGTTTATGCTGAGTTTTTGGTGCAATGTAGAAAAGTAATGGGCCCGTTTGATATTGAAAAACTAGCCAGCGATGAAGCTTACAAGGCTGATTTTTTCAATCGCGTCATGCTAAGCGAAGATGACCAATTATTTAAAATGGCCGATTTGGTTAACCGTGCATTAAGTGAAGAATCGCAAATCATTCACTAACTGTTTGTTATTGCCTAATTTTTAGGCGGCATTATAAATTCTGCTGGATGCTGATTCAGCCTGCTTGCCAGCTGACGTAGCAACGCTCGCCATTGCTTAAAACGTATTTTGCGCGATTTCATTGCTACATAGAGCGCTAGCCCAAAGCTAACGGTGAGATTCATGAATGCAATGAGCATTAACCCCAAAGCAGCGTAGGTGACAGTTTGCCATGTCAGCATAAAATCTAAACCGAATGTGGCAAAGCCCACAAAAGCAGATGAGAAAGCGATATGCCGAATATCAAACGGCAGGCCAAATAAAACGCCAACTGCACTCATACCGCCTAATAAACAACCAAAATAAAAATTACCAGCCAGAGAGCCTAAATTATTTTCAATGTAATTTGCTACGCGATCTAAGCGCGATACACCCAACAGTTTTTGCAACCATTTAACGGCGCGTAAGCGTTGCGGAATTTTATTATAAATCGCCAAATTATCGTGATAACCAGCAATTAAGCCTGATAAAAACAAACAAACCCCAGCAATACCTGCATAAAATACCGCGCCACTTTTTAATGGGTGAATATCATTAAGTAAGTGATGTGCTTTTTCTGGCGTAATAAAGTGCTGGTCAAACACGGCAAAAAAAATCCAAGCAATCAACATTGCAGTAGGAATTGCAAAGGTAACATTTCCAAAAATGGCCACTATTTGGCTGCGCACCGTATTGGCAATCATGGCAATTAACTGATTCATTTCTTTGGATTTACTATCCGCAGCATCAATACTGGCGGCAATCGCCGCAGCTGTCATGGCGGGCTGTTTGGTTGCTACGGTGAAATGTAAAATATGAATTAGCATAAAGCCAAAACCATAATTCAGGCTAAACAAAATGGCTTCGGTTAAGGGCGCCAAGTGCAACTTAGCGACTAAGATTTTAATCATGCTCATGGCTGCAATCACCATGCCCGCGCCCATTGCAGAGCGCATTAAGGCAAAATATTCATGGCGATTATTGGTAATATAATGCTCACCTGTGCGGCTGGCATTTTCTGTGACACGCAGCGCCATCACTTCTAAGTTTTCTTGCCAATGCTCGCCTACATCATTTTTGTGGCATTCGCTATACACCAACTCTTTAAACAAATGCACTTTTTCTAAATTGGCATTTGCTTCAAATGTTGCCGATGATTGTTTGGTTAAAATATGCAGCAATGTTTCTAAACGCGCGATTTGCTGCGACATACGCTGCAACAAATTAGTCAGGCGAATACTGGTACCAGTTTGCACGCTATTACGACGGATTTTGCTAACAATCACGCGGCATTGATCCAGCATCACCAGAATATGGTCAATTTCACCTGTATTTTGACCAAAAAGCGCGGCTAACTCTTCTTGCTGCGCAATAAAAGGAGATGTATGTTTTTCCAGCTCTGGGTAATTGCGCAACAGCTCTGGCTCTAGTCCCAAAGCCGCTATTCGATAAGACAATGCTTGCGAAGCGGCAATCATATGCTGCCTGCAAGACTGAGTTAGTGTAGACGGCGCTTCATCAAATCGTAGCGCATCAATCAACTCAAGCCAGACTGCATCAGGCACCGCCAAAACCCAGCGGGCATCGGTGGTTTTGGTAAAAAATAAGGCAAATAAATCGATTAAGTAAGCAGTATCTACCGCTTCTGGCAAAAACTTATGTGATATGCGTCTGCGTAATTCGGTAAAAAATCCTGTAAATACCGAGTGGCGCGCAATCAAATACAAAGAGATTGGTTTGCGCTCACTTAGCAATTGCAATATGGCATCGCGCAATAGCTGCGCTTTTGCTGAATCTTGATGCAACAAATAGCATAAAGCCTGAATGGCTTTGATAGCCGCCTCTACCTCGTGCGGCTTTTCTGGTCGGATTTTTGCAATTAAATCAGCGATTAATTGTATATCGCGCTGCGGATTCTGTGAGTCCGCCGCATATTGTTCAAACACGCTGGCTAGCATTCAGTGCCTTAAGCGAATTGCGTTTTTTGCGCGTTGGTTAAATGCGGGCTTAACACCTGCAACATTTGTGAGAATACTTTTGGGTTAGCCGCCACAATATTACCTGTGCTTAGCCAGCTTTCGTTGCCTTCAAAATCACCCACAATACCGCCCGCTTCTTGCACCAGCAAACCGCCTGCGGCGATATCCCATGCGGATAAATTCAGTTCAAAGAAACCATCAGTATAACCAGCTGCCACATAAGCTAAATCGAGTGCAGCAGAGCCTGGGCGGCGAATGCCGCTGGTGCTTTTAATCATATCTTTTAGCATATCCATGTAAGTATCTAAGTGCGTAAAATCTTTAAATGGAAAGCCAGTAGCAATTAATGAAGTTTGCAATTTGCTGCGATTCGCCACGCGAATACGCTTGTCATTTAAAAATGCACCACGGCCTTTGGTGGCAGTAAACAAATCGTTTTTTACTGGGTCGTAAATCACTGCTTGCGTCAGTACGCCTTTTTGCTGCAAAGCGATAGAAACACAATACACAGGGAAATTATGCAAGAAATTGGTGGTGCCATCCAAGGGGTCAATAATCCAGATATTTTCAGATTCTTGGTTGGTATTACCGCTCTCTTCACCCAAAAAACCGTGGTCTGGGTAGGCGTATTTTAAGGTATCAATAATCGCTTGCTCAGCTGAGCGGTCGACCTCACTCACAAAATCGTTAAAGTCTTTGCTTTGAACGGTTAGCGCGCCCACATCATTAGAAGCTTTGTTGATAATACGGCCCGCTTCACGCGCGGCTTTTACTGCATTGATTAGCATGGGATGCATGTTTGTTATCTTTACTTAAAGTCAAAAATTCGATCATTGCGATGGCAAATCGCGGCGTTGCAAAATTAATTAACACTTTGCCGTACTATGTGTACTGTCTGCAGTGTTAATTAATTTTGCGCCTTGCGCTTTATCCACCACATTCACCGACTTTTAGCCATGTGCATATTGAAAGTTGTAGTGAAAATCAGCAAAAAACAATTTTAAAGAGCTGTTAAAATAACATTTTAGCATTAATAGGCGCATCCCCAAATTGTCACAGTCAATTATTCCCAGCTCTGAATCGGATAATAAAAGTCGTATTTTCGATAATATTAGAGTTGTGTTATGCCAAACCAGCCATCCAGGCAATATTGGCTCTGCCGCGCGCGCCATGAAAACCATGGGCTTAAAGCAT
Organism: Methylotenera sp.; assembly: GCA_021732365.1. Lineage (GTDB taxonomy): Bacteria > Pseudomonadota > Gammaproteobacteria > Burkholderiales > Methylophilaceae > Methylotenera_A. The sequence continues at coordinate 45,574 of JAKFVD010000001.1, read as the reverse complement.
TTATATTTAGTTAAACCTGATAAATTTCCTGATGCGCATGCCACTGCACTTTCTACTGGCGCAGCCGATTTGTTGGAACGCGCGGTAGTGACTGAAACACTTAGCGAAGCGCTAACAGGCTGTGCGTTTGCAGTAGGAATGAGCGCCAGAAAACGCTATTTATCCCATGAAACAGTCAGCGCGCGCACCGCAGCCATTGAAGCAAGTAAAATCGCGGTTAATCAACCGATTGCATTTGTATTCGGCACTGAAATGAGCGGCTTAAGCAACGCTGAACTGGATTGCTGCCAAATGCTGGCGATGATTCCTGCTAATCCAGAATATTCATCACTCAATCTAGCGGCGGCCGTACAAGTGGTTTGTTACGAAATACGTATGGCAATTTTAGAAGGAAAAATCGATGCGCCAGAAGCCACTGAATTGGCGACTAACGATGCTTTAGAAGGTTTTTATGCGCATTTAGAGCAAACACTGTTACATATCGGCTACTTAAACCCTGCCGCACCTAAAAAATTGAGCGAGCGTTTACGCAGAATCTACGCGCGGGCAAGGCTGGAAAAAGAGGAAGTGAATTTACTAAGAGGTGTATTAACACTGACGCAAGAACCAAGAAAACATAGTAAATATTAAGTTGATCCATTAATCGTGGTCTGTCCCCTATTGTCTTGTCTATTGGTATTGTCGAAGGTTTCGTTAAATCATGCTCAGCTAGGCCAACCGTAACTAGTTACATGCCTAACTCGTAAATTCTTTTGTTCCTAATAATTTCGCACTGATCCCCATCTACCGTCGATGAGTCTATTAATGTGGCTGGAGGCAAATAAAATAACCAGCGCTCAAGCTTCACATCCTGTATGTCATATGCTCTTAATTTAAAACCATTAAACTTTGGCGGATCAGTTATAAACCAAGTGTTTTCTTTATAAACAAGCCTTACCTTGCTATTGTCAGCTAATGTAAATATGTACCTGCCACCTGTTTCCATAAACCACTCATCCATACTCTTTCCCTTATAGAAGGGGTTCTTAACAAACAATGGTGGTCTAGGGTCGGGTCTAAAATCTGATGCTTTCAAAATATCAATTAATTCACTAATTTGATCATGTCGCTCCGTATGGTAAAGGCAAGCTGAGCGTAAGAAGCGCTCTTCAGGATCATTAATTTCAGGAACATCACCACGTCGCACACCCCTTGCTCCAGCGAAACCTCCTGTAGTCAGTACACTTTTCGCGGCACGGAGCTTTTCCCATTCAAGCGCTAGTAAATCAGATGTTACTTCTGCATTCACTATAGTGGCTTTAAATACAAACAAGGCAACTATTACAAAAATCAACGGGATTAATCCAATTGGGTCAGACTTGATTGATTTACTGCTTGCTCCACAGCTCATTTGCTTTTCCTTAATTCGCCTAATCGTTGATGTTAGATTGCCTTGCATTTTTCTATCCCTGCATTCTGTTGATTGAACTATTTATTTGTTTGATTTTTATTATAGAAAAGCTTTGAGAGTAGTATGGGACAGACCACATTTATTTTTCATAAATTTACTAAAATTTATTTATTAATTATATAGTTTTAAATTAAAAACAAGCCATATCTGAATATTGCCGTATCAATATAATCTCATCAAATAAAAATCAAGAAAAATTCAAATTAATTAAACCTACTAAATTAGTCAACAATTTATTTTTATGACATAATATCGCTTTAATTTTTTTATAAAAAATAGGTATGTTTAAGCATATTAAAGAAGATATCTCAATCGTTTTTGACCGCGATCCAGCGGCGCGTACGCATTTTGAGATTCTGACTACTTACCCGGGTGTGCACGCGCTGATTATGCATCGCTTTAGTCATTGGCTATGGCAGGCGCGTTTTTTCTGGCTTGGGCGATTTTTTTCGCATATTGGTCGCTTTTTAACGGGTATTGAGATTCACCCAGGCGCCACCATTGGCAATCGCGTGTTTATTGACCATGGCATGGGCGTGGTAATTGGTGAAACAGCGGTGATTGGCGATGACTGTACTTTGTATCATGGCGTAACATTGGGCGGTACATCATGGAACAAGGGCAAACGTCATCCAACCTTAGAGCAAGGCGTGGTGATTGGTGCGGGGGCAAAAGTGCTTGGCCCGATTACGATTGGTAAAAACGCTAAAATCGGTAGCAATGCCGTTGTAGTGAAGGATGTACCTGAAAATGCAACTGCGGTAGGTATTCCTGCGCGAATTTTAGAGGAAGAAAAAGCTAAAAAACGCGATGAAACGGCGCAAAAAATTGGCTTTAGTGCCTACGCCATTGGGGATGAGAATAATGACCCCATCACAAAAGCTATTCACAGCTTACTAGACCATGCCACCAAGCAAGATGCTGAGCTGGCTTTATTAAAAGCGCAATTAGCTAAAATTGATGACACAAAAGCGGATGCGGAATTGGCAGAAGCGTTTGCCTCTAAAAAGCATTAAGGGCATCCCTATAAATTCAAACTTCGTCGTCACACGGCGTTGCTCATAAAAAATAATTCCTTACATATCAACTATATGCAGCGTAATTATTTTTTAATCGCGCCTTGTTTGACTTAGAAATTTAAACCTATAGAGATACCCTTAACTTGAATCTTTATAAGTCGCTGAACTTAATGACTTAATAATTGACTAAATTAGTAGGTTATTATACAATTACGTTAATTATTGAGCCAACAAACTATTATTTATGAGATTAACCACTAAAGGCCGTTTTGCAGTTACCGCAATGCTAGACCTTGCTTTAAACGAAGTAAGCGAGTTGGGTGAAAGTCGCCCTGTCACTTTGGCTGGCATTAGTGAACGCCAAGCAATTTCGCTCTCATATTTAGAGCAATTATTTTCGCGCTTACGTCGTCAAGGTTTAGTGACCAGCGTGCGCGGTCCTGGCGGTGGTTATCGTGTGGCTAAAGCGCATGCGGAAATTTCAGTATCTAATATTATTACCGCGGTGGATGAGTTAATTGATGCTACACAGTGCGGTGGGCAAGAGAATTGTCACGATACAGGTCGTTGTATGACGCATGACTTATGGGCATCGCTGAATAATAAGATTTTAGATTATCTATCAGGTGTAACTTTGGCAGATATGGTTGAAAATCAGCGCCAAAACGATGGTGACTTAGCCAATAAAAAGGTACATTTTTCGCCACGCGGCTTACAGTCTAAAATCAGCCAGACCAAGCCTTGCACGCAAAACACTTGCGAAGAAGTTAACGCTTAAAATGAGCCAAGTTTTTTTTGATCATAACAGCACAACCGCACTAAGGCCTGAAGTCTTAGAAGCGATGTTACCTTTTATGAGGGAACAACATGGCAACGCGACCAGTCGCCATAGCTTTGGTCGCACCGCGCGTGCTGCAGTTGAACATGCGCGTGAGCAGGTAGCCGATGCGGTGAATGCGCATCCGTCGCAAGTGGTGTTTACAGCAAGCGGAACAGAAGCAAATAATTTTGCGATTCACGGCATTGCCAGCAATTTGTGTCATGGCCAAATACTCACCAGCGCGGTGGAACACCCATGCGTGTCGCGCCCTGCCCTTGCCATGCAATCGCGCGGCTGGCAAGCGCGTCGTGTGGATGTGGATGCACATTGCAAATTAGACCTGCATCACTTGCATAATGTATTAGCAACCCCCACTAATTTAGTATCAGTGATGTTAGCGAACAATGAAACAGGCGTGATACAAGATTTAGCTGAAATTGTAGCGTTAAGTCGCCAGTACAAAGCGCTTGTGCATACCGACGCAGTACAAGTTTTAGGCAAAATTGCGATTGATTTTGCTGACTTAAATGTCAATGCAATGACAATATCTAGCCATAAAATTGGCGGCCCGCTTGGCGCAGGCGCTTTGGTGATTGATAAACGTGTGGATATTCAGCCTTTGTTATACGGTGGTGGACAAGAAAAAGGTTTGCGCAGCGGTACTGAAAATGTTGCCGCGATTGTGGGTTTTGGTTTGGCTTGTGAACTGGCTGTTAAGAGTTTGGCTACATTTTCACAACACACGCAGCGTTTGCGCGATTTATGCGAAACAGGCTTGGTTCAACTAGGCGCTACCTTATTCGGCCAACAAGAAAAACGTATTCCGAATACCAGCTTTTTTGCTTTTGAGAATATGGATGGCGAAACCTTGGTGATGGCGCTAGATCGTAAAGGCTTCGCGGTTGCCAGCGGTTCGGCTTGCTCATCTGACAGCACAGAACCTAGCCATGTTCTGCTGGCGATGGGTGTAGATAAAGATTTAGCACGCGGTGCTATCCGCGTGAGTTTTGGTTTAGAAAACACAGATGAACAAGTACAGCAATTTTTAAAAGTACTTGAAAATGAATTGGCACGATTAAGAAACTTAACGGCTGTAGCGGCTTAAAAACTAGCTAATAGCAAATTTAATAGCATTGAGAAAGTAAGCATTATTAAAATGGACAGAGACCCGATTTATTTAGATTATTCAGCCACCACGCCAGTAGACCCGCGTGTGGCCGCCATGATGATTCCGTACTTAACGGAACACTACGGCAACCCTGCGTCACGCAGCCATCCGTTTGGCTGGACAGCCGAAAAAGCGGTTGAAAATGCGCGTGAAGAAGTGGCCAAATTAGTGGGTGCCGATCCGCGCGAAATCGTGTGGACATCTGGCGCAACAGAATCGAATAACTTAGCCATTAAAGGCGCCGCTAATTTTTATGCGGCAACCAAAGGCAAACATATCATTACCATTGCGACAGAGCATAAAGCGGTGATTGATGCCGTGCGCGAATTAGAGCGCGTAGGCTTTACGGCTACTTATTTACAGCCAGAAGCAAATGGCTTGGTAGATTTAGCTAAATTTAAAGCGGCGATTCAGCCAGATACTGTTTTAGCCAGCGTAATGATGGTGAACAATGAAATCGGCGTGATTCAAGACATTGAAGCGATTGGCCATATTTGCCGCGAAAACAATGTGATATTCCATGTGGATGCGGCGCAAGCCACTGGCAAAGTAGAAATTAATTTAGAGAAATTGCCAGTCGACTTAATGAGCTTTTGTGCGCATAAAACCTACGGCCCAAAAGGCATCGGTGCTTTATATGTGCGCCGCAAACCGCGTATTCGTATTGAAGCGCAAATGCACGGCGGTGGTCATGAGCGCGGCATGCGTTCTGGCACATTAGCCACTCATCAAATTGTGGGTATGGGCGAAGCATTTAGAATTGCACGTGAAGAAATGGAATTTGAAAACGCGCGCGTTCGTAAATTGCGCGATAAATTATTGGCTGGCTTGCAAAGCATTGAAGAAACTTATGTTAATGGCGATTTAGATCACCGCGTGCCACATAATTTGAATATTAGTTTTAATTACGTAGAAGGCGAATCACTGATTATGGCAGTTAAAGACATTGCGGTTTCAAGCGGCTCAGCATGTACTTCTGCCAGCCTTGAGCCTAGCTATGTATTGCGCGCACTCGGCCGCAGTGATGAGCTTGCGCATAGCTCGATTCGTTTTTCAATTGGTCGCTTTACGACTGAGGCCGATGTAGATTACACGATTGCATTATTGAAAGAAAAGATTGATAAATTAAGAGAGTTATCCCCACTTTGGGAAATGTTTAAGGACGGCGTGGACTTATCTAAAGTTCAATGGGCCGCACATTAGGAGAGTTGATATGGCATATTCAGACAAGGTTTTAGATCACTACGAAAACCCACGTAATGTGGGTAGTTTAGACAAAAATGACCCAAACGTCGGCACGGGCATGGTGGGTGCGCCTGCTTGCGGCGACGTGATGAAGCTGATGATTAAAGTCGATGACAATGGCATTATCGAAGACGCAAAATTTAAAACCTACGGATGTGGCTCTGCGATTGCGTCTAGCTCATTGGTGACCGAGTGGCTTAAAGGCCGTACGATTGAACAAGCGTATGCGATTAAGAATTCTGAAATTGCAGAAGAGCTCGCTTTACCCCCAGTCAAAATTCACTGCTCTGTTTTAGCAGAAGATGCGATTAAAGCGGCAGTTTCCGACATTAAAGCGAAACAACAAGCAGCTAAAGAGGCCGCGTAATGGCAATTAGTTTGACACCTGCTGCGGCTAACCGCGTAGAAAAATTCCTTGCCAATCGCGGCAAAGGCATTGGTTTGCGCTTGGGCGTTAAAACCACAGGCTGCTCTGGCATGGCTTATACGCTTGAGTTTGTGGATGATTTAAACCCTGAAGACATGGCATTTGAGAGCCATGGCGTCAAGGTGATTGTGGACCCAAAAAGCTTGGCGTATATCGACGGCACAGAGCTAGACTTCACTAAAGAAGGCTTAAACGAAGGCTTTAAGTTTAATAATCCAAATGTGAAGGATGAATGTGGTTGCGGTGAAAGCTTTACAGTATAAAAACGGCGGTGAGTTTGAATTATTTTGACTTGTTTGGACTAATACCAACATTTGATATCGACCTTACCGCGCTCGAAGCTAACTTCCGAAAAATCCAATCTGATAACCATCCGGACCGTTTTGTGACTGCAACTGCAAGTGAAAAACTGACCTCTATGCAGACTGCCACGCTCGCAAATGAAGCCTACCAAACACTTAAATCACCTGGCCTGAGAGGTTCTTATTTATTAGGCTTGAGCGGCATTATTGCGGTGGATGAAAAAAACAATCAAATGCCTGCAGATTTTTTAATGCAGCAAATGGAATGGCGAGAAGCTGTAGAAGATGCAGAAAATGCGCGTAATATTAGCGCTTTGGAAAACCTACTAGAAACCATTGCGAGTGAAGCTAAGCAACTACAATCGGGCTTATCCAACCAATTCAAACAGAACAAATTAGCAGATGCCACCGACAGCACGCGTAAATTGATTTTCATGGATAAGGTTCGCGCTGATATCATCAAAGTAATTGAAAAACTTGAAGACTAAATAATAAAAATCAACAGATAAACATAACGCATGGCACTTTTACAAATATCAGAACCCGGTCAATCCACCGCACCCCACCAGCACAAATTGGCGGCTGGTATTGATTTAGGCACGACAAATTCATTGGTCGCAACCGTGCGAAGCGGTTTGAGCAGTGTGCTGGTAGATGATGATGGCCATGCCCTGCTCCCCAGCGTGGTGCGCTACTTGCCAGAGGGTAATGTAGAAGTGGGTTACAGTGCACAAGCAGCGCAGTCGCAAGACCCTGCTAACACTATCGTCTCTGCCAAACGCTTTATGGGGCGGGGTTTAAAAGATATTGATATCTCAATGCAGCCTTACCACTTTGTAGATAATAACAACGAAATGCTACAAATCGAAACTCGCGCAGGCATTAAAAGTCCTGTTGAAATATCAGCTGAAATTCTAAAAATCCTTAAAACACGCGCTGAAAAATCACTCGGTGGTGAGTTGGTTGGCGTGGTAATCACTGTACCTGCTTATTTCGATGATGCTCAGCGCCAAGCCACAAAAGATGCTGCGCGAATTGCGGGCTTAAATGTGTTGCGCTTACTTAATGAGCCTACCGCAGCTGCTGTGGCATATGGTTTAGACAATGCCAGTGAAGGCACCTATGTGATTTATGATTTGGGTGGCGGCACGTTTGATGTGTCTATTTTAAAACTATCTAGAGGTGTGTTTGAGGTGCTGGCCACCAATGGCGACAGTGCGCTGGGCGGTGACGATTTTGACCGCCGCATTTTTTGCTGGATATTAGAAGAAAGTAAATGTAAGCCAGTAAATGCACATGATACAAGGTTATTACTCACCAAAGCACGTGAAGCCAAAGAGTGGCTCACTGACCACGCACAAGCGCAAATTACCAGTGTATTGAGTACGGGCGAGCTCATTAATGTAACGCTCACCACCAAACAATTTAACGAGCTCACACAAACACTAGTGCAAAAAACGTTAACGCCTACAAAAAAAGCATTGCGCGATGCAGGGCTCTCGATTGAAGACATTAAAGGTGTGGTCATGGTGGGCGGCGCTACGCGCATGCCACAAATTAGATTAGCAGTAGCAGACTTTTTTAAACAAACGCCGCTGACCAATTTGGACCCAGATAAAGTGGTGGCGCTTGGCGCAGCCATTCAAGCCAATACCTTGGCGGGCAATAGAAGTGATGCCGATTTATTGTTGTTAGATGTGATTCCGCTTTCGCTGGGTTTAGAAACTATGGGTGGATTAGTGGAAAAAGTGATTCCACGCAACAGCACGCTGCCTATCGCGCGCGCGCAAGAATTTACGACGTTTAAAGACGGTCAAACCGCCATGAGCATTCATGTGCTACAAGGCGAGCGCGAGTTAGTAAGCGATTGCCGCTCCCTAGCGCGTTTTGAGTTGCGCGGCATTCCGCCGATGGTGGCAGGTGCTGCGAGAATCCGCGTGACCTTTACGGTAGATGCCGATGGCTTATTAAGCGTTTCTGCGGTTGAGGCCACCAGTAATATCGAAGCGAATATAGTCGTTAAACCCAGTTACGGTTTAAGTGAAGAGCAAATTTTAACAATGCTACAAAGTAGTTTTGGTGCGGCCGAGGCCGATAAAGAAGCGCGCGCCTTAGCTGAGGCAAAAGTGGACGCAGAAAGCTTATTATTGGCGATTAAAGCTGCACTTGATAAAGATGGCGATTTATTAAATGCTGAAGAAAAAGCTGAAATTAGCGCTAAAATGGATGCCCTAGAAGCCAATATCCATGAGCCATACAGGGCAGGTCTTGCGGATGAAATACATGCTACTACTGAATTATTAAACAATGCTACAGAAGCGTTTGCTGCTAAACGTATGGATAAAAGCGTGAGCCTTGCACTTGCAGGTCAAGACTTAAGCACATTAGAGATATAAAAAATGCCACAGATTATTGTATTACCCCACGTTGAACTTTGCCCAGAAGGCGCCGCCATTGAGGCGAAAGCGGGCGAATCCATCTGCCAAGTCTTGCTCGAAAACGAAATCGACATCGACCACGCTTGCGACCAAGCCTGCGCTTGCACAACGTGCCATGTGATTGTGCGCGAGGGATTTAAAAGCTTGAATCCATCAGATGAAAAAGAGGATGACTTACTCGATAAAGCGTGGGGCTTAGAACCGCTATCACGCTTGAGTTGCCAAGCGATTGTCGGAAGTGATGATTTGGTGGTGGAAATCCCGAAATACAGCATTAACATGGCAAAAGAAGGTCATCGCTAAAATTCTCTAATCAAAAAAGGCTCAAGTATGTACTTAAGCCTTTTTTATTCATATGAAATCACTGGCAACTACTGCACGTAAGTCTCTTCTAAAAATTTCACTTTCCCCGTTGCGATATCATAAACCGCGCCAATAATCGCAATTTGTTTGGCTTGTATCATATCTTCAACAATATCACTGCAACGAATAATTGTGTCAATTTGATACTGTACGCTTAGTCGGTTCACTTTCTCGACAAAGTCTGGGTTTTTAGAGGTACGATCTTCAGCAGTTTTGATTGTGTTTTCATGACGAATCGCTGGCTTAATCAGGTTGATAATTTCACCAATATGCCCATCCATAAAGTTGTCACAAGCAGCTTTTACTGCGCCACAAGCAGTATGTCCCATTACGACAATAAGCTTACTTCCTAAATATTTAGTACTAAACTCTAAACTACCAATCGCTTTATCTGACGCAATATTTCCAGCTAAACGCACGCTAAAAATATCGCCAAGTGTCTGATCAAAAACTAATTCTACTGGTGCTCGCGAGTCGCTACAACTCAAATAAGACGCAAATGGGCGAGGCTCTAACTTGGTAATATTAGCAATACTGGAATACTCACGGTTGGCTGAGCGATTATTGACAAATCGCTCGTTGCCTTCTATTAAAATATCAAGCGCCATTTTGGGTGTAAGCGTTTTACGATCGATTTGCGGATGTGTATACATGTACTCTCTTATATTTAGGTTTAAAATCTTATAAATGCTTAGATAGTCTTGAGTTTTAATAATGTGACCTTACACACTTAAGGACTTAATAAATTATCACTTTGCTGCTGTAACAACTCTGAAAGCGCACTTGGTTGATAATCTTTTTTTGTCGTAATCGCATAAAAATTCTCGAATACATTTGGCAAAACGACATACTCTTCCAATTCACCGCGACTTATTTCATCACGAACCACTACTTTTGGCAACACTGATAATGCGCCTGAGTCGCGTGCCAACAAACGAAGCATCGCCATATCATCTACCTCGGCTAATATATCAGGCTCAAATTGCCATTGCCCACATAGTGAATCAAATGCACCACGAATTTCACTTTGCTGGCTGGGTAATAACCATCGGTATTGTTTGAAATCTTGTGGAAATAGCTTACCATGTTTTATATTCGCAGGCCCAATAACCGATACTTGTTGGCGCGCTATTAACTGACAACGCCATCTATTCTGTGCATTTCCTTGTACACTGATATTAGATAACACGACATCTAGAGCGTGCTTTTCTAAACGTTGCAGCAAGTCATCTAACCTTGCAGATTGCAAACTAATCGATACATTATCTCGTGGTAGCAAAGGCGCTACAAAAGCCTCCATAAAATTACGCGAGAGCGTATAAGTAGAGCCAATACGTATTAATTGATAATGCGACTGTTGACCTTGTTTGATGAAGGCCTCTAGCTCCTCACCTTTACTAAAGATTTCATTAGCATAGTCAAAAATAATGCGACCTGCTTCAGTCAAAACTAGCGTTCTGCCTAAGCGATCAAATAAACGCATATTAATTACATCTTCTAACTGCTTAATCTGCGTAGACAATGCCGATTGAGACACATGTAATTGCTGTGCCGCTAGCGTTAAATTGCCTGTCTTTGCTACCGACCAAAAATAATGCAGATGATGATAATTAATGCGACTCATATACCCATCCATATTGTTCTATAAAACAGAACGAATTATTAAATTATAACTATTTTACTTAAATAAACAATACATTCATAATTTGTCAAAATAAATCAGGGGCCGGATTATGAACTCAGTAAACTTTGTTTTGCAGCTTTTAGTAACTGCAGTACCTATCATTTTTATTTTAGGCGCTTTAGGAATCAAACTTAAAGATCATGCATGGCAATTCTCACTTGTAACAGTTTGGCTGGCGTTAGGTCTTTCAACTGTTGCTTGTTTAACTTTTGTTGCAATGCATCTCAACGCATTTGGATTTACAAATCAAGCTATTAGCCTGGTCAATCAACTTATACGAATTGATACTGTCAGCATGGTAATGTTGCTGTTAATTACCATTGTCGCACTCGTTATCATCAAGTTCTCTAAAAATTATTTAGCACATGAACCCAAAGAAAATGATTTTCAATTCTGGTTTATGATCACTCTTGCGAGTGTTTCAGTGGTGATTACCAGCAATCATTTTTTAATATTTTTATTTGCTTGGATAATGATTAGCATGGGCTTACATCATTTACTGATGTTTTATCCTGAGCGTCCTCGTGCAGCATTAGCAGCACATAAAAAGTTTTTGATTAGTCGCATTGCAGACCTTTGTATGATTGCAGGCATCGCGCTGTTATATTACTCACATCATACTTTCTACATTTCAGATATATTGCAACACTATCAACCTGGCAGTAATGAAGCTAACCTAATAAGCCATCTAGCTGCGATCTTGTTTGCACTCGCTGCATTACTGAAATGCGCACAACTACCGTTGCATGGTTGGCTAATGCAAGTCATGGAAGCACCAACACCTGTTTCAGCACTTTTACATGCAGGCATTATCAATATGGGCGGATTCTTAATGATTATGCTATCACCTCTTATGATTCAAAGCCCTATTGCTCAGTGGCTACTTCTGGTGGTTGGAGGAATTACAGCGGTCTCAGCCAGCTTAATTATGATGACCCGTATTAGTATAAAAGTCATGCTTGCGTGGTCGACTTGTGCACAAATGGGCTTTATGCTGGTTGAGTGTGGGCTTGGCTTATATGAACTAGCTTTACTTCACCTCATTGCGCATTCATTTTATAAAGCATATACATTTTTAAATTCGGGAGATGTTGTGCAACAATATCTTCAGGAAAATCTTGCTAAATCAAAAGTCAGGACATCGCCTACATTAACTCAGTGGATTGCAGGAGCCGTCTTGGGCTCGCTGCTAGTAATCGGATTATTTTTAATTACCCATACATTTGCTAATAATCAAAATGGCTTTATAGTAATCGCTACTATTGTCAGTATTTCACTTTGCCTGTTGCTTAGTGAAAATTTATTCAACAGCTTCAGATTAGTCAATATCAGTGTAATGGCATTCGTTGTCCTATTACTTTATATTGTTTGGCATTTGCTATTTAGCATGCTAATACCAAATAGCGATAATTTATTTCAACTAAACAATCTCATGACCATTTGGGTAATTGTTATTTTTATTACTCTATTTTTTGGCTACATTGTATTGCGTTATCACCCCTACAGTAAGTTTGGAAAATGGTTATACCTAAATTTATATGCAGGCTTATACTTAGATGAATGGGTCACGCGTGTAACTTTTAAACTATGGCCAGCAGAACTACCTTCTCGCCAATAAACTTAACCCGATAAGCACAAAGATTATTATGACAACTACCGAACATATCAAATCAAACAACGCTACTAAAACTCTCAGCGCGCCAATTAAAGAGGCCATTGATAAAGCATGCAATTCAATTGCTCCTACATGGCCACTTGATCAATTTATCGCAGTAAATCCATGGTGGGAAATGACCGACCAACCATTTGAGTCAGTGGCAGCTAAATTAAAAACATTAGCCGACATTAACTGCTTAATGCCGCGCGAATACTATTTAAAAGCATGGGAAAATAAAAACATCTTACCAAGTCATTTATCAAAAGCTGCAAAAGAGCAAAACCTTGAAATTACAGAAGAGTCTTTGGTAAGCCATTTGAAAACCAAAACTAAGATGATGCAAATTCAAATGTTAAGTGATTTGTTAGATAACCCTCGTAACCTGAACCATGAAATGTCGTGGCACGACGAAATAGTGCATCAAGTTAGTCAGTTTTGTGCTGCATTTTTTAACCAAGGCAGTATGCTAGATTATCCATCAGAAAATGGTCTTTATCAAAGCTGGTTGTCGATGGTGCGTCAAGATATTGGTATCGAAATTTTGATGGGTGTAAAACATTTATCTAGCGCTTTTAAAGCTTTGCCTGATACACCCAAAGCCTTAATTGCAGAAGCTATAGATGAATTAGCAATCGACAAAGACTTTATTTGTGATTATTGTCAGGCGCTCTTGCTCAGTACCAACGGATGGGCATCCTGGGTGGCTTATCTTCGCTGGCAAGACCGTCTAAATGGCAAAAATAATTGCGCAATGAATGAACTGCTAGCAATTCGAATGGCTTGGGCTCTAGTCATTTGGCGACATTGCGAATCTGCAGAGCTCAAGCAAGCTTGGCGTACTAATATGCGCAATTGGCCAGCCATGATGGGGGTCAATTTGTCTGCTCAACAATTAGATTGGTGCTGGCAACGTGCCTCAGAAATTGCCTATCAAGAAAACTTGCAAGCATTGTTATTAAACCAAACAAATGTCAGTGAAACTAAAAGTGAACAACCTATATTGCAAGCAGCTTTCTGCATTGATGTTCGTTCAGAGGTCATTCGGCGTGCACTAGAAAAACAGGATGCAAAGATTCAAACCATCGGTTTTGCCGGTTTCTTTGGTTTACCTATCGAATACCAACCGGCTGGCAGTGAATTAGTTCGACCTCAATTACCTGGCTTATTGAAAGCGGCAGTGCAGGTACAAGAAATTAGCGATACACAGCAATCAACTATCGCAAAAAGGCGCAATCATTTTTTATCTAAAGCTAGCTGGCTTAAGTTTAGTCGTTCTGCCCCTGCAACCTTCACTTATGTAGAAGCAACAGGTATTTTTTATGCCTATAAATTACTTAAAGCGAGTCTTTTCCCGTCTAGCAACCAGCACCCTATTAACGATCTTAATGCCAATAATGAAGTTAGTTTTAGTTTATCTAATGACCAAGGGGCCTTAAGCTTAATAGACAAAAAGAACTTAGTGGCAGGTATTTTAGGTGCAATGTCGTTAACTCAAAACTTTGCACCGGTAGTTTTGTTAATTGGTCATGGTAGTGAAACTTGCAACAACCCTTATGCTGCTGGGCTTGATTGCGGCGCATGTGGCGGACAAACTGGGGAAGTCAATGTACGTGTTCTTGCTGATTTATTGAACACATCAGAAATACGAGCAAGTCTGATTCAAGATGGTATAAGCATTCCAAAAGAAACTGTTTTTATCGCAGGCTTACACAACACCACTAATGACAATATTACGCTCTATGATTTAAAAAAACAGGGTGTAGACGAAGAACAAATGCGACAAATCAATACTTGGCTTGCGACGGCAAGTAGCCTTGCTAGAATTGAGCGCTCTTCTAAATTGGGCATTGCCTCAAACAAAGCAGAAGTGATTACTAAATCTATTTTGAATCGCACCAAAGATTGGTCTCAAGTGCGTCCTGAATGGGGCTTAGCAAATAATGCTTGTTTTATTGTTGCTCCTCGTAGTCGAACAACGCACATTAATTTGCAGGGACGAAGTTTTCTACATGACTATATATGGCAAAAAGATAAAGACTTTAAAATACTAGAACTGATTATGACTGCGCCAATGATTGTTACGCATTGGATAAACATGCAATACTATGCATCAGTAACTGATAATACGAAATATGGTACTGGCAACAAAGTGTTGCATAACGTTGTTGGTGGCAATCTTGGTGTATTCGAGGGTAATGGTGGCGATTTACGTATAGGATTATCAATCCAATCTCTGCATGATGGTAAACAATGGATGCACCAACCACTCCGACTTTCTGTATATCTTGATGCACCACAGTCAGCTATACAAGATATCGTCAATAAACATGCATTTGTTAAAAATTTAATAAACAACAACTGGCTTTATTTATTTAGTGTAGATTACGAGTCCTCGCAAATTAGTCGACTTTATAAAGATGACTGGCAATTTATCAAATAAAAATAGGCATTGCTTTTTAATATATAAAAGATAACTACTAGATCAGAGGCAAATTTAAGAAAATCTTAAACATTGACTACAAACGAATCATTAGCCACACAAAAGATAAAAAAAGGCTAGGCTACATTTTTTGCCTAACCTCATTATTAATCAAAGTAGCAAATAATTGCTATTTAGATGAGTTATCCAGCAAAAGAACGTCTAGCAAATGAGTTGATTCTCAATTGTTTGAGGTTGCGCGAGTTTTGTGTCGCAACACTCTCATCATTCACATCTGCTGGGCTGTAGGTTGCGCCTTCAAATTCTGCATCTGCTTTATTAGCATTGCTATGTTCTACAGGTGCTTGGTATGCGCGTTTAGACATAAAGTTGTGGTTAAGTCTGTCTGTCGCATCAGCTCGTGCTAAACCAGCAACTGATAACATGACTGCGCTTACTATTACTGCTAATTTTATATTTTTCATGATGTTCTCCAATTTCTTTCTCTAATTAATATATAAGTTTGTTTAATCTGCTTATTCCATGTAAGGACGTCTGCTAAGTGAGTTAATTTTTAATTGTTTCAGGTTACGTGCATTTTTGACCTCTGCACTGTTCTCATCAGCTGGGACTAATGTTGCGCCTTCAAATTGCTCATCTGCTTTGTTTGATTTGTTATTTTCTACTGGTGCTTGATATGCACGTTTAGACATAAAATTGTGGTTAAGTCTTTCGGTACCATCTGCTTGTGCTAAGCCAGATACTGATAACATTACTGCACTTACGATGACTGCTAATTTTAAACTTTTCATAATCTTCTCCAATTTAGTTTGTTAGTTAATTTCGAGTTTCATATATGCTTTCTCGATGGATTGCATTATGAAGTGGTTTTGTGTGAGAAAAATCCGCCAATAGGGGGATATCGGTATATACTAAACGGCATATACGAAATGACATAGGTGTTGATATGGAACAACCTACAAGCGCACGTGAACTGAGGCAATCGCTCAAAAAAACACAGTCAAATGATGCTTATTTGAGGCTATACTTCAATTTAGGGCAAAAATTATTTGAGCATGGCTGGAATCAAGAATCAGCCACAAATCTATTGAATGAGTTGTGTACGCTGCTTGCAGCTGAATTTGGTTTAATTGCCACCGAAAATATGGGCAAGCTTACCGTGATTAGTAATCGCGGGGCTGCGCTACCAATAGGCGCACGCATCCCAATGATGGGAGTGCTTGCAAACATGCTCAAAAACCCTGTGAAATTTAATGTACAGCAAGACGCTGGTAAACATTTATGGACACATACTGATGTCGCAAACTTCCAAGATTGTATTATCCCGATTGCTTTTAACCAACGCTCTTTAGGTATCATTGCACTGTCTGGCAAGCAGCTGCAGCCGTCGCAAGAAGATTTGCAAACTTTACACGCCATTGCAGGCATGATTGGCGTCGCAATGCTACAACAGCAACCACGTGAACAAACCGTTGTAGATAGAGCTATTTTAGAAAACTTAACTCCTAGAGAGCGTGAAATATTTGCTTTAATGCCTGCAGGGTTAAGTAACATCGAACTAGCTAATAAATTAGGTATCGCACCTGGTACTGCAAAAATTCATGTGGAGCGGATTTTAAATAAATTAAATGTAAAAGATAGAACTCAAGCTGCAGTCAAAGCAGTTGAACTAGGATATAAAGCTTAAATTAACAACTTTTTAAACATGACAGACATCCCAAAACCAACAATGTCATTAAAAGAACTACTGTCTTATCCAATTCAATTGATTGCCAAAAAGTGGCAAGATTTTCCTCTAGCCACTAAAGGTGTCCTAGTTATTTCTTTACCACTGAGTATTTTACTTTTTTCATTCCTAAATTTATATTTTGAAGAGCAAAAAAGTGTTTATCTTGAAAATCGTTTGCGCGAAATTCTAACAAACCAGCAAAATATTAAGGAAATGCATGCACAACTATTAGAGGCCTCTACTGCTGTGAGAGATTATTTGCTCACAGGAGATAAAGATTTTTTAAAAGTATATAAAGTTGCTGACGAAAAAATTCCATTAATTCTTACAGATCTAAAACAAAATGTAAAAGATGCTGAAGTAAAAAGAAGGTGTGATGATCTTACACCATTAATTCTAGAAAATTTAGCCAGTTTAAGAGCAATATCACGTTCTAATATAGATAAGTCTTCAGAAAGTTTGGTAAATAAATTTAAAAACCAAACAGATACACTTAATAAATTACGCATAGAAATTGAAAAAATAGATAATCGAGAGTCTTTACTAATAAAAAACAATCTACAACTAGTCAATCAACAACGTCAGCGTTATATTAATTTAAGTCTAGCATTAGCATTTATTAGTATTTTAGGTTCACTCTTTGCTGCTTGGTTTTTTTCACAAACAATCGTGAATCGCATCAGAATATTGCGTGATAATGCTATTAAACTAGCGCATGGCGAAACAGTTTCACTGACTTTAAACAGTCAAGATGAGATAGGTCAGCTTTCAGAAGAGCTTGATCATGCCTCTCAGTTACTTTCGAAAAGTGTTAAAGACGCAAATAGCGCCAAAGTTGAAGCTCTAGAGGCAAGTAGTGAAAAATCTAAATTTTTATCTCGTACAAGTCATGAACTTAGAACACCATTAAATGCAATTTTAGGGTTTTCATATTTATTAGAGCAAGATTTACCACAATCTAAACATCGAGATAGCGTTAGCTTAATCAAAGGTGCGGCCGAGCATTTATTAAAACTAATCAATGAAGTACTTGATATTGCAAAAATCGAATCCGGCGATATCTCTATCTCATTAAAATCTGTCAATATCTACCAACTTCTTAATGAGGCTGTAGACTATATTCGACCCCTTGGTAAAATTAGGGATATCGATATTAAAATGGATTATAAGCAAGACTTATTTGCCCTTGCAGACCATCAAAAGTTGTTACAAGTCGTGCTAAATCTATTATCCAACGCGTTTAAGTATGCCCCCCCCAATTCAACAGTCACTCTTAGCGCTTATGAAAAAAACAAAGTCATCTATATTGAAGTATTAGATTTAGGCAAAGGCATATCTGAAGAATTAAAAAATAGGGTATTTACGCCTTTTGATAGACTTGGAGCAGAAAATACAAAAATCGAAGGAACTGGGCTTGGCTTGGCGCTTTCTAAACAAATCATTAATGCTATGAATGGCACAATTAATATTGCCAAGAATAAAAGTTTATTTTGGATAGAGTTAACGGCTAGCGAACCTGAAAAATCAGCCGTCAGCCCGAATACCTCCCAGCAAATCAAAACAGTTGAGGTTTCAAATAAAAAACATACTATTATTTATGTGGAAGACAATGCAAGTAATCGCGCACTTGTAGAAGCTATTGTTGGCAGACAAAAAGGTTTAAGACTTTACACAGCGAATACTATTAAGCAAGCTAAAGAATTACTCACAAATATTCAACCTGAAATTTTGCTCATTGACTTAAGTTTACCTGATGGTTCTGGGGAGGATCTCTTAGTAGAATTAAGGCAAAATAAAGTATATTCACAATTACCTATTTTTATTCTGAGCGCTGACGCAATGTCTGAGACTATTTCACGCTTAATTTCAAAAGGCGCAACCGATTACTTTACCAAACCCTTAAATATCGCATTGTTTAATCAAAAATTAAAACAAATTATTGAAAAAGAAAATACCCTATGACAGAAGCCGAAATGCTTAATGCAAAGATTTTAATAGTAGATGATGCAGAAGCCAATTTGCGTTTATTAGAAGAACTCTTGGCAAGAGAAGGCTTTATGCAAGTGATTAGCACTGCGGATTCCACACGCGCGATTGATTTATTTACTGCATTTCAACCTGATCTAATCTTGCTAGATTTAATGATGCCAGAGCTAGATGGTTACGCCGTGTTAGAAATGTTGTCTCGCTATATTCCGAAAGACGAATATTTACCAGTATTAGTTTTAACCGCCGACGCCACAATCGCTGCCAAACGAAAAGCCCTTGCGCTAGGCGCAAAAGACTTTTTAACTAAACCGTTTGACACCATTGAGGCGATGCTACGTGTGTGGAATTTACTTGAAACACGCATGTTATACCGTCACTTAAAGCAACTGAATGCAGAAGTTACACCCGTTATTCATACCACGCAAATAAACGGCTAATCCAATATCCAGTTTAATTTGATGCTAGGCTTACGTTCGCTAATTTGGCCGAGATTTTAGCAAGACTTTCACTTGCCTCTAAATGGCTTTTATCTAATTCCAAAGCTTGCTGAAAATGTGCCTCAGCATTGATATAGTCCTTTTTGGCAAATTCGGCACTCGCCAAGTAAAACCATGACTCTGCTGTATTTGGCTCGCGCTCAGACCACTCTTTCGCAATGGCTAGCAAGCTGTCCCAATCGCCGCTTTGATATGGGTACACTACACGCATAAAGTATGGGCGTTCTTTATCTGCAAAAGCCCAAAATGGTTTTTTACTTTTTACATCTAATGCATCACTAGGGACTTTCATCAACGCTTGCACCCACTCTACAGGCATATAGTAATAATAGGCATCACTACCTTTGCTTTTTAGCGTAATAATTCCAATCAAATTACCTGCATCGTCAAAAGCGCCACCACCACTGGCGCCCAATTTAAACGCGCTACTTGCACGGATAATCACACTATCATCCATTGGAAATAAGCCATTTACGATGCCAAATGTGCTCACAGGACTCTCGGTTTCGCCTGGATAGCCAACAGTAAACACAGATTCATCATATTGAAGATTTTTACTGACGCCAAACTTCACCGCTGGTACGTCTAAATTTTCTACAGTCAGCATACACAAATCGTGATGCCAATCGGCTTTAATCGCGCTAGCTGCATATGGCTCACCATTCACTACTACAGAAACATTGGTCGCATCATTGACCACATGGCAATTAGTGATCACTGTGTTTTTAGCGATGACAACAGCAGAACCTAAGCCTAGATTTCCATTAGGCAGTTTCACTTTAACGCGCAACACTCTATGACTCAGCTCACGCACTGTTTCGTCAGTTGGCATTGCCCATGCACCATTTGCTACGCACAAAAGTAACAGTAATGTATATATGTTCGCCAAGTAGTGTTTCATCATGCTTTCCTATCCGCCACTCATCTTGATTAAAACCAAAGATGCAGTACAAACAATGTTGCTTTAATGATGATTCAGCAATTAGCATTCCAGCTTAAATAAATATTGCCAGATATGGCTTGAAAGCCTTTTAAAAAGCGGATGGAGACGATTAATTAACCCTAAATAATGGTTAAGTTTTGCAGTAAAATTAAATGAAATGCACGCTTAAAGTGCACGATTAACACTATTCTGGTGCATGCAAATTATCAAAAAAAAAGGGGCGCATTGAGACTGCACCCCTTACTATTATGACAAACAAAAATTTAAATCTATTTAAAACGCAAATTGAGTACGCAATGTCAACAAATCTATGCTGTCTGGCTGATCGCCATTTGCTTTTACAATTGGTGAATTTTCTAAGTCGAATGTATGTGTATAACCAGCAAGCAAACGTACATTTTCGTTCATATACCAGTTCAAGTTTAGTGACACGCGCTTTTGCTCACCACCTAAAATATCTTCATCAACCAAATCAAGCTGATCGTAACGCGCTGCTATTTCCCATGCGCCCCAAGTACCTTTTTCTAAACTGAAATTATTTTTTGGTTTCAAGCGTTTAAATTCGCCATCTGAACCTTTATATGTGCGTGACTCTCCAGTTAAGCTATAACCTGCCTGTACATAAAACGCATTAAAGTCTAAATCAGAGCGCTGTTCACGTTCAGCTTTTGCTTGAGCAAACTCACTTTGAAACGACAATGGACCGTACATTGCTGAAAACTCTAAAATACCCAATGTCACTTGATCAAGTCCAGTAATGTTGCCTGTGTTTGATAAGGACAATCCTGAGTTGTTTGCTAATCTAAGCGCAAACGCAGGTGAGTTACTGTTAGCTTGGTTATTCGCATCATTGGTTTTACGTTGGCCAATATTTGCACCAAAATGCACTAAACGACTCTCTTCATTAATTGGCGCAAACGTGCCACGCACAGCCCAGCCACCGCCCTCATCGCTTCTTCCAACAGACGCAGTATCCTGTGGGGATACAGAATCACCGTATACACCACCTTGAACATTCCAATTGTCGCCAGATGTTTTTAAGTTAACGCCAATTGCACGGTCAAAATACGGAAGTGTTAATGCTTGTACGGCTGAGCGCTCATTAAACATAATATCGTTAGAGCTTTCTTGAATTTCCATACTCATCGCATGTTTTTGATGGCCAACCGTCACTTCAAACGGCTTAAAACCTCTGTAATTGACAAAAAGGTCTCTAACGCCAGTGGCATTTCCGCTGAAATCTGTTTCAATAATATAATCAAAATCTTTATATAGCGTACCGCTCAGTGCGATACGACCACGACGTATTTCCGTGCCGCTTGTGGCTTCTAGTGGCGTTACATTTGTAAGCGGGCCTCTGGCTCTTAAATTGTCATCATTTTGAAATGATGTGACATCGGCATGCATACGACCACCTAATTTAACGCTAAAATTACCATCACTACTTTCCACTTCTAAGCCCTTTTTACCTACCTTAACAGAAGCCTGATCTTTAGCTTTCTTTTCTGCACTTTCTTTTTCTCCAGTGCGACCTCTAATTAATAAAGCGCCTTCTTCCTCAGTTAATACGCCTTTACTAACTAACGCATTCACAATATCTGTTGTACTGTCGGCCATTGCACTTAGCCCAGTTGTGAGTAACAGCGTACCAGCTACTGCAATCGCTGCTTGACGTAATTTAAAGCTCATCAAAATTTCCTTGTTAAAAATCGTTAAAAATTAATATTCTTTGACGAGGTGAATTTTGATGTTCATGTGTGACAATTTGATGACAAAAAAGTGACATATGACTATTTTTTGAACCAACACAACCATAGTGTTGTATCTGTTCCACAATAAAAAACGCCAGCTTTGTTTTCAAAAGCTGGCGTTAAGTTTCAAAGCAATTAAGTTATGAACAATTTTGTGTTTTATGCCTCTGCCCGCATATGCGGGAACAGAATCACATCGCGAATGCTAGGCGAATCGGTAATCAGCATCACCAAACGATCAATGCCAATACCGCAACCACCCGTTGGTGGCATGCCGTATTCCAGCGCGCGAATAAAATCCGCATCGTAATACATCGCTTCTGCATCGCCTGCTTCTTTGGCTTTCATTTGCGCCTGGAATCTCGCCGCTTGGTCTTCCGCATCGTTAAGTTCGCTAAATCCATTGGCCATTTCACGGCCAGTAATAAACAACTCAAAGCGTTCGGTGATTTCAGGATTTTTGTCAGACGCGCGTGCTAAAGGTGAAACTTCAACCGGATAATCAATAATATATGTCGGTTGCCACAACTGGCTTTCGGCTGTTTCTTCAAACAACGCTAATTGCAATGCGCCCAAACCTGCATGGTCGAATGGCTTTGTTCCATGTTTTAATATTTCTGCACGTAAAAAATCGGCATCGTTAAGCTGACTTAACGTATATTTTGGGGCAAATTTTTGAATCGCGCCCACAATCGTTAAGCGCTCAAATGGTTTACTTAAATCGACTTCTTTTCCGTCATAAGTCAACACCGCTGTGCCGCGTGCGGCAATCGCGGCGGCGCGAATTGTCGCCTCAGTAAAATCCATCAACCATTGGTAATCCGTATAAGCAGCATAAAATTCCATCATAGTGAATTCTGGATTATGGCGAACGCTTAAACCTTCATTGCGGAAATTGCGATTAATCTCAAACACGCGCTCAAAACCACCAACCACTAAACGCTTTAAATATAACTCAGGGGCAATGCGCATAAACATCTGCATATCCAGTGCATTGTGGTGCGTGATAAACGGTTTGGCAGAAGCGCCACCTGGAATCGGGTGCAACATCGGCGTTTCGACTTCTAAAAATTCGTTTTGAATCATAAAGTTGCGAATGGCAGAAACCACTTTGCTACGCGCAATAAATGTTGCGCGCGTTTCTTCACTGGTAATCAAATCCACATAGCGCTGGCGATATTTCACTTCTTGATCTTGCAAGCCGTGGAATTTTTCTGGCAATGGGCGCAGTGATTTAGTCAGTAATCTTAGTTCGGTCACATGAATGGATAATTCGCCTGTACGCGTTTTAAACAAGCGGCCAGTGGCACCTAAAAAATCGCCCATATCCCAATGTTTAAAGCTTTCGTAAATCTCTTCACCCACTTCATCGCGTGCGATATATAACTGAATTCTGCCGCTTGCGTCTTGAATGGTCGCAAAACTGGCTTTACCCATCACACGTTTTAACATCATACGGCCAGCCACAGTGGCTGAAATGGTTTGTGGGTCTAATGTTTCTTTATCCAACTCATCATATTGTTTATGCAAAGCATCGGCTTTGTGCAAAGGCTTAAAATCATTAGGGAAAGCCACGCCATTAGTCGCCACACGTAAGGCTTTAAGCTTCTCGCGACGCTCAGCGATGACATGGTTTTCGTCTTGAGAAATTACTTCAGATTGGTCTGTCATTATTTACTTTCAAAATACTTTTATTGCATTGTTATTGATACTCAATGTGCAATTTTATCAGCTTTAAGAATGCGTCCAACTTAACCCACCATCATTTATTTACTACCCAGTTTTGCAGTTGTAACGCTGGTACGCGGTCAAATTCACGCAAATTATTAGTAACCAATATTAGCCCTTCACTGCGCGCATGAGCCGCAATATGAATGTCGTTAATACCGATTGGTTGACCCACTTTTTCTAAGGCAGCACGAATACTTCCATAGTGTTGCGCCGCCTTTGCGCCGTAAGGCAATACTTCAAGCCTGCTACAAAAATCTTCTATCACCTCATAATTTTGGGCAGGCTTAATACTTTTCTCGGCACCATGAACCAATTCGGCTAAGGTAATACTAGAAATCGCCATGCGGCTGGCATTTTGATTAAAAATATCCATCACCTCGATTGGGCGGCGCTTAATGACATAAATAACAATATTAGTATCAAGCAAAAACTGATTCAATCTAGACTTTCGCGCTCTGCTTGTACTTGTGTTGCTCTATCTGTCATAAAATCATCCGTTGCCCGCACGCCATCAATAAAAAAACTATCCCAGCTAGACTTTAGTGGTGCAATAATGCGTTCTTTACCTCTGGCGCGCACGGTAACCTGTTTCACATCTTCAGGCATGCGCACGTCAGCTGGCAGGCGGACCGCTTGCGAACGGTTGTTAGTGAATATGGTACTTAAGCTCATTTTATCGCACCCATTTTTTGTATATAGCATTAGTATATAGCGTTGTTTTTAGGCTTGCAATATCTAAATTTAAACTCCCTGCTTCAAACTTACTTGTATAAATGGGTCAAGGTCGCCATCCAGCACACCTTGCGTATTGCCAATCTCCACATTGGTGCGCAAATCCTTGATGCGGCCTTGGTCTAATACATAAGACCTAATTTGATGTCCCCAGCCGATATCGGTTTTGGCATCTTCTAAGGCTTGTTTGTCGGCGTTGCGCTTATTTAGTTCTAAATTATAAAGCGCGCCTTTCAACATATTCATGGCTTCTTCGCGGTTGCGATGTTGGCTTCTGTCATTTTGGCATTGCACAACGACATTTGTTGGCAAATGCGTAATACGCACGGCAGAATCAGTTTTATTGATATGCTGACCGCCTGCGCCACTTGCACGATAGGTATCTACGCGTAAATCGGCAGGATTGATATCGATTTCGATTGAATCGTCTACCTCTGGGAAAATCTGCACACTGGCAAAACTGGTGTGGCGCTTGGCGTTGCTATCGAATGGCGACTTACGCACCAAGCGGTGCACACCATTTTCGGTGCGTAAAGTACCATAGGCATAATCACCTGTGATTTTTATTGATGCGCCTTTAATGCCCGCCACATCGCCATCGGATAATTCCAGCACTTCCACTTTAAAGCCTTTGCGCTCGGCGTAGCGCAGATACATGCGCAACAACATATTGCACCAGTCTTGCGCCTCGGTGCCGCCACTGCCCGATTGAAATTCAATAAAGCAATTATTAGCGTCCAACTCCCCTGAAAACATACGCCTAAATTCCATAGCGGCAATTTGCGTTTCAATGTTTTGCGTGTCTGCATCCACACTTAACAGTGTTTCATCGTCATTTTCTTCCCGCGCCATTTCAAAAAGCTCTTGGCTGTCATTTAAGCCATTTTCAAGATTTTGCAAGTTATGCACTACCAGCTCAAGCAAACGTTTTTCTTTGCCTAATTCTTGGGCTTTCTTGGCGTTATCCCAAACTTTAGGGTCTTCTAGTAGACCATTTACTTCTTCTAGCTTTTGCGACTTATTTTCAAAGTCAAAGATACCCCCGAAGGGCGAGATGACGCGCGCTTAAATCGCTTAAACGATTGGCAATTATATTGAGTTGTTCGGCTTCCATATTGGGTTGCTGATGACTAAGCTACTGAATAAAATTGAGCATTATACAGCAAAGACTTAACGCTTTTTTTAGCTTAAATATTTAAGGCTTATAGATTATTTTTTCGCCATCTTCTTTGATGAATTCACCAAAGTTTGGATTTTCCAAAATCTCTAATACTAATTCTGAAGGGCGACATAGCTTGACACCTTTTGCTGTGACGACAATCGGTCGATTGATCAAAATTGGATATTGCAACATAGCTTCCACTAAATCACTGTCGCTTAAGGTTAAATCATCCAGCCCTAAATCAGTGTAAGGCGTGCCTTTTTCGCGCAACAGCTCACGCGGCGCAATGCGCATTTGCGCGATTAACTCGGTTAACTTTTCACGATTGGGCGGCATTTTTAAATATTCAACAATCTCAGGCTCTACACCGCTGGCGCGTATCATCGCCAAGGTATTGCGCGACGTTCCGCATGTGGGGTTATGGTAAATAGTCACTTTGCTCATCATTTCTCTTTCATTAAGTGCGGCCTGATTAAAATAGTATGGTTAAAATTTGCATGAATTTAAACTAAAATACGCTGTGAATCACCCCATAAACAATTACAATTAAAACTATCTTTTTGTCACACTATTGTCATAAATATTTTATAAATTGTTCATCAAGTTGAGTAGACTTAATACACAAATTATCGTTACTGTAAGCGTACTACAACTGTAATTAATTTTATTCGGGGAATTTAATGCAAACCAAGTTTGTTCAAGTGTTAACTGTAGCGGCTGTTTTAGCGGCTACTTTCAATATTCAATCAGCGTCAGCTGCGGCTGATAAAATCATCAAAATTGATGGCTCAAGTACGGTTTATCCTATTACTGAAGCGGTTGCAGAAGAATACCAAATCGCTACTAAAGTAAAAGTGACTGTTGGTATTTCTGGTACTGGCGGTGGTTTTAAAAAATTCTGTCGCGGTGAAACCGATGTACAAAATGCTTCACGTCCTATCCTCAAAAAGGAAATGGAAGCGTGTAAAGAAGCGGGTGTTCAGTTTATTGAGTTGCCAGTGGCTTACGATGGCTTAACCGTTGTCGTCAACAAAAATAATGATTTTGTTAAATCATTAAGTGTTGAAGAACTGAAAAAAATGTGGGAGCCCGCAGCACAAGGCAAAGTAAAATCTTGGAAACAAATTAACCCAGCTTTCCCGGATACGCCACTTAAATTATTTGGTGCTGGCTCTGACTCAGGTACATTTGATTATTTTACCGAAGCAATTGTCGGCAAAGCTAAATCTAGCCGTGGTGACTATACTGCCTCTGAGGATGATAATGTGGTTGTGCAAGGTGTTGCCAGCGACAAAGGTTCTTTAGGTTATTTTGGCTTTGCGTACTATGAAGAAAACCAAGACAAACTGAAAGCAATTCCTATTGTTGCTAAAAAAGGCGCACCTGCTGTTTTACCATCAGTAGAAACGGTTAAAAACGGCACATATCAACCGCTTGCTCGCCCTATCTTCATCTATGTTAATGCATCTTCTGCCGCGTTTAAACCAGAAGTAAAAGCATTTATAGATTTTTACTTAGCAAATGCGCCTGAGTTGGTTAAAGAAGTGAAATATATTCCTTTGCCAGCCAATGAATATGCGGCTGTAACTAAACATTTTAAATCGCTAAAACCTGGTACAGGTTTTGATGGCACGCCAGAAATTGGTGTAAAAATTGAAGAGTTATTAGCGCGCATTAAGTAGTCTAATCTGTTTAAAAAGGCGACCTAGCGTCGCCTTTTTTATTGCGCTTAACTGGCACAATCAAGCCTAAAAAATTTAAATCACTGGCGAAAAAATGTGATGGTTAATCACCTTATTAGTCATCTTTCTGTTTCACCCACCAATAAATTGTCTTATATTTGTCACATTAATTCATTACAATACGGTTATATAAAAAAGACATCTAAACAATGACCCCAGCAAATCAAAACACTATCATTAGTCCGCGTTTAGCCAAAAATATTAAGCGTAATGTACGCGAACGGATCATTGAATTTATCCTTATGCTGGCTGCACTTTCGGCCGTTCTAACCACTTTTGCGATTGTTGGTGTATTAATCGTTGAGTCTTTGTCGTTTTTTGAGCATGTATCTTTGGTCGATTTTTTAACAGATACGCAATGGACACCTTTGTTTGAGGACGCTCACTTTGGCATCATGCCCTTAGTAGCGGGCACATTAACAACTTCAGCAATTGCTTTATGTGTGGCTATTCCAGTCGGCACAATCGGTGCGATTTATTTATCAGAATTTGCATCGCATAAAGCACGTGAAATAATCAAACCCGTATTAGAGCTATTAGTGGGCGTACCTACTGTTGTATTTGGTTACTTTGCACTTTTATTCGTTACCCCTTTATTACAAAAAATATTCCCTGAGTTGCCTGGTTTTAATATGTTAGGCCCAGGTATCGTGATGGGTATTATGATTATTCCTTACATTAGTTCAGTGGCAGAAGATGCGATGCGCGCTGTGCCAATGAGCATGCGCGAGGGTAGCTATGCAATGGGCGCAACACGCTTTCAAACAGCGGTTAAGGTGGTTACTCCTGCCGCTATTTCAGGCATTATCGCGGCTTATATTTTGGCTATTTCACGCGCTGTCGGCGAAACGATGGTGGTGGCCGTGGCTGCTGGTCAGCAGCCTAACTTAACGTTTAACCCAATGGAAAGCGCAGCGACGATTACTGCCTATATTGTGCAAGTTGCGCTGGGTGATTTGCCGCATGGCAGCGTAGGTTATCAAAGTATTTTTGCTGCTGGTTTAGTGTTAATGATAATGACCTTAACATTTAATATTTTAGGTCATATTGCACGTAAAAAATTCCGCGAGAATTACTAAAGTTAACGCCAAACAAAACGAGATAAGCCACCATCCCATGACTGAACTAGCGAAAAAATCACAAGCAAGCGTACTCGAAAATCTGGATAGCGTGCGCGCGATGATTAAGCGTCACAAGCGTAATGACATTCTTTTTTCAATTATTGGCCTTATCGCGTTAATGATTGGTTTACTCACGCTATGTACTTTGTTTATTGATTTAGTGATGGACGGCTACCCACGTTTTAATATGGATTTTTTAAGTAATTTTCCATCACGCCGCGCTGCTAAAGCAGGCTTGTTATCTGCTTGGGTGGGTTCGCTTTTGGTGATGACTGTGACTTTTTTAACTGCGGTACCAATGGGTGTTGCGGCGGGTTTATACCTAGAAGAATATGCAAAAAAAGGCTGGTTTTCTGATTTAATTGAAATTAATGTATCCAATTTGGCAGGTGTGCCGTCTATTGTGTATGGTTTATTAGCGCTTGGTCTTTTCGTATATGGCTTAGGTTTAGGTCAAAGCATACTCACTGCAGGCTTAACGCTTGGTTTATTGATTTTACCTATTGTAATCGTGTCTACACGCGAATCTATTCGAGCCATTCCAATTGCCATCCGCGAAGCCGCTTACGCGGTGGGTGCAACCAAATGGCAAGTGGTGAAAGATCATGTATTAAAGTATTCGCAAGGCGGTATTTTAACAGGCGTTATTATTGGTATGGCGCGTGCACTGGGCGAAACAGCGCCTGTGATTACGATTGGCGCACTGACATTTATTGCGTTTTTACCACCCTCACCTCTTACAGAAGCCGCGCCTTTTATCAATTTTGATTGGTTAACTTCAGGCTTTACGGTTTTGCCGATTCAAATGTTTAACTGGCTATCGCGCCCAGATCACGCGTTTCATATTAATGCAGCCGCAACAGGCGCCATTATTATTGTGGTGACCTTATTAATGAACGGTACCGCCATCTATTTACGTTATCAAATACGTAAAAATATTAAATGGTAACGAGATTCACTGGATCGTTTGAATAAAAAATTAACGAAATAAAACAAGATTTTTGGGAAAATTTATGGCGAATGTAACAACTCCAATTAAAGCAGAATCGCGCGATTTAAACTTTTTTTATAGCAACGGCATGCAAGCACTTAAAAGTGTCAATATGCCTTTGTATGAAAACAAAATCACTGCGTTAATTGGCCCATCTGGCTGCGGAAAATCCACATTTTTGCGCTGCTTTAATCGCATGCACGATTTATATCCTGGCAATAAATATCAGGGCCAAATCATTATGCAACCAGATAACACCAATATTTTAGAGCCAGGTGTTGACCCAATTGAAGTGCGTATGCGTATTAGCATGGTGTTTCAAAAACCTAATCCTTTTCCTAAATCCATTTACGAAAACGTGGCGTATGGCTTGCGCGTGCGTGGTGAAAAAAATAAACGCATTGTGGATGACAAAGTAGAAGAAGCACTAAAAGGCGCCGCAATTTGGAACGAGACAAAAGATCGTTTGCACGATTTAGCCTTTAATTTGTCTGGTGGCCAGCAACAACGTTTATGCATTGCGCGCGCGTTGGCAACCGATCCTGAGATTATGCTGTTTGATGAGCCAACATCTGCACTTGACCCAATTGCAACCGCTAACATTGAAGAGCTAATGAGCGAATTGCGTAACAAACTGACTATTTTAGTGGTGACGCATAATATGCAGCAAGCGGCGCGCGTATCGGATTACACCGCTTACATGTATTTGGGCGAGCTGATTGAGTACGGCGACACGGATATGATTTTTACCCGCCCAACGCGAAAAGAGACGGAAGATTACATTACGGGTAAATTTGGTTAATACCTAATTTAAGTCAATAAAAGTTGAATCAAAAAAGCCAGCGATGCTGGCTTTTTTATTGTGCTAAAACAATGCAATGATATAAAGCTAATTTCGACCCAAATTTAGTGTTAAGTACGCTGAATATTGAGTATTGCAGGCTTTTTAGTTGGGCTTTGGTGCAAGCTAGCAATCACCATATAAAACTTAACCATGCGCTCTGCTTGGGTGGCGGCAGACCATTTTTTCTGCGCATAGTCTCGCGCTGCTTCGCCCAACTGCTGGCAACGCTGCGGATTAATCAGCAAGCTATGCACTTTTTGCACAAACTCAGATTCGTTTTCTGGCGAAATTAAAGCGCCTTGACCGTCTATTAAAATAGAGGCTGTGCCTAACTCTGCAATGGCGACTACAGGTGTTGCCTGCGCCATTGCTTCTAAAATCACCAAGCCTTGCGTTTCGCTTTTTGAGGCAAACACAAATACATCCGCCGCTTTATAGCAGCTATTTAGCTCTGTCTCGCGATTTAAATAACCAATAAACTGCACATTTTTTTCAATGCCATGCGCTTTGACTGAAGCGCGCAAACTGGGCACTGCTGGGCCTTCTCCCGTAATAACTAACAATACTTCTGGCATTACTTCACTTAACAGTTTGACCATAACCAATAAAAAGCCAATGTTTTTCTCATGCGCGACGCGGCCTACATACAGCAATAATGGGCGCTCTAATGCAATGCCATGTTTAACTTTAAATGCATTGCCATCCGCTGGGCTAAAACTATGTTCCTGCAAGCCAGTCGCAATCACTTCCGACAGTGTATTGACGCCATAACTACGTAATACATCCAACATGGGTTGCGATGGCGCAACAATCGCATCAACTTGATTACATTGATTTTTTGAAATCATTCTCGCTAATCCACGTGCTGCAAACTGCGGAATCCATGGTAAATAGTGATGCAAATAATCTTCAAAGAAAGTGTGATAGGTTTCTATTGCTGGAATTTTGAGCATTTTGGCTAATTTTAAGCCAGCATAGTGCGCAATAAAAGGCGTGTGAATATGTAGCATGTCAAACTGCATTGCCTGCAATTTACCGCTTAATTTCAGCACTTCTCTATACTTCATTAACTTATCTTCAGGGTCAAAATAGATAGCACGCGCAGGAACGCGGGTAATCCATGCCTCATCCTCGGTAGTCACCCCATAATCTGGCGCAATCAGGTGCACCGTATGACCCATTTTTTGCAATTGTTGGGTAAATGTTCTAATTGAGGTAGAAACACCGTTCACTCGTGGGAAGTAAACATCCGAAATAAGTAATATATTCATTGGCTTAACCATAGATTTTGACATTTTATGTTAGCGCTTGATTATGACGGCTTGATGAAAATAACGGCTTAAATTTAGATGACATGTCACAAAATTATCACCAAGTTGTCATTTGTATTTAATGCCACAGTGTAAAAGTACGCGACATGATAAAACGTTATATCACGCCACTGTTATGGTGTATTCCGCTCAGCATATTTGCCATGGATGCCAACGCCTGGGGGCTGTACACCCATATTTATTTTGCACAATGGCTATTAATGGCAACACCACTGTTAGACCCCAAACTGCAACAAGTGGTTAAAAAATTACCTACTTTAGTGATGGCAGGCGCTTGTTTGCCAGATTTAGCGATTATTTCAAAATCATTTAACACCACACATCAATGGCAAAAAGCAGAATGGATGATGACCAATGCCAGCACAGATGAAGAACTGGCTATTGCGATTGGCTACACCAGCCATTTATTTGTGGATGTGGTAGCGCATAATCATTTTGTGCCTGCGTTTGAAGCAAAGTGGAAGCGTGTTCCCTGGCTCAATAAGTCGGTCATTACGCACATTGCCTCAGAATGGGCGATGGATGCGCATATCGCTCAGCATATTCGCTACACACCAAATCAGTTAATCCGCATGCATGTGCATGAACTGAGTGCTTTTATTGCGCCCTGCTTTAGCACTAATAATGCTAAAAGTGCCAATTTCAACTTATCACCAAAACGGGTTGTGACGCATTTAAGGCAACTGGCTTGGGCTGATTACGCGCTTAGAATAAGCTTTCTATCACAAAGCGTTTTGTGGATTGCTCGGTTGAAAGATAAGCGTTTTATGGCGAGCTTAGAATATTATTTAACTAAAACTAAACATGCGCTTACGCATTTTGATCAATCGATTCAAGGCAATAGGCCAAAATGGGAGCCAGAACTGAAGCACCTGAGTGCAACTGAAATGGTGATTTGGCGTGAGAAATGTTTAAAAGAATTAACCAAACGTTTAGCAACGCCGATTCACTTTTATAATACAGCGGCTAAATAATTGAATACTTAACGCTTATTTCTTGTTAAATTTTTCAGTGATTAAAAAATGTTGTTAGGCAAACATCATTAAGCAAAAACCGTTAAGTATGATTGCGCGATTACATAGCCAATACCAGCGCCCGCGAATACATCACTAGGATAATGCAAACCCAAAATCACACGCGACATGGCCACCATGATTGTAAATGACATCAATACAATCGTTAACTCTGGGTAATAATGCATAGCCACCACGCTGAACGCGACTGCATGCAAAGTATGGCCAGATGGAAAACTAAAATGATCTAGCGGCTTGCCCACTACCCACACATCTTGTCGCACTTGAAAAGGACGTGGTCGGTGCGTTTTTTGTTTTAACCATTTATAAACAACGGTGCCCGTTAAGCCAGCCGCTAGCATGTGTAGCACAGGCTGAATACCATCGGCTTGTTGCATCACAATAATGGCAGTCATTAAGGCATACCAAAATACGCCATCACCTAAACGGCTAATTAATCTAAACCAATCACGAATCAAACGATATTGATTGCTATGGCTGACTGTGACGCACACTGCGCTATCTAGCGCATGCATACGGCTTAAGTATATTTGCAATTTATTCGTCATTATTATTCTCCTTACACTGGTTGATGTTGACAGTGTGTCAGGAGAATATGAACGAATAGTGTCAGTTACATGAATATTTTTTGACTTAAAATATTGGTTAAGTATTTGATAAATAATATTATTATTTAGAGTTAAAGAGGAGTGCTAATTGTCATTTAATTTTTAAACACATATTAATTGCCCAACAGCTAATGTAAACTTTACTTTTTAGACACATAAAAAATAAAAGTCAAAAAAATGCCCACATTAAGTGGGCATTTTTACTTAAACAGAAATTAGAATGGCGCAAAAACAGGCGCAGCTTCCTCTGTAACTACCGTCTATTCACTTTGTTTGGTTTATCAAGTGTAAGCACCTCTAAGTAAGGGACGAATTGATGATTGGTCAATTCGTAATCAGATCCAATTTTTAAATAAGGCCCTTGCACCGCTAAAGTGCCTAAGAATGATGCATTGGTTTTCGAGTAACCAATACCGATATCGCCCAGTAAATCGCGATCGCCACCGATATAAGATAAGCGTGTACTATCAAATGCAATGCCATTATTGAGTTTGATTCTGGCACTGATATCACCACCAGAAACACTGTTGCTGGATTTCACCCGTAGCGATCTGAACCCAAGCGTTAAATCAGGAATAAATGACATTTTGTCTTTTAGAGACCAAACCAAACCTGCGTAAGCGCGGTTTTCTGTATCGGTATTAGACGTGGTTGTGGTCGTCGCTATGGGTGGAGCTACAAAGCCTGCAAATGCGTTAACACTTAGCGCAAATAACATTACCATTAAAGATAGTTTAAATTTCATGTTTATTCTCATTAATTATTATTAAGTAAAAGGGTTTTTGATAAAAGCAATGAAACTTATATTATCAGGATGTTTTTTATAATCAATACCTAATTGCATCTTTTTTAGATCAGAGGCTGATTTTAAACGCATTGTTTTAAAGATAAGGTCCCAAAAAACAAACACGATACCAAAATTACTGTTTCCTTCTTTCATGTCAACAGAGTGATGTATTTTATGAAAGTTGGGGGTAATTAAAATATATTTAAGGTATTGTTCAACCTGTAAAGGCAGTAATTTTCTAAAATGCGTAAAGCCTGAATGTAAGCCAGCCACAAGGGTATAAACGACCATCACGATGACGGGCACATCAAAAATCACAGCTAACGAAATTGTAAAAATAAAGCTAGAAATAAGCTCTAAGGGATGATGTAAAAACGTGGTTAAAGAGTCCATGTGTTTGTCAGAATGGTGCAATCTGTGTAGCCGCCATAAAAATGGCACTTTGTGATGCAGCCGATGTTGGAGGTAGCTAATGAAATCCATGAATAAAAAACTGAGTGTGAAACTGACCAATTTAGGCACTACAAGATTAGAAAAACTGAATACTTGCAACGGTGCGAGTAAAAAAACCAGCGGGATCAAAAACGCAGCAGTCAGCATAATGCTTAGGATTAAATTGAATGTTTGCAGACCAAGAATTGTTTTAATACGATGTTGAACGACATTATTGTCGTTGAGAAAAAGGCGTTCTATGCAGAAAAAAATAAACACACCGATGATTGGCGCCATAAAAGCAAGTAAATCTAAAGTCATATTCCAGTCAGCAATCAATTAATTAAATACTATTGCGCTGCTTTTTTAACAACTGCTGCAATATCTTCTGCCAGCTTTTGTACCAGTACGCCATCTTGACCTTCTACCATCACGCGAATTTTAGGCTCAGTACCAGAAGCGCGTAATAGCACGCGACCAGAGCCGTTTAATGTTACCTCAGCCAGGGTTATTGCCGACTGAATATCCGTATGCTTTAAATCCAATTTTTGTTTGGTCGTCACATTGATTAACACTTGTGGATACAAGCTTAAACTCGCACCCATTTCAGTCAGCGTTTTGCCGCTGTCGGCCAATGCATGTAACACTTGCAAGGCCGCAATAATTGCATCGCCGCTGGTGTGCTTATCTAGCGTGAGAATATGGCCAGAATTTTCGCCGCCTAATTTCCAGTTTTTTTGATTTAAAAGCTCTAATACATAACGATCACCCACATTGGCGCGCGCAAATGGTATTTGGTGCTTTTGCAGCGCATGTTCAAGCGCTAAATTGGTCATTAACGTGCCTGCAACGCCCCCTTTGAGCTTGCCTTTGGCATACAAACCAAGCGCAATAATGTACAAAAGTTGGTCGCCATCCAGCAAATTGCCCAAGCTATCCACCATCATCACACGGTCGCCATCACCATCAAAGGCAATGCCTAAATCCGCCTGATGCTGTACTACCGCCTTTTGTAAAGCTTGCGGGTGTGTTGAGCCGACTTGCTCATTAATATTCAAGCCATCTGGCTTATTACCGATGGCGATCACTTCTGCACCCAGCTCATGAAATACAGGCGGCGCCACATGATAAGTTGCACCATGCGCACAATCGAGCACGATTTTTAAACCGCGCAAATCTAAATGGTTGGGGAAAGTACTTTTACAAAACTCTACGTAGCGGCCTGCGGCATCATCGATACGGCGCGCTTTGCCCAACTTTGCAGACTCCATTACCTGCATAGGCTTATCTAATTCCGCTTCAATCGCGTGCTCAATATCATCTGGCAATTTAGCGCCCATGCTAGAGAAAAACTTGATGCCGTTATCGTAATAGGGATTATGAGAAGCAGAAATCACGATACCCGCTTGTGCGCGTAAAGCACGTGTTAAATAGGCCACAGCAGGCGTAGGCATTGGCCCTGTCAGCAGTACATCTACACCAGCTGCAGATAAGCCTGCTTCTAACGCGGCTTCTAACATATAACCAGAAATACGCGTGTCCTTACCTATCAGCACTGCTGCGCGTGCTTCTGTACCAATTAATCCAGCAGAATGCGTACCTTTAGCCAAATTTCCAGCCAAATTAGAGAATACGCGACCTGCTGCGTAACCCAAACGCATCACAAAATCAGGCGTGATTGCACCCTCTCCTACTCTCCCCCGAATGCCATCAGTGCCGAAATATTGTTTTGCCATTTTTATCCTAATGTTCTTGTCGTTATTATTTATTCATACTTATTGCTGAATTGCGGTCACTATTTTTAATGCTTCAACCGTTGCTTTCACATCATGCACTCGCAATATTTTAGCACCAACCATGGCCGATATCACCGATGCAGCTACGCTGGCATATAGCCGTGCATCTACGTCCTGACCTGTCACTTGTCCCAGTACTGATTTGCGCGATAGCCCCACCAATAAGGGCTGGCCTAGTGATGAGAAGCTTGCGAGATGTTGAATCAAGCTAATATTGTGCGCACGCGTTTTGCCAAAGCCAAAACCAGGATCAAGCACGATACGATTTTTGTCGATACCAGACGCTTCACACAAAGTAAGCCGTTGCTGTAAAAATGCTTTTACTTCAGCGACCACATCGGCATATTGCGGATTAATTTGCATGGTTTGCGGCGTGCCTTGCATATGCATCAGGCACACCCCTACATCAGAGGCTGCAATAATATCTATCGCATCAGTCTCTTGCAATGCACGTATATCGTTCACAATACTGGCACCTGCCGCAATTGCCGCCTGCATCACTTGCGGTTTATAAGTATCAATCGATAAGGGAATATTGATTTGGCTGACCAGTGCCTCAATCACAGGAATCACACGGTTTAGTTCTTCTTGTAAACTCACTGGAATGGCGTTGGGTCTTGTAGATTCACCGCCAATATCGAGAATATCGGCACCTTCTTCAATCAAGCTTAATGCATGCTCAACAGCTAAATTTGTCTGGCTAAATTTACCACCATCTGAGAATGAATCAGGCGTGACGTTCACAATGCCCATCACATGAGGACGATTGAGATTAAGCTGAAATTTTCCGCAATTAAATAGCATTAAGTATGAACAATAAAAAAGGGTTAGAACGAATCTAACCCTTATTTTAACACTACTTATGTTTGCGTATTAACAAGCACTCAATACGGCAAACTTAACACTAATAATCTACTCATTCTTTGCCGCTGGCTGCGGCGCTGGTGTTGCAGTATTGCCACCAGAACTATTGTTAGCACCGCCGCTGTCAGTGGGCTTTACTTTTGGCTGGCGCGGTTTTGGCGCACGTACTGGAATACTCGCCATAATGTCGTTGATTTGATCCGCATCAATGGTTTCATACTCCATCAAAGCCGCTGTCATCGCTTCCACTTTGTCTTTATTGGTTTCTAACAAATGTCTTGCAACACCATATTGCTCATCCAAAATACGTTTAATTTCAGTATCCACTTTTTGTTGCGTGGCTTCAGAAACTGTTTTGCTGCTCATGCTGCCAAAAAATGAATCTTGCTCGCTACCCGTGTAAACCATAATGCCCAAGTTATCACTCATGCCGTACTTAGTCACCATATCACGCGCTAATTTAGTGGCACGCTCAAAGTCATTCGACGCGCCAGTACTCATTTGATGCATAAAGATTTCTTCAGCAATACGGCCACCAAATAATATCGAAATCTCTTCCAACATTTTGTCTTTATAATTGCTAATGCGATCAAATTCAGGCAATTGCCATGTTAAGCCTAATGCCCAGCCACGCGGCATGATGGTTACTTTGTGCACAGGATCGGCTTTTGGCAACAACTTAGCCACTACCGCATGACCACTTTCGTGATACGCCGTATTGCGACGCTCTTCTTCACGCATCACCATCGATTTACGCTCAGGACCCATGTAGATTTTGTCTTTTGCATCTTCAAAATCTTCCATATCCACTGTGCGTTTGCTACGGCGTGCCGCAAATAAAGCCGCCTCGTTCACCAAGTTAGCCAAGTCCGCACCACTAAAACCAGGCGTACCACGTGCCAAAATGTCTGCTTTCACGTCTGGATCGATTGGCACTTTACGCATATGCACTAATAAGATTTGCTCACGACCCTTAATATCTGGCAAGCCAACCATGACCTGACGGTCAAAACGACCTGGACGTAACAAAGCTTTATCTAATACATCTGCTCTATTGGTCGCAGCAATGATAATCACGCCAGAGCTGGCTTCAAAACCATCCATCTCAACCAATAATTGGTTTAAGGTTTGCTCGCGCTCATCGTTGCCACCGCCAGTGCCCGCACCACGGCTACGACCTACGGCATCAATCTCATCAATAAAGATGATGCAAGGTGAGTTTTTCTTGGCGGTTTCAAACATATCACGTACGCGTGCAGCACCCACACCTACAAACATTTCCACAAAGTCTGAACCAGAAATTGAAAAGAACGGCACTTTTGCTTCGCCTGCAATTGCACGCGCAAGCAAGGTTTTACCAGTACCAGGAGGGCCAACAAGCAATACGCCACGTGGAATTCGACCACCTAGTTTTTGGAATTTAGTTGGTTCTTTTAAGAAGTCGACTAATTCAGTCACTTCTTCTTTGGCTTCATCGCAACCAGCTACGTCCGCAAACGTGGTTTGATTTGAGCTTTCGTCTAATTGGCGCGCTTTGCTTTTACCGAATGAGAATGGGCCACCACCTTTGCCGCCGCCTTGCATTTGGCGCATAAAGAAAATCCATACGCCAATCAATAAAATCATAGGGAACCATGACATGAAGATCTCAAGCAACACTGAACGTTGTTGTTCAGGCTTAGCTTCAACCACAACGTTATACTTTAATAAGTCGTTCACCATCCACAAATCATTAGGTGCATAGGTGCTAAATTCTTTACCCTCTTGCGTTTTACCATGCACAACGCGGCCATCGATTTGCACTTTGGCAATTCGGCCGTCTTTAACTTCCTGCATAAATTGTGAGTAAACCATTTGGCTATCTGGCTTGCTTTGGCCGCCAAATTGATTAAACACCATCATTAACACTAATGCGACTGCCAACCAGATTGCGATACTTTTTGCGATATTATTCACTTGCCCATTCCTTTTAAAAAGCGGGAAACTACTATATTCATTCTAAACTACTTTTGACACTATTTCTTACCTAAGCCCAGCAAATACACTTCACTGCTGCGGTCGCGCGATGCTTTTGGTTTGCGTGTTACCACTTTATCAAACTGTAATCGCATCGTTTTAACGATTTCTTCAAAACCCGCCCCTATAAAGACCTTGACCAGAAAATTGCCATTTGGTTTAAGCCAATGTGCACAAAAATCTAATGCTAACTCAGTCAAATAAGCCGATCCCGCAAGGTCTACATCTTTTACTCCACTTATATTGGGTGCCATATCGGCAATTACAAGGTCTACCTGTTTGCCATTTAGACTATTTTCTAACTCTTTTAAAACCGCATCTTCGCGAAAATCGCCCTGAATAAAAGTGACACCGGCAATTGCTTGCATGTCTAAAATATCTAAAGCAATGACATGCCCTTGGCCTTTAAGACGCTGCACTACCACTTGCGACCAGCTGCCAGGCGTTGAACCTAAATCCACAATCGTCATGCCAGATTTGATGAGCTTATCTTTGTCGTCAATTTCAATTAACTTATAAGCTGCACGCGCCCTATAACCCTCTTTTTGCGCACGCTTCACAAATTCGTCATTCAGGTGCTCTTGCATCCACGCTTTGCTGGTTCGCGTAGGCTTCATGAATGAATGACTTTCATTGGTTAACTAGTTTCAAATTAAAAACGCCTGTTCATGATAAAATATTGCCTTAATTAAAAGGTTAACAAATGAAACTCAGCACTAAACAAATCGCTCACTTACGTGGTTTAGCCCACAGCTTAAGCCCGGTTGTGATGATTGGCAATAATGGATTAACCGACAATGTAATCAAAGAGATTGAGCTTAATTTAAATGCGCACGAACTCATTAAAATTCAAGTAGCAGGTGATGACCGTGAGGCGCGCTTATCCATATATAGCGAAATTTGCAATAAAACCAATGCGATTGCTGTGCATCATATTGGTAAACAATTAGTGGTTTATCGCAAAAGCGATACGATTAAAGAGTCTGCAAAAGTTGTGATACCAAAACCTTAAGTCGATTTTAATCCAGTTTTAAGTATTAAGTTCTGGCTTTAAAAACCAACACAAAACCCAGCAAACATTCTGCCAGATATGCCACGCTGGCTACACCATGCCAATTTTTGAATCGGCTGGCGAATACGCTGTGCATGACATCCGCTGGCATAGCATCGGCTTTAAGCTGAGCTAATAAAGGCTGGATACCAAAATGGCCTGCAAGTACGAGCAGTAACATCACCAATACCGCCCAAAAAAAACTTTGTTTTAATGCGCTGGTGCCATAACCCATTAAGCGTTGAATCAATAAATACAGTGCACTTGCCATACCAATATAGCTAACAATGGTAAACAGTCGCCCAGCTAGGCTGCCTGCTAACTGTTTGTCTTGCAGCGTATCAAATAGCACATAGGCACTTAGGCCTGTCATCCAAAGCGCGCCTACCCACAAGGTGATTACAATCAAAGTTAAACGATACATATTAAGTGCCACATCGTTTAAATATAAAGCACATCTAGTACTTCGTACTCTTTAATGCCGCCTGGCGCTGTCACCTCTGCCACGTCACCTGCTGACTTGCCAATTAACGCACGCGCAATCGGCGAGCCGACTGAAATTTTGCCGCCTTTAATGTCGGCTTCATCTTCACCAACAATTTGATAGGTTTTATTGTCGCCAGAATCTAAATCTTCAATGTTCACCGTTGCACCAAAGACAACACGGCCTTCAGCATGCAAAGTGGTGGGGTCAATCACCAATAAATTGGATAACTTTGACTCTAGCTCAGCAATACGGCCTTCAATAAAGCTTTGTTTTTCTTTGGCGGCTTCGTACTCAGCATTTTCAGATAAGTCACCTTGCGCGCGCGCTTCTGCAATCGCTTGAATAACATCTGGACGATCTTTGCTACGTAAGCGTTGTAATTCAACTTTAAGTAACTCTGCGCCACGTAAAGTAACGGGGATTTGATTCAATGCCATGCTAGTACAACCTTTTAAGAAACCTTAACTAAAAAAATAAACCACACCCGATAGAGCGTGGTTTAAGAAATATCATGACTTATATTACACTAATATTGGTGTTTTTAAACGCATTAATACCTGTTTTAAATCAATTTTTTATGTAAATCTTGTATGGATTCCACATTTAACTCTTGCATATGCGCCATACCGATACAAGCGGCTTTAGCGCCTGCTAAGGTTGTGTAATAAGTGACTTTATTTTGCAAAGCACTGCGGCGAATTTCGTAACTATCCGCCACCGCTTTTTTATCTTCTGTCACATTCACTATAAAGCTGATTTCATTGTTTTTAATCATATCAACAATATGCGGACGGCCTTCAGCTACTTTGTTTACTGGTGAAACCGTTAAGCCATGCTCAATCAAGGCTTTTGCTGTACCTTTGGTTGCCACTAGCGTAAAACCTAACTTGGCTAAATCCTGCGCAATATCCACCACTTTTTGGTGATCCTCATTACGCACACTGATAAAGGCACGACCACCTTTTGGTAACTTAGCCGAAGCGCCTAGTTGCGATTTGACAAATGCCTCTGCAAAAGTAGCGCCAACGCCCATCACTTCGCCAGTTGACTTCATTTCTGGGCCAAGAATCGTATCCACGCCTGGGAATTTAATAAACGGGAATACGGCTTCTTTTACTGAGAAATATGGTGGAACCACTTCTTTTGTAACCCCTTGCGATTTCAGGCTTTGGCCCGCCATACAGCGAGCAGCGATTTTAGCTAATTGCAAACCGCAAGCTTTTGAAACAAATGGCACAGTACGTGAGGCGCGTGGGTTTACTTCCAGCACATAAACGGTAGTACCTTGGATGGCAAATTGCACATTCATCAAACCTTTTACGCCCAATGCTTTGGCCATTTGCACGGTTTGTACACGTAATACATCTTGCAGCTCTTCGCTTAAGCTATACGGCGGCAATGAGCAGGCAGAGTCGCCTGAGTGCACGCCTGCTTGCTCAACGTGCTGCATAATGCCGCCAATTAATACGTCTTCGCCGTCACAAATCGCGTCTACGTCAATTTCTAAGGCATCGTTTAAAAAGCGGTCCAGCAACACAGGCGAATCGTTAGAAACCTTTACCGCTTCGCGCATATAACGCTCAAGCTGGCTTTGCTCATGGACGATTTCCATCGCACGGCCGCCTAATACATAACTTGGGCGCACAACAAGCGGATAGCCAATTTCATTGGCCGCAATCAGCGCCGCTTCTGGCGTACGCGCCGTGCGGTTAGGTGGCTGTTTTAAGCCTAACTCATGCAACATGGCCTGAAAACGCTCACGGTCTTCGGCTCTATCAATCGCGTCTGGCGTAGTGCCAATAATTGGCACACCTGCTTTTTCCAAAGCACGCGCCAGTTTAAGCGGCGTTTGGCCGCCATATTGCACAATCACACCCACTGGTTTTTCAATATGCACGATTTCCAGCACATCTTCTAGCGTCACTGGCTCAAAATACAAGCGGTCAGAGGTGTCGTAATCGGTTGAAACCGTTTCAGGGTTACAGTTAACCATAATGGTCTCAAAACCATC
Organism: Methylotenera sp.; assembly: GCA_021732365.1. Classification (GTDB taxonomy): domain Bacteria; phylum Pseudomonadota; class Gammaproteobacteria; order Burkholderiales; family Methylophilaceae; genus Methylotenera_A. The sequence continues at coordinate 2,912 of JAKFVD010000001.1, read as the reverse complement.
TTCACGCATAGCAAATGCCGCATGCACACAGCAATAATCAAACTCAATACCTTGGCCAATGCGATTCGGTCCGCCGCCCAGTACCATGATTTTCTTTTTATCAGTCGGCTTGGCTTCGCATTCCTCTTCATAGCTGGAATACATATAAGCAGTATTAGTGGCAAATTCTGCCGCGCAAGTGTCTACTCGTTTATACACAGGGCGCACTTGCAAAGCTTGGCGATAAGCGCGCACGGCGTGCTGATCGGTATCCAGTAACTTTGCTAAACGGCGATCACTAAAGCCGCGACGTTTTAATTGAAATAACGCATCTTTATCTAAATCGGCAATATGCTTGCCACTTAATGCGGCTTCACGATTGATAATGTCTTTAATCTGCGCTAAAAACCAAGGGTCAATTTTTGAGATATTAAAAATATCTTCGTTGCTCACGCCCAAGCGCATCGCATCCGCCACGTACCAAATACGCTCAGGGCCTGGTTCGCCCATTTCTTTGGTGATGCGATCCATATCGGTTGAAATGGAATCTAAACCATCCACACCGACCTCTAAACCGCGCAACGCTTTTTGAAATGATTCTTGGAAAGTGCGTCCAATCGCCATCACTTCGCCTACCGATTTCATTTGCGTCGTTAAACGCGAATCGGCTTGTGGGAACTTCTCAAAAGCAAAACGCGGTATCTTGGTAACCACGTAATCGATACTAGGCTCAAATGAAGCTGGTGTTTGGCCACCTGTAATATCATTTTTTAATTCATCTAGCGTAAAGCCAACCGCTAATTTAGCGGCTACTTTGGCAATCGGGAAACCAGTGGCTTTTGAAGCCAAGGCGGATGAACGCGATACACGCGGATTCATCTCAATCACAATCATGCGGCCATCATCGGGGTTAATGGCAAACTGCACATTAGAGCCGCCCGTATCCACACCGATTTCGCGCAACACAGCCAAGCTGGCGTTACGCATAATTTGATACTCTTTATCCGTCAATGTTTGTGCAGGCGCTACGGTGATTGAGTCACCCGTATGCACACCCATTGGGTCTAGGTTTTCAATTGAGCAAATAATAATGCAGTTGTCCGCTTTGTCGCGCACCACTTCCATTTCGTACTCTTTCCAGCCTAGCATCGATTCTTCAATCAATAACTCTTTGGTTGGCGATGCATCTAAACCGCGCTCACAAATGGTGATAAATTCTTCGCGATTATAAGCAATACCGCCGCCGCTACCACCCATAGTGAATGATGGGCGAATAATCGCTGGGTAGCCAATACTGGCTTGCACTTGCAATGCTTCTTCCATGGAATGTGCGATGCTAGAACGCGCAGAACCCAAACCGATTTTGGTCATGGCTTCTTTAAATTTCTGGCGATCTTCGGCTTTATCAATCGCTTCTTTTGAAGCGCCAATCAACTCAAGATTGTATTTGGCTAAAACGCCGTGCTTATCTAAATCCAGCGCGCAATTGAGTGCCGTTTGCCCACCCATGGTAGGCAATAAGGCATCAGGGCGCTCTTTAGCGATGATTTTTTCAACCACTTTCCATGTAATCGGCTCAATGTAAGTCGCATCGGCCATTTCTGGGTCAGTCATAATCGTGGCTGGGTTGGAGTTAACCAAAATTACGCGGTAACCCTCTTCGCGCAAGGCTTTGCAGGCTTGTGCGCCAGAATAGTCAAACTCGCAGGCTTGACCAATTACGATTGGCCCTGCGCCAATAATCAAAATACTTTTAATGTCCGACCGTTTTGCCATGTGATTTATACTTTAATCAAAATAAAATTACTAAACATGCTACTTTTTAAGCGTTTTATAACCAAAATACAGCAATAGCAGCGAGGGAATAAACATCCACCACGCTTTAATTGGATTGAGCAAAATTGAAATTGCTAACCCCAGAAACCCCAGTAGCGCGAATATTAAACCATACCCAATGTCTAGCCATCGGTGGCTTGAAGCTAAAAATCGCTGAGTCTTTTCAACAAATTCACGCGTATTTTCTGGCAGTTTCTGATGATTCTCTGCTTTAATTTGCTGATATCGCGCCATCCAATATTTTGGGTGATACCACTTAACAACAACCTTGCCGCTCTCTGAAATACTTTCTTGCCGACTTACGCTATACAACACTACTAAAACAACCAGAATAACTGCGGTATAAAAAATCAGCTTTATCCAATATTGCACATTCAATGGCAGTGTTGCCAACCACTCTCTAATCCATGCCGATAAATGTAAGATTTCCATTTTTATCAGAGTCCAATATTTTTAGAGCCTAATATTTATCGTGCCGCCTGCATTAAGCCAATAAATTGGTCAAATAACTCACTCATTTCAGTAGGGCCTGGGCTTGCTTCTGGATGGCCTTGAAAGCTAAAAGCGGGCTTATCTGTACGCGCGATACCTTGCAAGCTACCATCAAACAATGACACATGCGTTATTTTAATATTGGCTGGCAAAGTGGCAGGGTCTGCTGCAAAACCGTGATTCTGACTGGTAATGTAAACACGTTTGGTTTCAACATCTTGCACGGGATGATTCGCGCCGTGATGGCCAAATTTCATCTTCATGGTTTTCGCGCCGCTAGCTAAAGCCAATAACTGATGCCCCAAACAAATGCCAAATGTGGGAATGCCAGCATCAACCAAGGTTTTAATCGCTTTAATCGCGTAATCGCAAGGCTCAGGGTCGCCAGGGCCATTCGATAAAAAGATGCCATCTGGCTTATAACTTAACGCCTCTTCAGCCGTAGATTCTGCAGGTAGCACAGTGACTTTGCAGCCACGCGAAACTAACATACGCAAGATATTTTGTTTAACGCCATAATCAAAGGCAACCACATGGAATTTAGCTTTTTCAGGCTTTGTAAAACCTTTGCCTAAAGCCCACTCGCCATCGGTGAATTCGTAAGC
>JAKFVD010000012.1 GCA_021732365.1 Methylotenera sp. | reverse complement strand
ACTGAGTGGTTCGGAAAGATTGCCATGAACGGCAACAGCTTTACCTCCCTTATTAACAATTTCAGCTACTACTCTGTCAGCACCATCTTTGCTTGAACTATAATTTACTGCAACTAGCGCCCCTTCAGCAGCCAAACGCAGTGCAATTGCCGCGCCAATACCTTTGGACGCACCAGTCACTAAAGCCACTTTTCCCAATAATTTTTGATTCACTTTCATCTCCACTCGTAAATTGTTAATCATAAATTTAAATGATGAAGCATCATTCAATAGTTCAATATAATTGAACTATTGAACTAAGTCAATACTTACTGTACAATTAATTTTATGGTTCAATTTGTTCACCCATCTATAGAAGATATTACGCTCACTGGGGTACTTAGCGCGTTGGCTGACCCTATGCGCTTGCGCATTGTTGTTAGTATGACCGAGAAAAATGATTGCATGTCCTGTTCTGAAGCTGCTCCTTGCTCCTCCATGGCTAAGTCAACACTTTCACATCACTTTCGTATTTTGCGTGAGGCTGGGATTATTCGAACAGTGAAGGTTGGCGTAGAAAATCGAAATTTTTTGCGTGGCGAAGATATCAACAATCGATTCCCCGGCCTTCTAAATGAAATATTGAAATATGCCAATTAAAATTATTTCTATTATGTACATAAAAGTTAATTTAAAAGACTTTAGTTAAATATCAAATACCAAAATTAGATTTGATCTTCTTAATTAATTTTATTGATTAATGCATTAACCTTACAAAATAATTTACTTTTAGGGCAAACATGGGTTCCTCTAATTTTCTGATTCAAACAGCCATCTATCTTTCGTCAGCCTTATTTTTAGTACCTTTATTTAAGAGATTAGGTTTAGGGTCAGTTTTAGGTTATTTGCTCGCAGGAATATTGATAGGCCCTTATGCGTTAAAGTTAATTCCAGACCCTGAGCAAGTACTGCATTTTTCTGAGTTTGGCGTTGTTTTAATGCTCTTCTTAGTTGGCTTGGAGCTCGAATCCCAAAAGGTTTGGGAATTGCGTAAAACTCTATTTGGTCTAGGTGGGCTGCAAGTTTTAATGACGATTGGTTTGGTTACCTTTGCTACACACCTTATGAATTTTACCTGGCCAGTCGCAATCGTCATTGGCATGGGTATATCTATGTCTTCTACCGCAATTGGATTAACTGCACTGATAGAAAAAAAACTGTTGAGCACTCCTGGAGGTCAAGCTTCTTTTGCCACACTACTTTTCCAAGATTTATCTGTTATTCCACTTTTTATGATATTGGCGCTGATTGCTCCAAATACGCAAGAATCAGGTTTTGATTTATCGGCAGTTGCCAAGGCAATTGGCGTTATTGTTGCAATTATCATTGCCAGTAGAACATTATTACGTCCTATCATGAGAATGGTAGCGCAAACAGAAATTCGTGAGATTTTTGTTGCCTTTTCATTGTTGCTCGTCATAAGTGTTTCGCTAGCCATGCAGTCTGTTGGCCTTTCTATGGCGCTTGGTACCTTTCTTGCGGGTGTACTGTTAGCAGATTCAGAATATCGTTATGAACTCAGGTTAGATATTGAGCCTATCAAAGGTTTGCTCTTAGGTCTGTTCTTTATTGCAGTCGGTATGTCTGTCGATTTAAAGTTGATCGCTAATTCACCATTGATGATTTTTGGTTTCGCCTTTCTGATCGTTTTAACCAAGATTGCTATCTTGATGGGTCTTGGTCATTTGTTTAAATACTCTTTTAGAGATAAGTTATTATTTGGAGTCGCACTCTCTCAAGTTGGTGAGTTTGCCTTTGTAATTTTCGGATTAGCATTAACGCAAAATACTATACCGCGTGAAACTTATAATATTCTGAATGCAATAGTTGCGGTGTCTATGCTTACAACACCAATACTGTTATTACTTTATAACCGTTTTTTGAAATTGCAGTTTGAAGAACAGCCAAGAGATCAAATTACCGAAAATAATGCTGTAATCATTGCTGGATTTGGGCGTTTTGGTCAAATTGTTGGTCGAGTGTTGATGGCTAGGGGTATCACAGCAACATTAATAGATAATGATCCTAACCAAATCGACTTGATGCGTAAATTTGGTTGGCGTTGTTATTATGGCGATGCATCTAGATTAGATATATTGGAAGAAGCGGGCATTTCTAAAGCCAAACTTTTGGTTATTTCCTTAAATGATCCAATTGCAACATTAAATATTGGTAAGTTAGTTAAGGAGCGATGGCCTCACCTTGCAGTAGTTGTAAGAGCACGTAGCAGGACCGATGCTTTTGATTTACGTGATATTGGTTTAAATCCGATACGAGAAACTTTTTACTCCGCACTAGTAGCCGCTAAGCAAGCTTTATTGTCTATCGGAGAATCAGAAAGTATTGCCGAAAAAGTGATTAAACATTTTGAGCATCACGATTCAGATCAACTTGAAGCAACTAGAACCATCAGACATGATATGAATGCTGTGAGAAATATGGCTGAAAAAGGTCGTCAAGATTTAAAAGATTTACTCATATTTGAGCAAGAAAATATGGCTAGAAAAGAATAATAATTTTTTTATTGGCATATTAAGACAGTTGATTTCAGTATTATTTTTAAATTTAAAATCATGAATATTGAGATACGATTATCTCAATAATTACCATTAAGAGTGTTAAAAATGAGCAAGCCTTTGTGTATTATCCTTGGGTATGGACTTGGAGTTGGGCAACGAATAGCAATGGCATACGGAAAGGCGCTTCAGAATTGGTTTGATAGCGCGTAATCCCTCTAAACTCTCTGATTCGCTGTTGCAATTAAAACAGAATGAAATTGAAGTTAATTTAGTTAAAGCGGCTGCTGGAAACGAGTTAGCTCTTGCGTCAGCAGTTGATGAGTTATCGAGTAAGAAAGAAGTAGAAGTTTTAATTTATACGCAGTTGCGCCAACTTATTGCAAACCCTCTAAATTGGAACCATCAAAATTATCAAGTGATTTTCAAGTGAATGTAGTGCAAGCACTTGTAGCTAGTCAAACTGTATTACCATGGTATCAATAATGGGTGAAGTCTCCCCTGATACGAAATTCAATCTTATTGATATAGGGCTAGAATTTTTAGATATGTATAACTGCAAACCTGAGCAATAATTACGAGAGTTAGTGAGTGATGGCGAGTGAATTTATAATAAAAACAGTATGTTATAGCAACTTTTAATCCGTTTTATTGTGGGTTCAATCCCCGTACGCACTGCCAAATACATGTTTTAATTTACGCTAAAACATAAAAAACCTGGTCTGAGTGCGGGTTTTTTATTGCATATCAGTCTTCTCATTTAATTAATCAGTGATTAATGCCATTTAGATTGAATCTGAGCGCTTAATTTCAGAGTATCATTTCAGCATGATAACAATCAGTGATCGCATAAAGTTAAATTTTAAATGGCATGGCGCAGCTTTCATAACAGCCGTTTTGGTTTTTATCTTATTGCATTTTTTAATAGAATCACAACATCAAAAATATAAAGCAGAAGAAGCGCTAAAGACATCTATCTACGCTAATCTTTTGTGGACTAAAGTTGACCGCGAATTAAATTCGTTGTTATTTATTTCAAACGGCTTAGCCAGTTATATCACTGTTTATCAAGCTGAGTTGAATCCAGACAAGCTTAAACTCATTCTTAAAGACTTGTGGCAGCACTCGATGAACGTACGCAATTTAGGTATTGCCGTTGGATATGAGTTAACTTATGTTTACCCTGAAGCCAATAATAGAGCAGTGATTGGTAAGGATTTTCGCAATATTCCAGACCAGTGGCCCAAAGTGAAGCAAGCCATTGATACTAGGCAGGGGGTATTAGATGGTCCTGTAGAGTTAATTCAGGGTGGGCAAGGTATTATTTATCGGTACCCAATCTTTATTGATGGCGAATACTGGGGCATCGTATCTACTGTGATTGATACCGATAGGTTCTTAAAAGCAGCCTTTAAAAATACGCCCAATAAACATGAGTTTGCTATTCGGACTGCGGACACTGGGAAAGTATTTTTTGGTGATGCTAAGCTGTTTGCAGATAATAGTACTTATAAACAAACTAGCATGGTGCCAAATGGCAAGTGGGAGTGGGCGATTAAAAACCATACACCATCTTTTACAAATCAAATTGTTACTTATCAAATAATCAGCATCATTGTTAGTTTGATATCTGGATTTTTAGCCTATTACTTATACAAAGACCGTTACCGACTTTCAGAAGACGCCATGCTAGATAGCCTGACGAATCTACCCAATAGAAGGCTATTAAAAGATCGGATGGAAATAGCATTTAATACCGCCAAACGCTTTCAAAAAATGATGGCGATGATGGCAATTGATATCGACTATTTTAAACATATCAATGATAGTTACGGACACGATTTTGGTGATGAGGTGCTTAAGGTGGTGGCTTTATCGATTAAATCTGCGTTAAGAGATACTGACACCGTCAGTCGTGTGGGCGGAGATGAGTTTATTGTGATATTAACTGAGGTGAGTTCTCTGCAAAACATTACGGCAATCGCTACTAAACTTAAATCAGAATTCGCAGTGCCGATTGCGATATTAGAAAAAGAAATAACTGTTCACCTGAGTATGGGCATTTCTATTTACACGCCCGATAAAGCGGCTACTTTAAAGCAGATTGCAAAAGAGGCTGATATTGCTTTGTATCAATCTAAAGCGAAAGGCAGAAACACTTTTACAATTTTTGAAGAAACGTAAATCTTGCTCATTGCCGATTAGTTAACGGTATTTTGTCGTTGATATTCTTTTCTTTTCATTTCAACGTAATCGTTGCGTTCGACTTCATGTAGCTGTTGAGCATATTCTTCGGTGCTGTTAAACCATTTTTCTAGTCTTTTTTCTAATTGTTTATCTGCGGGCTGGTTTAAATTAGCAAGGTAAGCGTCTATGGTTAAATAGTAGCGCATGGTGTTGCGCTCTACCACGCCACGCACGCCTTGAATATAATCGGGCTGGCCGTTGCTTAGAGTATCGTTTACGGTGAATCCTACTTTATCTTTACCAATGGTCGCCAAATAGCCTTTCATGGCGATGCGGCCCGTTAAGCCAAATGAATAGGCGTAGGTAAAGTGCAAAAAGGTTTGATTATTATTCAGCGGTGTCGCCTCTATCCAAATACGGTAATCGCTGGTACCTAATGGGCCTTCTGCTGCATTAAGTTCTGTAGAAAAATAATTGTCCGCTTTGCTGATTTCTTGATAGTTAAATGCAGCTTTGTAGGTTTCTGCTAAGGTTTGATCGTATTTTTTGCCCAAATTCAAATGCATTACAGTGCCTGCCTTATTAGTTTCAGCTCGGCAATATTTGATGTTGATATGCAAAATAAGCGCATCGCACCAATGCGCGGGCTGATTTAACGCATTATTAACGGTAGCAAATGGATAATCTAGCACCGCGTAAATTTCCCCTTTTAGCTGTTCTGGCGATTCGCTAGAGTTAAGCGTGATTGGGCGATTAAATTGATTACTCGCTAAACGTTTGCTTAATATTTTATGCTGGCTAAGCAAGGCAGCGGCATAGTTGTCTGCGTTAGGCTTTTCAACATTAACGGCCCAAGCATTAAAATTGGCGCTGAATAATACAAATAAAATACTGAAAGTGAATGCCAAATTGGCATTCACTTTTGACTGCTTAAAAAATTGCATTAAATTCCTCTTGAAAAACGGGTTAAGTCAACTTTAGTCAGTCAACATTTATAGGAAACGTGCCCACAGACGCGCAGCGCGTTCTTTAATGCGCGATGTAAGAGGGCGATTGCGCCAATCTTCTAAGGTGATTTGTTGAGAAATAGTTAAATCTTCATAAAACATGTTCTGCATTTGATCACCAAAATCTTGCCCCAACATCACTGCGTTAATTTCTTGGTTATTCACAAAGCTGCGCCAATCTAAATTGGTAGAGCCAATCGTTGACCAAACGCCATCGATTAATGCGGTTTTAGCGTGCAAAATCGCTACCTCATGTTCATAGATTTCTACCCCAGCTTCTAACAGCTCGTTGTAATAAGAGCGCGATGCGTAAAACACTAAATCAGAATCTGTTTTTTCGGGCAGCAGCAATTTAACCGATACGCCACGGTTTACTGCATCTTTTAATGTAGACAGCAATTGCGGGTCTGGCACAAAATACGCATTGGTTAAATACACTTGCGTTTCTGCACTATTAATTGCCGATATCAAGGTTGCGTAAATCTGGCTGTAAGGCTCATCTGGCGCGCTACCAATGGCGCGTACTACTTCATTGCCTTGATTAGTCAACGCTGGCAAATAATCTTTTGCGGCTAAAGGGTCGCCTTTTTGCTGCTGCCAAGTTTCAATAAACAGTTTTTGAAACTCAGCGACAACTGGCCCTACCAGCTTTAAATGTGTATCGCGCCAAGGAATACCAGCAAGCTCAGATTTATTGGCATCTGCTTTGGCAGGCTTTTTTTGCGACTTACTATTTGAGCTGCCAAATGAGCCTTTTGAGTACACGCTACTAATATTAATTCCGCCAACAAATGCAGTTTTTCCGTCAACAATCAGTAGCTTACGATGGTCCCGCTCATTCGGACTCCACTCTTTACGCACATTTGCAGGGTTAATCGGATTAAACTCCAGTACATTGATGCCACTTTCTTTTAGAGTGGCAAAAAATTCTTTTGGTGTAGAAATAGAGCCTACGCTATCGTAAATCAAATTCACTTGCACACCGCTGCGTTGCTTTTCCATCAGTCTCATTGCAAACTTATGGCCGATTTCGTCATCTTCAAAAATAAAAGTTTCCATATTGATATGGTCTTTTGCGTTATCTATAGCGCTTAGCATGGCGGCGTAAGTGCTAGGGCCATCGATTAATAAATCTACTTTGTTGCCAACAATTAGTGGGCTACCAACTACCTCACCGATTAAGGCTAAATGCTTATCAAAAATACTGGTTTCAACGCCGTCTTTTTTAATTTTGGCTAAAACTTTTTTACTTTGCTGCTCACTTAATGGGCCACGTGCGTTTTCAAGTGTTGGCGGTTTGGCAGATTGCATGGCCATATCGGGCACCATAATCGGGATAGACGAACAGGCCGACAAAGCCATTAAACTGAATGTGATGACAAGTTTATTTAAATGCATAATATTCATTCGATTTTTAATTCGTGTTGTACGGCAGATTTGCATATAAACCTAAAATTAAAGCAGCAAGTAGCCAATAGTAAATGAAAATAATAGGCACCAACGATAATACTTTTAAATTAATAAAAACTAAGTACGCCAGCGCACAGAGATATTTCGACTAGAAGCGGATTACGCGAGCGTCATCATTAAGACATTAAAAATAGGTATAAATAGTATCTTGTGTGCGCTACCGAACGGATAAAAGTCTTCAAACATTCTAATCTTTGATTGAGAAGTGACAGCCTTACATAACCATCTAATTTAATTGAATTAAAAAGGAGTAGCGATGAGCTGGGAACAAATTGAAAGTAATTGGGAGTTATTTAAAAGCGTTATCAAGCACGATTGGGACAAACTAACCGATGCGCACTTAGATGAAATTGCAGGTAGACGCAGTTATTTAGTACGCAAAATTCAGTTTATTTATGGGTTAAGTCAGGCTCAAGTAGATGCGCAATTGACTGAATGGCAAGAAAACCAAATTAATATTGATGGCCACTTTTATCAATCGAAACCGTTTTTACTCAGTGAACATATGGGTAAATAAAAGTAATATCTACGCAGATAAACCTAGTCTTGCAGGTATTAGCTAATATTGGTTTTTAGGTAAGTTGCCGCAAACGCCGTGGCTATCAATGCAGGGCTAAAAAAATAGCCCTGACCCTCTGTACAATGACGGCTTTTTAAAAAATCCAGCTGCATTTTATTTTCAATGCCTTCTGCAATCACCCTTAGTTTAAGGCTATTGCCCATACTAATAATGGCGCTCACAATCACGCCCTCATCAGAGGCAGACGCAACTTGATGTACAAAAGACTGATCAATTTTAAGCACATCAATTGGAAACTGTTGCAAATAACTTAGGCTGGAATAGCCTGTGCCAAAATCATCAACCGTTAATTGAATGCCTATTTGCTTTAATTGATGCAAGATTGCAGTGCTGGATTGTGCGTCGCGCATGAGTACGCTTTCGGTAATTTCTAGCTCTAAGTGAGATGAAGGCAATTGCGACTCAATTAAAATCGCGCGCACATTTTCTACAAAGTCTTTATGCAAGAACTCTTTTGCTGAAATATTGACCGCGATAATGATAATTGGCTTACTTTCATCCAACCATTTTTTGGCTTGTTTACAGGCCTCACGCAATACCCAGCGGCCAATTGGCACGATTAATCCCGATTCTTCGGCAATGGCGACAAATTGTTCTGGCAGCATTTCGCCCCGCTCATCATGTTGCCAGCGCAACAAGCATTCCACGCCTGTTATTTGGTTATTATCTAAATTAATTTTAGGCTGATAGTGCAATACAAACTGTTTCTTTTCTAATGCAACACGCAAATCCGCTTCAATCTGTAGTCGCTGCACAGCGCGCGTGTTCATCTCGTTTTCAAAAAACTGGTAGTTATTGCGCCCATTTTCTTTGGCGTGATACATGGCAGTATCTGCATTCTTAAGCAATTCTTCGGCATCTGAGCCATTTTGTGGGTAAACGCTGATGCCGATGCTAGTGGTGATATGCAACTGACATTTGCCAATGATATGTGGCAAGGTGAGCTCTTCTAAAATCTTTTCGGCAGTTAAGGCGGCTGTTTTACCTGTTTTGCTGTCTTCTAATAAAATAATAAATTCATCGCCACCTTGCCGGCTAACCGTGTCCGTATTGCGCACACTGGAACTGAGGCGCTTGGTGACCGATTGCAATAATTTATCGCCAGTCGCATGGCCTAATGAATCATTAATATGCTTAAAATTATCTAAATCCAAAAAAAGTAGCGCCACTTGCGTGCCATAACGATTAGCTGACGCAATCGCCTGCGCAATGCGATCATTTAACAGTACACGGTTAGGTAGATTGGTTAAAAAATCATGTTGCGCCAAATGCGTCATTTTCATGCTCATGGCTTTTGCCACGCTTACATCATGAAACACCACTACCACGCCAGTCAGTTTACTATCCCAATCATGAATAGGCGAAGCGGAATCTGCAATTTCAATTTCGCTGCCATCACGTCTAACCAATACCGTATCTTCGGCTAAGCCCATCGCTTTGTTCGATTGCAAGACTAAATCGACAGGGTTAATGATAGGCTGGCGGGTGGCGCCATCAATAATCTGAAACACATGGCTGAATGGATGTCCAGCGGCTTCTTCGCGCGACCAACCTGTTATTTTTTCAGCCGCAATATTTAAGTAATCGATATTGCCACGAATATCGGTGCAAATGACTGCATCGCTAATTGAGTTAAGTGCAATTTCAGCCCTAATTTTATCTTTATATAGTGCGTCGTTAAAAATAGTAGGATTTTCAACATTAAGATTTTGAATAATAGGGTTTTTTATAATGAATCCTGCTGAAATGAATCTGCGATAAATATGGCTAACCAAATATAAACAGATTTAGCAACGAATGTTACCTTGCCATTGGCAATGGTAATCTTGGCACTCATAACGATAAACAGGCTTAAACCAACTAATTACTCTATCTGCCAAACGGCGATGAATACGCACCGCATAGCCAGCACAAAGTGGACAGTTACAAGTAGATTTCATCATGATTGCGTCCCAATTTAAACTCATTAGTTAGTACACAATAGATTTTATCTTCAAACGGGTCTGTGCGCTGTCGTACATTGCTAGTGTGATGATATGAATGCCTATGTACGACAGCGCACCGAAGTGCGATTGTTTAAAGCCTACACTATGCGCACTCACCACATTTATAAGGATTATTCATGAACCATTTCATATTAACTGCTTCAATTATTGGCTTATTAAGCTTAACTGCATGCGATAAACCAACCGTAGTCAACGTGCCAGCTGAAACCATTATAGTGCCAGTTCCAGGCCCAGCAGGCCCTGCAGGAGAATCAGGTCAAACAGGTGCAACGGGAGAAACTGGCGATGCGGGTATACAAGGTGAAACAGGTGAGGCAAGCGGCGATACAACCATTATTATTACGCCGCCAGAAGTTGAAGCAGCGCCAGAGCCACTTGCAGAATAGGTATTTTCACGTACTAACTTAATTTTCAAAAGGGGATTATCATGAGCTTAGGTACCATATTATTAATCGTTTTAATTTTAATGCTGATTGGCGCATTTCCAGGCTGGTCGCACAGTAAAAGCTGGGGTTATGGCCCAAGTGGTGGTTTAGGTTTAGTGGTCATTATCTTAATTGTTTTGGTGTTAATGGGGCGTATATGATGATAAAAAATAATGTCGGTTTCAGTCAATTTAACGCTGGGTTTAAATCGACATTAGGCATATTTGCCTTATTTCTAAGTGCCTTGTTTTTAACAGCCTGTGGCGAAGTGGCTAGTTTGCCAGTTTCTGCAGGCGTGGGTGCAAACCCCACATTACCTGCGCCAAATAAAAGCCTGATACCAACTGTTAACATTGCGCCGGCACAAGGCTGGCCAAATACAACAATGCCTATTCCAGCCGCTGGCACCCGCGTTGCCGCTTTTGCAAGCGGCCTAGAGCATCCGCGCTGGATGACTGTTTTACCTAATGGCGATGTGTTGGTGGCAGAAACCAATGCGCCACCCAAGGCAGATGGCGGCGGTATTAGAGGCTGGGTAATGGGCATGGTGATGAAGCGCGCTGGCGCTGGAGTGCCAAGTGCAAACCGCATTACTTTGCTGCGCGATGTAGACGGAGATGGCGTTTCTGACATGCGCTTAGCGTTTTTAGAGGGCTTGTACTCACCCTTTGGTATGGCATTAGTGGGCAACCATTTATATGTTGCTAATGCAAATGCGATTGTGCGATTCAACTACACAGAGGGCGATAAAAAAATTGCAGACCCTGGCGAAAAAATAATTGACTTGCCTAGCGGCATTAATCATCACTGGACTAAAAATATTATTGCGAATGCAGATGGCAGCAAGCTTTACGTCACTGTAGGCTCTAACAGCAACGTAGCAGAAAACGGCATGCAAGCCGAATTTGAACGCGCGGCCATATTAGAAGTTGATATTAAAACTAGCACCTACCGTATTTTTGCCTCTGGTTTGCGTAACCCCAATGGCATGGCTTGGGAGCCAATGAGCAATACTTTATTTACCGTGGTGAATGAACGTGATGAAATTGGCGGTGATTTGGTGCCTGATTATTTAACTTCTGTGCAAGATGGCGCTTTTTATGGCTGGCCTTATAGCTATTATGGCCAGCATGTGGATGAGCGTGTGCAACCACCACAACCTGATTTGGTGGCTAAAGCAATAGCGCCAGATTATGCGCTAGGTTCGCATACGGCATCGCTGGGCTTGGCAGCATCGCAAGGCACAACTTTGCCCGATACGTTTGCTAACGGTATGTTTATTGGTCAGCACGGCTCATGGAACCGTAAGCCGCGCAGTGGCTATAAAGTGATTTTTGTACCTTTTTTGAATGGCAAACCAACAGGGTTGCCTATTGATGTGTTAACTGGTTTTTTGAGTGCACAAGGTGATGCATACGGCCGGCCAGTAGGCGTGGCGTTAGACAAAAGTGGCGCATTGCTTGTGGCAGATGATGTAGGCAATACCATTTGGCGCGTAACAGCCAGCACACCGTGATAGTTAAGCTACTTTAACTAGGTTAAACTACATGCGCTATTAAGCATGGCATCTTTTTAATGCTTACGCCTTATTGATATAGGAAATTTCATCTTGTTAAAATTTTTACCTGCCTATCTCACCATCATCGTTGTGATGTTTGTATTAGATATTATTTGGTTAAGCATGATTGCGCAGCCAATTTACCAACAAGGTATAGGTCATTTAATGGCTGCTAAGCCAAATTTATTGTTTGCAGGCTTGTTTTATCTCGTGTATGTATCTGGCTTAATGTGGTTTGCGCTTATGCCTAATCGACATCATAAAGGGCTTAAAAACACCTTTGTGGCAGCCGCTACTTTTGGGTTTTTTGTATATGCCAGCTACGATTTAACCAATTTAGCCTTATTAAAAGATTGGCCGCTCAGTTTGTCGCTGATTGATATTACATGGGGCACGCTGTTAAGTGGCGTGAGTGCTTCTGTTGGAAAATGGGTATTTAATCGCATGAATCGGATTGACTAAATAAGCACTTAATGTTCTTTTGAATAGCCAATTAAGCCTAAAAAACCTCTCACTGCGCCATATACTAGCCACGATAAAAAGCGTTTAAAAGTATGACTTTGTAGCCACTCTTGTGCATCTATTTGAATCGCTTCTTGTTGAATGGATTGCCTAATTTCCGTGCGTAATTCGCTGGCAAAAACCGTGTCTTGCACCACAATATTGGCTTCGCGTGCCAGCAACATGCTAAAAGGGTCAATGTTAGAAGAGCCAACAGTGGCCCAGCTGTTGTCAATCACCGCTACTTTGCAATGCATATAGCTTTTGCGATACTCAAAAATAGCAATGCCGCTTTTTAAAAACACGCTATAAAAAGCGTGCGTGGCAAACATCAAAAAATATTCCATACGGCCTTGCAGCACCAGCTCGATTTTTACGCCACGCTTTGCTGCTTTTAATAAGGCCTGCCTAAAGCGCCTACCTGGCACAAAATACGCATTGGCAATCATAATTTCAGATTTTGCTGCATTAATAGCGCTTAAGTAAGCGTTTTCAATATCGCGCCTATGTAGTAAATTATCGCGCAGTACAAAAGCAGCATTAACGCCTTTTTTAATACTACTTTTGGCATTTATGGTTGGTTTTGCGTCATTACTTAACGCTTGTAAATGGGTTAATTTAATTCTACGCCACAGTTTTTGTACACTTGCCAGCATGCTGGGTAGTAACGCGCCCTCTACGCGCACGGCATAATCTAAGCGTGGTGGCATGTCATTGGGTACATTATTGTCATCAATAATATTAATGCCACCCACAAAGCCAATTTGTTCATCAATCACCACTACTTTGCGATGCAAGCGGCGCAAGCGATTTTTTTTGAACGTCCAAGGCGATATTTTCGGTCGATAAAACAGGATTTGCACCCCTGCTTTTTTTAATGCTTTTACAAAATCAGCAGGCATATCTTTACAGCCAAATCCATCCAGCAATACGCGCACCGTTACGTCGCGTTGCGCTGCTACTTTTAGTGCATCCGCTATTTGAATGCCTGCAGCATCCACTTCAAAAATATAGGTTTGCAGATAAATCGTCTGCTTTGCCTGCGCAATAGCAGTGACTAGCGCAGGAAAATACTCTGTGCCATTGCGTAATAATTGAATGTGGTTGCCCGCAATAAATTGGGTCATGTATGCGCTGTTTTTAAAAGTGTTGCCGTTAATATGGCGTGATCAGACACTGTAACAAAATGCGCGCCTGCATGCACTTTAACCTGCTGAATATCAAAACCGCGCACATAAATGCGGTCTAGCCTTAACAGGGGCAGCCATGATGGAAAACTACGCGCAGCTTTGCCTGCATGCTGCTCAAACACTTCTTTTAACTGTAAGCGCGAGGCAAAAACTTTGCCTGCGCGTGCGCTCCAATCATTAAAATCACCCGCAATAATCAATGGTGCGTTGGCTGGCACATGCTGTTCAATATAATCTGCAACTCGCCCTAGTTGTTGGCGCCGCCAGTGTGCAAACAAACCTAAGTGCACGCAAATGGCATGCAAAGGCGCATCCCAATCAGGTACTTCAATGGTGCAGTGCAGCATGCCGCGTTGTTCTGTTGGGTGTGCTGAAATATCAATATTCGTGGTTTTAACAATATTAAACTTTGATAGCAAGGCGTTGCCATGATGCCCAGCGGGATAGGCCGAATTTTTGCCATAGGCAAATTGCGGCCAAATACTATCTGCTAAAAACTCTACCTGCCCTGCCATGGGCCAGCCAGCAAAGCGTTTGCTATGATGAATATGCGCGTCTTGTACTTCTTGCAAAAAAAGCACATCGGCATGCAGGTTGCGTAGTAATTCGCGTTGCTGATGCAAGGAAAAGCGCGCATTAAAATGGCTAAAGCCTTTATGAATATTAAAAGTGGCGATGCGTATGGTATTTGGCAAATTAGGCTCTGTTAATTGTGGTAAATGGCTGACAATAAAATTTTAAAAAGAATTTAAAATTGCTGAAATAATTGTATGCAAAATAAGGTTAAGTTAAGCGTACGCTACCGCACAGACAGTTTACATATAATACGTAGGATATGGCTTACATCATAATCCGATTGTGTCTGATAATTTAGTGGACTACATAATCGCATCATGAAATCCTCAAAAAGGGGAAATATCATGAGTATCGTAGCGCAATCATTCAATCCAGCGTCTTTACCTCAACAAAATCACCTGTTGGCAGCCATGTCAGAAAATGAATGGCACCAGTGGGAACCAGATATGGAACCAGTGGATTTTTCGCTTAATCAAGTGCTATATGAATCAGGCATAACGCCAGCTTATATGTACTTTCCCACTACGGCTATCGTATCGCTTCTTTATATGACCAAAAATGGCTCTTCATCAGAAGTGGCTGTTGTAGGTAACGATGGCGTTGTGGGCCTTTCGTTATTATTATCCGGCAGCAATAGCCCTAACCAAGCTTTGGTACAAAGCGCGGGAAAAGGTTACAGAATGCGCGCGCAAGCCGCCAAAAACGCCATTAATCGTGACGGCGCAATGCTGAATATTCTATTGCGCTATTCACAGGCAATGATTACGCAAATGACGCAAACTGCTGTGTGCAATCGTCATCATTCTATTGACCAGCAACTATGCCGCCGCTTATTACTCAGTTTGGATAGATTAAGTTCTAACCAAATTGTAATGACACAAGAAATGCTCTCTAACATGCTTGGCGTCAGACGCGAAAGCGTGACAGACGCTGCTGTAAAACTGCAAGATGCTGGCGTGATTAGCTATAAACGCGGCTTAATCACCGTGCTAAATCGCCAAGCTTTAGAAGACCGCAGTTGCGAATGCTATGCCACTGCAAAAAATGAGCAAGTGCGCTTACAGAATATGAAATTTAATGCTTAATTGCTTACTTAACCCAAAAACTTAACCCATTTTTTGAGTTAACTTTTCGGGATGCGTCATTTTTTTGCCATAAAAAGACGTGATTTATGCAGTATGATGCTGCTTTACGTATTTTAAAAAAGCATCAAAAATGGCAATATTAGTTACAGGTGGCGCAGGATATATTGGTTCGCACACGTGCGTACAAATGCTGGCGGCAGGGCATGAGATTATAGTCGTTGATAATTTATCTAACAGCTCGCCAGAATCTTTAAAACGCGTTACCCAAATTTCTGGCAAAACATTTACGTTTGTTCAAGCCGATATTCGCGACAAAGCCGCGATGCGCGCCATTTTTACAGCGCACAATATTAGCGCTGTTGTACATTTTGCAGGCTTAAAAGCGGTAGGTGAATCAACCGAAAAACCACAGCTTTATTACGATAATAATGTGGTGGGCAGTCTGAATCTATTTGAAGTCATGGTCGAATTTGGCGTTAAAAATATCGTGTTCAGCTCATCTGCTACTGTATATGGCGACCCAGCTAGTGTGCCGATTAAAGAAGATTTCCCCCTAAGCGCCACCAATCCCTACGGCCGCAGTAAATTAATGATTGAAGATATTCTGCGTGATTTGCACAAAGCCGATAACACTTGGCGCATTGCTTTGTTGCGCTACTTTAACCCGATTGGCGCTCATGATTCTGGGTTAATCGGCGAAGATCCAAATGGAATCCCCAATAATCTATTACCTTATGTGGCGCAAGTCGCGGTAGGGCGTTTGGCAAAATTACGCGTGTTTGGTAACGATTACGCCACACACGATGGCACAGGTGTGCGCGATTATATTCATGTGATGGACTTGGCCGATGGCCATGTAGCTGCGCTGGAATATCTGGCTAAAAATCAAGCCATGATTACCGTTAACTTAGGCACTGGTATTGGTTACAGCGTGTTAGACGTAGTGAATGCTTTTGCTAAAAACAGTGCAAAAACTATTCCATATGAAATTTTACCCAGACGTTTAGGCGATGTGGCGATTAATTACGCAGATGCAACAGTGGCTAAAACGGTATTAGGCTGGCAAGCAAGCCGTAATTTAGAAGAGATGTGCCGCGATACTTGGCACTGGCAATCTAGCAACCCCAATGGGTTTGCTAACAAGTAATAAAAACGTTTAAGCCGTTGCGTAAAGGCTTATTTGCAAATTGCGGTGCTCAACGTTTAAGCGAATAATATCGTCAACCGTTGTAGTGCCCACGCCCATCGTGTCCAAGTAATCATCCTCAGGCTCTTCAGCATTTTCAAAGGCATAGAAGCTGTGCTCATCAGGCGCATATTCATCATCATTTTGTTGTAAAACTTGCTCTTCGCGCAACTCGCGTAATCGATTCAATAATTTCATTTTTAAACTCCTTAAACATTGCTGACTTAAAAATGTATTATCGTTTTTTAATGTGTCAATTTGATTGTATTAATATGTCAATTTGATGCAATTTAAACCAGATATAGCACACTAATATGCTGTATAAAGTTGGAATAGCTTAAAACTGATGCGCGCAATTAATTAAGGATGCAAAATGTCGGAAATAGAAAAAAATTCAGTACAAACTGGCAACACCATGTTGCAGAAATTAGAGCAGTTAGTTGCAGAAAGTTGTGCATGTAAATTGCGCACACATTGCCATGATAAAACGAGCGCAGATTGTTTAAAACATCGCAATCTGTATGCAGAAGCTATGCAGGCGCGGGTTAATTTTAATGTCTAAGCATGTTAATGCTTACGTTAATAATTAAAATAATGCAGTTTGCAAGCTAGCATTATTGATACCTACTTTGCATTGCACACTATCACCCAACTTTAATTCGCCACCTACAATTACCTTTGCATTCACACCGCCGTGACCGCGCATGGCGTTATAAGCGCCTTTGCCTAAAGCCGCTTCCATTTTGCTGCAAGGTTCGCAAGGGCCAGTCATTTCTAAAACCACTTCGCCAATACATAATTGTATAGGCTGGTCTTTAAATAAGCTTTTGGCTGCCAGTAAGTTAATGCCAGAAACCACTAAATTACGCCTTAACCAAGCGGCATCTATCGGTTTATTTAAAAAAGCAGCGATTACCGCAATATGCTCTGCTTGTATCAATGTCACTTGCCTATTTGAGCCCAGTGGATTGCGTGAAGGTGTTTTAAGTGTTCTGTCACCGATTAATCCTTGGCCCGCAATTGCCATTGCGTGAGTGGTTTGCACACAGGGCACATTACGCGCAGGGCGTAAATAAATCGCATCTAGCCGACCATTTTGCGTAAATTGCGTGGTCAGCGTGCGTAAGTCTGAATTTGTTGCTGGGGGCGTGGTCATGATGAATGCTATTTTACAGAGGCCACCATTTTACAGAGGAAAGCACCATGCAAACTGACAGCAAAGAAAAAGATGCGCAACTATTGGCAATTGAAAACCAGCTAAAAATCATCAATAAAAATCTGTTAAACGTATTTTGGATTGTGGGATTTTTTGCGTTTTTATATTTTGGGTTAATGATTTATTTCATGTTTTTACGTTAAGGAGAGGCAGAATAAGTCGTTGAGCGAGATGAAGTACAAGACGCACGGAGCGCAAAAGCCGAGACAGTACACTAAGTACGGTGAGGCTGCGAGCACCGCGCAACGCCGTAATTCGCTCGCGCAGACACTTATTACGTATTTCCTCAATTCAAGCTACACTTTTACCTATTCATACTTTGTGGTTTAACTCTTGCTACCATCCGTTACTTTTTTAGATTTAGAAACCACAGGCGCCACGCCGCTACGCGACCGTATTACCGAAATTGCTCTGGTGCGATTTGATAACGGCATTGAAACTGCGCGCTGGCAAACCTTAGTGAACCCAGAACAGCCGATTCCTGCGTTTATTCAACAATTGACTACCATTAACAATGAAATGGTCGCCAATGCACCGTTGTTTAAAGAGGTCGCTGACACGCTACTGGCTTTTTTAGAAGGTAGCGTATTGGCTGCACATAACGTGCGTTTTGATCATGGTTTTTTAAAATCGGAATTTAAGCGCATTGGCATTACACTGCGTCAAAAGGTGATTTGTACGGTCAAGCTTTCACGCCTGCTGTATCCGCAACATAAAAGCCATGGCTTAGATGCCATTATGCAACGCCATAATCTCACCACTATTGCGCGCCACCGCGCCATGGGCGATGTAGACGTGATGTTGGGCTTTATTGAATCCGCCCAATTAGAGCTAGGCGATGCGGCCATTAAAAATGCCGCCGCCAAGCTGATGAGCGCGCCCAGTTTGCCATCGCACTTAGATGCTAACTTGTTAGACGATATGCCTGAAACGCCAGGCGTTTACTTGTTTTATGGCGATAATGAATTGCCCTTATATATTGGCAAAAGTGTGAATATCCGCGCGCGCGTACTCAGCCATTTTAGTAGCGACCACGCAAGCACCAAAGAAATGCGTATTACGCAAGAGATTAAACGAGTTGAATGGATAACGACAGCAGGCGATTTCAGCGCGCTATTGTTAGAATCAAAACTGGTAAAAGAACGTCAACCCATTTACAACCGCCAGTTACGCAACGAGCGCCAGCTGTGTAGCTGGAAACTTAACACTAATTTTGAGGCAAAAAATCTATTGGAATTAGTGCGTGAAAGCGATATTAATCCAGTTGAATTAGGCCAATTATTTGGCACGTTTAAAAGCAAACACCAAGCTGTAGAAAGTTTGCGCAGCATTGCCGAGGCACACCAGTTATGCCCGCGCTATTTAGGTTTAGAAGCCGCAGGCAGTGGCGCTTGTTTTTCTAGCCAAATCAAACGATGCAAAGGTGTATGTTGCGGCAAAGAATCACCGGAAATGCATTATTTGCGCTTGCAACAAGCCTTAATTGCGCACCGATTAAAAAATTGGCCTTACCCTGGCAAAATCGGCATCCGCGAACATAATGGCGAAAACGATAAAACCCAGCTACATATTTTTGAGTATTGGACGTATCTAGGAATGGTTGAAAATGATGTCGATTTGGCAGAAAAACTACAAGAAAACGCGCAGCTTAAGTTTGATTTAGACACCTATAAATTATTACTTAAAGTCATCAATAACCCCAAAACTCAGCTGATGATGCTCTAAAGTTGTGTGAATAATTTACAGCATCATATTGTATTAATTACTGCTTTTAGCTAGTCAACATCATCTGCATCTAACGAGGCAGGCGTTTGACATGCCCCAGATGATTCGTAGCCTGCTTTTTCTAAGGCAAGCCTGTAGGCACAAGTGGCTAAATGCCCACTCAATTGGCCATTAATGGTAGTGGTTTCTACTTTGCATTCGGCACAAAGATAGCGATGCGCATGCCCTTCAAATGGCACTTGACGATAATCAATGTAATAGGGTTTTTTCATCTATTTACTCCCACAATAATTATTTAGATTACTCTCTTTTTGACGATTCTAGTGAATGGATGCAAGGTTTTTTTACGCTAGTTTAATGGCAGAATCTACACGCAGTGTAGAATACTGGCAATGTTAAAAACCACTTTCACCAGCCTCGCCCAGCAACGCTTGCACCAAGTATTCGGTTATTCAACATTTCGCGGTGAGCAGCAAGCCATTATTGAGCATGTAACAGCAGGTGGCGATGCGCTGGTTTTAATGCCAACGGGTGGCGGAAAATCACTGTGTTATCAATTGCCTGCCTTGTTGCGTAGCGGTGTGACGATTGTGGTTTCACCGCTGATTGCCTTGATGCAAAACCAAGTAGAAGCTTTGCAGCAATTGGGTGTAAAAGCCGCGTTTTTAAACTCTAGTTTAGATGCAGAACAATCGCGGCATGTGACTGCTCAGCTTATTCAAGGTGATTTGGAAATCTTGTATGTGGCGCCAGAGCGTTTATTATTAAGCGGTTTTTTAGCGCAGTTAGAACAAATTGAAATGCATACTGGCATCGCGCTTTTCGCCATTGATGAGGCACATTGCGTATCGGAATGGGGGCATGATTTCAGGCCTGAATATCGCAAGTTAACCGCTTTACACACGCAATTTCCTAACGTGCCGCGCATTGCGCTTACCGCCACCGCCGATGCACCCACGCGCGCTGAAATTGTAGAGCGTTTATCACTTGAAAATGCGCGCCAATTTGTGGCCAGTTTTGACAGGCCCAATATTCGTTATCGCGTGACGCATAAATTAAAAGCGCGTGAGCAGTTAGAGGCGTTTCTAGAAGCTGAACATGCCAATGATGCAGGCATTGTGTATTGCTTATCACGCAAAAAAGTAGAAGAAACTGCTAGCTGGCTAAAAGAGCGCGGCTGGGATGCGCTGCCTTATCATGCTGGTTTAGATGTCAGTGTTCGCACTCAAAATCAACGCCGATTCTTGCGTGAAGAAGGCGTGATTATTGTGGCGACCATTGCGTTTGGTATGGGTATTGATAAGCCGAATGTGCGTTTTGTGGCGCATTTAGATTTACCCAAAAGCATGGAAAGTTATTATCAAGAAACGGGCCGTGCAGGGCGTGACGGCTTGCCAGCAAACGCTTGGATGGCTTATGGCTTAGGTGATGTAGTGAGCATGCGGCAAATGTTGGATTCTGGTGATGCGCCAGAAGAGCGTAAGCAGGTGGAGCGGCAAAAATTGGATGCGCTGCTGGGCTTTTGTGAGTCTACAGACTGTCGCCATCAAACACTGTTGCGCTATTTTGGTGAACAGCACGCAGGCAATTGTAGTCAATGTGATAACTGCTTAAATCCAGTCGACACTTGGGATGCGACACAAGCGGCGCAAATGGCCTTATCTGCGGTGTATCGCACAGGGCAGCGTTTTGGCGTGGTGCATTTAATGGATGTGTTAATGGGGAAATCCAACGCTAAAACACTACAGTTTAATCATCAAGCCTTAAGTGTATTTGGCGTGGGTAAAAACCTTGCTCAAACACAATGGAGTAGCGTATTCAGGCAGCTAGTGGCGGGTGGCTATTTAGAGGCGGATATTCAATCTTATGGCGGCTTAAAGCTGACTGAAGCGGCGCGACCAGTATTAAAAGGTGAGGCAGAAATATGGTTAAGGCGCGATATTGAGGTGGCAGGAAAAGCCAAGGCCAGTTTAAGCAAAGCGCAACGCAGCTCGAGTGCCAAGGCCGCTTATGATGGTTTGAGCGATGACCCACTATGGCAAGCACTTAAGGCAAAAAGGTTAGAGTTAGCGCGCGAACAGGGCGTGCCGCCTTATGTGATTTTTCATGACAGTACGCTGCTGGAAATTTTAAACCAGCGCCCACAAAATTTAACAGCGATGAGCCAGATTACTGGCGTGGGCCGCGCTAAATTAGAACGTTATGGGGATGAGTTTTTGCAGGTGTTAGAGGTGGATTGATGATGAGGCGCTCAACTAATTGATACTAAATGGAATATTGTGTTAAATTTGATGGCGGATAATAATTAAATAACTACAACAAAATAATTTTTTAATTCGATGAATATTAAAAAATCACTTATTCAACTATTTAATACCACTGCGGTGAGTAAGCAGCTGATACAAACTATCTGGCCATTTTGTTTTATTGTGGCGCTTTTACTGTTTCTTGGCGTTGTTAGCATGAGCGCGCTGTCTGCAGTGAGGGCTTATGTGAGTGGTGAAAGCCTTTGGTCAAAATCACAAAAAGAATCTATCTATCATTTAAACCGATATGCTGAAACGCATGCTGAATTAGATTATCAGCAATTTTTACTTGAGATAGAAGTACCTCTGCAAGACAAAGTTGCGCGTTTGGCCTTGCAAAAATCTAAGCCTAATATTATGCAAGCAACGAATGCATTTATTAAAGCCAAGAACAACCCTGATGACGTTTCAGGCATGGTGACGTTGTTTCTCAACTTTCAACATACTAGTTTAATGCAGCCATCAATTGACTACTGGGAGCAGGGCGACCAGATGATAGAGCAGATTGTTAAGCTGGCGGAACAAATGCACCGCCATATTGCTGATGGTGATGTGAATCAAGAAAAGGTCAATCAGCTTATCGCGCAAGTAAATCAACTCAATTTTCAATTAACCCCTATTGAAGACGCATTTTCAAACGCGTTGGGCGAAGCATCTCGAAAAGCACAGGCGTTGATTGTGACTTTTATGATTATTTTTACTGTTGTATTGATGGCAATAGGTGTTTTTTTAACGCGGCGAATTGTAGTGAAAGATTTAAAGCTATTAGATGCTATCCGAATGAATGAGGAGCGCTGGAAATTTGCCCTTGACGGCGCGCGTGACGGTGTTTGGGATTGGAATGTGATTACCAATGAGGTGAAATACTCAAGTCAGTGGAACGAAATGTTAGGTTACAGCGATGACGATCATGTCACTACCGTAATGGAGTGTGAGCGATTGGTACACCCAGAAGACTTACCCAGAGTGCTAGAGGCCTTGCAAGCTTATGCGCTTGGTAAAGCCGACAGATACGCCATTGAGCATCGTGTTAAGTGTAAAAATGGGGATTATAAATGGGTGCTAAGCCGTGGCAAAGTGGTGAGCTTTAATGACAAAGGCCGCTCTGAGCGCGTAGTTGGCACACATGCCGATATTGATGAATTTAAGAAAATTGAGGCAGCTTTAAGAGAGAGTGATTCGAATCAGCGCGCTTTGTTAGAAGCAATGGTAGACGGTGTTTTTGTTGCGCAAGATTACCGTTTTATCTTTTGTAACCCTATATTGCCAAAAATGCTGGGTTACGAATACGAAGAGTTTATAGGATTACCGTTTGATAAAGTGGTGGCACCTGCGTATTTAGAGTTATGGAATCAACGATTTGCCTTGCGAGTGGCAAACGATAAAGAGCCAGTGAAACATTATCAGGCTGAGTTTCTGATGAAAGGTGGTCAGCAGTCTATCTGGATGGATTTGCATGCCTCGCGCGTAGAGTTTCGTGGCAAGCGCAGTGTGCTGGGAATTGTGCGCGACATTAGCAAGCAAAAAGAAGCAGAAGATTTAATCTGGCATCAAGCTAATTTTGATGCATTGACTGGTTTGCCCAATCGCCGTATGTTTAGAGATCGTTTAGAGCAAGAAATCAGAAAATTAGAGCGCACAGGATTGTCACTGGCCGTAATGTTTTTAGACCTTGACCACTTTAAAGAAGTGAACGACACCATGGGCCATGACCGAGGTGACGACTTGTTAAAGGCCGTTGCTTTAAGACTAAAAGGCTGTGTGCGCGAAACAGATACAGTAGCGCGTTTGGGTGGTGATGAGTTTGTCATTTTATTGAGTGAAATGGATGACTTAAGCAACTCTGAACGGATTGCCGAAAACATCCTAGTTCAATTAATCAGACCATTTGAGCTAGGCGCAGAGCCCATTTATATGTCAGCCAGTATTGGGATTACTTTATACCCAACTGACGCCATCGACTTTGATAATCTATTAAAAAATGCTGATCAAGCCATGTATGTTGCCAAAGCGGCAGGCCGTAATCGTTACAGTTATTTTACGCCGTCTATGCAAGCGGCAGCTCAATCTAGAATGCGTTTGGCGAATGACCTTAGACATGCAGCTAAAAGAGAAGAGTTTAGGCTGGTTTATCAGCCTATTATTGAAATAAAAACAGAGAAAATACTCAAGGCAGAAGCCTTAATTCGCTGGCATCATCCGCAATTAGGTTTGATTAGCCCAGGCCAATTTATTCCAATTGCAGAAGATACTGGCCTCATTTATGAGTTGGGCGAGTGGGTGTTTCGCGAAGCAATACAACAAGTGCAAAAGTGGCGTGTTGCGCTACACCCAGATTTTCAAATCAGTATTAATAAATCCCCCGTTCAATTTAAAAATCCTAGCCTTACTTGGATTGATAATTTAGAAAAATTCGGCCTGCCAGGCGGTAGTATTGTGGTTGAAATTACTGAAGGCTCTTTGCTTGATGTAAGCGATACCGTTGCGAATAAGCTACTTAAATTCAGAGATGCAGGCATTCAGGTGGCGATTGACGATTTTGGCACTGGCTATTCATCGCTATCTTATTTAAAAAAATATGATATTGATTACATTAAAATTGATCAGTCTTTTGTTAAAAACATGACCGCTGATTCTAGTGACATGGGCTTGTGTGAAGCGATTATATTGATGGCACATAAGCTGGGCATGCGAGTGATTGCAGAGGGTGTGGAAACCCAAGAGCAATATGACTTGTTGGCAGGTGCTGGCTGCGATTACGCGCAAGGATATTTATTTTCAAAACCAATTGCCCCACAAGAGTTTGAGCAGTTTTGGCACTCAAAAATGTGTTAAGTCTGATTGAATAAAGCAATTATTCATCTACAGTAAGTCAATATCAACCAAGCTAATTCCCCTAAAAAAACGCAGCTAAGCTTAAGTTAGCGATGCGCAAGTTCAATTAAAAGCATTCCATCAAATCTGTAAAAACGCCAACTTGGCCAATTAGCTAATGAGCCAGCAGTAAGCAATTTGCTTATTTCTGACTCATGGTTTTTTCATGTGCTGAATCATGTATATGTCCAAGTTTAGCAAGCGCTATTGCTTACGCTTATTTAAATCTCAATGGTTAAACTGATTAGGTTCACAATTTTTTTTGCGGACTAAAAATACACAAAATGAGGATAACCATTTAAGAATCAACTCAGTTGAATAAATCACTGTGATTGCCAGCGCCATCGAAATATCACAGCACATATTCAGCATGCGTTTGGTTTTTTAAAATCAGAAAAGGAGCAAGCATATAATGAAAAAACTTTATTTATCGGCAATCACCGTCGCCGTATTGTCAGTACTAAGCACTCACTCATCTATGGCTGTAGAGGTTAGCAAGAATCAGTTTTACTGGCCAGAACAGTTAAATCTGCAAACATTGCGTCAACATGGCATGGAATCAAACCCCATGGATAAAAACTTTAACTATGCGCAAGAGTTTCAAAAGTTGGATATCAAAGCGGTTAAGCAAGATATCGAAAAAGTGATGAAAACTTCGCAGGATTGGTGGCCGGCAGATTATGGGCACTATGGCCCATTTTTTATTCGTATGGCATGGCACAGCGCAGGCGTTTACCGTGTGTTTGATGGACGTGGCGGCGCTGCGGGCGGACAACAACGTTTTGAGCCACTAAATAGCTGGCCAGATAATGTGAACTTGGACAAAGCCAGACGTTTATTATGGCCAGTCAAGCAAAAGTACGGCAATCAAATTTCTTGGAGTGATTTGATGGTGTTAA
Organism: Methylotenera sp.; assembly: GCA_021732365.1. Classification (GTDB taxonomy): domain Bacteria; phylum Pseudomonadota; class Gammaproteobacteria; order Burkholderiales; family Methylophilaceae; genus Methylotenera_A. Next base: position 46,142 of record JAKFVD010000012.1, on the reverse strand, counting down.
CGGGCAACGTGGCGCTGGAATCGATGGGCTTTAAAACTTTTGGTTTTGCAGGCGGCCGTGTGGATGACTGGGAAGCAGAAATTGTTAATTGGGGCCCAGAGAAAGAATTTTTAGCAGACAAGCGTTATTCAGGTAACCGTGAGCTAGCAAAACCTCTAGCAGCAGTGCAAATGGGCTTGATTTATGTCAACCCAGAAGGCCCTAATGGCAACCATGACCCAATATCAGCCGCAAACGATATTCGCGAAACATTCGGCCGTATGGCGATGAATGATGAAGAAACAGTGGCCCTGATTGCAGGCGGTCATACCTTTGGTAAAGCACATGGCGCGCACAAACCAGAAGAATGTGTGGGCAAAGAACCCGCAGCTGAGGCAGTTGAAGCGCAAGGTTTTGGTTGGAAAAACAAATGCGGCAAAGGCCATGGTGCCGATACAGTCACCAGTGGTTTAGAAGGCGCATGGACATCTAGCCCTATCGCTTGGACTTCACAATACTTAGAGAATTTGTATAATTTTGAGTGGGTAAAAACCAAAAGCCCTGCAGGTGCCACGCAATGGGTTCCAAAAAACGCAGATGATTTGAAATTTGTGCCTGATGCACATGACCCAAATAAACGTCATGCGCCGATTATGTTTACCACAGATATTGCATTAAAAATGGACCCAAGTTACAACAAAATAGCTAAAAGCTTCAAAGAAAATCCTGAAGAGTATCGTCTAGCATTTGCCAAAGCATGGTTTAAATTAACGCATCGAGACATGGGTCCACGCGCACGTTATTTGGGTAGCGAAGTGCCAAAAGAAGTGTTAATTTGGCAAGATCCTATTCCTGAGCTGAATCATGCGGTGATTGATGCGCAAGATATTGCAAAATTAAAAACAGCTATTCTTGCGACAGGCTTGTCTGGTTCGGAATTAGTTGCAACAGCATGGGCGTCAGCTTCTACGTTCCGTGGCACTGATATGCGCGGTGGCGCTAATGGTGCACGTGTGCGTTTGTCACCTCAAAAAGATTGGCAAGCGAATAATCCAGCCGAATTGCAAAAAGTGCTTGGTAAATTAGAATCTGTACAAAAAAGCTTTAACCAAGGTTTAAAAGGCGGCAAGCAAGTATCTTTGGCGGATGTAATTGTGCTAGCAGGCAATGCAGCTGTTGAGCAGGCAGCCCAAAAGGCAGGGGTTAAAATAAGCGTACCGTTTAAAGCAGGCCGCATGGATGCGTCACAAGCGCAAACTGATGTGCAATCTTTTGACTTTTTAAAACCAACTGCTGATGGTTTCCGCAATTATTACAGTGCGGACAGTCGTTTATCACCAGCCGAAATGTTGGTAGAAAAAGCCAATCTGCTTAATTTAAATGTGCCAGAAATGACAGCATTAGTTGGTGGTATGCGTGCGTTAAATGCCAATAGTGATGGCGCGAAACATGGCGTGTTTACAAGCCGACCAGGCACATTAAGCAACGATTTCTTTGTAAACTTGCTGGATATGTCGACAGAGTGGAAAAAATCTTCTAGCGAAGGTTTGTACGAAGGGTTAGATCGTAAAACTAAACAGGTGAAGTGGACAGCAACACCTGTTGATTTAATCTTTGGTTCGCACTCTGAGTTAAGATCGGTTGCTGAAGTCTATGCAGCAAATGGCGGACAGCAAAAATTGGTAAAAGACTTTGTGCAAGCATGGAGCAAAGTAATGGAAGCGGATCGGTTTTAGTCGCAGATACTTAACACTAAAATAGTATCGAAATTAAGTCAGGCGATATCGCGAGGTATCGCCTGATTTAAAAATACCCGCACGTTTCTGGGGTAAACAAATACGTTTTCACCTTGGCTTAAATCCAATTCGCGAAAGCGTTCTTGCGTCAGTTCAGCTTCAATCAATCCAGATTGGTCGGCACGTTGCAATTCCAACCTCACCAGCGGGCCAATCGCATGAATATAATGAATAACCGCTTCAAAAGCAGGCGCTTCGCCATTGCGCACTTTATGGATTTCAATATCATGTGGGCGCACATAGGCCAAACCTGCACTGTGTTTGGTATCGTGATGCGCGTTAATTTTTAAGCCGATGCCGCCAATATTGGCTTCGCCCTGATGAATTTGACTTTGAAATTGATTCACATTGCCTAGGAATTGATAAACAAATGGCGACACAGGATGATCGTAAACTTCTTGCGGTGATCCGATTTGCTCAATTTGGCCTTTGTTGATTACTACCACGCGGTCAGATACTTCTAGCGCTTCTTCTTGGTCGTGCGTCACAAAAATACTAGTAATGTGTAACTCATCATGCAAGCGGCGTAACCAACGGCGCAATTCTTTGCGCACTTTGGCATCCAGCGCACCAAACGGCTCATCCAGCAATAACACTTTTGGCTCAACTGCCAATGCGCGTGCCAAGGCAATACGCTGGCGCTGGCCGCCTGATAATTGCGGTGGGTAGCGGTCTGCCAACCAATCCAGTTGCACCAATTCTAACAATTCATGCACACGTCTTTTAATTTCAGCGTCCGTTGGGCGTGTTTCTTTGGGACGCACGCGCAAGCCAAATGCGACATTTTCAAACACAGTCATATGGCGAAACAAAGCGTAATGTTGAAACACAAAGCCTACTTCGCGCTCACGCACTTTTTGCACAGTCGCATCGGCACCATGAAAATGAATGCTGCCTGAATCTGGCGTTTCCAGGCCAGCAATAATGCGCAGCAAAGTTGTTTTGCCGCAACCCGATGGGCCAAGCAAAGCGACTAACTCACCGCTAGGTACATCTAAACTCACATCGTTCAGCGCACTAAAGCTACCAAAGTTTTTTCTGATATTTTTAATTTCAATGCTCATGTTTAATCCAGTTTCATTTTTTCATCATTTTTAATGGTTAAGTATTTTTAACTTAGTATTAACTATCAAGACTTTTCATCAATTTGGGCATCTCTAGCTACTTTCCATTCCACAAAGCTTTTCAGCAGCAGCGTCACCAGCGCTAATATGGCGAGTAATGAAGCAACCGCAAAAGCGGCTGCGTAGTTGTATTCGTTATATAAAATTTCAACATGCAAAGGCAGTGTGTTAGTTAACCCGCGAATATGCCCAGAAACCACTGATACCGCGCCGAACTCGCCCATAGCGCGCGCATTGGTTAAAATTACGCCATATAACAAGCCCCATTTCACATTCGGCAGCGTGATGCGCCACAGAATCTGCCAGCCTGATGCGCCTAGCACTAAACCGGCTTCTTCTTCCTCTTTGCCTTGCGCTTGCATTAAAGGAATCAGCTCGCGCGCGACAAACGGAAAGGTGACAAAAATGGTCGCCAACACAATGCCAGGAATCGCGAAAACCACCTTAATATCGTGATCCAACAAGGTTGATCCAAACCAGCCTTGCAGTCCGAAAATTAACACGTAAATCAAACCTGCAATCACAGGCGAAACCGCGAAAGGTAAATCGATTAACGTGATGAGTATGCTTTTGCCACGAAACTCAAATTTAGCGATTGCCCACGCCGCTGCAACCCCAAACACCAAATTAAGCGGCACCGCAATCGCGGCTGCGATTAAGGTGAGTTTGATAGATGACAGCGCATCTGGGTCGGTTAATGCGGTGATGTAAGTGTCAAAACCTTTGCGTAAAGCTTCGGTAAAAACCGCCGCCAACGGCACGATTAAAAACAAGGTTAAAAACAACAATACAATGGCAATCAAAGTCCAGCGCGCCCAAACTGGCTCAGATGTGGCGCGACTTCGAGCGACTTTGTTTTGGTAGTTGCTGTATTGCGATGCGGGTAATGTGGTTGAAATTGACATCAATTATTCCTTTTGTTTTTGCATACGATTCATGTGTTAACTAAGCGCGCTGGCGCGGCGATTCACCCACCACTGCAAGCCATTAATCGCGAATAACAGCAAAAATGAAATCACTAGCATCACCACCGCAACCGCCGTTGCGCTGGCATATTCGTATTGCTCAAGCTTGGTAATAATAATCAGCGGCGTAATTTCAGATACAAATGGCACATTGCCCGCAATAAAAATGACTGAACCATATTCACCAATCGCCCTGGCAAAAGCTAAAGCAAAACCTGTCAATAACGCTGGCCAAATCGCAGGGAAAATAATTTTTGTAAATGTTTGCCAACGATTAGCGCCCAAGCTGGCCGCCGCTTCTTCGGTTTCAGCTTCCAAATTTTCCAGCACAGGTTGTACGGTGCGCACTACAAACGGTAAGCCAATAAAAGTCAGCGCAACAATCACGCCGATGGGCGTGAACGCGATCTTAATGCCGAGCGGTTCTATCCACTGACCAATCCAGCCATTTCCAGCATACACAGCGGTTAAAGCAATACCCGCCACCGCAGTTGGCAACGCAAAAGGCAAATCCACCAGCGCATCAATTATCTTTTTGCCTGGAAACTTGTAGCGCACCAAAACCCATGCAGTGAGTAGGCCAAATACTGCGTTGATGAGTGCGCCAATTAACGATGCGCCAAACGTTAACTGATAAGACGCGACCACTCTTGGCGCGCTCACCACCGCCCAAAACTCATTGAAACTTAATTCGGTGGTTTTGATAAACGCGGCCGATAGCGGAATCAGCACAATCAAACTGAGATAGAAAATAGTAAATCCAAGCGATAAATTAAAGCCAGGAAGTATGTTTTGCTTTGCGTTTTTACTGTATTTTTTGTGCATATTGTTTACTTAAGTATCGCTCAGGCAGCACTAAAGCAAGCTGCCTGATTTTTTAATTGGTCAGGTTAATAAGCTAATTTAATTTTGCAATCGATACATCGGTTGCTTTTACCAGTGCTAAAACTTCTGTGCCAATTTCTAGTTTTAACTCTTATATTGAGCGAGTTGTAATCACCGAAGTGACGTTGCCTGCCGCTGTTTCTACTTCGATTTCTGAGACAACATCTCCCCAAACGATTGCTTTGATGTTGCCACGCAACTGATTGCGTACATTGATTGCGATTAGTGCCATGACTTTTTCTCCTTTAATATTGTTTGTGCTTAAGCCCAGTAATTGGGTATTTGTGGGGTATTGAATGGTCGAAATTGCTTTATTCATAATGGTTACCTATTTATTTTGATAAACTCTGTCAAAAGTGCCGCCATCTGAAAAGTGTACTTTCTGTGCTTTTGCCCAGCCGCCAAACGCTTCGTCAATGGTCACTAACTTTACTTTGGGGAATTGCGACTCATACTTACTCGCCACCGATTGTAAAGTAGGGCGGTAGTAATTTTTTGCGGCAATTTCCTGGCCTTCTTCTGTGTATAAATAATCCAAATACGCTTTGGCGACTTTTTCATTGCCATGTTTTTTAGCAAATTTATCCACAACTGTGACTGGTGGCTCTGCCAGAATGGAAAGTGATGGCACAACAATTTCAAACCTGCCAACACCCAACTCTTTTTGCGCTAAAAATGCTTCATTTTCCCAAGCCAGCAATACATCGCCAATGCCGCGCTCCACAAAAGTAGTGGTTGAGCCACGTGCGCCAGTATCTAAAACTGGTACGTTTTTAAGTAGTTTGCTGACAAACTCTTTGGTTTTTGCTTCATCGTTGCCATATTTTTTCTGTGCAAATGCCCAAGCTGCTAGGTAATTCCAACGTGCGCCGCCTGAAGTTTTTGGGTTAGGCGTAATCACAGAAACGCCGGGTTTGACTAAATCATCCCAATCCTTGATATTTTTAGGATTACCTTTGCGCACCAGCAATACAATCGTCGATGTGTAAGGCGAACTATTGTGCGGTAAGCGTTTTTGCCAATCTTTGGGGATTAACTTCGCTTTTTCGGCAAGTTGATCAACGTCATAAGCCAATGCCAGCGTCGCTACATCTGCATCCAAGCCATCAATAATCGCACGGGCTTGTTTGCCAGAGCCGCCGTGCGAAGTTTTAACAGTGACTTTATCGCCTGTTTTTTCTAGCCAGTGTCTGCTAAATGCGGCGTTAAAATCTTGGTAAAGCTCCCGTGTTGGGTCGTATGAAACGTTCAGCAAGGTAATATCTGCTGCACTTGTATTTGAAATTGCAGCTAAGGGTAAAGCTAATGCCAAAGCGGCAATTATTTTGGTGAAATTATTCATTTATATTCCTTTTATATTGTTTACTTAATCAGTGTGATCGCTTAAAAAGCGCCCACGGTAAATTCGGCGTACAAAAATTCTGAGTTATCGCGGCGGGTTGGATCAGCCACCGTTAAGCCGCCAGGAGTGACATTGCGCGTGGTGTTTTTGGTAAAGTCACCCGCCCAAAAATAGGCATAACCTAAGTTGACTGAGGAATATTTGTTGATGGGAAATCGCACACGCACGTCAACTTCTTCCCCCACATCTTTACCGCTACGGCCTGTGGTATCGCGAAGCCCTGCATTATTCCAGCGGTCACGCGCGCTATCTAAACGGTACCAGCTGTAGCCAGCATCTACTTTTAAGCCTGGCAGCCATGAAAGTTGCGGCTCAAACTCTGCGCGGACTTTTGGCGCGCTGATGTTTTCCATCTGAAAATAATCATTATTAGACCAAGGGCGTGCAAAACCAAACAAGCGCTCAAAGCGTTCATTGCCCGTGTCGGTTTGGTTTTTATCGCCGCTAGCAAAACCGTAGCTAGCGCTTAAACGTGGTTTCCATGCGTGCGAAAATGTATACCCAGCTTCTAAGTTATAGGCGTAAGCGTCATGGTCAAGTTCTGCAATAAAATTACCGTTATTGGCGCGGCGATCTTGCTCACCCCATTGTTTGGCATAGTTAACGTCGTAATCCCAGCCAGATTTTCCCACTACGCCATAAGCACGAAGGCCAGCAGTATGGATATGGCGATCAATTCTTGTGTTTGCTAAAGCGGGCCTGCCGTTGGCGTCAAACTCTACTTTATCGCCATCTTGCTTTAAGGCTAAATAATAGGGCGATAGCGTTACATATTCTGACCAACGCCTCCAATCACCAATCGCACCATAAAAATCTTGTGAGTGATCCACTTCATTCAGCTCGTTTGTAAAACGCTGCACAGGTTTAAGCGCTAACAATTCTAAAGACCAATCGTTTTTTTGCTGGCCAATATTGGCACGAAAACCTTGAAACGTATTGGTAGAGTTGCGCCATTCATTGCGTGCAATCAAACGGCGATCAATCTGTTCAAACGCCATACGACCAGCCTTAATGCTAATCGGCCTTTCATTGCCCAAATCATCTTTTCCCAAAGGCGTTTCTTTGAAATACAGTTCTAAATAAGCTTGAAGTGGTTCAGCATAATCAATGTCTCGCGTATCGAAATCACGGGTAAATTGGCTATGATTACGCCTTGCATCTGATATTTCCACTGTAAAGCGCAGCGGATCTAAGATATTTTTAACGGCCACATAGGCGCGTGTGCGATGTAGAAACGGCTCATCTAAGGTGTCACGCGAGCGCCTAAAATCATTGTCTCTATATTCGTAGCGAAAGCGATGCTCTAACCCTACGTCCAGCCAGTCAACATCAGCAAAAGCGTCATATTCGCCCAGCCAAGTTTTATTTAATTGCTTAACATAGCGTGGCGGCTCAGTTTCGCGGCCAGTACCATAGCTTCTGCGTTCAACGTAATAACCATTTTTTGCTATATTTGCAGCCACTGCAGCGGCTTTTGCTTCTGCCTCAATTTCAGCTAAACGTGCTTTAATTTTTTCTGCCTGTTCAGCGTCTTCAGCGGTAACTTGTGGTTGCGTTAATTTAGCTGGCACTTTGTCAATTTCATAATGCACAGCATCTTCAGCAAATGCCGATTGGGTGGCTAGTAAAATACCATTAGCCAGCAATGTTTGAACTAACCTTTTTTTAATCAATTGTTTCTTATGTTGCATCTTTTTTTCCCTATTTAGTTAAACTGCAACTTGGTTGTCCAAAACAGCTTTTGCTTTAAATTGATGAGCGCTCAACTGTCAAAAGATCATCATAAAATGGTCTATTTCAGTTAAGTAGCGATTAATTGAAAATGATTATTTTCTTAAACTTGTGATGGCTTGCTGTAAGCGCAATTTTTCACGTTTTTCAATTTGCGTTACACGGCCTTCATGTATGACAATCTCTATCGACCCAAAACCAGAGCCATTTTTCAACTCTTGCACAGCGCGCAAAATAGCATCCAAAACCTGTTGGTTAGTTTGTGATGTTGCTTGATTTGTTTGTAAAGAAGTCATTGTTTAAGTCTTTAATGCCACACCGTTTAAATGCGAATGCGCTCACTATAAAGTGGTGCTTAAAGAATTAAAAAGAATTTGTTTTTATATTGTTATAACTAAAAAGAATATAAAAATAACAAGATAGGGTGAGTTAAATGCGGATTAAAACATTTGTTAGAAGCAGAGTGCTAAAGCGGGTTTACTTTAGATATTGTGCGGTTTACTTAACGGTAGATAAGCGAGTAAATTCTGTGATGTAGCCTTCAAGCCAGTCGTTAGCATGTTGTTTTTGTTTGGCGTTGGTGCTGTTATGTAAGTCGGCAATAATCTCGCAGGTGCGCTGTTTGATTTGATTTGCATAGGCTTGATACTCTGGATTTGGACTGTTTTTCAATCGTTCAAAACCTGCTTTAACCAGCTTTTCTTTGCTTTCTGGGCTGATTGCTTGTTTGTTTAATGCATAAACAATGTCATAAGCATCTGTATTGCGCCTGAGAATTTCGGCATAGCTAAGCGCGGGATTAATGGGTGTTTTTGTAAGATTTTGTTTTAACAGTGTCTGTTGTGATTCAGATAAGTCGCCATAGAGTTTTTCAGAAAAGCTTTCAATTTTCTCTAATCGCATCTCAATTTGCGCCTCTGGTGTATCTTGCCACCACTCCGATTTCCATTTTTGCGCGCGTTTATCCAGCTTTGTTTGGAAATACTGCATTTGCTTATCGCTTAAAAATGGGGCGATATCCACAATAATTGGAATAGACTCTAATTGGAGTTCGCCAAAAAGCGACTTAATATTTTCTGTTTTTTCACACACCTCGCTAGTGCTTATTTGTGTTTTAGCAATACTAGTTTGCAAATCCTTCAGTGTGGCAATATAGAGCGGTAATTGATTCTGGCGGTGCCAATTATGGAGCCGATTTAGCGCAGGGTTTAAAGCAGACTGTTGTGATTGGGTAAAATCGAAGTAATCATCTAACCACCAGCTTAGCGCTTGTGGCGCGTTATTGTAGGCAGTTTGAACAAATCCACAGTTGCTGATTAAACCTGCTAATAACAGAATAAAAATACATTGAATGACGCGCATGTATGCATGACCAACAGTGTTGTAAATAGTTTGACTTAACCCTATAAACTGCCCGAAAAATCAGAAAAACCTACTTTTGAACGATTAAGTACCACAAAAGGTTTTATATTGTTCATCAAATAAAAGCGCAGGCGGCTGTGTGTACTTGGAGGAATGGTCTAAGGCCGCATACGGATTCGACAAAACTGATAAAAGCTTATGCAGCGGGCTCATGTCATTGTTACTCACCGCAGCATCAAGCGCTTCTTCAACCAGATGGTTTCTGGGAATCACTGCTGGGTTAACTGACTGCATCAGCACAATGCTGTCAGCAAACGTTTCGTTTTGTCTTGATAATCTGGCCTTCCACAATGTTAGCCAGTTTTTAAATCCAGCATCTTGATATAGCGCTGTGCTCTCAGCACTCTTTTGTGCCAAAGCCCTGAACGTATTGGTGAAGTCAGACTTATTTTTTTGCATATGCATCAATAAATCTTCTGCAAGCTTAATATCTTCGTCTTCCTGATTAAAAATCCCTAGTTTTTTTCGCATATCCGCTAGCCAGTATGCAAAAAATTGATTCGGGAATTCTTGCAAACACGCTGTCACCATTGCTATCGATTGCTCTTCAGATTCATGAATCAGCGGCAATAAGCTTTCAGCAAGTCTAATCAAATTCCAGTGCGCAATATTAGGCTGATTGCCAAATGAATAGCGGCCATTGGTGTCTATAGAGCTAAACACAGTTTCAGGATGATAGCTGTTCATAAACGCGCATGGGCCATAATCGATGGTTTCGCCGCAGATGCTCATGTTGTCAGTATTCATCACGCCATGAATAAAACCCACATGCATCCATTTGGCAATCAGTAATGCTTGCAAATCAATCACTCGTTTTAATAGCTCAAGTGGCGGATTGTCTGTATTGGCAACTTCGGGAAAATGTCTATGAATAGTGTAGTCAGTCAGCGCCTGAAGTTGTTGCTGATTTTGAGTCGCCGCTGCAAATTGGAATGTACCCACACGAATATGGCTTGCCGCTATACGGGTGAGCACAGCGCCTGGGTATGGGGCTTCGCGGTAAACTGGTTCACCAGTTGTTGCTACTGCCAGGCTTCGTGTGGTGGCAATGCCCAGCGCATGCATTGCTTCACTCATTATATATTCGCGCAACATTGGCCCTAGCGCTGCCCGCCCATCGCCTGAGCGTGAGTAAGGTGTTCTGCCAGCGCCTTTCAGTTGAATATCAACACGCTGTTTGTTTGGTGTGATGTGCTCACCCAACAATATTGCGCGCCCATCACCTAATATATTGAAATGGCCAAATTGATGTCCAGCATAAGCCTGTGCGATAGGCTCACTGCCATTCATTAGCAAATTTCCCGTCAAAAATTGACCACCCTGTTTTTTAACAACATCAGTATTTAAACCAAGTGATGCTGCAAATACATCGTTAAAAAGTACAATATTGGGGTTACTTACCGTTGTAGGCTTTTGTTTTTGATGGAAAATAGGCGGTAATTTTAAATAGCTATTATCAAAATTAAAGCCATATTGAATATCTAATTTTTTAACATTTACCATCTGAATTATCCAAGTTATTGGATAACGATAGTATTGAATTTAAGGAGATTAAGCAATTTGGAATTACAGGTATTTAATAAGTGCCTTGAAATGTGGCGCATGAGTACTGTAAATACAAAAGGCTTACAGTCGTTAAACTATAAGCCTTTGTTTTAGATGGTGCGCCCGAAGAGATTCGAACTCCTGACCCCTTGGTTCGTAGCCAAGTACTCTATCCAGCTGAGCTACGGGCGCATGCGCGACATTATAGTCTAAACCGCTTGTTTCTAAAAGAACTAAACGCCATTCTTAAGGATAAAACTGGCGGAGAGCGAGGGATTCGAACCCTCGATACAGATTTAAGCCCGTATGCTTCCTTAGCAGGGAAGTGCCTTCGACCACTCGGCCAGCTCTCCGTTTTATGACTTTACGCTATCAATTCATCTTACTGAATTAAGGGCGCGATGTTACTGGAAATTGCCTCAAAAATCAATTAAAAGTCGGCTTATGCTAAGCCTAATTGAGTCAATTAATAGATTTATCTTTATTAAGCTTCTTCTAGCTCAAATGCTTTGTGCAACACGCGCACGGCAAGTTCCATATATTTTTCATCGATGACTACAGCGATTTTGATTTCTGATGTTGAAATCATTTGAATATTGATGCCTTCTTCGGCCAGCGTACGGAACATCTGGCTGGCGATGCCTACGTGTGAACGCATGCCGATACCGACTACAGAAACTTTGGCGATTTTATCGTCGCCACTGATTTCGCGCGCATTGATGTGGCCTTGGACTTTATCACGCAACACTGCTAGGGCTTTGCCCATTTCATTTTTATGCACAGTAAAGGTGAAGTCGGTTGTGCCGTCTGCACCTGTATTTTGGATAATCATATCCACATCAATATTCGCGTCAGCGATTGGGCCTAAGATTTGGTATGCGATACCAGGCTTATCTGGCACGCCGAGTACGATAATTTTGGCTTCATCGCGATTAAAAGCAATGCCAGAGATGATTGGGTCTTCCATGTCGTTTTCCTTACTATCTTCCTCAAATGTGATCAAAGTGCCGTCGCCTTCATCTTCAAAACTTGAAAGCACACGTAACTTCACTTTATATTTACCCGCAAATTCAACTGAGCGTATTTGCAATACTTTGCTGCCCTGTGAGGCAAGCTCCAGCATCTCTTCAAAGGTGATTTTATCCAACCGGCGCGCCTCAGGCACCACGCGTGGGTCAGTCGTATAAACGCCATCTACATCAGTGTAGATCTGACATTCATCCGCTTTTAAAGCCGCTGCCAGTGCAACACCAGTGGTATCAGAGCCACCACGGCCTAACGTTGTAATATTGCCAAACTCATCTACCCCTTGAAAGCCAGCAACCACGCATACATAGCCATCATTCAGGTCTTGTTTGAGATTATATTCATCAATATCTAAAATACGCGCTTTAGTATGCGAATCATCGGTTAAGATTTTGACCTGCGTGCCCGTATAACTTTTAGCTTTTATGCCTAGCTCCATTAAAGCGAGTGCCGTCATGCCAATAGTCACTTGCTCGCCAGTCGAAATCATCACGTCTAATTCGCGCGGGTCTGGCTCTGCCATCACTTCTTTTGCTAGCGCAATTAGCTTATTGGTTTCACCAGACATCGCCGAAACCACAACGACAATCTGATGCCCCATCGCCTTGTAGCGCGCAACGCGCCTAGCCACATTACGAATACGTTCAGGATTCGCGACGGATGTTCCGCCATATTTTTGTACAATTAATGCCATTTTTTAGCTCTAAAATATTGTTAAGTTTTTATGATAATTTGTTGCTTACCCAGTCTTGTACGCTGGTGAGTGCTTTTGGTAATTGGTTGGCATCCGTACCGCCCGCCATTGCCATATCTGGCTTGCCGCCGCCTTTGCCACCCACTTGGCTAGCCACAAAGTTCACCAAATCGCCCGCTTTCATTTTACTGATTAAATCAGGTGTAATGCCTGCTGCTACGCTTACTTTACCTTCATTTACACTGGCTAAAACAATCGCAGCCGATTTAAGTTTATCTTTTAGCTTATCCATGGTTTCGCGCAAAGCGTTTGTATCAGCGCCTTCTAATGTGGCGGCTAACACTTTAACTCCTGCAATATCAATCGCTTGGCTCACCAAATCATCACCTTGGCTTGAAGCTAATTTTGATTTCAAACGCGTTAATTCTTTTTCTAACGCTTTGGCGTGGTCAGATAATTGCGCCACTTTATTGACCACTTCAGCTGCAGGTGCTTTTAAATCGCTGGCTAATTGCGTAATTAAGGCTTGTTGCGCATTAATTAATTTCAACGCACCGTTGCCAGTTGTCGCCTCAACACGGCGTACGCCAGCGGCAACTCCGCTTTCACCGATAATCTTAAATAATCCAATATCGCCTGTTCTTTTTACATGCGTACCACCGCACAATTCGCGGCTTGAGCCGATATCTAACACGCGCACTTCATCGCCATATTTTTCGCCAAACAGCATCATGGCACCGGTTTTTTGTGCCGATTCAATATCCATTACTCGTGCTTGAGTGGCAGCATTGCTTAAAATTTCAGCATTCACAATCGCTTCTACTTTGGCGATTTCGGCATCGGTCATCGGTGCGTTGTGCACAAAGTCAAAACGCGTTTTATCGCTATCGACCAAGCTACCTTTTTGTTGCACATGCTCGCCCAAAACTTCGCGCAAAGCTTTGTGCATCAAATGCGTGGCCGAGTGGTTACGCATGGTGTCATTGCGCGATGCAATATCGACATTGGCTTTTACCGTGTCGCCAACTTTAAGCGAGCCTGTTTTTAATACACCATGATGCCCAAATACAGCGGCTTGAATTTTTTGCGTGTCTTCAACAGCAAAAATACCATTTTCCGATTTCAATATACCGTTGTCACCAATTTGGCCGCCAGATTCGGCGTAAAACGGTGTGCTATCTAATACTACAATGCCTTGCTCACCTTCGTTTAAACACGCTACCGCAATGCTGTCTTTATAAAGTGCTAAAACAGTGGCGCTCGTATCTAATGAGTCGTAGCCTTTAAAATCGGTGCTATTGCCTGAATAGTCCAGATTAGTCGCCATTTTGAATTTACCCGCCGAGCGCGCCTGCTCTTTTTGGCGCGCCATAGCGGTATCAAACGCGGCTGTATCCACTCTTACGTTGCGTTCGCGGCAAATATCAGCCGTTAAGTCAACTGGGAATCCATAAGTGTCATGTAGGTAAAATGCTGCTTTGCCAGAAACCAAGCAATTTTCTCCAACACATCTTACCAATTTAATTTCATCGCTCACAATAGGTAAGTTTTTAGATACTGAGTTCTTGTCATCTGATACTACAAAATACAGATTTAAAGGCTTTTTTTGGTTCGATGGTTGCGATTTTTTGAATTCTATTAAGCCTTCAATAACCTCTTTCGTTGAGAAGAACCAACTTCTTGACTTTATAAACATTAGCTCTTTTGGTGTTTCAATCAAAGCGAATCCACCCCAACCTTCTTGGTCAGAATATTCACCAATAAAGCGTAACTCTTTAGCATCATTAATATTTTCTACGAAAGCTCTAAGTGCGCGCATTTCAGGCTGCAATTCAACTTCTAGAAATTCCATTCCACTACTGATAGTCTCAAAGAAACGGTCTTCTTCAAGCTTTAGCATATCGGTAATACGCGCTTGATTGGCATTTAATTCAGGATAGGCAAAGCCCATTTCAGCTACTAAATCGGCCACCATTTTATGGAAAAACGCTTTACGCGCACCTAGTTTGTAACCATGCCGAATCGCGCGGCGGATAATGCGGCGCAACACATAGCCACGGCCTTCGTTGCCAGGAATTACGCCATCGGCGATTAAGAATGAGCAGGCGCGAATATGGTCAGCTAATACTTTTAGGCTTGGGCTGCTTAAATCAGTCGTGTGCGTTTCGCGCGCGGCGGCATTGATTAGCGTGGTAAATAAGTCAATTTCGTAGTTGGCATGCACATGTTGCAATACTGCAGAAATGCGCTCTAAGCCCATGCCAGTATCTACGCTTGGCTTAGGTAATTTATGCATCACGCCCGCTTCATCGCGGTTAAATTGCATAAATACGTTATTCCAGATTTCAATAAAACGGTCGCCGTCTTCATCTGGACTGCCTGGTGGGCCGCCAAAATGGTGGTCGCCATGATCATAAAAAATCTCTGTGCAAGGGCCGCAGGGGCCAGTGTCGCCCATCATCCAGAAGTTGTCTGATGCGTAACGTCCGCCTTTGTTATCGCCAATGCGGATAATGCGTTCTTCAGGTACGCCAATGGTGTTATGCCAAATGTCGTATGCTTCATCGTCATCCGCATAAACGGTAACAGTGAGTTTGTCTTTTGGTAGTTTAAAGACTTCGGTTAGCAATTCCCACGCATAGCTAATCGCTTCAACTTTGAAATAATCGCCAAAGCTAAAATTGCCCAACATTTCAAAGAAAGTATGATGACGCGCTGTGTAGCCCACGTTTTCCAAATCATTATGTTTGCCGCCAGCGCGTACACATTTTTGGCTAGAAGTCGCGCGCGTATAGTTGCGTTTATCAAAGCCTAAAAATACGTCTTTAAATTGATTCATGCCCGCATTGGTAAATAGCAGGGTAGGGTCGCCATGCGGCACCAGTGAGCTGGAAGCAACGATTTCGTGGCCTTTGGAAGCAAAGAAATCTAAGAATGCTTGGCGGATTTCGTTTGAGCTAGGCGCTTTGCCAGGGATAGGGTTGCTTAATTTAATCGTCATCTGTTTGTGTGCTTAATTCTTTTTTACTTAGTACTTTTTTAATGGTGTCAAAGCCAAAACCACGACTTTGTAAAAAACGGGCTTGTTTAGCCCATTCATCCCGATTGGCAGGCGCATTTTTGTATTTCTTTTGCCAAATCTCTTTGGCGCTTGCCAGTTCCGTTTCTTTTAATTGCTCAACCGCACCTTCAATTAAACTGCTTTCAACACCTTTTTCGCGCAGTTCGTGAATGATCTTGCTGCTACCGAATTTTGCCCTGCGCGCATGGACCATTTGCTCAGTAAAGCGCGCATCACTTAACCAGCCACGCGTTTTAAAGTCATCCAAAATCGCAGTAATACTATCTGCATCATCATTTTCATCAAGGTAAGGCTTTAACTTTTGCCCCAACTCCTTGTATGAATATTCGCGCTTGCCTAAATATTCTAGTGCGCGCTGACGCAGCGATTTTTCAGGCTGAGATTTTTTATTAAACAATTAAAATCTCAATAACTAAAGTTAGTCATCCTCAGTGCGCGCAGATGGCATTGCATCAGCTAATTTTTTTGCATTAGCGCGGATTTTAGCTTCGATTTCGGCCGCCATTTCTGGGTGTTCGCGCAGATATTCTTTGGCGTTTTCTTTACCTTGGCCAATTTTTTCGCCATTGTAGCTGTACCAAGCGCCCGCTTTTTCCACAAATTTTAGGTTAGAACCCAGCTCAATCACTTCACCCAAACGTGAAATGCCTTCGCCGTACATGATGTCGAATTCTGCTTGTTTAAACGGCGGCGCCACTTTATTTTTAATCACTTTTACGCGCGTCTCAGAACCCGTGACTTCGTCACCTTTCTTAATCGCACCAGTGCGGCGAATATCCAATCGCACAGAAGCGTAGAATTTAAGCGCGTTACCGCCAGTAGTGGTTTCTGGGTTGCCAAACATCACACCGATTTTCATGCGGATCTGGTTAATAAAAATCACCATTGTATTGGTGCGTTTAATATTGCCTGTGAGTTTACGCAAAGCTTGTGACATTAAACGTGCTTGCAAGCCCATGTGCGAATCGCCCATTTCGCCTTCAATCTCGGCGCGTGGTGTTAAAGCGGCAACTGAGTCGACTACCACAATATCCACAGAGCCTGAGCGCACTAACATATCCACGATTTCAAGCGCTTGTTCGCCTGTATCAGGCTGAGAAATCAATAGCTCTGGTACATTAACACCTAATTTAGCAGCATATTGTGGGTCAAGCGCGTGTTCCGCATCAATAAACGCGGCAACGCCACCGACTTTTTGCATTTCGGCAATCACCGATAATGTTAGCGTGGTTTTGCCTGAAGATTCTGGGCCGTAAATTTCAATCACACGGCCACGCGGTAATCCGCCTATGCCTAAAGCGATATCTAAACCTAGCGAGCCAGTTGAGACGGCTTGAATATCTTCGCCAATATCGGCGTCGCCCATACGCATAATTGAGCCTTTACCAAACTGTTTTTCAATTTGTGAAAGGGCGGCGGCAAGTGCTTTGCTTTTGTTGTCATCCATGTGGTTTTGCCTTTATTTTGAGGGACTTAATTAACTGCTAATTATTCCATATTTTGCGCTTAAACGTAAGCTTAACTGCTCCTTATTGCTAAGGTATTTAGGAGTGAAAAAATAATAATTGTTGATACCTGTAGTCAACTTTTTAAATGTGAATGCGTTTTGAGTGTAGGGAGTGTTGTTTTAATTGGAGGAAATATGAAAACATTAAGTTCGTTATTGGTCGTTTTAGCAATAAGCACGGCGGCAGTTTCAACTGCAACTGCTGGTGATTCATTTAGTGTCGGCATTAATGTTGGTGGTTATGGTCATGGATATTACGCACCACCCGTTAGATACTATTCTGCACCGCCTGTAGTCTATTACCCACATGCTTACTATGGTGCGCCAAGAGTAATTTACAGTAACCCACACTATTATGCGCCGCGTGCATCATTTGGCTATCGCAATTATCAGGGTAATCGCCATGGTTGGAATAACGGCGGACACAGAGGTCATCGCGGTCATGGCCATCGCTAATGATTAAAAAATTCACCTAAAGCAACTGTTAAGTGTTGGCAGATATTAATCTTTGGATAAGATTTTCCAGCATAAAAACGGTTGCTTGTTGGCGAATTTGTTGGCGATTACCGCTGAACACTTTTGTTTGAGTTTGAACTGGCGCTTCTGAACTTGCCCATGCAAAACAGACGGTACCAACTGGCTTTTGTGCCGTTCCGCCATCTGGCCCTGCGATGCCAGTAATGCTGCCAGCAATTAAATTTTTGCCATGAATAACCCTAGCTTTATTTAAACAGACTTTATTTATACAACCTAGAGCCATTTCTATTGCCGTTTGCTCACTCACTGCACCGTAGTGATTAAGTGTTTCACTTAACACATTTAGCAAATCAATTTTAGATTGATTGCTATAAGTGATATAAGCCCTATCAAACCACGCGGAACTACCAGCAACACTGGTAACGGCTTCTGCCAGCATGCCGCCTGTGCAAGATTCTGCCAAAATAAGCACGTAGCCGCGCGCTTTAAGTGCTGCGCCCAGTGTTTCGGCTAAAGTATGAAGTTTGTCCATAACAGTAGTTTTAAACTCACAATCGCGTAAATGGCCGCTAATAAATCGTCAAACATCACGCCAAAGCCATTTTTAAGTTTTGCGTCAAATTGACGAATCGGATACGGTTTCCAGATATCAAATAATCTGAATAGTAGAAACGCTATTAACCACCATAGCCATTGATTAGGTGTGAAAGTAAGCACTAACATTATGGCGACAATCTCATCCCATACAATGCCGCCATGATCGCTTACGCCAAGTGCTTTACCAGTTTTGTCGCAACAATAAATACCTAGCAAAAATAGCGACAAAATAATGGTTAACTGTGTGGCGAATGTTAAATCTATCATCAACCAGAACAGCGGCAAACCTACAAGCGTACCAAATGTGCCAGGTGCTTTAGGTGCTAAGCCGCTACCAAAACCCAATGCAAAAAAATGGGTTGGATGCGCGATTAATAGTTTGAAATTAGGCTGAGTTGAGTCAGCCAAAATGATCAAAACCATTTTTAGATAAATATACTTTTTTGTTCTGATATGTCACATTTAGGCCTTTTTCAGCATGGATTTCACCAATCAGGGTTAACGGGCAGTTAAGCTGAGCACTGATTTTTGTAAGATTTTCGCGCGCAGATTTTGGCGCAGTAAAGCACAATTCGTAATCATCACCACCAGCCAGTATATAGCTTTGCATGGCTGGGTTTTCTAGAGATGCTTTTAATAAGCCTATGCATGGAATCGCCGCTAAATCCAGCGTTGCACCACAGTTAGATGCATTTAAAATATGACCTAAATCGGCTAGTAAGCCATCTGAGATATCAATGCAGCTAGTTGCAATGCCGCGCAAGCTTAAACCCAGCGCCGAGCGGGGTGTTGGTGCATGCAAGGCTTGTAAACACAGCGCTAAATCATCGGCGTTTAAAAGGTTGTGAGCTAAAGTGTTTTGCAGGTAAGCCAGCCCAAGTGCAGCGCTACCAAGCTTACCGCTCACCCAAATATCATCGTTTAGTTGTGCGCCACTGCGTTTGATTGCTGCGCCAATCGGCACTTCGCCCATGATTTGTATACTAATTACCAGATGCCCGCGTGTGGTATCGCCACCGATTAAATCCACATCGTGCTGGCTGGCGCATGCAAAAAAACCATCGCTGAATTGGCTTAACCAGTTAGCATCAATATTTGGTAATGCAATGGCTAAAGTTGCCCATTTAGGTTGCGCGCCCATTGCGGCCATATCGGATATGTTCACGGCCAGTGATTTCCAGCCCAATTGATAAGGGTCACAATCGGCAAAAAAGTGGCTGCCTGCTACCAGCATATCGGCTGAGATAGCCAATTGCATACCGTTAGCGACTGAAATTAAAGCAGCATCATCACCTATGCTCAAATCGGTTTGCGCAGTAGGGCGCGTAAAAAATTGGTGAATCAGATTAAATTCAGGCGTCATCGGCGAATTGGTTTGAGTTGCCTATTTTTTTGAAGCATAAATGCACAAACACTCATGCCAATCATAATGCCGACCATGTCTGCAACCCAATCACCAGTTGTTCCTGTTCGGGTTGTAGTTAGCGTGGACTGTAGTACTTCTACTGCAGCACCAAATAAAACAAGTGCGATAACAGCCGTATATTTTTTTCTGGGGTAAGCAGACCAAGCAAGTTTTATGAGTAGCATAAATGCAATTGCATGTTGAATTTTATCCCAATGTTTAAAGCCAGTTTGTTTGGGCGGCTCACCGGGGATAAACATTAAAATGCAGGTTGTGACAAATGCCAGCCAAAAAATAATTAAAGCCCATTTTTTAGCCACAGTGTTTGAATTTAAGCGATGATAAAAGTGATGCATGAAGACTCTAAATTAATTAAGTTCGTTTAATAGCGGATGCGGGTCGGAAAGCGTTGACAATATGTTGATGGGTTTCAAGGTAAGGCATGGGTGACTCATCTGTTGCCAATAAATCTAAGCAATAAGGTACTGCGGCAAATATACCATGTACTTTTACATTGCCGCTATCATCTTTTAAACCTTCTAAGGTTTGCGCAATGGCTTTGGGCTGGCCAGGCAAATTAATGATTAAGCATTGCTTGCGAATCACCGCAACTTGCCTAGATAAAATTGCAGTTGGCACAAAATGTAGGCTGATTTGGCGCATTTGTTCGCCAAATCCAGGCATTAACTTATCTGCTATATTTAATGTGGCATCAGGCGTTACATCGCGCGCGGCTGGGCCAGTGCCGCCTGTGGTTAAAATTAAGTGGCAACCTTGGTAGTCCACCAAATCAATCAGCATTTGTTCAATGTCTTCTTGTTCATCTGCCACTAAGCGTGTTTGATATTCAATTGGTGTAATCACCGCTTTATCTAGCCATTCTTGCAAGCTGGGGATGCCTTTATCGGCATAAATGCCGCTTGATGCTCTGTCACTAGAGGAAATTAGACCAATTTTAATGAATTGTTTTGCCATCTGTTTGTCTTTAATAATGCGTGTAAAATAAAAGCGCGAATAACGCTAATAATAGCATTTTCAATCGTAAAGGATTATTTCATGGCGGGTTTAACCAATCGTTCAATGATAAAAACAGCAACAGATGCAAAAGTGCTGGCTCGTTTAAGTGCTAAGCAGGCAATCGCCACAGAAAATAAAATACTCAAACCAAAAATGATGTTGCTTGGGTTGTTTGCTGCAAGTATTTTATTTGCGGCCATGCAATTAAGTGCGGCTGAAAACTGGTATGAAAAAAACTACAAGCCACAAAATAGCGGCGATTTGAAATCGATGCAAGCTAGTCCTGATACCAAGATGTATGTGAGCAATCATAAAGAAGAGGATGATATTAGCATGCTGGAAAATGGTTACGATATGATGGGTACATCTGGTTTTACGGCAGGCGATGTGTCAGCAGAGCTGGCTTTGCAGCATGCCAAAACTTTAAAAGCAGATACTGTGCTGGTGTATAGCAAGTATGGATCAGCCAAAACAGGTGCTAGCAAAATACAGTTGATTAAAGAAGCGGCGAAAGCAGGCAAAGAGCTGAGCGAAGAAGATTTAGCTGAGGAGCCAACCAATTATAAATATTACGCAAGCTACTGGGCTAAATTACCAGCACCATTGTTGGGTGTGCATGTGATTAAATTAGCTAAAAAAGAATCAGATGAGGCAGAAAAAGCAACTGAATTTGACGGCTTAAAAGTGATTGCAGTAATAAAAGATTCGCCCGCCGCTAAGGCAGGCTTAATGCGTGGCGATACATTAATTAAACTGGCAGACAGTGCATTAAATAAACCAGAAGAGCTGTCTGCAATCGTGCGCCAACATCAAGGTAAAGAGGTGGCAGTGGAATATGAGCGCAATGGTGAAAAAAATATGGCCAAGGCGCAAATTAATCGCAGAAATTAAGCTTTAAAATCCGTTAAATCATCTAAATTCAATGCGTTAAGTTATCGACTTAACGCTTTTTTTTGCCTAAAATAAATGGCTATTAAAATATAAATGCGTTGCAATACTAGCAGCATAGCCAATTGCAATTGCGGGTAACCATTTTAAGTGGCCGAAAAATGTATAAGCACCTTTGGCTTGGCCCATTAACGCAACACCAGCTGCCGAGCCAATAGACAATAATGAGCCACCAACGCCTGCCGTTAATGTCACTAGTAACCATTGCCCAACTGACATATCCGGCATCATGCTTAATACGGCAAACATTACAGGGATATTGTCGATTAACGCAGAGATAGCGCCAATGGCGATATTGGTTGTGGTGGCGCCCAAGCCAATATACATGGCTTGTGATAATACGGTTAAGTAGCCAATAAAACCCAAACCGCCCACGCATAAAATCACACCGTAAAAGAAAAATAGTGTATCCCATTCAGTTCTGGCGATTTTTCTAAAAATATCAAATGGCACAGGATTGTTGATGTCTTCCATATCATCATTAAATTTAGTGTGTTCACCCGTCATTTTTAAATAGTAGCTATAAAACATGAGCAAACTTAAACCAGTGAGCATGCCCATCACAGGTGGCAAATGTAAAAATTGGTGGAATGCAACCGCCATGGTAATGGTGATGACAAAAAGTGCAATCATGGATAATGCGCCGCGTTTCATGGGTAGTTGATTGCTGACGCCTTTGGGTTTTTCTTGCGGCACAGAAAAATGCATGAGTGCTGCTGGAATCATCCAATTGACTAGAGCTGGCAAAAACAAACTAAAAAATGACCAGAAATTAACAGTGCCATTAAAAGTATGAATGTTTTTTTGCCATACCATTAATGTGGTAATGTCACCAAATGGGCTGAATGAACCGCCAGCATTGGCGGCTACCACTAAGTTAATGCACGCCAGCAACACAAAAGCTTTATTACTGCCACCCACCGCCAGCACAACAGATGACATTAGCAATACCGTGGTGAGGTTATCTGCAATAGGTGAAATAATAAACGCCAAGCCGCCAGTTACCCAAAATAGCGCGCGGTAGCTAAGACCTTTGCGGATCAGCCAAGTGCGCAAAGCTTCAAATACATGGCGCTCATCCAGTGCATTAATAAAGGTCATGGCGACAATTAAAAACAGCATCAGCTCGGCATATTCTAATAAGTTGTGACGCAAAGCCACTTCAGCTGCATGCGGCACGCCATGCGCTTGGTAATACCAAGCAATGCCCGACCAAATGATACCAGCAGCCAGCATCACTGGTTTTGATTTAGGAAGATGAATAAACTCTTCTGCAATCACGGCAATATAGGCGATTACAAAAATCGCAATCGCGGCAAAACCTATCCAATGATTGGTTAAATCAAAACGTGTTGTGTCTAAATCACCGCTAGCAGCAATTGCTGACGCCTGAAATAGTCCCAAAAAAATCGAGATAAAAATAGTGTTAAGTAAGCGTTTATTCATCATCATTCACAATTTCAGAATTGGCAGACTCACTTAATTCGCGAATCAACTTAAACAATTCGCGACTACTTTTAGGTGGTTTTTGCGCCGCTTCTTCACGTTGCGCATTTCTGATTAAAGTGCGCAATTGTTGAATATCGGCGGTAGGAAATTGGCTGTAAAACTCTTGCAAAGCATTTGGCTCTGCAATCAAGCGGCTACGCCAGCGTTCCATGGTATGAAAGCGCGCGTTTTCTTGCGTATTTTTGCCTTCCCAAGCTTGCAATTGCTCAACAATCGGCGCGCTATCCACGTCACGCATCAAACGGCCAAGATATTGCAATTGTCTGCGTACAGCGCCGTTTGCGGTTAAGCGTTTTGCCTCTATCACCGCCTCAAATAAGGTTTCTGGCAAATTAAGTTTAATTAATTTTTCTTTGGATAAATCAATTAACTTTTTGCCAATGGCCTGTTGTGCGTCTGCCTCGGCTTTTAGCTTAGTTTTGCTGATAGGTAAATCAGCATCTGGTTCTATTGAGTAGTTTTTTTCGGTCACGATTGTGTGGTTTCTAGTGGCTTTGATGTTGGCTACGGTATGATAACAGTTTTAGTCATTTGAATTAATCAAACCCCACAATGGACGCTTCAATTAATCTAGAACAATTACAACAAATCACGCAAGAAGTGCTTAAAACCGCAAAGCTTGCTGGCGCGTCTTCTGCTGAAACCGAAGTGAGCTTTGGCACAGGTCAAAACGTATCGGTGCGCTTGGGTGAAACTGAAAATATCGAATATAACCGTGATAAAGGCATTTCGGTTACCGTTTATTTTGACCAGCAAAAAGGTCATGCCAGCAGCTCTGATTTAAGCCCGCAAGCGCTAAAAGACACGGTTGAGGCGGCTTGTAATATTGCCAAGTACACCGCAAAAGACCCTTTCTGCGGTTTGGCAGATGCCAAGTTAATGGCAACAGAATTGCCCGATTTGGATTTATATCATCCTTGGCAATTAAGTGTAGATGAAGCGGTTGAGATTGCAAAAGCTTGTGAAGCTGCTGCGATTGATGTGGATAAAACACGTATTACCAATTCGGAAGGCGCAGGCGTATCGAACTCTGAAAGCATCTTTGCTTATGCCAATAGTCATGGCTTTGTGGGTGGCTACGCCAGTTCGCGTCAAAGTATCAGCTGCTCGGTTATTGCTGAAGATAACGGCAATATGCAGCGCGATTATTGGTACACCAATGCACGCGATTTTAAAGACATGGATTCCGCCAGCTATGTCGGTAATGTGGCTGGCCAGCGCACTATCAGACGCTTAGGCGCGCGCACGATTCAAACCGGGCAATATCCCGTTTTGTTTGAAGCGCCATTAGCTTCTGGTTTGATTTCATCTTTAATTGGCGCGATTTCTGGCGGCAGTTTATATCGAAAATCCTCTTTTTTGCTGGATAGTTTGGGTAAAAAAGTAGCTTCAAGCGTTTTGAATATCACCGAAGATCCGCATATTAAAAAGGGCGTTGCCAGTAGCCCATTTGATAGTGAGGGTGTGGCTACGCATGCCCGCCAATTGCTTGAAAACGGCATATTGCAAGGCTATATGTTGTCTAGCTATTCAGCACGCAAGCTGCGCATGCAAAGCACAGGTAATGCAGGTGGTAGCCACAATTTGATTGTGCAATCCACAGGGCAAAATTTTGCTGAGTTGTTGCAATTAATGGGCACAGGTTTGCTGGTAACTGAAGTGTTGGGACATGGCTTAAATATGGTAACAGGCGATTATTCGCGCGGTGCTGCTGGGTTTTGGGTAGAAAATGGCGTGATTGCTTATCCAGTTGAGGAAATTACGATTGCGGGCAATATGAAAAACATGTTCAATCAAATTATTGCTGTTGGTAACGATGTGATTAAGAATAGCTCAAAACTGACAGGCTCTATTTTGATAGAGCAGATGACTGTGGCTACTGGATCTGCCAGCGATTAGTGTTAGTGCTTAATATTTGTACTGTCATTAACCAATAAAAAAAGCCTTTCATCTAGAAAGGCTTTTTTATTAAAGGTGTAAGTGATACTACAGATTATTTATCTTCATCTGCTGGCTCAAAGCCATCATCATTTGTTTTGTTGGTCGCTACGCCATCAGCCACTAAATTTGCACGGCTTTGTAAATAAGCGTCGCGCATAAATGAATACGGGTCAAGTGAGGCATTATCCACAAGATCGCCAGCATCTAGTAGTTGCGTTCTAGCATCAACCAATTGCGCGGTACGTAATTGATTGTGCAAGCGCACTTCACCAATATTGTGCGTATACGTAATTGGGTCTGATGTTACTCTATCAATCACAAAACCCGTAGCATCACGCAGCGTGCTTGGGCCTAACAGTGGAATCACTAAGTAAGCACCATTTCCAACACCCCAATAACCTAAGGTTTGACCAAAATCTTCCTTGTGATTGGGTATTTTATCCATGCTAGCCACATCAATAAAACCAGCCAAGCCAAAGGTTGAGTTAATCACAAAACGGCCAGCATCAGTAAAAGCATCTGCAAATTTGAACTGCAATAGGTCGTTAAGAACGGTTGTAATAGAGCCTAAGTTATTGAAGAAATTGTTGAAGCCTTTGCGGATTGGTGTTGGCGTTACTGTTTTGTATGCGGTTGCTACAGGCTTTAATATCACTTTATCGGTAACGTCATTAAATTTATACACACCACGATTCACGCTTTCAATCGGATCTTTGTTAGTGGTAGCGCAACCAGTTGCTAATATTGCTAGCAAGCAGCTCGTAAATAATGTAATTAATTTTGAATGCATTGTTATCTTCACTTAAAGTTATATTGGCTTTATTCGTTATTTTTGAAACATACTTTTACCAAATATTACAACGTATTATGGCGGACACCGCTTGTATTGTCTATATATAAAATGGATGCCCATTTTTATTACCGTAAAAAGTGGTGTAAAAGCAACGTTATTTAACGCGAAATATTCACACTGCAATTTATTGCCATACAGCTAAAAGCAATAACTATGCCTCAGAATCAATTTCTTCCTTGCTTGGTATGCAGGATTTGTACAAACTCAAGGCCAGTGCTCGTTGTGTGGCATGGTCAACAACAGGTGCGGGGTAATCCTTACCGATCACAACATGGATAGATTTTTGCCTGATGGGTGGAATGAGCCAGGGCGCATGTATTTCTTTGTCACTACACTGACTCAATTCTGTCACATATTTGCGGATGAATTTTCCAGTAGCATCAAACTTTTCACTTTGGGTGATGGGATTGAAAATACGAAACCATGGCTGTGCATCACAACCCGTGCTGGCCGCCCATTGCCAGCCACCATTGTTGGCAGAAAAATCAAAATCAATTAAATGCTCAGCAAAGTAGCGCTCGCCCCAGCGCCAGTCAATGAGTAAATCTTTCACTAAAAAGCTAGCTGCCACCATGCGCAAACGGTTGTGCATAAAGCCAGTGGTATTGATTTGGCGCATGGCTGCGTCAACTAATGGATAGCCTGTTTTACCTTCGCACCATGCTTTAAATAAACGTTCATCATTTGGAAAAGGTAAATTTTCAAAATCTGGTTTAAACGATTTCCCGGAAGCTACTTGTGGATTGTGGTACAAAATCTGAAAGTAAAAATCGCGCCAAATTAGCTCATTAAGCCAGCTATCTGCACCTGCATTAGCCATGTTCTTAGCTCTGCGAGCCAAGTGGCGAATAGATACAGTGCCAAAACGCAGATGCACCGAAAGATAAGAAACGCCTTTAACGGCAGGGAAGTTGCGCGCATCTTTGTATTGATGCATGCGGTTTTCAAAGTCTTCAAATAGCGTTGCGCCGCCGCTCATGCCCATTGGTAAGCGCATCTCACTTAAATTGGTGCGTTTAAAGCCCATTGCTTCCAGGCTAATCAATTCACTGACAGGCAATTTCGCTAAGTGCTGAATATAAGCATCAACGGGATAGGGCTTTAAATAAAAGTCGTTTAGCTTTTTTAATGAGGCATTGCGATACGGCGAAAATACAGAATAGGGCTTATTGCTAAGGCTTAATACTTCATCTTTTTCAAAAATAACCTGGTCTTTAAATTGATGAAACGCAATATCACTTTTTGCTAAGGTAGCAGCAACATATTTATCACGATTGACCGCGTTGGGCTCATAGTCACGATTGCTAAAAACGGCGTTTATTTGTAATTCTGCGGCAAGATTCGGGATAATTTCACGCGCAACACCATACTTAACGATTAAATCACCACCATTTTTTTGAAATGCAGCTTTTAATTCTTTGATGCTTTCCCAAATAAACTCAACGCGCCTATCAGCTTTGTTGGGTAGCAAATCTAGAATTTCGGTATCAAATATAAATGCACAAAATACTTGTTGAGATGATTTAAGCGCATGGTACAGCGCAGCGTGGTCAAAGTCGCGTAAGTCGCGTCTAAACCAAACTAGCGATTTGCTGTTTGAAGATTGGTTATCTAAAGATTTTGTATAAGTCATGCTACGACAGACCAGAAATGAGCTGTCTAGTTTAACAAAACCTTAATGTTTATGATGGGGTGTGAAAATATAAATTGGGGCAAGAATTCATCTTTAAAAATCCTTAACTTCTTGCGCCATACATATATTTTTTCTCTTCAACTTCTACAGGTTTAATAGGGGTAACTTTTGTTGTGCTTGCTACGGGTGTGGTGGCAGTGATTAACCCTAGCATTGCCTGCACTTCTAGCGATAGCATAATCAGTTCTTCATCACCCAATTCAAACACTTTTTGAAAAATTTCTGCGCTATATTCACTGTCTTTAATGAGCTTGGCTGGGTTAACCGAGCCAATAATTTTTCTTGCAGATACTGAAAATTTAGATAATAAGACCAAGCCATTGTTATCCATCGTAAAATCCTCAACCATTCATGCTGATTCAAAAAGATGCTAAAACAGTTACTATTCACCTTTTTAGGGCGTTTTAGCAATAAAAATGCATTTCTATATGCTTTATTGACATATGAAGCATATAGCGTGCCAATCATTAATGAACGATTATTCGCGGTGGTAAGGGTGATTTTGTGTGACAGAATAGGCGCGATACAACTGCTCCGTCAGCAGGATGCGCACCATTGCATGTGGTAAGGTGAGTTTAGATAGGCTGCATAGCCAATCTGCTTTTTGTTTAACCGAATTATGCAAACCATCTGCGCCGCCAATAACAAGCGCAACATCTCTACCATTTGTTGTGCTACCAGCCAACCAAGATGAAAATCGCTCAGCGAGCTGTAAAGTAGTGACTTCGCTGCCACGTTCATCTAAAGCAATCAAATAATCACGGCCAACAGCGTCTAAGATGCGTTTGGCTTCAATTAATTGGATGTTTTCGGTGCTGTTACCAGATGCTCGCTTTTCGGGTTTGATTTCGACAATCTCAACAACTGCTTCGCGCGGCATGCGCTTAGTGTATTCGTTGCAGGCGGTTTCTACCCAGCCAGGCATTTTGTGACCAACTGAAATAATGCGCAGTTTCAAGGTGTTAACTTAACCAGTTTTTAACGGTTAAAATAGGCATTTAAGCGGTTTTGATATGTCCACGGCGTGCTTCTGCATCGCCCCAAAGCTGCTCTAAATTATAATAAGCGCGCGTAGCTGGAATCATAATATGCACAACAATATCATTCAAATCGACCAATACCCATTCGCCATCTTTTTCGCCTTCAGTACCTCGGATTGAATAGCCTTTTTCTTTGAGTTTTTCGCGTACATTATCGCCCATGGCTTTTGCTTGGCGGCTTGAAGTTGCGCTGGCAACAATCATATAGCTGGTCATATTGGTGAGTTTACGTACATCCATCACCGCAATATCAAAGCCCTTAATATCTTCAAGCGCATCAATCACCGCCAGTTTCATCGCGTCTAGGTAATTTGCTTCTGTTTGTACTGTCATTATGCCGCCTGTGCTGGAATTGCGTTTGATTGATTTGAAATGTGATTATTGGTATCCACATACACCAGTTGCGGCGCATAGTGCTGCAACTCTGCCACCGTGTAGTGCGCATAACTGGCAATAATAATAATATCTTTGGGGTACGCTTTGTGCGCAGCCGCGCCATTAACAGAAATAATGCCAGAATGGCGCTGGGCACGAATCGCATAGGTGCTAAAGCGTTCGCCATTGGTGACGTTATAAATATTGATTTGTTCGTATTCTTTTATATCGGCGGCTTCCAACAGCGCCTCATCAATCGCACAACTGCCTTCATAATGCAACTCGCTATGAGTCACATGCACGCGATGCAGTTTTGATTTAAGCATGGTTCTTTGCATGGATGTGTGTTTCTCCAAAAGGACGCGTATTATAGTCTTTTCAAATACTTATCGCAAAAATCTTTGTGCTTTTGGCTAAAGTTATAGTGTTAACTCAATATTATCGATTAAACGCGTATTGCCGATTTTCGCTGCTGCCAATATCACCAAATGTTTATCTGTTTGAGATGCAGGCAATAAGGTGAGTGCAGAGCGTACAGTGACATAATCTACCAGCCATCCAGTTGCATTAAGTCTAATTTTGGCAGCATTTTCTAGCGATTCAAATTGAGTATTTTGCGATTGAATCGCAGATGCAATACTTTGCAAAGCTTGATTAAGTACCGCCGCCTCTTGTTTTTGAGCGGCCGATAAGTAACCGTTACGCGAGCTTAATGCTAAACCGCTTGCTTCGCGCACAGTTTCGCCTGCTATGATTTGAATAGGGTAGTTCAGCTGTTTAACTAATTCGCGAATAATAAACAATTGCTGAAAATCTTTTTTACCAAAAAAAGCCGTTTGAGGCTGCACAATATTAAAGAGTTTAGCCACCACCGTAGCCACACCTGCAAAATGGCCAGGGCGGCTGGCGCCACATAAATCATTGGCAATAGCAGGCGGTTGAATCGTCATGCTTTGGTTAAGTTGAATACCTGCGGCACTTTGCGTTATTTGTGGATACATCTCACGCACAGTCGGCGTAAATACAATATCGCAACCTGCCGCTTTCAGTTTTTCACAATCAGCTTCTAAGGTACGCGGATAATTGGCCAAATCTTCATTCGCGCCAAACTGTAGGGGATTGACAAAAATACTCACTACTACGTAATCGCACTGTTGTTTAGCAAGGTTTACCAAATGAATATGCCCCGCATGCAGATTGCCCATAGTGGGCACAAAGCCTATATTGGGCTTATTATTAAGCGCTAGTCTTAATTCGGCAACAGTACTAATTGTTTGCATCATTCGAGATTATAGAGCGTTAATAACTATGCTCTAAGGCTGGAAACGTTTTGTTTTTAACGGCAATAACATAAGCAGCGACTGCATTTTGCACGCTATTGGTATCTTTTAAAAAATTACGCACAAAACGTGGTGATTTGAATTCGGCAGGTTTTTTAGTGCTGGGCCCAGTGTAAATGCCTAACAAATCTTGCAGAACAAGTACTTGCCCACTGCAATCCACGCCAGCACCAATGCCAATCGTGGGCACATTGATATTTTCAGTAATGCTTTTAGCTAAGCTGGCTGGCACCATTTCTAGCAAGATAAAGCTGACACCAGCGTTTGCCATTGCTTTGGCATCTTGCATGATTTTTGCCGCACCTTCAGCGGTTTTACCCTGAATTTTATAACCGCCAAGCTGGTTAACTGATTGCGGCGTAAAGCCCAAATGCGCGCAAACAGGAATGCCCCGCTCAACTAAATATTGAGCAGTGTTGGCTTTATCGCCACCGCCCTCAAACTTCACCATGTGCGCGCCCGATTTGATTAGCCACTCTGCATTTTTGTAAGCGGCTTCTGCGTCATGCTCATAACTACCCAGCGGCATATCGGCAATAATAAAGGTATTTGGCGCACCTGCAGCCACGCTTTTGGTGTGGTAAGTCATATGATGCATACTGACGTTAAGCGTATTTTCAGCGCCATGCAGCACCATGCCTAAAGAATCACCGACTAATAAAATATCGACTCTTGCTTCTTCCATAAGTTTGGCAAAAGTGGCGTCATAACAGGTTAGCATGGCGAGTTTTTCGCCTGTTTTTACTTTTTGATTTAATTGAGATAGCAACATATCAACATTTTACAATGAAAAGGTTTTAATATTGTCACCAATCCTAAAAATGGGGAGTGTGCGTCACTTGCTAAACACAAGTGCCAACAAAGGGGAGTTGCAAATACGTTGAATTTTAAATGGAGCTGCGGCGCGCAAAGGCGAATAACATCAAGGCAGATGAAAACAACCAAATAGCGGCGGGTAACGGCACTTCATTAATATGTTTATCTGTATTATCTACATCGCTAACATAATTGTCATTAAAGCTATTGGCCACAAATTTCAAGATGTCGTGATGGCTGTCAAGGTGTGCGCTAGCCCAATCTTTTTGAGATGTAGCTGCATCAATTGCCGTGCTAATCAGCGCATGATTCCAAAATATCCTTAACCCATCGTGATCACTTGTTTGGTTAATATGTGATGAATACTCAAATAGTTTTGAATACACCACTTCAATTTTAGACAGCTTTTCATTGTCAAGATGTAAATCTGCCAAGTTGCTAACTGTTTGGGGGTTAACATGCTTAAGTGTAGTAGCAACGATGCTTTTGTGTTCAACAGCATGCGAAATGCTATGTTGCAAGAGATTAGCGGTAGCCAAGTTCGACACCAAAAATAAACTCACAGTAATGACGAATTGTTTCAACTTGCTACCTAATGATTGGCTATAAAATAGCAGACAATTGATAATCCACCTTACACCAGCATGAAACAATAGCCCATATGGGCCTTGCTTTAAAGCGATAGTAGCTTAATCAAAGTTGGGATTGAAATATTCGCGGCTACTTTTGATTTGCAAGATCCTGTCTACCAGCAAATTAAGTGCACTTTCATCTTTGATTATATTGAGTTTTTCGTTATTGACTATCAAAACAGGTGACGCATCATAAGTGTGAAAAAACTCGCTGTAAGCATCAGCTAAGCGTTCAATATACTCACGCGGAATTTCTTGCTCATAGCTGATATTGCGTTCTTCAATCCGCTCTGCAAGCTCGTCAATTGGGGTTTGCAGGTAAATCACCAAATCTGGCTTTGGCGATTTTAATTGCAAGTGCGTGTAAATTTGGTGATACAAAGCATACTCTTCATCATCCAAATTCAGCCTTGCAAATAGCGGATCTTTTTCCAAGAAAAAATCTGCCACAGTGGGCGCGGAAAATAAATCGCGCTGCGTCATATCCGCAATCTGGCGCGAGCGTTGAAACAGGAAAAAAAGCTGAGTTGGCAATGCGTAACGCTGCGCATCCTGATAAAAACGCGGTAAAAACGGGTTTGCTTCAGCCTTTTCACTGAGTAATTGCACCGAAAATTTGTCTGCTAATAATCTGGCTAGTGTGGTTTTCCCACTGCCAATTGGGCCTTCAACGACTATATATGGATATTTATTAAAGATACTCATCTAGATGTCTAATTTCTTAATGCCTTGATTTAAGTAAGTTTGGACTAATTCTACAATATTGCCACCATCGGGAAGTGTTAGGCTTGGTAGCGTTAATTTGGGTGCAATTTCAGCCAAGGGCAGTAATACAAAACTGCGCAAATGCATGCGTGGGTGCGGCAGAATTAGTTTTTCGGTACGCATCACAACATCATCATAAAGCAATAAATCGCAATCTAACACGCGTGGCGCATTAGCATAGGGGCGTTCGCGTCCGGCTTCATTTTCAATGCCCAATATGGCATCTAACAATTCTGTTGGACTTAAATCAGTACTCACCTCAGCGACTGCATTAATAAATTCAGGTATCGACTTTAATTGCTCAGGGTCATAACCCAAAGGCTCTGTTAAATATAAGCTAGAAGTTTTGATTACATTGGTTTTAGGTAGCTTATCTAAGCGATCAAATGCATTATTTACTTGTAAAACAGGGTCTTGCAAATTGCTGCCCAGTGCAATGTAGGCAGTGTGTTCGTACATTGCTGGCATTATTCAATGGATCCCAATATTGCTTTATCACTAGCCAATGGTTTTTTGCGGCTACGTTTGCGGCGCTTTTTAGGTGTGGTGTCTGGCAGCAGTATATTGGTACGCTCTTCTGGCTTGGCCTCTGCAAACGCGGTCCACCATTTGCCTAGCTCAGCATCCATTTCGCCAGAATCACAGCGCAGTAGCAAAAAGTCATAGCCAGCACGATAACGTGGATGCTCTAAAATACCATAAGGGCGTTTGCCAGCGCGCTGCTCAAAGCGTGGCTGCAAGCCCCAAATCTCTTTCATTGTTGCGGTATGCCGATTATGAATCGCCAATTTTTCGGCTTGTGTAGCAATCACTTCGTTCATCGCTATATGCAATGCAGGGATGAAACTTTCACCTTTGTCTTGATAGTTTTTCCAAGCGGTTAATACCTCATGCCATAGCAGGCAAGCGAATAAAAAGCTAGGATTAGCCGATTTTCCAGCCAGAATGCGGTCATCAGTATTTTTAAGGGCCAGCATCACAAAACGTTCGCCCATTGGCTGCTCTAGCACTACATCCAGCATCGGCAACAAGCCATGATGCAAATGCTGCGCGCGTAAAACATTGATACTTTCAATAGCGTGGCCTGACAAAAACAGCTTTAGCATCTCATCAAATAAACGGCTAGGCGGCACGTCTTGTAGCAAATCTGCGTTCTTGGCGATAGGCGCTTGAGTGGCTGCATCGATTTTTAAGCCCAATTTTGCCGATAAGCGTACAGCACGCAACATGCGTACAGGGTCTTCTTGGTAGCGCGTCAGCGGGTCGCCAATCATGCGCAACAGATTGGCTTTAATATCGGCTACGCCGTTGTGAAAATCCAAGACACCTTCATTGGCAGGGTTGTAATACAAAGCATTAGCTGTAAAGTCGCGGCGCGCGGCATCTTCTTCAACGCTACCAAAAATATTGTCGCGGATAATGCGGCCGCTGTCGTTGGTTTTGGCATCACCTTCCCTGGCGGCTTGAGCACCGCCAGAAGCTAAAGAAACAGCGTCATGATGGCCGCGGAATGTCGATACCTCAATCGTCTCTTGCCCCCATAACACATGCACCAAACGAAAACGGCGGCCAATAATACGTGAACGACGGAATACGCGGTTGACTTCTTCTGGTGTGGCATTGGTCGCAATATCAAAATCTTTCGGCTTGTAATTCAGCAGTAAATCGCGCACTGCACCACCTACAATAAAGGCTTCAAATCCTGCTTTTTGCAAGCCATCGCAAGTTTTTAGCGCCGCTTGGCTGATTAAGCTTTTATCAATTTTATGCGTTTTGGCCAAGATTTTTTTAGCCATGCTGGTATCAATGCTGTCGGCTTGGTTGATGGAAACCGTGGCTTTGGTTCTTTTGCTAAAAACTTTTTGCAGGAATCTTTTAATCATATTGATTATTTCTTAAACTCATTTTTCCACAGCACATCAGGCATGCCAGCTTCTACATTTAAAACGCGGCACAACACAAATAATAAATCGGATAGCCGATTAATATATTGTAAAGATATTTCAGTGATTTTTTCTTGTGCGTTCAAGGTATGCATTTGCCGCTCAGCACGCCTGCAAACGGTTCTAGCTAAATGGCAATAAGCCGCAGCACGGCTACCACCTGGCAAAATAAACTCTTTTAATGGTGGTAAATTATCATTCCACTCATCTAAAATTGTTTCTAAGGCTGTCACACGTTCAGGCTTAATTAAGTCATAGCCCGGCATGCAAATTTCGCCGCCCATATCAAACAAATCATGCTGCACACGCGTTAAGCAATCGCGAATTTTGGCAGATACAGGTTCTGTCAATAATAAACCAAGCACAGAATTTAGCTCATCTACATCGCCCATCGCTACGACACGCAAACTATCTTTTGCTACGCGTGTGCCATCGCCCAAGCCTGTAGTACCCATATCGCCTGTGCGTGTGTAAATTTTGCTAAGCCTATTTGCCATTTAAAATCCTATATAATTCAAGCATTATAAATCATCCAAACCTATTTCGATGACTTCACTTTCATTGAATAAGCAGTCAATTTTAAGTCGCAATAGCCCCATCGGCGTCTTTGATTCTGGCGTTGGCGGCATTAGCGTGCTAAAGCACATCCATACACTATTGCCACATGAAAATTTGCTTTATGTGGCTGATAGCAAATACGCGCCTTATGGTGGCAGAACCCCAGCCGAAATCACCGCACGCTGTTTTGAGATTGCTGATTTCTTGATTAAAAAAAACGCCAAGGCCTTAGTGGTGGCTTGTAACACGGCCACCGCAGCGGCGATTGATGCCATGCGTGCAAAATATGATTTACCTATTATTGGAATGGAACCAGCGGTTAAGCCTGCCGCCGCCGCTACTAAAAACGGCATTATCGGTGTGCTGGCAACAGTTGGTACGCTTAAAAGTGCACAGTTCGCTGCTTTGTTGGAAACATATGGTCGTAATGTAGAAGTAGTGACGCAAGCCTGCGTAGGCTTGGTAGAGTGCGTTGAGCGAGGCGAATTAAGTAACTCAAGTACGCTTGAATTGATTCAACAGTACTGCAAACCGCTATTAAATGAAGGCGCAGATACAATCGTTTTAGGCTGTACGCATTACCCATTCGTGCGCCCTTTGATTGAGCAGGCAGTGGGTAAAGAAGTTGCGCTGATTGATACTGGTGCGGCGGTGGCTAAGTATTTGCAAAAGCGCTTGCAAGAGCTGGGTTTGTTGTCTAAAGCTAAAAAGGCAGCAGAAGTTGTTTTTTATACGAATAGTGATGCAGAAAATGCAAAGCAGGTGATTAGCCAATTGTGGGGTCAGTCCGCCGAAGTTAAACGCTTATAGTACTTTGCGCAGAGTATGCTTGTTTTAGCCTATTTAATTTGTCTTCAATTGCATTAAATAAAGGTCTTTTAGCATAATTTGCCTGCACGCATTCTGCCTGAATTGCCCATAATGCCTGAGTTGTCATATTGTCAGCATCACAACGCGTTAATAACTCTTCTAACAAACACCCAAAAGCATGCGATTCAATAGCTTGCAGGCTAAGCGATTGAGCAAGATTATCTATAGGCAAAAACGATGCTCCGCCAAAGTCGCTTAATATGACTTCATCATTGCTATTGCTGAGTATATTATGCGCATACAAATCGCCATGCGTGATGCCTTGCGCATGTAAGTGAGAAACCACAGAAGCTATGCTGTGCGTAATACTTAACACATTTTTTAAGCCAAATTTGGCGCTTGCGGGATATACATCGCGACTACAGGATTCAAAACTGGGCGGGTCTGCCAGCACAGTTAAATCAGCATCCATAAGGGGCATCACCATGCCTTGTTTATCTTCTGGATGCTGACTGATAACGCCTTTTAAGCCTAACAAGTTAGGGTGCTGACCAGCAAGAGCCGTAGCATGTACTTCGCAGCGCGGTAGGCCATCACTGGTTAAATCGGCTTTAAACATTTTGACTGCAATCGCTTTGTTTGTAAGTGCATCTTTTTGCCAAAGAGCCTTGTAAATCAAACCAGAAGCGCCTTCGCCAAGCTGTCGCTGCAGTTGTAAGCTTGCCCAATCAATATGGGTAATAGCCTGTTTTGCGATTAGTTTGTTTTCAATGACATCGCTAAATGGGTTGCCCGCATAAGCCAGCCAGCTCAATTTAGGCAAACTAAATAGCCATTCAGGCAGGGATTGCAACTGGTTGGCGGAGATTCTCAGTAACTCAAGTTTTTTGCAGTTTGCTAGCGTTTCTGGCAACTCTTTTAACCGGTTGCCTGCCAACATCAGTTTTTGCATATGCTGGCAATCGCCAATAGCATCGGGCAATCTACTGAGCGCGTTATCCGTTAAGATTAACCAGCGCAAGGCCTGCGTGGGGATTGCGTTTTCAGCAATATGGCTGATTTGATTAGCCTTGAAACCAATCATGCTTAAGCTGTGGCACTTACCCAATGCCTCTGGTAAATGCGTAAATTGATTAGATGAGCAGAATAAAATCCGTAACTTATGCAGTTTATCAATATCGTCTGGTAATGCGCTAAGTACATTGCCAGATAAATCGAGTATTTCTAATGTATCGGCTAGCGAAAAAATTTCTGCTGGGAACTCGGTCAAACCACACTGCAGTTTAAGGCGGGTGCTGCCTTGTAACTTTCCTGTTTTAAGCAGGCTTAAGGTATCGTCTTGCGGGTAATTGGAATTCACAAAAGAAGGGCGTGATAGTTAAAACTAGTGATGCGAAATCACTTCACCCGCTTTTAATCGGTATTTCGTACCGCAATAAGGGCAAGCAACATGCCCTGTTGCGGCTACATCTAAAAATACGCGCGGGTGACTAGCCCAAAGTGCCACCTCTTTGGTGGGGCAGTGCAAGGGCAGGTCTTTTGCGGTGACTTCTATTTCTTTAACATCTGACATGTTAATTCCTATTAACGAATCATTAAACTAG
Organism: Methylotenera sp.; assembly: GCA_021732365.1. Taxonomy (GTDB): domain Bacteria; phylum Pseudomonadota; class Gammaproteobacteria; order Burkholderiales; family Methylophilaceae; genus Methylotenera_A. The sequence goes on along the minus strand of JAKFVD010000012.1, from coordinate 8,661 downwards.
CGTTAACCAATCGGCATGCTTGGCAGATTTGCCAGTAACCACATCAAAGAATAGTTTTTGCAATTGTTTGGTAACAGGGCCAGCGGTACCTGTGCCGATATTGCGGCGATCTAGCTCACGGATTGGCGTTACTTCGGCGGCAGTGCCTGTAAAAAAGGCTTCGTCTGCAGAGTACACTTCATCGCGTGTGATGCGTTTTTCAATCACTTGCAAACCAATTTCGCCCGCTAATTGCACGATAGTGTCGCGCGTAATGCCTTCTAAGGCCGATGTTAAATCGGGCGTGTACAGTTTGCCATTACGTACAATAAAAATATTTTCGCCAGAACCTTCAGCCACAAAGCCGTCAACGTCTAATAATAGTGCTTCATCGTAACCATCTTGGGCCGCTTCTTGATGCGCCAAGATAGAGTTCATGTAGTTGCCATTGGCTTTGGCTTTACACATGGTGATATTTACATGGTGACGTGAGAATGAGCTAGTTTTAACGCGAATACCGTTATCCAGTGCTTCTTGACCCATATAAGCTCCCCATTTCCAAGCGGCAACAATCACATGCGTTGACAATGTTTTAGCCGAAATGCCCATCGCTTCAGCGCCATAAAACGCCATTGGGCGCATATAAGCCGATTCCAAATTATTTTCGCGCACCGCTGCTTTTTGCGCTTCCATCATTTCTTCTTTAGTAAATGGCATTTTCATTTGTAAAATATGCGCACTTCTAAATAAACGGTCTGTATGCTCTTTTAAGCGGAAAATCGCAGTGCCTTTATCCGTTTTGTACGCACGCACGCCTTCAAATACGCCCATGCCATAATGCAAAGTGTGTGTTAAAACGTGGGTAGTGGCATCGCGCCAATTCACCATTTTGCCGTCATACCAAATTACGCCGTCGCGGTCTGCCATTCCGCCAGAAGTTGCTGCTGGGTTTGCCATACTGTTCCTTAAAACTATCAATTTTGCAAAAGCATTATTGTAAACTAAAAGGGCATACTTCTTGATGCATGTTAAAATCAAAATGTTGAATAAATACAGTGTTTAATAGGAGTTTTAGCGATGAAAAAAATATTGTTAGCAAGCTTGGTATTGTTTTTAAGTGCTTGTAACCCAAATGCCCAGTCAGGCGCAGATAGTAAAGCTGCAAGCTTTGTGGGCACAGATATTACAGGGGCAGATTTCCTTAAGCCATTAGCATTAACAGACCACAACGGCAAAATGCGTACCATGAGTGATTTTAAAGGCAAGGTAGTGACGCTATTTTTTGGCTATACGCATTGCCCAGACGTTTGCCCAACAACGATGGTTGATTTGAAACAAACCATGAAGTTATTGGGAAATAAAGCCGATGAAGTGCAGGTGATATTCGTCACTGTAGATCCGCAGCGCGATACGCAAGAGGTGTTGGCGCAATTTGTTCCATCATTTGACCCACGTTTTATTGGCTTATGGGGTAGCTTGCAAGAGACTGCCGAAACATTAGGCAACTTTAAAATTTATTACTCAAAAGTAGAAAATAAAGCCAAAACTGACTACACAATAGACCATAGCGCGGGTATGTATGTGTTTGATAAAGAAGGAAAAATTAGACTTTATTTGGATTATGGTCAAAAACCAGCTGATATTGCCAGTGATCTGACTAAATTAATGCAAAATACAGATTAATAAAAGATTAAAAGGGGCTTTGAGCCCCTTTTTTATGTTGACCAACGATGATTGCTTTATCAAGCTAGCAGAAAATTCTTATGCGAAATTACAGGTAATGTAAATTTACATGCGGTGCAATTGCGGCGATAGCGCTTTCAAAGCTTTTTCGGCTTGTTTGTAATCGGGAAACAAGCTTTCAACCACCGCCCAAAACTTGGCGGAATGATTCATTTGTTTTAAATGCGCTAACTCGTGGCAAATTACATAATTAATAATGTTCGGCGGCGCTTGTAATAAGCGCCAGTTCAGCCGCACTTCACCACGGCTATTGCAACTACCCCAGCGTGATTTTGCGTTAGAAAGCGTTAACGGTGGCGTTGGCACACCCAATTTAGCCGCTAAAATAGTTAATCGGCGGCCAAAATCTGCCATTGCTTGCTTTTGATACCAATGCACCACTTTACGGTGTACCAGCGCATGATTATCTGGCGTTGGGGTTGCCATTATTAATGTGTTGGCATCTAAAACTAAGGCTTTGTTGCTGGAATTTTTTACAATAGTTAGCTGAATATCTTGGCTTAAATACAGCAAATGTTCACCATCTACCCATTCAATCGCGGCTACCTGATTAGCTGCGCGTGCTTGCAATTTGTTTAGTATCCAGCCCGATTTTTCTTGCAAAATTTGATTAAGCTGAAAAGCAAAAATGCGCTTTGGGGCATGAACCACCAAGCCATCAGCCGTAATTTTTAGCCCAACGGTGCGGCGCGGCCGATGTTCTAGCAAATAAGAAATCGTTTCACCATTGGCAAGTGTCAATATTTGATTCGCCATTATTGGTTCAGCACCAGCATTTCTGCTTCAATCCACGCTTCAACTAATTGATTCGCAGCATCTGCTTTTAATCCGGTTGTTTGTATGGCTGGCCCAATATGCATCTGAATCAGGCCTGGTTTTTTAATAAAGCTGTTCTTAGCCCAAAACTCACCTGCGTTATGCGCAACAGGCACAATTTGCGTGCTGGTATGTGTGGCCAACCATGCGCCGCCAATATGATATTTGCCGCGCTCACCTGGCGCTTTGCGCGTACCCTCTGGAAAAATGACTATCCATAAACCCTTACTGAGCCTATCTTTGCCTTTTGAAACTAATTTTTTCAATGCCTCGCGGCCAGCGCTACGGTCAATGGCAATCGGCGAACTCATCGCTAAGCCCCAGCCGAATATAGGAATCCACAATAATTCGCGCTTCATCACATAAGACTGTTCAGGAAAAATCGCTTGAAATGCGAGTGTTTCCCATGCAGATTGGTGTTTAGATAAAATAATACTAGGCGTGCTTGGCAGATGTTCTAAGCCGCTGATTTTGTGGGTAATATTGCAAGTGATACGCAGCCACCAAATCATACTACGTGCCCAGCCAGAAATTAAGTAATTGCGCGTAATAGGATTAAGCGGCAGTGCTAAAAACGCCACTAAAGTAAAAATAGGCGCAGCAGTCACTTGGCCTAAAAAGAAGAGTACGGAGCGCAAAAGTAGCATTATATCAATCGGTTTTTTACTATTTTTAAGTGTTAACTTAAGTGTTAATTTAGTACTCTTCAGTAATAATATGTTGCACTGCTTCGGCCAAATCAGCAAAAACTAAGGTGTTTTTTGGCAAGATTTTGTCAGAGTGGCTTGCTTCAGCCAGCGTTTCTTCACCTTTACCCGTTTTAACTAAAATCGGTTTACAGCCTGCATCGGCAAAAGCGACTAAGTCACGGTGTGCATCGCCAACGCCATACACTTCGTCAAGCTCTACCGAAAATCGGCGGCCAATATCTTCTATCATGCCCGTTTTTGGTTTGCGGCAATTGCAATGGTCGTCCGCTGCGTGTGGGCAATAAAATAGCGCGTCAATACGTCCGCCCACCAAAGCCAACGCGCGGTGCATTTTGTCGTGAATGGCATTAAGCGTCACCATATCAAACAAGCCGCGCGCAATGCCGCTTTGATTAGTTGCCAAGGCGACGCGAAAACCTGATTGATTCAGTAATGCAATCGCCTCAAGGCTGCCAGCAATCGGAATCCATTCATTTGGGTTTTTGATAAAGTTAGCAGAATCTTGATTGATAACGCCGTCTCTATCTAAAATAACCAGTTTCATGTCGGTTTGCCTTAACTTGCCAGCTTAGATAAATCCGCCACGCGATTCATGGTTTGATGCAATGTCGCCAATAAGCCTAAGCGATTCGCCTTCAGCGCAGGGTCATCTGCATTCACCATCACGTTATCAAAGAAATCATCGACAGGTGCTTTTAATGCCGCCAAAGCTTTCAGCGAGCCAGTGTAATCGCCACTTTCAAATAGCTTATCCGCTTCTGGTTTTACTTTGCTTAGCGCTGTGTTTAAGGCGATTTCTGCGGGTTCTTGTAATAGACTTGAATTGACTTCCGCTTTTACTTCACCTTCTACTTTTTTCAAAATATTGCTGACGCGCTTGTTAGCGGCAGCTAATGCAGGAGCTTCTGGTAAAGTCGCGAAACTATGCACAGCAGCTAGAAGTTTTGGCACTTTAAGAAGAAGTTGTGGATTGAGTGAAAGTACAGAATCTACTTCTTGAGAACTAGCTCCTTGTTCTTTAAGATTATTAGAAAGCCTATCAAACATAAAATCTTGTACATTTTTGAGAGCATTTGGATCAATTAATCTTTTCACATACCCTGTAGCGTACATAACATCACCACCTTGAGATTTAGTCACTTTCTCAGCTAGTTTAGTATCAAAATTTCTCAAGGACCAATTTCTCTGTAATTCATCACTATCTAAAACTAAAATAGCCAGATTAATTAACTCATTGAATTCCAAAGTCAAATTTGAATCAATTAGCATTTTGATTATGCCCAAAGCTTGACGACGTAAACCAAAAGGGTCTTTGTCCCCAGTCGGTTTTTCGCCAATACTAAATAAGCCAACCAATGTTTCTAGCTTATCTGCCAGCGCAACACAAACACCCACCTGATTGCGCGGCAATTCATCACCTGCAAAACGTGGTTTATAGTGGTCTTCAATTGCAAAAGCAAGGTCATTATCCAAGCCTTCATGTTGCGCATAATAGCGACCCATAATGCCTTGTAGTTCTGGAAATTCGCCTACCATATCGGTTACTAAGTCGGCTTTGGCTAGTAGCGCTGCTTGGTCAGCGAGCACTGCTAATTTGTCACCACCCAATTGCTGGCCAATGGCTTTGGCAATCGCTCTTACGCGTTGAGTGCGCTCACCTTGGCTGCCTAATTTGTTGTGATAAACCACTTTATCTAAGCCAGCAATGCGGCTTTCTAATGTCTTTTTACGGTCTTGGTCAAAGAAGAATTTCGCATCGGCCAAGCGTGGGCGAACCACGCGCTCATTGCCGCCAATCACAGCGCTTGGATCGGCTGGGTTGATGTTTGAAACGATTAAAAACTTGTTAGTCAGCTTATTATTCGCATCTAGTAGCGGAAAATATTTTTGATTCGCCTTCATGGTCAAAATCAAGCACTCTTGCGGCACTTCTAAATACACTTCTTCAAACTGGCCAAGCAGCACATTTGGGCGTTCTACCAATGCAGTCACTTCATCCAATAATGCGTCATCTTCAATCGGTTTTAGGCCTGTGCTGAGCTCTGTCGAAGCATTTTGTGCGGCCGCATTTAACTGGGTTGCGATTTCCGCTTTTCTATTGGCAAAACTGGCAATCACGGCGCCTTCATCTAGCAATTGTTGTTCATAGCTATCGGCATGCTTAATGGTAATCACAGGCTGTTTTGCCTCAAAGCGATGGCCGTGCGTGATGTTGCTGGCGTTTAAGCCCAGCGCGTTTACCGCTATGGTGCTACTGCCATGCATAGCCACTAAACCATGCGCGGGGCGCACAAAATTAACGCTTTCCCAACCTGGATTTTGCGTATTCTCATGCAATTGGTACGTCATCACTTTTGGAATCGGCAACTTTGCAATGGCTTCGTTTAATGCTTTTTGCAAACCATCTTGAAGCGTCACGCCCGCCTGTAATACATCTAAAAACAGCGTGTTATTGTCATTTTTAAGGTTTGCAACAGCAGACGCGTCTGCACCCAAGCTTTGCAATTTTTTAAGCAAAGCAGGAGTCGCGTTACCATTGGCATCCAAGCCCACATTGGCTGGCATTAGCTTTTGCGATATCTGCTTATCAGCGGCTTTATCGGCTACATATTTGATATGCGCCGCCAAACGACGCGGCGTTGCAAAAGCGGTAACAACGGCGTTTTCTAAAGTCAAACCCTGCAATTTCAGCGATTCAAATAACACGCTTGAAAACGCTTCACCCAATTTATTCAAGGCTTTTGGTGGTAGTTCTTCAACAAATAATTCAACCAATAGGTTTTTGTTATGCGGATTCTTTTCCATGCTTATGCTGCTGCTTTCTTTGCAATGTCTGCTAATACTTCATCGGCCCAATTCTTAGGCGCCATTGGGAAGCCAAGTCTAGCGCGGCTATCAAGGTAACTGGCGGCCACGGCACGCGCGATATTGCGGATTTTTCCGATATAGGCAGCGCGTTCGGTCACACTGATCGCGCCGCGCGCATCCAGCAAGTTAAAGGTATGCGCGGCTTTTAACACTTGCTCATAAGCGGGTAGGGCAAGTTTTTGCTCAACCAAGTTTTGTGCTTGTTTTTCGTGCGCAATAAACGCGGTAAACAGAAAGTCGACATCAGAATGTTCGAAGTTATAGGTTGATTGTTCTACCTCGTTTTGGTGGAACACATCGCCATACTTCACGTTTTCAGAATATTGCAAATCATAGACGCTATCCACACCTTGCAGATACATGGCTAAACGCTCTAAACCATAGGTGATTTCGCCCGTAATTGGCTTACAGTTAATGCCACCCACTTGCTGAAAATAGGTAAACTGCGTCACTTCCATTCCATTGAGCCAGACTTCCCAGCCCAAGCCCCATGCGCCCAAAGTCGGGTTTTCCCAGTCGTCTTCTACAAAGCGGATATCGTTTTGTTTTAAATCAAAACCCAATGCCTCAAGCGAACCTAGATACAGCTCCAAAATATTAGATGGCGCGGGTTTTAATACCACTTGGTACTGATAGTAATGCTGCAAACGGTTTGGATTTTCGCCATAACGGCCATCTTTTGGGCGGCGGCTAGGTTGTACATAAGCAGCTTTCCAAGGTTCTGGGCCCAATGCGCGTAAAAAAGTAGCGGTATGCGAAGTGCCTGCACCGACTTCCATATCGTAAGGTTGCAACAAAGCACAGCCTTGTTTATCCCAGTACTGCTGTAAAGTTAAAATGATTTGCTGAAAGGTCAATACCATGATGAATATTGCTTAAACGAAAAGTCTAATTTTACCTTAGAAAACTTCTTTTTCGCCAAACTAGCACTAGCAAAAGCCCAAAACTCAGCACAATAAACGGCCAGTTACCCCAACGCACATAAGGTGTGGTGCCTGAGTAGCCCTGCGCTTGCACATTAAGCGTCGTTTTTACATCGTGCGGCGCATGGGCAATCACATAACCATGCGTATCAATCGCCGCAGTAGCGCCCGTATTGGTAGCGCGTAGCATCATGCGCCCAGTTTCTAATGCACGTGCTTGGCTAAATTGCATATGCTGATCGGCCGCGTACGATTTGCCATACCAAGCGTCATTGCTGATATTCACTAATAGTGTAGCGGCAGGTAATTGCTGAATAATCTCTTCACCAAAAACGTCTTCATAACAAACATTCACCGCCACTTTTTGATTACCCAATTGCATCGGCGTTTGATACGTGCCGCCGCGAGATAAATCGCTGAGTGGCATATTGAGCCAATCACGGTAAATCCAGCCAAACACTTGTTTTAATGGAATAAATTCACCAAATGGCACTAGATGATTTTTAGCATAGCTTTGGGTGGGCGCTGTGCCAAAGCTCAAAGCGCTATTGAAATATTCACCACTTTTTTCATTTAACTCAACCAATCCCACAATCATATCGCCCTTATTTTGTATTGCGTGATTGGTTAAGGCATCTGTAATGCTGGTATCAATCTGGCTAGAAATCACTGGCAACGCGGTTTCTGGCAGCACGATTAATTGAGAGTTGCTTTGCGTGACCAAATTAATATAAGTGTTAATGGTTTTTTGCGCCGTATCTGGTGACCATTTTGTATCTTGCGCAATATTGCCTTGTATGAGCGTAGCGTTGATTGGTTTGCCGATAGGCGTTGACCATTCAACCGCTTTTAATAAATTGCCTGCGACTATAATCAACACTGAAGCGATAATTGCATTTCGCTTGTAGAGCTTAGAAAGATTAGCCGTTGCCAGCCAACACGCAATTATTGCCGCCACAAAAGCAGTAATAACGGATACGCCATAAACGCCAACAATCGGCATGTAACCAGCCAGCGGGCTATGCGGAACCTGACTGTAGCCCAAAGTTAACCATGGAAAACCAGTGAAAATCCAGCTGCGAACCCAATCTGATAATCCCCACAAAACAGGCGCGCTGATGATTATAAAGCCAAATCGTTTGCTGAAATAACCAACCAATCCCACAAATAGCGCCATAAACGCACATAGGCAAAAGGTAGCAAAGCCTGCAAACCACCAAGGCATGCCGCCAAAGTCATGCAGGCTGATGTAAATCCAGTAAATGCCGACAACATACAAACCTAATCCAAATTGAAAGCCTAATTTGAAAGCAGCTTTGGCAGAATCTGTTTTCAGCCATAAATAAATAATACCAACCAGTGACAATATCGCGGCAGGGAAGATGTAAAAAGGTGCAAATGCTAAAACAGCAAAAGCGCCTAACAAGTAAGGAAAAGCGAAACCGAATCGAATAAAAAATTGCATCATTGAGATGGATTAATCATGTGAATAGTACATTGTAATCAATTTACAATTATTTATAGCATTCCATGACAAAACGTTGACAACAGCTTAAGCTAAGCCCTATATTACTTTTGCTACACATTACTCGTTTTATTTTAATTTTAAGGGGAAATCGCAA
>JAKFVD010000002.1 GCA_021732365.1 Methylotenera sp. | reverse complement strand
GTTGTGTTGTTGCCACGCAAAATAATTTGATCGCGGTTGCCTTCACCTTGTGCTGATTGCACGCCTGGCACATATTGCACCGCTTGCGAAATGCTCTGAATAGATTGATCTTTAATTAAATCTTGCGGAATAACCGTAATGGCTTGTGGCGTATCGCGTAACTCGGTATCGGTTCTGGTAGATGAAACACTTTTTTTAGCGTTATAACCTTTCTCTGGCTGCGTGTCGCTGATGCGTGGTGCAGTTACATCGACCTGTGGTAAATTAACTTCGCTGGTTTCAGCAAAAGCGGCAGTACCAGTAAAAAAAATAACGCTGGTTAAAGCGCTGTGAATAGCCCATTTTAAGGTGGCGATTTTCGGTTTATTTTGATTTTGATGCCTATTGTTAGTAGCTGTATGAGCCATTACTTTTCCTGTCGATAATTTTATTCAATTCCCCTGTGCGAATATTAATATAAATGAGAATCAGTTTCAATAACAAATGTAAAATTAAGTAAAGATATACACGGGTTAAATACCAGCGTGTTGTTTAAAAGTAGAATCTTCGGCAGGAATAAGCCGTAGTTGCCAGTGTGCGATGGCCCATTGCCAAATTTCTGCCAAGCTGGCAAATTGCAAATTAGTAGGGGCTGGTTGCCCTAAAAATTGTAAAGCTTCAAATAGTTGTTGGGTTGATAGTGTTGCGTCAATCGGTTTTGCAAGTGTCTGTTTGCTTAACTTTTCGCCAGCAGCGTTGCGCGCAATAGGGATGTGCGCATAATACGGTGTAGGTAAGTTTAAACATTTCTGCAAATAAATTTGGCGTGGCGTAGAGTTAAGCAAATCAGCACCACGCACCACGTGTGTTACACCCTGCACGGCATCATCTACCACCACGGCGAGTTGATAGGTAAATAAGTCATCAGCTCGTTTCAGTACAAAATCGCCCACTTCAATTTGCAGGTTTTGATAAATATCACCCTGAATGGCATCGTGAAAAGCAATTTCGCTATTATTGGCACGAATGCGCAACGCGGGGTTTGTGTTTGCTTTAAGTGGATATTCAAGACAGGTTTTAGGATAAATATACCCATCAATGCCGATTAGATTGGATGAATCTGCAATTTCTTTGCGCGTGCAAGTACATGGGTAAATCAAGTGTTGATTTTGCAGGCTACCTAATGCTTGAGCATAATAATGACCACGCTGACTTTGGCGCACGATTTCGCTGTCCCACTCAAAGCCAAACGCATCTAGTTGTTGCAAAATAATATCTGCAGCACCTGCTATTTCACGCGGCTTATCTAAATCTTCAAGCCTTAATAGCCATTTGCCTTGGTTAAATTTTGCATCGCAATAGCTGGCCACTGCTGCCACCAGTGAGCCAAAATGCAGCGGACCAGTAGGCGAGGGAGCAAAGCGACCAATGTACTGCATAAATCAGACGGATATTAATGCACGGCTTGCACGTAAGGCGGAATATGCCAAGTTTGCAATTGCTTGCCTAATAACTGCAAATTACATTGCATGCGCTCTGCACCATTGGCGCTCACTTCAAAGTCGTAAATTCTCAGCAACTGTGCATGACCACGATTATCGCGGCCCAAGCGGATTTTATTGCAGGCAACGGTTTCGTCTAACAGCTGCAATTGATAGCGGCTGGCTAGCTCGCGGCCAAGCATTACAGCTATTTCGCGCTTGGCAATGCTATCTTGCCAAAACCATGCTGCCAACAGTAGTAATATCAGTAATATGAGTTCAAACATAGGTTAACTTTAAAATTACCTTGAAAAATGTGGTTAAGTACACAACATTGTATTTGATTTAATATGCGTTAATAATGATATTTTTCAATAGATTATGCAGTAGAATTAAATAATAGTTTAACTAACCTGACAAAACTAGTGATTAATGATGATTCAGCCACGCGAACAACAAGCACTTGAAGTTTACTTTAAGCTATTGACTGTAAAAGGTTTTGGCCCAGAAACGTTTGTGCAGCGCACCAGTTTTTTAAATAAACTTTTACCGCTATTGGCAGATAAAGAGCCGGGCGGTGGTGAGTATCGCCTTGCAATAGAAGTAATGATGGATTCTGTAGCAGAAGAAGACTGGCCAGAGAGTTTAGTGATTGCGCGTGAATACTATCCATTTTGGATTAATGATTTAAAAGCGGTTGCGCAATTTAACAAAGCCACAACCAAAGACCAATTGCCAATTGACTGGAAGCCCATTCAAGTCAGCTTAAGTAGTTTATGGCACACGGTTGATCAAGAGAAATTTTCAACCACAGATAGCTGGGCAATAAAAGGCTACACCAAAGCATTGCGCAACGAAAATGCAGACCAAACTTTAATCGACACCCGTATTAAGTTAGCCAAGATTTTATTGGTGCGCTTAAAAGATGCGCCCGATAAAAGCAATAAAATTTATCGCACAACGGTAGATGCGACATTGCCTTTGTTTGAAGTGAAAAAAAACCGTCGCCTATTTTTAGTGGTTGTGCGCGAGTTTTTCCATTTTTGGTCTGGTAATCCAGATGCGGATAAATTTATTTTAAATGCCAATACGGTTAGTATGCTGTAAGTAAAAATTTGCACATTATTAGTGCTGCAAATAGTGCATTGCACTAATAATGTGCGCACTACCTATATTCTTCAAAAAAATCCCTTTATAATCAATATTGCATAAATGGCTTGATTGTTGCTTGTAATGCCCTGTTTTTGTAATATACAACTATAAATCTATTATTATTTTGGGGATGAAAAATGGAAGCACTTGTTTCGGCGAATGATGTTTTATTTGTATTGTTAGGCGCTATTATGGTGCTGGCAATGCATGCAGGCTTCGCCTTTTTAGAGGTGGGCACAGTTCGCAGCAAAAATCAGGTGAATGCCTTAGTTAAAATCATGGTCGATTTCTCAATTTCGACCATCGCGTATTTCTTTATTGGCTACAGCATTGCTTACGGCGTCAGCTTTTACAGCGGCGCAGAGATTCTAGCCGCCAAAAATGGCTTTGATTTAGTTAAATTCTTTTTCTTATTGACTTTTGCAGCAGCGATTCCAGCCATTGTTTCTGGTGGCATTGCAGAACGTGCAAAATTTAACCCGCAAGTGGCTGCCACTTTTTTAATTGTGGGCTTTGTGTATCCGTTCTTTGAAGGCATCGCTTGGAACGGCCATTATGGTTTTCAAGATTGGCTACTAGCCAGCTTTGGTGCTAAGTTTCATGATTTTGCAGGCTCTGTGGTAGTGCATGCCATGGGTGGCTGGATTGCATTAGTAGCAGTTATTTTGCTAGGCGCACGCACAGGTCGTTACGGCAAAGATGGTCGCTTGCATGCGTATCCACCTTCTAATATTCCTTTTCTAGCCTTAGGCGCATGGATACTTACAGTGGGCTGGTTTGGTTTTAATGTGATGTCAGCACAAGCGGTACAAGGTATTTCAGGCTTGGTGGCAGTTAACTCGCTGATGGCATTGGTTGGTGGCACATTGGCTGCCTTGTTAATCGGCAAAAATGACCCAGGTTTTGTACACAATGGCCCATTAGCTGGCTTGGTGGCGGTCTGTGCGGGATCAGATGTGATGCATCCACTGGGCGCACTGGCAACAGGCGTAGTGGCTGGTGGCTTATTTGTATGGGCATTTAACTTAACGCAAAATCGCTTAAAAATTGATGACGTTTTAGGTGTATGGCCGCTACACGGTTTATGTGGCGCTTGGGGCGGCATTGCTGCTGGTATATTTGGCGCAAAAGCTTTAGGCGGCTTAGGTGGCGTGAGTTTCATTGCGCAGCTTATTGGCACTGGCTTAGGTATTGTTATCGCATTAGCTGGTGGCTTTGTGGTTTACGGCACACTTAAAATGCTAAGCGGCATTCGTATGACGGCTGAAGAGGAATACGATGGCGCGGATATCAGTATTCACAAAATCAGCGCAACCGCTGACGATTAATAGATTCAGCGCAACCGCTGATGATTAACGAAATAATCATCATAAGTTTTATCTCTAAATAAACGCCATGCTAAAATAAAGCATGGCGTTTTTTCATGTAATCATTCCCGCAGCTGGCGTTGGAAACCGTATGGCGAATGTGTTGCCCAAGCAATATATTGCGTTAGGCGGCAAGCCAATGATTTCGCACTCTATTCAAGTTTTTTTCAACCATCCGCGCATCGCAGGTATTCATGTTGCATTGAATCCTGAGGATGATTTTTGGCGTAGCCTGACATTAGAGCCAGAAAGCCGCTTGCATTTGCACTACACCGGCGGCGCAACCCGTGCCGAAACCGTATTGAATACCTTGAAAGCAATGGAACCTACACTGCAAGCCGATGATTGGATATTGGTGCACGATGCGGCCAGGCCAGGCTTGACACACGCTTTGTTGACCCATTTAATCAACACATTAGAGCAAGATGCAGTCGGTGGATTATTAGCGTTGCCTGTGGCAGACACGCTGAAACAATCGGCTGATAATCAGCAAGTCGCACAAACGATTCCGCGCGCTAATTTATGGCAAGCACAAACGCCGCAAATGTTTCGATTTTTGACATTAAAAAATGCATTAAGTCAGTTTGGCGCTAGCGTAACTGATGAAGCTGAGGCTATTGAAGCTTTAGGCTTTAAGCCAAAGCTGGTGCAAGGCGAGCTACGCAATTTAAAAGTCACTTATCCGCAAGATTTAGAATTGTTAGAAGCATTGTTTAATGCAGAAAAATTAAAAGGCTGCGCATGATACGTATTGGTCACGGTTTTGATGTGCATGCTTTAGTTGCTGGCAGAAAATGCATCATCGGCGGCGTAGATGTGCCGCATAGCAAAGGGTTGGATGGTCACTCGGATGCCGATGTTTTATTACATGCAATATGCGATGCGCTATTAGGTGCGGCGGCAATGGGGGATATTGGCAAGCATTTTCCGCCCAGTGACGACACCTATAAAAATGCGGATTCGCGTGCACTGTTGCGGCATGTAGTGGCGCTATTACATGCTAAAAACTACAAGGTGAATAACATCGACGCCACCGTTATTTGTGAAGCGCCCAAGCTATCCCCGCACACGGTACAAATGTGCGTTAATATCGCGCTGGATTGTGGCATTGCCATTAATCAGATTAACGTGAAGGCCACCACGACAGAAAGGTTGGGTTTTACTGGCCGCGGCGAAGGCATTGCGGCCGAGGCGGTTTGTACGATTGTCATGCAAGATTAGATAACAATAAAAAGCTGATTCATAAAGCCTGATTCTTAGCGTTCTAAGCAATACCATCACACAGTGTTGTCGCTATATTACTGATTAATTTTCACTAATATAAATGAGCTGGTTGAATATTCTGGCACTATTCTTTAAATTGTCACTCGTATAAGCAATTATATCTTTATAGAAAATACATCAATCTTTTATGTTCAATTGGTTTCAACAGTTAGCTAAGCCGTTTCCCGATGCTTTAATCACCACACCACCCAAAAATTTTTGGCAGTTTGCGTGGGATTGCACCGAAGGCATGCGCCCATTTTTACTTGGCATGACTGTTTTTACGGGCTTGATTGGTGCATTTGAAGCCTTATTGTTTGCCATGATGGGCAAAGTGGTTGATTGGTTAAGTGATATTCCACCGCAACTTTTATGGCAGCAAGAAGGTAATCACTTAATGATTTTGGCGGGCGTATTGCTGTTAAGTACGCTATTTATTGTGTTACAGACTTTATTTAAGCATCAGGCATTGGCGGGTAATTTCCCCATGCGGCTACGTTGGAATTTCCATCGTCTTATGTTGAATCAAAGCATGAGTTTTTACCAAGACGAGTTTGCAGGACGCGTGGCGGCAAAAGTGATGCAAACAGCGCTGGCGATGCGCGATGTATGGTTTATTGTTGCCGATATCATGATTTACGTCGTGGTGTATTTTGGTAGCATGGTTGCGATTGTGGGCTATTTTAACCCATTGATTATGTTGCCGTTTTTGGCTTGGCTTGTCACCTATATCATTTCATTAAGCTATTTTGTACCGCGTTTAAGCAAAATGTCGCAACGGCAAGCCGATGCGCGCAGCTTAATGACTGGCCGCATTACCGATGCGTATACCAATATCAGTACGGTAAAACTATTCAGCCACGCGGGTCGTGAGGCGGGCTATGCCAAACACGCCATGCATGAGTTTTTAGGCACTGTGCATGGCCAAATGCAGCTAGTAAGCCAAGTCGAAATTGTGAATCATGTGCTAAATATGTTGTTAATTATCAGCACAGGGCTATTGGCATTATGGCTTTGGAGCACAGGGCAGGTAACTGTGGGCGGCGTTGCGGCGGCAACGGCTATGGCCTTGCGCCTTAACGGCGTTTCGCATTGGGTGATGTGGGAAATGACATCGCTGTATGAGCAAATTGGTACGGTGCAAGACGGCATGAATACTCTGACCATGCAAAATAATATTAATGACGCAGCTGACGCAAAACCACTATTGGTGAAGCAAGGTGAAGTGGTTTTTGATAACGTTAATTTTAACTACGGCAAGCCGAACATCGAGCAGCATAAACAAATCATCAATAAGCTAAACTTAACCATTCAAGCAGGCGAAAAAGTAGGGCTGGTAGGGCGCTCAGGCGCGGGTAAATCTACTATCGTTAATCTGCTGTTGCGCTTTTATGAGGTGGAAAAAGGGCAAATTTTAATTGATGGTCGAAATATTAACCATGTCACTCAAAACAGCCTGCGCGCCAGCATAGGCATGGTCACACAAGACACATCTTTGCTGCATCGTAGCGTGCGCGATAACATTTTATATGGCCGCCCAGATGCTACAGAAGAAGAAATGATTGCCGCCGCTAAACGTGCCGAAGCGCATGAATTTATATTGAATTTAAGCGATGTAAAAGGTAGAACAGGTTACGATGCGCATGTAGGCGAGCGCGGCGTCAAGCTTTCTGGCGGCCAGCGTCAGCGCATTGCGATTGCGCGGGTGATGCTAAAAGATGCGCCGATTCTGTTACTGGATGAAGCCACCAGTGCATTGGATTCGGAAGTAGAAACCGTGATTCAAGCCAGCTTGTATAATTTGATGCAAGGTAAAACGGTAGTCGCCATCGCGCACAGGCTTTCAACTATTGCCGCAATGGATAGATTAATTGTGCTGGATAATGGCAATATCATTGAACAAGGTAGCCATGCCGAATTGCTGAAACTAGGTGGCCTGTATGCTAGTCTTTGGGCGCATCAAAGCGGCGGTTTCTTGGGTGAACAATAAATACTGCTTTTCACATCAATATCAGCATAAATAACGGTAATATATTCATTACTTAATACATTTTGGAACCGAAAAATGAGCGCTACAGTAGAGACCCGCCCACCAGTCCCACCATTCACCCGCGAAACGGCTATTCAAAAAGTGCGAATGGCAGAAGACGGCTGGAATAGCCGCGATCCGCAACGTGTTTCAATGGTGTATACGCAAGATTCGCAATGGCGCAACCGCGCAGAATTCCCTAAAGGTCGCGCGCAGATTGTCGAGTTCTTAACGCGAAAATGGGCGAAAGAACTGGAATATCGCCTGATTAAAGAGCTCTGGGCATTTGAGGGTAATCGCATTGCTGTGCGCTTTGCCTATGAATGGCATGATGACGCAGGCAACTGGTTTAGAAGCTACGGCAACGAAAATTGGCAATTTGATGCTAATGGTTTAATGGAGTTACGCTATGCCAGTATTAACGATTTGCCAATTAAAGAAACCGATCGAAAATTCTTTTGGCCGCTCGGTCGTAGACCAGATGAACATTCCAGTTTAAGTGAATTGGGATTGTAAAAAAACAGCTAGTTTATAAATCAGTAGTGATATCTTGCTGTAGCTTTTCTAGCTCATCTAACACGCGCATAAATTTTTTGCCAAAATTGGTAAATAAGTACTCCACATGTGGTGGTGATTCATTAAAAATGATGCGTTCTATAATGCCAAACTCTAAATTTCTTCTTAGGCACTCGTTAAGCACTTTGGTGGTTAAACCCTCAACACTTCTCACCATTTCGCCAGGCCTATTGACACCTGTTGCCATTAGGGCATACACCGTTAACGACCATTTGCAGCCATAAATGGTTTCTACCATTCTGGCACTTCGTTCTGGCGCAGATTTTCTTACTAATAAATTTTTTTTAAAAATCATTAAGTTATACCAATAAGTGCCTACTGTACCAATTTGTGCTTGCTTTCCAAGCGGTATTTGGCTTACTAAAATAGTATTCATTTTACTACTTTTGGAGAGAACAGATGAATAAACCAAAACAAGACATTGCACTAATTGTCGGGGGCTCTAGTGGCATGGGTTTAGCAACAGCAAAGCTGTTGTTAGAACGCAATATTACAACGGTGATTTTAGGTAACTCAAGCGATAAATTAGTGGCTGCGAAACAGGCCTTATCAAAAATTGGCTCTGTAGAAACCTTGCAAGCCAATTTATATAAGCCAGAAGATATAAAACGAGTGATAGATTATGCAGCGAATGATGGCCGTCATATCAAATACTTAGTCAATGCTATCGGTTATTTTAAGCCTACATCTTTTTTAGAGCACACCGATAAAGATTATGACACCTATTTAGAATTGAACCGTGCCACTTTTTTTGTTTCGCAAGCGGTTGCAAAAAATATGACCGCAAATGGCGGCGGCTCTATCGTTAATATTGGCTCAATGTGGGCTAAGCAAGCTATTAAAGCAACGCCGTCATCAGCTTACTCTATGGCTAAGGCAGGTTTACACGCGCTAACGCAGCACATGGCTATGGAGCTTGCAGATCATCACATTCGCGTAAATGCTGTTTCGCCTGCTGTTGTTAATACCCCAATTTATGAGGCTTTTATTAACCCAAGTATGCTTGACGAAGCTTTGGCAGGGTTTAACGGCTTTCACCCTATTGGCAGAATTGGGCAGCCAAATGATGTGGCAAAAGTGATTGATATGTTACTAAGTGACGAATCAAGTTGGGTAACTGGCGTGATTTGGGATGTAGATGGCGGCGTGATGGCTGGTCGCAATTAGGTTTATTTTAGTGAGCAAGTTGCCGTGTCTTTGTGTTGCGATGCTTTAGTTTAAACCTTCAGCAAAACAATCACCGCGCCACTGCCACCATCTTCAGGCTTAGCTTGCGCATACGCAATCACTTCATCTTTTTGTATTAACCAGTTGCGTAGCTTATGTTTGAGCACGGGTTCGCGGTTGCGTGAGCCTAGGCCTTTGCCATGCACAATGCGCACACAGCGGATATTTTTCTTTTTGCAGCCGCTTAAAAATTCCGCCACGTATTCGCGTGCTTCATCTGATATCAATCCATGTAAATCGATTTGCGCTTGTACTACCCAAAAACCGCGACGCAATTTGCTTAAAATGCTGGGTGATTGGCCTGTGCGTAAATACAGTAATTCTTCACCGCTTTCTAGTTCGTGCGCAGGGTAAAAGTCATCGCTTAGGCTATCTTTAAGCGCTTGTTTTTCATCGCGAATAAACTGTTTTGCGACAGGTTTTGGGTGAGTTTTTTCTGTAAACGGTACTTCTATATTCAGCGGGCGCGCGTTCTTAACGGCTTCCAGAAATAAGTTTTTCTCTTGCTCTGCGGCTGTTATTTTAATCACTTCTTGCTGATTTTTTAAAGCATCAAGCTTGGCTTGATTGGCTTGTTCAAGCTCAGTTTTAATGGCTTTTGCTTGCGCTTTTGATAGCGGAATTGCGTTTAACGCTATTTTTTTGGGCGCTAGTGATGGGCTTTTAATTGATGATGGATTCGGTTTTGCCATAATGTCATCATCAATTAAAATTTGCCTTGATTTTAGGGTTAAGTTTTTGGGTTAAATATCAGGTTAAGTAACTACTTAAATTGCTTTAAAAAATGCCTATTTTAAATTATCTAAATAACGTTCTGCATCTAATGCGGCCATACAACCTGTGCCTGCGCTGGTTACAGCTTGGCGATAGATATGATCTTGCACATCACCTGCGGCAAAAACACCTGGAATGCTAGTGGCCGTCGCGTTACCTTTACGACCTGCTTGCGTAACGATATAACCGCCTTCCATTTCTAGCTGGCCTTCAAAGATATCGGTATTGGGCTTATGGCCAATGGCAATAAATACGCCTTTTAGCTCAATGTCTTTAGTGGTGTTGTCATTCACGTTTTTAATGCGCATACCTGTGACGCCTGTTGCATCACCCAATACTTCGTCTAGTGTATTAAACGTTTCTAATACAATCTTGCCTTCTGCAACACGCGCCATTAATTTATCCACCAAAATCGCTTCCGCTTTAAATCTATCACGTCTGTGCACTAGCGTTACTTTGCTGGCGATATTGGCTAAATATAATGCTTCTTCAACGGCAGTATTACCGCCGCCAATCACGGCAACTTCTTGATTTCGATAGAAAAATCCATCACAAGTGGCACAAGCCGAAACGCCTTTCCCGCTAAATTTTTCTTCACTTGGAATGCCTAAATATTTAGCAGAAGCGCCAGTAGCGATAATCAAGGCGTCACAAGTGTATTCGCCATTATCACCCACTAAACGAATCGGTTTTTCAGTTAAATGCGTGGTATGGATATGGTCAAAAATCATTTCAGTATTAAAACGCTCTGCGTGTTTTTGAAAACGTTCCATTAACTCCGGGCCTTGTACGCCATCAGCATCGGCTGGCCAGTTATCCACTTCTGTTGTGGTCATTAATTGGCCGCCTTGCGCAATGCCAGTAATCAACACTGGGTTTAAATTGGCGCGCGCCGCGTAAACCGCCGCAGAGTAGCCAGCAGGGCCTGAGCCTAAAATAAGAAGGTGAACGTGACGTGTTGCCATTTTGAACTGCTTTCTAAGGTTAACTAATAATTACTAAATAAGGCCGATTACTTGTTTTTCAAGCAATTTTTTTGGGTTAAATAAAGCGTTAAGTCGCTTATTTTTCTAGCAAGCTACGCAACATCCAAGCGGTTTTCTCATGCAATTGCAAGCGCTGTGTGAGTAAATCTGCTGTCGCTTCGTCGGATGCAGCTTCTGATGCTGGGAATACGCTGCGTGCGGTGCGGCAGACGGCTTCGTGGCCAGCCACTAATTCAGCAATCATATCGTTGGCTTTTGGCACGCCGTCTGATTCTTTAATGGAAGTGAGTTTCGCAAATTGGCTATAAGTGCCAGGCGCATAAACATCTAATGAGCGAATACGTTCGGCCACTAAGTCGACCGCTAAGGCCAACTCTGTGTATTGCGCTTCAAACATCAAATGCAATGTATTGAACATTGGGCCTGTCACGTTCCAGTGAAAATAGTGCGTTTTTAAATATAAACTATAAGTATCGGCTAATAAATGCGATAAACCTTTTGCGATGACTTTTCTGTCTTTTTCTTTGATGCCTGTATCCATTTTGTGCTCCTTTGAAAATTAAATATCATATTAATTTGCTTGGTGTAAATTGTCTAAATATTAATTCACTAATATTAAAACTTAATCATGCATAGACATGCTTTGTGCAATTTGATTTTGCTATAATAAATAAAAAATCCACTCATCATTATAGGTTTGTAACAGTTTGTTTTTTAATAAAAAATCTTCAGCAGTGAACGGCCGTTTGCAAGCGCCGCCCAGCCCATCGCAACAACATGGTGCCAATCTTGTGCGCGAGGCATGGTGGCTGGGTTTGGTGTTAGTGGGCTTATATCTCGCCGTTATTTTAATCAGCTACGATAACCAAGATCCATCATGGTCGCATATGGCATCGAATAACGCCGTTATCCAAAATGCGGGCGGCTCGGTAGGTGCGTGGATTGCCGATATGTTGTTGTATTTATTTGGTTTTTCAGCCTGGTGGTGGGTGGTTTTAGCGTTTTACAGCATGTGGCTGATTTATTTACGTCTAGAGTTGACCATCTCAGAGCGTCCATTTTTAGTATTCAATTTAGTCGGCTTTGCACTATTACTGATTTCTTCATGCGCGCTGGAAGCTGGTCATCTAGTCACTTTGCCAGCAACATTACCTTTAAGTGGCGGCGGTATGTTGGGTAACGCGGTAGATGGCGCTTTACGTAGCATGTTTGGTTTTACTGGCTCTACGATGATGCTATTACTATTGTTTGCAGTGGGTTTTAGCCTGTTTACTGGCTGGTCTTGGATTATGATCACCGAAAAGTTAGGTAAGAATCTAATCGCTGCTTACGATTGGTCAACTAACAAGTATCACGACTGGCAAGATAGAAAAGCGGGCAAAGTGGTTGTACAAAAACGTGAAGAGTTTGTAGAGGCGGAACGTAAACGCACGGAAGATCGTGCACCAGTTGAGATTAAAGCGCCCGTGATTGAAATTGCGCAGAGCGAACGTGTACAAAAAGAAAAACAAACGACATTATTTGCGACCGATTTAGATTCTAGCTTGCCACCATTACATTTGCTAGATGTAGCCAACAATACAGTGGAATTGCCATCAGCCGAAACATTGGATTTTACCTCACGCTTAATTGAGCGTAAGTTGATGGATTTTGGTATAGAAGTAAAAGTATTATCCGCCCAGCCAGGCCCTGTGATTACACGTTATGAGCTTGAGCCTGCAGCAGGGGTAAAAGGTAGCCAAGTGACTAATTTGGTTAAAGATTTAGCACGTGCGCTATCGGTTGCCAGTGTGCGTGTGGTAGAAACGATTCCAGGTAAAACCTATATGGGTTTAGAAATACCCAACCCAAAACGCCAGATTGTTTATTTATCCGAAATTATGAGCAGCCAAGCTTATGCCAGTGTAAATTCGCCGCTAGCGATTTGTTTGGGTAAAGATATTGCAGGCAAGCCAGCGGTGGCTGATTTAGCCAAAATGCCGCATGTGTTGGTCGCTGGTACCACGGGTTCTGGTAAATCGGTGGCGATTAATGCGCTTATTTTAAGTTGGCTTTATAAAGCCGATGCATCGCAAGTGCGCATGATTTTGATTGATCCTAAAATGCTAGAGCTTTCTGTTTATGAAGGTATTCCGCATTTACTGGCGCCAGTGGTGACCGATATGCGCCAAGCCGCCAACGCGCTGAATTGGTGTGTGAATGAAATGGAACGCCGTTATAAGCTAATGTCTAGCCTAGGTGTGCGTAATTTGGCAGGCTACAACCAAAAAATTAAAGATGCCGATAAAGCTGGTGAAAAAATTCCGCATCCTTTTAGCATTACGCCAGATGCGCCAGAACCATTAGAAGAGATGCCGCTGATTGTGGTGGTGATTGATGAGTTGGCCGATTTAATGATGGTGGTAGGCAAAAAAGTAGAGGAATTAATTGCGCGTTTGGCACAAAAAGCCCGCGCCTCAGGTATTCACTTGGTATTAGCAACGCAACGCCCGTCGGTGGATGTGATTACTGGATTAATTAAGGCCAATGTGCCCACGCGTATATCGTTTCAGGTGTCATCTAAAATTGATTCGCGAACCATATTAGACCAAATGGGCGCTGAAGCGTTACTCGGTCAAGGTGATATGTTGTATATGCCGCCTGGCACGGGTTACCCGATGCGGATTCATGGTGCGTTTGTGTCTGACCATGAAGTGCATCAAGTGGTGAACCATTTAAAAGCCATGGGCGAGCCAAATTATATTGAAGGTATTTTGACTAATGAAACAGAAAGTGGTGAAGCTGGCGAATTTAGTAGTGATGACGGTGCAGAGAAAGACCCGTTATATGATGAAGCGGTGAATATCGTTTTAACTAGCCGTCGCGCCAGTATTTCATCGGTACAACGTCAGTTAAGAATTGGTTACAACCGTGCGGCAAGGTTAATCGAAGACATGGAACGCGCAGGATTGGTTTCTGCGATGCAAAGTAACGGTAACAGAGAGGTGTTAGCAAAAGGCAATGCATCAAGTGATTAAAAAAATAGTAGTAGGTGGGTTTCTAATAGCCTCACAAACCAGCTTTGCCGATGGCGTAGCAAGCTTGCACGATTTCTTCAAAAATACAGACGCCATGCGCGCAAAATTTAGCCAAGTGGTGACTGATACTAAAGGCCAAAAAATACAGGAAGTGCAAGGCTCCATGCAGCTAAAGCGCCCAAATAAATTTCGTTGGGATTATGCAAAGCCGTATGAGCAACAAATCATTAGCGACGGCAAACAGGTATTTTTATACGATACTGATTTAGAACAAGTCACCATTCGTGAGTTAAGCAAAGCCCTGGGTTCTAGCCCTGCCGCCTTATTGGCAGGCGGTGATGCAGTAGAAAAAAGTTTTACGATAAAAAATGCGGCGCGCAAAGATGGCTTAACTTGGGTTTTGGCGTTGCCTAAAGATAAAGACAGTGGGTTTGAGCGCGTGTTGTTGGGTTTTAAGGATGACAAACTGTATAAAATGGAACTCCACGATAGCTTTAATCACATTACATTGATTACTTTTGATGCCATTGAACGTAATCCAGTATTACAAGATTCTACTTTTCTGTTTATACCGCCAAAGGGCGTAGATATTGTGGGCGAGTAAATATTTTATTGAGTCATTTGCATTATTTAATCTTTAAAACCAATTAAAATTAGCACACAAATTCGCATATAGCATTGCTGTTAACTTTTTACTTTATTAAATATAGGTAATCTACTATTATTGAACATTTATTAAGTCATTAACAGGCAATAAATGCAACGCCTAAATCAACAACTTAACCTTCAAAAAACGTCATTTTATTTACTAGAAAAATTACAACCTAAAACAACAGCGCTTAAATTTAGCGCACTGTTTTTTGTGATGTTTGCTGCTATTTTATTTTCGTCACAAACGCTTGCTGCACTAGATGCTGTTTTAACACAAGCCGAAGCGCTGATTCGCAAGGGCGATTTTAAAGCCGCTTATCTACTCTTAGAACCTCTAGAAGATGCCCGTGCAGGGGATATTAACTATGATTATTTGTTTGGTTTTGCAGGGGTAGAAAGCGGCAATGTAACGCGCGGTGCCTTTGCTTTAGAACGCGTGTTGGCAGTAGACCCGAATAACAAAGATGCGCGTACAGAAATGGCTAAAGCACATTTTTTGTTGGGCGAAAGGCAAGCTTCAAAAGCTGAATTTAACAACGTATTGGCATTAAATCCAGACGCACAAACCAAAAAAACCATCGATAATCTGTTAACCGCGATTCAGAAAATTGAAGGTACCACCACTACTTTTGGTGCTTATGCAGAGTTCGGCTTAGGGGCAGATTCTAATATCAGCAGCGCACCTAATATTAATGCAATAAGCGTTCCTTTATTTAGCGGTGTGGCTTTTGAACTGGGCCAAGATGGTCGTGAGCAGTCATCTAATTTTATGCAACTCGCTACTGGCTTATCGTTTCGTCAACCAGTAAATGATGATTTTGCATATTTTGGTGCGGTTAATTTAGCGCATCGCGATAATCAAACTACTTCAACATTTAACACCAGCAATTTAGACCTTAATTTAGGCTTGCAATATAAAGTGGATGAAAATAGTTTTTCATTTGCGTTGCAAAACAACAATTTTTATTTAGATTCCTCAAGCTTTAGGCATGCTTATGGCGCTACTGCACAATGGTTGTACAACATTGATAGCTTCAATCAGGCAGGCGTATTTGGTCAATATAGCAAGATTAATTATGCAGGAAACAGTATTCGCAATGCCCAAAGAAGCATCGCGGGCGTTAACGTTGGGCATGTATTCCAACATGATTTCAGGCCTGTGGTTTTTGCCAGCGTTTATGGCGGCAGAGAAGACGCAGACGATTCAAGCGTTAATTTTTTGAGTCAAGATATTGTTGGCGTGCGCTTGGGCGGACAATTAAATATTGGTGCGCGCTTACAATTAACGACATCACTAGGTATTGAAAATCGCAAAAATGATGAAAATGACCCGAGTTTCTTAACCAAGCGCAAAGACAATCAATATGATGCAACATTAGGTTTGCGTTATACGTTTGCTCGTGATTGGTCAATTAGGCCGCAATATAGTTACACAAAAAATGATTCAAATATCGACTTAAATACGTTTGAGCGCCAAATAATTTCTATTAGTATCCGTAAAGATTTTAACTGGTAACATCTGCATTAAAGCCATAAAATACGTTTTTACATTCAAAGCAAAATAAGTGAACAGCTTATTTCAAAACAACTCTCCAGCTGCGCCATTAGCAGAGCGATTGCGCCCAAAAACATTGGACGAAGTCGTTGGGCAATCGCATTTATTGGGTGAAAATAAACCGTTAAGATTAGCATTTCAATCGGGTAAATTACCCTCCATGATTTTATGGGGCCCGCCAGGCGTTGGTAAAACGACTTTGGCGCGTTTAATTGCAAGCACGGCAGATGCAGAATTTATTGCAGTTTCCGCCGTGTTATCAGGCATTAAAGATATTCGTGAGGCGGTAGAGCGCGCAGAGTTAACCTTGCAGCAGCATGGCCGCAAAACCATATTGTTTGTAGATGAAGTACACCGATTTAACAAAGGCCAGCAAGACGCCTTTTTGCCATTTGTAGAAAGTGGCTTGATTACATTTATTGGCGCGACTACCGAAAACCCATCGTTTGAAGTTAATAGCGCTTTATTAAGCCGCGCACAAGTATTTGTGTTAAATGCACTATCAGAAATTGAGTTAGATTTACTGTTAAGTCGCGCGCAGCAATTAGTCGCGCCTAATACTAAGTTAACAGATGCAGTGAAAGAACAGGTGTTAGCTTACGCCGATGGCGATGCAAGACGTTTGCTGAATTTTGTAGAAAGCTTATTTAACGCCGCTGAAAGTGCAAACGTTACCGAAATAGACGAAGCGTTTTTGCAAACCACGATGGCAAGTAAGTTACGCCGTTTTGATAAAGGCGGCGAAGCGTTTTATGACCAGATTTCTGCGCTGCATAAATCGGTGCGCGGTAGCAACCCCGATGCTGCTTTATATTGGTTTTTACGCATGATAGATGGCGGCGCAGATCCACTATATTTGGGCCGCCGTATTGTGCGCATGGCGATTGAAGATATCGGCTTGGCCGACCCGCGCGCGCAAGGCATGGCTTTAGAGGCCTGCCAAATTTATGAACGACTTGGCTCGCCAGAGGGAGAGCTGGCGTTAAGTAACGCCGTGCTGTATTTGGCCGTGGCACCCAAAAGTAATGCCGCATACAACGCGTATAATCAAGCCAAAAGTTTTGTGGGTAATGATAAATCGCGCCCAGTACCGCTACACTTAAGAAACGCACCAACTAAATTGATGAAAGCGTTGGATTACGGTAAAGAATACCGCTATGCGCATAATGAACCAGAGGCTTACGCGGCAGGAGTGGATTACTTTCCAGATGAGTTGACAGAAAATAAAGTATCACCACAATTTTATATGCCCACACCGCGTGGCTTAGAAGGTAAAATTGGCGAAAAATTGAAGCACCTCAAACAACTAGACCAAGAACATTTAAAAACTAAAGCAAAGAAATAATTATGTTAGATATTCAAGCATTAAGAAATGATTTAGACGGCGTAGTTAACCAATTAAAAAAGCGCGGTTTTGAATTTGATTCAGCCGCATTTTCTGCGCTGGAGCAAGAACGCAAAGCAGTGCAAACGCGCACTCAAGACTTGCAAGCTAAGCGCAACAATACTTCTAAGCAAATTGGTATTGCTAAATCAAAAGGTGAAGATGTCAGCGCAATATTGGCTGAAGTTGCTGGTTTTGGTGAAGCCTTAAAAGCGGATGAGGCTTTGCTTGAAGAGTTGCAAATTAAATTGCAAAACGTTTTATTAAATGTACCGAATTTGCCGCATGAAAGCGTGACTGTTGGGAAATCAGAAACTGATAACGTTGAAGTGCGAAAAATTGGCACGCCGCGTACATTTGATTTTGAAATCAAAGACCATACCGATGTTGGGACACCGTTGGGATTAGATTTTGATACAGGCATCAAGTTATCTGGCGCCCGTTTTACTTTTATGCGCGGTGGTATTGCTAAATTGCATCGGGCTTTGGCACAGTTTATGGTAGATACACAGACTGAACAGCATGGTTATGAGGAATGCTACACCCCATATATGGTCAACGCAGAGACATTGCTAGGCACGGGTCAACTGCCTAAATTTGAAGAGGATTTATTTAAAATAAAAGGCTATGACAGTTTTTTTAATTTAACCATTATCGAAAAACTAAAGGAAATATTTGCTGGAAATGATGAGCATAATAAAGATGCCAATCTTATGAATGCTTTGGAGTCTTGGCTTAGGAAAGAAGCGGATTATTATCTAATTCCAACTTCTGAAGTAACTCTCACCAATACCGTCCGCGATGAAATCGTGCCTTTAGAATCCTTACCAATTAAACTCACCGCACATACGCCTTGCTTTCGTTCTGAAGCGGGTTCTTACGGGCGCGATACCAAAGGCATGATTCGTCAGCATCAATTCGATAAAGTGGAAATGGTGCAAATTGTGCATCCAAGCAAAAGCTATGAAGCTTTAGAGGAAATGGTTGGGCATGCTGAAAATATCTTAAAGGCGCTTGAATTACCTTATCGCGTAATGTCACTTTGTACTGGCGATATGGGTTTTGGTGCGGCTAAAACCTACGATTTAGAAGTATGGTTACCTGCGCAAAATACTTACCGTGAGATTTCTAGCGTAAGTAATTGTGAGGCGTTTCAGGCGCGTCGTTTACAGGCGCGGTTTAGAAATGAGCAAGGCAAAACCGAGTTTGTGCATACGCTAAATGGTTCTGGTTTGGCAGTAGGGCGCACGTTGGTGGCAGTGTTAGAGAATTATCAAAATGCGGATGGTTCAGTCACCGTTCCAGCAGTGTTGCAACCTTATATGAATAATATTAAAGTCATTAAGCCTGCTTAATATCAAATACTTAACCAAAAAATTAACCCTAAAATATTGGTTAAGTTTTTAGCGTTAATACGGTGGATAAGCGCCTGCACTGGCGACTTTAAAGCCACTTTGTGAATCATCATAACTTGGTTCAAAACGCGCTAAAATATTGTAATAACTGCGAATCGACTCGACAAAAATGACTGGTGCGCCGCCACTGGCATAACCATATTTTGCGTTCACGTAGTAAGTTGGGTCGTTTAACATCACCAAAGTTTTTTTCACATCTGCCCATCTGTCTGGGTTTAGTTTCAAGCGCTGCGCTAACACGCGCGCATCTTCTACATGCGCGTAACCAATATTGTAAGAAGCTAGTGCCATATAAGTGCGGTCAGGCTCGGGCACACGGTCGGGAATGGTATCTTTTAGCAAATTAATATATTTAGCCCCTGCAGGAATACTTTGTTTTGGGTCTAATCTGTCGCTAACTTTCATTAAGTCGGCGGTATCTTCGGTTAACATCATCAAACCGCGCACATTCGTTGGCGATGTGTTAAAGGTATCCCAATGCGATTCTTGGTAACTAATGGCGGCGATTAAACGCCAATCTAGCCCTGTGATTTCTTGCGCTTGCTGAAAAAGCCGTTTGTATTTAGGCAACAAGGTACGGCTGCGGATTAAAAAAGCTTTCACGTCAACAGGTTTAAGTCGCTTGGCGTTGCCATGATAGCGATCGATTAAGTTACGTAACGCACCATTTTTTTTAATTTTGCTAAAAAACGCGTCTACTTTTTGCTTTAACGCAGGGTCGCCATTTTTTGGTAACGCCCAAGCAATTTTTTCGGGCTCGCCAATGGCAAAAGCGACACCTAAATTGGGATAATAATTCTGCATAATAGAAACCAAATGGCTGTCAGCAATGGTGTAATCAATTTCGCCACGCGCAAGCTCTTGTAGCAATTGCTCAGAACCCACACGTAAGCGTTCCTCCCAAATTAGGCCAGATTCTTTAGGTTGTAGCTTGATTAAACGCTCTACAAAGCTAGTGCCAGCTGGCACGGTAATTAATAAGCCCGCCAAATCTTTTAATTTTTTTGGTGCTTTTGCATGCGTTTCTTTGTTTTTTTCAATGTTGTACACAACCACTTGTTGCACATCTTGGTAGGGGGTTGAGAAGTCGATAATTTCTTTGCGTGCATCCGTAACCGTAACATCCGCCGCCGCAATATCTGCTTTGTTATTCAAAATTGCAGGCAATACTTGGTTAATACTATTGGCTACAATCAGTTTAAGTTGCGTATTGCCGCCCAACTCTTTGATAAATAATCGAGTTAAATCGTACTCAAGGCCTGCAAATTCTTTGTCGCCATCTACATAATAGGTATTAGGGCTGTTTAACGTAACAAAAGTGATGACTTCGCTGTTTTTGTCATCGGTTGGGCTAATGACTACTTTAGTGCCATCATCCACTTTGTTGCTGGGTTGGTTGCAAGAGGTGAGTAATACAATTAAACACAATAAAAATGCCGACAATAAGACGCGGTAAAAATCGCGTAAATTAGGCATTAAAATGTGGTTAAGTATGAACAAATATTAGGCCCAATTTTCAGTTACAGTGCCTTCATGTGCAATGAGTATTGCGCTTGCTAAGCCATAGAAAATACCATGCTCAACCACGCCAGGCGTGTTGTTAATGAGTTGATTTAATTGCGCTTCTGATAATGCTTTATCAAAAACCATATCCAGCACCAAGCTACCGTGAGAAGTGACAGATAAACCGTCTTTAGCCACGTTCTGGCGTAAATCACCCACGCCGCCTGCTTGCTCTAAACTATGTTTAGCGGCTTTCCACGCCATTGGCATCACTTCGATGGGGATAGCGAAATTGGTGCCGATACGGCTAACTAATTTACTATTATCGGCCACCACTAAAAATTGTTTAGCTGCTTTTGCGAGCAACTTTTCAAGCACTAAATCATAGCCACGACCCTTTAAAAGTGTCATGTCAGGCGTGATTTCATCAGCACCATCGACATATAAATCTATTTCGGATACTTGAGTGAGTGCAATCACATTTAAGCCCAAACTTTGCGCTTTAATCATGCTCACAGTAGAGCTGGCAATGGTGGTGACTTTTAGATTTTCATCACGCTGGCGGCGCGCTAGCTCTTCAATAAAATAATTGGCAGTAGAGCCTGTGCCCAAGCCAACCAGCATGCCATTTTTAACGTAATTGGCAGCATGAATCGCGACAATCTGTTTATCGTTCATGTTAGCGATGCTCCTCAAGACTTATTATTTGCAGCTGTAATGACTAACGCCGCTTAATTATTGTTAGCGCGCAATGCAACGCCACGCTTAAGGTTATAATAGGTAATAAGTCACTATTAGCCAAATCATTTTTAAGCATCTAAGTCATTTTCAAGCTCATTTATGCAGTTAACTCCACCCAAGCAAGGCCAAAAAAGTCGTTTTTCGTATGCTGCCAATGGCTTAGATAGCTTATCTCTAGCGTTACTTGCATGTCGCCAAAATACAACAAACAGCACAACAAAAAGCACAACAATTGCCACTCAAAAATCGCCACTGGTAGTTATCACATCCAACGCTTTTGAAGCGCAGCGGCTATTAGAAGAAATCCCTTATTTTGCCCCAGACTTGACTGTGCGCTTGCTACCCGATTGGGAAACGCTGCCATACGATGTGTTTTCGCCACATCCTGATTTGATTTCAGAGCGCTTGGCGACCTTATACCAAATTAGCCAAAACCAATGCGATGTGGTGATTGTGCCGATTGCGACTGCGCTGATTCGCTTGCCAGCAGTCGCGTATTTGGCAGGGCATAGCTTTATGCTTAAAAAAGGCCAGAAGCTCAATTTAGAAGCACTGCGCCACCAATGTGCGCAAGCGGGTTATCACCATGTTTCACAAGTCATTTCGCCAGGCGAATTTAGTGTGCGTGGCGGCTTGGTGGATTTGTTTCCCATGGGCAGTGTGTTTCCTTTTCGAATCGATTTGTTTGACGATGAAATTGAAAGCATTCGCACCTTTGATGTGGATACGCAGCGTAGTTTGTATCCTGTGCCCGAAATACGGTTATTACCTGCGCGCGAATTTCCACTGGATGACAAAGGTATTGCCACTTTTAGAAGTAACTTTAGAGAGCAGTTTGAAGGCGATCCGCAACGCGCGACCATTTACAAAAATGTGAGTAAAGGCGTTGCCAGTGGCGGTATTGAATGGTATTTGCCACTGTTTTTTGAGTTAACTTCTACACTTTTAGATTACTTACCTGAAAATAGCATGCTTTGCCTGCATGGCAATTGTGATAAAGCGGCACAACAGTTTTGGACAGAGGCGAACTCAAGATATAGGCTACTGGCTTACGATGCAGAACGTCCAATTCTAAAACCAGAAGTATTGCTAATTAAAACTGATGATTTTTTTTCGCAGACGCAAAACTATGCTGTTATAACTTTAAGCCATGAAGCTAAAAACGCGCTGCCTGCTTTGGATATTGAGCGTCGCGCCGAACAGCCTTTGCATAAATTGCAGGCATTTATTTCAACCAATAAAAGCCGTATTTTAATCACAGCCGAGAGCCTTGGCCGCCGCGAAACCATGTCGCAATTGTTTACTGAGCATGGTGTTGCTATGCCTACTTGCGAAACATGGGCTGAGTTTCAAGCCAGCGCTGCGCCGCTGATGCTAGGTGTTTCACCATTGCATAACGGCTTTTATGATGACACCACCGTTATTACCGAATCTGAATTGTATTCAGGCACCGTGCGCCAACAACGCAGGCGCGAGAAAGAGAAAGCGCGTAACACAGAGGGCATGCTCAAAGATTTATCTGAGTTGCGTATGGATGACCCTGTGGTACATGAGCAGCATGGAGTAGGGCGTTACAAAGGCCTAATGAATTTGGATTTTGGTGAGGGCGAAACCGAATTTTTGCTACTGGAATATTTTGGTGACGACAAATTATACGTACCTGTTTCGCAATTATTCTTAATCTCGCGTTACTCTGGCGGGCCGCCAGAAAGTGCGCCATTGCATCGTTTAGGCTCTGGCCAGTGGGAAAAAGCCAAGAAAAAAGCGCTGAAACAAATCCGTGATACAGCGGCCGAGCTGCTTAACCTTTATGCACAGCGCGCAGCGCGTCGCGGGCATGCGTTTACGCTTTCACTAAAAGATTACGAAGCATTTTGTGAGGGCTTTCCGTTTGAGGAAACGCCAGACCAGCTGGAAGCGATTGAAAACGTTATCAAAGATATGCAATCAGGTCGGCCAATGGATAGGCTGGTATGTGGCGATGTAGGATTTGGTAAAACTGAGGTGGCATTGCGTGCGGCTTTTGTCGCGGTGATGGGCGGCAGGCAAGTGGCCGTGCTGGTGCCAACGACTTTATTAGCAGAGCAGCATTACCAGAATTTCTGCGATCGCTTTGCAGAATGGCCGATTAAGATTGCAGAAATTTCGCGTTTTAGAACCGCCAAAGAACAAAAGCAAGCCTTGGCTGATTTGGCTGAAGGTAAAGTGGATATCATTATTGGTACGCACCGCTTGATTCAAAAAGATGTGATTTTTAAGAACTTAGGCTTGGCGATTTTAGATGAAGAGCATCGTTTTGGCGTGCGCCAAAAAGAGCAGTTAAAAGCCTTGCGTGCAGAAGTGGATATCTTAACGCTGACTGCAACGCCGATTCCACGGACTTTGAGCATGGCGATGGAAGGCTTGCGTGAATTCAGCGTCATCGCCACGCCGCCGCAAAAACGCTTAAGTATTAAAACTTTTCATACCTACTATTCAGACGGCATTATTCGCGAAGCGGTGATGCGCGAATTTAAGCGCGGTGGCCAGGTGTATTTTTTGCATAACGAAGTGGATACCATTTTTGTGCAAAAAGAAAAGTTGGAAAAAATACTGCCAGAAGCACGGATTGCCATTGCTCACGGCCAATTGCGTGAGCGTGAATTGGAGCATGTGATGCGCGATTTTTATCAGCAGCGCAGTAATATTTTGCTGTGTACCACGATTATTGAAACGGGTATTGATGTGCCCACCGCTAACACCATTATCATGAATCGCGCCGATATGTTTGGCCTAGCGCAGCTGCATCAATTACGCGGACGTGTAGGGCGCTCGCATCATCAAGCCTACGCTTACTTGCTCACCGATGAGCACCGAAAAATTACGCCACAAGCACAAAAACGCCTAGACGCGATTCAACTATTAGAAGACTTGGGCGCAGGTTTTCATCTGGCGATGCACGATTTGGAGATTCGCGGTGCAGGTGAATTGCTGGGTGACAGCCAAAGTGGTGAGATGCAAGAGATTGGTTTCAGTTTGTATTCCGATATGCTCAACCATGCCGTTAAGCAACTTAAAGCCGGCAAAGAACCCGATTTAAATGCGCCATTAGGCGTAACGACCGAAATCAATCTGCATGTGCCAGCCTTGTTAACCAACGCTTATTGTCCCGATGTGCATGAGCGCTTGGTGATTTATAAGCGCCTTGCCAATGCAAATAGCGATGATGATTTGGACAGCCTGCAAGAAGAACTGATAGACCGCTTTGGCTTGTTGCCAGAACAGGGCGAAGCGCTGATGGCTTGCCACCGATTACGTATTGCCGCAAAACCTTTAGGCATCAATAAAATTGATGCCTCTGATAGCGCGATTCAACTGCATTTTGCGCAGACAACAGAAGTTGACCCAGTCAAATTGATTGATTTACTACAACGCGATCGCCGCTGCCGTATGAATGGCCCAGATAAATTGCGTGTAACCGTACAATTGGGTAATGTGGCACATCGCGCCGAATTTGTGAAAACGCTGTTAAAAGAATTTGCATAACTTAACGCTTTTTTCGGGTCGAATTTTTAACTCAATAATATTAGGAAACTAGATGTTAGAAAAAATCATCGCAGCAGTCGCCACTTGGATCATAGGCGTGATATCCAGCATGGGTTATGGCGGCATTGTGCTGCTGATGGCGATTGAGTCGGCTTGCATTCCACTGCCAAGCGAAATTATTATGCCGTTTGCGGGATTTTTGGTGAGCAAAGGTGAGATGACATTGTTTGGCATTGCCATGGCAGGCGCCATTGGATGTGTGCTGGGGTCGATTCCAGCTTATTATGCAGGCATGTTGGGCGGCAGACCGCTGGCAGAAAAATATGGACGTTATGTGTTAATCAGTAAAAAAGATTTAGATATGGCGGATAGATGGTTTGCGACGCACGGCGAAATTATTATTTTTATCGCCCGATTATTACCCGGCGTACGTACGTTTATTGCCTTTCCTGCGGGAATGGCGCGCATGAATATGACTCGTTTTATTATTTATACGTTTGTTGGCTCGTTTATTTGGTGCTGGGCACTAGGCTATATCGGCATGAAAGCGGGTGAAAATTGGGAGAAATTAAGCGTGTATTTCCATCAGTCGCATTACGTGATTATCGCGGGTGGATTAGCATTTGTCGCTTGGTACGTTTGGCATCACTTTAAAGCCGAATAATTACATCATTAAAGCAAAACCAGTTTGCCGTGCGCCAAAAAGAATACTGCTGTTTGAATCGGCAAGCCTTCATGTTCAAACAGCGCGGCGTACCGATATAATTGAGGGCGGTGTTGTTCGGCTAACAAGTTTAAATCTACAACATCGCCAGCAAATGTTAGCTTGTAATCAATTATCCAGCGCTTTGGTGTCTGTGTATCTTGTTCAATAAAAGTTAAATCTAGTCTATGCTCTTGCGGCACACCAAGGGGATCAATTGTGGTGATGCTTAATTCCGATTGTCGGCTTTCTCTAATTTGTAGCAACCAAGCACAATCTGCACTAACCACTGTTTTGCTCAAAGCATCAACCATCATTTCAACATGTGACTCAATCAAATCTACAGAATGGCCTTTTTGCTTAAACCAATTCTGCATCGCTGGCGCACAAGCTTGAATGCGGCTGACAGGCCATGCAGCTAGGCCACTATTGGCAATTATTTCCATATACAAGTGCGTCAGTGTGCCTGTATCTGCAGCGATATTGTGCAGCGTATTTGAGGTGGTATTAAGGCTATTATCAGGCGAAATATAGGCCGATTTTGCATTGGTTTGCTTGAGTAAATCGGGCAAGCAGGGCGTTTTTATGCGCTTTAGTTGCGGCGTAAAATCTTGTAAGCGCAATGCGTTTTGGGCCTGCACATTGATAGTTGTTGCCGCTAAAAATTGCGCTTCAACACTTGGCCATAGCAAGGATAATAGCGATTTAGCCACTGGCTTAATTTCGTCTTTTTGGGTTTTCTTGACCACTGCCACCAAATGCAGTTTTTTAATGCTGCGCGTGGCGGCAACGTATAAAAGACGCGCAGCTTCGTTATCGATGCGCTCAGTTTCCAATGCTTTTAAAAAATCATAAGTACTGATTTGGCCTTTTATTTTTTTGGCAAAAGGTGCGGCTAGTAGCGCTCTGTGATTACTGACCAGCACTTCCTCCCATAACATCATCGGACTATCGGCATTAGCTGGCTTGCGGTTTAAGGCAGGCAAAATAACCGTATCAAATTCCAAACCTTTAGACGCGTGAATGGTTAAAAACTGCAAGCTGTCATTAGCGGCAATATCGGGCTGGGCATAGAGTTTTTGCATAGCGGTATCCAGCTGGTTAAAATCTATTACAAAGCCATGCGCAGTTTTTTCCACCAAATCAAAAAACGCCTGAATATCACGATTATCGCCAGCGCTAATTAGAGTATCCGCGCCGCCTAGCTTAAGCCACGTGCTTTCCAGCCAGCGTCGCAAAGGCATGCGGCCTTGATGCTCAAATGCTTCACTTAAAATGTCATGCATATGCCGCAAACGTTGTTGACCATCTGCGCTTAATTTTTGTAGGCGATTTTCATCTTGCATCAATTGCCAGATGGTTGCAAAGTGATTGTCATGCGCCAATGCATGCAAATCAGCCAATGTCAGCCCGCACCAAGGTGCACGCAGTACATTCAGCCAATGCACGCGGTCGGCGCGGTGCAGCATGGCGCGCGTAAGGGAAAGCGTATCCAACACGGTTTGCCTGTCGTTTAAACTTTCAATCTCTACCGCCTGAAAACGGATATGTGCATAATCGCGGCGAATCACAGAAACCAAATCGCTTAAATGGCTGCGTGAACGCACTAAAACCACGATTTTATTTTCAGGATGGTTTTTTTGTTCAGTAGTGATTAAATCGGCCACATAACGCGCTTCAATCAGCTTGGCTTGTTCGCTTTCTTCATCGCTATCAAGCACCAAGGGATACACGCTGACACCTTCATCTGCAACAGCATCTTTCGTGGCGATAAAAGTGCGGTAACTAATGGCAGCTTGAGTGATATTGTCTTGCGCGGGGAAAATGGTTTTAAAAGTGGTATTAATCCAA
This sequence comes from Methylotenera sp., assembly GCA_021732365.1. GTDB lineage: Bacteria > Pseudomonadota > Gammaproteobacteria > Burkholderiales > Methylophilaceae > Methylotenera_A. The sequence continues at coordinate 44,723 of JAKFVD010000002.1, read as the reverse complement.
CCGACCACTTGCGGATGGCTGCGGTTATTACGCGTAAGCTTTAGCGGGGTAAGCGGCAATTGCCCAATGCCAAATTCACTAGCTTGCAAAAACAGGCTAACGTCCGCCTTGCGAAAGCGATAAATCGATTGCATGGGATCGCCCACGCAAAACAAGGTACGGTTATCATGAGGCTGCCAGCCCAGCGTTAGCTGCTCAATCAAGCGCATTTGCGTTGGACTGGTATCTTGAAACTCATCCACCAATAAATGCGCGATTTTATAATCCAGCTTTAAAGCCAAATCAGTGGTGCCGCGTTCATTTTCCAAGGCATAACTGGCGGATTGCGCAATCGCCACAAAATCCACTTCATTAGCCGCTTGAAACGTTGTCCATAAGTGCGCGGTGGCTAACTGCAGCAACTGCGCAAAGGCTTTAATAATGGCGCAATCTTGGGTGATTAAATCCAGCTCAAAATTTGGTAAAGAGCGTACTGCATCCAGCGCCTGCGGGTCGGCAATTAATTCGGTAAGATAAGCAAACTGCTGCTTATATTCATCGTATTCGGGATGGTTCTTATCTTTGGCTGGAAAGCCATCTTTTATATTGGGTTTTTTTCTAAATGTGCCATTGTTGGTCAGTAGTCCGCCAGCCAAAGCCTGCCAACTGCTTAAATCATCCACGCTTTCGCCTAATGGGTTTTCCCAATCAGCTAGAGCCTGCAAAGCATGGTCTGGCTCTAAATTGCTGGCTGCAAAGCGCACTAAAGGCATCAGCTGCATTTGTATACTGGCTGGAATCGCTTCTAAGGTAAGCGCTAATTTTTGCTCAATTAATTCTGCCAGCGCGTTCGCTACATTTTCGGCAATTTCATCTGTCGTAATATTGGCGTGCTCACCCACCAAAGGTAGCCACTGGTCGCGTTTTGCCAACATATCGGCTAGCAATTCGGTGAGCTTTTCAATATCGTTTTGCATAAAGCGCAGCGCCGTGCTGACGATATCATCAAGACTATTTTCATTGGCAACTTGTGCCAGCGCTTGCTGCGCCGCGGCTTGATAATGTACATCGGCGTCTAAGCTAATCATTGGCTGACCACCAAAACGGCTTAGCAGAGGCATTTGTCGCGCTAAGCTACTGCACAATGCATCCATGGTTTGAATGCGTAGCCGCGCCGGTTGCGATAGCAATTGCCAGCCGCAATTTTTCGCATGTGCCAGTGCTTTAATCGCCAAATCGCGCGTCACTTGTTTATGCGGTGTATCAATGACAGTATTATTTTCTGCCGCTTCCAGCGACATTAAAATACGATTGCGCATTTCAGCAGCGGCTTTATTGGTAAAGGTCAGCGCGATGATTTCTTCTGGCGCTTCAACCCTTGCCAGCAATTTTAAGTAGCGTTGCGTCAGCAGCTCAGTTTTCCCTGCACCTGCAGGCGCTTCAACAATAAAATTCTCTAGCTCTAACGCGCGTTGGCGATTGTATGTATCTATCTGTATTAAATCGTTATGCATTTTATTGTCGGTTTATTATTGGTTTTGTTCAAACTGTAAGGCGCGTTCTGGCAAGCGCAGCAAAGGCTTAACTTCGCAGTAAAGTAAATCGGCCTCTTTTTCAAATTTTACATTGGCTACACCCGCTTTAATTTCTTGCGCAATCGCGGTTAAGCTTTGCTGCCAGTGCAAAATCAGCGCCTCAAAACTATCAAAATCTTTAAAGGCAGAGCTGTTTTTTAAGTCATCAAATGCTGTGATATCTGGCAATACATCGCTTGCCGCAACGCCACTAAATTGAGGCTCTAATAAATCCACTTTGGCAAAACAGGCGGCAATCACTTGCTCATCTTTTAATACCAATGATGCGTAGAGCGGCAGTTGCGGTTTGGTGATGCGCGCATCGGCCCAGCTGCTGTGGCTGGGTTTACTGCTGCCCGTTTTGTAATCAATAATGACTAATTCGCCGTCATCCAAAGCATCAATTCGGTCAATACGTAGGGTGATTTCTAAGCCTTCAATCGCTAAAATATGCTGCGCTTCACAGGCCTGCACGGTGAAATCAGCGCGCTGTTTTTCATGTTGCAGCCATGTATTTATCAAAGGCAGCAAGCGTTGCTGTTCAATCAGCAGAATTTGTTTGGGCACATTTTCAATGGCGCTTAAGGTTTTAATCGCGGCATCAATCGCTTGTTGAATGGCCGTTTCAAGCTGATTATCCGACATCGCTTTTAGTTTGGCTGTGCTTTTACAATTGAGCCAAAATTGCTGCAAAACGGCATGCACCAGATTGCCACGCGCAAGATTATCTAGTCCATCAGTGGGGCTTTCTAGCGCTTTTGCACCCAGCCGATATTGATAAAAAGCCCAAGCCGGGCAGATAGCTTGTGCTTCAAATAGCGCACTGCCGCCGCGTAACTTTTCATCTGCGCTAATCGCTGGCGCCATTGCATCATCAATCCATTCAATATCGGCTTGTGCCTGCATACTCAGCGTTTCAGCCAGTGTGCTAATCGGCGTAACAGCCTCAGCAAAGGGCAAATCATTTAATAAAGGTGAGGCGCGCAATTCGCGGTCGGCTTCTTTGTGCGCCCAAGAAAATATAATCTCACTGCTACTGTTGATTAAGCGCTGTTGCACTTTTTGCGCAAATGCCGCCTGAATATCCGTATCGGCATTTGGCATATTCATATCGCGTTGTAATTTGATTGGTAATAGTGGATTTGGCCTTGCTGGTGGCGGCCAATGTTGGTCATTCATGCCCAGCACCCATGCGCCATCTAAAGGAATGGCGCTACTTTCTAACATGCCTAATATTTGTATATTTGGCCTACCTTTGGTTTCAGGTAAAAACATATTGGCGGCGCAAATCTGATTCAGTCTATTTGATGCATCCATAGCCGAAATTGGGCCAGTTAATGCATCTAAATCCGTCAGGTTTTGCAACGCTTTTAACCATGCTTGCTGGGCTTGATAATCGTAACTGCTCAAAATTCGCGTATTTGCCCAACTGACGTCACTTAATAATTGGCTAAATTGCATCGCCCAATCAGACGCCTTACGTTTGCCACGAAATTGTATTTGCGCGTTTTGCAATATGGCTAAATGCGCTAAAAATGTTATTAGCCCAGTTTCAGTTAACTTCTGCGCTAAAACCAGCAGGCTTTGCAAGCTAACATTGCGCGCTAATTTCTTACGCATTTGCGCATCCAGCAAATGCCGCGCGTCGGTTTCGGCTTCATTGCCCCAATAGCTATCTAGCAACAGCGCACTTAAATCGGCCTGTGCAGCGTTTTGGCTGCTGACCGCCAAGCGCAATAATCGCAAGCCGCTGGCAATCATCGCGTGTTCACTTAATGGCGCGCCAATCGAAAAATCCATGGTGCGTGGCGCTTCATACAAACTGGGCTGCAAAGTTTCTGGGTGAAAAGTGTCATCTAATAAGTCGGCTAGCTTGTTGCGTATATTGCCCAATATCGGCGTGATAATCGCTAAATTGGCTTGTGGATTTTGTGCTAATGATTGTTTTGCCCAAGCTACCGCAGCGCGACATTCGGCGTTGACGTCATCGCAGGCTATTTGCTGGGGATTTTTGCATTTTTGCTGATGTTGCAAAAAGCTGACTTTAGTATTTTTTTCTTGTAGGTTTGTAATTAATCGCTGCTCTAAAGGTGTGAGTCTGTCAAAACCCGCAAGCTCAATCGTGGCAGGTATTGGTAGTTGCGTTTTGCCTAAATAGTCAATTTGCATGGCTAATGCTCTGGCACATTCCAAGGCATTTTTTTCTGAACATAAAGCTTGAAAAGCCTGACGCCAGCGCAAAAACTGCCGCGTTTCTACCGATTGAAAATAATCACCCAATTGCACATCGTTAATTTGCCACTCAATCAGAAGCTGATTAGCTTGCATCGCCGCATCTGCAAGACTGGCAATATCAAATAACTCGGCTAATCGGTGTTTTTCAATGCAGCTTTGAATCGCTTGTTGCCACAGCATTTTTTCGGTTACCGCATTCAAATAAATAGCAGGAAAATGCGCTACATCTATTTCTCCCGCCAGCATAGCCTGCTGCATCAATTGCGCTAACCATTGCTGTAACGTCATGATTGACGGCGTTTGCCACTGTGTTTGTTTAAGCGATAATTGCTGTTGTTGATGCAACTGCAAGCCGCGACTTAGGCGGGCAGTGGTACATAATATTAAATGCGGCGTTAAATTCAACATGTCGTTATTGTAGGCGAACTTACAGTAAAATAGCGGCATGAACTTGTTTTCATCAGTCATTTTTCGGGAGTAAAAAGGTGTTAAGTAAATTCGCAAAACTATTCAAAATACTCATTTTGACTATCTTTATCCCCATTATTTTATTTGTTTTATATACTTGGGCCGCCCTTAACTGGGTATATTCAACGGGTGAGCGTGCTGGCTATGTGCAAAAATTTTCAGAAAAAGGCTATGTGTGCAAAACGTATGAGGGTGAGTTGGTGCTGGTTTCTATGCCAGGCACACAGGCGGAAAAGTTTTTGTTTACGGTAAAAGACAAAACGCTGGTTGAAAAAATCAATAGCAGTTTGGGCAAACGTGTGCGCTTAACTTACGAAGAGCACAAAGGCATTCCAAGCACATGTTTTGGCGAAACGCCTTACTATGTACAAAACGTACAGATTCTGGAAAAAGATGATTTTAATTTGCCGTATCAATAGAAATTAAATGGCAAGTACGGACGAAAAAAACTACATCACGCCGCAAGGTTTTGCCGCCTTGCAGGCAGAATTTCATCAGCTTTATAAAGTAGAGCGGCCAGAAGTAGTGCGCACGGTTTCATGGGCGGCCAGCAATGGCGACCGCAGTGAAAATGGTGACTATATCTACGGCAAGCGCCGTTTGCGCCAGATTGATAGCCGCTGCCGCCATCTAATGCGGCGGATGGATTTAGCCGAAATTGTCGATAGTAGTTTGCAGCAGCATTTAGAAAAAGTATTTTTTGGCGCCTGGGTGACTTTGTTTAATTTGGCAGACGATAGCGAACATGTCTATCGCATCGTCGGCAAGGACGAATTAGAGCCAACCAAAGGTTATATCAGCTGGGTTTCGCCATTGGCAAAAGCCATGCTGGGCAAAGGTTTGGGCGATGTGGTAAAAGTGGTGACGCCTAAAAACGAAGAAATGTATGAAGTAGTAGATATTCGTTACAATGAATTGAACGATTGAACTAAACCAATTATTGCATTATCCTATAATTATGTTGAAACGACTCTCATATTTTGCAGCTTATCTTTTATTGGTATTAATGCCAATGCAAGCCTTAGCGACTGCTAATATGCTGGTTTGTAACAGTATGATGCAATCAACTAAGAATCATTTTAACGTTGATAATCCTCAGCAGTTAATGAACCAATCTCTTGCTGCGATGCCATGTCATCAACAAATGACAACAAAAAACACGCAACAATCTAAATCAACATCCTCTTGTCAGTCCACCTGTGCAAGCCTTTGCGCCAATTTATGCGCATTAACGGCAATGCCAGTACAGATTCAATCAAATTTTGCAATCAATGTAACGCAAACATTTGATTTTAATTACCAAGCCTACGCATCCGTTATACAACCCAATCTGCAACGCCCACCCATACTCCTTTCTTAACGATAACTTGTCACGTCTATTGAAACGACGTGACGCTATTTTTAAGCGTTTAGGAGTGTTTGATGAATATCCCACGTGTAGACAAAAGTCTACTATTAATCTGTTTGCTATGGATTAGCCTTGCGGCACATGCAGAGCAGCCGCTAAGCCTAGCTGATGCCATTCAATTGGCAACCCAAAATCAACCTTTACTAGAATCATATCGTGATGCGGCTATTTCATCGCGTGAGGCAGCCGTGGCAGAAAGCCAATTGCCAGATCCTAAGATTAAATTTGGGATTATTAACCTGCCTGTTACTACCAGTGATGCCTTGAGCTTGAGCCGTGATGATCAGACTATGGCGAATATTGGATTTTCGCAAGAAATGGTTCCCATTAAAAAACGTGAGGCTACCGCAAATCGTATTACCGCAGAGGCTAATCAGTTTCAAACTGAGCAGGTAGTAATGACAAGAACTATTGAGCGCGATGTGGCTTTTGCATGGCTAGATACTTACGAAGCGCAACGCAAAAGTGAACTGTATCAGCGCATTATCGATGATATGGTAGCCGAGCGAAAAGTACTAGCAGCTGGCGTGAGTTCAGGTGCTGCAAAAAGTAGTGATGTGCTGCGTATGGATGCAGAAATATCGCTAATCAATGAAAAGCGTATTTTCGCACTGCGCGATGAACGTAAGGCCAGAGCTGGATTAGCGCGCTGGCTAGGTACTTCGGCATCACGTTCCATCTCGTCTGAGTTGCCAGTGATGAGCAAAGAGTTAAGCACACAAAACTTACAACAAGAAATCAATCAGCATCCACTTTTAATTAATGCCCAGCAAACCGAAAAAGTGGCTCAATTTGAGGTAGAGCAAGCAAAAGCTAACCTAGAGCGTAACTGGAGCTGGGAAGTGGGTTATGGCAAGCGTTTTGCAGGGCGCAGCGATATGCTCACCTTTCAAGTAGCAATCGATTTGCAGCTAGATAAAGCCAATCGGCAAGATAAACGTACCGCAGAAAAACTGGTGCTGGTAGAAAAAGCACGTAAGTTAACAGAAGACAGGCGGCGAGAATTGGCGGCTGAATTAGAAAGTGCGCTTGCAGACGCACAAGCCGCAGATGAGCGTGAAAAAGAGCATCTCAATGTATTAATTCCTGTTGCCAAAGCGCGGTTAAGTCTTGCACAAGCTGCTTACAACTCAGGTAAACAAAGCTTATCCGAAGTATGGGAAACCCGCAGAAATCTTGTAGAAGTTGAGCTGGATCACTGGAATATCCTCACAGACCGCCAGCGCGCAGCCGTCAAATTAAATTATTTACTGAATAACTTGAATGTTGGGAGCCCATCATGAAACGACTGCATATCGTTATTTTCGTTGTGTTAATCGCTTTATTTACTGGGTTAGGCTGGTTTTTCGGGCAAAAAAATAGCTTAACTAGCATGTCTGATAAAGGCTCAGACGGCATGGCAAGCGAAATGCCAATGGCTGATAAAAATGGCGTTGTACAAGATGGTAGCGGCAAGCCCGTTAAGTACTGGTATGACCCAATGGTGCCAGGACAAAAATTTGATAAGCCAGGCAAATCCCCTTTTATGGACATGATGCTAGAGCCTAAATACGCCAACGAAGGCAGTGATGGTGAGGAGGGCGGTGTCGCTATTTCATCCCAAACGGCACAAAACTTGGGCATTAGAGTAGAAAAAGTGCGCATGCAGAATTTTGGTGAAGCGTTATCAGCCGTTGGCCGCATTGAGGCCGATGAGCGCCGCTTTTATGCTGTGCAAACTCGTATGCCTGGTTTTGTAGAGAAACTATCAGTGCGCGCCATGGGTGACCCTGTGAGTAAAGGGCAAAAAATTGCGGAAATTTATGCGCCCGAAATATTAGCCGCGCAGCAAGAATATTTAACGCTTATTTCGCTTAATCAAGTAGATGCGGATGGCACATTAAAGCAGGCGGCACACAACAGACTTAAGCTGTTGGGTATGTCAGAAAATGAAATAAATGCTATCACCAAAACAGGTAAGGCCAGTCCAAGATTCGGCGTTTATGCGCCTGCCTCTGGCGTGCTGACTGAATTGGGTGTGCGTGAGGGTGCGCAACTGATGTCTGGTACTTCGTTAATGCAGATTACCGATTTATCTCAAGTGTGGTTAGTGGCAGAAGTGCCTGAGCGAGACGCTGGGCGATTAAAGCTTGGCTTAGAAGCAGAAGTGCAACTGCAAAGCCTAGTGGGTGAGACGTTTAAAGGCAAAGTTAGCTATTTGTATCCCATGCTAAACGGGGATTCTAGGACGCTACAAGTGCGTATTGAGCTGCCCAATAAGCAAAATCGTTTAAAGCCTGGCATGTACGGCAATGTGACGCTTACTGGGCAAACCTATGCGGCTTTATCTATTGCATCTGAAAGTATTATTGCCACTGGTACACGCAAAATTGTGATTGTAAAAGAAGCAAGCGGCTACCGCCCAGCAGAAATTACCACTGGGCAAGAGCTTAATAATCAGACGGAAATACTCAGTGGTTTAGCAGAGGGCGAAGAAGTTGTTGCCTCAGGTCAGTTTTTACTCGATTCTGAAGCGTCGTTATCTGGCGTACTGGCAAGGTTATCGAATAAGGGCATGTCGCAACAAGACAAAACCACGGAAATGACGATGGATAAGCCCATGATGGATATGGCAATGCCAGCTGAAAAAATGCCGAAAGGGCGCGGAAAAGTGGTGGATGTTGATGCTAAATCTGGCAAGGTAACCTTGAATCATGAGCCGATTAAAGAGCTAGGTTGGCCATCGATGACGATGGGTTTTGATGTGAAAGACAATCAGCAATTAGGCAAATTAAAAGCAGGCGATGTGGTGGAATTTGATTTAAAAGCAGATGCGCCAGAAACAGCCGACAGACCAGCGCAATATGTGATTGAGCGAGTTGAAAAAACCAGCAGCAAACAAGATGGCGAAATTAAAAATGGCGTGAAAGGAGCAAAACCATGATTGCGCAACTGATTCGCTGGTCGGCCAATAATCGTCTTTTAGTCTTACTGGCGACATTAATGATTGTCGCTTGGGGCATATTTGCGATGCTGAAAACCCCGCTGGATGCGATTCCTGATTTATCCGACACGCAAGTGATTATTCGCACACAATGGGCAGGGCAGGCGCCGCAGATTGTAGAAAATCAACTGACCTATCCACTCACGACCACCATGCTCTCAGTGCCGGGCGTTAAAACAGTGCGTGGATATTCATTCTTTGGCGATTCTTTTGTATATATTCTATTTAACGATGGAACTGACCAATACTGGGCGCGTTCGCGCGTGCTGGAATACTTAAGCCAAATATCATCACGTTTACCCAAAGGCGCAAACCCCAGTTTAGGGCCAGATGCGACTGGTGTGGGTTGGATTTATGAGTACACCTTGGTAGACCGCAGTGGTAAGCACGATTTAGGTGAGTTGCGTGCACTGCAAGATTGGTTTTTAAAGTTTGAGTTGAAAACTATTCCTGGCGTGGCAGAAGTAGCTACCTTGGGTGGTTTGGTGCAGCAATATCAGATACAGGTTGATCCTGATAAATTACGTAACTATCGTATTCCGCTATCAAAAGTGGTTTCAGCCGTGCAAGCTGCTAATCAAGAAACGGGTGGCGCGGTGATTGAAACGGCTGAAGCTGAATACATGGTGCGTGCACGCGGTTATTTAGAAAATTTAGATGACTTTAAAAATATTCCTCTACAGTTAAGTGAAAATGGCACGCCCATTTTGTTGTCAGATGTGGCGCGTATTCAAATTGGCCCAGAGTTAAGACGTGGTGTGACAGAGCTTAACGGTGAGGGCGAAGTAACAGGTGGCGTGATTGTGATGCGTGCAGGGCAAAACGCATTAGAGGTGATTGATGCGGTAAAAGCTAAACTTGAGACTCTGAAAAAAAGTTTGCCTGAGGGCGTGGAGGTGGTGACAACCTATGACAGATCGCAATTGATTAAGCGCGCGGTGGATAACTTAACACATAAATTGATTGAAGAATTTATCGTGGTCGCTTTGGTCTGTGCGATATTTTTATGGCATTTTCGTTCAGCTTTAGTGGCGATAGTTGCGCTACCGATTGGTATATTGGTGAGCTTTATTGTGATGTACTACCAAGGTGTAAACGCCAATATTATGTCGCTAGGCGGCATTGCGATTGCCATTGGTGCGATGGTGGATGCAGCGATAGTGATGATAGAAAACGCACACAGGCAGCTAGAAACCTATAAAAATGAGCATGGCGAGCCCAATAATAGTCAGCGGATTAAGGTGATTATCGATGCGGCGAGTGAAGTGGGGCCTGCGCTATTTTTCTCATTGCTGATTATTACCTTATCGTTTATTCCAGTATTTACGCTAGAGGCGCAAGAAGGTAAATTATTTGCGCCACTCGCTTTTACCAAAACCTATGCCATGGCGGCCGCGGCAGGCTTATCCATTACGTTAATTCCCGTATTAATGACCATGTTTATTCGCGGCCACATTCGACCAGAACATGATAATCCATTGAATCGGGGCTTAATTGCACTCTACAAGCCGATGTTAAGCAAAGTACTGCATTACCCAAAAATTACCCTCGCCGTAGCGTTAACTTTGGTTGTTCTTACCTTGTATCCGTTAGGTAAATTGGGCAGTGAGTTTATGCCGCCGCTAGATGAAGGTGATTTGCTGTATATGCCAACCGCATTGCCTGGATTATCGATTTCCAAGGCATCTGAAATTTTGCAACTGACGGATAGGTTGATTAAAACAGTGCCAGAGGTGAAATCGGTATTCGGCAAAACAGGGCGCGCAGAAACCGCTACTGACCCTGCGCCATTAGAAATGCTGGAAACCACTATTCAATTCAAACCGCGCTCTGAATGGCGCGCTGGTATGACACCTGAAAAACTGGTGGAAGAGTTAGATGCCAGATTAAAAATACCTGGCATGGCGAATGTGTGGGTGCAGCCGATACGTAATCGCATTGATATGCTATCCACTGGCATTAAAAGCCCTGTGGGCATCAAAATTGGTGGGGCAGACTTAGATACTCTAGAAAGATTAGGCGGTGAAGTTGAGCGCTTGATGAAGCAAGTGCCTGGCGCCAGCTCAGTGATTGCAGAGCGTGTCACTGGCGGGCGTTATATTGATGTAAAAATTGACCGACTGAAAATTGCACGCTATGGCCTAAATATTGAAGACGTACAGTCATTAATTTCAACCGCGATTGGTGGCGATAATATTGGTGAAAAGATAGAAGGCTTGGCGCGTTTTCCTATTAATGTGCGCTTTCCTAGAGAGCTACGTGATTCGGTAGAAAAGCTAAAAACCTTACCGATTATCACTGAGCAAGGTGCAACCGTACCGCTGGGCGAAGTGGCGACAGTGCAAGTGACAGATGGCCCACCCATGATTAAAAGTGAAAATGCACGGCCGAATGTGTGGGTGTATGTAGATATTCACGACCGTGATTTAGGCGGCTTTGTCAAAGATGCAAAAGCTTTGCTGGATAAAGAATTGCAGCTACCCGCAGGTTATTCACTGGCATGGTCTGGGCAGTTTGAATACTTTGAGCGTGCAGCTAAAAGGCTTAGTTATGTGGTGCCCATGACAATCGGCATTATTTTTATTTTACTATTTCTGTCATTTAAGCGTATGACGCCCGCTTTGCTCATTTTGGGTAGTTTGCCCTTTGCTTTGGTCGGTGCAGTGTGGTTTCTTTATTTTCTAGGCCATCATTTCTCTATTGCTAGCGGTGTGGGCATGATTGCGCTTTCTGGCTTGGCGGCTGAGTTTGGCATTATTATGTTGGTGTATTTAGATGATGCGGTTGAGCGTTATAAAATTGCAGGTAAGCTTAATAGTAAAGAAGATTTGTATACGGCTTTAATTGAGGGCGCAGCCTTACGTGTACGACCCAAAGCCATGACAGTTGCCGTAATTTTAGCTGGCTTAATCCCCATATTAATTGGTACTGGAACGGGCTCAGAAGCGATGAGTCGCATTGCCGCACCCATGGTTGGTGGTATGCTCACTGCGCCATTGTTGTCTTTATTCGTGTTACCTGCGGCTTATATGCTCATTAACAAAACATACCAACAGGCGAACAAAATATGATTTGTATCATGATGAATTATTTAATCGCCACCACAATGGGCGTGTTAACGTTGTTGGGTTTGTGATTGTTAAGCTGCTTATACGCTATGTTTGCGCGATTTCTTTAAAAAATTTCGGTATTCATTTATTGTGAAAAACTTAGTTTCAAAACCAAGCTGGGATATTTTTTGTAAGATTGTCGATAACTTTGGCGATATTGGCGTCTGCTGGCGTTTAGCAAAGCAATTAAATATTGAGCATGGTTTGACAGTAAGGCTATGGATTGATGACTTAAGCGCTGCGCAAAAAATTATTCCGCAGTTAAACGTCAATTTAAATCGGCAAATTATTGATAAAATTAGTCTATTAAGTTGGCATGCAGAAACAAACTTTACCGATGCTGCAGATGTGGTTATTGAAGCATTTGCGTGCGATTTGCCAGCTAAATATGTCAGTTTAATGGCGCAAAAAAAATCCAAATGGATTAATCTGGAGTATTTGTCAGCAGAAACTTGGGTGGAGGATTTTCATGCAAAACCATCACCACAAGCCAATGGGTTGACGCGCTACTTTTACTTTCCTGGGTTTAGTGAAAATACAGGCGGTTTAATTCGAGAAAAAAATCAAAAGCTTGCACATCGCTCAAATAAGCAACATTCGTTCTGCAAAAACCTAGACTTAACCACTCATAATCACTTAAAAGTATCGTTGTTCTGTTATCCGCATGCGCCGCTTGAATCATTGTTATCAGCAATGGCTGAATCCAATCAGCCTATAGATTGCTATGTGCCTGCAAGCAGTATTTTGCCAAAAATTGCCGATTTTTTCGGGTTAAATACACTGAACGTGGGCGAAATTTATTCGATTAAAAGCCTTAATTTGCATGTATTACCATTTTTAACTCAAACCGATTACGATGCGTTATTAGCTGCATGTGATGTTAATTTTGTGCGCGGTGAAGATAGCTGGGTAAGAGCAATTTGGGCGGCTAAACCGTTTATCTGGCAGCCATATTTTCAGGAAGAAAATACGCATATTGAAAAACTTAATGCATTTTTGCATATGTTTTATGTGGATTTTGAAGCAAAAAAAACGGTTTTTCAGGTGCATTCTGATTGGGTTGAGGCGCAGTTATCCCCTGCAGCTTGGCAAGACTATTTAAGCCAACTGCCTTATATTGCTGAATACACTTCTCAACAATCGCAGAAATTGACAAAACAAGCAGATTTGGCCACTAGACTAGTGGATTTTTGCAATAAGGTTGCGTAAACATAAACTGCCGAAACTGGTTAAAAAAGAATACTTTAGGTATAATGCGCGGCTTGATATTCCAACCTAATGCTTGATATCTCAAACTAATTAATAGTAAGGCAACCAATGAAAACAGCTCAAGAACTCCGCGCCGGTAACGTGATTATGGCCGATGGCGTACCATTAGTGGTGGTAAAAGCCGAATACAATAAATCTGGCCGCAGCACAGCCGTTGTTAAAATGAAGTTTAAAAATTTATTAACCGATGCGCCAAGCGAGACGATTTACGGCGCTGGCGACAAATTTGACGTGATTGTGCTTGAGAAAAAAGAAGCGACATATTCATATTTTGCAGATCCAACCTATGTGTTTATGGATGCAGAATATAACCAATACGATGTAGATGCAGAGTTTATGGAAGATGCACTACCATTTTTAGAAGATTCAATGCCAGTAGATATTCGCTTTTACGAAGGCAAAGCCATATCTGTAGAATTGCCAACAACTGTGGTGCGCGAAGTGACTTATACCGAGCCAGCAGTAAAAGGCGATACATCAGGCAAGGTAATGAAACCAGCTAAATTGGCGACAGGCTTTGAGATTCCAGTGCCGTTATTTGTTGCACAAGGTGACAAGATTGAGATTGATACACGTACAGGTGAATATCGTAACCGTGTACTTAAGTAAGTAATTGAATTGATAATAAAAAAGGCGCATTTTGCGCCTTTTTTATTAAAGTTTGATTACTATATCATCAATTGCATCTTGAGCTTGGTCTCTGTATTCTGGCTTTACCTGCACTCGATGACCACTGATAGTCAGTTTACCTGTTGGCATTCTTGAAAATGGACAGCCGCGTGCAAAAGCAACTACTCCAGTTGTTTGAAAATCTCGGACATCAATAACTCCTTCATCAGTTGTGTTAAATGTAAAGTGTTGGGGATAGGTTTTTATGAGTGTTTTTAAATCAGTATCTATCCCTGATAACACAGCATTATATGCTGATGCAGGACCCATATATTGAGTTAAACGGTTCTTTAAAATTAGATGGATTTTTGGTAATTGTCGCTGAGCACTATTTAATTTTGTTGCGAAAGTGTATTTTGAGTAAACCTCAGATGGAAGTTTTAATCCATATATGAGTGAAAAAGCATTCTGAATTGCTCGCCGCGATGAATCATCGGCCATTACTGGAAGTATAACTCTATCTGTCGCGGCCAAAGCTATTTGTGTGTACATTGAGAAACTTGGGTTTGTGTCAATGAATACCACATCATAGTTATCTTGTATTTGACTTAATAAATCTCGTAACCAATCAATCACACCCAACCAGGCATTAACACCAGGTAAATCTACGTTAGCTAAAGTATTCATTGCCATAGCCTGAAGTTCTAGCAGAGGATCGCCACAAACTAAATCAATGTTTTTTGGTATTGCTGAATTATGTGTATTCGGATTTGTGATGTAATTATTTGCATGAAAATTTGCAGATGAGAAGGGGGCTGCAAGCCTTGCATCGAAATAACCTCCTATACTACATCTTGGTGTCATTCCTTGGATAGCAAGTAGATTCTGACTACCACCATTTTCCTGACCACCAAGCATAATTTCTGATAGGTTGGCTTGAGGACATATATCTATAACAAGTATACGTTTCGTTGGGTTTTTCTCAGAATAACGGCAAACAGCTTGAAAAGTTAAGCTTGTTTTACCTGTGCCACCTTTATTGTTCCATATCGCGTATGTAAGCACGTTTATCTCCTTTTTAATTGAAGATAGGACAATATCATGTCTTAATAATACATGTCAATGTCCAATTAAGACATTTAAAGGTCTTAATGTGACTCTGCTCTAAGACGCTGTTCCACCTACCGTTAACCCATCAATCTTAAGCGTCGGCTGACCTACACCCACCGGCACGCTTTGGCCTTCTTTGCCGCAAGTGCCTACGCCTGAATCAAGCGACATATCGTTGCCTATCATTGAAACGCGGGTTAACACATCTGGACCATTGCCAATCAATGTTGCGCCTTTCACTGGGTAGGTGATTTTGCCATCTTCAATCATATAAGCTTCAGCGGCGCTGAATACAAATTTGCCGCTAGTGATATCAACTTGTCCGCCACCAAAATTAGCGGCGTATAAACCTTTTTTAACCGATTTAATAATCTCAGCTGGGTCTTTGTCGCCATTGTGCATATAGGTATTGGTCATGCGTGGCATGGGGATATGCGCATAGCTTTCGCGGCGCGCATTGCCTGTCAGCGGCATATTCATTAATCGCGCATTTAAGCTATCTTGAATATAGCCGCGCAAAATGCCGTCCTCAATCAATACCGTTTTATTGGTCTGGTTGCCTTCATCATCCATCGTCAACGAGCCGCGCCTGTCCGTTAATGTGCCGTCATCTACAATGGTGATGCCTTTGGCGGCGACTTGTTTGCCCATCATATTGGCAAATGCGCTGCTGCCTTTACGGTTGAAATCGCCTTCTAGGCCATGCCCAATCGCTTCATGCAGCAAAATGCCAGGCCAGCCAGCGCCTAGCACTACCGTCATGCTACCTGCAGGAGCAGGGCGTGCGTCTAGGTTCACTATGGCTTGATGTACGGCTTTTTGTGCGTAATCCTGTAATACTTCATCAGTAAAGTAACTGTAGTCAAAACGTCCGCCACCGCCGCTAGAGCCTTGCTCGCGGCGACCGTTCTGCTCTGCATGTACTTGCACCGAAATGCGCACCAAAGGGCGTATATCAGCCGCCATCACGCCATCACTTCTGGCGACCATGATCACTTCATATTCACCCGCAATACTGGCCATCACTTGGGTAACGCGCGGATCTACTTTTTTGGCGAACTGTTCTAAACGTTCCAGCAATTTTACTTTTGCATCGGCAGATAAACTGGCGATTGGGTCTTGTGGTAAGTACAGTTGGTTGTTTTGGCGGGTGATAATACTTTTGCCCGTTTGTTCCAAACCTAATGCTGCAATCGATTTAGTCGCATTGGCGGCTTGTTTCAGAGCTGGTAGGTTAATATCATCAGAATAGGCAAAAGCGGTTTTTTCACCACTCACAGCGCGCACGCCAACGCCTTGGTCAATGCTGAAATTGCCCGATTTAACTTGGCCTTCTTCTAAGCCCCAAGATTCAGAGCGGCTGTATTGAAAATACAAATCTGCATAATCCACCTGATGCGACATGATATTGCCCAGCACGCCTTGTATGGCGCTAGTATCAAGCCCAGTGGGTTTAAGCAACACATCGTGTGCGGTGTCGAAGTGGCTGGCTTTGGTTAAACTAATATTACTTAAATTGGGCTGTTCTATTTTCATAAGTTGAATATGGGGATGTCTAGTGTTAATTACTACGTTGTATTTACTATACCTGCTCAATACAAATAGAGGCTAAGTATATTCTTGAATTCACGCTGATTTTGTTTCCTCTTAACATGGGAGTTCAAATCACTATGAATATTCCCTCCCCAAGCAGGGGGAGGGCTAGGGTGGGGGTGGATGTTTCAAATGCTTACCCCCATCCCAGCCTTACCCCTTAAAGTGGGAAGGAGTTTCAAATCGCTTTAATAGTCTTGTGCTTTAAGGCTGGCAAGCTATTACGCAAGCTGGTTTGGTAGTCGCGATTCACATTCGCCATCGCCACGCCAGAGCCGCGCGGCAATCTATCCAAAATCACGCCCCAAGGGTCAACAATCATGCTGTTGCCATGTGTTTCGCGACCAGATAAATGGTAGTCACCTTGTGCAGGGGCGATGACATAACATAAGTTTTCAATGGCGCGCGCGCGGATTAGGCTTTCCCAATGCGCTTTGCCAGTAGTCTCGGTAAAAGCTGAAGGCACCACAATCATGTCGACATTCCCCATGGCGCGATATAACTCAGGAAAGCGCAAATCGTAGCAAATGGATAAACCAATCTTGCCATACGGCGTATCCACTACTACAACGCTATCGCCCGATTCAATCGTATTCTCTTCGTGATAGTGCTCAGTGCCCAAATCTAAGCCGAATAAGTGAATTTTGTCGTAGCGCGCCACTTGCACGCCTTTATCGTTATACACCAAGCAGCTATTACGCACTTTATTGGGGAAGTTGCTGATTATGGGCATCGTGCCGCCAATCAGCCAAATTTTATAATCTTTAGCCATTTTCGCTAAAAAACGTTGAATCACGCCGTCGCCTTCTTTTTCACGCGCGGCCACTTTATCTGTTTCTTTAACTCCCATAATGCAAAAATACTCTGGCAGAACCACAATTTTTGCACCTTGATTGGCGGCAATTGCAATTAAGCGCTCGGCCTCAATCAAATTCGAAGACACGTGCGGGCTTGATGCCATTTGAATGCCAGCGACTTTAACGCTGTTAGCTGTATTTTTAGATTGAGTAGATTGCTTTTTGGTGTTTATAGACATATCAATTTTAAGATTCGTTATTATTTAGCTGAAAATGGGTTAATCGATTTTTGCGTATCATCTTTATCTGATTTTACTTCTAGAGGGTTATCCCATGTACCAGTAATTCTGTATTCAGATGACGCAATTTTGTTGAAAGGATCTTTTAGTATCTTTTGCGCAACAAATGCAGCGGCACCAACAATAGGGCCACCTGCCAGTGCAGCGAGCGATAAACTGTCACTGACATGCGGTGTCACTTTTATATTTAAATTCTGAGTTTCAGTTTTTAAATTAGTTTCGCCTTTAATATTCGCCTCTGCGGCAGGGCCAGTCATAAAAAAGTCGTCGCTACGCACAATTCCACTATCAATTTTCGCGGTAGCGCTAATTTTATCAAACGCAAAACCGTCGCTGAATAAGTCCCTAAAATCTAAACTCAAGCGTCTAGGTAAGCTTTGCAACGTTAATAATCCAAACAAACGCCCAACGCCTGGTTGCACTTTTAACACTTGTCCTTTGCTGGCTTCGAACGTTAAATTGCCCGCTAAGCGCGCAATATCAAATTCATGTGGGCTACCAGCCCAGTTAAGGCGACCAGTTATTTGTGCATCGCCTCCTTTAACGGTATCTGGCTGGCCAAACCGCACTAAAGTTTTGCCAATATTGCTAGAGTTAAGTGCAACCACGATGTTTGTATTGGGATTTCGTGTCCAATTATGCCAATTGCCTTGTACTTCCAGCGTACTATCTGGGTTGATGATGCTGAGTTTTTGAATCACCCAATCTTCGCCATTTTCAAACGCATTTAGATTCAGTACGCCCAGTTTTTTTGAATCAATTTCAAAGTTTTCTGCCACTATATCGAGTGCTGGATAAGCCTGTGCTTGCTTTCGGAACTCTTTTTTGGTCTTGCTTTTAACCGCAGTATTCACCGTATTAGGAATACTTAAGCGTTTAAATCGAGCAATAATTTTACCGTTATCTGCACCTTGCCATTCAATATCACCTAGCATTTCTTTAGCTTCTAGCGCCATTTTTAAGCCTGTTGCATTTGGCTGAGCAGTTAGCTTTAATGCATGAATGCTACGGTCTCCTATATTAAGTTGGCCAATCGCAACATCGGCTTTCCTAATCAAATTAGAGTCAAATTTACTTCCATTTTTAGAGGTGCTAGGCTGCATCAGTAATGCCAGCCAATCATCAGCGTCTACCTCATCAAGTTTGCCATTAATTGTTAAGCCGGCTTGCAAAGCTGGGCTCGCAGGCACGTTAATGCCTATATTGCCGCGATCAAACTGTAGTTCGCCAGTGTAATTACTGCGCAGTATTTTTGCTGAAATAATACTGCCAATATTCAGCAGGATATTATCGCTATTAGGATTCAGCTGCTTTTTCTCAAAATTAAGATTTAACTCTTGTTGCGCCAATTTATTAAAAGGCGGCGGTAATTGCACTGCTAAACCAATCAGGTTTGAGCGAAAACGCATATCGACCAATGGTTTTTTTATGCTAATTTCGCCAGACCAATTTGCGCTACCAATCAAACTTTCAGTCAGCACATTTGACGCTATTTTTTGAATGCCAAGCTCGCTTATTTTGCCGTTGGCTGTAATTTTAATCACTTTATCTGCAGCGGTTGCCACATTAAATTGCACAGGCCCGCCAAATATTTCTGCTTCCACGCCGCTAGCATATAGTCCATTTTCGTTAAATGTGAGGCTGCCATTAAGCTTACTTAATTCTGGCAAGCCTGTTTCTGCGTGCGCAAATATGCTGCCATTGCTAATCTTGTAAACACCTTTATATTTGGTGGCTGCAGAGTTTTGTAGCGGGATATTTAAATCGAGTAATAACTTGCCGCGTCCTGCTGTTTTAAGGTTGTCTGTAAAACCCAATGTCACTTGCTTAACGGGGCTTTCGTTGATAAATTTTATACCGTCAGAAACCAAGCCCTCTGCTTCGCTGGCAATATGTAGAATTGGCCAATCGGCATCTAATTGTGCAATTTCAGCGCGACCTTTAGTAATTTTTTTGCCTGAAATACGCCCTGTTTTAGTATTTAAAAGCATGCGTGTACCCTCAAATAGCATGTCTAAATCTAATGCGTCTATCATAGGCCAACCCGACCCAAACTCTAAAACAGCATCGCTAATATTAGCGGTGACTTTAAAAATACCCAGCTTAGAATCTGGTAGATGTTCGCTATTCACAAAAGGAAAATCGGCTAAATTGCCTTTCACTGTTAGTAAAACATCTTCAGCGCGGCCTGCTAATATTGAGGTGTCTAGCCAATGTAAGGTGTCTTTTCCTAGAATGACAGGGTAATAAAAAGATGCAAACTGAGCATTGCCTTTACCAAACTGGCCTGTTAAATCTAGGTAACCACCTTTTATGCCGTTGATAGCATATTTGGCATTTATTGTGCCTGCGATATGTGGGTTGCTGATAGACAGGTCTTTAGCTGTAATGTTGATATTTTTATTATTGATAGTCCAACTGATGTCGCCCTTTATATGATTAGCAGGGATTGGCCAGCGCAATACATCTTTCAAATGTAAAGTGGTATCTTGACTATTGAGTAGCACCGTACCGCCTGTCTCATCTGCTTTTATCGACCCCGCAAGGTGATTAAACCCCGGTATTTTTTGAAATGCCTGTATGCCCAATTGGCTAAAACTGCTATCGATTTTGTAGTGCGTTGGTTTGCTGGGCGTTCCCTCCCACAATAAATCGATGTCTTGCAAAACGCCCACAGGCGCAAAGCCATTTAGTTGCATTTGCAGATTGTTGGGTAAGCTAAGATGTGAATTAATGAGTTTTAACGATGCTAAATTAAATTGATTCAGTTGAATATTAGCCTTAATCCAAGGCTGATTGTTTTTGATACTGCTTGCGTAAAAACCATGACCATTGCGAATATTTAAACCATTATTCGTGTTAAGTGTGATATTTTTTGCGTTAATAGTTTGCGTATTATTTTTGTTTTGCCATTGCACAACGCCCGAAAATGTTTGTGCAATAAAAGCGCTGGTTTGGTTTTTTGTTATCACGGCTAAATTGCGGATATTGGCTTGTGTTTTAACGCTATTGATGCGCTTATTAGCAAAGGTGAGCCAAATTTTTGCATCACCTGTACCGCTTTGAATATCAATCGGATAATCTATCCAAGGCTTGTAAACTGCTAAATCAGTCTGTTTTAAATCAATAAAAAAATCGCCATGCCATTTACTCATTTTGCTCACATCGCGGCCAACAAAATTCCCGCTAGCACTGATTTTTTGTTGCGCGCCAATAGAAGGTAACGCAGACAATGTCAACTCATGTTGACCTAAGGGTTGATGTAATAAAGGGTTGCGAAGTGTTAAGTTAAATTGATTGAGCGATAGTTCAGGTGCTTGGCGTGAATCATCTTGCCAAATAATCTGTGCGTTTTTAACGTTAACTTCGCGTTGGCGCAATAACCAATTCATAAACGCTGGTTTAGATTCGCCCTCTAACGCAATACCAGCCAAATAAATACTGCCATCAGGCTTACGGCGAATCGTCAAAGCGGGTTGATGCACCACTAATTTTGTCAGTTTAGGCTGCAAAAGCGGCACGCTTAACCATGAAAGGCTGGCCTCTACACTGTTTAAATGCAATGCTACGCGGTTTTCTGCATCAAATAAATCAATATTTTGTAAATCTACCTGTGGCGCAAAGCCATCCCAGCCTGTGACAATATCGCCAATCGTGATTTTTTGGCCAATTGTTTGTGCGGTGTAGCGCGCAATATCATCTTTATATTGATCGATATTAGGGAAAATCACAAAACGCAAAGTGAGTGCCGTGATAAGTATCACGATTATCAGCAAAAGCAGACCATACAACGCCCAACGGGCTATTTTTTTTAGTGTGATCATTAGTTTTGCGCGTTATAGCCTTATGTTTGGAGCTAAATAAGTCAATATAAAAGTTAAGTGTTTATTTTACTTGAAAAAAATGGGATAGCTTGTAAATAAAACGTAAACAAGCTTTAAGCTGATATTTTCAGCACAATCACTTAGTTGCATTTAGCCAGATTGCTTTAGAATAACGCCTTTTGGCGAATTTAGCTGACGCATTTTTTAGACGTAGGTAAACATTGATTCAATTTAGAAATTTAAGTCTGTTCCGCGGTATAAAAGTGTTGCTCGAAGCAGCAGCTTTTCAGCTACATCCTGGCCACAAAGTAGGGCTGATTGGCGCTAATGGCGCGGGTAAATCATCGCTATTTGCTTTGCTGCGTGGCGAGTTACAGCAAGAGGTGGGCGATTTAGAGATTCCACCAAACTGGGTGATTGCGCATGTGGCGCAAGAAACGCCTAGCCTAGGTTTGCCAGCTTTGCAATTTACGCTAGAAGGCGATGCCGAATTAACCGAAATCGAAGCCGCTTTGCTGCAAGCCGAAACGCAACATCAAGGTGCTAATTTTTCAGGTGAAAGCATTGCTGAATTGCATCAACGCTTAAGCGATATTGAAGGCTATTCTGCCAAAGCACGGGCCTCTAGCTTACTAGATGGTTTGGGCTTTACGCAAGCGGATTTAAGCCGTCCAGTAAGTGATTTTTCTGGCGGTTGGCGTGTTAGGTTGAATTTGGCGCGTGCACTCATGTGCCGCAGTGATTTATTGTTGCTAGATGAGCCAACTAATCATTTGGATTTAGATGCAGTGATTTGGCTGGAAACTTGGCTGCGCGATTATCGCGGTACGCTGTTGCTGATTTCGCATGACAGGGATTTTTTAGACAATGTCATCGATACCGTACTGCATATCGAACAGCAACGCATCACGCTGTATCGCGGCGGTTATAGTGATTTTGAGCGCCAACGTGCAGAAAAGCTGGCTTTGCAACAAGCCATGTTTGAAAAACAGCAACGCAAGGTCGCCCATTTACACAGTTATATTGACCGATTCAGAGTGCAGGCTACCAAAGCGCGCCAAGCGCAAAGCCGCATTAAAGCATTAGAGCGCATGGAAATGATTTCAGCCGCACATGTGGATTCGCAATTTAGCTTTGAGTTTCGAAGCCCCATTGCCGCACCTGACCCACTGTTAGTGCTGGATGATATTGATGCAGGTTATGTGGATAAGACTATTCTTAAAAAAGTGGTGATGGCGATTCGGCCAGGTGAGCGTATTGGTTTGCTGGGTAAAAATGGGGCGGGTAAATCGACTTTAATTAAATTGTTGGCGGCTGAATTAAAGCCACTAGTGATTGATGGAAAGTCAGGCAAACGCGTAGAGGGAAAAGAGCTGAATATTGGTTACTTTGCGCAACATCAATTAGAGCAATTACGTCCACACGAATCGCCCTTGCAACATATGCTGCGACTTGACCCGCAAACACGCGAGCAAGAGCATTTAAATTATTTGGGCGGTTTTGATTTTAAAGGCGATATGGCGCGTGCCAGTTGCGAAAATTTTTCAGGGGGCGAAAAATCGCGTTTGGCTTTAGCCTTATTGATTTGGACGCGGCCTAATTTGCTGTTGCTGGATGAGCCAACCAACCATTTGGATTTGGAAATGCGTCATGCTTTAACGCTGGCATTACAAGATTACCAAGGTGGTGTGATTTTGGTATCGCATGATAGAGCCTTATTGCGCGCCACTTGCGATAATTTTGTATTGGTTGCCAATGGCGTTGCAGAAGCTTTTGATGGCGATTTAGACGATTATAAAGATTGGTTGGCTAATACAAAAACGCAGGAAAAATCAGAACTTAACGCTCAAATAATGCCAAAAAATAATGATTACGCGCAAAGCAAAGCAGAGCGTCAAGCGCGCATAGTTGCGCGCAGGCCGTTAGTGAAGGAAACCGAGCAGATTGAGAAAAACCTAGAAAAGCTAAACGCTGAAAAAACCATATTAGACGCACGCGCCAGTGAAGCCAGCTTATATGATGCAGGCAATAAGGCCGAGTTGCAGCAGCTGCTAAAACGCCAAGCGGAATTAAGTGGCGCGATTGATACGGCTGAAATGCGTTGGCTTGAGTTACATGAGCAATTAGAAGCTTTACCCGAAATTTAGTTAACCATTTAAAAGTATAGAAAATATGGACTACTCAACACGATTAACCTTGCTACATACCTTATGTTTTGCCGAAACTTTTGATGACGGCACAAAACCGAATATCAGCTTGGACGACTACAGCGCTATTGATTCTGCGCATTATCTAGCAAGTTTTGTCACATTCAGGGCGATTCAAGAGGCTGGCCGTCAGCCAGCGGATGAGCGGCACAATAACTTTGATATGCTGAGTGTGTATCAAGCCTATGCCATGTTGATATTTGCCTTTTTAACCTTGCCGCTAACGCATGAATTATCAGAAGATGGCAAAGATGCGCCTGATTTAACTGCAGCACAAGTCATTATCGCCAAAACCTTATTTGCAGGTATTGCAGATGTTGAGCTGATTGAAATTATCGATTCAGGCTTTCATAAGTTTAAACTGATAGGCGATGCAGAGGCAGAGCATTGGGCCGAGTTTAGAGAGAACCTAGATAAAATAACGGTGAGCTTTGTGGTGGCTGGTACAGATGACGACAGTCCACACAGCAAAGATGAAGTGCTGCCACTTTTTGGCCAACTATTGAGTCAATTATGTG
This sequence comes from Methylotenera sp., assembly GCA_021732365.1. Taxonomy (GTDB): domain Bacteria; phylum Pseudomonadota; class Gammaproteobacteria; order Burkholderiales; family Methylophilaceae; genus Methylotenera_A. The sequence goes on along the minus strand of JAKFVD010000002.1, from coordinate 20,740 downwards.
AAGCGTTTGAGCGCGATTAACGATACATAAAAGTAGCGACAATAAAAAACCTGCTTGCGCTTAACAAGCAGGTTTTTAGTATGAATTGATTAACTATTAGTCGGTTTTGCTTTTGGCTGATGATATTTATAACGCGCTGGTTTACCCATGCCACGCTCACCACGTTCCATTTTAAATTCACGCGCTTTTTGACGTTGTTCAGGTGTTAATAGTGCAGTAATTTTAGCCTCCGTTTTTAAGCGGCTCATGACTTTTTCTTTCTCTAATTGAGCCAATTGATCCGTTAACTGTTGTGCTTTTGCTTCGTCAAAACTATCGGCTTGCGCGAGTGTGCGTAAAGACTCCATTGTTTCGCGTTGCTGTTTGTGTTGCGCATATTTTGCAGGTGCTTGCTCATGCATAATTGCAAATATTTTATCTTGCTGATCTTGCGTTAAGTTAAGTGCATGTAGATGAGATGCCATGCCGTGATGACCAGCGCCAGCGTGATGACCTGTGCGATGACTTGAGTGGTGCCCACTTTTTTCACAGTGCTTGCCGTCTTCGGCATAGCTTAAACTGGCAAAAGGTAAGGTAATGGCTAAGGTTGAAATAGCCAATAATTGTTTAATCGTGGTGTGTTTCATGTTGTTATCCTTCATGTGGTTAACGTTAAATTGCAATTAAAATCTAATGTTTAAATCCTATTAATCGTGCTTTTTAGGATGTTGCCATTGTGCAACTGTGTTTTGTAAAGCGCTGTTAAGATAGTGTAAATCTGCGTAAATATGCGGTATTAAGCTTGTTGCTGATTTGACTGGACGCTATGATGCATTACCTATTAAAGGCTTAATATTCATATGGATAAAATTTTACTGGTTGACGACGATGCCGAGTTGGTTGGTATGCTTAAAGAGTATATTGAGCTAGAAAGCTTTGCTGTAAACACCGCACACGATGGTGAGTCGGGGTTAAATGCCTTGCAAGCTGAACAATATGATTTGGTGGTGTTGGATGTGATGATGCCTACATTAAACGGCATAGAAACATTACGCAAAATCAGGCAAACCAGCAATATGCCGGTGATTATGCTCACAGCCAAAGGTGACGATGCAGATCGCATTGTGGGCTTGGAGCTGGGGGCGGATGATTATGTCGCAAAGCCATGCACCCCGCGTGAGCTGGTGGCACGCATTAGAGCAATTTTGCGGCGCGCAAAACCTGCGCAAAATAACACAAAAACCATCACATTAAATGAGTTAACGATAACGCCAGAACAGCGCCGCGTAGAATGGTCAGGCGTGCCATTAACACTCACCAGCACCGAGTTTAATTTGTTAGAGGTGCTGGTAGAACGTGCGGGTAATGTGGTGAGCAAGCAGATACTGTCTGAATTGGCTTTGGGCCGGCCAATGGCAAAATTTGACCGCAATATTGATGTGCATATGAGTAGCGTACGCCAAAAATTAAGTGCCGCTGCAGGTGGTAAACAGTTGATACAAACAGTGTATCGGCTGGGCTATCAATATCTTAAATAATAAAAACGACAAAAACACTTATGGGCAAACTTTACTGGAAATTCTTTCTGTTTTTCTTTTTTGCACAGCTGACCACTGTGCTGATTGTGAGCCTGGCAATTGGTATGGTTAATGATAAGCGCGAAAGAGAAAGACGTCTCATAGATAGTGCACCAGCAGCCAGAACCATGGTAATAGCCGCGGCCAGCACTCTTAAAGCAAATGGTATTGCATCGCTGCAATCCTTACTAGAATCATGGGTTAGCGAGCCAATTCCGCAGCTATATGCGGTGAATGAACAAGGGCTGGATGTATTAAAGCGCAAGCTACCGAAAGGCATCAATATAGCGTCTCTAATAGATTTGATGAATGACAGCGATAATCGTGCTATACAGAAGATACATGCGGATGATGGCCATGATTACTGGTTATTTGTAGAGCCTCGCCCTAAACGGCCGCCACCAACGTATTTTAACGGTGTTAAGTTGCAGCAAAATGTTAAATATCTGCTGCCCGCTATGCCGCTGGTTGTTGGATTTTTTGTCAGCTTTCTATTTGCAGCGATGTTGGCTTGGTATTTTTCTAAGCCAATTAAACAGTTAAGGTTTGCTTTTGATAGTGCCGCCAGTGGTAATTTAGATGTACGCGTGGGCGATGCAATGCGTGGCCGGCGTGATGAACTGGCTGATTTAGGCAGTGCATTTGATGTGATGGTGGGTCGTATCAGCCAATTAATACAAAGCCAAACACACTTAATGCATCAAGTGTCGCATGAATTACGCTCACCATTGGCAAGGCTGCAGATTGCCATTGGGCTTATTAAACAGCAATCGGAGGTAGCCAATCAAAGCAATGAAAAATTAACCGTTTCACTTAACCGTATTGAAACAGAATCTATTCGCATGGATCACTTAGTGGGTGAGTTATTAACATTATCACGCTTAGAATCAGGCGTAATGGCATTGCAAAAAGAACCGCTTGATTTAAATGAGCTATTACAAGAATTGGTTGAAGATGCTAATTTTGAAGGATTGGCGCATCAAGTAAGCGTGCATTACGCAGCTAATACAGCCATCCAGATACAAGCGCAGGCAGATTTGCTACAGCGTGCAATTGATAATGTGATTCGCAATGCGGTGAAATACAGCCCAGCGCATGCAAGGGTTGATTTAACGACGACGATGAATGATGTGACTAAACAGGTTACTATTCAAGTGACTGATCAAGGAATCGGTATTCATGATGCTGAGCTAGAAGCGATATTTAAACCTTTTTATCGTGCTAATTCAGATAGCTCAACATCGGTGCAAGGTTATGGTTTGGGGTTAGCGATTACAAAACAAATTGTAGAAGCGCATGCAGGGCACATTACAGCCAGCAACGCTGCACATGGTGGTTTAATCATCACAATAGTATTGCCTACCATTGCATAATTAACGATTAAAAGTGTTTTGCCATTCATTTTTTTGCATCTAAAATCTCATTCTTAGTGTATAAGTAATTGGCAATTTGTGCTGCTGACTTCATTAATTAACCGACAATAAACAAAACTAAGTGCTGACCTCAATCAAAAATAAGCTTTCACCAGCTAGAGCTTTACTCGGCTTGGCAGTTGTTATGACAACTGCAGCTTGCAGCCCCATTAAAATACTCAATGCTTTAGTGCCAGAAAGTGCCTATAAGCTTGAGTCAACGGTTGCTTATGGCAAATTAGCCAGACAAAAACTCGATATTTACTTACCTAAAAATACGCTAGAAAATAGTGCGCCATCAGCTAAACGCAAGGTGGTCATATTTTTTTATGGCGGTAGCTGGGATTCTGGCGCACGTGCTGATTATAAATTTGTTGGTGAAGCCTTAGCCTCACATGGCTTTATTGTGGTTATTCCCGATTATCGGGTATACCCCGACGTTTTATTCCCAGAGTTGATGGCAGATCCAGCAATAGCAGCACGCTGGGTTAAAGACAATATCCAGCTATATCAAGGCGACACAAATCAAGTGTTTTTAGCTGGGCACTCCGCGGGTGCACACCTTGCGGTAATGTTGGCAGTTAATCCAGAATACTTGGCAAAACAATCACTTAAACCGACTGATTTTGCAGGCGTCATTGGGTTAGCAGGCCCATACGACTTTTTACCTTTAAAGTCGGAACGATTAAAAACGATATTTGGCTCTGACGCAGAGCAGCCAAAATCGCAACCGATTAACTTTGTAGATGGTAAAAATCCACCCATGTTGCTTGCCGTGGGCAAAAAAGATAACACCGTTTGGCCGCGCAATACCTACAATTTGGCCAGGAAAATCAAAAAAAATAATGGGCAGGTGCAAGTGATTACATTTGAAAACTATGGCCATATTGATATGGTTGCCAAGCTTGCTAAACCGCTGCGCGGCGATGGTGAGTTGCTGAAAGGTGTGGTGGATTTTATACAAAATACGCCTGAAAAAGGTGTTAAGTTAAGCAGGCCTTAAACTTCATTTGATTTAAGTTTGTGAATGTTTGTTTATGAAATCTGCAAAGTAATTAATCGCTGTTTTCTCTGTGCAATTTGCCTGCGCGAATGCCAACCCAGCTTCACCAAGCTGGGCGTTTTTAACAGAATCATCCCATAACGTTTTAATTTTTTCGGATAAATCGTCGGCATTTTTAGGTTCGCAAAATAGGCCAGTTTTATCATCAAAAATATAATCTTGCACGCCTAAAGAATTGGTCACCACAATCGCTTTGTTAAAAAACATAGCAGAAACAATTGTCACGTGACCGCAAGGCACTTGGCTGTCGCGTAACGGTAATACCATAAACGCGCTGTGCGCTAATATATTGTGGGCTTGTGCCAATAGGATATTGGTATGAACTTTTACATTGTCTGGAATGGTTAAGTCGGCGATAGAGTCGGGGCTTGCCACCAATACTAGCTTGATATTGGGTAGTTTTTTCATGGCAGCAATCAACGTTGCGTAATCTCGGCCTTGGCTACCCAAAGCGCAGATATAGCGCCCAGACTCTACTGGCGCTTCAGTTAAATCTACTTTTGGCGCATGCACCGCCCAGTGCAGCATATCAATTTTTTCAATTGGAATATCAAAATAATCCGCATATAGTTTGCGCTCTACATTAGAGTAACTCACAAATTTGGTTGGATGCTGAAAAGCCCTAGTCATCAGGCTATGCTGCTTGCCACTGGGTAAATCTGTTAAGTTAAATGAATACACAAGATGCGGTGTTTCAGGGCATAGCATTTTTGCCAGATTGCCAGCATACAAAGCTGGTCTTGGCCCGTGAGAAACCAGAATTGACGGTTTTTTTCGGGCTAAATTTACAGCTTTGCCAGCGGCAATGACGCGCGCGATAGAATCTTTTTTAGGTAAAAATGCAGGTAAATTAACCGCTAAACTTGAGTAATGATGCCATTCATCATTCGTGTGTTTAAATTCATCGCGTAACCAATTCCACTGTGTTGTTAAATCACTTACATTGATGATATGCATATTATTGAAGTCAGTTAACGTTTAAGTCGATACTAGCATAAGCAAATAGATTGGCAATATGACCTTAGTGGACTATTTTTAGGCTTGGCTATTTAGGATTCATTCGTTTAAATGCGTCATGAAATTATCCACTTTATGAGTGTAGTCGCTTGGTAAGCCTAATCGCTCATTAATTTGAAGGTGCGACAAGTCAACAGGTAGTACTTCAGCTACACCACCCACGCTGATTAATTTTTTTGAAAAAGCCTGCGCCTGCTGACAAGAAATATCACGTCTGCTAGAACAAACAATCAGTACGGGAGCAATTTTTTTGTTCAGTTGGTGGTAGGGTGAAGCTTTTCGCCAGTAATCCTCATCGCTGCCAAACGCTTTTTGATACAAAGGCAGTGAACTCGAGCGCATCAATTCAGGCAAGTCTAAAGCAGCGCTGTCTAGCAGCACTGTGCCTAAAGTAGGTTTTATTTTAGCCTGAAATTGTGGTGCGCTTGCAATTAATGCGACTAAATGCGCCCCTGCAGAATGGCCCATCATAATCATTTTTTCAGGATTACCGCCCCATTCGCTGGCTTTTGTTTGTGCAAAGGCGATTGCATTGGCGATATCTTCTGCTTGAGTAAGCGGGTCGGCCTCTGGCAACAGGCGGTAATTGGTTGATATAAAAATAGTATTTTTGGCTAGCCAGAATTGTGATTTATTTTTGACGATACTACGCATTGCTTTATCACCATTGCGCCATGCCCCACCATGTACCATAAAAATAATATTCGCATTGTGCACATTTGGCGGAATGTAAATATCCATTTTTTGAGCGCTATTTGGGCCATACGCTATATTCCTTAACACCTGCTTAGCTTCAATTTTTGTAGCAGTCTTACTTATTTGGCTTGGCTCGGCATAGGCTTGTTGTGAGGTGATTAATAAAGTAGCTAAGCAGGTGATGCCAGAAAAAAATACAGTATTGAGCCATTTCATTAGATTAACTCCTTAACATTTAAAATTAATAACGCCTAAATAAACATGGCGTGATTGATACAGTCAATTTTGAGCTAATTTACTGGTTAACTTATTTCTCTGGTCGCCAAAAACTGAATATCAGGGTAACGCTCTTCTGCCATTTGTAAGTTCACGCGGTTTGGTGCTAAGTATACATATTCTTCATTACCATCTAAGCCCACGTTAAAACCGTATTTATCGGCAATAGCACGCAAATCGGTGTCTGAACCGCGTAGCCAGCGCGCGGTATAGCAGTCGTAGCTTTCAAATACCACATCTACACCATATTCATGCTCTAAGCGATGCGCAACTACGTCAAATTGCAATAATCCTACCGCACCTAAAATTAAGTCATTCGATAATAAAGGACGGAACAGTTGTGAAGCGCCTTCTTCAGCCAATTGTTGTAAGCCTTTTTGCAGCTGCTTCATTTTAAGCGGATTTTTTAAGCGTGCACGGCGGAAATACTCAGGTGCAAATGAAGGGATGCCAGTGAATTTCAGCTCTTCGCCCTCACTGAATGTATCGCCTACTTTAATCGTGCCGTGATTGGGGATGCCGATAATGTCGCCAGAATAGGCTTCATCCATGGTGGTGCGGTCGCGCGCCATAAAGGTAATGGCGTTATTTACAGCCATTAATTTGCCAGTAGAAACTTGCTTAATTTTCATGCCACGCTCAAAACGGCCTGAGCATACACGCAGAAAGGCGATTCGATCACGGTGTTTTGGATCCATATTGGCTTGAATCTTGAAGACAAACCCTGAAAATTTTGCCTCATCTGGTGGGATTGCACGACTTGCAGTTTGGCGGGTAAGGGGAGCAGGCGATAAATCCACAACAGCATCCAGTAATGATTGCACACCAAAGTTGTTCACCGCAGAACCGAAAAACACAGGCGTTTGCTTTCCATTTAAATAACGCTCGGTATTGAATTCATTTGATGCGCCACGCACTAACTCAATATCAACACGCAATTCGCCTGCCTGACGACCGATTAAATCATCCAGGCGCGGATTATCTAAGCCCTGTATGGTCTCAGATGTGCCTTTATCGGCGCGCGGATTAAAAAACAGAATGCTGTCATTCACTAAGTTATAAACACCGCGAAACGATTTACCCATGCCGATAGGCCAAGTCATCGGCGCACATTCCATGCCAAGTGTGGTTTCAATCTCATCTAGCAACTCAATCGGCGCGCGGCTTTCACGGTCTAACTTGTTAATAAACGTGATAATCGGCGTATCGCGCATGCGGCACACATTCAATAACTTAATGGTTTGCGCCTCAACGCCATTAACAGAGTCAATCACCATTACAGCGGAATCCACTGCCGTTAACGTGCGATACGTATCTTCCGAAAAGTCATCATGGCCAGGCGTATCCAATAGATTCACCATATGATCGCGATATGGAAACTGCATCACGGATGAAGTGACAGAAATGCCGCGTTGCTTTTCTAGCTCCATCCAATCCGATGTGGCATGACGTGCCGCTTTACGGCCACGCACTTCGCCTGCAACTTGAATAGCGCCTCCAAACCATAATAGTTTTTCAGTGAGCGTTGTTTTACCCGCATCAGGGTGAGAAATAATGGCAAATGTACGACGGCGGGTGATTTCTTGTTGTAACGAACTCATGCAATAAACTTAAATGTAAAAATATGCATTTTACAGTAGCATTGCAACTAATGCGATTGCCGATTTATTTGAATCTAACTTTAGATTGAGCAGTGTTAAATTAAACAGCGTTATTTTTTAAGACTACGCAGAAAATCTTTAGCAAAGATAATTATTGGCTTACTTAGATTAAATAAAAAGTCATAAACAAAATTTAATTTAATGATGGATTCGTTCGATAAAGTGTAATGTTTTTTTGATAGCGCGATATGGCCTAAGCGTTCGCCTTTTGATTCAAAAATACTGTAAACAAACCCATATTTTGAATTGTCACGTTCTAATCTATGAGGATGTTTTTCTAATAATGGCAATATAGCTGCGGTGTAAGCAATAGGGCCCGTTAAATTTAATGTACCCCATTGCCCTGTGTCATGAATAAAGGGGTTGTATTTTTCTATGTTATTGCACATATTTTCTATCACCCTTTTTAAAAAGGGATGACCTTTTGCAGCAACTACATACCATTGCTGAAACTCTCCGAAAATATGATCTACCCCATTTTGATGGCCTATATTCGCATGGATTTGACCAGGCTCATTTTGCCAATGTGATAATAAATAACGGTCTGTAGGTAGCAAAACATCATTCAGCGGCATTGTTAAGGTACTTTTAATATCTAAATAAACCCCGCCCTCGTTGTAAATAAGCAGATACCTGAAAAAATCTGCTTTCGCCGCCCCGTATGTAGGGTTAATTTTTTTGTAGATAGTCAGTAGATGCGGATAATACTTGTCAATGTAAGATTCAATATCAGCATCGTCATATAACCTGTATTCCCAGTCTGGATTAATCGATTTGAGATAATCAATATTTTGCTGGATTTCGGGGGGTAAAACTTTCTTATAGTAAGTTTGGTGAATAACTTTAGGAATCGTACCGCCCATCTCTTTTGCAGTTATATAACCGTAATCACCGCCTTGGTTAAGGCTGCCTCTCACCTTTAACGCTAACTTAACCAAAAATTTCATGATACTTTTTCAGAGTTGAATATTAAGCTAAATATTAGCATCGTCTGTGCGCGAAAATATAAACTATATTTAGTTTCCGCGTATTAAAAACACAGCGATTAAAATAAATGCAACCAATATTATCAACCCCTCCATTTACTTAACGACTTCTTTCAGTTGATCTAGTATAGCTGGGTTATCTAAGGTTGAAATATCAGAAGTGATCTCTTCGCCTTTGGCCAAACTGCGTAGCAGCCTACGCATGATCTTGCCGCTGCGTGTTTTAGGCAGATTGTCACCAAAGCGAATTTCATCTGGTTTGGCGATTGGGCCGATTTCTTTTCCAACCCAGTTACGCAAATTTTCCACAATTTTTTTGGCGTCTTCGCCCGTTGGTCTGGCGCCTTTTAGCACCACATAAGCCACTACTGATTCGCCTTTAATATCATGCGGCTTGCCAACAACAGCGGCTTCTGCCACTAATGGATTTGAAACCAGTGCAGATTCGATTTCCATTGTGCCTAAACGGTGGCCAGATACATTCAGCACATCATCAATGCGACCCATGATGGTGAAATTGCCTGTGTTGGCATCGCGCACAGCGCCATCGCCAGCCAAATACAATTTGCCACCTAAATCTACTGGATAGTAGCTGGTTTTAAAGCGTTCTGGGTCGTTGTAAATGTTGCGTATCATGGATGGCCATGGCTTTTTAATGACTAATAAACCACCTGTGCCCCAAGGCAAATCCTTGCCCGTTTCGTCCACCACATCAATGGCAATGCCCGGAAAGGGCATGGTGCAAGAGCCAGGCGTTAGTGCATGTGCACCTGGCAATGGCGTAATGACATGGCCGCCCGTTTCCGTTTGCCAGAAAGTGTCAGCGATAGGGCAACGGCCGCCGCCTACTTGCTCAAAGTACCACATCCACGCTTCTGGGTTAATTGGCTCGCCCACTGTGCCCAATAAGCGCAAGCTATTTAAATCATACTGTTTAGGGTGCGTACTAGCATCGGTTTCGCTGGTTTTAATCAATGAGCGAATGGCAGTCGGCGCGGTGTAAAAAATGCTTACTTTGTGTTTTTCAATCATTTGCCAAAACCGGCCAGCATTGGGGTAGGTGGGTATGCCCTCAAATACTACTTGTGTCGTGCCCATCGCCAATGGGCCATAAGTCACATAGCTGTGGCCAGTAATCCAGCCCACATCGGCCGTACACCAATACACATCATTAGGTTTTACATCAAAGGTCCAGCGCATGGTGTTCATGGCGTGCAATAAATAACCTGCAGAGCTATGCTGTACGCCTTTTGGTTTACCTGTAGAGCCGCTGGTATACAGTAAAAATAGCGGATGTTCCGCATTCACCATTACAGGCTCACAGGTATCAGGTTCGCCTGCGATTAAATCAGTCCACCAAATATCTCTTGTGTTCCAAGCCACATCTTGACCTGTTTTTTTCAGCACAATCACTTTTTGAATGCCATCCCAGCCATGCTCACTTTTGGCTTGAGCAATACCTTCATCTACAGCCGCTTTTAATTGCAATGTTTTGCCGCCGCGATACTGACCGTCCGATGTAATAATCGCCACCGCACCCGCATCAATCATGCGCTCATTCAAACTTTTGGCCGAAAAGCCACCAAACACCACAGAGTGCGTTAAGCCTAAGCGCGCGCAAGCTTGCATGGCGACTATCGCTTCAATGCCCATAGGCAAATAGATAATAACGCGCGCGCCAAGAGGCAAATTTAACTTTTTTAAACCATTGGCGAACTGGCACACTTGGTGATAAAGCTCTTTATAGCTAACTGTCTTAGTATCGCCATTATCGGCTTCAAAAATAATCGCGGTTTTATTGGGGATTGTGGCTAGGTGTTTATCCAAACAGTTGACTGAAACATTCAACTCGCCGTCTTCAAACCATTTATAAAATGGCGCTTCTGATTCATTTAAGGTCTTTGTAAATGGTTTATGCCAAACCAATAAATCACGCGCTAATTTTGCCCAAAAACCTTCATAATCCGCTTCGGCTTCTGCACAAAGCGCGTTGTAAGCGGCTAAGCCAGATACATTGGCCTGCGCTTTAAACGCCTCACTTGGATGAAATACGCGGTTTTCGGTTAAAACAGATTCAATAGCCATGCAACGCAACTCCCAAATTTGTCATTAATCGTAATGACATAATAATTTTTATAATAATGATTAAGGTAAGATGTAACACAAATGGTCAAACGTCATATTACCTTAAAAATAACATGCTAACACTGGATAAATACTTATCGCAAACCCAAGCGCCAACTCGTTTTGAGGCTGGATTACAACACTTAGTCTATTGCAGTTTATATGCAGGGCGTTTGCTGGCAAAAGATGCCTCAATACTAGAAGATTTGCTACAAAATCATGCGCAAACTTATACGCTTGAGAGCATGCAACACTTTTTAAGTGCTGCAAAAATAAATGACGAAGTGACGCTAAAAAAAGCCTTAAGGCAGTTGCGCCAGCGCGTTTTGCTCAGGATTATTTATCGCGATTTGAATCAACTGTGCGATTTAAATGAGGTGATGCAAACTACTTCTGACTTAGCCGAAATCACCATTCAAACCGCTGTAGATTTTCACTCGATTTGGCTTGAAGACATCTATGGCAAGCCTAGCAGCGATACTGGATTGCCGCAGCAGATGATTGTGGTGGGAATGGGCAAGTTAGGCGGAGTTGAGCTTAATGTTTCATCTGATGTGGATTTGATTTTTAGTTTTGAAGCAGTAGGCAAAACCTCAAATGCGTCAAATGTGATTAGCAATCAAGATTTTTTCAATAAGCTGGGTAAAAAGGTTATCGCGGCGCTGGATGATGTGACCGAAGATGGGTTTGTATTCAGGGTGGATATGCGCTTACGGCCGTTTGGCTCTGAAGGCGTGTTGGTGCCCAATTGCGATGCGCTGGAAGAGTATTACCAAAACAATGGCCGTGAATGGGAGCGCTATGCGTGGATAAAAGGCCGCGTAGTAGCTGGGCCAAAAGATAAATTGACCAAACTCTTAAAGCCCTTTGTATTTAGAAAATATCTGGATTACAACGCCTTAACCAGCCTGCGCGATTTGAAAATGCAAATTCAGCGCGATGTGCTGCAAAAAGGTCTGCAAGATAATATTAAATTAGGCCGTGGCGGCATTCGCGAAATTGAATTTATTGCGCAGGTTTTTCAGTTAATTCGCGGCGGAACGGATACCAGCTTACAAATAAAGCCGACTCTACAAGTATTAAAGCTTTTGCAAAACAAGGGCTTACTGCCTGAAAAAACGGTGAGCGAACTAACTGCAGCATATGCGTTTTTAAGAAACCTAGAACATCGCCTGATGTATATAGACGACCAGCAAACGCAGGATTTGCCCAAAAATGAAGTGCCGCGTTCGCTTATCGCCAAGGCCATGCTGTTTGCCGATTGGGACAGTTTTTTAGTGCAGTTGAATAAGCACAGGCAAATCGTACAGCAACATTTTGATGCTACCTTTAATGCTGAAGCGCCTAGCGCGAATTCATCTCAAACGTCTAATAAAGCATCACTTTATCAGACGCTGTGGCAACAAACGCTTGAGCCTAATATTGCTTTGCAAGCCCTATCAGACTTGGGTTATGCCGATGCCAACGAAGCATTGCAACGCTTAAAAATGCTGCGCACCAGTAGCCGCTATCAGCAATTGCCTGAAAGTAGCCGCCAACGTTTTGATCGCTTGATGCCTTTGGTGATTGAGATTGCAGCAGAAGAAGAAAATAGCGATATCGCCTTACTCCGTACTATAAGTTTGCTAGAAAATATTTGCCGCCGCGCCAGTTATTTAGCGCTGTTAGCTGAATATCCGCAGGCGTTGAATCTGGTGATTAAACTGTGCGCCGCCAGCCCTTGGTTAGCGCAATATTTATCGGCGCATCCTATTTTGTTGGATGAGTTATTAGATTCGCGCACCTTGTACGAAGAGCCAGATTTTGCAGACTTAACACTAAATTTGACCGAAAAAATGCAACATTTGCAGGGTGATACCGAAGCGCAGATGGACGCCATGCGTCACTTTAAGCATGCCACCATTTTAAAATTCGCTGCACAGGATGTGGCAGGCGCGTTGCCACTGGAAATCTTATCGGATTATTTAAGTAATTCAGCCGATGTGATTCTGCAAGTAAGCCTGCAAACCATTTGGGATAGCCTGAAATTTAAGCATATCTCTACGCCCAAATTTGCTGTGATTGGCTATGGCAAGCTGGGCAGTAAAGAGCTTGGCTATATGTCGGATTTAGATATCATCTTTCTTTATGATGATAATGCATCAGAAGCCAGCGAAATTTATGCCCGTTTTGCGCAACGTATTAATAACTGGTTTAACAGCCTGACCAATGCAGGCTTGCTGTATGAAACCGATTTACAGTTACGTCCAGATGGCAACAGTGGACTGCTGGTAAGTAGCATTGCCGCCTTTAAAGACTATCAACTGACTAAAGCATGGGTGTGGGAGCATCAAGCCTTGACCCGCGCACGATGGATTGCAGGCGATGCCAATATCGGCAGCGCATTTGAGCAAGTGTGTGTTGAAGTGTTAAGCCAGCAGCGCGATAGTGAAACGCTCAAAAAATCGGTAATAGAAATGCGCGAAAAAATGCGCGCCAGTCACAAACCGCATCTGGGCCAATTTGATATTAAGCATGATGCTGGCGGCATTATTGATGTGGAATTTTTAGTGCAGTTTTTGGTGCTAGCGCATACAAAACAACACCCGGAATTAAGCGAAAATATTGGTAATATTGCATTGCTAAAACTACTAGCGTCACTCAATATTATTGAAGTGCAAGCTGCAGAAAATGTGGTGATTGCTTACAGAGAGTATCGCAAAATACAACATGCGCTTAAGTTGCAAGGTGTGGCACATAGCAGGGTTGAAGTGTACTCAGTGAAAGAATACATTGCTGCGGTAACTAAACTTTGGAAACAGGTATTTTGTTAAATAAAATGGCCAGATTATGTAGGGTGGGTAACTTGTTTACCTCACGCTGAGGAAGTTGTAAATATTGCTACGCTTGGGTTCAAGAACTTATCGACTAATCTTATATCAAGAATTTTTTCTCATTAGGTGCTTAATATTCTCTTTGTAAATACACAAGCAATCTTCTATTTCATGAGGCTTTAGAACAGAAAATTCTTTAGGTAGTGAAGAAGCTGATATTAAATTTGGTAGCTTTTTTTGGTTTAAAACAATTTGAGCACCCTCAAGTGCTCCACGGTGTAAGTAAATATTAGAAGGAAAAAGGTCTTTGTAAGCTCCTATACGCAGAGATAAATCATAAACCAATAAATTTGCATTTTTGTAGGGCGGGCATGCACAAGACTTTACAACTTCGTAAATTTCTTGAAATGTTGTGTGAGTTTCAAAAACTGCTTGAGCAAGAATCAATTTACTAGCTATATCACGACGGTATTCCCAAGATAAGCAATTTTGATGTGGATGATTTCTTAAAATTGCGCCATCAATTACATCTAAAAAGTTTTTTCTTAATTTAAACCATTTAAGGTAACCAGATAAGCGAGCGCGGCAACTAGGATATCCATTAACTGGCGTTGAAATGTAGTCATTAACTACTTCATCTAAACTATTCATTTTGGTTAACTTTTTCTTAATATTTTTTATTTTTGAAAATTATTGCAGATGGGCATTGCCCTAAACTATTTCCAAACCTTACCATAAGCCTCAAGTAATCGTTGATGCATAGCACTGCCTTCCATATTCGCGCCTAGCATTCCTAAGCCAAAATACTGCTCTTCACGATTGAGTAATTTATGCGCTTGTTGCAAGGTTTCTGCGCCGTAGATTAAGCTTAAATTCGCCTCAAATGCAGCGGTATCTTCTGACTCTGCCAGCTCTTTGATTTGGACGATATTGTCAATACAACGGTAAACGCGGGCGCGTTTTTCGGGTAACTCACCAAATTGTGCAATCCAGGCGCAGCCTTCTAACACTTCATCTACATCGCCAGCAGCTAGCGCGGCTAGTGTTTTCAATTCACCAGCACGCAAGTCTACCCAAGTGGTGTTTGGGTCAGCGCAGAAGCCAATTAAAGTGGTCACTGGCAATTCGTCTGCCAGCTCTAAATCTAAAAGTGTTTCTAATAAGTCAGCTGATTCAGCTTGGTTTAGTTCTGGTAATCGTAGCGCAAAAGGGCGCACCAAGTTACCGACAGTATTGTTTTCCCATTGCAATTCTTCTACAGGGTAAATTTCACTCATGCCTGGCACAAAAATGCGGCAGGCGTATACGCCTAAATGCGTGAAGTCGGCGATATACATATCGTGGCCGCTGTTGTGAATGGTATTGACGCACCAGTTGTAATCTTCCTCAGTCGCTTTTGTTGTTAAAGATGAGCCGCCGAAATTCCAATCCACAAACTCATAATCTGGCGTACTGCGTAAAAAGTCCCAGCTAATCACGCCGCTAGAATCCACAAAATGGATTTCTAAATTCTGTGAATCCGCGATTTCCTCCATATCAAAACCTGGTGCCACAAAGCCTTTTAGGCTATCCATGGCGCGACCCTGTAGTAGCTCAGTCAATGCACGTTCTAATGCTACTTCAAAGCGCGGGTGCGCGCCAAAGCTAGCAAAGCAACCTTGGTCTTCAGGGTGTAATAGGGTGACATTCATGACAGGGTATTGACCGCCAAGTGAAGCGTCTTTCACTAAGATGCCATAACCCGCATCGCGCAAGCCTTTAATGCCAGCCGCAATGCGTGGGTAACGGTTTAACACGCTTTCAGGCACGTCTGGCAGGCAAATGCCTTCGCGAATGATTTTGTACTTGATATCACGCTCAAAAATTTCTGCCAATGCTTGGGTACGCGCTTCCATCATGGTATTGCCCGCGCTCATGCCGTTGCTGACATATAAATTGCCGATTAAATTCACAGGAAACAATACGCTTTTATCGTCACGCAAGCGCGTGTAAGGAATGGCGCAGATGCCACGTTCTTTATTACCGGAATTTAAATCAATTAAATTGCTGGCAGGGCAGGTGCCTTCTGGGTTGTAAAATTTTTGCAATTCTGGCGTTAGTAATTCTTTAGGCCACTTTTCACCCTTTAGCGCAATCCATTGCTCATTTGGATAATGCACAAAGTCTTTATTGGCGATATTTTCGCCTAGGTAAAAATGCGTCCAAAAGTAATTGGTGCTTAAACGCTCAAAATATTCACCCAATGCGCTGGCTCTGGCGGCCAATTGCGATGCGCCTTTGCCATTTGTAAATAAGCGCGGACAATCTCTATCAATCACATGCACAGACCAAATACCTTCAATCTCATTTAGCCAAGATTTCTCTTCGGTATGAATATTCAACGCCAATAATTTAGCTTGTAGGGTGGCAATTGACGATTCTAAAGAGGCGTCTTTACTTGGTATAAATGTTTGCGTGGTTGTCATGGCATTAAGCGGCTAAATAATTAAGGCTAGCAGAATATCATGCGCAGGCAATAACGCACACGCTAAGTTTTGCGTTAAGATTCAGGCTAATCAAAATTGAAAGCAAGCAATGAAAAAAATCGACAAAACACCACTGTGGGTAACGCTGGTTTACGCCAATGTGCACACGCGCAAAATGGCTTTAATCATGGTGATATTCTGCGTGGTGTTTAGCTTATATTGCGTGCCCTGGGTGCAATTTTCAAAAAACGCAGTGGTGTATAAACTATTTTTAATTGATGACTGGAGCTGGGTTGCCATGATGATTCCCATGACGATTTGGTATTGGATTAGCTTGAAGTGGGTAGATAAAAACGCAGGCTGGGAATCTTAATTTAATTCCATATTTGAATTACATACCCCAGCGCAAAGCGGCCGTATGCACTGGGCTATCCCAATGTTGTTTAATTTCATCATCTAGCAAGCATAGCGTGACAGAAGCACCAGCCATATCCAGCGCGGTTACGTAATTTCCCACCAAGCTTCGGCTAATTTTAACGCCATGTTTGCTAAACAACTTTGCGGCGGTGTTGTAGATTAAATATAACTCCATCAACGGCGTTGCGCCAAAGCCATTGATTAAGAGCAAAGCTTCACCGTTTACATCAATGTTTCTGGCAGTAAAATCTGCCAAAATTGCATCCACGCAATCACTTACAATGGCGTCTGCCTCGCGCATGGCTTCACGCCTGCGGCCTGGCTCACCGTGAATGCCCACACCCATTTCAATTTCAGTTTCCGCAATATCAAAAGTAGGGCGGCCAGCGGCCGGTACGGTGCAGCTGGTCAGTGCTACACCAATACTTGCTGTGCGATGATTCACTTTGTCGCCCAGCGTTTTGCAGGTTTGCAAATCGGCACCAGTTTCTGCCAAGCTGCCCAGACACTTTTCCACAATCATGGTGCCTGCAACGCCACGGCGGCCAGTGGTGTAGGTGCTATTAATCACAGCACAATCATCTGAGGTTAAAACTGTGGCGTTTTCGAAAGGCAACATTTCAGCCGCCATCTCAAAATTCATCACGTCGCCCGCATAATTCTTCACAATAAACAAAACGCCTTTGTCTCCGTGCACCTCTTCTGCCGCTGCCAACATCTGGTCTGGTGTGGGGGAGGTAAATACATGGCCCGGGCAAGCAGCGTCTAACATACCAAAGCCAATATAGCCTGCATGTAGTGGCTCATGCCCAGAGCCGCCACCAGAAATAATAGCGACTTTATTTTTTTGCCTGCTTTTACGGGTTAAGTAAGTTGGTTCTAAGTGCAAATTAACCAAATCTTGATGCGTGCTGGCAAAGCCAGATAAGCTTTCTGCTAATAAATTATCAACATTGTTAACAAATTTTTTCATTCAATTTTTACCTTTAAAAGTTAACTCTTTATCAGCAAATCGCACACGGTATTGACCATCACTTGGCAGCTTTTTGCGCCTGCATCCAAATGCCCAATTGCACGTTCTCCCAAACCAGCGGCGCGGCCTTTGGTGGCAACTAAATCGCGTGTAGATTCCAAACGTGCATCTGCCGCCAGCTTAATTGCTTTGCAAATTTCGGTTAAGTTTTTACCTTCTGCCGCGCTTAAAGTAAAGGTGGTCGAAACAGGAATCAGCACATCCAACATAGTTTTTTCACCAATATCCGCTTTGCCACGTTGCATGATGGCTTGCACGCCAGCGGCAAAAGCAGCGGCGATTTCCAGCGGATTATTACCGCCATTTGTTTTGATGACTTTTGCCATGCTCATAAAAAAGCTGGCAAACAATGGCCCAGAAGCGCCGCCGATTGTGCTGAGTAGCTTCATACCGATTTTGTTAAGCACTTCATCCGCAGGCAAAGGCAGCAATTCGTTATACATGCCGGCGATGATTTCGGTGCCGCGCTTCATGTTAATGTAATGGTCACCATCGCCAATCGCGCGGTCTAGCGATTCTATTTCAGATTCGTTTGCGACGATTGCGGCGTGAATGGCAAGGCTAGCGGATAAAACGTTAGATGTTTTCATATAAATAGTTTAAAACTAAATGGTAGTTTTTTTATACCTAATTTGATGTAAGTTTGAATAAAACTTTCAGACTAATGTAACTTAATGTGCAAAATTAAGTCAGATTACGCACAATATTTAATTTGGAGCCCATATGAAACGTTTTTTTAATGCACTGATTTTTGCAGGATTATTATTTGCAGGCTTTACTTATGCAACTGAGGCAGTAAAAGAAATATCAGTCAAAGAAGTGCAACAATTTATAGATAGCAAAGCCGCAACGGTGGCGATTTTAGATGCTAATAATGAAAACGCGCGCACAGATGCAGGTGTGGTTCCCGGTGCGATATTGCTCACTTCTTATAATAAATACGCCATAAGCGAACTACCAAAAGACAAAAATACAACCTTGGTTTTTTATTGCTACAACAGCTATTGCCAAGCATCGCACGCGGCGGCAGAGCGGGCAATTGAAGCGGGTTACAAAGATGCGCGCGTGATGAAAGCGGGCATTGTGGGCTGGAATAAACTCATCAACAAAGCGGGCGTTTAAAGTTTGAATGAGGTAAGCGCTTTAGCCCTTGCCGCCTAAGTTAACGGCGTAGGATGCTGAAAAACAGCCTGCAAAAAGAACTGACCTAGTCATTTAGCCCGCAGCTAATGAAATGGGCGGACCTCTACGGATGCCCGACAAGCGATTGCCGCCTTACGCCCCCATGCTAAGGCTTCGTCTAGGTTAACTACTTCCAACACCCAAAAACCGCCTACGTGTTCTTGAGTATTCAAATAAAGTCCATCAGAAATAAGTACCTCACCATTATTTTGTAACCGCAGCGATTTCGCGCTACCAGTCGGACGCAGTCCGCCAACAAAAATGATGACCCCAGCAGCCATCATTTCATCGTTTAGCGCGTCAATATCACGCGACATCGCCTCGTCCTCAGAAACGAACGGGTCATAATTGTTGTGGCGGTGAATGGCGACCAAATATTTTGTCATGACACTTATTGTAGCGTTGAATTAATGCAGTGTACTCTAGCGCATCCTGCTTGAATGATAGTTTAGCCCTGCTGACTTTTTGCATATGCCACTGCCTTGCAAGCTTCACCAAATAAATCATAAACATCTACTGTCTCTCCTCGTTCAATGCGCTTTGAAATACTAGTTAATGGAAATACTTTAACACTTGTACCCACACAAATAAGAGCAGGATCAATACCGTACTCATCTTGGATAGTCACCCAAATTAATTCTAGATCTTGGGCAAGTGCATCGCCAAAGGCTACACCGAGTGATTGAAGTTTCACAGTTTCGTGTGATTCGACCCATCCTGATTGAATAATACTATTTAGCACAGCTAACTTTCCTGCCACAGAGCTATATGCAGCCTCAGGGTTAGATTCGTAATGTTCACGCACCCACTTGCGTTGAGCTTCAAGGCGAGCAATCTCTTCTTGGCTTAATGGGCTTACAGTCTGTTTCATACGGCTAACATAGAAGTGAGCGGCCTGCGCGGTTTTTTTGCGTACATCAGTTCGTCTGTAGGCTTAGACCTCATCTTGACACTCGCCATTGCCTTATATGAGGCCCTATCGTACCTTCGGCCCAATATTTGTTTGCCTCAGGAAACAACGCCAACAATTCGTCAACTACCTCCTTCGGTGCACGCAGGGCGGGCGATCCGAACAGCCGCCGCAACCAAGGTACATCCTGACGAAACCATGAACGTGAGGACATTCCACGTTTGGGAACTAGTGACGCTGCGTCGATAACCCAGTGTGGGTGTACGTCTTCACATGAAAAGTGCTTCCCTGAAAATACAAGCCCATCAAGTGGGCATGTGCCAAGATCAATTCTGAAGCGAGGCCGACCGTATTTTTCCCACTGCAGGCTAAAAATGTGAACGGACTGTTCAGTCTTGCGACGAAAAATCCAAAAGGTAGGAGCGTCGCTTTCATCAAGTACAAAGCCATCTTTCTCTGCGGTTGGAAAGAAGCGACACCTGATTTCGCGACGAAGCTCTGTGGTAGAGTACATGTGGTCTAAGGTTTGAATTAAGGGGCTGGCTTTAACCAGTCCCGCTTGAATGATGGGTTAGGGCTTTAGCCTGTATAGCACTCATATTCAACCTTACTAATTATTAGCTCTTTAAGGCTGATATTTATACAATCTGGCGCACCAGTTTCACTGCTGCACATTGAAATTATAGAGTTTCTTGGAGGAATAGTAGCGATACCTTCTTTTTTGAATAAATCCAAAATGGAAGAGCCAATTTTTATTGGGGAAATATTATTCCATCGCTTGTCTGAAATCACTGCTCCTTCCAAAAAATACCCATATGGTTTGGTGTTTACGAAAACAACACCCAATTCCATACCTTGATACCAAAATCTTCCAGACGTATGCGTTTTTGGGTCGCCAGTGTAGTCCGCAGCGGGCTGAATTTGTTCTTTAATTCGCGGCCCCAGAGCTTTATATTCTTTGATAGTGTTTGGTAATTTAGGTTTATATGGTCCCTGATAGCAGTAAACATTTTCGACAACCACATCAATAATAGGTGGTTTAACAGAGATTTCTGCCGCATTTAAAAATGATGGACTTATTGACAGCATAAACGGAATTAAAAATAGCAAGACTTTTTACCCCTAACGT
>JAKFVD010000006.1 GCA_021732365.1 Methylotenera sp. | reverse complement strand
ACTTCTAATTGCCAATCGTTTTTTTGCTGACCCAATATTGTGCGCACACCTTGAAAATTATTGGTTGTATTGCGGTATTCATTGCGCGCGACTAATCGTTTATCAATTTTTTCAAAAGCATGCCGACCGGCTCTAATGCTGATAGGGCGTTCGTTACCTAAATCGTCTTGCCCAAGTGGTGTTTCTTTAAAAAACAATTCTAAATAGGCTTGAATTGGCTCTGCATAATTGATATCGCGCGTATCAAATTCACGCGTATATTGGCTATGATTGCGCCGCGCGTCTTCTACTTCTAGAGTGAAACGTAGCGGGTCTAAAATGTTTTTTATGGCAATATAAGCGCGCGTTCTCAGCAATATTGGCTCATCGATTGCATCTTGTGAGCGTCTAAAATCGTTGTGCCTAAACTCATAGCGCAGGCGATAATCCAACCCAATATCCAGCCAGTCAATATCTTTTAAGGCTTCGTAATTGTTTAACCAAGTCTTATTTAATTGCTTAACGTATCTTGGTGGGTCGCTTTGTAAAGTGGTGCCATAACTTTTACGTTCAACATAATAAGAAGCTTTAGCAGCGTCATCGGCATGTGCCAATTGAAAGTTCATGCCCAACAACAGCGCTGAAATGATAAAAGTCGGCAGTGATTGTTTAGTAGAAGTGTCACTATTTCTTTTTACGTTTAATGTGTTTTTCATTTGATTATTCGATTTAAAAACTAGATTTCTGCATTTAATCATAAATATCGCTATATTCAAATGAATATAGCGATATTTATGATAATTAGCGTTAAAGTATTTAAAATTATTCGGATATTTTTAAATTTGAAAGAATATTACTCAGCTCAAGCTCAGTATTACTGTAAGTTTTAGCAACCAAATCTCTATAACTTAACAGTATAAATCGACCAAAATCTGTTAGCTTTGCACCGCCGCCATGTTGCCCGCCTGGGGCGCTAATCACCAGCGGTTCGTTAAAACTTTTATTAATAATATCCACTAAATCCCACGCTCTTTTGTAAGACATTTGCATCTGCTTGGCAGCGGCAGAGATAGAACCGCAGGTATCAATAGCATCCAGCAAATCCGCTTTACCTGGCCCCATAATAATGGTGCCGCCCTGTTTAATTCTAATTTGTAGTGATTTTTTCATATGAATATTATCTAGTATTTATTTAGCTTTGTGCTGCTGTAAAGCCCATGTCACATGCTCACGGACCATTGCATTATCATCATTTTCGCGCGATTTTAAAGTGTTAATAATCTCTGCTGAGCTAGCGGCATTACCTAAGCCAACCGCAATATTACGTAGCCACTGCGCATAGCCAATCCTGTAGATGGCGCTGCCAGCCATTTTTTGTTTAAACACTTCTTCAGTCCAGCTAAAACACTCTACAAGGCTGATATTATCTAAACCGTTTTTCACCGAAAAATCGGGCTCCTGCGTGACTTCTGCAAATTTGTTCCAAGGGCAGGTCAGCTGGCAATCGTCACAGCCGTAAACGCGGTTACCGATTAATGGCCTGAATTCAACTGGTATGCTGCTTTTAAGCTCTATAGTTAGATAAGAAATACAACGCCTAGCATCCACTTCGTATGGCGCGGTAATCGCTTGAGTAGGGCAGATATCTATGCAGTTGTTGCAGGTGCCGCAATGATTGGTAGCGGGCTCATCGGTCATCAAGGGCAAGTTGGTGTAAATTTCACCCAAAAAAAACCAAGAACCGTGATTCTTATTCAGTAATAAAGTATGTTTACCACGCCAGCCTAAGCCAGATTTTTCAGCTAAGGCGACTTCTAAAACAGGGGCGCTATCAGTAAATACGCGATAGCTAAAATCGTTGATATTCATCTGTGTTAATTCATACTGGATTTTTTCGCTCAGCTTTTGCAGCTTATTGCGCATCACTTTATGGTAATCGCGCCCCAAGGAGTATCTCGAGATAAAAGCTTTTTCGCTATCATCCATAATGGCTTCGCTATTCGCAGCATTCGGTGGTAAATAATCCAGCCTAGCCGAAATAACGCGAATGGTATTTGGCACTAATTCAGCAGGGCGGGTTCGCTTCACCCCATGTTTTGCCATATAATCCATTTCACCATGAAAACCTTTAGCAACCCACGCTTGGTGTTCGCTCTCGGCAGCTTGCAAGTTGGTATCAGTGATGCCAATTTGATTAAAGCCCAGCGCCAATCCCCAGCTTTTAATGTCAGCGGAAAGCTTTGCCCAGTCGTTGCTTACGTTTAATTGCATATGGTGAATGATATTATACTTGCCCAAAATAATGCTGCATTTGGTAACAATTTAGCTGTGAATAGCCATTTATCCCAACCTATTTTATTAGCAGATGAATCAGCAACTTTGGCTGCAGGGGCAAAACTTTCTCAAGGTGCGCTTGCCAACTTAGTGATTTTTTTACATGGCGATTTAGGCGCAGGCAAAACAACATTTACACGTGGTTTTTTGCAAGGCTTAGGTTTCAAAGGCAAAGTAAAAAGCCCAACTTACACACTTGTAGAGCCTTATACATTCAATGATTTAATCGTTTATCACTTTGATTTATATCGGTTTATTGATGAAGAAGAATGGGAAGCGGCGGGCTTTAGAGAGTATTTTAATGCCAGCAGTATTTGCCTGATTGAGTGGCCAGAAAAAGCGGGCTATTTGCTACCAGAACCAGATATTCATGTGCATTTAATACATGATGCCTTACAAAGAAAAATTCAATTTTCAGCTAATACGCTCCAAGGTGAGCAATGTTTGGCTAAGCAGAATATGCAATCCGATGATAAAAACTAACAAACATCATAACGTAGTAGTCGTCCAAATATTCAGGCTATTTTTCGCATTAAGTATTTGCGTATTAATGACTTTAAATGCCCATGCGGCCAATAATATTAGCGCTGCACGCGTATGGCCTGCGCAGGATTACACACGGATTGCTTTGGAGTCGGATGCGCCAATTAAGCACCAGCTAATTATTCTAAAAAATCCAGACCGCTTAGTGCTAGATATTGAAAATATTGACTTAAACAATACGTTAAAAACGTTATCTGACAAAATATTATCGGGCGACCCCTATATTAAGCAAGTGCGTATCGCCAACTTTAAAGCTAACGTAGTGCGTATTGCCATTGATTTAAAAGGTGAAGTAAAGCCCAACATTTTTGCTTTAACGCCAGCGGGAGAATATAAATATCGGTTGGTGCTTGATATATATCCGCTACAAGACGAGTTAATGGCTATGCTAGGTAAGAAAAGCACAGAAAGTGACAGTACGGCTAGCACTCAACCAAAGCCAGTGATTGAGCCATTGCCGCCTGATGCAGCAGATAATTCAGACTCTACTGAGCCGCCAAATTCGGTAGCTGACATTGCTTTACCGCCGCTTACCGAAGAGTTGCCTGCAGATAACACGAACAGTAGTAAAGAGGGTGAGCGTTTAATCACCATTGCGATTGATGCGGGGCATGGCGGCGAAGACCCTGGTGCGCGTGGTGCGAATGGCAGCCACGAAAAAGTCATTACACTAGCAATTGCCAAAAAATTAAAAGCTAAAATTGATGCAGAACCCAATATGCGCGGCGTGTTAACGCGCGATGGAGATTATTTTGTGCCGCTTGGCATGCGTGTTGTAAAAGCGCGTAAATTAAAAGCTGATTTATTTGTCTCGATTCATGCCGATGCATTCACAAATCCCGCCGCGCGTGGCTCATCGGTATTTGCGTTATCTGAAAAAGGCGCAACCAGTGCCAGTGCACGTTATTTGGCCAAAAAAGAAAATGAATCTGATTTAATTGGCGGCGTAAGTTTGGGTGGAAGAGACCCCGTTTTGGCAAAAACATTATTGGATCTATCGCAAACAGCCATGATTAATGACAGCCTTAAATTAGGTAAAGCGGTTTTAAATCAAATTGCCGATATTAATAAATTACATAAAAATCATGTAGAGCAAGCGGGCTTTGCGGTATTAAAATCGCCCGATATTCCGTCAATATTGGTTGAAACTGCTTTTATCAGCAACCCAGAAGAAGAGCGTCGATTAAACGATGATGCGTATCAAGATAAGTTGGTTAATTCTAT
Organism: Methylotenera sp.; assembly: GCA_021732365.1. Classification (GTDB taxonomy): domain Bacteria; phylum Pseudomonadota; class Gammaproteobacteria; order Burkholderiales; family Methylophilaceae; genus Methylotenera_A. The sequence goes on along the minus strand of JAKFVD010000006.1, from coordinate 68,325 downwards.
TTTGACGGGCATAAAAAAATACTTTTCTACCCAACCTGCGTTTGCAAGAAACTAAATTCAGCACAATATTAAGCTTTCCTTAACGTCAGATTAGTCTTATCTTAAATTCATCCTTTGTCTTACGCAGATATCGTAAAAGCCATTGTATATTCACGCAACTAATTAATAATCATAGTTTTAGCGCGCTTAACTAAATCTCGATATTGACGATTGAAAATAAAAATGAAAAAAATACGGGTGGACTGTGAATTGCAATATCTGGCATCTGATAATGCGGATTTTGTATTCAATATACAAGCTGCGCAGATGGCTTGGCAGGATATTTTTGAAGAGAAAATTACATTTAATCCAGAAGTAGAGGCTACTTTTGGGGTAGGGCACACAGGGCACAATCGATTATTAAGAGTGAGCAATATCATAGGCTCATTTAGTATTCGTTATCAGGCGAGTGTCAATGTCAATTATCCTGAACCAACTGGTATTGAAGCAGAAATGAAAATTGGCGAACTGCCAATAGAAATTATTCCCTACACTTGGTCTAGCCGATATTGCGAATCCGATCAAATCGCAAAGCTGGCTAACGAACTTTTTGGCCATTTAGCACATGGATACTCAAGAGTTGAAGCAATTTGTGAGTGGATTCACAGTAATATTCAATATCAAACTGGCGTCACCAAATCCACTACAACTTCCATAGCAGTATTAGATGGTGGCGTTGGTGTATGCAGAGACTTTGCGCATTTAGGCATCAGCTTTTGCCGCGCACTGAATATACCCGCCAGATTTGTGACAGGCTATGCACATTTTGAAGAGCCACCGTGTGATTTTCATGCCATATTTGAAGTGTACTTAGGCCATCGCTGGATATTGTTTGATGCTACAAAAATGTCGCCAGTTAATCAGCTAGTAAGAATCGCCACAGGGCGTGATGCATCAGATACTGCATTCAGTACCATCTTTGGACCAGTGGTGATGAATTACATGAATCCTTATGTTGAAGTGATTCAAGCCAATTAATTTTTAAACTGGTATTGCTAAGAGAGTAAAATAATTTTACTAGACGATTGGTCTAGTAAATGCCATAATAGATTATGACTCAAGCAATCCACAAATTCACCGACACCCGTCAGCAAATCATTGATACCGCTAAAAGTATCATGCTGGGCAAAGGTTTCGCAGCGGTTGGCTTAAATGAAATTTTGACGCAGGCCAATGTGCCTAAAGGTTCGTTCTACCACTATTTCAAATCGAAAGAGCAGTTTGGTGATGCCTTGCTGGAAGATTACTTAGATGGCTATCTAGCATATATCGACGCTAAACTTAGCGCTGAAAATGGCTCAGTCAAGTCACGTTTATTGGCTTATTTTCAAAACTGGCTAGATACGCAAACTGCGGATACAACGCATGATAAATGTTTGGTTGTTAAACTAAGTGCCGAAGTTACTGATTTATCAGAAACTATGCGTATTACACTCAAGCATGGTACTGATCGTATCGTCAACCGTATTGCTGAATGTGTGCAAGAAGGTATTGATAACGGTGAACTGCCGGCACATTTAAATGCAATAAATGTCACACATGAAATTTATTATATGTGGATTGGCGCCACTTTATTAACTAAGGTTAACCGATCACGTGATGCATTGGAATCTGCCATGAATTCGCTAAAAATTAAGCTGGATTTAATAGGCTAATTTGACTTTGAGCGTTTTTTTATTTTATTAATTGTTAGACGACTGGTCTAATAGTGGATGCAATATCACATCCATGTTTTATTTTAAATTGGAGCAATAAAGATGTTAAATTTTGATTTTTATAATCCAACGCATATCGCGTTTGGTGCAGGTAAAGTGGCAGAATTAGATAAACTGGTACCAAAAGATGCACGCGTGCTGATTTTGCTGGGGGGTAGCAGCGCACGCAAAAATGGCACATTGGCTGAAGTGCTTGCGGCATTAGGTAGCCGCGCTGTAAAAGAATTTGAAGGCATTGAGCCTAATCCGCAATACGACACGTTGATGCGCGCAGTGGCATTGATTAAAACCGAAAACATTGATTATTTATTGGCAGTCGGTGGCGGCTCTGTGATTGATGCGACTAAATTTATTGCGGCAGCAGTTTATCAAACAGAAGACCCATGGAATATTTTACTGAAACATGGCACTAATATCAGCAAAGCTATGCCATATGGCACCGTGCTCACATTGCCAGCCACAGGCTCTGAAATGAACGATGGCGCTGTGATTTCGCGCGGTTTGGATAAGCTATTTTTCACACATCCTGAGGTTTTTCCGCAATTTTCAGTGCTTGATCCAACCAAAAGCTACACATTGCCACCGCGCCAGCTGGCAAATGGCGTGGTAGATGCGTTTACGCATATTATGGAGCAGTATTTAACTTACCCGGTTGATGCGCAAGTGCAAGACCGTTTTGCAGAAGGCCTATTGGCGACGCTAATTGATGTTGGCCCAAAAGTATTAGCTAATCCGCAAGATTACAATGCGCAAGCCAATTTAATGTGGACAGCAACTCTGGCCTTAAATGGTTTGATAGGATCTGGCGTGCCAAGTGATTGGGCAACGCACATGCTGGGCCACGAAATTACCGCCGCACATGGTTTGGATCATGCACAAACCTTGGCGATTATTTTGCCCAATATGCTGGAAATTCGCCGCGAATCGAAACGTGCCAAGTTGTTACAGTACGCAGCCAAGGTGTGGAATATGACAGAGGGCGATGAGGATGCGAGAATCAGCGCGGCGATTAAAAATACGCGCGCATTCTTTGAAAGTTTAGGCGTTAAGACCTCTTTATCTGATTACCAAATCAGCAAAGATGCGATTGATCATTTAATTGCGCAACTTGAAGCGCACGGCATGGTAGCGCTAGGCGAGCATAATGATGTCGGTTTAGATTTAAGCAAAAAAGTGCTGGAGGCGAGTTTTAATTAGTGGATTAGCGAAATACTTAACCACTTTTTATTGCTTAATTTTAAAATCAATCAGGGGAAATATCATGGCAAAAATCGTACGGTTTCACCAAACTGGCGGCCCAGAAGTGCTAACAATTAATGAAGAACCTGTTCATCCGCCTGCTAAAGATGAGGTGCAAATTAAGGTGCATGCCATTGGCTTAAATCGCGCTGAATCCATGTATCGCACAGGCCTGTACTTGGAGCCGCCGCTATTACCGACGCGTATTGGTTATGAAGCGTCGGGTGAAATTACCGCAATAGGTGAGGGCATCACAACATTTAAAGTGGGTGACGCTGTGAGCACGATTCCTGCCTTTTCGATGAATCAATATGGGTCGTATGGCGAGCTTGTGAATATGCCCGTGCACGCAGTCGCCAAGCATCCTGCCAATTTATCGTGGCAAGAGGCCGCCTCAATTTGGATGCAGTACACGACCGTTTACGGTGCGCTGATTGAAATTGCTGATATTCAAGCAGGGGATTTTGTATTAATTACTGCGGCATCTAGCAGTGTGGGCATTTCGGCGATTGAAGTGGCCAATATGCTGGGCGCAGTTCCAATTGCCATGACGCGTAAAAGTGACAAAAAAGAGACTTTGCTTAAATTAGGCGCCCAATATGTTATCGCTTCTGAAGAGCAAGATATTGTGCAAGAAGTGAATAAAATCACCAACAATAAAGGCGTGCGCGTTGTGTTTGACCCCGTTGCAGGGCCTATGCTGAATAAACTGGCGGATATTACCGCGCTGCGCGGCATTATTTTTCAATATGGCGCATTAAGCACAGAACCTACTCCGCTGCCATTATTTGCGATTTTGGGTAAGCAAATTACTATTCGCGGCTATACCTTATTTGATTTAACCGCAGATGCTGCAAGATTAGAAAAAGCCAAACAATTTGTGATTGCAGGCACCGCAAGTGGACAATTAAAACCAACGATTGCTAAAACTTTCCCTTTTGACCAAATTGTAGAAGCGCATCGATATATGGAAGCCAATCAACAAATCGGCAAAATCGTAGTAACAGTATGATTTAAGTTGTAATTGAACAAAATTAACGGCTGATATGCTTCAATAAATCGCTCTCGCGTTGTGTGTCGCCGTAACCCGCTTGTGTTAGCAAAGCCTGCTCAATATAGCGGCTAACTGAATGCCTAAAGTGCGGAATATTTGCGGCATCTACAAAAATCTGCGGAAATTTATAGCTTAGCCAAGCATATAAGCTGATGTTTTGACTTAATATTTCTGCAGATTCCAAATGCTTGGGGTTGTTTGAACCCAGCCATAGCGGTGCAGGCGGCAATGTGCGAATAGAATGCTCAACCACGCTTTTTAAGCACAGCAAAAAATAATCTCTTTCAATATTCACATTAATCGCAATCGGTGCGCAGGTGAAAATAAATTTGTCTTTTAAGGATAATTTGGGCGCAAACTCATCTACCAAAAGTGCCTGATTCAGTTGCGCGGCGATTTTACTTAATGCAAATAAAGCATGATTAAATGTCAGGCGGCTGGCAAAATATTCCAGGCATTCTGCGATTTTAGCGGTATGCAGTTGATTTGAGATAGCCTCTATCTGCGCCATATTCGCGGCAATCGGTAGTTTTTGTAATTCAGATGTATCGTCAGTTGCCAGCATATGCGCGATATGAAAACGTTCATCGTCCTCCATAATATTCACATAACCATTATCGTAAATGCCGAAACGACCTGCGCGGCCAGCGATCTGGCGCACTTCAGTAGCATTCAATAAACGCGATGCTACGCCGTCAAATTTAAAGATATTGGCAAAAATCACCCGCCGAATCGGCAAATTCAAACCCATACCAATTGCATCTGTGGCGACTAAAATATCGGCTTCACCGCTACAAAAGCGGGCTGATTCATGCCTGCGCACTTCAGGCGATAAAGCGCCGTAAATACTGGCAACGGTGTAACCCCATTGGCGAAATCGGGCAGAAAAAGTCAACACATCTTTACGCGAAAACGCAATAATGGCATCGCCTTTTTGCAGTCTGGCTTTTAATTTTGGCTTGCTATAGCGCGCGCCGCACAAGCTATCATCTTCTAATATTAACGGTGTCATGCGCTGCAATTCGGTGATTTCTGCCGTTTCATTTAAATGGGCAATTGCTCTTAAACATAATTCAGTGACAGCGTTTGAGCCACAGATAAACACTTGCCTAGCCGGCACGCCAACCAGCGCAGCCGTCCAAGCGCTGCCACGCTCTGGGTCTTGCAACATCTGAATCTCATCAATAATTGCTACATCCACCAGCTTTGTGGGATTCATCATTTCAATGGTAGACGCAGTATGTTGTGCGCCTGCGATAATGACGCGCTCTTCACCCGTAATTAGGTTGCAAGGCACGCCAGCTTCCATTAATTTATCGCGTACTTCCATTGCCAACAGCCTTAATGGCGCTAAATAAACCCCAGATTTAGCCGCAATTAATGTGTTAAGTGCCTGATAGGTTTTGCCAGAATTGGTTGGTCCTACATAAAAATGATGATGGCGTGCAATAGCGCGCGCTTTTGCAAAGCTGAAAGCATAGTTATCTAAACTGCAGTCATTTAAATTTGGATTGGCTAATTTCATGCTACGAGATTGTGCGTTAAAACAGGTAAAATATCATCAAATAAACGGTAGCCAATTATGTCACGCAACTTATGTTAAGCAATCAGTCCAACGCAATCAAATTACTGCCAGACCAGCTAATAAGCCAAATTGCCGCCGGTGAGGTAGTAGAGCGGCCAGCTTCTGCGCTCAAGGAGTTGTTGGAAAATAGTCTGGATGCGGGTAGCAGCGATATTCAGGTTTCATTGATGCAAGGCGGAATCAAACAATTACGTGTGGCAGATAATGGCAGCGGTATACCGCAAGATGATTTAAAAATGGCTTTAACGCGTCATGCCACCAGTAAGATTTTTAGCTTGGAAGATTTAGAAGCCGTTGCTAGTTTGGGTTTTCGCGGTGAGGCGTTAGCCAGTATTGCATCGGTTTCACGCACAACAATTATAAGCCGCGCAGTTGAAACTAAATACGCCTGGCGCATCGCCAGCGATGGAAGTGAAATCAGCAGCATAGAACCAGCCGCGCTGGATAATGGCACCGTGATTGAAGTCAATGATTTGTACTTTAATACGCCCGCGCGCCGCAAATTTTTAAAGATGGATGCCACCGAATTCGGCCATTGCGAAGAAGCATTTACCCGTTTGGCCTTATCGCGCCCAGATGTTAGCTTTACCCTGCAGCACAATGGCAGGGTACTAAGTCGCTTTGCTGCTGGTGTAGCAGGCAAAAGATTCAATGAAGTATTAGGCGCAGAATTTGCCGCTGAAAGCATTGCGGTGGATGAAGAAGCGGCAGGCTTGCGCTTATGGGGCGTGGCGGCAAAGCCAACCTTTAACCGCAATAGTCGCGATACGCAATATGTGTTTGTAAACGGTCGTTTTGTACGCGATAAACTCATTGCGCACGCCATCCGCCAAGCGTATCAAGACGTGTTGCATCACGATAGGCACCCTGCATTTGTACTATTTTTAGAGCTAGACCCAAGCTTGGTGGATGTAAATGTGCACCCCAGCAAAACCGAAGTGCGCTTTAGGGATGGGCAGGCGATTCACCGCTTTATTTACCATAGCTTAAATAAAAACCTGGCTACGCCAACAGGTATGTCTAATGCGGCTACCGCCAGCCAAGCCGCGCATAATCCTTTTGCTTCGCAATATGCAAATTCGCCCAATTATCCCCAGCATCAAACGCAAATTAACCTAATTGCCAATCAGGCATCTGCATTTTATGAAACCTTATTTGGTGGTTTAAAGCAAGCTGTTGATTCACAAATAACAGAAAACTTAACCCCTTTTTTAGGCCAAAATTTTGATGTACAATCTGCGCAAACGGAGGATTTTTCTCTAGGTTTTGCCGTGGCGCAGATTCATGGCGTGTATATACTGGCACAGAACAAGCTGGGTTTGGTGGTGGTGGATATGCACGCCGCGCATGAGCGCATTATGTATGAACGACTTAAAAATGCGCTGGATGAAAAAGCGGCAGTACCGATGCAGCCATTGTTGATTCCAGTCAGCTTTAATGCCGATAGATTAGAAGTAGCAACGGTGCAAGAAGAACTAAGCTCAGGCCAAGGTAATCTGCAACAACTGGGTTTTGAATTTGCCATTCTATCCCCCAATACCTTAGCTGTGCGTGCCGTACCAACCATGCTGCAAGATGCAGACGCTGTTACATTGGCGCGCGATGTACTCAAAGATTTACGTGAATTCGGCGCAACTAGGGCGTTAACAGAACGCCGAAATGAGCTGCTAGGCACCATGGCCTGCCACGCTGCCGTGCGCGCAAATCGCATTTTAACTATCCCAGAAATGAATGGCTTATTGCGTGATATGGAAGCCACAGAACGCAGCGGCATGTGCAATCACGGTCGCCCGACCTGGTTCCAAGTCAGTATGTCTGATTTGGATAAGATGTTTATGCGGGGTAAGTAATTGAAAGTTATATATAAAATTACATATCCAAATGGCAAGATATACATTGGAAAAGATTTAACAGGAACACTTAATTACTTCGGAAGCGCTAGTAGTAAATTAATTGAACTAGATTTCACAACAGCTCAGCTTCGTGACTTTTCAATCAGAAAAGAAATTATATGGGAGTCTGAAACTGCTTCAGACAGTGAGGTAAATTTAGAAGAAGTAAGATTAATTAATCAGTATCAATCCAACAATCCAGAAATTGGCTATAACCGATGGGCGAAATTTAGAGTGATTGTTCGATGAACACCAAAGCAATTTTTATCATGGGCCCAACCGCCAGCGGCAAAACAGGCGCGGCGGTTTATCTACATTCAAAGTTACCAGTCGAAATCATCAGTGTCGATTCTGCTTTGGTTTTCAAAGACATGAATATTGGTACAGCCAAGCCAGACGCTGATACGCTGGCAAGCGCACCGCATCACTTGATAGATATCATTGAACCCACAAGTGCGTATTCGGCGGCGAATTTTAGAAGTGATGCTTTGCGTTTGATGGTGGATATTACTGCGCGGGGTAAGATTCCCTTATTGGTTGGTGGCACGATGTTGTATTTTAAGGCGTTGGAAGGCGGCTTAAGCGGATTGCCTGAGGCTAATCCCGTCGTACGTGCAAGATTAGATGCGCGCGCGGCGTTTATAGGCTGGCCTGCCATGCATGAAAAGCTGGCCTTGGTTGACCCTGAAACGGCAGCCCGCTTGCAGCCCAACGATGCGCAGCGTATTCAGCGCGCGTTGGAGGTGTTTGAAATAACGGGTGAAAGTATGTCTAGCCTGTTTTTAAAGCAAAAAAGTGAGACTTTGCCTTATCACATCCATAAAATTGCGCTGGTGCCAAGCGATCGTAAAGTGTTACATGAGCGCATCGCTTTACGATTTGAACAAATGCTGGCAGCGGGATTTTTAGATGAAGTGAAGGCGCTATTGGCTAAGTACCCCAGCCTAAACGCTGAATCAACCGCGCTGCGTTGCGTGGGCTATCGCCAAGCGCTAGAACATTTAAGTGGAGAATATGATGCTGATGAATTGCGCGATAGAGGTATTTTTGCAACGCGGCAATTAGCCAAGCGACAACTGACTTGGCTGCGTGGCATGGATGATATTATTGAATTTGATTGCTTAAATTCTGATGTAAACGAATTAGTATTTAACTATATAAATCAAAATATTAAAGTTTAAACTTAATAGTTAACTTTAACTAAAAAGTTAACGTAATTTTAGCGTTAACTTTTAAGAACATCAAAGTCGCTGAATCCGTTTTGCCGCCTCTACGCATTCTTCTAAACTGGCAACTAATGCCAAGCGAATAAAGTTTTTGCCTGGGTTAATGCCATTCACTTCGCGTGCTAAATAACTGCCTGGTAACGCCGTAATATTCAAATCGCGGTATAGTTTTAAGGCAAAACTGGTATCGGTTTCAGCGGGATTGTTGATTTTTGCCCACAAGTAAAACGCGGCATCTGGCATTTCTACCTCTAAAACAGTGCTTAACATAGGTGTAACGGTTTTAAATTTTTCTGCATACAATTGGCGATTTTTAACCACATGGGCATCATCATTCCATGCAGTTTCAGATGCTGCTTGCACGGCTGGGTTCATGGCGCAGCCATGATAGGTGCGATACAGTGTAAATGCTTGAATAATCTTGGCATCTCCCGCCACAAAGCCAGACCGCATGCCCGGCACGTTTGAACGCTTAGAAAGCGAGCTAAATACGACTAAGTTTTTATAATCTCTACCCAGTTGATGTGCGGCTTGCAAAGCACCTAAGGGCGGATTTTCTTCATCAAAATAAATCTCGGCATAGCATTCATCGGCGGCAATCACAAAACCATATTGGTCTGATAATTCAAATAGGTTTTTCCATTGTGCCAAACTCATGACTTTGCCAGATGGGTTGCCTGGGCTACAAACATACACCAATTGTGTGCGATTCAATATATCTGCTGGCACGCTAGAAAAATCCATTGCATGATTATTCTCTGGCGTTGTATTTAAAAAGTAAGGTTCAGCACCTGCTAAAAACGCAGCACCTTCATAAATCTGGTAAAAAGGGTTAGGCGAAATCACAATCGGCTTATTTTTTGTGCGGTCAATTATTACCTGCGCAAAGGCAAACAGTGCTTCGCGACTACCCGTTACAGGTAAAATACTGGTTTCTGGGTTCAACGCTGGCAAGTTGTAACGGCGCGAAATCCAATTGGAAATGGCAGTACGCAGCGCCAAACTGCCGATAGTCGTGGGATAATTCGCCAAGCCAGCCAAGTTGTTCACCAAAGCATCGGTAATCAGCTTAGGCGTAGCATGTTTGGGTTCGCCAATCGATAAATTAATAGGCGTCAATGCTGGGTTGGGAGTCACTCCCGCAAATAAATCGCGCAGACGTTGAAACGGGTAAGGTTGCAAAAGGTTTAGATTTGGATTCATAAGATTTTAATTCGTAAAGCATTATTATAATTTAGTCAGTCCTACATTAGGAAGTTCATGCATAACCGCAGCAAACAAAATTATTTAGCCATATTCGGTTTGTTATTTGGTGCTATGTGCTGGGGCATCATTTGGTATCCGTATCGCATCATGAATGATGCTGGGGTTTCTGGCATTGCTTCCAGTTTTTACACTTATAGCATTGCGATTATCTTGGGTGCAGCTTTATTTGCCCAGCATTGGCGCGGCATATTTAAGCTACCTAAAAGTGTAGTCTGGCTGAGTTTAATTGCAGGCTGGACTAACTTAAGTTATGTATTAGCGGTGATTGATGGTGAAGTGATGCGTGTGATGTTGCTGTTTTATTTATCGCCGCTATGGACATTGCTATTAGCCCATTTTTGGCTGAAAGAAACTATCTCAAAAGCAGGTTTTATTTCGATTGCCGTTGCCATGATTGGTGCCTATATCATGCTGGCAGACCCGTTTAATAGCCATTCTAACTTTTTACCTTTGCCGCAAAACAAAGCGGAATGGCTAGCATTGTCTGCGGGGATTGGTTTTTCACTCACCAATGTGATTACGCGCAAATCTGTACATTTAAGTTTAGCGGCAAAATCCATGCTGGTGTGGGTGGGTGTCGCTGGCATGTCGCTTTTGTTAATGCCATTTTTAGGTGAAATTTCTTTAAAATCGGGTTTTCCAGCACCGCAATTTTTCACACTAAATAACTGGTTAATAATGACTTTGATTGCCATATTATTAATGGTGGCTACTTTATTTGTACAGTATGGCGTGACACAAATCACTGCTTCACGGGCATCTGTATTATTCTTGTTTGAGTTAATTGTTGCGGCTGTCGCGGCTTATTATTTGGCTAACGAAGCCATGACGCCAAATGAGTGGATAGGCGGCATATTGATTGTTACCGCAGGGTTAATCGCTGCTTTTAACCATGCTGATAATGAACTGATAGCGACTTAACACTCAAATTGGCTCAATTAATTACCGAAACCACCGCGCGAACCCTCTGCCGCAAAGCGCATTTTTAACGATAAATCGTTGCGTGAATCGGCATTCGCCAGTGCGTGGTCTTCACTAATCTTGCCGTTACTAAATAGCTTAAACAAAGATTGATCAAAGGTAATCATGCCAATATCGTTATTGTCGGCCATGATGTCTTTCATTTCGCTTAACTTTTGTTTTTGAATCAACTCGGACATATAAGGCGTATTAATCATCACCTCAACAGCCGCCGCGCGTTTTTGCGTAATGCCTGGTACTAAACGTTGCGAAATAATACCCACCAAATTCAATGAAAGCCCCAGTAATAAGCCATGTTTAGCATCGGTTGGAAAGAACGAAATTACGCGCTCTAAAGCCTGATTGGCATTATTAGCATGCAGTGTTGCCAAACATAAATGACCCGTTTCGGCATAAGCCAGCGCTTGTTTCATGCTATCCATGTCGCGCACTTCACCAATCAAAATCACATCTGGCGCTTGGCGCATGGCGTTTTTTAAAGCGTTATCAAAACTTAAGGTATCAATGCCTACTTCGCGCTGATCTACAATCGATTTTTTGTGCGAATACACAAACTCAATCGGGTCTTCAATCGTAATAATGTGACCAGTTTCGCTTTCATTTCTGTGGTCAATCATAGAGGCAAGCGATGTGGATTTGCCAGACCCTGTTGCGCCCACCATGAGTATTAACCCACGTTTACGCATGATGAGCTCTTTTAAAATAGGCGGCAAACCTAATTTTTCAAGGTTAGGGATGTCGGTTTTAATATGCCTAATCACCATGCCCACTTCGCCGCGTTGACGGAATACATTGACGCGGAAACGGCCAATATCCTTACGGCCAATGGCAAAATTACATTCAAGCGTGGTTTCAAACTCTTTAATTTGATCTGCACTCATAATGCTATAGGCGATTTCTTTAATCATGCCTGGCGCCATTATCTGATTATTAATTGATACCGTTTCGCCCTCAATATCCATATGGATAGAAGTGTTGGTGCTAAAAAAGAGGTCAGAACCGCCTTTATCCGTCATAAATTTGAGAACTGGGGTAATATCAATGGCTGCCATAGTGAAGCTATCTTGGATAATGAGTTGTGCTCAACTTTATCACAAGCTGTGTTTTTATTACAGCAGGGGTTTTGCGTAATTGCTTATTCAATTAATTTGGTTTTTTGCAGGTAAGCTTGCCAGATTTTTTGATATTGCTGCGCTAAATTTCGTGCAAATTGGGCTGGATTAAATAGGCTTGAACCTGATTGAATTTCGTTTTTAAGGCGCTGCTTTAATTGACTTAAAACAGCAGGATTTTTAGCTAAATAAACGGCTTGCTGTTCGTATTGTTGCCAGTTTTGTGTGATTAACTCAGACAATTTAAGCTGCATTAGCAAGCTGGTCGCTACGCGCGAGGCAAACGTATCGCCAGCACTGGTTAATAATGGCAAGCCCATCCATAGTGCATCACTGGCACTGGTATGTGCATTATAAGGTGACGTATCCAAAAATAAATCGGCATGGGCATGGCGGGCTAAATGTTCTGCAATAGCCACACGTGGTGCAAAAATAAGCCTTGTTGAGTCAATGCCTGCTTTTGCAGCTTCAAGTTTTAAATTCGTGCAAGCCCACGTGTTGCAATCCAGCAGCCACAAAACACTATTAGGCACTTGCGCCAAAATGCGCATCCACACTGCAAATACAGCAGGTGTGATTTTAAAGCTTTGATTAAAACAGCAAAACACAAAACTATTTTCTGGCAAGTTGTGAGCTGTTCTATGCGTGGCTTTGCCAATAGGTCGTTGGCTATTATTGGGCTGATAGCAGGGCAAATAGAGCAACTCTTCGCTCATCTCTACCGCGTTTGGGTTAATCACTTTATCAGTTATCACGTAGTCAAATAGAGGTTCGTTCTCTAACTCACCCATGCTACCAGCAAAACCCAGCCAGTTAATGCTAATTGGTGCAGGCTTCAGCGCCACAATGCCTGTACGGCTGTTTTGAGTAAAACCTGTCAAATCCACCAAAATTGCTACGCCATCTTGATGGATTTTTTTTGCCGCTTCAATATCGGTTAAGTATTTAATATCGTTAAAAACAGTAAAAGCCTTTTCTAGGCGTTTGCGTTCAGGCGTTTTGTCATCTTTGCCGTATGAGTACGCAAACGTTTCAAAATGGCTTTTATCGCTATTTTCAATCAGTTCGGTGATTAAAAAAGCCAATGGATGCAGCCTAAAATCGGCAGACAAATAGCCGATTTTTAGTTTTGCTTTTGAGTTTTTTAATGGGTTAAAATCAAAAGCAGCATGTTGTTGAATAAGCTTGCTGTAAAAGCTATTTGCCCAATTTGTGGCGCATTGTTTTTGCTCGCTTGCAGTAGTATTTGGCATACTCAAAAAAGCAAAAGGCGATATTTGTGCATTTGGTTTCGTTAATACCCAATCACGCAATTGCTTGATTTGATTATCAATATTATCCCAATCGCAAATATGCTGCTTTTGATGCACTAAATGCGCCATTGCATGATGCAAATCTGGATTCAGTTGCAAAGCATTTTTATAGCTGGCAATTGCAAGATCTAATTGGCCCAATTCACGCTGCACATTACCTAAATTATTGTGGGCATCGGCATCGTTTGGATTGAGTTTTATCGATTGCGTAAAGCTTTTTAATGCCGCAGTTGGTTTGCCTAACTCACGTTGCGCGTTGCCTAAATTAAACCAATAGATGGCATTTAATGGATGATATTGCAACGCTTCTTCAAAACAGGCTTCTGCCTGCAAAAACTGTGCATGGCTGTGGGCAATATTGCCCATTTCTTGCAGGCAGTAACACAGTGCATCAAGCGCTAGCGGGTTGTTTTTAAGTATGCGTACAATGCGCCTAAAATAACCAGCCGCTTCCTCATAGCGTTTAAGCGTCACGCACAAGTTGGCGCAGTGAATTTGCGCATCTAAATCTTTTGGGTTGCGCAATAAGGCTTGCTGATAATGTTTAAGCGCAGCTTCGGTTTGTTGAGTTGCTTCATTTGCTTGCATGACGCGATTTTAATCTAATTTAAGCGTGCGCTTATCAATATAGTGTGTTGGCTAATTGCTTTAACCCTAATTCTTTTAATAAAAAACGGCTAGGGTTTAGCTTGCTGGCCAAATTTTTATCTAGATTTAAAGCAGAATTTGAAACCATATTGGCAATTAACTCTGCACAAATTGGCGCCGTAATCATGCCTTTAGAGCCATGCCCCGCATTCACATACAAACCATCCAGCCAAGGCAAATCGGCAGGTTTAGCGTTGTAACGCGGTGGTTTTGCGCGCAAGGTTTTATCATCTAGCATTTGCCCTGCAAGCGGCAAATAATCTAGCGTTTGGCTACGCCAAGCAACACGGCCTTGCGCATGATATGGCTGAATACTGTCAAAAATTTCGGGTGATATTTTTTGCAAAGCATGCATATTTTCTAGTGTGTCAGCTTCTTCTAAGTATGGATTGAGATTGTTAGGTGCATAAGTAGCACCAATTGAATGCAGGCCATCCACCGCTGGGCTTAAATATTGCGTGCTGCAAATAATGGTTTTAATGTGTTGGCTGGCAGTTGTTGGCGCAAAAAAATTGATCTGACCACGCACAGGCGTGCTGTAAACACTTTTACATAAACTCAATTGTTGTATTTGATTGGCAGTGCATAACACAACAATATCCGCTGTAAATGCGCTACTTTCATCGTTCACTTGCCATTTTGAGTCGGTTTTTTGAATGCTAATAATGCGCTTATAGAAATTTTTGGTGATATTTAAGGTGTTAACTAAAGCGTTGCAGAATGCTTTTGGCTTAATCCAGCCTGCTTGTGGCAAAAATAAACCGCACATCGAAAGTGGAATGCCAGCTATTACGCTGGCTGATTGTGCATCTACGGCTTGAAACAGTGCAGATTCTTGTTGGGTAATGAATGCATTTTGTCTGGATTGCTCACGTGCATCATAGGCTAGCTGAATTTGTCCACACGCATTAAAAAATTCAGCATGGTTAGGCAGTTGCTTCAATAAATCTAAAGTAAAAGCAAAGCCTTGCAGCGCCAAATTACTTTGCGCGTTAGGCTTAATGCTTAATTTGGGATACAAAGTGGCAATTGGGTTGCCAGAGGCTTCTAAAGCTAATTCGTTGTGCTGTTCCAAAATTGTCACTGAAATACCACGCTTAGCCAGTGCATATGCAGTGCTACAACCTGCAATACCGCCGCCAATTACGATTGCTGTTTTATCGCTCACAAAACACCCGTAAAACTGCCTGTGAGCATTTCGCGTTTTTTGCCAAAACCTGCTTGTTTGTTGACGCGAAATCCAGCTGCTTGTAAGCCGTGCTTCACCATACCAGCACTGGTAAAAGTGGCAAATGTTGTATCGCTTGTAGAAAGTCTTGCCATTTGTACAAATAAGGCAGACTGCCACATATCTGGGTTTTTGGCAGGTGAAAAGCCATCTAAAAACCAAGCATCGGCGGTAGTATCTAAGTTTGTGATGCTAGCCGTCGCATCGCCGATTAATAAGCTCAGCTGCACGCGATTATCAAATAATTGAGTGGGGATATGACTTAACACTTTATATTGCGCTAAAAATGGCTGAGATACCTCATTTAATTCAGGCCAGGCTTGTAATGCCGTTGAAATTTCTTGAAAGTTTAATAGGTATTTTTCTGTACTAATGAAATGCAAAGTAGCATTTTTTGGTGCAATTTGTAACCAAACTTGTGAAGCACACAAAAAATTTAAGCCTGTGCCAAATCCAGTTTCAATGATGGTGAAGCTATTGCTTGAAAGTGCTTGCCAGCGTTGCCTTAGGTGATTTCCTTGCAAAAAAACATAATCGGTTTCCAGCAAGCCATTATCGCTAGAATAATAGACATCATCAAAAATGATGGAGTAGGGCTGTGGCTGACTTTGTTGATTTAAACTGCGCCATTCGATGATGGGGTTTTGCATAAGTAGAGATTGCTCAAAAATTCAAATCTCATTTTAAAACAAATAGACAGATGCTGTTTAAGCAAATATTAAATAGGGTTACTCTATATCAGCGCCTCACGGCGATTATCTGGTTTAGCTAATAATAAGTGCACATCACCCAGCGCACGCTCTGCAAAACCACCTTCGCAGTAGCACAAATAAAATTCCCACATCTTAATAAACTCTTCTGAGTAGCCAAGTTTGCGCACGGCATCAATATGCGTGAAAAAGTTTTCGCGCCAAGCGGCCAAAGTGGTTGCGTAATGCGGGCCAATATCTTCGCAATCAAACAAACGTAAATCAGTCGTTTTGGTGATGCTGTTTAGCATGGCGGTATTGGATGGGATGCATGAACCAGGGAAAATATAGCGTTGAATAAAATCGACGCTGTTTTTGGCAGATTCAAAACGTTGGTCGGCGATGGTGATGGCTTGAATCAATGCCAAGCCGTTTGGCTTGAGTAAGTGACCAACTTTGGCAAAATAAGTGTCGTAATATTGATGGCCAACCGCCTCAATCATTTCAATTGAAACTAGTTTATCAAATTGTCCCGTTAAGTCTCTGTAATCATTTAATAAAACAGTTACTACAGAATCTAAATTTGCGGCTTTTACGCGCTCAATAGCCAGCGCATATTGCTGTTTTGAAATAGTCGTTGTGGTGACTTTACAGCCATAATGTCTAGCTGCAAAAATCGCAAAACCACCCCAGCCAGTGCCAATTTCTACCACATGATCCGTCGTTTTTAAGTCTAATTTATCGCAAATGACTTTTAATTTTTTGAGTGAGGCAGCTTCTAATGAACTGGTTGCGTGTTCATAAATCCCAGACGAATACATCATGGTAGGGTCTAGCCAAAGCTGAAAGAAGTCGTTACCCAAATCATAATGCGCAGCAATATTTTTGCGACTACCCTCTGTTGTGTTGCTGTTTAGCCAATGCAACACTTTCATTAGCGGCTTAGTTGCCCATTGATAGCCGCCCTCCAGCGTGTCCATCACTGATTGATTCACACACATTAAGCGAATGACATTAGTGAGATTATCAGTCGTCCAGTAGCCAAGCATATAGGCTTCACCCGCACCAATGCTGCCACCAAAGGCAATCTCGCCATAAAAGCGCGCATCATGCACATTAATGGTGGCTTTAATGCTGTCACAATCGCCAAAAACATGCTGCTCTTGACCATCAATAATGGTCAGATTGCCAGTTTTTAGCTGTTTTAATCGGTTAAGTATTTGCGTTTTAGCGAAATTAGCTACCCACTTTGAGCGGCTTTTTTGCTTGAGACCAGTGGTTAAGGTTTCTTGTGCTAGCGATGTGTTGTTAATCATAGTATTCATAAAGGGTTATACGCTATTTTCTATGCTTCAGATTCAATATAACAATCATGATAGAAGACTGGTTAAAGCGCTATTTTGTTCAATGAAGCCAATCAATTAGCTGGCAGGGTGCGAATGAAATGGCACACGTTTTAACCATAACTTAAGCGCATTCCAATAAATCGCTGCTACCACTTTGATGGTCATCAAAGGATATTGAATTAACAGCCAATTTAATGCAGATTCTGTGATTTCTTGGCGCTGCAAAGCCAACGTTGCGTTAAAAAGCTGTTGATTATTTTGCAGGTTTTTCATATGTACTAAAAGCTGATCACTTTCTAACTTAAATGCCCAATCGTACTCAATATCCATCGGCATAAAAGGCGAAACATGAAAGTCTTTGTGTAACTTAAACACATTTATTACACCGTTTTTGGTAGACTTAACCACTTTTTCTGCTGAAAAATCATGCACATATGCATAATCTTCACCCCAAGGCGTGTTGGTAATATGGGTAACAATCGCTTGTAATGTTTTGCCATCTGCCTCAAAGCAATAATAAAAACTCACAGGGTTAAAGCAATGCCCAAAGTAGCGCATATTCGTCAGCAATCTAATCGCACCGCGTGGTGCATGGCCAGTTGAGGCGGTAATTAAATCGGTGATGTCGCTTTCCAATGATTTTTCGGGATTGCCGTAGTAATCTGCACGTTTAAATTGCGCAATATTGGTTTTTTCTAGTGACCAAAAGCGCGATTTGCTGAAAAGCGCAGGTAATTCGTCTAAATCCAGATACATCATAAATACGCGATAACGAAAGCCATGGGCTTTTGGGGAATAGCGTTGATGCGCAACCCAGCCTTTGTAGATGGCGCTGTTCATGCTTTACACACCTTTTGCGGTGTGTTTTTTAAAATGTGTCAAAGCATTTAATGCACTCGCTACGCCATCTTCGTGAAACCCGTTTAACCAATAAGCACCTGCGTAAGCCGTTAAATTCGGCCCGCTAATTTCAGCATGTCTGGCTTGAGCCGCTACGCCATTTAGCGTGTAAACAGGGTGCATGTATTTAAGGCGTTTAATCACTTTTGCTGGATTAATAAAATCCGTATGGTTTAAAGTCACCAAAATTGGCTCAGGCGACTGAATATTTTGCAAAATATTCATATTGTAAGTTACTTGTACTTTGTTTGATGGCTTTGCCGTCACATGATAATTCCAAGCCGCCCACGCCAGTTTGCGATTCGGCAACAAGCTGACGTCATGATGTAAGTACACTGTATTTTCTTGATAAGGAATTGCGCCTAAAATGTCGCGCTCTTGCGCTGTGGCATCTTTGCCCAATATTTTTAGCGCTTGGTCACTATGGCAGGCAAAAAATACATAATCAAAGGTTTGTTCTTCGCCATTTTGTGGCTTGATTTTGACCGAGTTTTTTAAACGCCTGACACTGGCAATCGGCGTATTGAGCTTTATTTTAAATTTGAAGTCTTCAGTCAGTTTTTCAACATATCTGGCTGAACCACCCTTAATAGTGCGCCACTGCGGCCTATTGTTCACAGTTAACATGCCGTGATGATGAAAAAATCGCACCAGAAAACGCGCAGGAAAATCCATCATTTGCGCCGCATCGGTAGACCAAATAGCAGCGCCCATTGGCACGATATAGTTGTTGATAAAAGCAGGCTTGTAATGATTTTGCGTTAGATAATCGCCTAATTTAATTTCGCTACCACTTTCAAGCAGCGCGAGTGACTCTTTATTAAAACGCAAAATATCGCGAATCATGCCATAAAAGCTGGGTTTAAAAAAATTGCGACGTTGCGCAAATAGGCTATTGATACTGGTACCGTTGTACTCTAAACCTGTCGATTCATTGTGCACACTAAAGCTCATATTACTTGGCTGCCAAGCGACTTTTTGCGCATCCAACATTGCAATAAAATTGGGGTAAGTGCGGTCGTTAAACACAATAAAACCAGTATCTACCGCATAACTTTTACCAAACAATTCAATATCATGCGTGTGCGTATGGCCGCCAATATGGCTGTTGGCTTCAAATACAGTAATATCATGCTCTTGGTTTAAATGATGGGTGATGATGTTGCCAGCGATTCCGCTGCCGATGATGGCTACTTTCAATTGAGTAACTTTCTAATTTTTATAAGATTGATTTTTATATGGTTAGTTTTTATATTGTTTAGATTCGCGAATCTCGACTGGTACTTTGCGTAAATTCCAAATAAGTCCTAGTGCAGACAAAATGCGCAAACCATAATAGGTAAAATCAATTTCCCACCAATAAAAGCCTTGTTTTGCAGCACCTGGATAGTGATGATTATTATTATGCCAGCCTTCACCCAAAGTAAAGATAGCAATTAAGAAATTGTTGCGGCTTTGATCGCGCGTGGCGTAGCGGCGCTTACCCCAAGTGTGCGCCAATGAGTTAACACTAAATGTGGCGTGATAAAGCGCTACGGTGGAAATGACAAATCCCCAAACCAGTAACTGCCAGCCATTGGTGCCTAAACTGGGCGCATATTGCTCTAACAACATACCTAAACCAAAAATGCATAACGCAAACATAATCGGGATTAACACATCAAAACGATCTAAAAATCGCAACTCTGGAAATTTGGCTAGCTCTTTCACTCGATCAAACTGTGTGTGGAAGTTAGTGCGCGATAAAAACCAACCAATATGACTCCATAAAAATCCATGCTGCACAGGGGAGTGCGCATCGTTTTCTTCATCTGAGTGACTATGGTGATTGCGATGATGTGCTGCCCACCATAATGGACCACGCTGCACAGCCGTAGCGCCTATTACAGCAAATATAAATTGACCAAAACGGCTGGTTTGAAAAGCTTTGTGCGAAAAATAGCGGTGATAAAAACCAGTAATGGCAAACATTCTGATGGCATACAAACTCACTGCAAAAACAATGGCGAATGTACTGTAACCGACCCAAAATAAAGCAAAACACGCCAAATGCATCGCAACAAAAGGAATGACGCGCCAGTAATCAATGCTGTGAGCGGCTTCTTGGGTAGTGTTGTCAGATAAAGCATTATTATCCAACCAACTACTGATAGTACTTAAAATAGGGCGTTTAGTTAGCATAGATTACTCAGCTTTTGTTGGCTTGCCAGTAACGCCAGACCAGTTTTGTGGGACTTTGCGCAATTTGGCGATATCGTATCCCAAGCTTTTCACAAATTGAGTTAACTCAACGTACTTAGTATCATCAATTTGCGGCGTACGCGCCATAATCCATACGTAATCGCGTGCATTACGCGCAATCACTGTGTATTGATAGTCATTGTCTAAATAAGCAATACGATACTCTGCTTTAATAGGCCAAATAAACTGCATACCCCATAAAGCATTGCCCGTATCTTTCACTACAAAACCACGTGGTTTATAGGTTTTAAGCGGGCCGTCAACAGCACCTTTGTAATAGGTGAATGTGGTTGCAATGGTACCGTCTTCTGCCAGTTTGTAATTTTCAATCGCATTGTAAGATTGCGTTTCAATCGCTGTTGGAATCGCTGCGATGACATACCAGTCACCCATAAAGCGCGGTAAATCAACTTGTTTAACAGTGGCAATCGTATCCATTTTTGTGCTCGCACAGCCAGTAATTAACCAGCTAAATAATATTAAAAGTAATACTTTAAATTTATTGTTTAACATATTGATATTAAATTAATTTGTAATTAATTGTATAACCTTCTGGCGTAATGGATTTAAGCGCTACCCATTCGTTTTTAAGGTTATACCAAAGCTCAATATTGAGCTTATCCTTGCCATTTAGACTACCTTTTAATTTGTAGTGTGTGGCTTCTACAGGCTTGCCTTTTACCGTAATAGTTTCAGAAGCCAGCTTTTCAAATTGTGTATCCAAGTATTCTGCGTTTTGTGGATTAAGCAATTTGGATTGCGCTAAAATTTTAGGGTTCCAATAAGCAAAAGTCATGGCGCAGCTACTTAAAGTTTGCGTTTTTTTGCCGTCAGACACTTCAAAACCCGCGTCTTTTTGCGCGCCTTTAACATTGGTGACCACTTTATTCTCAGTGGTGTTGGCATCTAAACTCGCTAAACAGTCTTCTTTCCATTGCTCTTTGGCGGTGTGATCGTAGCTGTAGGCATTCACAAACAGCACTTTTACGTTAAATTTTGCACGGCTAGTTAGCTGACGATTTTGGTCAAGCGTGAAAGTGTGTTTACCAATTTTACTTTTGTCTAAAAACACATCAAAAGCCCATTCTTCGGCCATGACAGGGCTTGCGATTAGCGCTGCGGTTACTAGTAATGCTGTTCGATATTGAATCATTTGCAACCTCAAAATTGAATGGATGAAATCTAAGTTTTAGGCGAGCCAGGTATAAAGCTATTGGTGTTTTTAATATAGGCAACATATTGTGGCCTACGTTCAGCAATATCTTTTTCTAGCAAACTCACGCCGCTTACTTTTAACAACAAAAGCGTCATTAATACGGGTGAGATAATGGCCCACCAGGCACCACCTGCAAGGGCAATTAAGTAAAAGCCCCACCACACACAACATTCACCAAAATAATTGGGATGGCGGCTGTAACGCCACAAACCTGTATCAAGCACTTTGCCTTTGTTTGCAGGGTTTGCTTTAAACTGGCTTAGTTGCCAATCGGCAACGGCTTCCCAATAAAAGCCAAATGCAAATAGAACAAATCCCAAATAATCTAAAGCATTAATTGGTGCATTTGAGTCAATTGCGCCATACAAAGACAGCGAAATAATCCAAGCCAAAATGCCTTGTAAGCCAAAAATAATGTAAATACTTTTTAACCAAAAATGTGGCTCATTGTTGCGCCTGATTTCAACATAACGATGATCTTCATGCGGCCCCCAATTGCGCCAGCTAAGATAGGCGCATAGGCGTATTGCCCATATAGATACCAGCGCTAATACCAATAAAATACGCGGCGTGCTATCAAACACAAATAAGGCGCTGGTAAAGCTGGCCAGCATGAAAAACAAGCTCCACATGCTATCTACATGCGTTACGTTGTCGCGCACTAAGCTCAACATCCAGCCCATTAATGCAAATAGGCCAATGGCAACTAAACTGTAAAAATAAATTGGCCAATTAAACATGTTAACTATTTAAATCCATCAAATTTTTCAGATAATTTCAATAACAAGGGCGTTAATATTGCCCAGCCAACACCAAGAGCAATATAGCTAATTGGCAGATTATTGAGCGTAACTGCACCCAATCTTTCTGCGCCCATGTAAGCCAGCGGGCCGCCAATCGCGCCAAAAAGAACAGAAACTAGCCAGCGAACCTGTGTTTTTAGCTCTTTCATCCAGCGTAAACTCACATTTAACACTGTTACAAACTCTGCCCACAAGGCTAAAATCCAAACGGGTACAAAGGCATTACTCCAGCCATGCGCTTGATAAGTCACCAGCTGATGATTTAGCATGATTTGATCAAATACGCCGCCAATCACCAGTGTAATTAATAGTAATTGCACTTCTTTTTTAGCTTGTTTGGCTTGTGTTAAATGCCAAATAATAATGGCAACCACTGTAATAACACCCAGCCAAGGCATTTGTTTGGCTGCGCCTATTACACAGGCAAACCAACCTATTTGATAAAGCACAAAGTTGGTCACTACTCTGATTTGCATATTTATTTAGGCTTATCTTTTCTCAAACAAGTAGTGGGTAACCCACCATTCTTGACCATTGTTGTAACCAAATAATTCCGCACAAGCCATATAAAACATGCGCCAGCGGTTACGCCACATTTCTACGTCTTTATCGCCATAAGTGCCCGCTAAAATCGGCGTAATCGCTTTCGCATTTTTATCCATATTTTCAAGCCAGGCATTGGCGGTTTTTTCATAATGCGTGCCATCCCAGCGCCAGCGTTGAATCAGCTTTAAATCATCTTGAAAATGCAAAGGTAAATCGTCGCTTGGCATAATGCCGCCGCTAAAGAAAAACTGGCTCATCCAATCGTCATCTGCCTTGACATCAAACGCGTAGGGCGTATTGCGATGTACAAAAATATGCTTGAAAAACTTACCTTTTGGTTTTAACCAGCTGGCGACTTTGCCATATAAAACTTGATAGTTTCGCATATGTTCAAACATTTCAACGGACACCACGCGGTCATATTTTGCTGGCGCTTCAAAATTATTCATATCAGCGGTAATAATATTAAGGTTGCTTAAGCCGCGTGATTTGGCGGTGTTCATAATATATTCGCGCTGCGAATTTGAATTGGACACACCAGTAATTTTGGATTTTGGATAATTGGCTGCCATCCAAAGTGAGAGCGAACCCCAGCCGCAACCTAGCTCTAAAATCGCTTGGCCATCTTTTAGATCAGCATGGTTACAGGTTTGCGTCAGCGCTAACACTTCAGCTTCATCCAAAGTCTGTGTATCTGGCATCCAAAAACAACTACTGTATTTACGGTTAACACCTAAGCAATAGTGAAAAAACGCAGCGGGTACTTCGTAATGTTGCGCATTGGCTAATTCTGGCACTGGCGCAATTGCTGCAACGTTCATGTCGGCAACAAAGCTCGTTAAACTAGCCATACCAATCTCACAGTTGCTGGCAGATATTTCTGCCAAACGTTGTTTGACTAACTGCCGAATGCCTTGACGCACAATAGAATCAGGCAGATTGCCCGATTCTGCTAATTTAATGGCTAAACCCATTCTTAATTCTTTCTTTGTTTATAAAGACTTAACCAACATTTAAGCCTGAAAATTTAAGTTTTTGTCATTCGACCTTGGTATAACACCGCGCCAGTTGGCTGGCCAGTAGGAGAGCCGCCAACTGGCTCTAAGCTCACTGCTAGTAATCCTGTTGCCATTAACGGAATAACCTCTACTGGCACTTTAAATACGTTACTACCTTGTTGTGGCAGCAAACCTAAAGAGATTGGTTTAGATTTATCCGCTGGCAGCAACCACAGCTCAAATGCATTATCTGACTTCGTTTGCAGACTAGCGAGCGGAATCACTTTAATTTCAATATCGGTTGGCGAATGCTTGGTTTCGTCTAAAAACCAACCCGCGCCGTTCTCTTCAGATGCCAGTAAAGCCACAGCAGCAGGCTTGGTATCCACCACTGCTTGTGGTGTTTGTATCACCAATAAAGTTGCAAATGATGCCGCTAGTGCAGTCGATATAAACGCCCAGTTTTTCCACCAACTAGCTTGTTGAGTCGCTTTTCGGTTAAATAGTTGCGCTTCAATATTTTTCCATACTTTATTGGATGGATTGGCAGCGGGAACTGTATCTGCTAGCAAATGTAGACGCGACTCCCACCAGTGCAGAGTTTGCGCCCAATCAGGGCGTTGTTTGCTTAATTGCTCAAAGCGTCTGCGTGCCGCGCCTTTTAAGCTACCTAGAATATATTCAGCAGATAACATGTCGGCTAATTGTTTATTATCGTATCTCATGCTGACACTCCTTGTAGACAGCTTTTTAATGTTTGTAATCCGCGTCTAATCCAAGTTTTGACTGTGCCGAGCGGTTGCACCAAATGTGCCGCAAGTTGTTCATGCGCCATGCCATGAAAATAACTGAGTGCAATTGCTTGTCGTTGCAAGGGCGCTAAGCCGTTCATGCAATTCAATAATGCTTTTGATTCACTTTGCTCGGTGGCTTTTTCTAGTGGGCCTAAATCGTCAGACGCCCAGTCATCCATACTTTCATCATCTATTAATTGTGATTCATGTGGCATCGCACGTAGTAAATCAAAGCACTTGTTTCTCACTATGGTTGTCATCCAAGTCATTACTGCCGCTTTTTCGGGGCGATAATTTTGTGCATGATGCCAGATATTAATAAAGGCGTCCTGTAAGGCTTCTTCAGCTAGGTCGCGTCGATTCAATATACGCAACGATAAGCCAAATAACTTGGCAGAGGTCGCATCATAAAGCGCTTGAAACGCCACACGATCACCTTGCCCACTAAGGGCAATCAAATGAAACAGCTCTTCTGATGATTTCGCTTGGCTCATAATATTTAACCTACTAAGTAAAATTGGATACTACCTCAATTTTAATTCACGGTAAGCCGTCAACCTTATAAATTTATTAATGATTAGTTTAAATTTGCTGCGCGCACAGCCATTTGAATATGGCCGCGCGCGATTAAACGAACAAAATGTTACTCGGCTTTAGGGAAAACTGGAGGTACCGCATCGCCAGTTGTCGTTTCTATTTCACGGTACATAGGCGCTAATTTAGCCAGTAATTTATTTTGCGCGCTAAACGGGACGTTATGTTTGTCCATCGCAAACTGAAATTGCTCAACCAGCGCGTTAAACCCCTCACGATTGACTTTCATATTGGCGTGCGACGCTTTCATATCGCGGCCTGGGTATTTGCAGCCACCATTCATCAGTTCACACATTTGCTCAACCAGCATGGCTTTAATAAACGTTTGTTTGTTGTTGTCAAAAAATGGTTTGGTGCGCGGGTCAGCCACTAAGCCAATCATAAAGTCATCCATAATTTTTACTAGACCTTCTTTGCCGCCAAAAGCCTCAAATGTTGCTGTGCCTTCCATTGGTGTGTTACCAAGGTTAGGGTTTTGTGCATACACTTCTGCGATTGCAGGTTGAGCCATTAAAAATGTAGCTGTGGCTAATAGCGCAGCAGTAGCTGCTTTAATATTGATATTCATCATGTTTCCTTTTACTTTTAATGAGGATAATTGGCTTAAAAGCCGATTTGCGCAGATAGATATACGCCTTCTTGGTTGCCGTAATCGGCACCAACGGCTTTAACTGTCGCAATGTTGCCTAAATTGACGTAAGCAGCGGTTAATGAAATATTTTTAGTTGGCGCATAAGCGATAAATACATCAAACGCATCATCCTCTTTTAAATCCACCACATTTGCACCGCCAAATAGCAGATCATTCGCAGGGCTTCTTAAGTTATCTGGTTTCATGCGGTATTCAGCACCAATGGCCAAATCTTTACGCAATAAGTAAGCTGCTGAGAGTTCAAGCATAGGTTGGTAGCTATCATGTTTATCACCACCAAATCCGAGCAAACCAAACTGATTAGCTTTGGTTAAACGTAAGGTGCCGTTTAGTAATAAATTTTGAGCCAGCAGTAGTTTGGTGGCAGATACATACACATCGGTACCGTGATCACTTTTTGCGCCAATCACAGCACTTTTAATGAAATCAGTTTCGTCATTGTCTTTATATTGCAAACCCACTGCAATTTGCGGCATCCAAGTATCTGCATCCAGTATTGCTTCGCCTGCCACACGCACTTTAAGGCCAACAATCGTTTGTGTAAGTTGGTTGCGACCAAACACATCTGCACCTAAGCCAGCGGTGACTTTGTTACGCAATTTACCCAAATCAAAAGATTGTTCTGCTACAGAGAATTCAACACGATCAAATAAGCCAATCGTAAAACCATAAGTGTCTAGCTTATAGTCGCCTGTCTTTACATAAGTGTAATGTACGCTGCCGCCAACCTCATTATTGGTGCCATAACCACCGATTACCGCCCAAGGTGTTAACCCGCCGCCAGCAGCGCCTTCAACTTGTGAAACGCCACCAGTTAATAATAGCTTGTTACTATAATTTAATTCATCTGCCAAAGCCGAAGTCGCAAAGATTACGGCAACCGCACTGGCAAGCAAGCTATTACACAGTAGTGCTTGAGCCTGTTTTTGAATAGTCTTCATTTAAATCCCTAACATTTAAAATGGGTTAATAAGTATCTACCTGCTTTTATACGTAAATAGCGGTTTTTAGATTCAAATTATTTGTGTGAATTTTTATGGGATTTTTGGCTGTTGAATGAAATAACTTGTTGTATACTAGTCGGTATACAAACTGTTCAGATTGCAATCATGAAAAATCTCTCTTTTAGTGTCATTGCTTTGCTTTTAATGCTTGCCATACAAGCCTGCACGGCAAATAAAACGTCTTATCAGGCCGTCAATCAAGACTGGCCTAGCTTTGGACGCGATTACACAAGCCAGCGCTTTTCGCCTAATGCGCAAATTAATCAGCAGAATGTCAAAAAATTAGTACAGGCTTGGCAATACAAAAGCGGCGTGGTGGGTAGCTTTCAAACCACGCCAATTGTGCAAAATGGCATCATGTACTTATCGCTTCCTTATAATCACGTAGCCGCGCTTGATGCCAAAACTGGTAAAGAACTATGGCGCTACACCCACGATAGACGCAAAGACTGGCAAATGTGCTGCGGCCCCGCAAATAGAGGCGTTGCAGTGGCTGATGGCAAGGTTTTTATTGGCACTGTAGATGCGCGCCTAATCGCACTTAACGCTCAAAACGGGGCGAAAATATGGGATATTGATGTGGTTGAATCCGCAATCACAACAGAAGGCCAAGATTCTTTAAACAAGGACGACCCGAATAGCGCACGCAAGGTAACTGGCGGCACAGGCATTGGTATCGCCATGGCGCCTGTGGTGTACAAAGGCAAAGTGATTGTAGGCATTACAGGCGTTGGTTATGGCTTGCATATTGATAATCCAACCGCTGATGCCCCATTGGGCGCGGTGATTGGCGTGACAGGTCGCTTTGGTAGACCAGGATTTTTAGCGGCTTATGATGTAGAAAATGGCAAGCGCGCATGGCAATTTGACACGATTCCTGCAAGCGGTTGGGAAGGGCAGTTTGCTCAAAATACAGCAGATGGCATTGTACTTAACAGAGATGTAGCGCAAGAAAAAATTGATGCAGCACAATATCCAGATTCAGCCAGATTTGGTGGTGGCTCTGCTTGGAGTACGCCAGCGATAGACACCACAACCGATATGCTTTATTTCGGTACTGGCAATCCAAGCCCGCAGATGAACGATATTTCACGCCCAGGCGATAATCTATATACCGTTTCATTGGTTGCATTAGATACAAATACTGGCAAGTTGAAATGGCATTATCAGCAAGTGCCGCACGATTTATGGGGTTACGATTTAGCCAGTCCGCCTGTTTTATTTAACTATGATTTGAATGGCAAAAAAATCGCCGCAGTCGGCCAAGCCAGTAAAACAGGCTGGTTTTATATTCACAATAGGGCAACTGGTGAATTAATCAAAAAATCTGAAGCCTTTGTACCGCAAAAAAATCTATTTCAAAAAGCCACCTTTGACGGCACTGTTGTTTACCCTGGCATTTTAGGCGGCTCAAATTGGAGCCCCGTGAGTGTGGACGAGGCGCATCAACGCGCATTTGTGGCGGGTATTCATGCGCCGATTAAATACACATTGCACGAAACGCCAGCCAAAGATGGCAAGCCTGCGATTCGCTATGCAGCCAGTGAGCCTACACAAGATCCGCGCTGGGGTTTACTGTCAGCAATCGATTTAAGTACAGGCAAAATAGCCTGGCAGAATAAAACCGCTCAACCGCTCATTGGTGGTGTGTTGGCTACTGCTGGTGGTTTGTTGTTTACGGGTGAGGGCAGCGGAAATTTCAATGGCTACAACAGCCAAACAGGTGCGCTATTATGGCAAGCTAAATCAGAATTCGGTGTGAACGCGCCACCCATCACTTATAGCATTGATGGCGTGCAATATATTGCGGTTGCCAGTGGCGGCAACTCAATCTTTGGCTACAAACAAGGCGATGCGGTGCTGGTTTATAGATTACCTTAATTATTTCTTGTATTGACCAAGTTATTTTTTAAACTGAATAGTTAAGCCCACCAAGCGCGATACTGCAATTGTTAGATACATGACACTTGAAAAAATTTGCAATGAAGCAATTGCTCGCGCAGGGCTGGAAATTGGTATTACATCACCAACCCCTGTGCCCGATTGAATCGAAAAACTCATAAATAATAATTCCACCCAACTGCGCGGGTTGCTGGGGTTAATGGCGGCCAATAAACTATTTGGATAAATTTGCTGGCAAACAGAATACGCCAGAGTAAATCCCCACACCAGCAAAGTAAATGTTGCGCCCACTGCATACAGCTCATCCACCGTCACAATATCATCTGCAAACATCACCAACACCATGCCTGCTGCCGCATAAAAGTATAGCAAACTTTCAAAACCGTGCGCCCAAACCAGCAATTGCGTATACCCACCTAGCAATGCTAATAAAGACGTGCTAAGCGACAGCGTGATTAAGGTAAAACCAACCCAGCTTGCCATAGGGCTGCGATACACCACCCAAACTGCCAAGATTGGCACAATTAGCCCTAGGCAATTAAAAATAAGTAAGCTGGTTTTTGAGTCGGTCATAAACCCATAAAACAACACACTTAATAATTGCACTGCAAGCAGCATCGCGAAAGGATAGCGCTTTATGAAGGCGATTGAGGCATGCATGGCAAGTTAATCCTAGATTTTTTGTTCAATTTGTAATCGTTAATTGTAATTCCATAGCTGTTTTTAGGCCTAATTTATTAGTCGAAATAAGCTAAACATAGTTTTTAATCATTTATACTTTACTTTTTAAATAAGAACTATTATCATTTGCATTAACATTAAAACTGAGTAATTTTATGCAACTTCATATGCCGAATACCGTAAAGCATAGCGTTTTATTTGATCCCGACTTGCCAACCGCCAAAGATGTGTTGTCTGCAATCTGCTGCGTCGCAACTCATTATGCTATCAAGCCATCTTTTGACTTGGCAAAGTTAGCGGCTGATTTATCGCTAAAGCTGACTGCGCCTGAATATGCTGATAGTCCGCTATCAAAAGAAATCGCCAAGCGCTTGCTCAACCAATGGTCAGAAATCGTAGGTGAGCATCAAGCGCTAGAAGTAAAAATTTTACCGATGCACGTAACTTTGCAGTAAACAAAAAATTAACAATTAAAAGTATTAAGGATAGATATGTCAAGATTAACAGGTCCAAGAGTCAAAATCATGCGCGCATTAGGCCTTGATTTGCCTGGGCTATCACGCAAAACCATTGAAGCGCGTCCAACACCGCCTGGTCAGCACGGCAATAAAGCATCACGCAAACGTCGCTCTGATTTTGGTGTAAAGCTACAAGAGAAACAAAAGATTCGCTTCAACTACGGCTTAACAGAAACGCAAATGCGTCGCGTAATTTTAGATGCGCGTAAAGGCAAGGAGCCAACTGGCGAGCGCTTATTGCAGCTATTAGAACGTCGCATGGATAACGTGGTGTTTCGTGCTGGCTATGCGCCAACCGTAGTCGCTGCACGCCAACTCGTTTCTCATGGCCATTTGTTACTAAACGGCAAAGCCGCCAATATCCCATCGATTCGCCTAAAAGTGGGTGACGAATTGGTAATTAAAGCCAAAAGTAAAAATATTCCCATGGTAGTGGAAACCATCAAGCAACCATCATTGGCGCGACCAGAGTGGTTGTCTTGGGATGAAACTGCACAGGTAGTAAAAGTCGCACATTTACCAGCGGTATCAGATGTGCCGTTTCCAGTCGATGTGCAATTGGTAGTGGAATATTACGCTAACCGCGTTTAGTGGTTAGCAACAGAATTTAAGGCGTCCCTAACAACGTCTTAAATGTTGCAAATGCATGCAAATGCATCTCCTTGATTTATGGCTGCATTGACAATGTTTACTCAACATAAACCGGTCATGTAAGGCGGTCACTTTTTTAACAAGGGAATTAATAGGCTTAAATATGAAAGTCATTACTAATTTAACGGCAAAAGAACACATGAGCTTTGATGTGGCGATTGTGGCGGACGAAGCGCCGAATCATGACATTAAAATTTCGCGCATCAAGCGCTTAAGTACAGAGCAGCTATTTACCGATGTAAAAGAAGTGATGATTGAGCATTTAAACGAAACCTATGTTTTGCGCATTACCAAGCAAAATAAACTGATATTAACCAAGTAATTCAGCTTAAATATTTGAATTGATATTTTATGAGCAGCCAAACGTCAACAGTCGTTAATTTATTTTCTGTGCGCAATGAAAAACTGCGTCAGCAATATGCATCTGACGCGACTGATGTGCATGCAAAAGTAAGCAGACTGTATGCCTTGCCTTTACAAACCGCACGCTTAAATGGCCCAACACCGCCGCAAAAAGTGCATTCATGGTTAACCACCTTATTCGTTGTGCTGGCACATATTGGTGCTATTTATTTATTAGTCACGCAAAAACCGCTCACTAAAATAGAATTGCCGCCTGCTAAGCCTATGATGGTGAGTCTGATTGCGCCGCCAGCACCTGAGCCGGAATTAGTACCTGTGATTGAACCGCCAAAACCAGAAGTGAAGCCAGTTGTTAAGCCTAAAAAAGTCGTTGAAAAAATCAAACCGATTGAAACGCCAACAGAACGACTTGTTGAAGCAACTACAGAGCAGACAGCTGTAGAAGAAGCGCCAGCTGCCCCTGCTGAGCCTGTGAAAGTGTCTGAAACGCCCAAAGCGCCACCAGTGGTAGAAAAAGTAGCAGAAGAAAAAATTGAGCCACCACGTTTTGGTGTGTCTTATCTCAATAACCCAGCACCTGATTATCCAGCCACATCACGCAGACTGGGTGAAGAAGGTCGCGTATTGATGAGGGTTTTGGTTTCTTCGGATGGTGCAGCTGAAGATGTGCAAATTGAAAAAAGTAGTGGATCAGAACGCCTAGATGACGCCGCGATTAAAGCGGTAAAACGCTGGCGTTTTATCCCTGCTAAGAAAAACAATCAAGCTTTAAGTGCGTATGTGATTGTGCCAGTCAAGTTTTCGCTGGATAGTTAACACGTATTTTGCACCGAATTTTTATCAGTAAAAACGTTTTAAATTAAAGGAAGTAACATGCAACAAGCAACAGAATTTGAAGCCTTAAAATTTCTTATGGAAGGCGGCTTCGTCTCTATGTCAGTGGCAGCTATTCTAATGATGATGTCGGTGGCAAGCTGGTATTTTATGATTGTTAAGACCGTGCAAGGCATTCAGCTAAAAAGCGCCTTAAAGCGCTACATTAGCGAATTTTGGGATGCGCCAAATCTGCAATCAGCCATCACGATGATTAAAATTGATTCACCTGCACACGAATTAGCCGCTAATGCGGTTGATGCAGCGCATCACCACCAATTACACGCGTCAAAACATATCGAAGAATCCTGTAGCTACGATGAATTTATCGCGCGTAGCATGCGTCGCAGTGTGGCACAAACCACGACTAAGCTTGAGTCAGGTTTGTCGGTTTTGGCTTCTGTAGGCAGTGTTTCGCCATTTGTTGGTTTATTCGGTACGGTGTGGGGCATTTACCATGCACTGGCCAGCATCAGTGCCAGCGGACAAGCCACTTTAGATAAAGTAGCAGGCCCAGTAGGTGAGGCATTGATTATGACCGCGATTGGTTTGGCCGTGGCAATTCCTGCTGTGTTAGCTTATAACTCCTTTGTGAAACAAAACCGCATTATTGCCGCCACTTTAGATAGCTTCGGGCAAGATTTACATGTGCTATTAACGACGGGCGCACCTTTGGTTGTTAAGCAACAAAATGCAAAAAATCAGCACAATGTTAAAACACTACACAATCAAAGCGCTAAACCAATGGGAGTTCCAGCATGATAGGCGGCCATGCTTCCAACAACGAGGCGCACTCACAACCGATGAGTGAAATCAACACTACACCTTTAGTGGATGTGATGTTGGTTTTATTGGTGATATTTATTATTACCGCGCCATTATTAACTCACGCAGTCAAAATTGATTTGCCACAAGCAACCAGTCAAACCCTACCAGAAGAGCCAGAAGTTATTACCTTGGCGATAGATGGCGCTGGCAAAACATACTGGAATGACGCGCCTTTGGTGCAAGGTGAATTGAAGCAAAAATTAGTACAAGCCGCCGATATTAAACCGCAACCAGAATTGCAAATTCGCGCTGATAAAGAAACCAAATATCAGGTGCTGGCAGAAGTGATGGCAGACGCACAGAATGCTGGGATAACTAAGCTAGGGTTTGTTAGCGAACCTAAATAGCGGTTTTTTTAGTGAATTAACATGATTTGATAGGCTGATTGGCTCACCACATCAGATAAAAATGACAACTGGAATTTAATACTTGTCATTGACATGTAACTGCTAATATTAAATTTGTGCCTATTTGAATCAGCTACTGCTTGCGGCGCAAAGCAGACATTCAGCGCCTTGTTAACCCTTTGCACTAAACGCCTCGTGGTAAGTAACTTTGCCCACTGCAGAATGCAACCCGAACGTTAGCGATTGAAAATACTCCGCTGGTACGCCCTCAAAGATGCAATCTGAATGGCTCTTGAAGCCGAAACGCCCATACTAGTTTGGGTCACCGAGGACCACACAGCCGGAAGCGCCTACTGAGCGCAAGGAAGCAAGCCCGCTGTTGATAAGAGCCTTGCCTATACCTTGATGTTGAAGTTCTGGAATAACTGCAACTGGCCCCAAGCCATACCACCCTATCGAACCATCTGAAAACTGCACAGGCGAAAATGCGACATGGCCTACGACTTGGTTTGACCGCTCAGCGACCAGTGACACTGAAAGCGCGCCAGCATTGCGAAGTGCCAGAACGATGAAATGCTCTGTTTGCTCGCTGTGAGGCACCGACTTGAAGGCCAACTCGTTGACGCGAGTAATCGCTACGAAATCTTCTGGCTGTTCTAGGCGAATGATGAACTTGCTCAAAATGTGCTTTCTCGTTATTAAGGGCTAAAGTTTGGATTAAAGGGACGAAAGTGACTAACCCGTTCATGTAACACGGGGGGGCTTTTTGTTAAATTTAATTTATCTGCAAAGTATAAATCACTTGTTTTAAATTCAACAAACTCTTAAAAAACTTATTCCTATAACTTTATAGCTGTACATTAAACCATTATCTATTGATATCTTAATGCTTCAATCGGGTTAAGTTTTGCCGCTTTGCGGGCAGGGTAGAAGCCAAAAAATACGCCAATACTGGCTGCTACACTAAATGCAATCAGTACCGAATTGGTGGATACGATGACTTCTGCTTTGGTGAAGATGCTCACTAATACCGCGCCACCCACACCAATGCCAATACCTATCAAACAACCAACAATAGAAATAACGATGGCCTCTAGTAAAAATTGCATCAGAATATCGCGCTGACGTGCGCCAATCGCCATGCGGATACCAATCTCGCGCGTACGCTCTGTGACTGAAACCAGCATGATATTCATAATGCCAATGCCACCAACCAGTAAAGATACCGAAGCGATTGCGCCTAAAAGTAATGACATGGTGCGTGTGGTTTCAGCGGCTGAGTTGGCAATCGCAGTTAGGTTGCGTACAGAAAAGTCGCTGTCTGCGCCTTCGCGTATATTATGGCGCTGGTTGAGCAAGCCATTAATGCCTTCTTCAGTCATCGCCATCGCTTTATCTGATTCTGCTTGCACAATGATTTGGCGCACGCTTCCGGGTAGCTGATTGCCGAATAATTTACGCTGCGCTGTCGTTAAGGGCACAATAATCGTGTCATCTTGGTCGCGCCCATCTAGCGATTGACCTTTGCTATCCAATACGCCCAATATCACAAACGGACTTTGCTTGATGCGGATGGTTTTGCCTAGAGGATCAATATCATCGCCAAAGATATTTTGCGCAACCGTTTTGCCAATCAAAGCAACGCGCGTGGCAGAGCGAATATCAGATTCGGCAAACGCATAACCTGATGACAAGTACCATGAGCGCACATCCAGATAGCTAGGCGTAGTGCCTAATATGTCGGTATTCCAGTTGTTGCTTCCAAAAACAATCTGCGCTTTACCCATAGTCACAGGCGCAACACCCGCAACACCGTCTAATTCTGCAATGGCATTGGCGTCTTTTACATTGAGAGAGGGCGCATTGCCCGTGGCTGAGCGAGCGCCACCCATGCTAGGCGGGCCAGACAACACTACAAACAGATTACTGCCCATGGCACTAATCGAGCGCTTAACAGAAGCTTCTGCACCTTGGCCAATCGCCATCATCAGTACCACCGCACCTACGCCAATTACCATGCCTAACATTGTTAAGAATGTGCGTAAGCGGTTGGCGCCCATGGCGTGCCATGCTTCACCCAACATAGCTGTGAACATTTAAAGCACCTCCGCTAGTTGGCTATTTGTGAGTGTGTCTTGCACAATTTTGCCATCTAAAAATCGTACTTGGCGTTTGGCATGTTCGGCAATATCGGTTTCATGCGTAACCAGCACAATGGTAATGCCTTCTTTATTTAACTCGCCAAATAGCGCCATAATTTCCTCACTGGTTACGCTATCCAAGTTGCCTGTGGGCTCATCGGCAAGAATCAATCTGGGATTATTCACCAGCGCACGCGCAATGGCTACGCGTTGTTGCTGACCGCCAGAAATCTGGTTAGGGCGCGAGTTAATGTGTTTGCCTAAGCCAACTTTTTCTAACAGTACTTTGGCTCTTTTATGCCGCTCTGGTTTTTCAATGCCTGAGTACACCAAAGGCAAAGCAACGTTATCTAATAAGCTAGACCGCGCCAGCAGGTTAAAGCCTTGAAACACAAAGCCGATGGTTTTATTGCGCACGCCAGCGACTGCATTTTCTTCCATGGTCGCCACTGCATGGCCATCCAACACATATTTGCCTTTAGTTGGCTTATCCAAGCAACCCAAAATATTCATAAAGGTCGATTTGCCAGAGCCAGAAGGGCCCATGATGGCCACATAATCGCCATTTTCAATGCGTAAATTCACATCTTTAAGCACAGGAAACGGACCAGCCGCAGTTTGGTAATCTTTATACAGATTACTCACTTCAATAACGGCTTTTGCCTCAATATTTTTTTGCATAAATTAGCCTAGAACATTCTTGGTGCGCGCTGGGTACCACCACCAGCCGGCGCTTGTCCGTTAGATTCTAATTCACCTACAATTACTTGGTCGCCAGCCGTTAAGTCGCGTGCGCTAATGGCAGTAGAGCGGCCATCAGTAATACCAACTTGCACTCTTACCAATGTTGGTTTTCCATCTCTTAAAACATAAATTTTGCCAGCGCTTAAGTCATCAGATTTGTTTCTATTTCTGCTACCGCCATTTCTTTTTCTGTCACCACCTTTGCCAGCTTCTTGCTTTTTGTCACCACTAGCATTGGCTTCTTCATCCACTTTTGGTTTGTAGCGCAATGCTGCATTGGGCACCAATAATGATTGCTCAGCCTTGGCGACAGCAATATTCACATAAGCCGTCATACCAGGTAACAAGGTTAAATCGCTATTGTCGACTGATACAACCACGTTGTAAGTCACCACATTAGAGGTATTAGTTGAGTTTAAGCGTACTTGTTTTACAACGCCCTCAAAATCGCGGTTAGGAAAGGCATCCACATTAAACTTAACCAATTGGCCGTCCTTAATTTTGCCAATATCGGCTTCAGCAAAGCTGGTATCAATTTGCATTTTGGCTAAGTCTTGCGCAATTTGAATCAATGTTGGCGTTTGAAAGCTGGCCGCCACTGTTTGCCCGACATCTACCACGCGATTCACTACAATGCCCGAAACAGGCGAGCGAATAATGGTGAAGTTTAAATTGGTTTGGTCACGTGTTAACAACCCGCGTGCGCTATCTAACTGCGCTCTTGCCGATTTGAGTACTTGCACAGCGGTATCAAGTTCTTGTTTTGAAACATATTCTTGCGCATATAATTCACGAATGCGTTTTTCATTAGCGGTCGCTAAATCAACGTTAGCTTGGTTGTTACGCACGCTACTTGAAGATTGAACGATTGCCGCTGTAGATAAAGCACTATCTAACTCCAGCAAGACCTGATCTTTTTCAACTCTATCGTTAAAATCTACGTAAAGCTTACGCACAATGCCAGAAATTTGTGTACCAACACTAACTAGACTCACTGGATTCAGCGTGCCATTGGCAGACACCGATTGTTCAATATCGCCTTGCGTCACTTCATCTAAACGGTATAAATCCTCTGGTTTAAGCTGGTGTGATTTTTGATAATAGTAGTAAGCACCAGCCGCAGCGGCTAATACTAGAATAATGACAACCAATTTTTTGAGTAATTTCATAGTGTTAAGTCTGATTAATTTTGAGATAAAGTACTAGCGTTTGGCAACGATTGAATCATGGCATTATCCAACGCGCCCATGGCTTGCGCTAAAGTGGCACGGGTAATATTGGCATTTAAGCTTGCTTGGATTTTTTGTTGGCGTGCGCTGGCTAGGGCGCTTTGCGCGTTTAACGTATCAATAATGTTGCCAACGCCTGCTTTGTAGCGGCCCAAAGCTACGCGATACGATTGCTCAGCGCTACTCACCAATACTTCGGTAGCGGTCACCGATTCTAGGGCTGTGCGCAAGCTTTGGTAGGCACTCCAAACATCTAACGAGATTTGCAATTTCAAGCGGTCGCGTTGTGCTGCGCGTAAATCGGCAGTCGCCTCGGCCGCGCGAATACGGTAGGTTGGGGCGTAGCCGCCGAAAAGAGGGATTGAAACAGTGATGCCTAAGGTTGAATTATTGCTGCTGCTTAATTGTGAGCCATCTTGCAAACTATTCGATGTAGAAATAGAAATAGTGGGTTTAGTCGCCGCTTTGCTTGCATCTATATTGGCTTGCGCTGCTTTTAGTTGCGCTTCACTAGCCATTAAATCGGGTCTACGCGTACCTGCTTGCTCAATCAAGGTATTCACATCTTCTAAAATAGTAGATGGCGCATTGCCCGCAGCGGTTGATAAAGTCACTTTTTGGTTAGCTGGCAAGCCCATTACGTTGACTAAATTACCGTAAGCGATTTGCAAGTTACCCTCAGAGGTAATGCGCGTAAGCGTTAATTGCGCAAAGGCTGTTTGTGCTTGTAATTTGTCAGCAGGCGTCGAAACACCCGCTTTATATCTGGCATCGGCCGCTTTAAAGCTTTCTTCACTGGCGCGTTCGGCTTGCAGCGCGGCATCTAAGGCGGCAATATTGGCTTGCACTTGGTAATAAGCCACTGTTGCTGATAATAAGACGGTTTGGACTGTGCTGCTTTGGCTAGCACTGGCAGAAAGCAATAATTGGCGGGCATTTTCTAAATTGGCATTTCGATTACCAAAGTCATATAACAGATAGCTAGCTGCCAAGCTGGTGCTTAAATTCACACTAGGATTGCTACGCGTACTAGACTCAGGGTTAGAAATACCTAAGCCGCCAGAAATATTAGCGCTGACTGAAGGTAGATAAGCCGACTTAGCAATGCCAAGTTGCGCCGCTTGTGCGCGTGCACTTGCCCAAATCTCGCTGGTTTGAGGGTTATTACAAAGGCTTGCATCCGCCACTTCGGCCAACGTAATAGGTTTGCTCAAGTCTACGCTGCCACAAGGTGTATTAGATTCTCTATAACCGTCAGGAATTTTAGGTAGGGTGAATATCTGCGTATTGAGTGGATCGCCATCTTTATACCAAATAGATTCCTCTGCAGATAAAGCCGAGCTAAAACAAGCCAGCACAATCAGCAATAAATGCCAATTGATGCTTTTTATCTTACTATTTAATCTAAAAATGTTCAACGAAACGGTTTCCTTAAAATAAGTGTTTAAAACTTAAAGCAAATCATACATAACACTTGAAATTATAAATGAGAACGGTTATCATTAACTCTTTAATTTACACAACTTTTGAAATATTTACACCGATTTACAAGTAAATCGCCATGTTGAAAAAATAACCAGTCATTCAATCATTTAAAAACGCATCAAGCCAGCCAACGGTATTTCCTCTAGCCAGCCAGATATATTATTTAGCATAGAGGAAAGTACCATGAGTCATATCCGTAGTCGTAAGCATAATCCCGCTCGTATCGCCGCAATGGTTGCAGCCACTTTTTCAATCGCCGCAAGCGTATCTAACGCACATGCCGCAGATGAAGTGACGGAGTTGCCAGAGGTGAGTGTTAAATCAAAAAAAGAAGTGCCTTTTAAGGCGGATGTTTCTGCTAGCCAAAAATTTACCAAGCCACTGATTGATACAACGCAAACCGTGCAAGTGATTAAAAAAGAGCTATTACGCGAACAAGGTGTGTTCTCTTTAACAGATGCATTGCGTAATACACCTGGTATTACTATTCAGTTGGGCGAAAATGGTAACACTTCTGCGGGTGATACGTTCTCTATGCGCGGGTTTAATGCTTCAAATCAATTATTTGTCGATGGCATTCGTGATCTGGGTGCAGTTTCACGCGATGTATATAATTTAGAACAAATTGAAGTGATCAAAGGCCCAGCGGGTGCCGATATCGGCCGTGGTGCGGCATCAGGTTATATCAATTTAATTAGTAAATTACCAAGCTTAAATGGCACCAATTATGCAACCGTTGGTTATGGCAACGCTGATAGAAAGCGCGCTACGATTGATTTGAATCAAGCAATTAATGATACAACAGCAGTACGTTTGAATGCGTTGATTTCTGATGGTGATGTGCCCAAACGTGATGAAGTGGACAACCAAAACTTTTCAATTGCGCCATCTGTTGCTTTTGGTTTAGGTACGCCAACGCGTTTTTATCTATATTCGCAACATGTGCGCCAAGACAATACGCCTGATGGCGGTATTCCAACCATTGGCATGAACGGATTTTTCAGAGCGCCTAGCGTTACCGCCCCAGCAACGACACCAACAGCGGCGCAAACGTTAGAGGCAGATCGTATTAATGCTGGCGCAAGAGTTGACCGTGAGAATTTCTACGGTAGCGATAACGATTATGAAAAAGTCGATGCAGATATGTTAACGGCTAAGTTTGAACACGATTTAACGCTAAATACGACGATTCGTAATATTGCTCGTTACGGAAAAACCAATATTGATCGCGTTGTAACAGGTATAAATGCAATCACCGCACCTGCTGCAGACCCTAGCACTTGGACATTAAGTCGTTCGCGCCAACGCATTGACCGTGATGACGAGATTTTTGTGAATCAAACCAGTGTAAATAGTGCGTTTGATATTTTTGGTTTCAAAAACTCGTTTGTTGGTGGGCTTGAATTGATGTACGAAAGTCAAAGCAGTAAAGTTTTTGGCACTGCTGCACAAACCATTAACGGTGTGGCTTACCCAGCAACGGCTAATCCAAATGCTAATCTTTATAATCCAAATGAAAATGACGTATTAGGCGTACCTTATACCGTACCAGGTGCTAAGGTAAACGGCAGTACATTAACGACAGCAATTTATGCTTTTGATACGGTTGACTTAACCGATAAATGGCAAGTAAATGCTGGTTTGCGCTCTGAGCACTACAATACTAAAACTGACAGTGAAGCTGTGACTACAGCTGCGGGTGTAGGTACAATTAATGCAACCAATGTAGATGCCTCAGATAATTTATTGAGCTGGAAAGTTGGCGCATTATTTAAACCTACTCCAAACGGCAGCATTTACGCAGCTTACGCCACATCCTATACGCCACCAGGAAGTGCTAACTTTGTGTTATCCGCAACCGCAAATAACCAAAATAACGGTTCATTAGACCCGCAAAAAACCGACAATATTGAGGTTGGTACTAAATGGGATTTATTAGATAACAAATTAAACGTGACGGCTGCGCTTTTCCGCACTGAAAACGACAAGCAAACATCTTTTGATGACCAATTACGCGCAGCGCAAATCGGTAAAACACGTGTGACAGGTTATGAGTTGCTAGCAGTAGGGCAGTTAACAGAGTTCTGGCAGTTATCTGCTGGCTTAACTAAATTAAATGCCAAAGCACTAGACCAGCAAAGTAATACTGGGTTAGATACAACGGCAGTACGCTGGACGCCCGATTACAGCGCAACGCTTTGGACGCAATATGATTTTAATGGTTTTAGTATTGGTGGTGGTGCGCGTTATATGGGCGAACAAAAACGCCTAATCACAACGGATAATCCTGCATTAACTAACACGCCAAATATTGAATCTTATGTCGTTGCAGATGCGATGGTGGCTTATGCGGTGAATAAAAATCTAAACTTGCGTTTGAATGTTTATAATCTTTTTGACAAAGAATATGTTGAAACATTGAATAACGGTGGTTCACGCGTGCGTTTAGGTTTACCGCGTTCTGCCATGATGACAGCAGAGTTTGTGTTCTAAATTAGCTAGTGCCAACGCCCGTCAGTTTTCGCTGACGGGCTTTTATTATTTGTAAGTGACTGTTTGTAGAAAATTTATGCTTTTACACATTCCTGAGGTGTTAACTAAAATGCAAGTTGCACAATTGCGCGGCGCGCTTGACGCAGGTGTGTGGCTAGATGGCGCCAAAACGTCTGGGCCACTGGCGGCTGAAGCCAAGCATAATCTACAATTTTCAACCGAGTCACTCGATTACCCAGCACTTTCGCAATCCATCATTGCGGCACTTGAGAAAAATGCCCTGTTTGTTTCTGCCGCTTTACCGCAACGCCTATTGCCGCCTATGTTTAACCGTTATGCAGATGGCAATACTTACGGCAACCATGTTGATAATGCGATTCAAATGGATAGGCGCAATAATGAGCGATTGCGCACTGATATTTCCGTGACTGTGTTTTTATCTGAGCCAGAAGACTATGCAGGCGGTGAGCTGATAATTGAAGATACTTACGGCAGCCATGAGGTTAAGTTGCCTGCAGGTGACGCCATTATTTATCCATCTTCTAGCTTGCATAGGGTGGAGCCAGTGACGGCAGGTGAGCGCGTTGCCTCATTTTTATGGGTGCAAAGCTTGGTGCGCGATGCTTGGCAGCGCAGCATGTTATTTAATTTGGATATGAATTTAATCAGGCTGCGCAGTCAAGTTGGTAACACAGATGAAATTGTGGCGTTAACTGGGCACTATCATAATCTTTTAAGGCAGTGGAGCTCTTAATGGTCGTTGCGCCTTTAAGTGCTGTTCCACAAGATATTGTCTGCGCGGCAGATTATGAAAGGCATGCGCTTGAGCATATGGATGATGCAGCTTGGGCTTATTTGCAAGGCGGCGCGGCAGATGAATTAACGGTTACTGCAAATTGTGATGCTTGGCAGGAATTGCAGTTATGGCCGCGTGCGCTTGCGGATGTGCGTAACGGCCACACTAGGTGCACACTTTTTGGCGAAACCTTGGCGCACCCCATTATTCTGGCTCCAGTTGCCACTCAGAAAGTTTTTCATGAAGAGGGCGAATTGGCTAGCGTGCTAGCGGCTGGTGTCATGGGTGGTGCAGCTGTTGTTTCTACGCAGTCATCGATTGCACTAGAAACTATCGCAGAAAATACACAAGGGCCTTTGTGGTTTCAGCTTTACTGGCAGGGTAGCCGTGAAGCAACGCTGACATTGGTAAAGCGAGCCGAAATGGCTGGATACCGTGCCTTGGTATTTACTGTTGATGCTCCAGTTTCTGGCGCACGAAATCGTGAACAACGCGCTGGATTTTCTGTGCCAGCGCATGCTGTTCAAGCCAATGTTTCGCTAATTTCTTTGCCAACACTGTTAGACAATATGAGTACCGTATTTGATGGTTTGATGGCGATAGCACCCGTTTGGGATGATATCCATTGGTTAATTAATCAAACCAGTTTGCCAGTTTTGCTCAAAGGTATTATGCATCCTAATGATGCGATTAAAGCGCTTGAAATTGGCGCGGCTGGTATTGTGGTTTCTAACCATGGTGGGCGTGTATTGGATAGCACACCTGCGACATTATTCGCTTTATCTGGGGTTGTGACAGCGGTGAATGGTGCTATACCAGTGTTGGTAGATGGGGGAATACGGCGCGGCACTGATATTATCAAAGCACGTGCGCTGGGGGCTACAGCAGTAATGATTGGGCGGCCTTATATTCATGCGCTTGCAACCGCTGGTGCATTAGGGGTTGCGCATCTC
Source organism: Methylotenera sp. (assembly GCA_021732365.1). Classification (GTDB taxonomy): domain Bacteria; phylum Pseudomonadota; class Gammaproteobacteria; order Burkholderiales; family Methylophilaceae; genus Methylotenera_A. The sequence continues at coordinate 25,240 of JAKFVD010000006.1, read as the reverse complement.
GTTCGTTTGCTGCGTGAAGAGTTGGAAATAGCGATGGCTTTGACAGGCTGTAAATCGCTGGATGATATTAATATTAGTGTTTTGCGCAAAGATTTATTTTTTAATCGAAATCTTTAATTAACTTTACACATCGTTTAAACGTTTGCACATTGCTTTCTGATATAATGAGATTAATTCTCATTTGCATTGATGGCAGGATTACATTGATTTTTATGTATTAACTGTTCAATAAAGTAAATAACCATACATTTAAGATGTTCATCATTAGCTAGATATGCAAAACCAGATAAACCAACAAAAAAGAGCGTTCTGGCTCAAACACCTTTATCGATGGCATTGGATTAGCTCTGCTGCTTGCCTTATTGGCATGCTGCTGTTCGCTTCTACGGGCATTACCCTGAATAATGCAAGCTCTATTGAATCAATACCTGTGGTGACCAAAAAATCCGCCACAGTGCCTGCGCCACTCTTAAACCAGATTAAAGCCGAGCCTGCTGATGATAAAGCGGCACTTCCCAAAGCGACAGCAGATTGGATAAGTAGCGCCATTGATGTGGATATGGCTGGCGTAGCTGGCGAATGGTCAGATGCGGAAGTTTATTTATCATTGCCCAGACCAGGCGGTGATGCCTGGTTAGTGATAGACCGAGCGAGCGGCGAAGTGAGCTATGAGCGAACCGACCGCGGTTGGGTATCTTATTTTAACGACCTGCACAAAGGCAGAAATACTGGCAATGCTTGGAGTTGGTTCTTGGATATTTTTTCAATCACAACGCTGGTGTTCTGCATCACAGGCATGCTTATGTTGCATATGCACGCTGGCAATCGTCCAGCCACATGGCCGTTGGTTGGCTTGGGCTTAGTAGTGCCCCTAGTTTTAGTCATTTTATTTATTCACTAACTTTTACTTTTAATTGAGTTATAGGAGTTATCGTCAATGCGTAAATGGGTTCCTGCACTTTTGTCACCTTTGTTGTCAGCCTTAATAGTTGGTTTCGCTCATCAGGCTGTAGCGGGGGAGATCAATCTAAAAGTGACTATTCCTACTTTGAATACAGCCGAATATCATCGACCTTACTTGGCCATCTGGATTGAAAATCCCGACCAGTCGGTCGAAAAAAACTTAGCTGTTTGGTACAGTCAAAAGAAAACTGATAAGGGCGAACAAAGCGATAAATGGCTGAAAGATCTGCGCCAATGGTGGCGTAAAAGCGGGCGCAATCAAGCAATGCCTTTAGATGGAGTGACAGGCGCAACTCGCCCAGTTGGCGAGCAAAAGTTAAACTTTATTGAAGGTAAAGCGCCATTAGGCAACTTGCCAGCAGGCCAATACAACATCGTGGTTGAATCTGCCCGCGAAAAAGGTGGGCGCGAGTTGGTTCGTGTGCCATTTACATGGCCTGCACAAAAAGCAGTTAGCGCAAAAGCGACAGGGCAAGAAGAGCTGGGCGCTATTGTTGTAGAGCTAAAACCCTAATTTATATACTCTTTTAAGGAATCACGATGAAATTCATAATTGCTTTATTGTCTTTGGTTGTCAGCGTGTCAGCCTCTATTGCGCACGCACATGGTACTTGGATTACTTCTTCAAGCACCGTATTATCTGCACCTCAATTTGTCACTTTTGACGCGGCATCATCCAGTGTGCCATTCATCATTGACCATCGTCCACTTGTGATTGATGCGCTATCAATTATTGCGCCTGACAGTAGCAAAGTTTTACCAGTTAACGTGATGAAAGGTGAACTACGAACCGTTTTTGATGCAAAATTTGAACAAATTGGTACTTATCGTTTAGAGCTGCTACGTTCTGGCTTTAGAGCAAACTGGAAAGATGCCGAAAATAAGCCTAAACGTTTTATGGGCGCCGCTGAAGCATTAGCAAAAGAAGTACCTGCTGACGCAAAGGAGCTAAAAGTGACTGAATCAATTAGCCGTATGGAAAATTTCATTACTGTTGGCAAGCCCTCAGCATTAAAGCCAACGGGTAGCGGTCTTGAATTAGTCGCTGGCACACATCCAAACGATTTGGTGGTTGGTGAGCCTGTTGAGTTTACGTTTCTTGTGGATGGCAAGCCGACTGAAGGTGTAGAAGTTGAGATGATTCGCAGCCAAACGCGTTACAGAAACAAGTTAGATGAGAAAAAATACAAAACTGACAAAGATGGCAAAATCAAAGTGACTTTTGAAGAAGCAGGTTTGTACTGGTTAGACGCAGATTTTAAAGATAACAATGTTTCAAATAAGCTTGCTACAGAGCGCGGTTTGGCATACGTGCTGACGCTGGAAGTGTTGCCACAGTAAGCTAGGGCTTGACAATAATAAGCGTTGAAGCTGCGTTGGTATATGCAACAAATAAAGATATTGCGGTGTTATTAATTGAACAAAAGATAGATGGTTTTGAAGCGCACTTTTCCCTCAATTAATGGCGATTCTGGAATGAAATATCTACTCGTAGCCTTAAGTTTGTTTATCGCTAGCCCTTCTTATGCGACTAGTATTAAGGCATCTTATGTTGTGAACGCGACAAGTGTTGTTGTCCTGTATCTAGCATTCTGCGGCTGGTTTATGTGGCGATATAAACAAAGGACTTTGCAACGCATACTGGAAAGTAACTTAGTTAACGCAGACGTAAATTTGCGAGATGAAAGCACGATTTTAGTGGCCTATGCCAGCCAAACTGGCAATGCTGAGCAGCTTGCCAAAAAAACAGCAGAATCTCTAAAAGATGCAGGCTTGGCGATTGAATTACATCCGCTTTCAAAGATTAATGCTGCGATGCTGCACACTTTTTCACGCGCGCTATTTGTTGTAAGCACTACTGGTGAGGGCGATGCGCCCGATAATGCGCGTGAATTCTTAACCGAAGTCATGCATCAAAATACAAGATTCCCCAATCTTAAATATGGTATTTTGGCTTTAGGTGATGCCAGTTACACCCATTTTTGTGGGTTTGGCCACTCGCTTGCAGCATGGCTGCAACATACAAATGCCTTTCCTTTATTTGATATTGTGGAAGTTAACCGCAACGATGATGGTGCATTAAGACATTGGCAATATCAGTTAAGTGTCTTAGCACAAGATACTGAAATGGTCGACTGGAAAACGCCCGATTATCAACGCTGGAAATTAACCAGTCGTATACAGTTAAACAAAGGCAGTGTAGGCGCACCTGTTTATCATTTAAGTTTAATGTCGCAAAAGAAAAAAATGCGCTGGCAAGCTGGCGATATTGCAGAAGTCGGCCCGCGTAATTCGCCACAGTCGGTGGATAGCTTTTTGCAACATCTTGGCTTGGATGTCAGTACTCAAACAGAATCAAGCATGACATTACGCGATGCGTTGCAAGATAAGCTATTGCCGCATGATGAAGCTAGTTTTAACGTGCTAAATGGGTTAAGTATTGAAGCCATTTTGCTGGCATTAAAAACGCTGCCACACCGTGAATATTCCATTGCCTCCATTCCGCAAGATGGCCAGCTGGAGTTACTCGTTCGTCAAATACATTATGCCGATGGACGGTTGGGTATTGGTTCTGGCTGGCTGACGGAATATGCAACAGTCAAGGGACAAATTGCCTTACGCATACGTGAGAACACCGCATTTCATCCACCACCTAATGAAATTCCACTGATATTAATCGGAAATGGCACAGGTATCGCAGGTTTAAGAGCACATCTAAAAGCGCGCATCTTAGCAGGGCTAGGCAATAACTGGCTTATCTTTGGTGAGCGTCACGCTGAACATGATTTTTACTTTAAAGAAGAGTTGCTCGCTTGGCAAAATCAGGGCTTAATCACAAGGCTAGAAACTGCTTTTTCGCGCGACCAAGTTAACCGATTTTATGTGCAAAATATTGTAAGTTCATCTGCAGCTGAGATTAAAAAGTGGGTTGCAGATGGTGCTGCGATTTATGTATGTGGCAGTGCCAGTGGCATGGCGCCTGCGGTGCATAATCACTTGCTTGAGATTCTTGGCGAAGCCACATTATCCGCATTGACCGCATCTGGTCGATACCGTCGTGACGTCTATTAATCAAATCAAGCTAATCTGCAACCTTGACGGCACGGATAACATTAACCATGATATCCACAGTGATTTTTTTAGATTGAAGTAAATGATAGGCATTTTATTAGCTGCAGGCTTTTCACGTAGATATGGCGATTTGGATAAGCTTTTACAGCCACTACCAGACGGCCGATTAATTGCAATTGCATCAGCCGAAAGTTTGATGCAGGCAGTTCCAACTAGTATCGCTGTGCTCAGGCCAGAAAATAAAGTGTTAGCAGATTTACTTTCAAGCAGGGGAGTTAACCTTGTATTTTGCGGTAAAAATGACCAAGAAATGTCCGATAGTTTAGCTACTGCGATTCGCTTCTCAGCTCAATTTTCAGCTTCTGATGATGGGTTTGTGATTGCACTTGCCGATATGCCTTATATCCAACCCGCCACAATTAGCTCTGTTACAAGGCACTTAAAAGCGGGCGCTGCAATCGTTATCCCCACTTACCAAGGCCAGCGCGGGCATCCTGTCGGATTTTCTGCCAAATTTCGCAATCAATTAGAAAGCCTAAAAGGAGATGAGGGCGCGCGGTCTATCATTAAACGCTATCCTGATGAGGTAACTCTATTCGCATGTGAAGATGCGGGAATTTTAGCAGATATTGATACGCCAGCTGATTTACGCCAACAACTTTAAAGCTAATTGATTCAAAGCCTTAAGCTTCGCAGCGCGCCTTATTAGTATGGCTAATTTGGCTGATATCATCAATAAAGCCAGCACCCATTTTAAGTTGCTGCGCACGCACCTGAATCAACTCTGCCAAAATAGCGATAGCAATTTCTGCAGGGGTGCGGCTACCTATCTGCAAGCCAACTGGGCCGCGTAGAGTAGCAATCTCAAGCTCATTCAAGTCAAACATGCGCATGCGTTCGCGGCGTTTTTCTTGGTTTTTGTGTGAGCCAAGCGCGCCTACATAAAACGCGTCCGATTTAAGTGCTTCTAATAAAGCCATATCATCTAGCTTGGGGTCGTGTGTCACCGCCACAATCGCCGTATGCGCATCTGGGTTGATTTCTAGTACTACATCATCTGGCATGCCTTTAACCCAAGTGACGCCTTCCACGTGCCATTCCTCACGAATCTCTTGGCGTGGCTCACAAATTAGCACATCAAAATCCAATACTTGTGCCATGCTCGCTAACGTAGAGCCTAATTGATTAGCGCCAATAATAACCAAGCGCCATTGCGGGCCAAAGTAGGTATGAAACCAATCGCCATCAATTTTAGGCAAACCTTCTGGTAACACTTGCATTAATTTAACTTGCCCAGTTTTTAAATTAACTGAGCGCTTCATTAACTTACGCAATTCTAAAGCTTGAACCAGAGATAAAAGTTGTGCAACGTCGTTTAATGGCTCAGCCACAATCTGCAAACGGCCACCGCACGGAATATTAAATCGCTGCGCTTCATCGCGGCTAATGCCATATTCCATGATAGCCGGCGTTTTGGGTAAAACTTGATTGCGCGCCTTATCGGCTAAATCATCTTCAATGCAGCCGCCAGAAACAGAGCCGATTAAATGCCCATCTTCGCGCACCACCAGTATGGCGCCCGGCAAACGTGGGGCAGAGCCCCATGTTTGTACAACGGTGAACAGATGCGCTTTATAGCCGTTTTTCAGCCATTCCAGCGCGTGAGTTAACACATCTAAATCAGCAGATTTCATATAATCTCTCTAGTTTTTGCCTGTTACTTTAAGAATAAAAAGTATTCTTTTTAATACACTTTTACCTTACTTTTTATTGTATAAATGATTGAATTAAACCATTGTTGGCATTTTTTCAATTAATTTATCAAGCGTAATCGGATAGTCGCGAACGCGAACGCCAGTGGCGTTGTACACCGCATTGGCAATGGCAGCTGCTACACCGCAAATTCCAAGCTCACCCACACCTTTTGCTTTCATGGGTGAAGATATTGGGTCAGTTTCATCCAGAAAAATCACCTCTTGGTGCGGAATATCTGCATGTACAGGCACTTCGTAGCCAGCGAGATCGTGGTTGACGAAAAATCCATAGCGCTTGTCCACTTCAAGCCCTTCCATTAACGCAGCGCCCACACCCATTGTCATCGCGCCAATCACTTGGCTACGCGCAGTTTTTGGATTCAATATGCGACCAGCGGCGCATACGGCAAGCATACGGCGCATTCTGATCTCGCCTGTTGCTGCATCTACGCCTACTTCTACAAAATGAGCACCAAAGGTTGATTGTTGATAGCGCTTATCTAGGTCACCAAACTCAATTGCATCTTCTGCAACCAAACCACGGCTACCTGCTAGGTCAGCCAGTAGAATACTCTGTGATTTACTTTGAATTTTTCCATCAGCAAATACAGCATTAGTAATATCGAATTTAGGGTCTTGTGCTTTGGCCTTAACCGTAATGGCTTCGCGCAATTTCATACAAGCTGCATAAACGCCAGAGGTGGAACTGTTACCACCCCATTGCCCGCCTGAACCAGCTGAAGCGGGGAAGCTTGAATCGCCTAGCCTGACCGTTACTTTCTCAAGTGGCAAACCCATCATCTCAGCGGCTGTCTGTGCAATGATCGTGTAGCTTCCTGTGCCAATATCCGTCATATCAGTTTCCACTGTTAAGTGGCCGCGATTATCCAGTTTAACGCGCGCCGCAGATTTCATAACCACATTATCGCGGTAAGCGGATGCGGTACCCATGCCTACCAGCCAGCGTCCATCACGCACTTGTCCAGGTTTAGCGTTGCGCTTGTGCCAGCCAAAACGTTCTGCCCCAGTTTCAAAACATTTTACTAACTGGCGCAACGAAAAGGGCGGATTAGGATTGCGATTTTTGTTTGCTTGAGAGTCAGTTGACCCTGCCTTGAGAGGAGAATCCGGCACTACTTGAGTATCATTTTTAATACGAAATACAACTGGGTCCATGCCCAATTTTTCAGCCATCTCATCCATTGCTTGCTCTAGCGCAGCAAGGCCTGAAGCCTCATTTGGCGCACGCATTGCGTTGGCTTCTGGTAAATCTAGCTGGCTTATTCGGTTAGATGTCATTCGGTTAGCACCTGCATACAGTGCCCGCGTTTGGACTGCGCCAGCTTCTGGACTCCCACCTGGCAAATTACCAGACCAACTTTCATGACCTATAGCCGTGATTTGACCATCTTTTGTGGCGCCAATACGCAAGCGCTGGATTGTCGCCGAACGATGCGTAGTGTTATTAGGTATTAACGCGCGCTGCAAGCTTACTTTTACAGGACGCATTGCAGCGCGTGCGGCAAGCGCTGCCATTAAGGCATCAGTACGCACAAATAGCTTACTGCCAAAACCACCGCCAATATAAGGTGAAATCACGCGTATTTTTTCCTTGGCAATACGCAATGTCTTAGAGATTTCGCCCACAGACCAAGCAATCATTTGATTAGAAGTCCAAAGTGTCAGCTGATCGCCATCCCAAGCAGCAATGGTTGCATGCGGTTCAAGCATTGAATGAGATTCGTGCGAGGTTGAATAAGAGGCATCCAACTGCACAGGTGCTGATGAAAATGCCTGAGAAAAATTTCCGACTGCGCTTTCTGCAATCGTATATGGGTCGTCTTTGGCAACGCCTTTCGATTTTTCGTCAGCTAAATCAAAGTATCCTTTAGTACGAACGTACTCGACTTGAATAAGGTAAGCCGCTGCACGCGCCTGCTCAAATGTTTCGGCAACCACAACAGCAACAGCTTGATGATAATGCTGAATTTCTGGCCCGCCTAATAATAAAGCTGTATTGAAATCGCCTTTGCCGAGTTTGCCAGCATTTTCTGCGGTGACAATAGCGATCACCCCTGGGTAGGCTTTAGCTGCGGCTAGATTCATTGAAGCGATGCGGCCTTTAGCAATTGCTGAGCCAAGCACATAGCCATAAGCTTGATTCGATACAACGTTGTATCGGTCGTAAGCATAGGGCGCAGTGCCCGTTGTTTTGAGCGGTCCATCAATTCGAGAGGCGGGTTTGCCGATGACTTTAAGCTGATCGATTGGATTACTAGAAGCTGGGGTATCGAATTTCATTGCTTATCCTTTCACTTCATTAAGAACGGAGGCAATGGTGCGCTCTACTAGCAAAACCTTAAATGCGTTGTCATGCGTCGTTTGCGCATTGGCTAATATTCCTGCTGTCAAAGCTTTTGCGCCGCGCGGCATATCGCGCTCAGCCGCTTCAACGCGCCATGGCTTGTGCGCAACGCCGCCCACTGCCACTCTGCCTGTGCCGTCACGCTGAACAATGGCAGCAACTGAGATGAGTGCAAACGCGTAAGAAGCTCTATCACGCACTTTGCGATAAATGTGTGTACCACCCACAGGCTTAGGCAGCGTTACCGCGGTAATTAGCTCACCTGCCTCTAATGTGTGTTCAATATGGGGGGTGTTTTCTGGCAATCGGTGCAGTTCAGCGATTGGAATGGTACGGATTGAGCCATTAGGTCGCACTGTTTCAACTGTTGCATCTAGTAGCCGCATGGCAATAGCCATATCGCTTGGGTGCGTAGCAATGCAGCTGTTGCTTACGCCCACAATGGCATGTAGTCGGCTGTATCCGCCAATTGCACTACAGCCGCTATTTGGCTCGCGTTTATTACAAGGCATGTTAGTGTCGTAAAAATAGGGGCAACGCGTACGTTGTAACAAATTGCCAGCAGTGGTCGCTTGATTGCGTAACTGGCCTGAAGCGCCCGCTAGCAAAGCACGCGAGAGAACAGCGTAATCACGCCGCACTTGTTGATTCGCAGCAAGATCAGTGTTTCGTACCAGTGCACCAATGCGCAATCCGCCGTCAGCACTGGCTTCAATTTTGTCTAAACCTAGGTCATTAATGTCAATTAAATGGGTTGGTGTTTCAATCTGCAACTTCATTAAATCGACTAAGTTGGTGCCGCCCGCGATAAATTTTGCGCCTTTGATATGCGAGACTTTAGCAACAGCTTCAGCGAGAGAGGTGGCCCTTTCGTAATTAAAAGCTTTCATGTGCGCTCTCCCGCAACTTCAGCAATTGCATCTTGAATATTTGAGTAAGCACCGCAGCGGCAAATATTCCCGCTCATGCGTTCACGAAACTCAATAGCCGACATTTTAGGCGAACGGGTGAGGTCGCTAGTCACATGGCTGGGCATTCCCGCCTTAACCTCATCTAACATTGCAACCGCGGAGCAGATTTGACCAGGCGTACAAAAACCGCACTGATAACCATCATGTTTGATAAAAGCGGCTTGCATTGGATGTAAGTTATTTGGTGTGCCCAAACCCTCAATGGTCGTAATATCGTGACCTTCTTGCATGACGGCTAACGTCAAACAAGACACAATACGTCGCCCGTCGACAATGACAGTGCACGCACCACATTGGCCCTGATCACAACCTTTCTTACTGCCTGTTAACTGCAAGCGCTCACGCAAAGCATCTAATAAAGTCATGCGTGGATCAACCATTAATTGATGCTCGCTACCATTAACGCGCAACAAGATATTAACCTTTGCTGGCTCTGTCACTTGCTTGGGCTTAAGAACCGACTTAGCCTCTGCGTCAGTGGTCAGCTTAGCAGTAATAATTGCGCCAGTGCTAGCTGCAGTGGTTTGTATGAACTTTCGCCGTGAAGGATCAAATATAGACATTCAGTACCATCCGAAATTAAGAAAAATTTTGCTACCAAGCATGTGTCAAAAACGAGAATTCAAAAATCACCGCTTTTGAATATCCTCTTTATGAGCCACTGTCTAATTAAATGACATCCATTAACGTGCGATTTACAAATGCTAAATCATATTAAGACTAATATAATTTGTATGTGCGCTACCCAACATATAAGATACTTTTAATACTAATACCCTGATAACAGACAACATTAAAAACAATATTTATTGAGCAATTTTTTAATAATTATGCATATTTACACTAAAGCGATAGCTGCCGATTTATTACCTATTTTATTATTGAAGTTTCTAGGTTTACTGTCCTTAAGCCAGTTGATTGCCGATAGGCAATGTGCGGATGCGTTTGCCTGTAGCCGCAAAAATCGCATTAGTCACTGCAGGAGCCACTGGCGGCAATCCTGGCTCACCCACACCGCCCATTTTTTCGGTGCTTTGCACAATATATACTTCCACTTTAGGCATATTGGCCATGCGCATCACTTGATAATCATGGAAATTAGATTGCACCACCATGCCATCTTTAAAGGTGATTTCACTTTGCAAGGCCGCGCCTAGGCCATATGAAACCGACGATTCCATTTGTGCTTTTAATGAATCTGGATTTACCGCAAGGCCGCAATCAATCGCAGAAACGATACGATGCACTTTTACTTCGCCCTCAGTCACAGATACTTCTGCGATTTGCGCCACAAAGCTACCAAAAGATTCGTGTACAGCGATACCGCGGAACACGCCTTTAGCTAATGGCTTACCCCAATCGGCTTTTTCTGCCGCCAAATTAAGTGTCGCTAAATGACGTGGGTGGTCTTTAAGTAAAGTACGACGATACGCTAATGGGTCTTTTTGAGCCAAGTTAGCCATTTCATCAATCAAGCTTTCCATCACAAATGCAGTGTGGCTATGGCCAACTGAACGCCACCATTGCACTGGAATAGTTGCTTGAACAGTGTGCAAACTTATATCGTAATTGGGAATGCTTTTTAAATAAGGCGAGTCAGCAGCGCCCTCAACAGAAGTTGCATCAACCCCATCTTTAATCATAAAAGCTTCAAAAGAGGTGCCTTTCATAATAGACTGGCCAACAGCCACATGCTGCCATGCAGTTGGCATGCCATTAGCATCCAAAGCGATATTCGCTTTGTGCAGATACATGGGGCGATAATGACCGCCTTTTACGTCATCTTCACGGCTCCACACTGTTTTAACAGGCACGCCAGCCGCTTTAGCGACTTGCACGGCTTCTGATACAAAATCAGCAACTGGATTCGCACGACGACCAAAGCCACCACCTAAAAACACAGTATGAATGCTGACTTGCTCTGGCTTTAGCCCTAATATTTTTGCTGCCGCTAGCTGGTCTGTGGTTTGCATTTGCGTGCCAGTCCAAATTTCGCAAGAGTCTTTTTCAATTTTTACTGCACAGTTAAGTGGCTCCATTGGCGAGTGTGCTAAATAGGGCAGCGAATATTCAGCCTCTACAAGTTGCTTAGCATTCGCTAGCGCTGCTTTTGTGTCACCTGCTTTAGCTGCAGGTAAGCCTGCTGTCGCCGCCATTTTTCGGTACTCTTCAAGCATTATTTTTGAATCAAGTTTAGCGTTAACTCCTAAATCCCAATCCACTTTCAACGCTTCACGGCCTTTCTTCGCCGCCCAATAATTATCGGCAATCACTGCCACGCCTGTAGGCACTTGTACCACTTGGCGCACACCTTTTATTTGCTTGGCGGCAGTTGCATCAAAGGTTTTAACCGTACCGCCAAACACTGGAGAACGTGCAACCATTGCCGTCATTAAACCTTCAAAATGGATATCTTGGCCAAATACTGCCGTGCCGTTTATTTTTTCAGGGCCGTCCAAACGTTTAGTGGCTTTGCCAATAATCTTCCAGTCTTTTGGATCTTTTAGTGTGACTGTTTTGGGTGTTTCAATTTTGGCTGCAACTTCTGCTAAATCGCCATAAGGGATTTTTTGATCACCACTAATTACAAAGCCGTTCTCTGTTTTAATACTTTCAGCAGTTACGCCCAATTTTTCAGCTGCGGCACTGACTAAAAGTGCGCGCGTTAGTGCACCAGCTTGGCGGTAACGATCAAACTCTGACCATGTGGTAGAAGAGCCACCAGTGATTTGAATGCCGTAAGTCGTATGGATGTATGCTGGGGCACTAGCCGCATGTTCTACTTTTATGGTGCTCCAGTCTGCATCAAGTTCATCAGCAATCAGCATTGGTAATGTTGTCCAAATACTTTGCCCCATCTCGCTGTGTGCAAGCATGACGGTAATCGTGTTATCACTCCCTATACGCAAAAAAGCGTTGGGCGCTGGTAACTTAGGTGCATCTTTAGCGGCATCTGGGGCGGCATCAGGCGCAGCGCCCGGCATTAAAAAGCGTTTTGCGTACGGAATACTAAAGCCAATAATCAGGCCGCCCGCTACAAGGGCAGTGGCTTTAATAAAAGTGCGTCTGGAGATATTAATCGGTGCATTCATGGTCGGCTCCTTAAGCTAATTTGCTGGCAGCGTTGTGTATGGCCGCACGAATACGCGGGTATGTGCCACAACGGCAAATGTTGCCTGTCATGGCTGCATCAATATCGGCATCGCTTGGCTTTTGATTGGTAGCGAGCAGGGCGGTAGCCGCCATGATTTGCCCAGATTGGCAATACCCACATTGCACCACATCAATCTCACTCCATGCGGATTGCACTGCTTGCCCAATTTTCTGGTTTTGCATGTCTTCAATGGTTGTGATTTTTTTGCCTGCAGCGGCACTCACAGGCGTAATACAGGAGCGAATCGCTTGCCCATCCAAATGCACAGTGCAGGCCCCACATAGCGACATGCCACAGCCAAATTTAGTACCCGTTAAATGTAAAACATCCCGTAGCGCCCATAAAATCGGCATATCATCTTCTACATCGAGTTGTTGTTCTTTGCCATTGATATTCAAAGTAATCATGCTGTTTGGCTCCTTGATTTTTCGTTACGTTTTTTTATTAAAAATTCTGCTGTAAAAATGGGTTAAGTTTTTTGACATAATCGCATAGTGTTAGCAACCATAATATGGAATAATTTGGAATTGATAATTCCAAATTATGGATTAACTACATAATGCAAAATCAACTTGAAATGCTGCGTATTTTTAAAGTCGTAGCAGAATCTGCTAATTTTAAAGAAGCCTCGGTCAGGCTTGGCATATCGCCACAATCTGTTACACGTGCCATCAAAGAGCTTGAAGAGCGCTTGGGCGAACCGCTGTTTTACAGAAGCACACGCAATACGACTATTACCGAATTTGGTAAGCAAATCGCCCATCAATGCGAAAGCCTGATTGATGGGATAGACACGCTATTTCAATCCAATAAAAGCATCAAACCCCAACAAATAGAGGGTTTAGTCAGAATCACAATGCCTAATTCTTTAGGCCGACACTACTTATTACCAGCACTCACCGATTTTTTAAAGCAGCATCCTAGCATTCAATTTGACTTAAGGTTTTCAGATTTAATTGATAACGTAGTCGCTGACCAAATGGATATAGGTGTGCGTGTTGGCTTTTTTAGCAATAATCGCAACGTGGCTAGGCGAGTCAATGAGGTAAAGTTTTATATTGTAGGCTCACCCGAGCTTGTAGCAAAAACGGGGCTGCTCAATACTATTGATGATTTATGTCGCATGCCATATACAGGCTTAATTGACCAAAACACAGGCAGAATGTGGCCGTGGTCTTTTGCAAACGCACCCGATTGCTTTCCAACAGCCCCAAGCTTTATTACTGACGACCCAGAAGCTGAACTAGGCGCGGTATTGGCTGGAATTGGTTATGCGCAGTTAGCAGATTTTTTATGCGAAAAATATATTAAAAGCGGGCAGTTAATCCCCGTACTACAAGACCAAGCACCAGCGCCGTGGGGCATATATGTGTACAGGCCACAACGCGGGCCAGTGGCCGAACGTGTGCGCGTTGTATTTGATTTTTTAGTCAAAACATTAGCTGAGATAAAACTGAATGCAACCGATTGATAACTACGTGAAAATACAGGTGGTATGTATACAAAAAAGCCAGTACATCATTAGAGATATGCTGGCTACATTGATTAAAACTTAACTGTTTTATTTGCCAATTATTATCAACTCAAATTAGAGTTTAAACTGGCGTCCCCACGGGGATTCGAACCCCGGTCGCCTCCGTGAAAGGGAGGTGTCCTAGGCCTCTAGACGATGGGGACCTAAGAATTGCTACTTAATTTACAACAACAGCATTTTACTACAATTTGATGAAATTCTTTAAGAAAATTTTAACTTAACAGCATTTTCAACAAGGTTTTTGGTGGAGGTAAGCGGGATTGAACCGCTGACCTCTTGCATGCCATGCAAGCGCTCTCCCAGCTGAGCTATACCCCCATTACTACCACCAATTTGGGTTTCGATGTGATATACATATTGTGTATCAATCGAAGAGGCGCAATATTAAAGATGCACAGAACAATTGTCAACGACTAGTTGGCATTTAGGCGTATTTCTAGCGATAAATATTGCCTAAATTTAGCCACGTATATTGCTTTGTGATTCAAATGCCAGCAAATCAACTCTTGGTAGCGGTTGCCAGCCAGTTTGGCGATGTTCTGCCACCACATTAGTAAAAATACCGCCACGCACATAAAACTTAGCGGTTACGCGCATAAATTTTGGCTGGGTTGCCGTGACTAGGTCATCCAGTATGCGATTAGTCACTGCTTCATGGAAGCAGCCTTCGTTTCTAAATGAGACGGTATATAGCTTTAAGCTTTTAAGCTCAACGCAAAGCTGGTCTGGAATGTAATCTAAATAAATCACCGCAAAATCGGGCTGGCCCGTTTTAGGACACAAACAAGTAAACTCGGGGATTTCCATGTGGATATGAAAATCGCGATTAGGGTTTGGATTCGGGAAGGTTTCTAGCGTTTTAGAAGGCTGCGCGCTTAAGTCGCCCAATAAGGTAACGCTATCGTGTAAGTTGGTGCTAGACATATTGGCATTCATATCAAATAATAGCGATATTATAAAACGTGTCATCTCATCATATAAAGCCCTAAATATAATAAAACAATCTTTTGCGCTTAACTCACTTAAAACTAGCTGGCTTTAAATCGTTTGTAGACCCTACCACCATTCATTTGCATGGTCAGCGAGTAGGGGTTGTTGGCCCCAATGGCTGCGGCAAATCCAATGTGATGGAATCGGTGCGCTGGGTTTTGGGTGAATCTTCTGCCAAGGAAATGCGCGCAGATGCCATGGATGCCGTGATTTTTAACGGCTCTGGCAACCGAAAGCCAATATCTAGGGCTTCGGTAGAACTTATTTTTGATAATAGCTTGGGCGGGGCAGCAGGTGCTTGGAGCCAGTATGCGGAGATTTCTGTTAAGCGGGTAATTGAGCGCGAAAAGGGCTCTACTTACTACATCAACAACAGCGCAGTACGCAGACGTGATGTAGCAGATTTATTTCTGGGTACAGGCTTAGGTGGCCGAGCTTACGCAATCATTGGCCAAAACACCATTTCGCGTATTGTAGAAGCCAAGCCAGAAGAGTTGCGCATATTTTTAGAAGAGGCGGCTGGCATCAGCAAATATAAAGAGCGCCGCCGCGAAACAGAATTGCGGCTACGCGATACGCGTGAAAACTTGACTAGAGTAGAAGATATTTGCCGCGAACTACAAAAGCAAATTACCAAGCTGGAATCACAAGCCATGGTGACACAGCAATATCATGCCTTGCAGGCATCATACAAGCTGGCAGAAGGACAATTGTGGTTATTAAAGAAGCGGGATGCCAGCCGTAGCTGGGAGAAAGCTAAATTGCTGGTTGAGCAATTGGTTAATCAGCTAGAAGCGCAGATGGCAGCACTGCGCAAAAGCGAGTCTGAATTAGAGTTAAGCCGCCAAGCGCATTATGCTGCTTCAGAAGGCATCAATACGGCACAAGCCGCTTACTATGAAGCTAACGCAGAGGTATCAAGTTTAGAAAATCAGGTTAAGCAGAATACTGAAGCGCGCGAACGTATGGCGCAGCAGCTACAACAGCTGGCGCAATCACTAGAGCGTAATGCTAGTAATAGCGAAGCTTTACAACAAAATTTAGCGCAATTGAATATTGATTTAGCGCTTGCGCAAGCGAATGAGCAAGAATCAAATGCCGCGTTAGCTGCACTAAAACTCACATTGCCAGAAAAAGAATCTTTATTAAAAGCAGCAACAACGCTAGCACAAACAAGCCATCAGGCACTGAACGAAGCCAATCAACGTATTATAGTTGAGCGCAACAATATTCAATTTATTATCCAAAATATTCAAGAAAATCAACAGCGTATACAGCGATTTGAAGGTGAGTTATCAAGGTTAGCGTTACCTAATGAATCTGAGCTTATTACGACTGAAATTAGCTTGCAGCAAGCGCAGAGCTTAGTTGTGACAATTGAAAAGAATCTACAAGGCCAGCGCGCAAATGAAACGGCGCTTCAGGCCCAAATAACCCAATTGCGCGACTCGCAAAATACGGCGCAGCGCTCATTAAATCAAGCGGATGCTGAGATGCATTCATTGCAAAAAATGCAGCAGTCTCTGCATTCTGAAAGCAAGTTAAATGATTGGTTAGCAAGAGCTGGCTTAAAAAACAGCGCTTATTTATGGCAAAAAATCAAAATCAATGCCGATTGGCGCGTGGCAGTAGAGTCAGTTTTGGGTGCTAAATTAAATGCGCTGATTGCAAATAAAAGTGTATACGATAGTCAATCTGAGCAAAGGCCGCCAAGCGCTTTGGTACTGGGATTTGACCATCAAGCTGAAGTGAAACTATTGGCTAATGATAACAACTTGACGCCACTTATTCAGATGATAGAAGAATGTGATGCCGAGCTGAAACCAGTATTGGCAGATTGGTTACAAGGCACTTATTTGCTATTTTCAGAAGATTCGGCAGAAACTGTTATCAGTAAGCTTCAACTTGGTGAAACGTTAGTGAATCAGCATGGCGATATATTTAGTCGCTACAGTGTTTCGTATCACAGTACGCAATCTAACTTGCATGGGGTACTAGAAAGACAAGCGCAATTAGATTTACTTAAACAAAATCAGCCAACCCTGATAAACAATTTGAGCGCAATTGATGCATCGTTAAAAAATATAGAGAACCAATTGCAGCTTGTGCGCCAACAGCAACAACAAGAAAACACAGAACTGAGACAGGCAACACAACACCAACACCAAATGCAACTTAAGTTAGCGCAATTACAACAGGCGCGACAAAATGCGCTTGAGCGTGAAAAAAGTATTCAGATGGATTTGGCTGCTACTAAGCAAAAATTAGCGCAGTTAATGCATGATAAACGCAGCAAACAGGCATTGCAAGACGCGACAGTTGCACAAGTTAATGCATTAACTTTGGCTAAAAATAATGATGCAACGGCTAAACAATTAGCAGAGCAAGCCTATTTTGTATCGCGTGAGGCAATAGCACAAGCGGAAAAAAATCATCAAGAATCTGGTTTTAATTTAAAGTTAATAAATAATAAAATCAGTGATTTAAATAATAAACTTAATGCATATTTTGAAGAGAAAACCGCGATTGAGTTACGTCGAAAAGAGGTTGAACAGACATTATTACTCACACCGATGGATACTTTAAAAGCCAACCTTGTTTTGGCAATCGATACGAAACAAAATCGTGAAGCTGGGCTGGTTAATGCCCGTAACCACTTAGCAGAGCAAGAGCTGAATTTGCAGAACTTTGAGCGTGCCCGCATGCAAAACGAACAACAGTTGCATCCTTTGCGTGATCATTTAGAACAGCACCGCCTAAATGAGCAAGAAGCACGTCTGACTTTTGAACAATGCCAAGCAGGTTTACTTGAAAATGGACAAGACGAAATAGTGTTGGCAGCTAGTTTGAGCGAACAAGCTAAAGTGAGTGATTTGGTGCGTAAATCCAGCCAAATCCAGCAAGAAATTAATGCCTTGGGCGCAGTTAACTTGGCGGCGATTCAAGAACTGAATACAGAAACCGAACGCAAAACTTATTTGGATAGCCAGATGCTGGATTTAAGGCAAGCGACCGACACGCTTGAAGATGCGATTCGCAAGATTGACCGTGAAACGCGCGATAAATTGATGCATACTTTTAATACTGCCAATCAGCATTTTGGTGAACTGTTTGCAACCCTATTTGGCGGTGGGCAGGCAAGGTTGGAGCTGCTAGGCGATGAGATTTTAGATACTGGATTACAAGTATTTGCACAGCCTCCAGGCAAAAAAAATACCACGATTCAATTATTATCGGGCGGCGAAAAGGCATTAACTGCGCTGGCGCTGGTATTTGCATTATTCCGCTTAAACCCAGCACCGTTTTGTTTAATGGACGAGGTAGATGCGCCGCTAGACGATAGCAACACCGAACGTTTTTGCCATATGGTGAAGAAAATGAGCGAAAACACACAATTTTTGTTTGTTAGCCACAATAAAATCACCATGGAAATGGCACAGCAACTCATTGGTGTTACCATGCAAGAATCTGGCGTCTCGCGCGTTGTGGATGTGGATATTGAAGCTGCATTAACTTTGCAGGCTTGAGTTATTCCCTAATTAAACAGACAATAATACTTAATTAAAACAGACTAAGCTGTGTAACAATTTTTGTAGATATTAATTAAAAAATATTGTTAAGTCTTAAAAACCTTTAAATTTAAAATCACTCATCATGTCAGATTTACAAATCATACTTATTATTCTGGGTGCATTTATCATTGCAGGCGTTGTCATTTACAACTGGCTGCAAGAGAAAAATTTGCGTAACCAAGTCATCAACGAGTTTATTGTGCCGCAAAAAGATGTGTTGGCAGAAGATTTCTATATTGATACCGATGCGTTTGTTGAAAAAGAGCTGGCTGAAGTGCCACAAAAATTCAAACAGCCTATTTTTGAAGAGTCTAGTCAACCTGCAACTCAACCCGAACAAGTGTTTGATGCAACTGCATCTCTGAAAGCTGAGTCCATTCAGCGAATAGCCGATGTGCTGGAAGATGCGATAATCCATGAAGAAAAGAGTAGCAATCTTACAGACCAATACCGCAATCAAGCTGTAAGCGCACCAAATGAAAGTGAATCTTTCACTGCGAAGCCCTCGGTCGAGGCTATTAAACCAGCCCCGCACACGATGCCAGAAACATTAGCCTTGCCCGATGCTGTGCATGCACACATTGATTTAACTGCAATGTTATTCGCCAACCAAAAAATGAGTCACCAAGCTTTATGCAATATGGCTGACAGCATTGATGAAATTAGATTGCCCATGATGATTTTTGGTTTAGATAGTGCGGGTAAATGGCACTTGGTACAAAGTAATCAAGCTGAGAAATCAAGTGTTAATCCCAGTGAAATTCAATATAAACAAGCTGCATGCAGCCTTCAATTAGCCGATCGTGGCGGGCCAATCGCAAAAAATATACTCAATAAATTTCAGTACGCTGTAGAAAATATGGGGCTAGAACTAAATGCCCATGTGGAGTGGCAAGGCAGTGGCGACGTGCTGCAACGAGCGGTAGAGCTGGATCAGTTTTGTATTGAAGTGGATCAGTTAATCAATGTTCATGTTGCGCAAGGAGAAACGCCAATTCATGGCACAAAGTTTAGAGGTTTAGCTGAAGCAAACGGCATGGCATTAAATGAAGATGGACGTTTTCATTTTTATGCAAACAACGATTTGAGTGCTCAAAAATTGCCTTTGTTTTACGCTTTAGAAGCAAACAATCAGGCGTTAACTGCAGAAAATTTGCGTAATAATGTGTTAAAAGCGGTCACTTTTCAGCTAGAAATCCCTAAAGTACCTAATTGCGAACAAGCGTTTAATCAAATGATTAATGTTGCACAAAAATTAAGCAGTAGCTTGAACGCGCATTTAGTGGATGATAATCAAAAACCTTTAGGTGATCTGCAGATAGAAAAAATTAGGCAACAGCTTAAAATCATTCATGCAACCATGGTGACACGTGGCGTGATGCCAGGTAGCGTGGCCAGTATGCGTTTGTTTAATTAACGCACCCCGCATAATTCATGGCAAGTTTAGAATCTGCACGTATGCAAGTCGCTGAACTTATTGCGGTGATTGCACAGTACGATTACCAGTATTATGTTTTAGATGCGCCTACTATCTCTGATAACGAATATGACGGTTTATACCGCCAATTAGTTAGCCTAGAGCAACTTTATCCCGAATTAATCACCGCAGATTCTCCCACGCAGCGCGTTGGCGGCAGCGCAATCGATAGTTTTAACAGTGTTACGCACCGTCAGGCCATGCTGTCGCTGAATAATGCATTTGGTGATGATGAGTTACTGGCTTTTGATAAGCGCGTGCGCGACTATTTGGGCATTAGCCAAGTGGAGTATGCAGTTGAACCCAAGTTTGATGGTTTGGCGATTACCTTAAGCTATGAAAATGGTGTTTTTACACAAGGCGCAACACGTGGTGATGGTTATACTGGTGAAAATGTTACCCACAATTTACGCACCATTCGCGCGATTCCAACTAAATTAGCAATTAAAAATCCGCCACAATTATTAGAAGTGCGTGGTGAAGTGATAATGCTCAAGCGTGATTTTGAGCGCTTGAACCAAGCCCAAGCTCAGATAGGTGCTAAGTTATTTGCAAACCCACGTAATGCAGCCGCAGGCAGCCTACGTCAACTTGACCCACAAATCACTGCAACGCGCCCCTTACACTTTTT
This sequence comes from Methylotenera sp., assembly GCA_021732365.1. Classification (GTDB taxonomy): domain Bacteria; phylum Pseudomonadota; class Gammaproteobacteria; order Burkholderiales; family Methylophilaceae; genus Methylotenera_A. Next base: position 4,757 of record JAKFVD010000006.1, on the reverse strand, counting down.
TGCCTATGGTTTGGGTGAAGCGCTAGGCGTGCCTGCGCTGGGCTCACACGCAGATGCGATGGATTATTTGGCTGAATTACGCTTTCCTGTGAGTGATTTGCGCAGCGTTAAATTGGGGGCTAGCGGCCTGCAAGATTATTACATTGATATTGGCCAAAAACGCGCAAGTTTGCCGTTTGATATTGATGGCGTGGTGTACAAAGTTAATCAGTTTCAGCAGCAAAAAACATTAGGCTTTGTATCGCGTGCACCGCGCTGGGCAATTGCGCATAAATACCCTGCAGAAGAAGCACAAACCGTTGTAGAAGACATTACGGTGCAAGTAGGCCGCACAGGTGCTATTACACCTGTAGCTAGGCTTAAAGCGGTGTTTGTAGGTGGCGTTACTGTTACTAATGCTACACTGCACAATGAAGATGAATTGCGCCGCAAAGATATCCGTATTAACGACGTTGTAATAGTCAGGCGAGCAGGGGATGTCATTCCAGAAGTGGTTGCTGTTTTAATGGATTTACGCCCCGAAAATGCGCAAATATTTAGTATGCCAGGCCACTGCCCAGAGTGCGGCTCACATATTGAGCGGCCATTAGATGAGGCGATTGCGCGCTGTACGGGAGGCTTAATCTGCCCAGCACAACGCAAACAGGCCATTACGCACTTTGCCTCACGCCGTGCGATGGATATTGAAGGGATGGGCGAAAAGCTGGCTGACCAGCTTGTAGAAGCCGATTTAGTTAAATCATTGGATGATATTTACAAACTAGATGTCGCCACTTTGGCCAATTTAGAGCGTATGGCGCAAAAATCTGCTCAAAATGTGATTGACGCACTTAACCACAGCAAGCAAACGACTTTGGCGCGTTTTATTTATGGCTTAGGCATACGCAATGTGGGCGAGGCGACCGCAAAAGACTTGAGTAGCCATTTTGGAAGCCTGCAAGCCTTGCTCGATGCCGATGTAGAAACACTATTGCAAGTAAACGATGTTGGGCCAATTGTGGCTGATTCACTGTTGCAGTTTTTTAGTGAGCCGCATAATCGCGAAGTAATTGCATCAATGCGAGATTTGGGGCTTGCTTGGCCAGAGCATGCAGGTAAACAAAAAGCAACAGGCGGCTTAGTTGGCAAGGTATTTGTGCTCACTGGCACGCTACCTAATTTGTCACGCGATGAAGCGCAAGCCATGATAGAAGCAGCTGGCGGCAAAGTAAGCGGTAGCGTTTCTAAAAAAACAGATTTTGTAGTGGCGGGCGCTGAGGCAGGTAGCAAGCTAGAAAAAGCGCTCGGTTTAAACGTGCCAGTGATAGATGAAGACGCTTTAAAACAACTGATTTCAGCCACCTCGGCAACTAATGACACTAGCCATGCGTCAGATTCATTACTACCACAATCAACACTATTTTAACGATTCAATTTTACTTAACCAACTAAAGCAAAGAAATTTATGAATCTAGAAAAAACATTAACTAAATTAATTACTACATTGTTTATATTAAGTTTTAATTTAAATGCAGCAGAAGTTTCTGACCAATCTGCTGCTTGCACGCAGGCTTTAAACCAAGGTGATTTTGCAAAAGCTATCGTAATTTCAAGTGCAATTTTAAAAACAAATGCAGATAACAGAGATGGATTGCTGTGTCAGGGCAGGGCGTTAGGCGCACAAGGTCGCTATGCGGAAGCGCTAAACGCCTTAGAGCAATCGCTTAAGCAAGCTAAATCTGGATTTGACCAGATTATTTCTTATCTTTTAATTGGCAATTTACATAAAGAAAACAAGAACAATGTGCAAGCTCTAGCCAGCTATGAAAAAAGTATTACTATTGCCAAACAAGAAAAAAATGACAAATTTACGCGGATTAACCATAACTTAATCGGTGAGGTTTATGCCGATACAAAAGATTTTAATGCTGCGCTAGCCAGCTATTTGGCGGGTGAGAAGCTTGCCTACAATGATAATGAACGTGCCGATAACTTTGAGCGTATCGCATCAACTTACAGCACGCTTGCTAGGCATGATGAAGCGATTGAGTTTCAGGTAAAAGCAATTTTAATGCAAAAAAAATCAGGCACTTTAGATCAATACGCCAATGCCAGCTTGGAAATGGGGCGCATATACATTGCAGCTAAAGAGCTTCAAAATGCTGAAAAAACTTATACTAAATTGGTGCAATTTAGCCAAGAAAATGGCGGGGCCTATTATGAAGTTAAGGCAAACATGGGTTTAGCACAAACTAAGCTTGCAATGGGCGATGCAGCAACAGCTCAAACATTATTAATTAATGCGCAAAAAATGGCAAAAACGCTTGGCGATAGCGATTTAATCGCTGAGGTTGATACCTTGTTAAAAAATTAGGCCGAAAAAAGTGGTTAAGTAATTCACTTAAATCGATTAAATATCGCATTTGACGGCTTAATAACTGTAAGGGAGCCGTATTTGTAACGACTAACAAGTAACCATTTTGCAGGTTAAAACCGATAATTGTTCATATTTAGGGCGACATTTTCATGATTATTTTGAATCAATCCAAGCTAAACCCAAGCAACATTCAGCCATCTGAGATTACCTCGCGCGAGGTGTTTGAAAATAGACGTCATTTTCTGAAAGCAGCTGGTTTTGGTTTGGCTGCTGGATCGGCACTTTTATTATCCAAACAATCGCAAGCAGCTATTGCCCCTGTTACTTTTAAAGCCAATTCAAGACAAAAGATAAGCGGCTTTAGCAAAACCGCTTACGGCGCAGGTGAAAAGCTCACACAATATGAAGATGTGACGACCTATAACAACTATTATGAGTTTGGCACAGGCAAGAGTGACCCAGCCATTCAAGCCACATTATTTAAGCCTCGCCCATGGACGATTAGCATTGAAGGGCAAGTCAAAAAAGCCAAAACGATTAGCATTGAAGACTTATTAAAGCTCGCCCCATTAGAAGAGCGCATCTATCGTATGCGTTGTGTGGAAGCATGGTCGATGGTGATTCCCTGGGTAGGTTTGCCGTTGGCAAGCTTAGTAAAATGGGCAGAGCCAACAGGCAATGCCAAATATATTGAGTTTATTTCTGAAAGTGACCCGCAAAGCATGCCAGGCGTGCGTTCACCTATCTTAGATTGGCCTTACACAGAGGGTTTACGCATGGATGAAGCGACTAATCCATTAACTTTGCTGGCGGTTGGCCTGTATGGCGAATACCTGCCTAACCAAAATGGCGCACCTGTGCGCTTAGTAACGCCATGGAAATATGGCTTTAAAGGCGGTAAAGCCATCGTTAAAATCAGATTTGTAGAGAAAATGCCTTTAACCACTTGGTATAAAGCTGGCCCCTCTGAATATGGCTTCTATGCAAATGTGAATCCTAATGTGGATCACCCACGCTGGACACAATCATCTGAAAAACCGATTGGCGCTGGATTATTTGGTGGACGCATCAAAACAAAAATGTTTAACGGTTACAGCGAGCAAGTTGCACACATGTATACGGGCATGGATTTGAATAGAAACTTTTAGTTAAGACGCGCAAAATAATGAAAAAGCAGCATATAGTTTTCGTTAAAGCGGCAATATGGCTATTTGCACTTTTACCGCTGGCGCGACTGATTTGGCTTGGTGTAAACGATAATTTAGGTGCAAACCCTATTGAATTTATCGAACATTCAACTGGTACGTGGGCTTTGGTTTTTTTACTCATCACCTTGGGTATGACGCCGATTCGATTGTTAACAGGTCAAGTCTGGCAAATTCAATTGCGCAGGGTGCTTGGCTTGTTTATGTTCTTTTATGCTTGCTTACATATCATCACCTACGTTTGGCTAGATTTTGTTTTTATGTGGGATGAGCTGCTTATTGACGTAGCGAAACACCCGCGCATACTAGTTGGCTTTGCGGCGTTTTTACTTGCAATACCACTCGCTGCAACTTCTAACAGCTATATGATTAAACGACTAAAAACAAATTGGAAAAAGCTGCATCAAGCCGTTTACTTAATTGCAATACTCGCTGTTGTGCACTTTTGGATGCTAGTCAAAAAGGATCTAACTGAGCCTATTTACTACGCAGTCGTGCTAATAGTATTGCTGGGAATACGTGTTTATTTTAAATATAAGCCACTTTCAAAATCAAAAGTGATAAAAGCCATGTAAGGTTTATCTGCATTACAAGACTAATTAAGAATTACTATAAAAGGAGAGGTCATGATGTTATTCACTCAATTTGTTCAGTTTTATCAACTTATATGCAGCAAATTAGAAATGATAGGCAGTTGGTTGCCACAGCTATTTTTAAGATTGATTTTAGCGTGGGAATTTGGCGAAGCCGGTTTTGAAAAATTACATGGTTCTAACTGGTTTGCAGATATCACATTTCCGTTCCCATTTAGCTTATTACCGCCAGATATTAGCTGGGGGATGGCCACTTTTTTTGAAATAGTCGGTGCGTTTGCATTAGCCATAGGTGTAGCTACACGTTTCTTTACAATATCACTCATCATATTAACAATCGTTGCAATTGCAGCAGTTCACTGGCCATCTGAATGGAATACTTTATCAGAGCTATTAACTGGCTATCGAATTACCGATAAAGAAGGTGATGGTTTTGGCAATTACAAAATCCCATTGCTGTACATCATTATGCTTATACCATTGTTATTAAACGGGGCAGGTAAACTGAGTGTTGATCAATTGATTAAGCGTTTCATAAAATAATGGATTGCATATCATTTGATGGCACCTCTACTATTTAACATAATATACATTATACGAAGT
>JAKFVD010000005.1 GCA_021732365.1 Methylotenera sp. | reverse complement strand
TGCAAATAAACCAAAAAAGGAGGTGAATAAAAGTGATCTTAAATTAACTTTAGAGATAGAATAAACAGCTCAAGGGTGGGTCAATATTCGATGCATTTGGTGGGTCAAATTTAGATGCAATTTAACACGCTAGTATCAATTCAATCATAAATGATTTGAAACGAAAGCCATCTTGCTCTTGTTTCATTTTTCTAGCCCAAAACTTAACAAGTCGAACGACTTGCGCATAATGTTTTTCTTGCGCGTTTTTTCTTTTCTTACAAAAATCTAAGTGCATTGGAATACTGGTTTCTAAAAATGAACCATCATCCTGACTGATTAAGTCCCCACGCCAATCTTTATCCCCGTAGTAAAGGATTGGTACTACATCAACATCTAGCCCACTGCCTTTAAATGAAACTGTCACAGAATATGTTTGAGGTTGAACCTGATCGGGGCTGAAATTTGGATAAGCCTTCTTAAGTTTTTCCGCCAAATAATTAAGCAAATCTTTAATATCACTTGGTGCATCAGAGCCGCTGATATATACGGCTACATCTATATCATTGAGGCTATTCAATGCCGTGCCCTTAGCCAAGCTACCTGCAACCATCATTCTTTTTAGACTAAAGTCTGGATGTTCAGCAATATAACCCTCTAGTTTTTCTCTTAATCTTCTTGCCTGCGCTCGGTACTCATCGGCCTTGGCTTTCGGCAGATTTACTTTGTCCTCGGCGAATCGGGCAATATCTTTATGATCTACATGAGTACGTGACACATTTAATCCTTTCTTTAAGAATCCATGGAAGTTGCAGTTCACATTATTCAAAGCCCACCAAATAAGCAATATAAAATATTCGGAATAGTGAACTTTTATGAAGTATAAACCTAATTAAATATTTGTCAAAATAAATTCGGTATCGTGGTATTATTTTAATTCGATAAACTTTTTTAGAGGATGGATGATATGGCTACCCGTCTAGGCGAAAAACTTTACGAGCTCAGAAAAGAACGTAAATTTACTTTAGATAAATTGGCTGAACTATCAGGGTTGAGCAAAAGTTATATTTGGGAATTAGAAAATAGGGAATCTCAACGGCCTTCAGCAGAAAAGCTCACTGCATTAGCGGATGTTTTAGGTGTTGGTGCAACCTATTTTATTGAGGAAGATGTACGAGAGCCAGAAGAGCGGCATCTAGATGAGGCATTCTTTCGTAATTATCAAAAATTAGAAGGCGACTCAAAAGAGCAGTTGCGAAAAATTCTAGAAACTTTCAAGAAAAAATAGTGACTTTGACTACGCTTACAGCACCTAAAGCAGCAAACAGGCTAAATCAAATTTTAGAAACGGTTAGCCTTGCTCATGACCTTACTAGATTTCCAGTCAATGTTGAAAGGTTAGCTTTAGATACTGCAAGTGTTTTTGGTTGGAAAGATGCTGTAACAGAAGTACAGTCGGCTGATATAAAAGGTTTGGAAGGTTGCTTATTACCTAATGAAAATAAGTCACAATGGCTAATTCTCTATAACGGTAATATGAAGTCTCAGGGAAGAGTCAGATTTACTCAGGCTCATGAGTTAGGGCACTATTTACTGCATCGCCAGCAAAAAGATTCTTTTGAGTGTGCAAATGCTGCGGATATGTACAATTTGTCTCAAGAAGAAAAGGATATTGAGGCGGACGCAGATAGATTTGCTTCGTATTTGCTAATGCCATTTGATGATTATCGTCGCCAAATTGACAGTATAGTGAACTTAGAAGTTTTTGGAAGCTGCGCAAATCGCTATGGCGTTTCTCTAACAGCAGCGATTCTTCGATGGTTGGAGTATACAGAAGATAAAGCAGTACTAGTTGTGTCAAGAGGTGGGTTTATGAGTTGGGCTTGGTCTAGCGCGTCAGCTTTCAAAGCTGGCGCATTTTTCAGAACAAAAAACAATGTCATTCCGCTTCCATCCAACTCTTTAGCGGCTGACGATTCAATCAAAATTGAACGTAACGGTATAAACATTGCTGGGAAAGTCTGGTTTCAACATGCAGAACCGATGATGAGTTTGCGGGAAATGAAGGTTGAAAGTGATCAATTTGACAGCATAATTACATTATTAATTTTGCCATCTGTGGCCGATGTTTGGCCTTCAAACTTTAGTAAAGTTGATTAAAACTGCCACTTTAACAATGGCAATTACACCCAAGAATCAACAAGTTCACCAAACTTAATATTTATAATGTTTGGTTTAGAATCTAGCCAGATTTTAATCTTCGCAATATGAGAATCTGTAACACTTCCCCTTTTTTCGAGGGCTACAAATCCATTTAACTCTTCATTAAACCCACCACCAAAAACTAGGCCGTTATTTTCAATTGCATGTAATATAAATTCATCAATAAAAGCCTCTAATGACTCGGCATCTAATTCATCTTTTAATGAAAATGAGAGGTGAAATCCAAGCTCTTGAAACTCACCTATGTGAAGTTTTTTTCTTAATCTTTTACTTCTTCTTTTACTCAAGTTATGCACCTTATAAAATTAAGCTAGGAATAACTATCATTGCCTTTTCTCAAGATATCTGTTTCGCGGACGCGAAACTCATAATAAAAATTAAAGCGGGTTACTGATGAGATTGGCTTCGCCAAAAACTACACTTATTGATAATAATTTAAATTATATCTAATTGATTAATATAGATTATTATAAACTATTGAAATTATTATCAAGAGTCTATGATAATAAAAATATAACCCTCTCAAAGTTACTACGTAGTAACTAGCTCAGCTCCCACTATAGTAGAATCTAAGAGCTACTAAATATCAAAGCGTATTACTTAACTAAATAAACACTCGCTACTTAGTATTGAGTTACATCTGACTCCTAAGTAAACAACACTAACTATCAGTAAGTGATAATAAAATACAGACTAACAAATTGAATAGTAACAATATTTACTAGGAATCCAAGTTATTATCATTAGCCTCTGATAATAAACCAAGCTCTTCTGGTTGCGTTGGTTTAGAGTAAGCCATATTCCGCTTGCCGCGGTCAGGTAGTGGAACAAGTACACTTTGCTCTACCCATGCTTTGAGCATTCTTGAAGCAGATAGAGTATCTACCTTAGCGATTTTACACAAATCTGCATTAGCTATTTCACCATGACTATCAATCCAGTGGCTTACCTCGTCCCACATAGTAGGACGCTCTGCATTTAAAAGTATTAGCGTTACGCTCTCTACTGCAACCTCAGTGTTTTGCCGATATTGTGGGGGATAGAGCATTGCTTGTGCCATCTCAGCAAACATCATTTTCACGCCTTCTCCAGCATCAATATTCGGAGGCAAAGGAAACTCACGCATATTTTGTGCTATTAGAGGGTTTCTAGCTTTTGAACCTAGTCTACTGATGTTTGCTGGCGTAATCGCACCTGGGAAAACGCCAGGACTTTCAATTTCAATACGATCATCAAAAATACGAATGAAAATATCGCGGTTTAATCTGTAATCACGGTGAATCACTGCATTAACTATAGCTTCTTTTACTACCCGTTCAGGGTAACTATGCTTGGCTTTAAAACCACTACTTGCAAGTGTTAATCCCTGCGCCAACTCATCTAGCACCATTTTTACAGCGCCATCAATTTGCTCTATTAATGGTCCTCGTATCGTTTTTGGTGTTTTGCGTAGATTTGGCGTAGCTCCAGGAATAGCTTGTTTTCCGTCGTAAATCATCAAACGAATATCGGCTCTAGATCCGTATGCGGCAAGCAAGCTGCCAGGCTCCTCTGCAAATAATAGAACGGCTGCACGTGTGGGCAACATTTTCCCTTCCTCGCGAACCGCCAAGGCTATACGTTCAAGTTGTTCAGTGAATGTTCCTGTTTTTAATCCGCGGGCTGACAAAAATGATAACCAAGTATGAGTCTGCAATAGAGTAAAATCGATTGGCAATAGATCATTCTCCGCTGAACGAACACCCCGCTGATAAGATAACTCAGTGACCTCAGGTGCAGACATTTGTCGGTTGCTAGCATCCATGCGCTGCCAAGTCCCATTGTCCACTACTGAATGTACTTTATCGCTTTTACTTATCTGCACAAGCACTAAATGACCAAGCTTGCCATCACGTAATATGCACGGCCAACGCAGAAATCTAATTGCCTCAATCACTGGTGTTATATGAGTCCGTAATTTACGGATTAAGTCATCGACCGCTTCTGCATTTTCTTCTATGCCATATAGCCTTGCTTTACCTGTTTCTGGTTTTTGATCGGCAAGGCCTAATACCAATATGCCGCCATCACTATTTGCAAACGCACTGATGGCAATCAATGCTTTACTTACCATTTGCCCAGAGACGCGCTTGAACTCCAATGCTCGACTTTCGTTCTCGGTAAGAAGATTGGTGATGCGTGCAGCAACTTGCTCTGGAGTGAACTCAATCATCATTAGATGCTCCTTGCTGCATACGATCTTTAATACCATAGTTAATAACAAAATCTAATTGACTATCGCTTAGCCCTAATGCTTGCGCAAAAACCACATTTATTTGATCAAAAGTTTTATTAATTGGCTGAATTTTCATATTTAAACTTTCCGAACTTCTGGCATTTCAAACCACTCTTGTACAGGACGACTAAGCATCCACAGGTTCCAAAATTTTAATTTCGTGAGTAAAGGCTTCTTTTAATACTGACTGCATCAGATCTTCTGTGTATGCTTGATTGCTATCTAGTCGAGCCTCTAACTGGTCGCACATTTTAAACAATCGCTCTATCTTCTCTACAATAAACTCCTGTTCAGCGTAGGGCGGTAGCGGCGTTGTGATTTTAATCATTCTAGTTAGACCAAGGTCTTGATTTCCGATTCCATGCGTATATTTTTGTGACTGGTAGTGACAGTGCGGCGAATTAAGTACGTGCTGAATATAAAAAGAATTCATGCTAACTGGCTTCTTCAGAACAGCCACATGAACCCATACGTTAAAATCAATATCATAGGTATTTACACATGCAACCCCTGTTGTTCCGCCTTTTGTGTATAAGATATCTCCTTTTTCAGGCTTGCATTTTTTGCTCAAAATCTCATGATACTGCTTCGAAATGAATTTTGAGCTAGAAAAGTTTATTCCCGAAGTGCTGATATTTCTCGTAGATATAAATGGGATGCCACTTTTACTATATTCTGGACTTTCGTGAGGTCCGTCTTTGGCGGATAAAACAATATCCCCTAAACGACACCATTCCCAACTACTTGGAATTTTAAAAAGCTTTTCTTGATCTTCGACTTGCTGAGATGAATATTGCTGAGATTTTTTGTAAAGTCCAATTTTTTCAGCTTTAATACGCTTCAAAACTTCGCTAGCAGGCTCTGACTTTGGATTATTCGCGCGCCAATCGGCAGAAAGCTTTCCTTCGATTGCCTCTTGAAGTATTTGTTTGCGAAGTTTCTTTAATAAACCTTGTTGCTTATTTAGCTCATTAATTATTAGGTCTTTTTTTACTAGGGTATTTTTTAGTTTATCAATCCATAAATCTTGCTGAACAATATCAAAATAAGGTAGCTGATAACTATTGAAATTTGATTGATTAATTGACTCTTTTGAGGTGCCTGATTTTGTTGCTTTTACAACTGCATTTTTTAACGAATTAAAAACAAAATGATAAAATTGCATATTTATAGGATACATTTTTGCATCCTTGACCGTCAAAACAAAACATAAATCACTAGCAGTAAACTTTCCGTCTACGTAATGAGTTCTTCCTAAAGAACCTGATGCAGCAGCAGCGAAGACAAGCGCCTCACATTCGTATGCAAAATTTTCATGTGTTTTCCAATCTTCCGCAGCAGTAATAAATGCGTATTCACCTGGTGTACATTTAGTGCTTTGTAACTCCCCTTTTTTTACATTAAAGAGCTTACCAATTGGTATATAAGCATTTGTCACTGCAACAACTCCTTACGAAGTTCTGCTAGTAGGGCATCACCCTGAAGAAAAGATGAATGCATGAGATCTAGCAGTTGTGAGCTTGAGAGCGTTTCTTCAACATCTAGTTTATGTGGATTCTTAATATCTAAATTATATCCATTAGCCGCTATAGCTTCTATGGAAGCTTGCCACGCATGCTCGCTTACCTCACGGTTATTCCACCAGTCTTTCAAACGGTCAAATTCAGCGAATTGAATTTGTTTTGTTTTAGAGTAGCTTTTTTGACCTTCAGGTAATTTGTGTTCCCAGTACCAAATATTTTTAGTTGGCTCACCCTTGGTAAAAAACAGAAGATTAGTTGCTACTGAAGCATAGGGTTGAAAAACAGAGTTCGGCAAACGAATAATAGTATGCAAATTACAATCTTCAAGCAGTTTTTGACGAATACGTTGCTTAATACCATCGCCAGTGAGTGAACCATCTGGCAACACAATAGCGGCACGGCCACCATCTTTTAGCAAATGAATCATCAGTATGAGGAATAAATCTGCCGACTCTTTTGTACGGTAAGTTTGCGGAAAATTATTCTCATTATTGTTTGAAACCACACCACCAAACGGTGGGTTAGCAATAATCACATCAACTCGGTCTGATTGGCGATATTCACTCAAAGGGCGCTCTAATGAATCGCCATAGCGTATATTGGGTAGGTTTATGTCGTGCAATATCAGATTAGTATTGGCGAGCATGTAAGGTAAGGGTTTATATTCCCAGCCCTTCACGTTATGTTGAATCGCCTCACGTTCTGCAACACTGTTTGCCTTAGCCTTTAGATGTTCAATGACGGCCGTTAAGAAGCCACCAGTGCCGCAGGCGGGGTCTAACACTTGCTCACCAGCCTTTGGGTCAATGAGCTCCGTCATGAGCTCTGTAATGGCTCTTGGTGTATAGAACTCACCTAATGTACCAGCACTTTGTAACTCACCTAAAAAGCTCTCATAAATCTGACCAAAAACGTGTTTGTCTTTACTATTATTAAAGTCGATTTCGTTTAGTTTGTTAATCACTTGGCGTAAATGTATGCCAGACTTCATGTAGTTATAATTATTATCAAATACCTCATGCACAAGTAATGCACGTTTGTTACCAGTGGAAAGGTCAATATTTGAAAGCGTGGGGAATAGCTTACGGTCAACAAACTGCAATAGTTCGTCGCCAGTCATGCCTTCATCATTACCCGCCCAAACATCCCAATGTAGTTCTGCGGGAATAGGGGAGGTGTAATCGTCTTGCAATAACTCTAGCTCTTTGTCTTTATCGCTAAATATTTTTAAAAATAACATCCAGCCCAGCTGCAAAATACGCAACTCGTCGCTGCCTGTACCTGTATCTTGCCGCATGATTTTTCTTGCTGATTTTACGATTCCACTAACATTTGTCATATATTGCTATGCTGCCTTATAAATTTCTTGTTCAAGTGCTATGAGTGCTTGCTGATATTGGCGCTTGCCGCCAAACAGTTTAACGATTTCGATTGGTGAGCCGAATGCATCAAACGGATTAACTTGTAATATTTTCATGTCTTCGATATTTTCAATACCCCCATCCGCGTATTTATCAAGTAATGCTTCTAGTACCTTTCGGGCTTGCTCACCATACTTTGTAAAATAATCTCGTTTTTTAACATTATTAACACGTTCGTTGCGTGTAAGCGGAGGTTGATCAAAAGCGGTGTGACAAATTAAATCAAAAATATCCATCTCTTTACTGATAGCTTCTTTGAGATTCTCAAACACAACGCCCTGCTCAATTAACTCATCAATAATTGCTTGCTTTTTATCTGCTTGATTCCACTTATTGAGAAACTCATCTAGAGACTTATATTGTTCTAGAACCTTTTGACGGGTGTAGTCTTTTAAGCTGCCCGTAATGAGCTTGCCGTTTCCATCCATGTATTGAATACGTTCATTTAGTACCGCAACATTAACGCCATTTACATAATATTTTGGACGAGGCTCGCTAATGATGTCGCCACCACCAATGATGTCTAGTGGTGTGTAAGGTGTATCAAAGGTGACTTCATCACCATTTTCATCAATCACTGTTTCGCTGCTAGCAACCTCATCTTCTAGTGATTCAAATTCATCATCCTCTTCCATTTCTTTGAGACGCACTGGGTCTCCATCGAAAGCAGAGTCGGCAAATAGATCTGTAATATTTCTAAAATCCATAATTGTGAAAAATGTTTTACCGAACTCTTCATTGATGCGCGTGCCGCGACCAATGATTTGCTTGAATTCGGTCATCGAGGCAATGTTGCTATCTAACACAATTAACTTGCAGGTTTGCGCATCTACCCCAGTAGTCATTAGTTTTGATGTAGTTGCGATGACAGGATATTTCTCTTCAGGATTGATAAAGTTATCGAGCTCTCGCTTACCTTCATCGTTATCTCCAGTGATTTGCATGACGTATTTACTGTTTTGAGCCATTAAATCACTATTAGCATTGGCAATTGCAGTACGCATCCGCTGGGCATGATCAATATCGACACAAAAGATTATGGTTTTATCAAAACGATTAGTTTTTTTGAGAAAGTCAGTAACTTTTTTAGCGACGCTTTCGGTACGCTCATCAATCACAAGGCTTTTGTCAAAATCTTTACGATTATAGATACGGTCATCAACCAGCAAGCCTTGCTTATCTGTTTTACCAACTTCTGGTCGCCAGCCTTCAAGGTCAACATTCAGGCCAATACGAACCACTTTATATGGCGCTAGAAAACCATCCTGAATGCCCTGTTTAAGCGAATAGGTATAGATAGGATCGCCAAAATATTCAGTGCTAGAGATTGTTTCAGTTTCTTTTGGTGTTGCTGTTAAACCAATGTGGGTAGCACTTTTGAAATAACTTAGAATCTCGCGCCAAGCACTGTCTTCTGAAGCGCTCCCACGGTGACACTCATCAATCACGATGAGGTCGAAAAAATCAGGACTAAACTCACGATAAGCATCTTTGTCTTCGTCGTAGTTGGTCAAACCCTGATAAAGAGCGAGGTAGATTTCGTAGGATTTATCAATCTTCTTTTGCTTAATGACTGTCATTTTATCTTTGAAATGACGAAAGTCTCCGCGCCTTGTCTGGTCTATAAGTGCGTTGCGGTCAGCTAAAAATAGAATGCGTTTTTTTGTGCCGCTTTTCCATAGCCTGTGAATAATCTGAAAGGCGGTATAAGTTTTCCCTGTGCCTGTTGCCATCGTAAGCAAAATGCGTTGCTGACCTTTGGCAATAGCTTCTACAGTACGGTTTATGGCGATTTGTTGATAGTAGCGAGGCTTGCGATTAGTGCCATCAAAGAAATAATCTTGCGCACTAATACGCTCCTGCTCTTCGGTAACAATACCTTTGAATTTTTTATAACGCTCCCAAAGTTCTTCTGGCGTGGGGAATTGATCAAGACTCAGCTCTTTTTCAATTTCGCCATCTGTGCAAGTGCGGTCGTGCTGGTAGAATCCATCGCCATTACTGCTGAAAACTGACGGTATATCAAGTATATTCGAATAATCTAAGGCCTGTTGAATACCTGCCTTAATACTCTGCTTATTGTCTTTAGCCTCAATAATTGCAATCGGGATATTCGGTTTGTAATACAAGATGTAATCTGCTCGCTTACCTTTACCTCGCGAAGTAAGATTACCTTTTACGTAAATTCGTCCATCAGTAAAGCTAACTTCTTCACGAATTTGAGTGAGCTTATCCCAGCCTGCTTTTTCTAAAGCGGGCTGAATATACTTAGTACAAATGTCACGTTCAGATAGCTCTTTTTTCGATATCATTTTGTATTTTTGTTATAACTTACAGAATTGAAACTTGCTTACAATTTATTAGTATAAATTCAAATGTCTAAGTAGCGCATATTTGAATCTGGATTAATATTATTGGTGCATCTGTTTTTAACCACGGTTAACAGGTGGCAACGGTTTATTTAAGAAATTTGAATCTAGTCCACGCGTATGAGCGTTATATGCCCAACGTGCAAATTGTTCTAATAATTGTTGATTCTCAGATTCTAGCCGCTTACTTTCCGCTTCGAACCTTGCGATTCGTTCTAAAGCCTTTTGTAATTCTGGAGAGCGAACAACCCGAATTTCTTCGTTGCCGTCTGCTAGCGCAGCTTTTCGAAGTTCGAAAGCATTTTTAATACGTTCATGTTTGTGGAGTGTCTGTCGTGTGTAGCGATTGTGAAGACGTAATTCGACAGCATCAATTAACAAATCCCATGTTAATTTTTCAGACCAGCCATCTAAAATTTCAACTATTTTTTTAATATCTGCATCATCAAGATTTTTTGCTCTAGTTTGTTTCATTCTAGTCCTTTTTAAAGTTTTCTTGACTAAGTGCAATAGTTGGGTTGTTAACATTCTTGGCTGATTTGTTTAGTTTCTTTTGCATAGATATTATCTGGGTTGGGGATTTCGGTGGAGATAACTGTATCACCGCTCCCTTGGGTACACTAGGATTATCCATGATTGACAAAAGCTCTGACAATCGCTCGAATGTGACCTTATGATGATCAAACCATCTATCGCTGCCATAATAATGTTCTTTAGTTGCCAGTTCTGCTTTAAGCATCAATTCTCTGGATTCATCTAATTGAATTCGCAATTTTAATTCTTTTTCGAAGTCGCCTTTAATGCAAATCAAATCTGTACAATTTATGCAATCTAAGTGAGTTTGGCATGGGGACATCGTATAGTCATGAATGCAATAACCCAGTTCAGTAGTATGTGCAGTAGGCACTACCAATCTAGCAAAATCATCTCTTGGAATAAGCGTTTTTTTGGACAATTCTGTAAGTGGACCAAACATAATATTTTCATCACCAATCGCGTCTCTAATTTTCTGGACCATTTGACCTGGAGTAACATGGTCATAAGCAACGTTCTGCTTTATATCTTTACGGCCAGACCATTTGGCAATATCAATTTGGCTTAACCCCCCAGCTTGTGCCAATGTATTTAAATAATGCCTAAATATATGTGTAGAAATGTTGATATTGCTACCATCAGGTTCTGTATATCCAAATCGAGAAAATATAGACTCATGTCCATGTTCAACGCGTCCGCCAAGACCAGTGTTTATCTGATTAATACTTACAGATTCAATCATACAATTTAAAGTCGCTTTTTGAGATCCTAACTCGTAAGTGCGCATAACAAACAATGCATCGCTATATTTACAACCAGTGTTTTTATCCATTATTGGGAAGCCAACAGGTAACATCTTAACTATGGATTTTTCAACATGAGAAAATCGCACATACATTTTCCCCAATTTTTTATCAACCTCAATGCTATTACTCTTGCACCATGCCAAGGCACTATTACTTTGTGTAAATCCAAAAATGGATCTCAAGTCAGCCATAGATAACCATTCTTGCAAACGTAGATATTCGATACTTTGTGATAAATACAACTGATTAGGGTGGCTCTCATACCATTGAGCAATGCGGCGTGACTCGTCAGTTATTTTACTTATTTTTGTAATAGCAACTTGTACAACGCTAGCCATAGAGGGAACAACCCATTTAATCATTGGCTCTGCACCTTTAGCTGGCCACCATCTGAGACCATAAGCCTCCACTCCTGTTTTAATATTTTTTTGCTTGACTTCACAATCATGAGGCAGTGATAACACCTCACTTATTCGGTCTGGAGAAGCACATAGTAATGCAGCAACTGAACTTACAATCACATCAATAGGCTCAACTGCTCTGAGAAATATTTCAGGTAATGCATCCAATGCTGCCTGGGTTGGCATCTTGTCATTACGTCTTTCATCAAACTCTTTACCAACCCTAACTGTATCTTTTGGCCGCATTATGAAATTTCTCCAGCGCACTGATACTGTTGTAAGTTTGTTATCACATAAAAACTCAGAAAGCATTTCAAGTTGACCGCCTTGTCTATAGGCGGCAGCGGCAGAGTATTTCTCAACAATCATCTGAGCAGCACGGTTAAAGATATGCAAGTCAGATCGAATTGGATCGGCATCGCCGCCAGACTCTCTCAAAGCCGCTTCCAAAGCTCTTAATGCAACGAGCCTTGGGCCTGTACCATTGACAGGTCTAAATCCTTGCATGTAGCGAAAGTAGGCTTTAGCAAAAGATAAAAATGGTTCAGCCATCGAAATAGGCGAGTCATCATTAACAGTTTCCAGATTGCTAAAAACCAGTCGATGCCGTTTATTACCGTGGCCATTTAAATTAATAGAGTCAGAAATATCCCATGTGTCTTCTTTAAAGGGTAACTCTGCGCCAAACACCTTCAACTCTTTTTGGCATAAGTTAATAAATATACGTAAATTTCCAGCAGCATCAATCTCGGCTTGGGGTTGGAATATTATAATGTCAGCCATTAACAGTCTCACTCATTCCATTTTTTATTTCATCACAACGTTTCACAACATATGCCACAGCTAAAATTGTTCTGTCATTGATTGAAGCTATTCGGGAGTCACTTGTAACCATTAAACGTTCACGCTCTGAAATAAGATGATTTAGTACTGCTTCGTGTGGACCATCTAACCAGGGTTGAAAGTTGCGGCATGTATAGCACGAAATTGGCGCTAACTGGCCACAGAAGCCATATTGACCACAGTTACCCATCGGTTTCATCGAAGGCTCAAAACGCGGCTCGCAAATACGACTTGTTGGGTCGTCCTTTCGCCTCGCCTCAGACTCGTTTTTAATTATTACCCCGGAAAACGCCTGTGCAAGTGGCGCAAGATGTAATGCCATTGCCCTGTCAATTCGTCCAACGATCTCAGGAGTAGCTTGAACGTAAACACCGACATTCTGAGTGTCTGTATGATCTAAAAGCTCAGCAATAACTAGTTCTCCATGACCTTCCATCGCGGCTCGAGTACCTAATGTACGGCGAAATCGTATTGGAGTAATGTGTAGTTGTTCTCCGGTTCGTTCAGAAAAAACCTCTAGAGTATTAAGCGATTTCGTTATTGTTCGCCCCAAATTTCCAGCTGTTTTATGAAATTCGAACCCTGCTGGCTCATCTTGTTTAGATTGCTTTGCTGGAAAAAGGGGAGCGTGGCTACAGTCAGATAATTTTTCTGCAAACATGATTTTTAAATCAAAAATATGTTGAGCTAGTTTTTCGCCAATATGTGGAATTAATACGCGCTGGGTAAATTGAGAACGAGATAAATAACCTCTTTGCTTAACTCGAGGAATATTTAATGTGTATAAAGTAGCTCCATCCTTTGCTGCGCTAATTCCAAAATCACTAACCTTTATTGATGCGAATTGAGAGGGCCTCGCACCTAGAGCAAGCATTAAATGGACAAGTACGTAATTTTCTAATGAAAATTTTCCAAGATCATAACTCGTATTAACAGCATCAATGATCGATTGAACTTCAATATCTGTATATGGGCCATCAATTGGATCCATTGTTAAAACAGCTTCGCCTTTAACGCAACCTTTTAGGCGAAGTTGTTTTAAAAGGGTTATTGCATCGTCACTAACACCTAAAAGACCTAAACTATCCAGCTTTCTAAGAAATGTTGACAATCGTCCAAGATAATATGTTTTCTCAACACTTAGAGTAGACCTGTAGTTAAGCAGATCACTTGCAGTAATGAATAGAATCTCATTTTTCTCTCGCTCGATAGTTAGTAACATTGTCTTAACTACCGAAAAAATACCTAACATGTATGCAGAGGATTTATTTTCAGCGTACCAAATCAACCCCTTTTTAATTGAAAGAGCGAGGCTTTCCGCCGCATTAAGACTTTTAAAATTTATGCTTACTGATTGTGTGCTATCCCTATAAGACCACCTATCGCTTTTAGGGTTAAATCGTATTTTATTAAAAGTTGTTATCTCTTCTGGCAAGTCTTGTAAAGATTGGCTTAAATAAGCTGTCTGCAAGCGTTTATTTATAATCATACTTTTCCAGTAAACTTTTTTGTAGTTCTAACGATGCAGCCTGTGACTTCTTACGAATATGCCGACGCGTATAGGTTGCTGCAGTTCCTGACGTTTCAGACCAGCCCATCATATAGGATCGATTTTTCTTTTCCTCTTCCTCACCAACTCTATTTTTATCCATTTTTTCTGAGAAGTTATCATTCCATGTGTGGCGGAGTATGTGCGGGAATAGTTGATTTGCAACATCTGGAAATTTTTTCTTAAGCACAGTAAATATTTTGTTTAAAGAAGGAATTGATAATGGAAAACCAGAATCTGAAGCAACAAAAAGAAAATCATGTTTCCTTGCACCTCGTATAACTGAACGATGATTCATGATGTAAGCGTTGGTCATATCTAAAAGTCCGGGTGTAAACGGAATTTCTCTCCCTCTAGTTTTAACCTTGGGTTGGTTAGTTCGCGGATCAGAGAGATCGTCGGCTCGACGAACTACAGCTGCTGTAGACTCTCTAAAGTCTAGATCACTTATTCTAATGTTGAGTAACTCGCCACGCCTCAAGCCAAAGTTTAATAACCACAAGATAATTAACTCGTTTCTGAACTTTGAATGCTCATCAGTCCAAGGATTGTCAGGTGATTGTGGATTTATAACTTTTAAAATTTGACTAACGACTTCTGGTTCCAATCCTTCGCGCTGATCAACTCTTGAATGATTGTATGCGCCAGATGGTAATCGAGCATCAATAGCATTTGAGGTATATTGAACCGATGATTCCAACGACAAGCGAAGTGATGCATCTACCCCGTGCTTAGATATGCGGGCCAAACAAACCCATCTTAAATAATCACGGATATTTCTCAATCTAGTTGCAGCTGAGCCAGAGTTAATTCTAAGTACATTATTATTTGGTGAAGACATTCTTAATTTCTCTAAGGAAACGACTGACGAGTTTTTTTTCTTTGGCTCTACTTGAACTTCATCCAACAAGGAATGAATATTTTCAACTGGTAATCTACATATTCCGACCAAATCTTCGATCTCACCTAAAGAAAGTAACTGACCAGCATTCAAACGCTCTTCTAAATTAATATTTCTTAAATCAATAAATAACAAAAACACCATGATGGATCTAAGATAACTATCAATTGTATTAGATGCTCTATTTCTCGCACGCACCTCTGATAAAGAGAAAACGGTTGGTTCAAATATCGGAAAACCATCACAACCAAGCAACATCGGAAGACGTTCTCCTGATGAAGTGACAATAATTTTTATACGATATTTTTGAGTCATTGTTTACACTTTCTGAAGGTATATTTTAATAAATTAATTTAACAGACTCAAAACAATATGTAAATAAAGAAAAACCCCATTAACTCATGAAGTTAATGGGGTTTGTTTACACTTTTAAAGTAGGTAGACCTCAAAAAGGAATATCGTCTTCAAAATCATCAAAATTACCGCCTGTTTTAGCGGGCGCTTGCTGACTAGCTGGCTTTTGCGCTGTGTTTTGTTGTCTTGGTTGCGATTGATTAAAGTCATCAGATGGCTGGCCTTGATCCATACCACCATCATAACTGGCATTTGAACTACCACCATCCTTACCGCCTAGCATTTGCATGCTATCAGCAATAATTTCGGTGCTATAGCGCGTTACGCCGTCTTTTTCCCATTTACGGGTTTGCAAGCGGCCTTCAACATAAACTGGGCGGCCTTTTTTCAGGTATTCCCCCGCGATTTCGGCTAATTTGCGGTACATCACAATATTGTGCCACTCAGTTTTTTCTTGTTTAACGCCTGACTTATCTTTCCAGTTTTCAGTCGTTGCAATACTGAAATTAGCAACCGCCTCGCCGTTCGGCATATAGCGCACTTCTGGGTCGCGGCCTAAATTACCCACTAAAATCACTTTATTCACTGATGCCATCGTCTGCTCCTATCAATTTAACTATATCTTGCTCAATATCTGCAAAGGCTTTTTTACCTTGCTGATTGTTTATTTTAACAATCACTGACCCTTCCGCTGCAATCACTACAACTTCTTGCACACCAGAAATTTGACTGATTTTAATGGTTAACTCAGCTGCAGTTGCATCATTTAAACCCTCTATATGATACATCTTTGTGCGCACACTCGGTGGCGTTTTCATGCCAAATGCCAGCACTAGCCATAGAGACATTAATAAAGCACAGAAGATAAAAACAGCAGAGAATCCAAATTGATGGGACAAATATCCGCCCATCACTGCACCCAAAAACATGCCGAATGATTGGGCGGTATTATGCACGCCCATGGCGGTGCCTTTGGATGCGGCTGGTGCCATTTTAGAGATGAGCGATGGGAGTGAAGCCTCTAAAATATTAAACGCAACAAAATAGACAAAAAGCGAAGCCACAATACCCCAAAACAGGTGGATATTAAGTGCAAACGCAATTTGTGCCACCAACATTAATGCCACTGCAGTAATAAAAACCAATTTTAATTGCGCTCTTTTTTCCGCATAAATAATCGCTGGAACCATCAATACAAAAGAAGCAATTAATACGGGTAAGTAAATTTGCCAATGCTGATTTTCATTGATACCGCTGGTTTCTTTTAACGCAAATGGTACGACTATAAACATCGCCATCTGAGCGCCATGCAGGCAAAAGGTACCAAAATTTAAACGCAGTAATTGTGCATCACGCAACACATCTTTAATTTTGCTTGGCGCAGCTTGCGCGTCCGAGTGAAATTGACTGCTGACTGGGTCTGGCACTGCATATTTCACTACACCAATCGCTAAAATAGACAGTACCGCTGTCATCCAAAAAATACCCGGCACACCAATTAATTGGTTTAACAAAGGCGCAGCCACCAAAGAGATAGCAAAGGTTAAACCAATAGTCGCACCAATCATCGCCATGGCTTTGGTGCGATGCTCCTCGCGAGTTGAATCGGCTACCAAAGCGGTTACCACAGCAGAAATCGCGCCTGCACCTTGAATCGCACGGCCAATAATCACGATATAAATATCCTGCGACATTGCCGCTACCGCACTGCCAATGGCAAACAAAATAAGCCCGATATAAATAACTTTTTTACGTCCATATTTATCAGACGCCATGCCAAAAGGTAATTGTAGCAACACCTGCATTAAGCCATACGCCCCGAGCGCAACGCCAATTAGTGTGTGATTACTGCCGCCATCAAGTTTTTCGGCATAAATTGCAAAAATGGGTAGCAGTAAAAACATACCTAACATACGCAAGCCATAAATAGAAGCCAAGCTGATGGTAGCGCGCAACTCAGTTGGCGTCATTTTGTCGGAAATTTGCATGGGGCCTAATTGATTACAGAATTTTTATAATTTTGAAGCAGAATAATTTAGCTGAAAACACAATAATTGCGTATATTAACAGGTTGCCTTAATTTTCGTTTAAAGCTGATGGAATATATCAAAATACGTGGTGCTCGCACGCACAATCTCAAAAACATTTCGCTGGATATTCCGCGCAATAAACTGGTCGTCATTACTGGGCTATCTGGCTCTGGCAAATCTAGTTTGGCGTTTGATACCTTATACGCAGAAGGCCAGCGGCGTTATGTAGAAAGCCTTTCAGCCTATGCACGGCAGTTTTTAGCGCGCATGGATAAACCAGATGTAGACTTGATTGAAGGCTTATCGCCAGCGATTTCGATTGAACAAAAATCGACTTCGCACAATCCGCGCTCAACTGTGGGTACCGTCACCGAAATCCACGATTATTTACGTTTGCTTTACGCACGCGCTGGCGACCCAGAGTGTCCAGACCATAATATCAAGCTAGAAGCGCAAACGGTTAGCCAAATGGTGGATAGTGTTTTAAATCTGCCGGAAGACACCAAGCTGATGATATTGGCGCCTGTGGTGGCGAATCGCAAAGGCGAGCAGCTGGATTTGTTTGAGCAATTAAAAGCGCAAGGCTTTGTACGCGTGCGTGTGGACGGCAAGATTTATGAAATGGATGAGTTGCCGAAATTAACCAAAACGGTGAAGCATTCTGTAGATGTAGTGATTGACCGCATTAAGGTCAAAGCGGACTTAAAACAGCGCATCGCCGAATCGTTTGAAACGGCATTGCGTTTGGCCGATGGTAAAGCCATTGCAGTAGAAATGGATACGGATAAAGAACATTTATTTTCAGCCAAATTTTCTTGCCCATTGTGTGACTACTCACTAGCTGAATTAGAGCCGCGTTTGTTCTCGTTTAACAACCCCATGGGCGCATGCCCTAAGTGCGATGGCTTAGGCAATATCAGCTTTTTTGATCCCAAACGCGTGGTGGCTTTTCCTACTTTATCATTGGCCAGCGGCGCGATTAAAGGCTGGGATAAACGCAACCAGTTTTACTTTCAGATGCTGCAAAGCTTGGCGGCGCACTATAATTTTGATTTGGAAATGGCATTCGAAGAATTACCACTGAACATTCAAGACGTTTTGTTAAATGGTAGTGGGCGCGAAGTAGTGGCGTTTAAATATTTAAATGAGCGTGGTACATTTTTTAGTAAAACCCACACGTTTGAAGGTATTTTAAATAACCTGCAACGCCGTTACCGCGAAAGCGATTCAACCGCGGTGCGCGAAGAATTGTCTAAATACCTGAATAACCAAGCATGCCCAGAATGTAGCGGCACGCGTCTACGTCGCGAAGCCCGTCATGTCAAAGTAGGCGGCCAGAATATTCATCAAGTGTGCCAAGTGCCGCTTAAAGTAGCGCTTCACTTTTTTGAGACCTTGCAACTAGAAGGCGCAAAACTGGCGATTGCCGATAAAATCGTGAAAGAGATTGAAAATCGCCTTAAATTCTTAACCAATGTTGGCCTTGAATATCTATCACTTTCGCGTTCTGCTGAAACATTATCAGGCGGTGAAGCACAACGTATCCGACTAGCCAGCCAGATTGGTAGCGGCTTAACAGGCGTGATGTACGTGCTAGATGAACCGAGTATCGGCTTGCACCAACGCGACAATGACAGATTGTTGGAAACCCTGAAACGCCTGCGCGATATTGGCAATAGCGTGATTGTGGTTGAGCATGACCATGATGCGATTTTAGAAGCCGATTATGTGGTGGACATTGGCCCTGGCGCAGGCGAGCACGGCGGCCAGATTGTCGCAGAAGGAACGCCAGCCGAAATTTTAGCCAATCCAAAATCGTTAACTGGCCAATATTTAAGTGGCAAAAAACAAATTGAATACAAAAAGGTGCGTACCAAGCCCGACCCATCACGCTGGTTAAAACTATCCAATGCCACTGGCAATAATTTACGTGATGTTTCAGTTGAAATCCCAGTTGGCTTACTCACCTGCGTAACAGGTGTATCAGGCTCTGGCAAGTCCACACTGATTAACGACACTTTATACCGCGTGGTTGCGCAGCATTTATATGGCAGCAATGCAGAGCCCGCACCTTTTAGCGAAATTGACGGCTTGGCATTTTTTGACAAAGTAGTCGATGTAGACCAAAGCCCAATCGGCCGCACGCCAAGGTCAAACCCCGCTACTTACACAGGCTTGTTCACGCCAATTCGCGATCTATTTGCAGGCGTACCAGAAAGTCGCGCGCGTGGCTATGGGCCAGGCAGATATTCGTTTAACGTAAAAGGCGGCCGTTGTGAAGCCTGCCAAGGCGATGGCGTGATTCGCGTTGAGATGCACTTTTTACCCGATGTATATGTGCCGTGTGATGTGTGCAAGGGTCAGCGTTACAATCGCGAAACGCTGGAAATCAATTTTAAAGGTAAAAATATCCGCGAAGTACTGGAAATGACGGTTGAACAAGCGCATGACTTTTTCCAAGCGCAGCCAGTGATTTCACGCAAACTGAAAACCTTGCTGGATGTAGGCTTGGGTTATATCACATTAGGTCAATCTGCCACCACATTAAGCGGCGGCGAAGCGCAACGTGTAAAATTATCTCTAGAATTAAGCAAACGCGACACAGGCCGTACTTTGTATATTCTAGATGAGCCAACCACTGGCCTGCACTTTGCCGATATTCAATTATTATTGGATGTAATTCATCGCCTACGTGATGCCGGCAACACCATTGTGATTATTGAGCACAACTTAGATGTGATTAAAACCGCGGATTGGCTGATTGATATGGGCCCTGAAGGCGGCGATGGCGGCGGCATAGTGGTGGGAGTAGGTACGCCAGAAACCTTGGCTAAAAATACACAAAGTTATACGGGGAAATACTTAAAACAGATGATTTAGTTAAAAAACCTCTCAAAAACTTAACCGTTTTTAAGCATCAAATACAGCATCACTTTTTTATGATGCTGTATTTGATACTCTCGCCAAAACAGATTGGTAATAATCTACTGTCTGCGCCGCTACTACTTCTGGTGAAAAACGCTTTTTGCAATCTTCAATCGCGTTTTTAGATAATCGCTGCATTTTTTCTGGATCATGCACCAACAATAGCACTTTTTCTGCAATGCTTTCTGGTGATTCTGGCTCAGCTAATAATCCATTGTAATCATCAATAATAATTTCTTTCATGCCTCCAACAGCAGTTGCTATCGTTGGGCAGCCAGCAGATAGTGACTCTGCTAATGCGATTGAAAATGTTTCATAACGCGAACAAACAACTGTGACTAATGCACTTTTTCGTAAACTGGAAATACGGCTATGATCACAATGCCCAAGAAATTGAATGCGGTTTTTAATATGCGCCTCTGGGATAAAGTGTTGCATATAAGCTTCACTTTTAAGCACAATTCCGTCAACGATAACGCCTCTATCAGGCCCTACAAATATTAACGTAATGTCTTTGTTTTTAGTTGCTATTAAGCGGAATGCTTCCAACACTATATCGCCACCTTTGTGTGAATCAAATCGCCCTATAAACAAAATAATAGGTGTAGATTTTGCATCATATTGCCAGCGTTTATCCACACTTACCTCTAAAACTGGGTTAGGAATCACGCGCGCATGTGGCAAATCAAAACCGTAATACTCCCGCACCTTATTTAAAACATCCAAACTTGGTGCGGTGACACCATTTGCATGCTTAATTGCCTCACCCTCATAAAACACTTTTAGCTTGTAATCCCAGTCTTGCTCTACTTTCATAATTGAAGCCATCGTAAACCAAGGTCCATGAATTCGAGAAACAATGGGGACTTTGACCATGCTTATTAATGCGCTAGCTGTGCCAAAAGATTCTTCAATTTCTAAAATATCTAGCGGATTTTGCAATAACTGTGTAGCACGTGCGATTTTTCTTGCATTAACACCCATGCTTATTTGGTATTGAATACGTTGTGTGTACGTGTTATTTACCTTGCTCAACACTTTATCGACTAGTCGTTGAGGCATACTTTTGCTTGGAGTTAATTGATATAAATCAACAAATTTATCTTTGATTTCATCACCAATTAAAGGTGCCGCCAGTACAACCGGTTTAATAGAGGCATCGAAGCCGGCAATAATATTGTGCACATAGGTGACAATACCATTTGGGAAATAACTCATTGGCCAGCCTGGTGTAGTAAAACCAACTGTTAGTTTTGTATTATTTGACTCCAAATTTTGCACTTTCTTTTCCTGCTTGATTTTTTTGATTATTTAAAGACTCTGCCTGCCCCAATAGAGCACCCGCAAACAGTAAATGCATAATACCCATACCTGTATTAGGTATGGAGTCAATAATACAAATAGATAGCATAATTGCTAACGCTGCAAAATAAACTTTGTGCCTCGGATTTTGTATTTTCTCAATATTTTTATGCGCATAAAACAAGGGCATCAGCAAAATCGCATAATAAAATATAAAACCCATGAAGCCGTTCACACCTAATTCAATAATCCATCTACCATCAGTGACACTGATGTCTCTACCCCATTGATTGTAAACTCTATTTCTACCCCAGCCATTCCAACCGAAATAAGGTCTTTCTAGAGCACGTTGGAGTAGGATATTCTCGTTCTCAAACCTAAAGTTTAGAGATTGTGCACGATCAGCGCTATATTGTTGTACGTTGCTTACAATTGCTTGATCGGGGAATATGCCAGCAGTTTTAGCAAAAGGGTAACTAAACACAATTAGTGCCAAAATTAAGGCCCACTTGGTCTGTTTAACTGGCTTTAACTTAAAAATAAGCAACATTGCCAATAAAGCATAACCCATAGCTGACCAAGTTTTGCAAAGCACCAAAATAATGGCTAAGTAGGCGATCACTTTTGAAGCTGAAAACAGCGAAATTTTTACTCTATTTCTTTGCAATGCCAATGCGGCAATCATGCATGTTGAAATCCAAAATGCTAAAGCTAAACCATGGCCGTAAAACACGGTTGGTCTGTAGCCGTCACCTCGCATCTGCTGCATAAAATCAACGTTTGAATAGCCATATACCCAGTTATGAAATTGCGGGCTCAATCTAAGCTCAACCAGCATAAAAGGTGTGTACATTAAACCCATCACAACTAAAGTTTTAAAAATCTTTTCGTTATCCTCAACATTGTTTAAAAAATATCTGCCCAGAAAAAATGGCATCAATGTCAGTAAAACTCTAACGATTGTTGAAAATATATCGTGCTGAGTAAGACCAGGAAAATATTTGTCCCCTATTACAAATGCATCAGAATTTAACAAAACCGAAATGATTAATACGATTAAATAACCAATCAGTATTTTTGATGGTAAGCCTGGTGGAAATATACTAAATTTTTTGCCTTTAAAGAACAAAAAAGCCGCTAGTGAAAGCGAAGTCAGTGTTTCTCTGTCTATGGGTGGAATTAATGGGTAATCAACAGAAAAGCCGTTAGGTAAAAATAATATGGCTAGTGTGAAAGCGGCAAAAATTGCTTGCTTGACAGGGTATTTAGAAAGTAGCCACAGCACCACTAAGGGCCAGCCATAAAAAACTAAACTGCCGAAAATATTAGGCACGAAATTACCTTAATCGAAAATACTAAGTTGGAGACTAATTTACCAATACAAACCTACATCAAAACTTGTTACTAAAAAAACAATACACGATTGACATCACTTTTCCTAATCTTACGTTTGCGCCAAGTTAATTGTAGATAATCACTATTTTTAAAGCATTACAAACCGCTTCTATGGAATATCTACTAGCCGCATTCTAGCCTGTATCGTTGCGGTGCGTCGGTTTAAATAACGTGTGTTTCGGTGGTCATCATAAAAACGTGGATTGGGAATCATCGCAGCTAGTTTTGCAGCCTGCGTTTTGCCTAAGCCTTTTGCTGTCGTTTTAAAGTAATGTTTAGCGGCAGCTTCTGCCCCAAATACGCCATTGCCCCACTCAATCATATTTAAGTAAATTTCTAAAATACGGCGTTTAGTGAGCATTTTTTCTAGCATGAACGTGATAGCGGCTTCTTCTGCTTTGCGCCAGGGTGTGCGGCCGCTAGATAAAAATAAATTTTTGGCAAGCTGCTGGCTAATAGTCGATCCACCACCCACAATTTTGCCTTTTTTTATATTTTTATCGAAAGCCTTTTCAATACTTTCCCAATCGAAACCCTCGTGCTGCTTAAATTTAGCATCTTCACTGGCGATTACGGCGCGTTTGAGGTGCGTGGATATTTTTTCATAATCCACCCATTTATGCTTTAACTCTGCATTTGGCTGAGTTTGCTGAATAATCGCAAGCCTGTCTTCCATAAACGCGGTTGAGCTTGGATTAAACTTTATCCACCAGCAAATATGCAAAAAAATCCATAGTTGATATAAAACCAGCCAGGTTAAAAATAAGACGGTTACGCGATTGAAATATCCCCAAAAGCCAAGTGGCCTTGCATTAGGTTTGCTATTAAATAGCCAGCGTAGCACTTAAGATTTTTCCATTTGGAGCGCTCTAATCATCTGAATAACAGGCTGTGTTTCTGGCCTTACACCACGCCATATATAAAATGCTTCTGCCGCTTGCTCCACTAGCATGCCTAATCCATCCGCTACCTGTGCGCCTGCTACTCTAGCCTGCGCCATAAAAGGCGTTTCGCGGCCGTACATCATGTCGTAAGCTAAGCAGTTTTTTGCAAAGATACTATTTGGAATCGGCAACGCAGTATCGGTTAAGCCTGTAGAGGTAGCATTAATCACAATATCAAATTGCGCATCTGCTAAACCATCTAAAGTTTTTGCTTCTAATATAAATGCTGGGTTGTTTTTCGACAGAAATTTCTTTTTCATGTTCTGCGCTTTATCTAGCGTGCGATTAGCAATTAGCAGTTTGGCAGGCGATTGATTAAGTAGCGGATGTAATACGCCCTCTGCTGCCCCTCCAGCCCCTATGAGAAGCACTCGTTTACCTGATATCGTAATGCCTAAATTCTGCTGAATATCGCTTAGCAAACCTACCCCATCGGTATTGTCACCATAAATCGGGCTGCCAGAAAAATCAATTGTATTGACAGCTCCTGCATCAATTGCACGGTTAGTAGTTGTGAACAAGTGATAGGCCTCAAATTTAAAAGGTACCGTGACATTTACACCTTTATAGCCCTGCACTATCAATGCTTGAACGGTCACTTCAAATCCATCTAGTGGCGCCAGTATCGCCTCGTAACTAATATCTTCACCTGTTTGATGTGCAAATGCTTTATGAATAATCGGCGATTTGCTGTGCCCGATTGGATTCCCAATCACAGCATACTTATCTGTCATAAATCAATTCGTCCACGGTAAATTGGCATGTTTCCAGCCATTAATCAATGTACGTTGCTTTGCCTCATTTGCTTCGCCTTCAAAGCCTTCTACCATATTGTAAGCTTGGCTATAACCCAGCTGTTGCGCTACTAGCGCAGCGTTGTGGCTGCGCCCACCAGTACGGCACATAAAGATAATCGTTTTGTCTTGACTCACCTGCTTTTGCAATTGTGCAGGAAAATCTGTATTAGCCACCATCCCTGGATAAAATGCCCACTCAATATGGGTTGCATTTGGCACACGCCCAACTAAATCCAGCTCGGCCTGACTGCGCACATCTACAAGTACGGCATTTTGATCTTGCTGCAAAAAGTCAAACACCTCTTGTGGGGTTAACTCTCCAGCATAAGGTAAAAATTTACTCAAAGCGCGTTGTTTGGCTTTATTCATTAGCTCACTCAATAATTGCATTCCAATCTCCAACTAAATCATTTTGAATAAATTATAACGCGAAAAACTAAATGACAACCCCATGGTTTGGGCCGTACTTTTGCTGGTAATTATTTAGCACCAAAATAGTGCAAAATTACTTTATATGCCCAATAAATGTGCGCTACATTTTATGCTTATTTGCTAAGTGAATGCCACAAAGCCTCTTTTTTCTATTTTTAGCTGGCACAGTTCCTGCTAAAATAACTTGTTAAAAGTTTGTGTGCAAATATTTCCGTCATTTTGCGCCATACAATTTACTCAACGAATTACTAATCGTTACGCATCAATTAAAGTCCGCCATTTAGAATCTAGGAGAGATCAATGTCAGTTGCAAATGTAATGAAAATGGTAAAAGAAAACGACATCAAATTTGTTGATTTTCGTTTTACCGATACGCGTGGTAAAGAACAGCACGTAACTGTGCCTGTTTCAGCGTTTGATGAATCAAAATTTACTGAAGGCCATGCGTTTGATGGCTCTTCAATCGCTGGTTGGAAAGGCATTCAAGCCTCTGACATGCAATTAATGCCGGATGCATCAACAGCAAACATCGATCCATTTATGGACGAACCAACATTGATTTTAACGTGTGACGTGGTTGACCCAACAGACGGCAAAGGTTACGACCGTGACCCACGTTCACTAGCAAAACGCGCTGAAGCTTACTTAAAAGCCAGTGGTTTAGGTGATACTGCTTATTTTGGTCCTGAGCCAGAATTCTTCATTTTTGATTCAATCAACTGGTCTGTAGATATGCACGGCAGCTCTGTAAAAATCAATTCAGAAGAAGCTGCTTGGTCTTCAAGCGAGAAATTCGAAGGCGGCAACACAGGCCACCGTCCAGCGGTTAAAGGCGGTTACTTCCCAGTTCCACCAGTCGATTCATTACAAGACGTTCGTTCTGCCATGTGCTTAACACTAGAAGCGATGGGCGTGCCTGTTGAAGTGCATCACCATGAAGTTGCAACGGCTGGCCAATGCGAAATCGGTACTAAATTTGCCACATTGACACAACGTGCTGACTGGACTCAAATCCTTAAATACGTGGTATTAAATACAGCACACGCATACGGCAAGACAGCGACATTTATGCCTAAACCAATGTTTGGCGATAACGGTTCTGGTATGCACGTTCACCAATCTGTATGGAAAGATGGCAAAAACCTGTTTGCAGGCGACGGCTATGCTGGCCTGAGCGAGTTTGCTTTATATTACATCGGCGGCATTATCAAACATGCCCGTGCATTAAACGCGATTACTAACCCAGGCACTAACTCATATAAACGTTTAGTACCACATTACGAAGCACCGGTAAAATTGGCTTACTCTGCTAAAAACCGCTCTGCAGCGATTCGTATTCCATTCGTACATGGTGAAAAAGCACGTCGTGTTGAAGCGCGTTTCCCAGATCCAATTGCTAACCCATACTTGGCATTCTCAGCATTGCTAATGGCAGGTTTAGATGGCGTACAAAACAAGATTCACCCAGGTGAGCCAGCAACTAAAGACTTGTACCATCTTCCACCAGAAGAAGATGCATTGATTCCAACCGTATGTTCTTCATTAGAACAAGCGCTTGATTATTTAGATAAAGACCGCGAGTTCTTAACCCGTGGCGGCGTATTCTCTGATGACTGGATTGATGCTTATATTGCATTGAAAATGGAAGAAGTGACTAAGTTACGTCAAACTCCACACCCAGTTGAGTTTGGTTTGTACTATAGCTGCTAAGACTTAACTAGTTTTTTGCACCAAAAAAGGGCAGCGCAAGCTGCCCTTTTTTATTTCATGTCATTCTTCATTTAATTGCATGAATATGACATCATTTGCTTCAATCTATTCCCGTCAACCAGAATAACAAATACTTCGTTGCTAACTGTAACAGTCTCATCTAAACTATTGCTATGAATAAACAATTAACATTTTTAAGCGCCCTATTATTTACATTAATTGTGCCTGCTTTAGTGCATGCTGAAATTTATAAACATGTCGATGCAGAAGGCCGAGTCACCTATTCCAACGTGAAACTTAAAGGCGCAAAAAAACTAGATTTAGAGCCTGCAGACACTAATTTCGGTGGCGACAACAGCGCAGCTAGCCGCGAAGCTAATCGCGCACCACAAGCTAAAACAGCAACACCAACAAGTTTTCCAAAAGTAGATTCTGGCACGCAGAATCTGCGTGACGCCAAACGTAAAGAGGTTTTAATATCTGAATTAGAGGCGGAAAAGCAAGCGCTTGCCAAAGCAAAAGAAGCATTTATTGAGGGTGAGTCTAAGCCTGAGGTTTATCAAAAAAAGAATGCAAATGGCACAACGTCAACCTTTCGTAACGTCGCTAAATTTCAAGAAAAAATGGGTACTTTGCAGGCCGATGTTGATGCACATCAACGTAATATTGACTTGCTAACCAAAGAAATTGGCGCGAATAATTAATCTTTTACGCAAGCATTAAAGCTGGCTTGTGTCTTGCTTATATACAAGCAATTATTTTATTGCTGTAGTATTTAAGCCATGGTTCATAACGTTCCCTCAGGTTTTTCAGGTTTAGAGCATCTCGCCACTGCGGTGATGCTACTTAACCAATCCAACCAAGTAGTTTATGCCAACCCCAGCGCTGAAGTTTTATTTGCTTTAAGCGCTACACAAATATCTGGTAGCCACTTATCAGAGGTTTTTTTAAATTGCGAAATTTTGCAGATTGCAATAGATAACGCACTTAAAAATGATAGCCCATATCGCGAGCATGAATTTGCAATTACCACCGTGCGCCAGCAATCTTTCGCTGTCACTTGCACAGTAACACCTGTTGAAATGAGCAAAGCTTGTCTGCTACTTGAGTTTCAACAAATGGACCAACAATTGCGCATCGCACGCGAAGAGCGCATGTTAATTCAACAACAAGCCAACTCAGAATTGTTGCGCAATTTGGCACATGAAATCCGCAACCCTTTGGGTGGCCTGCGCGGCGCGGCGCAATTATTGGAACACGAGCTTCCCAACCCCAGTTTGCGCGAATATACGCAAGTCATTATTAAAGAAGCCGATAGACTGCAAAGCTTAATGGATAGGCTTTTGGTGCCGCATCGTGTGCCGAAATATGAGCCGACCAATATTCATGAAGTATTGGAGCGAGTACGCAGCCTATTGCTGGCCGAATCGCCCAACAATATCAAAGTGCGCCGTGATTACGATACCAGCTTGCCAGATTTAATTGGTGACCGCGAAAAGTTGATACAGACTGTACTGAATATCGCGCGCAATGCGGTGCAAGCGATGCAATCAAACGGCACTGCCAATGCAGAAGTCATTTTAAGAACGCGCGCAGAACGTCAAGTAACGCTGGCAAAAAAACGTTATCGCGTTGCCATTAAGTTACAAATTATTGACAATGGGCCTGGCATTCCTGCCGATATTCGCGATAAGATTTTTTACCCATTAGTGACTGGTCGCGAAGGTGGCAGTGGCTTGGGCCTTGCTTTAGCACAAACCTTTGTCACACAACACCATGGCATGATTGATTGCGCCAGTCAGCCTGGTAAAACCTGTTTCACCATATTATTGCCTGTTGAAACGACTGTGATGAAGCACGCGATTATTCAGCAATAATAGTGGTTAAGTAACAACCAAATAATGCAATTAATTTGATGTATTAATGAGAATAATATGAAACCAATTTGGATTTTAGATGATGACAAATCGATTCGCTGGGTGTTTGAAAAAGCACTAGCGCGCACCGATTTAGAGTTTAAAACGTTCTCTTCAGTCGCTGAGGCGCTCAATGCGCTGAATCGTGAGCAACCGCAAGTTGTTGTCAGCGATATTCGCATGCCAAACGGTTCTGGTTTAGAGTTTTTGGCTGAAATCAAACAACGCCATCCTGATATTCCTGTGATTATCATGACGGCTTATTCGGATTTAGAAAGTGCAGTTGCCGCTTTTCAAGGTGGCGCATTTGAGTATCTTGCAAAACCATTTGATGTAGACCAAGCGATTGATGTGATTAAGCGCGCGGTTGAAGAAAGTATGCGCCAAGCAGTTGATAATGTGGTGCTAGAAGAAACGCCTGAAATTATCGGCCAAGCACCCGCCATGCAAGAAGTTTTTCGTGCAATTGGTCGGTTAAGTCGTTCGCATGCAACCGTGCTAATTAACGGCGAATCGGGCAGTGGTAAAGAGCTAGTCGCCAGCGCATTGCACAAACACAGCCCGCGCGCAGAAAAACCATTTATTGCCATCAATACAGCAGCGATTCCAAAAGATTTACTAGAGTCTGAATTGTTCGGTCATGAGCGTGGTGCGTTTACGGGCGCAGCCGCAGCGAGACGTGGGCGTTTTGAGCAAGCCGATAATGGGACTTTGTTTTTGGATGAAATTGGCGATATGCCAGCCGATTTACAAACGCGACTTTTACGTGTGCTAAGTGACGGGCAATTTTACCGCGTAGGCGGTCATCAACCCATTAAAGTCAACGTACGTGTGATTGCCGCCACTCACCAAGATTTAGAAGAGCGCGTTAAATTAGGCCTGTTCCGCGAAGATTTATTTCATCGCTTAAACGTCATTCGTCTGCGTTTACCACCGTTACGCGAACGACGCGAAGATATTCCACATTTAACCAAACACTTTTTAGCGCAAAGCGCGATCCAGTTAGGTGTAGAACCAAAACAATTATCCGCCGCCGCATTGCGCTACTTAACCGCTGTGAATTGGAGCGGTAACGTACGCCAGCTAGAAAACGTATGTCATTGGCTAACCGTGATGGCGCCTGGGCAAAATGTAGATGTGGTAGATTTGCCGCCAGAATTGAAAGAAGACACTAGCAAAACCATTACTGCTAATTCTTGGCAAGAAGCGCTGGCGCAAGAAGTGTCCGATGCACTAAATCGCGGCGAACAAAACGTGTTAGAAGCGCGCACCAAAGATTTTGAACGTGTGATGATTGTGAAAGCCCTGCAACATACCGATGGCCGCCGTATTGAAGCGGCTAATCAGTTGGGGATGGGAAGAAATACGTTAACGCGGAAGATTCAAGAATTGGATATTAAAGAGTAATATCCGTTTCAACTGTTACGCATGTTAATTATCTTCACCCAAACTAGCCAATAAATCCGCCTGATGTTCGGCTGATAACGCGCCAATTAGCTCATCCATATCGCCTTCGGTAATCGCGTCAATTTTATATAAGGTGAGATTGATGCGATGGTCGGTGATGCGGCCTTGCGGGTAATTGTAGGTTCGAATACGCTCAGAGCGGTCGCCACTGCCAATCAAACTTTTACGCTCACTGGCGATTTTGCTGTTTTGTTCATCCACCTGTTTAGATTTAATACGTGCCGCTAAAACCGCCAAGGCTTGCGCTTTATTGGCATGTTGACTTCGCCCTTCTTGACATTCCACGACGATTCCAGTCGGTGCATGTGTAATACGCACAGCAGAATCAGTTTTATTAATATGCTGACCGCCTGCGCCTGATGCCCTGTAAGTATCAATACGAATATCGGCAGGGTTGATAATGGTATCGTTGATTTCATCTGCTTCTGCCAGTACAGCTACTGTACAGGCGCTTGTATGGATACGGCCTTGCGTTTCTGTATCTGGCACACGCTGTACGCGGTGCACGCCAGATTCAAATTTCATTTTAGAGTACGCGCCGTAGCCTTCAATTTTGGCGATAATTTCTTTGTAACCACCTACTTCTGATTCGTTGGCCGACATAATCTCGACTTTCCATTTCTGGCGGTCGGCATAGCGGCTATACATACGGTATAAATCTCCACAAAATAGCCCAGATTCATCGCCACCCGTGCCTGCGCGAATTTCTAAGAAGATATTTTTATCGTCGTTAGGGTCTTTTGGTAACAATAGTTTTTGTAGATCCAGCTCTACTTTTTCTAGCGTTGCTTTGCCATTTTCGATTTCTTCTTGCGCAAATTCTTTCATGTCAGGGTCGCTCAACATGCTTTGGGCTTCTTTGATATCGGCTTCGGCTTTTTCAAACAAATGATATTGCTCAACAATTGGCGTAATTTCAGCGTGCTCTTGGGTAATTTTGCGGTAATTATCCATATTATTGGTGACGCCCTCAGAGCTCATCAGGCGGTTTAATTCTTCTAAACGCTCGCTTAAAGTAGCGAGCTTTCTAATCATGCTGGGTTTCATGCTGGGATTCTTTTTTTAGGGTGTTTTTAAGTGTTAAGTATTAATTTTTAATATGGTACAACTGACGTAATAATTGTTCTAATCTGGCGTGTTCGTCGCCATGCGCAGTATTAAGCGCGTGGCTGGGTGCATGCAAAAATTTATTGGTCAGCGCATTGCTTAACATGTCCAACACAATCGCAGGATTCTCGCCTTTTTGAATTAGCTTGAGCGCTTTTTCTAATTCATTGATGCGCACCGCTTCAGCTTGGTCGCGTAAGGCTTTAATGGTGGGCACGGCATCGCGTTTTTTTAGCCATTGCATAAAGCCTTCAACGCGCGCCGCCACAATCATTTCGGCATCAATCGCCGCGGTTTGGCGGTTTTCCATACCATCGTTCACCACTTGCGCTAAATCGTCCACTGTATACAAAAACACGTCATCTAATTGCGCCACTTCTGGTTCAATATCGCGCGGCACGGCTAAATCGACCATGAAAATCGGACGATGGCGGCGCGCTTTAATGGCACGCTCTACCATGCCCAAACCGACAATCGGCAACTGACTGGCGGTGCTGGTAATCACAATATCAAATTCAGCAAAACGTGCTGGCAAATCATTCAACAAAATCGCCTCTGCATTTACCATTTGCGCGTTGATTTTTGCGGCTAATAGCTCGCCTCGTTCTATGCTGCGGTTGGCAACTGTCATGGATTTAGGTTTTTGTGCCGCAAAATGGTCAGCACATAGCTCAATCATTTCGCCTGCGCCAATCAATAGTATTTTTTGATTTTTAATATCACCAAAAATGCGCTGCGCCAATTTAACCGCGGCTGCCGCCATCGATATTGAACTGCCGCCAATATCAGTATTGGTGCGTACTTCTTTAGCCACTTCAAATGTGCGCTGAAACAGTTTATGTAACAGCGTGCCCAAAGTACCTGCGTCTTGCGCCACCTTTACCGATTGCTTGAATTGACCCAAAATTTGCGGCTCGCCCAGTACCATGCTGTCTAAGCCAGATGCCACGCGGAACGCATGCTTGACCGCTTCTTGATTACTTAATGTGTAGGTATAAGGCTGAATATGATTGAAATCTAAACGGTGATATTGCGCCAGCCAATTCACCACTGGCTCTGGGTTTGTCGATTGCACATAGATTTCGGTGCGATTACAAGTAGACAAAATAGCTGCTTCCGCCACATTGTGTGCGGTTAAATCGCTTAATGCGTGATGCAAAATATCGCTATTAAAAGCAACATGCTCGCGGATTGAGATAGGGGCAGTGGTGTGATTCACACCAATTGTATAAAGCTGCATACGGCTATTTTACCAACTCATTCAACATATTAGTAACATTAACGAATATTAAAACGCGGTTTAAGTCGATTACCCAATTTAGGAGTTGGTGAGATTACCGCACACAATTTTGAAGTATCAGCTCATCTTAAGCAAGGCGCATGTCCTAAAAGTGCAAAATGGCGTTAAAATAACGACTAAGCACTGTCATTAGTTACAGTTAATTTAAATATACTTATAAAAATTGTGGATGTTAGCCATGGATAAAACTTTTAGAATTGCCCCTAGTATTCTTTCAGCAAACTTTGCCAAACTCGGCCAAGAGATTGAAGATGTGATTAACTCAGGTACGGATATTGTGCATTTTGACGTGATGGATAACCATTACGTGCCAAATCTGACCATCGGCCCTCTGGTCTGTGACGCGATTCGCGAAACCGCAAAAAAAGTCGGCGCGCTGATTGACGTGCATCTAATGGTTAAGCCTGTAGACCGTATTATTCCTGACTTTGCAAAAGCCGGCGCTAACATTATTACATTCCACCCAGAGGCTTCAGACCATATTGACCGTAGCTTGGCGATGGTGCGCGAATTAGGCTGTAAATCTGGCTTGGTATTTAACCCAGCAACATCTTTAAGCTACTTAGATCACGTTATGGATAAAGTCGATATGATTTTATTGATGTCGGTTAACCCTGGCTTCGGCGGTCAAAAATTCATCCCTGAAACATTAGAAAAACTAAAACAAGCGCGCGCGCGAATTGATGCCTACTACGAAAAAACAGGCCGTCAAATCTGGCTTGAAGTAGACGGTGGCGTGAATGCAATGAATATTGCCGAAATCGCACGTGCTGGTGCGGATACATTTGTGGCAGGCAGCGCGATTTTTGGTGCACCTGGTGAGAACGATAAAAACCGTTACGATACGGTTGTATCTGCTATGCGTGCTTCGCTAGCAACAGTGTAAAAACTAAAATCTCGATACAACTCTGCATTCTGGACGTCGTTGTTAAACAGAAAATAAAGACTCACATACTTAATGTATGCTTTGCGTCTAAATTTTCTTCAACGCCTAGTCTTGTTTAGCTAGATTTGTTTAGATAGTTTAATTTTTTTAAAAGTGTTAAGTTACCGTGAAATTTAAGGTGAAAGCCGTCATGATTGATCTTGACGGCACCTTGATTCACACTGCGCCTGAAATTGCGCGGGCGGCAAATGTCATGTTGAAAGCACTAAATCTGCCAGAGTTAACACCTAAAAAAGTCGAAAATTTTATTGGCGAAGGCGCTACGATTCTCATTTCGCGATGTCTAGCGCAACAACTTAATACAGAGCCAACACAAGAATTATTAACGGCTGCAAAGCCTTTGTTTTTTGATGCTTATGCGCAAATCGTGGCAGAAAGCAAACCCTATCCACAGGTGATTCATGCGTTACAGCAGATTCAAAAAATGGACTTAAAGCTGGCTTGTATCACCAATAAACCTGCTGCTTTTACCATGCCTTTACTAGAAAAAAGTGGCTTATTGCCTTATTTTGATTTGGTGGTATCTGGCGATACGCTGGCAAAAAAGAAACCTGAACCTGATCAAATTTTTCATATTTGTGAAAAATTTTCTGTTTTGCCGCATGAAACGGTATTAATTGGCGACTCTAAAACCGATATTGCAGCGGCGCGTAGCGCAGGTTGTCGCATATTTGCCGTGCCTTATGGCTATAATCAGGGGTATAGTATAGCCATTGATTCAGTTGACGCTTTGATTGATCAGCTTGGCGAGATAACAGATTTAATCGTGACAGAATAATCAATATCTGCTTTAAATAATAACTTTTATAATGAATTAAATATGTATTTCCTAGAAAATAAAACAACAACGAATTGGCGATGGTGGCGAAGCTTATAAATAAAAGTAGATAAATAATCTGCTTCATTTAGTCAAACCACATAGACCGATATAACTGTTAGGAAATTTATGTTTAGTACCATTAACTTAGAACAATTCAGCGCGCTTAGTGCGCAAGGCTACAATCGCATTCCGCTTGTATTAGAAACTTTTGCAGATTTAGATACACCACTTTCTTTGTATCTCAAACTGGCCAACCAACCCTTTTCTTATTTACTAGAATCCGTACAAGGTGGCGAGCGTTTTGGGCGCTATTCGATTATCGGCCTGCCCGCTAAAACGCGTATTGTGGCGCATGGTAATCATGTGCAAGTAATAGAAGGCGAATCAGTCATTGAATCCGCTGAGAATATTAACCCCTTAGACTTTGTTAAAAGCTACCAAGCGCGTTTTAAAACACCGCCTTATGCAGGTTTACCGCGTTTTACTGGCGGTTTAGCAGGCTATTTTGGTTACGAAACAGTACGCTATATTGAAAAACGCCTAGCCAACACTAAAAAGCCAGATGCGATTGAAACGCCAGATATATTGCTGATGGTGTCAGAAGAGTTAGCGGTGGTGGATAATTTAAGTGGTAAGCTCTATTTTATTGTGTATGCCAATCCTGCCGAAAAAAATGCCTATCAAAATGCGTTAAGTCGTTTAGACAGCCTGCTTAAAATGTTACGAAAAACGGTTGAAATCCCCAAAGCAGTTGCCTCCGCTCAATCGACTGCACAATCTGAGTTTGGTGAAGATAATTTCAAAATTGCAGTCAAACGTGCGCAACAATATATTTTAGATGGCGACATTATGCAGGTGGTATTAAGCCAGCGCATGTCGCAAGAATTTAGCGCACCGCCGTTGTCTTTGTATCGCGCATTACGCAGCTTAAATCCATCGCCTTATATGTTTTATTACGATATGGGCGATCATCATGTGGTTGGCGCATCACCAGAGATTTTGGTGAGGCTTGAAAACGGCACAGTGACTGCCAGACCAATTGCTGGTACGCGCCCACGCGGCAAAACGCGTGAAGAAGATCTGGCATTATCCGTTGAATTATTGGCCGACCCTAAAGAGCGTGCGGAACATGTGCAGCTAATGGACTTAGGCCGCAATGATGTAGGTCGCGTTGCGGTAACTGGCTCAGTCAAGGTAACGGATAATATGATGATAGAGCGCTATTCGCATGTGATGCATATTGTGAGTAATGTTGAGGGTAAACTCAAACCAGGCATGGATGCGATTGATGTGATTAAAGCCACATTTCCTGCAGGCACTGTTTCTGGCGCGCCAAAAGTACGCGCCATGGAAATTATTGATGAGCTAGAGCCAAGCAAACGTGGCATTTATGCAGGCGCAGTAGGCTATTTGGGTTTTAATGGCGATATGGATGTCGCCATTGCAATTAGAACAGGCGTCATTAAGAATAATCGGCTATATGTGCAAGCGGGTGCTGGCATTGTGGCCGATTCAGTGCCACTCTCGGAATGGGTTGAGACGCAGAATAAAGCGCGCGCCGTGCTGCGTGCTGCTGAACTGGTGCAAGCAGGGCTAGATATTCAATAATACAACGCTTAATATAAAGCGAATTAATAAAAATGAATGTGGAATGATAAATATGTTCACACACATCAATGCGAATGTAGGGAGATTTTTGCTTGTAGCTTTAGCCTATTTTGTCACGGCTAAACTCGGGTTAATGGTGCCTTACAAAGAATCAATCGTCACCTTAATCTGGCTGCCTACTGGCATTGCCGTTGGGGCAATCATGCGTTGGGGCAAATTGACTTTGCCTGCCATTTTTTTAGCAGCCTTTTTTGTTGAGCTTTCGGTTGGGCTGCCTTTTCTGACTTCAATTGGTGTTGCAATCGGTAATACATTAGCACCGTTTTTAACGGCCTATTTACTACAAAAATTTCAGTTTAACCATAAGCTTGTTAAGCAGCGCGATATCGGATTAATGCTAGGCATGGCGGCTATAGGCATGCTTGTTTCAGCATTTGGCGGCACACTCACTTTATATCTCAGCAATTTAGTCGCAGAGCAGCAACTAACCAGAATTTGGTTTGTATGGTGGGTGGGCGATACTATTGGCGTTTTGCTCGCATTGCCTTTAGTACTCAATATTCACAAAAAAAGCGTACGCATTAATGTGCGCCAAATTTACCAGCTAATTGCCTGGCTGATTTTATTTGTGGTGTGCGAATTGGTTATTTCTGCATTAGTGCCTAGCTTAAGCAAACAATTTATGCTGACTATTTTCTTGATATTGCCTGCACTGGTTTGGGCATCGATGAATTTTGGTATTGTCGGCGGTTCACTGGTGGTGATTGTGTTATCCGTGATTGGCGTGCTGATTGCATCCAATGGTTATGGATCTTTTTACAGCATTAATGCCAGTGACGGAATCTTTTCACTATGGATGTTTATGGTGACTTTGGTTGTCATTATGTTATTAATTTCAGTATTGCAATCTGAACGCAGTTTGGCAGAAACCGCTTTACGTCATAATGAAAAACAGTTGCGCGCAGTGATTAATGGCGCACTAGATGGCATTGTGACCATTGACGATACGGGTGCTTTGGTCGAATTTAACCCTGCTGCAGAGCGCATTTTTGGTTACAAAAAAGCAGAAGTGATTGGCAAATCGCTGTCAGAAGTGATGATTCCACCGAACTTACGCAATGCGCACGAAAAAAAGCACCGCGAATTTGTGTTAACTGGCAAGAAAAATATATTTGATAGGCGTTTAGAATTAACTGCTATGCGTTCCGATGGGTCAGAATTTCCAGTGGAATTAACGATTACCTCTTTAAATGAAGATGGTATTCCTTTAATCACTGGATTTATTCGCGACATATCGCTGCAAAAAAAGGCACAGCAAGAAATTGAAAATTTTGCCTACTATGACACACTAACTGGTCTGCCTAATCGCCGCTTGCTGATGGATCGCTTTCAGCGTGCATCTGTTGCGAGTAAACGTTCCAAAACGTACTGTGCACTTATATTTATCGATTTAGACCACTTTAAATCGTTAAATGACACCAAAGGCCATGATGCAGGCGACCGCCTGTTAATTGAAGTGGCCAGCAGAATTCAGCAAACCATCCGCGCAGGTGATACGGTCGCTAGGCTCAGTGGCGACGAATTTGTGGTCGTCATTGAAAACTTGGATGACCTGCACAAT
Organism: Methylotenera sp.; assembly: GCA_021732365.1. Classification (GTDB taxonomy): domain Bacteria; phylum Pseudomonadota; class Gammaproteobacteria; order Burkholderiales; family Methylophilaceae; genus Methylotenera_A. Next base: position 35,156 of record JAKFVD010000005.1, on the reverse strand, counting down.
ATTGCCTACAGCCAAGCCACTGAAGTAGCACAGAAATTACTCATGGAATTAAACCGAAGTTATCAATTTAAATTGTTCGAATTTAACACAACGGCCAGCTTGGGCCTTACTTTGTTTAATGGTGACCAGCTCCGTTTTGAAGATCATTTAAGGCATGCCGACACGGCCATGTATCAGGCTAAAAGTGCGGGCCGCAATACTTTCCGTTTTTATGATGAAGTTACACAAGAGCATGTAGAACGAAGCTTTGCACTAGAAACTTCATTACATACTGCACTTAAAAATAATGAGCTTTATTTACATTTTCAAAGTATTGTTAATCAGCAACAGCAAATTGTTGCTGCAGAGGTATTGCTAAGATGGTCGCACCCTGTGCTTGGTTTAGTTAGTCCTGCTGAATTTATACCAATTGCCGAAAAAAATAATCAAATTATTAAAATCGGCCATTGGGTGCTTGAACAAGCTTGTCAACAATTGAAAGCTTGGGAAGCATCGCCAAAATTAAGTAAAATCAGACTTTCCGTTAATATCAGCGCAAGGCAGTTTTTATATATTCACTTTGTGCATGAATTGCGTGACTTAATTAAAAAAACTGGCATTAATCCAGATCTTTTAAAATTAGAACTTACTGAAACTGCAGCAATTGATAATATTGATGACGTCATCGAAAAAATGAAAATATTAAGGAGTCTAGGCGTTAGAATTGCACTGGATGATTTTGGCATGGGGCAATCTTCGTTGGTATATCTCAAAAAATTACCTATCCAACAAATTAAAATTGACCGTTCATTTGTGAATGATATGCTGGCCGACTCTAATGATCTTGCAATTATTCAAATGATTTTAGCCATTGGACAGACGATTCAATGCAATATAGTGGCAGAGGGCGTTGAACAATTAGAACAATTTGAATTATTGAAGAAATTTGGTTATCATTATTTTCAAGGTTTTTATTTTAGCAAGCCAGTATCCACTTTCCATTTTGAAAAATTGGTCGAATCTCAATAACAGCATTTAAACCCTTTACTCAAAAGCCAACCTAATATTGAATAAGATGACAGAGCCGCCATGTTACTGATGATTGATAATTATGATTCTTTTACCTACAACCTAGTGCAGTACCTAGGCGAGCTGGGTCAAGACGTGCAAGTGTATCGCAACGATGAAATTGATTTAGCAACCGTTAAAAATTTGAATCCGCGCCATATTGTGATTTCACCTGGCCCTTGCACGCCAAACGAGGCGGGCATTAGCGTGCCGCTGATTCATGAATTTGCTGGAAAAATTCCTTTGTTAGGCGTTTGCTTGGGGCATCAAAGTATTGGTCAGGCTTTTGGTGGGCGCATTGTTAAAGCGCAAACGTTAATGCACGGCAAAACATCCTTAATCCATCATACCAATTCAGGCGTATTTAAAGATTTGCCGAACCCTTACACCGCCACGCGCTATCACTCATTAGTAATTGAGCGCGCAACCATACCCGACTGTTTAGAGATTACCGCATGGACAGAAGATGGCGAAATTATGGGTGTTAAACATAAAACATTGCCGATAGAAGGCGTGCAATTTCACCCTGAATCGGTATTAACAGAACACGGCCATGCCTTACTTAACAACTTTTTAAAGGCATATTAAGTGTAATGTCGTTAATCAATTACAAACAAGCATTAGAGTCGCTGATAGCAGGCCAAGATTTAAGCCATTCTGAGATGTTAAGTATGATGCAGCAAGTGATGCAGGGTGAATTAACGCCTGCACAAATTGCCGGCTTTTTAATCGCCTTGCGTATTAAGGGCGAAACTGTCGATGAGATTACTGCTGCCGCAACCGTTATGCGCGCGCTATCCACCAAAGTCAATATTGATGACAAAACCCACTTAATTGATACTTGTGGTACGGGTGGCGATGGCATTCAAACCTTTAACGTGTCTACTGTATCGGCTTTTGTGGCAGCCGCAGCCGGCGCAAAAGTCGCCAAACATGGCGGCCGTTCAGTGTCATCCACCTGCGGCAGTGCCGATGTATTAGAAGTGCTTGGCGTCAACGTTAACTTAACACCTGAACAAGTGGCCAATTGCGTGAATACGATTGGCATTGGCTTTATGTTCGCGCCAAATCATCACAGCGCGATGAAACATTCCGCGCCTGTCAGACGCGAATTGGGCGTGCGTACCCTATTTAATTTGCTTGGCCCGCTCACTAACCCCGCCAGCGCCAAACGGCAGGTGATGGGCGTTTTTAGGCAAGATTTAACGTTAACTTTGGCAAAAGTACTGCAAAATTTAGGTTCAGAACATGTATTGGTTGTGCACGGAAAAGATGGCATGGATGAAATTTCATTCACTGGCGATACGGTGATAGCAGAACTTAAAAATGGCGAAATTAGCCAATACAACATTAATCCAGCGCAATTTGGATTAAATTGTCACGATTTAAGCAACATACAAATACAAAATGCAGAGCAATCAAAAGCCATGATTTTGGCGGTACTTAACGGTGAAAAAGATGCAAAAATTAGTGCAGCCAGAGATATTGTATTGATGAATGCAGGTGCTGCGATTTATGTAGCAGGTGTGGCAGAAAGCCTGCAAGCAGGTATTAATCTAGCTGCTTTAGTGATTGATAATGGTCAGGCGCTGGCTAAACTCACTGCGCTTAAAGCTGCTTAAATGTTAGGGCGCTACCTTAAAAATTCATTACTGGCATTTGTGTTGTTAGTTAGCGCTTGCTCACAAAGCGATTCTGCTGTTGATTCAAGTAGCAGTAAGCAATCGGCAACTGCTGTTAAATCGCAAACGCAGCATTTGCAGTTAAAATCGCTGGGTTCAAATGTATTAAAAACCGATATATTAAATGATGCTGATGCGCCTAATTTGCGCAATACAAATACGCTGTTTTTAGCCAAATTAAGCGATGTACAGGTGGAAGATAGTGGCAAAGTGATTAAAATTTTGGCAGATGATAATAACGGCTCACGTCACCAAAAATTTTTAGTGAGAGTCAGCAGCGGACAAACGTTATTGTTTGCGCATAATATTGATTTAGCACCGCGCATTGATGATATTGAAGTTGGCGATTCCATCAGCTTTCGCGGTGAATATGTATACAACCACAAAGGCGGCATCGTGCATTGGACGCATCGCGACCCGCAAGGCAGCCATTTTGGCGGCTGGATTAAACATAGTGGCAACACTTACCAATAATTTAAATCACAAAAATTTGCATCAAAATAAGTGTTAAGTACAATTTTTAAGGCCCGATAAATTCAGTATGAGCGATATTTTAAATAAAATTTTAGCCACAAAAATAGTGGAAGTAGCTGCTGCAAAGGCGATTATCAGCGTAGATGCGATACAGAAACTTGCACATGTGCAAGCAAAACCGCGTGATTTTATAGGTGCTATTCGCAGCAAAATTGCGGCTGGCAATGCCGCTGTGATTGCAGAAATCAAAAAAGCCAGCCCATCCAAAGGCGTGATTCGTGCTGACTTTAATCCAGCAGAAATTGCTAAAAGCTATGAAAATGGCGGTGCAGCTTGTTTGTCAGTACTCACTGACATTGAATATTTTCAAGGCAATAGCGATTATTTAAAACAAGCGCGCGCCGCATGTGATTTGCCTGTGCTACGCAAAGATTTCATGATTGATACGTATCAAGTATACGAAGCGCGCGTGATGGGTGCCGATTGTATCTTGCTGATTGTGGCGGCACTTGAGCTGACTCAGATGCGTGAATTAGAAAAAGTGGCGCATGAATTGGGGATGGCGGTATTAGTAGAAGTGCACAATGGCGACGAATTAGAATTGGCTTTGCAACTTGAAACACCGTTGGTTGGGATCAATAATCGCAATTTGCGCACCTTTGATGTCACCTTGCAAACCACATTGGGCTTGCTAGATAGGTTGCCAGACGACCGTATTATTGTGACTGAATCGGGCATTTTTACCGCTGAAGATGTCAAATTGATGCGCGATAACCATGTGCATACATTTTTGGTGGGTGAGGCGTTTATGCGACAAGCTGAGCCAGGTGACGAATTGGCGAAAGTTTTTGCCTAAAAAAATTGGTTAAGTATAGATTAAAGGATGTAACATGAGCTACCCCTATTCCCGCCCCCGCCGTATGCGTAAAGATGAATTCTCACGCCGTTTAATGCGCGAAAATGTGCTGACTAGCAACGATTTAATCTACCCAGTTTTTGTATTGGATGGTGAAAATCGTGTGGAAGAAGTGGCTTCAATGCCTGGTGTAAAGCGCCAAAGTATTGATGTTTTATTACAAACCGCAGGTGAATGCGTTGCATTAAGTATTCCTTTACTGGCGATTTTTCCAGTAGTGGATGCAAAATTTAAAAGCCTAGATGCAGCAGAAGCCTTTAATCAAAACGGCTTGGTGCAGCGAGCGGTTAAAGCCTTAAAAGCGGCTTATCCGCAACTAGGCATTATGACGGATGTGGCGTTAGACCCCTACACCACACACGGCCAAGATGGTTTGATTGATAACGCTGGCTATGTGTTGAACGATGAAACGATTGAGGTGCTGGTTAAGCAGGCCATATCGCACGCAGAAGCGGGTGCCGATATCGTCGCACCCAGCGATATGATGGATGGCCGTGTTGGGCAAATCCGTGAGGCTTTAGAAAGCACGCATCACATCCATACCAAAATTTTGGCCTACTCTGCCAAATATGCCTCAGCGTTTTACGGCCCATTTCGCGATGCAGTGGGTTCGGCTGGTAATTTAGGCACTGGAAATAAATTTACTTACCAAATGGATCCTGCAAACTCTGACGAAGCCATGCAAGAAGTCGCGCTGGATATTTCTGAAGGTGCAGATATGGTGATGGTAAAACCTGGTATGCCATATCTGGATATTGTACGTCGCGTTAAAGATGAATTTGGCGTACCCACTTTTGCCTACCAAGTCAGTGGCGAATACGCGATGCTTAAGGCCGCCGCGCAAAATGGCTGGCTAGATGAAAAAGCCTGCGTATTAGAAAGCTTGCTGGCGTTTAAACGTGCAGGTGCAGATGCAATTTTGACGTATTTTGCGATGGATGTGGCGAGATGGTTGAAAAGTTAGGCTTATTTGAGGGTTAAGTCGCTTTAGTCACTCTAAGTTTATATGTACTTAACACATAGAAAGCATCAAAAAACTGAGATTATCGCCTTCAACTCAGCAATATCCATGCGCTCCGCATTAGCGCCATCACTGGTTTTTTTGGTGGCAATACGTAAATCATCCACATCAAATACACTTAACTTCTGCACGCCTAGCTCTGTTTCCAAAGTAAACACTGGCACGGTTTTACGCACTTTTTCTTTTTTATCTTTGCTGGGTTTGTCAGATAATCGATACGATTTTTCGCTACTTTCAAACGGAATTTGCATATTCAGCAGAAACATTTCCACTTCTTTTGCGCTGTCAGCAAACAAATGAATATTGGTTTGTGAAAACTTCCCTGCAGTGCCATCCAGTACGCTTCCCGTTAAATGCGGATTAAAGCGCTCAAATAATTGCATCGTAATGAGTGCTGCTTTGCGCAGCTTTTCTAACTCTAAGTGCTGCTCATCAGCGTTGTAGATTTCATGATACAGCCTGATTTCTTCTTCAATTTCGGCATTGGTAGGTAACACGCTATTTTCGCTGATGCCCAATTGCTTACCCGCTTTTTTCTTGGCATAGGCAAAGTCACTGATGCCATCTTCTGCCATCATACGCGCGGCTTGCTGGGCAATCATTTGCCGCATATGATCTTGATTTTCGCGTGCCATAACTTGCTGATTAGTAACCAGACGGACTCAACATTTGAGCGGCAGCATCTGACCCGCCAACTGTGCTGGCGGGTTTAACAACTGGCTTGGCTTTGTTGGCTGCTTTTGCATCTTGCGTTGAATCACGCATTAATTTTGTTGCCGGCTCGTTTTGCTTATCTTGATTGTTAGGCGCTGAATTATTAGGCAATGGATTACTAGGTAATGGCTGCCACTGCAATGGATTAATCATGTTTTCTGGGAAGCTGGATACGTCTGGCTCTTCCATTGGAGGCAAAGCAATCTCCGCAGTTGGCGGGGGATTTTCATGATAAAAATATTCATTAATCCCCTCTTCATCTTCATTGATTAACACGCCTGTTTCTGGGTTAATTTTTACTGTCATGACACCATCTGGTATTTTGGTTGGATTATCTGGCATCCCCTTTAATGCGGTTGCCATATAGCTAATCCAAATAGGTAATGCAGCTTTACCGCCTGTTTCGTCACGCCCAAGCGAGCGTGGCTGGTCGTAACCAATCCATGCTACTGCTACTTGCCTTGGATTATAGCCAGCAAACCATGCATCTACTTGATTATTAGTAGTGCCTGTTTTACCCGCTAAATCTTGACGTCCAAGTTGCCTTGCCTTGGTAGCAGTACCGCGTTGCACAACGTCATGCATCATTGAAGTCATCAGAAAAGCGTTGCGGCCATCAATGACTCTTGGCGCGTCTTGCCCTGCAACTGGATAGCGTATCTGCTCAATGATATTGCCATTACTATCCGTAATTTTGCTGATTAAATGTGGCTTAACACGGAAGCCGCCATTGGCGAAAACCGCATAGCCATTCGCCATTCCCCAAGGTGTAGCTGCTCCCGCGCCCAATGCCATCGTGAGATAGGCAGGATGGTCTTTGCGTGAAAAACCAAATTTAGTGATGTAGTCTTGCGCGTAACGTGTGCCAATTTGTTCAATGACGCGAATAGAAACCATATTCTTTGACTTGGTCAGCGCCGTGCGTAAGCGCATTGGTCCGCTAAATTGCCCATCATAATTTTTAGGCTCCCATGCTTTATTTCCGCCTACCTCCTCTGCTGTCATTGCAAAAGGTTCATCTTCGATAATGCTAGCTGGTGTTAAGCCTTTTTCTAAAGCAGCAGAATATACAAAAGGTTTAAAACTAGAGCCTGGCTGCCGCCATGCTTGTGTCACATGATTAAATTTATTTTTATTAAAATCAAAACCACCTACTAATGCAGTAATTGCGCCATCTGCTGGGTCAAGCGCAACCAACGCTGCCTCTACTTGTGGTAATTGAACAATATGCCAAATACCTTGGCTTTTAATAATCCGCACTACCGAACCTGGTTTAATTTTATGATTCTTAACCACTTTATCAGCCAAGTTTTTTTGCAACACACTCAAACCAGCGCCACTGATTTCTAACACTTCATTTTTCTTACTAAACACCTTAACCAACTTGGCAGAAACCTCCAAAACAACGGCTGGTACAAATCCGTTATATTCTTCAATATCTTCTAATGCTATTTGCAAACCGTCTGCTAAATCAGCTGATTGCAGCTTATTTAAATCAATCGTTTTTTCCGGTTTTTGATACCCCTGCCTAACCTGGTACTCCAGAATACCTTGCATCACCGCGCTGTTAGCAGCTTCTTGGTTAGACTTTTTAATGGTGGTGTACACCTTTAAACCACTGCTATAAATTTCATCTTGATAGCGCTCATACAAACTCTGCCGCACAATTTCTGCCACATAATCTGCAGACAAATCACGTGCTTGTTTCGATGTTTTAAACGTTAACTTTTGTTCCATCGCCAGATTAAATTGGTCTTCATCTATAAAACCGTAACGCTGCATATCACGTAACACTTCATGTTGTCTGCTGGCAGCGCGTTTGGGATGAATAAATGGATTGTATCCAGAAGGTGCTTTAGGCAAACCAGCAAGCAATGCTGATTCGGCCAAAGTTAATTTGGATAATGATTTACCAAAATACACTTGAGAAGCGGCTGCAAAGCCGTAAGAGCGCTGACCTAAATAAATTTGATTTAAATAAAGTTCTAAAATTTGATCTTTAGATAATGTTTTTTCAATCTTTAATGCCAGTAGCGCCTCTTTAACTTTGGTCACCATGGTGCGTTTATTGCCTGGTGTGGTAAAAAAGTTTTTGGCAACCTGCATGGTAATGGTGCTAGCGCCCTCATGACTTTTGCCAGTGACGTTATTTTTAATGGCGCGTAATATACCTTTTGTATCTACCCCGCCATGCTGGTAAAAGCGACGATCTTCAATCGCTAAAACTGCGTCTTTTAAATTTTGCGGTACTTTATCAATGCTGACGAATGCGCGGCGCTCCTCACCAAACTCGCTGATTAAAAATCCATCAGCAGAATACACGCGCAGAGGCAGTTTAGGCTTGTAATTAGTCAGTGCTTCTAAAGAGGGTAATGTCGGATAAATTAACGTAACCGCCAGCGCTGCCATAGCAGACAGTGTCAAGCCGCCAACAAGGATAAATAAAATTAAAAAGTGCCACCATTTTTTTGGAGCCATATGCTTTAAAACCATCACTATTTTTTAACGAAACGAATCATTACCATTTAAATTACAAACCACAGTATATAAGTTAAATATGTATTAACCAAAAATAGCATCAATATTTTGCATTATATTCATTTTTATTTCATGCAAAATTCACATAATTTTCGCTCATTAACTAGCATTAAAACGTTGTATTAAAAATGGCACAGCTGTTGTAATTATGGTCAAAGAATAAATATAAAATTAAAATTTGCTTTACAGGGCGTAAAGTTGTTGCTAGGATTTAATGTAAATTATCACTATTGTGCGTAACCCATGAATATAGAAAGAGAATTTTAATTTGAAATTCGATTTTTTCAATGAAAGTACTCCCCCACTCATTGGTGTGGACATCAGTACTTCGGCCGTTAAAATGGTAGAACTTTCGTCTACAGGCAAGGGTTCGTATCGTCTAGAGGCCTACTCAATTGCTGCGATTCCCAAAGATGCAATAGTGGATGGCAATATTTCCGCACTAGAGCAAGTTTCAGACGCCGTAAAATTGGCGTGGAAATTACTAGGCTCACGCGAAAAACGCACCGCACTGGCCTTACCTTCTGCCGCGGTGATTACCAAAAAAGTGATGATGTCTGCTGACTTGCGTGATGAAGACATGGAAGTACAAGTAGAGGCTGAAGCTAACCAGTACATTCCGTTTCCATTAGAAGAAGTGAATATTGACTTTCAAGTAATTGGGCCAGCGGCTAATAGTGATGACGAAGTAGAAGTATTAATCGCCGCTGCTAGAAAAGAAAAAATTGAAGATCGCGTAGCCGCTGCTGAAGATGCTGGCTTAAAAGTGATTGTGATGGATGTTGATACTTACGCCACAGAGGCTGCCTACAGCTTAGTCGCTAATCAAATCCCCAATAAAGGTAAAGATCAAACGGTCATGATTGTGGATATTGGTGCTGGCATCATGCATATTAATGTCTTGCACGACAATAAATCTATATACGTGCGCGAGCAGGCTTTTGGTGGTACGCAACTGACGCAAGAAATTCAACGGCGTTTTGGTTTATCGGCAGAAGAGGCTGAAATTGCCAAGCGCAAAGGTGGATTGCCTGAAAGCTACGAAAATGAAGTGTTGCAGCCTTTTATGCAGTCACTGTCGACTGAAGTCGCGCGTGCATTACAGTTTTTTACTAGCTCTACGCAATACAATCGTGTCGACCACTTAGTGTTGGCGGGCGGATGCGCGGCGATTCCCGCGATTGAAGTATTGGTGCAAGACCGCACTCAAGTCAACACCATCATTGCCAATCCTTTTCAAGCAATGTCACTTGCAACCAAAGTTAAGCAGCAACAAGCTTCTATTGATGCGCCAGCATTACTGATTGCATGTGGCTTAGCCATGCGGGGGATAGATTAATATGATGCGCATTAACTTATTACCGCATCGCCAATTAAAACGTGCCGATCGTCAACGCCAGTTTGGATTAATGGCTTTGATGGCAGCGGTTGCGGCAGGTGCTGTGGTGTTTACAGGCTGGACTTACCTAGGCGCTAAAAAAGACTCTCAAATTGAGCGCAATGGTCGTTTGGAACTGGCAATATCAAATTTAGACAAAGAAATTGCAGATATTAAAGACCTAAAAGATCAAATCAGTAACGTATTAGAGCGTAAACAAATTGTTGAGAATCTACAAACTAATCGCAGTCAATCAGTTGTCATATTAGATGAGTTGTCAAGGCAACTGCCAGAAGGCCTTTATTTAAAAAGTATTAAACAACAGGGCAACTTAATTACCTTAGAAGGTGTTGCAGATACAAATGCCCGTGTAGCAACGCTTGTGCGTAACTTAAGCGTTTCTAATTGGATGGAGTCCCCCAATCTGATTGAAATTAAAGCGATGACTATCAACGGTATCAAGCAAAATGACTTTACCTTGAACGTGTCGTTGAAAGTTCAAAAAGCTGAAGAAGCACCCAACAAAAATAAAATCAAAGGGACATAACCGCTATGAAATTAGATGATTTTAATAATATTGATATTAAAAATGCAGGTAGCTTGCCAATGCCTGTTAAGTTGGTGTTGTTAGGCATTATCTTCATCATCTTAATCGGTTTGGGATACTGGTTTTTATGGAGCCCTCAAATAGATGAGTTTGATCAAGCTGAAGCAAAAGAGCAAGAGTTGCGTCAAGTATTCTTGGTTAAAAAAGGCCAAGCTGTAAAAATTGATGCTTACAAACAGCAAATGATTGATATCGAAAAAACATTCGGTGCATTACTTAAGCAGTTGCCAGATAAATCCCAAATGGATGGATTGTTAACTGACATTAACCAAGCTGGCTTAGGCCGCGGATTAGAGTTTGAGTTATTTAAACCTGGTCAGGAAACTTCTGCAGATTTTTATGCAGAAATGCCTATTCAAATTAAAATCAAGGGTAGCTATCACGACGTTGGTGCGTTTGCGACTGATATTTCTAAGCTATCCAGAATTGTAACCTTGAACGATATGGCCATATCTCCATTAAATAAAGATGCCAAAGATAGTCCTTTAATATTAGAAGCAGTAGCAAAAACATATCGCTATCTTGATTCTTCAGAACTTGCCGCTAAAAAAGCATCTGAAGTGAAAGAAGTTAAAAAATGATACGTGACAACTCTCTATTAAAATTCCTTAGTATTTTAGCGTTAAGTTTATTGTTAGCGGCCTGTAATGGTAGCGAGGGTGACGACCTAGACAAATTCATGTCAGGCGCATCCAACGATATGAGCAAGGGCGTAGAACCCTTACCAGAAGTATTGCCTTATTCACCGCTTCAATATAACGCAGATGGCACCTTAGCCGACCCATTTAGGCCACGTAAAGCCGCCAGTAAAAATGGCTCTTTACAGCCCAACACAAATCGTCCCAAAGAAGCCCTTGAATCATATCCGTTGGAAAGTTTGAAATATGTAGGGTTAATGAGCCGCAATAAATTAACCTATGCGCTCATTAAAACGCCTGACAACACCTTACAGCAAGTAAAAATCGGTAATTATTTAGGCCCTAATTACGGCTTAGTAACCGCAATTAATGAGAGTGATATTGCACTGAAAGAAATTGTGCAAGATGACCTCACAGGTGATTGGATTGAACGTAGCGCAAGTATTAATCTGCAAGAATAAATGATGGGAATGAATATGCTTAACATGATGACAAAAATTTTTACACTGCCGCTACTGATAATCAGTCTTAACGTTGGTCTTACCGAGAGCGCCTTTGCTGCAGAGGACAACGCCGCCTTAGATAATAAAATTGAAAGTATTGATTTTTCTGCACTTTCTGGCGGTCGCGTCAGTATTCGTTTACTCATGAAAGAAGCGCTGACCAACCCACCAGCTGGTTTTACGCTTAATAATCCTGCTCGCATTGCTTTGGACTTTCCAAATACAGCCAACGGTTTGAGCAAGAACAATATTTCAAGTGAGCAAGGTGCTCTCAAAAGCGTTTCATTTGCTCAAGCCAAAGATCGCACACGCGTGGTGCTGAATCTATCTAAAAACGTAAACTACAATACTGTTTTAAACGGTAAAGAGGTAATCATCACGCTTCAAGGCAATGAAGCAAGTGTTGGAAATGCCAGCACAGAAACGCGTTTTGCAGAAGCGCGCGCTACCAGCCAAAGCCACGCTATCACCAATGTAGATTTTGCTCGTGGCAAAAATGGTGAAGGCCGTATTATTGTGGATTTATCTGATGCCAACTCAGGTATTAATATTAAGCAAAAAGGCAAGTTAATTATTGTTGATTTTGTGAATACAGATGTGTCTGCTGATTTGCAACGTCGCTTGAATGTGATTAATTTCAATACCCCTGTTTTATATATTGATACGATGAAGCAAGGAAAGAATAGCCGCATTTCTATTGAGCCTAAAGGCATATGGGAGCAGTCTGCGTATCAGGCAGATAAGAAATTCATTATTGATGTGCGTCAGGTGATTGAAGATCCAGATAAGCTAGTTAAAGGCTCTAAACCTGGTTACTCTGGTGAAAAGCTATCTCTTAACTTTCAAAACATTGAAGTACGTTCAGTATTACAAGTGATTGCTGACTTTACTGGTTTGAACATTATTACCAGTGACACAGTAACAGGCAATTTAACGTTAAGACTTAAAGATGTGCCATGGGACCAGGCCATGGATATCATCATGAAAAACAAAGGCTTAACGATGAGAAAATCAGGCAATGTGATTACAGTTGCCCCTTCAGAAGAAGTTACTGCAAAAGATAAAGCGCAACTAGAGGCGACCCAAGCGATTGAAGATTTAGAGCCGTTGCGTACAGAGTCTTTTACACTTAAGTATCAAAAAGCTTCAGAATTTAATAAAATTTTAGATGGTAGCAACTCATCTGGCGGCCTTGCAGCTGCAGGAGCCGCTGGGCAAAACCGTATTTTATCTAAACGCGGCAATGTTAATTATGATCCGCGTACCAACACACTGTTCATACAAGACACTGCAAAAAAACTAGAGGAAATTCAGGCAATTATCAATAAAGTAGATGTGTCTGTAAAACAGGTATCAATTGAATCTAGACTAGTACTGGCGGATGAGCGTTTTGCTAAAAGTTTAGGTGCGCGATTTGGCGTACAAAGTGCAACAACACCAGGACAAAATGCATTAAGTATTGGTGGAGCACTTAACCCAGTAGTTATAGGAACAGATCCTACAACTACTGTGACTGGAACAGCTGTTGCGAGTACAGGTGGTTTAAACTCAAATCTACCCGTTGCTAACGCATTTGGTAGTATTGCATTTAGCTTATTCAGACTGCCAGCTGGTCTGTTGCTAAACCTAGAACTATCCGCGCTAGAAAGTGATAATCGTGGTAAGGTGGTTTCTAGCCCTCGAGTCACTACTGCCAATCAACGAAAAGCAAGGGTTGCGCAAGGTGTTGAGATTCCTTATTTACAAGCATCCAGTAGTGGTGCGGCTAATATTGCATTTAAAAGAGCTGAGTTGAGTTTAGAGGTAACACCACAAATCACACCTGACGATAAAATTATTATGGATCTTGAAGTACGACAAGATAGTGTGGGCGACACTGTTGCCAACGTACCTTCTGTTAATACGCGCAGTGTGGATACTCAGGTACTTGTTTCAAATGGGGAAACAGCCGTTTTAGGCGGAATTTTCCTGCAAAATCAGCGTGATACTGTCGAAAAAGTACCTTTTTTTGGTGATATTCCGATTCTTGGCAATGCATTTAAACGTCGCACTAAACAAGATGACAAAAGCGAGTTGCTCATATTTATTACGCCAAAAATTATGGATGAAAGTTTGGGCTTAAGATAAGCTAAATTGAAGACTTAACTGACAGAACGCATGCTTTACCTTAAAATGCCTATCATTAACCTGATAGGCATTTTTGCTTAAAAATTAAGCGACATAATATTGTGACAGAAGCAAATAACATTTTTTTTATTGGTTTGATGGGTGCGGGTAAAACCACCATTGGCAAAATTTTAGCCAAACATCTTAATAAACAGTTTTATGACACCGACGTAGAAATCGAAAAGCGCACTGGCGTTAAAATACCGGTTATTTTTGATTTAGAAGGTGAAGCAGGCTTTCGTAAGCGCGAAACTGCGGTTATTCAAGATTTGGTCAGCCAACAACATATTGTGATGGCCACTGGTGGTGGTGCAGTTATCGCGGCAGAAAATCGTGCTTTATTAAAAGCCAATGGCCATGTGATTTATCTGCGCGCCAATGTGACTGAACTTTGGCATAGAACGCGAAATGATAAACATAGGCCACTTTTGCAAAATGTCGATATTCGCGCCAAATTAGAGCAACTATATGCGGAGCGCAATCCTTTATATACCGAAGTGGCAAGTCATATTATTGATACGGGTAATCAGCCCGTAGGTAGCATTATTGCCAAAATACAATCTGCTTTGGATTTAAAATTTCACGAATAAAATACAGCACTTTATGGTGCCAACTTTAAAAACTATGCAAACTTTACACGTAGCACTCGATAACCGCTCTTACCCAATTCATATTGGTTCAAATTTGCTTAGTCAGGCCGATTTAATTCTGCCGCATCTTAAGCGTAAAAATGTAGCCATTATCACTAATACAACTGTTGCGCCTTTGTATTTAGAAAAACTGACCAGCACACTGCAAAATGCTGGCGTTACAGTCATTGAAATTATCTTACCCGACGGTGAAGCTTATAAAAACACAGAAACACTTAACCACATTTACGACGCACTTTTAAAAAATCGTTGTGAACGTAGCACCACGTTAATTGCACTAGGCGGCGGCGTGATTGGCGATTTAACGGGATATGCGGCCGCAACCTATTTGCGCGGCGTGCCGTTTATTCAAATCCCTACTACATTACTGTCACAAGTGGATTCCAGCGTTGGCGGCAAAACTGGCATTAACCACCCATTGGGTAAAAATATGATTGGTGCGTTTTATCAACCCAAATTAGTATTGGCTGATATTGACACGCTGCAAACCTTACCACCACGCGAACTATCTGCTGGTCTGGCTGAGGTGATTAAATATGGACTGATTCGTGATGCCGATTTTTTTGAGTGGCTAGAGGTGAATATTGGTAAATTAATGGCTTTAGATGAAGCCGCCATTAGCTATGCCATTTATCGCTCTTGCCAAAACAAAGCCGAAGTAGTCGCCGCAGATGAGCACGAAACAGGCGAGCGCGCATTGCTGAATTTGGGTCACACTTTTGGCCATGCCATTGAGAACGCAATGGGCTACGGTGTTTGGCTGCATGGCGAAGCGGTGGCCGCTGGCACAATCATGGCAGCGGATTTATCAAAGCGGATGAACTGGTTAAATGCAGACGAATTTGCGCGAATACTTAACCTATTAAATGCGTCGAATTTACCCTTGCAAGCACCCAAATTAGGCGTGACTAAGTATTTGGACTTAATGGCAAACGATAAAAAAGTAGCAGATGGCAAAATAAGGTTGGTTTTACAGCAAGGCATTGGCAAAGCGGTGATTACCAGCGATTACGATGCAAACAAACTACATGAAACGCTTTCGCTCACATAGCCAATGAATACTCTTGCCGCCTACGCCGCCAACCCAGAAACCACGCTTGGCAGGCGCTTTAAAGAAGCATCATCACCTCTACGCAACGCTTTTCAGCGCGACCGCGACCGCATTATTCACTCTACCGCTTTTCGCCGTTTAGAATACAAAACCCAAGTATTTGTGAATCATGAGGGCGATTTGTTTCGCACACGCTTAACGCATAGCCTAGAAGTCGCACAAATCGCGCGCGGCATTGCGCGCACCCTAAACCTGCATGAAGACTTAACCGAGGCAATAGCGCTGGCGCACGACTTAGGCCACACCCCATTCGGTCATGCTGGCCAAGATGCGCTGAACGATTGCATGCGCGATTACGGCGGCTTTGAGCACAATCTGCAATCACTGCGCGTGGTTGATAAATTAGAGCAGCGTTATGCCGAATTTGATGGATTAAATTTAAGCTTTGAATTGCGCGAAGGCATTCTTAAACACTGCTCACTTAAAAACGCCAAACAATTGGGCGATGTGGGTCAGCGCTTTATCGATAAAACCAACCCAAGTTTAGAAGCGCAACTAACCAACTTTGCCGATGAAATTGCCTACAATAATCACGATATTGATGACGGCCTGCGCTCTGGATTAATTACAATTGAGCAACTGCAACAAGTTGAATTGTTTAATTCGCAATTGGAAATCGTCAGAGCCAAACACCCTAAATTAGAACAAAGACGGTTGATAAACGAAACCGTGCGCCGCATGATTAATATTTTAGTAGTCGATTTATGTCAAACCAGCGCACAAAATATCGCGCAACTTAACCCTAAAAATATCCAAGATATTCGCCAATCACCTTATTTAATTGCGTTTAGCGCAGCGGTTACGCAACAAAATTTAGCTTTAAAACAGTTTTTACGCAAAAATTTATATCATCACTACAAAGTCAATCGCATGAGCGCAAAGGCCATGCGCATTATTCGCGAGTTGTTTGAAGTGTTTTTTAATGACACCACACTTATGCCACCAGAACATCAAACAAACGCCAAGCAAGACAAAGCGCGTGCTGTTGCCGATTATATTGCAGGCATGACCGACCGATTTGCCATACGTGAGCACCGCCGATTGTTTACCGTTGAAGCTGAGCTTTAGCGTATATCCACATCGTTAACGAATAAACAACTAAACCAATAGTAAAAAATGTTGCATATAAACAACAATTAGTATTAACCAACCCTAAAAGTCACAAAAACCTTGCCGTAAAAACAGCATCTTTGGCATACTGTGTAAACCTTCTTAGTCAATAAATAGTAGTACGTTTTATTGGGAAAGTTGGTGAACTTTCTTATTTTTATTATTAATAATATTAAAAATAAGGGCAATTTAAGTTACAAACTTTAAGAAATAAATTTTTGGAGATTCATATGAAAACAAAATTAAATTTAGCAGTTGCATCAGCTTTATTAGCTGTAGCTTCAAGCGCTAACGCTGGTATTTTAATTCCAGCTGGCGATTGGACTCTTGACATCGGTGGTAACGTTAATACTTTCTACAACTACACATCTTGCGATGATAACCGCACTACTGGCGCTGGTTTCCGTGGCATTGGTGGTGGTCTAGCTTGTAATATTGATTCAGCGCAAGCTGGTTCTGATGATAGCATCAGCAATGTACGTACTGGTTTGTTGCCAGCTTTTTTAAAAGTTTCAGGTAAAACACGTCAAAACGATTTAGACATCGGTTTCACCATCAGCATTCAACCAGGTACATCTACTGGTGGTGCATTGCGTACAACAGACCAAGAAAATCGTCAAACATTCTTAACATTTGGTGACAAATCATGGGGTACAATTAAATTAGGTCGTGACATCAGCCTATTTGGTTCAGATGCAATTCTTAACGACATCACTATCTTAGGTACAGGTTCTAGCTTTGCTGGTGGTAACTACAGAACAGGTTCAAACCAAGGTGGCGCTCGCACAGCGACCAGCTCAGGCACTTCATTAGGTCGTATCGGTATTGGTTACCTGTACGCTGACTGGACAGCACAAGTTGCTTACCTATCACCTAACTGGAATGGTTTCTCATTCGGCGTTTCTGTAGTTGAGCCATATCAATTTGGTGCTTTGGGTGGTGTTGGTACTACTCCTGTAGGCGGTCCACAGTATGACTACAGTGAACCTGGTTTCCAAGGTAAAGCGACTTACGAATGGGCTGGCGATGTAGGCGGCAAAGTATGGTCTAGTTTCTGGACACAAAATGTTGATGGTATTCAAACTGCTACAGCGGGCGTGCAAGAAATCCGTGCAACAATCTGGGACATCGGTACTAAATTAACACTAGGCGATTTCGAACTAGTTGCAACTTATTACAACGGTGACGGTGCAGGTACTACTGGATTTTTATTAGACGCTATTGATGTTAACGGTAAAGAGCGTGATTCAGACGGTGGCTACATTCAATTAGGTTACAAAATCCCGGGCATTGGTACTAAAGTGGTTGCCAGCTACGGTGAATCTAACTTAGACGGAAATGCTGTAGATCGCAATAGTGCTCTAGTTGAGAAAAACAGTTCATGGGTATTTGGTGCATACCACCCATTAACAAAAAGCTTAACTTTAGTTGCTGAGTACACAAAAACTGAGTCAGAAGCACAAAACAGCAACGTTGCAACTGGCGGTGCCGCTGATGTTGATGAAGATAACATCTCTTTAGGCGCAATCTTATTCTTCTAGTTTAATGCAGGCTTAGCCTGCTTAAATAAGTGAATAAAATAAAACGGCAACTTAGGTTGCCGTTTTTTATTGCCGTTTCTTTAATCAAAACTGTTTTAATCTATTAAATTTTAATCTAAAGCGTTATTATAAAAAAATATGTATAGCAAAAGATTTTCATTGAATATTAGAATCAGCCATCACGCTAAAATTCGGATGCAAGAGCGGCAGATAAGTGAAGATATTATTCTTGATATTTTAGAAACAGGCACGACTAAGTACAAGGATGCTACACATTTGTGGATATTTAAATCTTATGCAAGTAGAAATGATAACTTACTCTGTATTGCTGTCGTAATAGAGTCTCTTATAGTTATTAAAACTGTAATGCATCACTTTGATTGGATTAAACATGAAAACACTTTATTACCCTGAGGATGATATTTTAGAGCTAATATTTAATGATAAAGAAATTACCCGTGAAACTTCTCAAGACTGGAATGTGAATGTAAGCTATGCAGCTGACAATAGCATTGTGCAAATGGTGATTCTTGACGCAGTGACTTCAGGTTTGATTCCTTTTCATAGTGGCCAACCTAAAATTGCTGCTTAAGCCATTTGTAGATACACTTATCTTAATTAATGATTGTAAAAGATGTACTACTCTGCGCGTCGAATCAAGTCGCGCATGCTAACCAACTAAATCAACATACTACCAAACTTGAAGCGCAACTTTTATTACAACACGCGTTACAAGTTGACCGTGCTTGGTTGATTGCTCATGAATATGATGAATTACCAGACAAGTATTACCTTTTATTTGAAGCACTACTCAATCGACGCATAAACGGCGAGCCAATTGCTCATATCATAGGTTATCGCGAATTTTATGGTTTGCGTTTAAAAGTAACGCACGATACGCTGATTCCCAGACCTGATACTGAAACCTTAGTGGAGGCAGCCTTAACAAAAATACCAGTTACTGCACACTTAAATATACTGGATTTAGGCACAGGCACGGGTGCAATTGCGTTGGCAATTGCACACAATCGCCTGCAATCAAATGTGGTAGCCTCAGACATCTCTCAACAGGCGCTTAATGTTGCGATTGAAAATGCAACCAACTTAACTATTCAAAACGTTCAATTTATAGCAAGTGATTGGTTTTTGGGTTTAAGCCATCAACAATTTGATGTGATTGTGAGTAATCCACCCTATATTGAAGCCGATGATATCCACTTACACCAAGGTGATTTACGTTTTGAGCCTTTATCTGCATTGGCGTCGGGTAGAGATGGTTTGGATGATATTCGTCGGATTACTTATAGTGCACCCAATTATTTAAACCCAAACGGCTGGCTAATGTTTGAGCATGGTTATAACCAAGCTCAATATGTAGCTGAAATTATGGCCGAAAACGGTTTTAGTCAAATTAGCCATATTAAAGATTTAGCTGAAATTTTGCGCGTAACAATTGGGCAGTTATCTAAACTGTGATACTTGGTAATGCTGAGAATGACAGGCTTAGCAACGGGGTTATTTATAGGCTTTTCAATAGTATAATTGCGGTATGACAGAAATTAATTCAATTGGAATCGTTAAAGCCAACACTGCGTATTTTGATTCACCACTGACGCTAAAAAGCGGTGAGGTGTTGCCGCAATTTCATTTGGTTTATGAAACCTATGGTACGTTGAATGCCGATAAAAGCAATGCCGTCATCATTTGCCATGCACTTTCGGGCAATCACCATGTAGCAGGAAAATATGCAGAAACCGACAAAAATGCGGGCTGGTGGGATAACTTAATTGGCCCGAACAAGCCATTAGATACCAATAAATTTTTTGTGATTGGGCTTAATAATTTGGGTGGCTGTCATGGCAGTTCTGGGCCATCTAGCATTAATCCTGAAACTAAAGTGCCGTTTGGTGCAAGGTTCCCGATTGTGACTGTTGAAGATTGGGTTGACTCGCAAGCGAGACTTTTAAGCTATCTTGGTATTTCACAATTAGCGGCTGTGGTTGGCGGTAGTCTAGGCGGCATGCAGGCCTTGCAATGGACAATTGCCTACCCAGACTTGGTTCGCCACGCTTTGGTCATAGCATCTGCGCCTAATTTAACCGCACAAAATATCGCTTTTAATGAAGTAGCACGCCAAGCGATTATGACCGACCCTGAGTTTCATGCGGGTGATTATTATGCTTATAACACGGTACCGCGGCGCGGCTTGCGTATCGCACGCATGCTAGGGCATATCACTTATTTAAGCGATGATGCGATGGGTGAAAAATTTGGCCGCAAACTTAAAGACACCATTAAGTATGGTTTTGACGTGGAATTTGAGATGGAATCGTATTTGCGCTATCAAGGCGACAAATTTGCAGGCGAGTTTGACGCCAATACCTATTTACGCATGACACGCGCACTTGATTATTACGACCCTGCACTGGAATTTGATAACGATTTAAGTGCTGCTTTAAAAGTGGCTAAAGCGCAGTTTTTGGTGGTGTCTTTCACCAGTGATTGGCGTTTTTCGCCTGCGCGCTCGCGCGAAATTGTGAAAGCACTTTTGGATAACGAATTAACTGTTAGCTACGCCGAAGTGACTGCCGCACATGGTCATGACGCATTTTTAATGCCCGATGCACATTACCATGCCATTTTACGATCCTATTTACAAAAAATTGAGGTATAAAACGTGTTAAGTAGCGCTCAAAATAATGTAAATAATACAAATTTAATGACCAAATACCGTCAAGATTTTGCGATTATCGCGGGCTGGGTGAGTTTTGGCTCAAAAGTATTAGATTTGGGTTGTGGCGATGGCAGTTTATTGCAATTTTTGCGTAGTGGCTTGGAAACTAAAGGCTATGGCGTAGAAAAAGATGATGCAAATTGGCTAGCCTGCTTACAAAATGGTACCAATGTGATTCAAATGGACTTAGAAGCAGGCTTATCGGGCTTTGAAGACCAATCTTTTGATACCGTAATCCTATCGCAAACCCTACAAGCCATGCATAATACAGAAGCAATTGTGCAAGAAATGCTGCGCGTAGGACGCGAAATTATTGTCACATTTCCTAATTTTGGTTATTGGCGCAACCGTATTCAAATCACGCGTGGCAATATGCCTGTTTCAAAAAGCCTGCCCTACGAATGGTTTAATACGCCAAACGTGCATCTTTGTACCATTCATGATTTTGACCAATTTTGTAAAAATCACAATATTTCAATACTTGAACGTAAGGTCATTACTGACGCACAAGAAATTAGCTTTATGCCAAACCTATTTGGTAACCTAGCCATGTATCGCTTGAAATCTCAGTAATGGCAGCTAAATAGTGGCAAACGACACCGCAATCAGTAACACCTCTATTTGGCAATCACTGATGAGCAAAAAAATGCTCATTTGCATTTTTACTGGCTTTAGCTCTGGCTTACCGCTTTATATCTTAATCAGCCTTTTACCTGCGTGGTTAAGAAGCGAAGGTGTGAACCTAAAAGCGATTGGTCTATTTGCGTTAATTAACCTGCCCTTTACTTGGAAATTTTTGTGGGCACCCTTTTTTGACCGCTATATTCCACAGTTTGGATTATTTAGCATGGGTCGCCGCCGTGGTTGGCTGATTATTTCGCAAATATTATTGCTCATCAGCATTCCCGCTTTTGGCGCATTTAATCCCACGCTAGATATTTGGACAATTGCTTATTTAGCAACAGTTGTGGCGTTTTTTAGCGCATCCCAAGATATTGTATTGGATGCGTATCGCCGTGAATTACTGATTGATAACGAGTTGGGGTTAGGTAACGCGGTGCATGTAAACGCTTATAAAATTGCAGGCTTAATACCTGGTTCACTTTCGCTTATTTTAGCCGACCACATGGCTTGGAGTAGTGTGTTTTTAATTACCGCTTTGTTTATGTTACCCGGTATTTTAATGACGATTTTTGTCAGCGAACCTGCATTAAAAGATGGCAGGCCGAAAACATTAAAAGCGGCCGTCATAGAGCCTTTTAAAGAGTTTATGTCACGCAATGGTTTAAAAACGGCCATGCTAATTCTAGCGTTTATTTTCTTTTATAAACTAGGCGACAGCATGGCAACTGCACTAGCCACACCATTTTATTTAGACATGGGCTTTAGCAAAACCGAGATTGGATTAGTTGCAAAAAATGCAGGCTTATGGCCCAGCGTAATTGGTGGTTTATTGGGTGGTGTATGGATGTTTAAACTTGGTATCAACCGCGCACTGTGGATATTTGGTTTTGTGCAGATGATTGCCATATTGGGATTTGCATACTTAGCTACCGTTGGGCATAGTTTACTGTGGCTAGGCATTGTGATTGGCGTTGAGGCTTTTGGCGTGGGGCTTGGCACTGCTGCGTTTGTGGCGTATATCGCGCAAACAACTCATCCACTTTACACCGCAACACAATTTGCGCTGTTTACCAGTCTGGCAGCTGTTCCGCGCACGTTTGCCAATGCAGCAACTGGGTATATGGTAGAAAATCTTGGCTGGTTTAAGTTTTTTATCGTGTGTTTTGTTTTGGCAATTCCTGGCATGTTATTGCTTTTAAAAGTTGCGCCTTGGAATACGGTTAAGGAAAACGGAGCATCATTATAAAATCCCCTCCCCATTATAGGGGGAGGGCTAGGGAGAGGGTTGATGTTTTATTACCCCCATCCAACTTTCCCCCTAGAATGGGGGAAAGAGTATTTCTGTAAGGTTTTCATCATGTCGACGACTAACTCCTAACTTTAAAAGGAGTTATCTCATGCACTTTCTTACTAAAGCTTTTTTCGCCCTTAGCCTGTTAAATATCGCCACCCAGTCCGCCATTGCGGCAGAGTGCTCTGCCAAAAGTGGCGCTTCAACTGTGCCTTTGCTTGAGCTTTACACATCTGAAGGCTGTAGCAGCTGCCCGCCAGCTGATAAATGGTTAAGTAATCTGAGGACTGATTCTAACCAACTCATTCCGTTGGCTTTTCATGTGGATTATTGGGATTATATTGGCTGGAAAGATAAATTTTCAACCGCAGAATATACAGCCAGACAACGCAAATTAGCCGCTTTTAATCGTGCAGGTTTTGTTTACACGCCTCAATTTGTAATGAACGGACGTGATTTTAAAGGTGCTGATCGCTCAAATTTAAGTGGTATTGTTGAATCAAGCAAAAAATTAGCCTCGCGCGCTAACTTAAGTTTAAACGCAATTACACAGGCTAATGGTGAAATCACGCTAAAAGTTGATGCAGAAGCGGTTAAACCAAGCGATATCAAACATAGCGATGTTTTTGTGGCGATTTATGAAAACAAATTAGTCAGCAAAGTAAATGCAGGCGAAAACAGTGGCAGAGAATTAAAACACGATTATGTCGTGCGTGAATTCTTTGGCGCATATCAAATGAATAGTCAAAATGCGTTTACTAAAAACTTTACGTTAAAGCCAGATTTGAAAAATAAAGCGTATAACTTTGAAAATATGGGTGCAGTGGTATTTGTACAAAATAACCAAAATGGTGAAATCTTACAAAGTTTAGCGCTGAAGTTCTGTGATTCTTAAGCTTTAAAAGACACTTAAATTGAGGGGTGTTTTAAATACTTAACACATTAAAACACCCTAATTTTTACCTGTAATAAATCTATTCAATCTTAACCATTAATCCACAGTTTTTACTATTAAGCCTTGATTGAGCCAAGAAGACAAATATTGCGCAGCTTGCATAGTCGCTTCTTGGTCTGTGCATTTATCTTCTAGCCATTCACACATACCACCAAAACTTGCACCTGTTGCGACTAATTTAATGGCTCGGTCTTCTAAACTATCTAGTGATTGATAATGCGCGCTCATATTCGTGCGCCAAACCAAGCATGATTCATTGATTTGCTGAGCAGCTGGCGGATTTTCTTCCGCGTCTAAAGCCTGCCAAGTGAGCACTGCATTCCATTTAAGTGGTAATAATTGCACCGATGGATGAAATACCAATTGCAAATCAGCCCATGCTTCTGGCGGAATGCTGGCTAAATCTTGCAATTGCAGCACTGGCGCATCTTCAGCATCAAACGCTAATCCCAGCGCCCATTCAAAAGAAGCCAACTCAGCAGCAATAGGATGTTGCGGTAAAGTCTTGATTAAATGCGTTTGCATTTTATCGCCCACCCAGCGCATATTGCGATACATAGATGGATAAATATCGATATAACTGCGTGCGGTAGCATCAAATAAATCATCGCCCAGCAAGGCTTTCAGTTTGGGATAGCTGGTTGCTAATGCTTCAATAATGCGCAGGCGGTAGGCATCTGCATAAATGCCTAATCTGGTTGTTACGCCCACTTTTTTATCGTTAACGATAAACTTTTTAAACGCAGCGCCTTTTGTGGCGTCAATTAAATAGGCCTGAAAATCAGACTGCAGCTGCGCTAATTGGCTGCTGGAATTACTCATGCCGCCACCGTTAATTCTTTTGCTGCAATATCGCGTGCAATTTGTAGTTCCTGTATTAATTCTTCTAGTTCAGGCATTTGATCATCGCGCTCTATCATCGTTGATACCGCGCCTAAGCGTGACAGCGCATAACCATACAAATCCCATACAGGGTCTATCACAGGTGCATCATGCGTATCGATAATATAATCGCCATGATTTTGGTGGCCTGCTAAATGAATTTGCTGCACACGATTTTTTGGAACGCCATCAATAAAGGTTTTTGCATCAAATTGATGGTTAAAGCTACTGACATAAATATTATTCACATCTAGCAACAGCAAGCAATCTGCTTTTTCGGCAATTAAGCTAATAAACTCCCACTCTGTCATGCTGGAATCTACATAGCTGGCATAGCTGGATACGTTTTCAATAAGCATTTGGCGACCCAAATAATCTTGCACAATGCCGATGCGCTCTGCAACATGATTGGCAGTTTCTTCCGTATAGGGCAATGGTAATAAATCGTGCATATTCTGGCCATGCACTCCAGTCCAACACAAATGGTCAGAGATCCAGACAGGTTCGATACGATCGGCCAATTTACGCAAATCGCGCAAATAATCAGCATCCATCGGCGTAGTTGAGCCAATAGAAAGTGAGACACCATGCATAACAACAGGATAATTTTCGCGAATACGATCTAGATAATGCAGCGGCTTACCGCCAGGTATCATGTAATTTTCTGAAATCGCTTCAAACCAATCAATATTTGGTTTGGACTCTAAAATTGCGTTGTAGTGTTCAGTGCGTAAACCTAAGCCAAAACCGAGGTAGGGGGGATTTTCAGGCATTTTTATCAGCCAATAATAGAATAGTTAAGTTGCCATTCTCACACAATTTTGGGGAGTAATTGCATGAGAATGGCATGAACATTTACATGTTCACAATAAAAACTAAACTGCGTGACCGCCTTTAGCATCGCACTCAGCAGCACTTAATGCTAAGTGACCATGGCCAGCACAAGCATTTTGACCTTTACATGCATTTGCTGCAGAAGCGCAAGAACCTTGGCCTTTACATGCATTTTTTGCTGTTTTACATGCGTTTTGACCTTTACAGCTAGTTGCAGCTGTTTTGCAATCACTAGTACCTTTACATGAGTTAACACCCACACAAGAAACAGCGGCATCGTTAGCTGCAGTTTTAGTACCAGCACCAGCACAGCCAGAGATGATAAGTGCTGCAGCGCCAAATGCTAACATTGCACCTTTTGAAGTTTGAACAGACATAATATTTCCTTCCTAATTGTTATGAAAAATCTACCATTTTCAGTTAGAAAGGTAGAAGTAGATAATATACGTGCGGCAAGATAAAATCAAGATAAAATGGATTCATCACCACTACACATTGCTTTAGTCGCAATGGTTGCATATGCCTTACAAATTTTTATTATCTATTTACAATTTAAATTGCATCTTAAATTAAGCGAAATTTAAAGCCAAAATTAGGGCGCCTTTAACACTTGGCTATGGCTGATAATCAATGATTAACGGCGCGTGATCGCTAAATTTTTGTGCTTTATAAATAGTGGTTTGAATGGCACGAGATGCTAATTCAGGTGTGGCTATTTGGTAATCAAGCCGCCAACCTACATTTTTTTCATAGGCTGCACCGCGATTACTCCACCAGGTATAGCAGTCATCCGTGGTATTAGGATGCAAGGCACGATAGACATCTACCCAGCCAACACGCCCAAACAAATCAGTCAGCCAAGCACGCTCTTCAGGCAAAAAGCCTGAATTCTTTTTATTGCCCTTATAGTTTTTTAAATCCATTTCCTGATGCGCAATATTCCAATCGCCACACACCACCACATCGCGACCACTTTTTCTTAACACTTCCAAGTGCGGCATAATGCGCGCAAGCACACTGAATTTAAACGCTTGCCGCTCTTCTCCACTTGAGCCGCTAGGCAAGTAAAGCGAAATGACACTTAAGTTTCCGAAACGCGCCTCTAAATAACGGCCTTCACTATCAATATCTGCCATGTTTTGATTAAAGTGGGTTAAGCCCTCAATCACTGCGTCTGGCTTTTGTTTGCAGTAGATACCAACACCGCTATAACCCTTTTTTTCTGCATAGTGAAAGTAGCCGTGGTATCCCGCAGGTGCTAGCATTTCTGCTGTCATATCAGCAGCTTGGGCTTTCACCTCTTGTAGGCACACCACATCTGCTTCTTGCGTTTGCAGCCAAGCAAAAAATCCCTTGTTAGCCGCTGAGCGGATTCCGTTCAAATTCGCAGTTATAATGCGCATTATTGACTTTCGATTTTTAAATAATAATGAATACCCAACAATTGACAAATGTAGAGCAGTTAAGCCAAGATTTTATCGCTTTTTCTATTGAAAAGCAGGTATTAAAATTTGGTGAATTTAAAACCA
Source organism: Methylotenera sp. (assembly GCA_021732365.1). GTDB lineage: Bacteria > Pseudomonadota > Gammaproteobacteria > Burkholderiales > Methylophilaceae > Methylotenera_A. Next base: position 8,211 of record JAKFVD010000005.1, on the reverse strand, counting down.
AAGCAGGTCGATTAAGCCCTTATTTTTTTAATGCTGGCTTATTTAATGATGGTGAAAGCTTGCTTAAACTGGGCGAGTTTTATTACCAGAGCATTCAAAACTCAGGCATTGAGTTTGACATGCTATATGGCCCAGCTTACAAAGGCATTACTTTAGCAGCGGCAATTGCAATCGCTTTTGCCAAAAATGGTCATAATCTGCCCTACGCGTACAATCGTAAAGAAGCAAAAGATCATGGCGAGGGTGGCTTAATTGTTGGCAGCCCTTTAAAGGGCCGTGTTTTAATCATTGATGATGTGATTTCGGCAGGCACATCGGTGCGCGAATCGGTTGATTTAATTACGAAAAACGGCGCTACGCCTTGCGCAGTAGCCATTGCGCTAGACCGCCAAGAGAAAGGCCTAGGAGAATTATCCGCCGTGCAGGAAGTACAAAAACTGCATCAATTACCTGTATGTAGCATTGCAAATTTGACAGATTTATTACAGTACATTCAAACCAAACAAGATTTGGCACATAATATGCTTAAAGTTCAAGCGTACCGCCAACAATATGGCGTCATTATGTAACTTAAATGAACGTTTGGATAAATACCATGCAAAAAATAATTTTAATAATATGTGTTTGCTTAAATTTAACTTCTTTGCATGCGTTTGCAGAGGGCAACAAAATTGTTAAGTGGGTTGATAGCAAAGGCGTGACACATTATGGCGATAAACTGCCTACACAGGAAAACAATCGTAGTAATACTGAAATGAATACTAATGGTGTTGTGCTTAAAAAGAATATCATTTCAAATCAACAAACAGCCGAATTAGACAAACAAAAAGAACAAGAAAAGTTAGATCAAGTGCGTCGCGATAAAATATTGCTGGCTTCTTATACCAATGCCCAAGAAATTGATTTAGCGCGCGATCGCAATTTAGAAACAGACCACGCAGCGTTGCAAGCATTGGCGCAACACAAACTAACCACCACTAACAGAACGCTTCGCAATAATAAAACAGCACAAGAGTTAAAAAAAGCCAATAAACCTTTACCTGCTTATTTAAGCGATGAACTTAAACAAGCAAAGCTCGAATCAGATAGTATTGACAAACAAATTAAGCAACGCAAATTAAATATAGTAAACACACGCAAACATTACGCTGAAGAAAAAGACCGCTTTATTGCGCTTAAGGAAAATAATCTCAACGCACTCGAGCCATCTTCATCAAGTACTGCTGCATTTGCAGTTACTGTTAATACCACTCAATAAATTCGACCAAAAAAATTGGTTAAGTTTTATCTCAAGAGCATCTCAATTAAGTTAAAACGCCAGTTTTTTCTTCAATAAGTCATTCACTTGCGCTGGGTTGGCTTTGCCTTTTGATGCTTTCATGGCTTGACCAACCAGTGCGTTAAACGCTTTTTCTTTACCCGCTTTAAACTCTTCTACCATCGCTGGGTTGGCTTTTAAAACTTCATCCAAAATCGCTTCAATCGCACCGCTATCGGATTCTTGTTTTAGGCCTTTGGCTTCGATAATTGCATCTGCTTCACCTTCACCCATCCACATCGCTTCAAATACTTGCTTGGCTGCGTTATTTGAAATGGTATTGTCAAATATTTTTGAAAGCATTTTTGCTAATTGCTCAGGCCTAACTGGGCTTTCTGATATATCTAGGTTTGTCTTATTTAAATATGAGCCTAACGTGTTAATTACCCAATTAGCAACTGACTTTGCATTCGCATTATCCTGGGTTTGAGTAGCTGTTGGTACAGCTATTTTTCTAAGTTCAGCCAACACAGATTCAAAGTAATTGTAAATTTGCCTTGAAGAAGTAATTGCTCTAGCATCGTCTGGGAACATGTTCAAGTCATTCACATATCTCAAATATTCTTCGTTCTGTGATTTTTGCATGGTCGCCTGTACACGCGCTTTATCAGCTGCGGTCACTTCTAATGGCAATAAATCAGGATCTGGGAAGTAACGGTAATCATTAGCCTCTTCTTTTGAGCGCATGGCTTTTGTTTCACCCGTATCTGGGTTAAACAAAACGGTGGCCTGCTGAATAGTGCCGCCATCTTCTAGTGTTTCTATTTGCCAGCGGGTTTCATATTCAATCGCTTGCGTCATAAATTTGAACGAGTTTAAATTTTTAATCTCACGGCGCGTGCCAAATTTTTCTTGCCCTTTTGGTCGCACAGATACGTTGACATCACACCTAAAACTGCCTTCTTGCATATTGCCATCGCAGATATCAATCCACTGCACCAGCTCATGCAGTTTTTTGGCATAAGCCACAGCCTCAGCTGCGCTACGCATATCAGGCTCAGTCACAATTTCTAGCAAAGGTGTACCAGCGCGATTTAAATCGATTCCGCTCATGCCTTCAACTGCACCGTGAACAGATTTGCCCGCATCTTCTTCCAAATGCGCGCGGGTGATATTAATTACTTTTTCATAGGCTGCATTTTTGCCAACTGCTGGCACTTGAATCGTCACCGCGCCTTTGCCCACTACCGGCAATTCAAATTGACTGATTTGATAACCTTTTGGCAAATCGGGATAAAAGTAATTTTTGCGTGAAAATACTGAACGAGCTGGAATATCGGCATTAATCGCCAAGCCAAATTTAATGGCGCATTCCACCGCTTGCTTATTTAAAACGGGCAACACACCCGGCAAAGCAACACTCACTTCATCGGCTTGCGTATTAGGCTGTGCTCCGTAAGTGATGGAGGCACCACTAAATTGTTTGCTTTTGGTTCTTAACTGCGTGTGGGTTTCAAGCCCAATAACAACTTCCCATTCCATTATACTTTTCCCTCTGGCAACACTAAGTTTGGCTTGTCCAAATTTGGTATTAGGGTATGCCAATCTGTTACTTGTTGATAAGCATGCGCCACGTCCAACATGCGCGCTTCATCAAAATAATTACCCATTAACTGCAAACCTACTGGCAAGCCATTCGAAAATCCCGCAGGAATACTCATACCCGGCAAGCCAGCTAAATTGGTAGCGATGGTATAAACGTCTTGCAGATACATCGCCACTGGATCATCGGCTTTTTCGCCCGCTTTAAATGCGGTAGAAGGCGCGGTTGGGCCCATAATCACATCACATTGCTTGAAAGCTTGGGTAAAATCATCGGCAATCAAACGACGGATTTGCTGAGCTTTTAAATAATAAGCATCGTAATAACCCGCGCTTAATACATAAGTACCAATCAAAATACGGCGTTTGACTTCTGCACCAAAGCCCTCAGCGCGGCTTTTCATGTACATATCCATCAAGTCATCATATTCCGCTGCACGATGGCCGTAGCGCACACCGTCATAGCGTGAAAGATTAGAGCTAGCTTCCGCTGGCGCCAATACATAATAGACTGGGATAGATAATTGGCTATTTGGCAGCGAAATATCCACTGTTACTGCGCCTAATTTGCGATATTCGGCAATCGCCTCTTGCACCACTTTTGCCACGTTGGCGTCTAAACCATCGGCAAAATATTCTTTTGGCAAGCCAATCCGCAAGCCTTTTAATGGTTGCGTACCTTGCATGTTACCCAAGCCACGCGTGTAGTCTTCTTTAGGGCGATTCAAGCTGGTGGAATCGCGCTCATCAAAGCCTGTCATCACGTTCATCATCAAGGCACAATCTTCCGCGCTTTTTGCCATTGGTCCCGCTTGGTCTAGGCTAGAAGCAAACGCGATCATGCCGTAACGTGAAACCAAACCGTAAGTGGGTTTTAAACCAGTAAAGCCACATAGTGAGGCTGGCTGGCGGATTGAACCGCCAGTATCTGTACCCGTTGCTGCGGCGCAAAGCCTAGCAGCCACTGCCGCAGCAGAACCGCCTGAGCTACCGCCAGGAACACGGTCAAAATCCCAAGGGTTTTTGACGCCGCCAAAATAGCTGGTTTCGTTAGAGGAACCCATTGCGAATTCATCCATATTGGTTTTACCCAAATTAACGGCGCCTGCATTGTCAAATTGTGTAATCACATGCGCGTCGTAAGGGGCAACGAAATTCGCCAGCATCTTAGAGCCACAAGTGGTTTGCCAGCCTTTGGCACAGAAAATATCTTTTTGCGCAAAGGGGATGCCTGTTAGTGGCTCTGCCGTGCCATTTGCGATACGCACATCAGCTGCCTTGGCTTGCGCTAATGTTTTATTGGCATCTAAGGCGACGTAGGCATTGATTGTTGGGTTGTATTTATTAATTCGGTCAAGAAACGTTTGCGTCATTTCAACGCTGGAAATTTCTTTTTTTGCCAGCATTTGGCTTAAATTTTTAAGGCTACCGTTGATCATATTATTTTTTCTATTCAATTACTTTTGGAACAAGATACAAACCGCTATCCACCGCTTTTTCTGCCGACCCATTACCCAAAATAGGGGCGTTAGCTTGAAAAGCTTCGCGCTGATTAGTTGCAGTCACCACATCTTCTCTTAGTCTTTGTACAACATCTTGCGAATGCGACATCGGTGTAATACCTGCGGTATCAACCGCTTGCATTTGCTCGATTAAGCCTAAAATACCAGTGAGTTTTGTGAGCGTTTGACTGGCTTCTTGTTCGTTAATTTCTAAGCGTGCCAAATGCGCAATCCGTTTAATATCGGTGATGTTGAGAGCCATAAAAACGATTCAATTTGAAAATTTAGAGGATTATTTAAACTTGCATTTAAAAAATTGTAGTTTGTTTGTAACAAACTGTAAGTACGGCTTAATATTAGACGTAATTTACGTTATTATACCTTGATTTTAAAGCATGCTTAAGTTGCATCGGTAGCTGGCATGTCAAGACTCAAAAACACAGGATAAACAATATGTTTGGTTTTATAAACAGTTACTTTTCAAACGATTTAGCCATTGATTTAGGCACGGCAAATACCTTAATTTACGCTCGTGGCAGAGGCATCGTACTAAACGAACCATCTGTAGTAGCGATTCGCCAAGAGGGTGGCCCTAACGGTAAAAAAGTATTGCTGGCGGTAGGTTCAGATGCAAAAGGTATGCTTGGCCGTGCACCTGCTAATATCCAAGCGATTCGCCCTATGAAAGATGGTGTGATTGCTGATTTCACCATCACTGAGCAAATGCTCAAATATTTCATCCGTAAAGTACATGAATCACGTTGGTTCTCGCCTAGTCCACGCATTATTATTTGCGTACCCGTTGGCTCAACCCAAGTGGAACGCCGTGCAATTAAAGAATCAGCCGAACGCGCAGGCGCCAAGCAAGTATTTTTAATAGAAGAGCCAATGGCAGCCGCTATTGGTGCGGATATGCCAGTAGCGGAAGCGACAGGCTCTATGGTAGTGGATATTGGTGGCGGTACTACCGAAGTGGGCGTTATCTCGTTAGGCGGCATTGTGTACGCTAAATCAGAGCGCGTTGGTGGTGATAAATTCGACCAAGCGATTATCGATTACATCCGCCGCAACTACGGTATGCAGATTTCAGAACCAACTGCTGAAGCGATTAAAAAGAAAATTGGCTCTGCTTTCCCAGGCTCAGAAGTATTAGAGATGGAAGTAACAGGCCGCAACTTAGCAGAAGGCTTGCCACGTAAATTTACGATTTCAAGCAACGAAATTTTAGAAGCGTTAACAGAACCATTAAATGCAATCGTTGGCGCAGTTAAATCGGCATTAGAGCAAACACCACCAGAATTGGGCGCCGACATTGCCGAAAAAGGCATGGTGTTAACAGGCGGTGGCGCACTATTACGTGATATCGACAGGCTACTGGTTGAAGAAACTGGCTTGCCAGTCATCGTTGCAGAAGATCCGCTTACCTGCGTGGCGCGTGGCTGTGGCCGTGCATTAGAAGAAATGGACAAATTAGGCAACGTATTTGCAAATGAGTAAGCAGTCGTCTTTAAATTTCTTATTCACTCATCAACACGCCCATTAGTGTTGGCATGCTTAAGGGTGTTCATCAAAAGCTAGAGCCGCAACAAACCCCCGCTTTTTTTGTTCGTGGCGCTAGCCCGTTCTCTCGCATGGTGTTTTTTTGCGCACTGTCTATTACCATGATGGCGATTGATGCGCGCTTAAATTATCTCTCACAAATACGCCAAGGCTTTATTGCGGCGCTGCACCCTTTGGAAATGGTTGCTAAAGCTCCTAGCAATTGGGTACGCGATGTGAATAGATATTTTTCTGCGCATAATCAGCTTGTACAAGAAAATTATGCGCTTAAGCAACAAGCCTTTGAACACCGTGTTAGGTTACAGCGCTTAAGCACAATTGAAGCTGAAAATACGCACTTGCGTAGTTTATTAAATGGCGATATTCCCATTCAACCAAAAGCAATTTTAGGTGAGATTTCTCACACTGGGCGTGATCCGTTTAGCTTGGTTGTGGTGGTTAATCGCGGTAGCCAGCACAATGTAAAAGCAGGCCAGGCGGTGGCTGATTCTAAAGGTGTGATTGGTCAAATCACCCGAGTTTTTCCATTTAGTAGTGAAGTCACGCTGATTACCGATAAAGAGTTATCGATTCCGATTCAAATTGAGCGCAATCAATTGCGTGCCATTGCCTTTGGCGAGGGTAATAACACACTAGATATTCCGTATTTACCCGCCAATGTGGACATTAAAGTGGGCGATAAACTAGTGACATCTGGCATCGATGGCATTTATCCTGCGGGCTTGGCAGTGGCAAAAGTGACTAAAATTCTACAAAATCCAGAGTCACCTTTTGCTAAAATTATTAGTACGCCAGTTGCAGAAGTAAGCAACCACTTACAGTTGCTAATACTAGAGCTACCACAAGTAAAAGAACCGCCTCTAATTACAAAACCAGTAGAAGCGGAAAACAAGCCTGTTGTAGAAAAAAAATCTGCTGATACTTCTGCTGCCGCCAGCGCTCAACCATCATCACAAACAGCAGCATTTAAAAACAAGGCGAAGCCCAATGCGCCCAACTAGCCTTGTTGCCGTTATTATCACTTTATTAATCGCGCTTATATGCCAACTTTTTCCATGGGTTGGGCAAGGTATCATTCTGCGCCCCGATTTTATGTTGGTGGTTATATTGTATTGGCTATTACGCGCGCCTAATCTTTGCAACGTTGGCACGGCATGGATTGCGGGCATACTAGTTGATTTGGCGACAGGCAGTTTGCTTGGCCAACATGCGTTAAGTTTTACATTAACGGCCTACATTGGCCTGAGTTATCAACGCAGATTAGTACTTTTTAATCCATGGCAATTAGCTGGTTATGTGTTTGGTTTGCTGATATTTGAACGCTTACTAATGTTATTTTTAAAACTGTTTGAGGGTAATGATTACCCTGGCTGGACTTATTTTTTGCCTGTGTTTTCAGGGTTAATTCTGTGGCAGTTGATGATTCTGATGTTTGGTGCATTAACCAGACCTAAAACTAGATAGCTATTTGCACAGCTTATATGGCCTACAACAACGAACTTAAAAATCACCAAAATGAGCTGCATCACTTTAGGTTGCGCCTTACTGTGCTGGGTTTTTTGGTACTGATCGCATTTAGCGTTTTGTCATTTAGATTTTATTTCTTGCAAATTAATCGTTACGATTACTACCAAACACTAGCCGAAAATAACCGTATTTCAATTGTGCCAATCGCGCCCAACCGTGGCTTAATTACCGATAGAAATGGGGTGGTATTAGCGCATAACTTTTTTGTATATACCTTAGAAGTTACGCCATCCAAAATAGCCGATTTAGAATCCACAATTGCTGAATTAGCCCAATTAGTGGAAATTAACAGTGTCGACTTAAAGCGTTTTAAGAAGCTAAAAACGCAAAGCCATAGTTTTGAAAGTGTGCCGATACGCACACATTTAAATGAAGTAGAGGCGGCAAAATTTGCAGTTAATCGCTATCGCTTCCCTGGCGTTGAAATTAAATCACGTCTATTTCGCCACTACCCGCACGGCAAAATGGGCGCGCATATGGTGGGATATATCGGCCGTATTAATGATAAAGATCTGATTAAATTAGCTGAAAATGATGTGCTATCTAATTACAAAGGTTCTGATCATATTGGTAAAAGCGGCATCGAGCAATCTTATGAAGCTGAATTGCATGGCACAACGGGGTTTCAGCAAGTAGAAATCGATGCAGATGGCAAAGCGGTTAGAGTGCTTTCTAGTACTGCGCCAGTTTCTGGCAACAATTTGGTGCTGTCTGCTGATATTAAATTACAAGAAATTGCAGAAACCGCCTTTGGAGACCGTC
>JAKFVD010000026.1 GCA_021732365.1 Methylotenera sp. | reverse complement strand
GTCGGCATGCTTTTGAAAAAATTGATAAACGATTAGTCGCGCGCAATGAATACCGCAATACAACCAATAATTTTCAAGGTGTGCGCACAATATTGGGTCAGCAAAAAAACGATTGGCAATTAGAAGTTTTTGCATTAAACCCTGTGCAACGGTTTAATGATGAGCTGGATCAGCGTAACGATTCGCAACGATTTTATGGCGCAATCGGCGATTGGCGAAAATGGTCAGAAGTTGTCACTTTGCAGCCATATTATTACTTGCTGAAGCAAGATGGTGACAAAGTAAAATTTGATTTAAATGGTCGAGAAGATACTAATAATAGCCGCAGAATTGATCGCACTATTCACACCGCAGGCTTACGTGCCTATGGCGTTTTAGGTAAAACAGGTTGGGATTATGACGCCAACTATGCACAACAATGGGGTGATCAAGACACTAGCCTCACTAACAACACGCGCGTTGAGCATGATGCGTATGGATACAATGCAGAGATTGGCTACACATTTAATCACGCTTGGAAACCAAGATTAAGCGCTTTTTATGGTTTAGCCACTGGCGATAAAAATCCAAATGATAATAAAAACCAGCGCTTTGAGCGTTTGTTTGGCTTTGCTCGGCCTTGGTCAAATACCGATTATTTTGAAATGGCGAATATTCGCACGCCAAAAATACGGCTTGAATTTGAGCCAAAAGTAGCACTGGTTAAAAATCTTAAAGTCGATATTGGTTATAGTAATTACACCTTAGAAAGCGATACCGATAGCTGGGGACCTGCTGCATTAAGAGATAGAACTGGCAGAAGCGGTGACAAAATTGGCTCAGATATTGATATCAATGCACGTTTTGCAATTAACCCTTACATTAATGCCAGCGTTGGATACGCGCATTTTTGGGCAGGCGATTTTACCAAGCGCGCAGTAGATATTGCCAGCAACGCAAACGACCCTACCCGACGTGATGATTCTGATTATCTGTATGTAGAATTTCTAGTCAGTGCATTTTAAACATCAACTTAATATTGGAATTTATAGTGAAACTTAACCATCAAATTAACCGATTTTTTTTGCTGATATTATTGTGTTTTGCGCTGAACTTAAACGCGGCTGAATCCGATAAAAAAGTAGTCGTTTTTGCAGCAGCTAGCTTAACTAACGCTATTACAGAAATCGCTGCCATTTATGAAAAAGAAAATAGTATTGAAATACAAACTTCTTTTGCATCATCATCTACGCTGGCCAAACAAATTGAAAATGGCGCACCAGCCGATATTTTTATATCAGCTGATACCAAATGGATGCAGTATTTAAAAGAGAAAAATGCACTGAATAATACAAGCATCACTAATTTGCTAGGTAACCGTCTGGTATTAATTGCCCCCAAAGGCAAAAGCTTTAAAATCAATGCAGATAAATCATTTAATTTTGCCAATGCTTTTGAAGGCAAATTATGTACTGGGGAGACAGAATCTGTACCTGTAGGTATTTACGCAAAACAAGCACTCAAATCGCTGGGCTGGTGGGATGCAATTAGACCCCGAATTGTTGGCACGCAAGATGTACGTGCAGCTTTAGTGACAGTTGAGCGCGTTGAATGCGCGGCAGGTATTGTTTATGAGACAGATGCGAAAGTTTCAGATAAAGTGCAAAGCTTGATGGTATTTGATAAAAACAGTCATGAGCCTATTCTGTACCCACTAAGTTTAACAAAACACAACAACACAAGCGCCATGCATTTTTACGACTATTTAAAATCTGACCAAGCGAAGAAGATATTTGAGCAGTATGGCTTTCAATTTTTAAAATAACAAACTCATGCAAGCATTATTCAACTTTACACCAGAAGAACTCGCAATTGTGTGGCTTTCACTCAAAGTGGCACTTTTGTGCGTGCTTATTATTCTACTTCCCGGTATTGCCGTGTCTTGGCTATTGGCCAGAAAATCATTCTGGGGAAAATCACTATTAGATAGTCTTATTCATTTACCTTTAGTGTTGCCGCCCGTTGTGCCAGGTTTTCTACTACTTTTGCTATTGGGCAATCAAGGGCTAATCGGCAAGCATTTACATACTTATTTTGGTTTTAGCCTTGCATTTACTTGGATGGGCGCAGTGGTCGCATCTGCCGTCATGGCGTTTCCATTAATGGTGCGCTCAACGCGCCTAGCCATCTCGCAAGTGGATCAAAATCTAGAAATTGCCGCGCAATCGCTTGGCGCGCATCCACTTAAAGTGTTTTTTAGTATCACCCTACCGCTAGCCATGCCGGGTGTTATTACAGGCTTGATATTGGCGTTTAGCCGCAGCTTAGGTGAGTTTGGCGCAACCATTACTTTTGTCGGCAATATTGAAAACGAAACACGCACCTTACCGCTAGCTATTTATAGCTATACGCAAATTCCCAATGGCGATTGGCCTGCCATGCGCTTGGTTATTTTAAGCATGATATTGGCGCTTGGTGCATTAATGCTGAGCGACCGCTTAGAACGCAAAGCCAATCAAAAAATTGGACGTGAGCCACATGATTAACATTGAAGCAAAGCTACAACGTAAACACTTTAATTTAGATGTGTCATTACGAATTGATGCGCGCGTCACGGCCATCTTTGGCCCTTCTGGTTCTGGCAAAAGTACGTTGCTCAGCATGATTGCAGGTATAACTCAGCCAGATAGCGGCAGTATTGTAATTGATGGTGAGTATGTATTTGATAGCAAATTAGGTGTTAACAAACCGATTCACCAGCGCAGAGTGGGTTTGGTTTTTCAAGATGGCAGGCTTTTTCCGCATATGACGGTAGAGCAGAATTTAAGCTACGCTTTCAAATTAAATGGCCATCAAAAACAGCTAATTCAACCAGCTGAGATTATGCATCTACTAGCCTTAGAGCCGCTAAAAAAACAGCAGCCGCATCAACTCTCTGGCGGCGAAAAGCAACGTGTTGCGCTTGGTCGCGCACTATTAAGCTCACCCAAATTACTGATGCTGGATGAGCCGCTGGCATCCTTAGATGAAAAGCTAAAGCAGCAGATTCTGCCCTATTTAAAATTGGTTGCTGAGAATATCCATATTCCGATGCTATATGTTAGCCATAGCAAGGATGAAATTACGCAATTAACCAGCGATATTATTTTTATTCAAAATGGACGAGTGGTTACAGCAAACCAAACTGAACATTCAATCAGTAATTAAGTTTACTAGGTGTGACGTCTATCCATAAACAAGCTATTGCCTTGCACTTTTTTAGCTTCTTTTTTCGCACGACTCATCGCACCTGCCACTTCATGATGGCTACTAAAATATTCAGGAATCACGTTCACAGCGCCAATTGACATACTGCCAAAAGGGAAGAAACTTTTGTTGCCCAGCCTATCTTCCACATGAATACCACCCAACTTAACGTCTTTACTATCATAAAAATCAGGAATCACTTTTGAGATAGTATCTAACGCATTTTTACAAAGCGACTCCCAGTTTTCCGATTGAAACAATAAAATGAAGTCATCACCGCCAATATGCCCAATAAAATCCTGCTCGCTAATCGCCACCGTGCTCAATAAATGCCCAATAAACTGAATAAGCTCGTCACCGCGCCTGTAGCCATAAGCATCATTAAAGGGTTTAAAGTTATCTAAATCGCAATAACAGGCCACAAAGGGCTTAGCGTTTTCTAGCAGCCTATCAATATGTGCATTAATTGGGACATTGCCTGGCAGTAAGGTTAACGGGTTGGCGTAGCGCGCTGCATGAATTTGCAAGTTAGTCACTTCGCGCAGCAATGTATGGCCGTTGCCAGTGCCAATATACTCTCCCGCTTCATTCACAATAATAAATCCGTTGATTAAATATTGCGGGTCGGCATTGACAATAAGCTCACTTAAGGCATTGATAGTCATGGATTTTTTTACAATTAATGGTGTTTTATCCATATATTGCGTGCACGATTTTTTACCATGCAATTCGCGCTGATAAGGCCGCGCAAAGCGATCAATCGTGTCGTATCTGCTGATTAATCCAATAGCCGTCTGGCCATCAATCACAGGCACTGAGCTTAATTTTGCATCTTGCTCAAATAGCTGATAAACGTCATCGTTACTAAAAGTGGCATTTACTGCGGCTTGATAAGTCACTAAATTGGCAACGGTGGCTTGCTTACCAGTGGCGATTGAAAACTCTGGGAAAACACTAATCGCGCTTTTATGTAACAAAATTTTGACATCGTTTGCCAGTTTTTTCTGAAACTGTGGCAATGGCCTGCCGAACAAATAACCCTGCGCATAATTGACTTTTAAATCTTTAATCACTGTCAGTTCATCGCTAGTTTCAATGCCTTCTGCAATCGTTAAACAACCAGATTCTGAGGCTATTTTTTGAATGGCCCGCACAAACTCTAATTTCACTGCATCGTTATGGATATTATGAATAAAATGTTTATCAATTTTCACGTAATCTGGTGCGATTTCAGACCACAAACGTAAGCTGGAAAAGCCCTCACCTAAATCATCCAACGCAATCCCAAAGCCCAACTCGCGATATTTATTAACGCAATCTTTTAGCAAACCAAAATCTTTAATCGATGAGCCTTCGGTAATTTCAATCACAACATCGGTCGGTTTTAATCCTAGCCTTTCAACATCACTTAATTGAAATTCAAATGCTGAATCATTGAGTTGCAGGCAAAATGGGCTAATATTAATAAATAGTTTTTTAGGGTTTTTAGCGTTCGCATATTCAGTTAACACGATTTCGCGGCACAAAAACTCAGTATCTGGCGTTAATCCAACCAGATGCGCAGCTTCTAATAAAGCAATAGGAGAATGTAAATCTGTTTCAACTGGCCCTCTAATTAACGCCTCATGCCCAAATACATTGCCGCGATGCATATCAATAATAGGTTGAAATAAGGCAGTTAAATTACGTTGCTGCAATATATTGGTTATTTCGGTTTTCAAGCGAATGATGTCCATAGTCTGTATTTAATATAACCTTAATATAACGATTATTTATAAACAAATTATGACAATAAGTGACACTAGCATATGCGCATATTGCATTGTTTTAAATGCGAATATGCGTGCTGTATTTATGGAATAAAGCAGTCTAAGTCATCAGCAAATACTGGCTTTCCTGAAAATTCTAGCGCAATCGCCTGCAGAGTCTCTGGCTCTTTGCCTAATGTGCGTAACATGCGGTGCGATAACACTAACTGTTTCACTTTAGCGCTGGCGGCAATTTTGCCAATCACAGTTGGTGTCATATGCAAGTGTCGCGCAGCGCCTATTGCACCCTCAGGCACGGCATTATGGGCGACTAATAAATCTGCACCATCAGCTAATTTTTCCAATTGTCCATTATCACCATTAGTGTCGCCGCTCAAAACCACGCTTTTATCTGCGATATCAATTCGCCATGCCAGCGCTGGCACAGTGCCGTGAATCACATTAACGGCACTGACCTTAATACCATTTTGATTAAATACGGTTTTTATCTCTGCGTTTTTCAACACGATATTACTTGGCTGAATATGATAGCCTGCCTTATTAGGCTGCAAAAAATCGTTTAAATAGCGATATGCACCCTTAAGCCCAAATAGTGATTGCATAAATTCAACGGTGCTGGGAAAAGTGGCATTTCCAACAGGCCCTAATATTGGCAAAGGCTTGGTGCGTTCTTCAAAATAAGAGGACTTAATCAATGCCGGCAAATCTGCAGTATGGTCGGCGTGTAAATGGGTCAATAGCACCAAATCTACATCCGCCATTTGGGCGCCACTTTCACCAAATCGCAACGCACTACCTCCGCCACTATCAATCAGCACGCGTGCCTTGCCATCTAGCCAAATTAAATAACTGCTGGATGCACGTTTAGTTTGAGTTTCTGGTCCGCCAGAGCCAAGCACTTGTAACTCTAGCCCTTGTCCAGTGCAACTTTGCGCCTGCACAAGATGGCTTGGATAAAGACTAGCTAGCAACAAAAAGAGTGCAAACTTAATATAAAACTTAAGGCGTTTTTTGAGTAAGTTATTAGCCATTTATACTTTAAATGTCCGCTTTTTGCTGTGCTAACATCGCTGCGCCAATCATACCTGCTTGGTCACCCATCGTAGAAATCACAATATTAAGCTGGCCACGCAAAACTGGAATTAAATCTTGCGTTAATTGCTGCTGAAAAGCTGCCTGCATAAAAGGCCAAGCGGCACTCATGCCGCCGCCAACAACCAAGTGTTTTACATCGATGACTTTTAATGTATGCGCCAAGGCTTTCGCCAAAGTTGAACCTGCCAGCGCATAAGCAAATAGCGCGTTTTGATTACCTTGATGTGCTTGCGCTGCAATTTCTGCGGCAGTGCAACGTTGATTTGTTGTTTCAAAATACGTTTTCGCAAGGCCGCTAGCTGATGCATATTGTTCCACACAGCCTGAATTGCCGCAGCCACAAAGCCTGCCATTGGGTTGAACGATGATATGCCCCACTTCCATCGCCACGCCGTGGTCGCCCTGAAATGGCTGACCGTTTAAGATTAAACCGCCGCCAACCCCTGTGCCCAAGCCAATATAGATTAAGTTTGTACCTTGCGCAAAATGTTGATTGGCATATTCACCAAAGGCGGCAGCAAGCGCGTCGTTTTCCACCACTACAGGCAAACCAATTAGTTGACTCAAATCTGCACTTAAATCCACATCACTTAAGCCTGGCAAATTGGGTGATTGGGCTATTTTTTGGGAAACTGGATTAATAAAACCCGGAAAACCAATACCCACTCCACTAACATCTGGATATCGTTGCCGCACAGTTTGAATGGCATCAGCTGTGGTATTTAAAATATGTTGCCAAGCTTGCTGTGGTGTATGGGCTTTGCATATCTGTGAAAAATCTGCACGAAAGCGCGTTTCTTCTAACACTTGTAATGCACCATCCTGACTTTTTATCACGCCTAAACGTAAATTGGTGCCGCCTACATCAATGCCAATTAGCATGCTCATTGCTAATTTTGCTGGCTAGCGTGCCTGCCAGAACGCTGCACGGCGCCTGCAAAATATTGTTGTTTTTCAGGTGTTAACTCTTCCCAATTAAAGCGCCAAACCCAGTTGCCGCCTAACGTGCCGGGTGTATTCATACGATTAGTGCTATCTAGCGCTAAAATATCCTGCATGGGAATAATCGCTAAATCGGCCTGAGTTGCAAACGCCATGTCGATTAAGGCATTTGGCATATCAGGCTCTTCGCTATCTAACACCGCATGCAGATGTTTTTTTGCATTTTCTTCAAGCTGCTGATACCAACCAAGCGTAGTATCATTGTCATGTGTACCTGTGTAAACCACACTATTGTCTTCAATATTTTGTGGCAGATACAAGTTATCGTCACCACCACCAAACGCAAATTGCAAGATTTTCATACCCGGCATTTCAAATTGGTATCTTAAGGCGTTTACTTCGTCGGTAATAATGCCCAAGTCTTCTGCCACTAAGCACATTTTTTTGAACCGCTTTTTGATTGCGCATAACAGTGAATCTCCTGGTGCAATCTGCCACTTACCATTGATTGCCGTATCTTCGGAGGCGGGGATTTCCCATGCTGCCTGCAGACCTCTAAAGTGATCAATGCGCACCATATCAAACATGCTATTTTGCGTGTGCATACGCGCTAGCCACCATTTAAAATCTTCTTTTTTCATCGCGCGCCAGTTGTAGTGCGGATTGCCCCAGCGCTGCCCAGTATCAGAAAAATAATCAGGCGGTACGCCTGCCACAACGGTCATATTACAGCGTTTATCCAGCTTAAATAATTCTGGATTCGCCCATACATCAGCACTATCAAATGCCACAAAAATTGGTATATCGCCAAACATAGCAATATGGTGATTGTTTGCATAAGCTTTTAAGGCGCACCACTGCTTAAAGAAAATAAATTGAGTAAATTTAATCACAGCAATTGCTTGCGCATGCTGTTTTTTGGCTAAGTTAAGTGTTTTTAAATCACGTTTTTTATAGGCAATTGGCCAAGCATTCCAACTAGCATGGTTAAATTGCTGACGCAAGACTAAAAATAAAGCAAAATCATTCAGCCAGTGGCTGTGTTTTTTGCAAAACTTTTTATAAGCAATGCACTCAGGCGAATCTGTTTGTTGAGAAACAACACAGTAGGCTTTTTCAAATATTTTTTGGTGCTGCGCTAATGTTGGCTGTGCTGTATAGGTTTGCAAATCTGCTGCACTAATCAATTTTGTATCTAGCAATTGCTGTAAATCGATAAATGCAGGGTTACCTGCATGCGCGCTTAAACACTGGTAAGGAGAACCATCGTTGTGCGGCATATTTAAGGGTAGCGTCTGCCAAACACTTACCCCAGCTGCACTTAAAAAATCAACGAAACGTTTTGCCTGTGCGCCCATATTGCCTGCTGGCAAGGAGCTAATATGTAATAAAACACCGGCTTTACGTTGTTGTGATTTTTTCATCTTATTTCTTTATTATGTTTCTTACTTTATCTATCCAAATGTTTTTAAATTCAGGTGTTTTTAATAAGTGCTGTGACTTAAGTACTTAACCGTGTGGAATCTTAAAATAATTAAATTTATCTACTCTTGCCCTCTGCGCATTGTTCCGCTGTTAGAGTCGTTTGCAGCTTGACTATCTCCCAAGCTAATAGAGGCATTCAGATGCTCAGGAATTGGCAGTTTAAGCAAACGATATAGATTCATTAAATTGCGGCGATAGAGCTGATCGAAACTACTCACACTCATGGCTGCGTTGTAATCCCCCAGCCACCAAAACCAATCAGAGCCTTCACAAACAGACAATTGATCTTCTGCGCGCTGCTTTTCTTCTGTACTTAATTTGCCTGATTTCAACACTTTGTCATAAGATTTTTTAGCCTCGCACAATAAATCCCAGCCATAGTTTTTATCTACGCTACCAATCCAAGTGCTAAAGCTGCCATACACCCAGCTACCTGCCGAAATTTCTGACAAGGTGCCGCAGTGAATTTTATAAGCACTTTTACTGGGTGATTTAATCGCCTGTAAGACTTCTGATTGCGTCACCATCTCAATATTTGGGTGGTTAGCCAATGCTGCATAAAGCTCAGTTAAAAAATAGTGACCGTTGTAAGGATAATATTCCCACGCATTTTCGCCATCTAAAATCACGCTAACCACTGGGTTTTCTTGGCGTTGATACGTATTGTAAATATGCTCTAAAGTTTGAATAAAGTCGTTTACCGCTTCACTACTGTGTAATTTAGAGTATTCAAAGCCGATTTTGTCAGATAACCTATCATCTCGGAAAAAACAGGTAATTTCATCATCACCTCTGGTCACTTTATAAGGCTTGTAGAGGTAATCGTGACGCGATACCAATGCTTTTTTAGGATTAGATTTGCGCAGGCTATTCGCCAGTACACCCTCACCCGATGCCGCCCATTGCACGCCTTGACTTGCCATTAGCAATAAACTTTCTTTAGAAACTGCACCCTCTGACGGCCACATGCCATTAGGCGCCATGCCAAAACGGCGCTTGTGCGAAGCCGTTGCATCTTTTAAATGGTCAATAGCACGCGCCGCGCCACCAGGATAATTGGCTGTTTTAGGCAAAATGGCATTACTCATGGCATCATGCGTCGTTTCAAAATCGAGTAATAACGGTAATATGGGATGGTAATGTGGCGTGCTGGAAATCTCAATTTGGCCTGATTCTGCCAGCTTTTTATAGCGCGGAATTAAATTACCAATCAGTTCGCCAACCAAATCATACAAAGCCAGACGGTCTTCATTGGTAAATTTCTTACCTTTACTCATTAAATTTTGCACTAAAGCGTTGTTTTGACGCACGCTTTCGCCCATCCATGCCAGATGGTACCAAACTAACAAATCGGCTAAATATTGACCTGATAAATAGATTAAGTCATCACGCCCATCTTCAATTAAAAACTCATACATCTTGTAAAGCCGCTCGTAATCAGGAAACGGTTTGAGCATTTTTTCGTGATAGCTTTTAAAGCAGCTATCTTTAATTAATCGGCGCTCTTCAGGTGTAATCACCCATAAATCATTGGTACTGAGTAATTTTAGTATGGGGTCTTTGACGCAACGAGTTTTAAATTGCTGGGCGTAATCTTCTAACTGATCCAGCAAAATAGGCACAAAGTTAAAGCTCACTTTGGCTTTTGGATTCATTTCCAAATGGTAAGCCATATCAGAATAATCTTTTATCGCATGCAGATAAGTCCAAGGTAGAACATATTCGCCTGAAATTGAATCGCGATAATCTGGCTGGTGCATATGCCAGTAAAGCGAAATTAATAATTTAGGTTGATTCATCATCTCAATATTTCACTTTAAATAATTTAAACTTTTTTACGCAAATTTATAGCTTAAGTAGCATGGATTTAGTCACCAGCACTGTGCCCTTTTCGGACACGTAGAAGCGTTTTTTATCTGCTTTCACATCAAAACCAATTTCTATGCCTTCTGGAATCTCTACGCCTTTGTCCACCACCACATTTTTTAATTTAGCGTGACGATGTACTACTACACTTGGCAATAATACTGCGCCTTCGATGTCGCAATAACTGTGCACGCGCACATTCGAAAATAAAACCGAGCTGGTGACACATGAACCACTAATTAAGCAACCGCCTGACACAATCGAATCAGTCGCTTTACCAGTTCTACCTTCATCGTTAAATACAAACTTAGCGGGCGGTACTTGTTCTTGATGCGTCCAAATTGGCCAAATACTGTCATACATATTTAGTTCGGGTGTTACACGGGTTAATTCCATATTGGCTTCCCAATAAGCATCTACCGTACCTACATCACGCCAGTAGTAAAAACCATTTTTAGCGCCTACGCAGCTTTCTGTAAATCGGTGCGCATAAACCCGTGCGCGCGAAATCAGGTAAGGAATAATGTCGCCACCAAAATCTTTGGTAGAGTTTGGATCAGCCGCATCTCTGGCTAATTGCTCATACAAAAATTGTGCGTTAAAAATGTAAATGCCCATGCTGGCCAAGGCTTGTGTTTTATCGCCCGGCATATGTTTGGGGTTAGCTGGTTTTTCGGCAAACTCAATTATGCGGTCTTCATCATCCACGGCCATCACACCAAAGCCCTTAGCTTCTTCTAAAGGCACGTTCAAACAAGCAATCGTCATATCAGCATTATTTTTAGCATGGGTGGCCAGCATCTGGCCATAATCCATTTTGTAAATATGATCGCCCGCTAAAATCACCACATATTGCGCGTTACTGGATTGCAAAATATCGACATTTTGATGCACAGCATCAGCGGTGCCTTTGTACCATTCTTCATTATTATTTTGCTGAGATGCAGGCAACAGCTCAATATATTCGTCAAACTCACCGTTTAAAAAACTCCAGCCACGCTGAATATGGCGGATTAAACTATGTGATTTGTACTGCGTAATGACACCAACGCGGCGAATACCAGAGTTAATGCAATTGGATAATGGGAAATCAATAATGCGGAATTTTCCGCCAAATGGCACGGCAGGTTTTGCGCGTCGATCGGTTAAATCTTTTAAACGGCTACCGCGCCCGCCAGCCAAAATTAGCGCAACCGTATTCTTAGTCATTGTGCTAATAAATCGTGAGTTATTATTGTCTTGTGCCATGGTTGCCCTCCTCGAACTTAGTCAATAAAGAATAAACATTATTGTCTTGCAGGCTAGGATATAGCCATGTTGGGCAAATAACATTAGTTTAATAATTATTTAATATGTTAAAAAGATACAAAATAATTACAATTTAATTATAGGCTTAGATACGGGTTATAATCCAGTCTAATTAAACTGATTTTAAAGAAATTATATCGTGGCTAGCGCACCTCAAAATCAACTCCATCTCATACTTGATGCAAAACATCACGATGCATTCGCTTATCTAGGTTTACATAAAGAAGGTGCTGAATTTGTCTTTCGCACTTTTCTACCTTATGCCGAAAAAGTCAGCTTGAAAGTTAAAACAAAATGGGTGGAATGTGCGCGCGTTCATGCCGCCGGTTTATATGAATGGCGTGGTAAAACAGCACCAGCTTCGCCTTGTGTGATTCAAATTGAAGCCAATCAACAATTGCAAGAAACTGTTGACACTTATAGTTTTAATCCAATATTAACCGATAACGAATTATATTTATTTGGTGAAGGCTCACTCAATCAGGCTTACAACACCTTTGGTGCGCGCATTGTAGAGCATCAAGGTGTGATTGGCGTCCGCTTTGCGGTCTGGGCACCTAATGCAGAGCGCGTCAGTGTGATTGGCAACTTTAATCAATGGGATGGCCGCGTTAACCCGATGCGCGTACGCGGCAGCACTGGCGTATGGGAATTATTTATTCCAAATCTAGCAGCAGAAACCTTATATAAGTTTGAAATCCGCAATCGTCAAACGCATGCTTTGTTAACCAAAACAGACCCTTTCGCGCGTGAGTTTGAAGCACGTCCTGGAACAGCGGCTAAGATATCTGCCAACAGCAACTACCAATGGCAAGATAGCGCTTGGTTAAACCAGCGCGCAAAAAGCGACTGGTTACACGCCCCATTTAATTGTTACGAAGTGCATGTTGGTTCATGGCGCCGCAAACATGGCAACTTGCCATTAACGTATCGTGAATTGGCTGCTGAATTAGTGCCCTATGTAGCCGATATGGGTTATACGCATATTGAATTATTGCCTATTACTGAGCATCCATTAAATGAATCTTGGGGTTATCAAACTACGGGCTATTTTGGCGTGACTAATCGATTTGGTGCGCCAGACGATTTGAAGTTTTTAATAGATGCCTGTCATCAAGCCAATATTGGTGTGATTTTGGATTGGGTGCCTGGCCATTTTCCTAAAGATGATTGGGCGCTAGCGCGTTTTGACGGCACGGCATTGTACGAACATGAAGACCCACGAATTGGTGAGCATCAAGATTGGGGCACGCTGATTTTTAACTATGGCCGCAACGAAGTACGCAATTTCTTGATTGCCAGCGCTTATTTTTGGTTAAAAGAATTCCACATTGACGGCTTGCGTGTAGATGCAGTCGCATCTATGCTTTATTTGGACTACTCACGCAAAGCAGGTGAATGGGTGCCGAATAAATTTGGCGGACGCGAAAATCTGGAAGCCATTGATTTCTTAAAACAACTCAATATGATTGTGCACCAAGATTTTCCAGGCGCACTCACCATTGCAGAAGAATCTACCGCGTGGCCTGGTGTATCGCGCCCTATTTATTTAGGCGGCTTGGGCTTTAGTATGAAGTGGAATATGGGCTGGATGAACGACACGCTCAGCTATATTGAAAACGAGCCCGTACATCGCAAATATCATCACAGCATGCTCACTTTTGGTCAGCTTTACGCTTACAGCGAAAACTTTGTATTACCATTTTCACATGACGAAGTCGTGCATGGAAAAGGTTCGTTGATTGGCAAGATGCCTGGCGATTCATGGCAAAAATTTGCTAATTTGCGCCTATTAATGACTTTGCAGATGACAAGCCCTGGCAAAAAATTGAATTTCATGGGCAATGAAATTGCGCAAGGCGTTGAGTGGAACGTGAATACCAGTTTAGATTGGCATTTGCTGGAGTACGAAGCGCATATTGGTATACAGCGTGCAACACGCGATTTGAATATGCATTATTTGCACTTAGCGTGTCTGCATAATCTCGATTTTGAAGTACAAGGCTTTGATTGGATTGATTGCCACGATTCTGATCAATCAATTATTAGCTTTGTGAGACGCGGCCTAGATAATTCTTTTGCTATAATAGTGCTGAATTTTACACCTGTGTTACGCCAAAATTACCGTATTGGCGTGCCAAAAGCTGGCCAATATGCCGAAATATTTAATAGCGATGCGGGATATTACGGCGGTGGAAATCAAGGCAATGGCGCTGGTTTGCAGACAGAAAATATTGCTTGGATGCATCATCAGCAATCACTGTTAATTACTTTGCCACCATTGGCTGGATTAATTATCACACATAAAACTTAACACTAAAAAATGACCGATTTATTTAATAAATAGCATTAAATATATAGAATAACTTACTGTTTTAAATAATAAATGACAACTCTTACTCAATTCCCTACTTGGCAAAAATTATGCGCGCACCAAAAAACAGTCGCGCCGTTACATATGCGCGATTTGTTTGCAGCAGACGCAAAACGCTTTGAACATTACAGTTTAAAATTTGCCGATATATTATTCGATTACTCAAAACACCGCATCACCGACGAAACATTACCTTTGTTGTTTCAATTAGCGCGTGAAGCTAAAATTGAGCAATGGCGCGACGCCATGTTTAGCGGTGAAAAAATCAATATCACCGAAAATCGTGCTGTGTTACATACTGCACTGCGTAATCGCAGCAATACGCCTGTGATGGTGGATGGCAAAGACGTGATGCCAGACATTAATGCAGTATTAGCGCAAATGCGTGAGTTTTCAGAAAAAGTGCGTAACGGCACTTGGTTAGGTTTTACTGGCAAACGTATTACGGACATCGTCAATATTGGCATTGGCGGCTCTGATTTAGGCCCTGTGATGGTATGCGATGCGTTAAAACCGTACGCAAGCCCAGCACTTAACATCCATTTTGTCTCAAATATTGATGGCGCACATTTAATACGCGCGTTAGAAAAATGTAATCCAGAAACCACGCTTTTTATTGTGGCTTCAAAAACATTTACCACGCAAGAAACCATGACCAACGCAACTTCGGCACGCACTTGGTTTTTGGAATCTGCTAAAGATAACAGCCAAGTTGCTAAACATTTTGTGGCTTTATCCACCAACGCAAAAGCGGTAAAAGAATTCGGTATTGATACGGCCAATATGTTTACATTTTGGGACTGGGTTGGCGGCCGTTATTCGCTATGGTCAGCCATTGGCTTAAGCATTGCTTTATACGTTGGCATGGATAATTTTGAAGCGCTTTTAGATGGTGCGCATGAAATGGACAACCATTTCAAAACCGCACCATTAGAAGAAAATATGCCGGTAATTTTGGCATTAATCGGCGTTTGGTATAACAACTTTTTCCATGTCGATACCAATGCTATTCTGCCTTACGACCAAGGTTTAGCTCGCTTCCCCGCTTATATGCAACAAGCCGATATGGAAAGTAACGGTAAATTTATCTGCCGCGATGGTACACGCGTGCAATACAAAACTGGCCCTGTGATTTGGGGTGAAGCTGGCACTAATGGCCAGCATGCGTTTTACCAACTCATCCACCAAGGCACACAAATTGTACCTGCTGACTTTTTAATGCCAGTACACAGTCATTATGCGATTGGTAAACACGGCTATGCGCATCACAAAATCTTATTGGCTAACTTTTTAGCTCAAACACAATCTTTAATGCTGGGTAAAACCAAAGATGAAGCGCGTGCCGAGCTTGAAAAACAAGGTTTAACAGGTGAAACATTAGAAAGTTTATTGCCACACAAGGTATTTGAAGGCAATCGCCCTACTACTTCCATTTTATTCGACAAATTAACGCCAAATACATTAGGCAAATTAATCGCGCTTTATGAGCATAAAATATTTGTGCAAGGCATTTTGTGGGATATTAATAGTTACGACCAATGGGGTGTTGAATACGGCAAGCAGATTGCACAGCAAATTCTGCCGCAATTAACCAGCGAAGAAATCGTAAAAAATTACGACAGCTCAACCAATGGCTTAATTAACTATACCAAATCAATGACTTAAATTTATTAAAAACTTAAAATTATTAAATTTTTGCGATATTTAGCATTTAAGTAGCCCTTTAAGATTGATAACAACAAGGCCAAAAAACATGCAGGCCTCGCTAAAACCAAGCCCTACTTCCACTTTTTTATTAGCCGCAAGTTTGGCGTTAATTGCCTTACCCGCAACAGCCACTAACGGTATTAACTTAATTGGTTTTGGTGCAGAATCCACATTGATGGGCGGTGCTTACACGGCAGTTGCACGCGATACCAGCGCATTGAATACCAACCCAGCAGGTTTAGCACAAATTAAAGGCAAAGCCTTTGATGGCTTTGGCTCGTTGCTACGCACTACAGACCTTTCACACGCAGACGCTCGCAATGACCAACATGCCGATAATCGCTATACGCTACTGGCTGGTGGCGGCTATGCGCAATCTCTAGAAAGCTTACCTTGTAGCGTCGGTGTTGGCTTTTTTACGCAAGGCGGTGCAGGTGCGGTGTTTAAACACATTAATACGCCATTTGGTAGTAACGAAGAAATGAGCTCACTATTTGGTATTGCCAAAATCACGCCTGGTTTTGGTTGCCAAGTGACAGAAAAATTATCGCTAGGCGCATCGTTAAGTATGGTTTACGCCAGTATTGAGAAAGAGTTTTTTTATAATACATCACTACCACCAGCCTTTGCTGGCTTTAAAAACAAAGGTGCAGATACGATTCGCTTTGGCTTAAAACTTGGTGCGCAGTACAAATTAAACGACCAATGGACATTAGGCGCGAGTTACACTGAAAAAACCAAGTTACCGCTAACAGGCGGTACTGCCAAATTTAATTTTAATGGCGCAGGATTAGGTATTGTTAAATATGATGAGTTAAGTATTAAAGGTTTTGCTTTACCGCGTGAAATCGCCGTAGGCGCAGCGTTTAAACCTAATCCAGATTTACTGTTATCAGCTAAAGTAAACTGGATTAATTGGGCAGATGCAATCGATGATGTGACGACCACAGCTAGCGACCCAAATAATGCCCTTGCCCCACAAAACATAATCAGCGTGAGCCCACAAGACTGGCATAATCAAATAGTCTACGCATTAGGTGCGGCTTACACTTACGATGATAAAACAACGCTTTATGCAGGTTACAACCACGGCAAAAATCCCGTGCCAGAGAGAAATTCTAATCCATTGCTTGCCGCAATATTAGAAGACCATATAACTGTAGGATTTGCGCGGCAGTTAGACGACACTTGGAAATTAACAAGTGGTTTAGAGTTTTTATTGCCCAAAAAAGTCACTTACGACAGCCCGCTTTTTGGCAACGACGCAGAAGTGCGTAATGAAGGAGTATTTTTTCATTTCATGTTAAGTAGACGCTGGTAGTTTACTCAGTTTTAAAAATCCGACTCTTTGCCAACTTTCTAAATTAGGCACTAAAAAAAGTGTTATTACTGACTACTTTTTAAGTCATTTTAACGGTTAAGTGCTAGTGACCGAACTTAAACTCTTTTTGTATTATTTCTGTTTTGGCTTTTCTTAATCGTTTATTTTCATACATACGGTTATCAGCCATTCGCATTAATGTGGCAATATTTTCAGCTTCATATCCATATGCAGACCCTGCACTAGCTCCTGCAAATTCAAAACCAACCGCGCGCATTGCGTTTAAAGCCTCATCTAAGCTAGTTTCTACTTTAGGCAAATCACCACTTTCGCTAATCACTGCAAACTCATCGCCACCCAGACGATACAACTTTAAAGTTTGCCCTAAGCTGTGTTGATAACAGTCGGCAAAACTGCACAGCAAGTCATCTCCACGTTCATGTCCATGCGTATCGTTATAAAACTTAAGTCCATCTAAATCAATAAAAGTAAGGCTGCCGTATAGCGGCAGATTAGCAATTTCTTTTGATAGTGCATGTCGATTTGGTAAGCCAGTTAACGAATCAGAATGAGCGGTTTTATTACTAACCTCTAACTCAACTAATGCCTGTTCTTTGTCACGATGCAATTCTGAAAACTGATAAGAAAGCACCAGTGCCAATAAAATCACCTCAATCGCAACGCTCACCAAACCCATATGCTCAATATAAAACGTATATTGATTTTCAATTTGGCTTAAGCTGATTGTGATTAATCCCAACGTAAAAAATAAGCTAATCGCAACTAAATAGCGTTTTGCAGTCGGATTTTTGCGCCTCACTTCAATGATAGCGCTGACTAAACCATACGTTAAAAACATGCCTACGCCGTAACGAGATAACTCCAGTGCCCAATTGGGATATACAAGTGCTAATCCAACAAATATGCACATCAACCCAAAAATAGCGATGCCTACATGATACAAAGCTTTTTTAGTTTCGCGTTTAATCTCTAATAATGCCATCACAAAAACAACATAGGCAATATTAGAAAATAAAATGGGCATGGTTGCCCAATATAAAGAATGCACTTTCAGCACATCAGCGAGTACTAATAAGGTGGCACTATTAAACAAGAAATTACCTGCAATAAAGCTTGCATACATGCCCTCTGCAAGACGGTTGCGATAAGCAGCAAGCACAGCGTAGTAAATCCCCAAACCAAAGAAAACACCTAAAGCAATCAGTGTTAGCGTATTACTCAGTTTGACTTCTTGCTGATAATTTGCTCTCTCGTCAATATAAGGTTCTGGAATCGCTAAAAAATTAGGCGAAATAATCTCTGTTATTAGCTGATATTGCCCTGTTTCAAGTGTTAACTCTCTACCATGCCTCAGAAAAAATGGGTTGGGCGTAGTATTCTCAATGCCGCCATTTAGACTGACAACTAGTTGGTTTTGTTGGTTATAAAGCGTGTGTTTAAATTGCGCAATGGTACTTGTATTCTTAAAATCGACAACATACGCACCTGCTCGCGTAATATTGACTTGTGCCACGTAAGCATAATGACCGCCAGTATGGTTAATTTTTTGGGAAGATTTGAAATTACTTGCTTGCAGTGGATCTATTAGAAAATTCGGTGTAAAGGTTTGCGATGAGTATTCAGAGATCGAATGCCAAACACCATGCAAATTTCTCGAAAATTGAGTTTGATTTAAATTAGTGCTGTTTGAGCTTAAGTTATTAGAACCAGGGTTAGCCAATGCAATCATTGAAAAAATGCATGCTAAAAGTATCAAACTAAGCTGAATAAGAGCGGTTTTTATTTGTTTGATAAAGGCTTTAAATTGTGTAACCACTTTTAGTGAATTTATAGTTTTAATATGATTCAATTAAGCTCTGCATTTGTAACAAAACCGTATGA
Organism: Methylotenera sp.; assembly: GCA_021732365.1. Classification (GTDB taxonomy): domain Bacteria; phylum Pseudomonadota; class Gammaproteobacteria; order Burkholderiales; family Methylophilaceae; genus Methylotenera_A. The sequence goes on along the minus strand of JAKFVD010000026.1, from coordinate 75,202 downwards.
CTATAGTTGAAAAAAATAAACTTGCATAGCAATCGCTTATGCAAGTTTATTAAATGAGCAATCGAATCAATGGTTAGCGTAGTTCTAATCCTAATTTACTGATACCGATTGATTTTGCCATACTCGCGCCCAAACGTTTAGCAAATCGATCGACTACGCTATCTTGATAGGAATAATCAACGATTTCTTCTTGTTTAATAACTTCTCTCGCCACATAATCTGCACTGCCCAGCGCATCTGCAAGGCCTATTTTAATGCTTTGCTCACCACTCCAAAATAAACCGCTAAAGGTTTCATTGTCTTCAACCAAACGGCTGCCGCGGCCTTGACGCACCACAGTTTTAAACTGTTCGTGTATTTGGTTAAGCATGGTTTGTGCAAGTTGTTGATGCTTTGGATTGAGCGGTGAAAAGGGATCTAACATCGCTTTGTTTTCGCCAGCCGTCAGCAAGCGGCGTTCAACGCCCACTTTTTTCATCACCTCAGTAAAGCCATAACCATCCATTAATACGCCAATTGAGCCAACAATACTGGCTTTATCTACGTAAATTTTATCGGCTGCTGCAGCAATATAGTAACCACCAGAGGCACAAATATCTTCTACCACTGCATATACTGGAATGCTTGGGTGCAGTTTCTTTTGGCGTCTAATTTCATCAAAAATAATACCTGATTGCACTGGACTGCCGCCTGGGCTGTTGATGCGTAAAATAATGCCTTTAGTGCCTTTACTCTCATAGGCATCATTTAAGCTGCTAATCACAGAGTCAGCATTCACATCGCCACCTGCTTCTATCACCCCAGCAATCTCAATTAGCGCCGTATGCTCGCCAGTGCCTGCTTTAGTACCGCCAAGCCAGCCTAGCGCCAAAAACAATACAATAAACAAATAGGCGAACATCAGTACTTTAAAAAAGATATTCCAACGTCTTGCTGCTTTTTGTTCCTGTAGCCCAGACAACGCGAGTTTTTCAATGGTTTGTTGTTGCCAATTATGGTCTTCTGACATGTTTACGCTTTCTGAATGATAGATACTTAACCCACAAATTTAACTAAAAACTGCTTGGTTTGAATGTTTGCATTTAATAAATTATAAATATTTCTTGATTTGATCTAAATGAATGGTAATTTCATTATTCTGTTCTGTAACGGGTATCGCTTGCAAGCGTTTTCCTTTGCACGGGCCCATCACGCAATATCCCGTATCAGGCGCGTAATGCGCACCATGCGTGGCGCAAATCAAATAATCTTTGCTGACCGTGAAAAACTCACCTTGGTTCCAATCCAGCTCAATCGGCACATGCGCACATTTATTCACATAAGCATGCGCTTTGCCGTGATAGCGCACCACAAAGCCAGTTGCCATCTCACCCAATTGCGGCAAATCAAAGCGCAATCCGCGTGATTTTTCGGCTAAATCGTCGCTATTTAAAATAATCGTCTGTTTTTGCATGTTTTTTGGCTGATTTTAAGGGTTAAGTAACCAATTACTTAACCCATTAAATTGGTCGAATATTTTTAAAGGATTATAACCGACTAATTTATCTTGTGTTTGTGCGCCAAACGTCACAGCAACCGATGCAACGCCTGCATTTTGCGCCATCTGCAAATCGTAACTAGTGTCGCCAATCATCAGCGTGCGCTCAGGCGTTGCCACCAGCAAATCCATTAATTCATCCAACATTTGTGGATGCGGCTTTGAAAAACATTCGTCCACCGTGCGCGTGGCATGAAAATAATTGCCTAAACCGCAATGTTGCAGCGCCAAATTTAAGCCGCGCCGACCTTTACCAGTGGCTACCGCTAATTTATAGCCACGGCGATTTAGCTCAATAATCGTTTCTTTCGCGCCATCAAACAACGGAATTTCGCTCTCGCCAGCATAATAATTAGTGGTATATTGCGCCGCCAATGCTTGCGCTTTTTCGCTTGGAATATCGCCATAAAGCGCATAAATCGATTCTTTTAGCCCCAAGCCGATAATATTACTCGCCGCTTGCGGATCCAAAGTTGGCAAACCAACTTGCTCTGCAGCTTTGACAATTGCATTTACAATCATGCCCGTCGAATTGGCCAGTGTGCCGTCCCAATCCCATACGATTAAATCAAATTGCTTATTTTTATTTGTAGTATTTTCAACCATTTTATTGGGTTAACTTTCTAACTTTTTTAAACTATTCATAAATTTTTGTAACTCTTGCGGCAAAGGCGCAATCAATTTGAGCTTATCGTCTGAGATAGGATGGCGCAAATTTGTTTCAGCGGAATGTAAAAACATGCGTTTTAAACCTTTTTTCTGCAAGGCTTTGTTATTGGCAAAATCGCCATATTTATCATCGCCCACAATCGGAAAACCCAAATGCGCCAGCTGCACACGCAATTGATGCGTGCGACCAGTAATCAATTGCGCTTCTAATAATGTGAAGCCAGCAAACGCTTGTTTCAAGTAAAAAATCGTTTCCGAATGTTGTGCTTGATCGTATTTATCTTTGCTTTTATCGGTCACGACATTCACGCGTCGCTCGCCATTCGGTAATACATACTTTTGCAAATCCATTGCAACGCGTTTCTTTTGATCAGTCCATTCGCCAGCAACCAGCATTAAATAACGCTTATCCGTCTGATTATTGCGAATCATTTCATGCAAAGCCACCAAGGCAGCGCGTTTTTTTGCCAGCATTAATACGCCCGAAGTTTCGCGGTCCAAGCGATGCACTAATTCTAAAAATTTCGCTTTTGGGCGTTCCATCCGCAATTGCTCAATCACGCCACGGCTAACGCCGCTGCCGCCGTGCACCGCAAATCCAGCGGGTTTATCAATGATGAGCAATGCATCGTCTTCAAAAATAATCGTACTTTCGAGCACCGATTTTGCGGGCTGATTAGTCTGATTTTCCAATAATTCTTTGTCATTCGCAGCAATGCGAATCGGCGGCACGCGCACAATATCGCCAATTAATAATTTATAAGATGCATCAATGCGGCCTTTATTCACCCGCACTTCGCCGCTACGCAAAATGCGGTAAATATGACTTTTTGGTACGCCTTTTAGCACTTTTGCCAGAAAATTATCAATGCGTTGCCCTTCGCTGGCTTCATCAATCGTCACATTCGCCGCAGCGTGCGCACCGATGGGTTTTTCTGGCTGGTTTATTTGCTCTATTTGCATGTTAACTTTTGCTTAAACGGCTGATTGCGCCTATACTATTGATGTTGTTGACTTATTAACTTAAAAGCAATTGCTTTAAGCATGTCGGCAAACACTTAATAATTAATTGACTCGCAAAACGAATCAATTGATGACAAAAATATTTGGCTAATACCGCTCGCCATATTTAAGTAGCGATAAAACAATTGCGCTCTAGCCGCCGCAGACAAATAAACATAAACGCGACTAAAGTTACTGAAGACCGAATTTTAACGAATTTATGCCGAACTATATAGATAATATTATTCGGCATCTTTTTAAGATCATGCATTTTAAGATGATGAGACATTTTTCAATCAATTAAAAAAAACGTAACCAAGCGATTTCTATTATTAGAAATGGTTACAATTAACTAAAACGCAACCAGCGTCCGATTGATTTTAAGCAGCCTAGACGCTGCGCCAATGCTCGCGCATGCTTAAATACGTGTATGCTTAATATAAGCGCAAGTTAAGTCACATGCGCCTAGATATTCTACTAATATTCCTCAGTCGCTTTATTCAAAGTAATTTATTTAAATATATTTTTAAGTATATTTAATGGTTAAGTTTCAACGCTTAACTATTCAATGTCTGCATTGCTCTGAGCGCGGGAGCAATCAATGAAACGCATGTTATTTAATGCAACGCAATCCGAAGAATTACGCGTTGCAATCGTAGACGGGCAAAAGCTCGTCGATTTAGACATTGAACACGCAGGTAAAGAACAACGTAAAAGTAATATTTACAAAGGCGTCATCACCCGTGTAGAACCATCCTTAGAAGCCGCTTTTGTCGATTACGGCATGGAGCGCCACGGCTTTTTACCATTTAAAGAAATCTCACGTAGCTACTATTCTGAAAAAGCAGATAGTGGCAAAGCGCGCATTCAAGACGTCATCAAAGAAGGCCAGGAATTAATTGTTCAAGTCGATAAAGATGAGCGCGGTAATAAAGGCGCAGCTTTAACCACTTATATCTCACTGGCTGGTCGTTACTTGGTTTTGATGCCAAACAATCCACGTGGTGGCGGTGTTTCACGCCGTATCGAAGGCGAAGACCGCAACGAATTACGGGATGTAATGGCGCAGTTAGAAGTGCCAAAAAACATGAGTATTATTGCGCGTACTGCTGGTATTGGCCGTAATGCAGAAGAGTTGCAGTGGGATTTAAATTACTTAACTCAATTATGGACAGCAGTTGAAGAAGCTTCTCACATTCAACCTGGCGCGTTTTTAATCTACCAAGAAGGCAGTTTAGTCATTCGCGCGATTCGCGATTACTTTAGTGCCGATATCGGCGAGATTTTAATCGACACGCCAGATGTGCACGAACAAGCTGTGCAGTTTATGAATCACGTGATGCCAGGCAATGTGGCGCGTGTGAAATTGTACCAAGACGAAATCCCGTTATTCTCGCGTTTCCAAATCGAACACCAGATTGAATCGGCTTTTTCACGCGAAGTGCGTTTGCCTTCTGGCGGCGCGATTGTGATTGACCATACCGAAGCTTTAGTTTCAGTTGACGTTAACTCTGGCCGTAGCATTAAAGGCGCAGACATTGAGCAAACCGCATTCAACACCAATTTAGAAGCAGCTGAAGAAGTCGCACGTCAATTGCGTTTACGCGACCTTGGCGGTTTGGTGGTGATCGACTTTATTGATATGGAAAGCCAGCGTAACCAACGCGAAGTAGAAAATACGTTACGTGATGCGCTGCATGCAGACCGCGCACGTGTTCAAACGGGCAAAATCTCACGCTTTGGTTTATTAGAGCTTTCACGTCAACGTTTACGCCCAAGCCTAGGTGAAACCAACCATGCGGCCTGCCCACGCTGTAGCGGCACAGGCCACATCCGTGGTATCGAATCAACTGCATTGCATATCTTGCGTATCACACAAGAAGAAGCGATGAAAGACAATAGCGCCATTATTCAAGTGCAATTGCCTGTTGAAGCGGCAACATTCTTGCTAAATGAAAAACGTGCTGATATTCACAAAATTGAACAGCGCATGGGTGTTGAAGTGGTGTTGATTCCTAATGTACACATGGAAACGCCTAATTACAGCATCACACGCATCAAGCAAGATGATGTAACGGAAGAAACGTCGCAAGCCAGCTATAAAATGGTTGAGTTGCCAGCAGAGACCGCTTATGTACGCAATATGACAGAAGAGTCAAAACCAAAAGCGCCAGAAGCATTAGTAAAAGGCATTAAAACGGCGACATCGGCACCATTGGTTGAGCAAAAAGTAGCGGCAGAAGTTGCTGCTCCAGCGGCTAAAACATCACTTTTAAGCCGTATTAAAAAGTGGTTCTCTGGTAAAGACGATGCAAAAGTAAGCGCGGAAGCAGCGACTACGGCACGTGAAGCAAGAGATGGCGCGCGCGGCAATAATGATCGTAACCGCAACAATAATCGCGACCGTGATCGCAATCGTAATCGCGACCGTAATGCGAATAATCGTGATCGTAATAATGTTAGCAACGACAAACCGCAGCAACAGCAAGCGAAACCGCAACAAGCAAGACCAGAACGTCAAGAGCGCCCGCAACGTCAAGATAGAATCGACAACAGAAATGTTGAGGCGAAAAACGAAGTGCGGCCAGAGGTGATTGAGAAAGTTGAAGCAGCAACTGTAGCAACTGGTTTACCAAACTCGGTTGCAGTGGATGCTAATCAGCCGCCACGTCAAGAGCGTAGTGGTCGCCGTAGCCGCGGTGGTCGTAATCGTAATAAAAATCGTGATGCAAACCGTGAAGATAACCGTGAACCACGCGACCCAAATGCAACAACACCTGCATTTGTGCCAAATGATGTGGTTGCAGATACAACACCGATTGTGGTTAAGGTAGAAGCGATTGCGCCAAGCGTTTCTGTAAACGAAACAAAAGCAACGCCCGTAAAAGAAGCGCCAGCTAAAGCAGAAAAACCGCAAAAACCCGCTAAAGCTAAAACGCAAAAACCGATTGCAATTGATGCAAGAATTGAAGTGGTATCAACGAAAAAAGCAGCGGTTACAGAGGCGGCGGCCCCGGCAGAAGCTGAAAAGCCAGCCAAACCAAAAGCCGCTAAAAAACCAGCGCGCAAACCTGCTAAAACAGCAGATTTAAGTACTAATTCAAATGAAGGTGGCTTGCAGTTAGTGGAAACTAAAGGTGACGCAAAAATAGCTGCGCCAGCAGCTGAACCAGCAAAACAAAAAGCGCCTCGCAAAGCACCAAACTGGAAGAAAACTTCTGAAACGCAATCAGATGAAGCGCCTTTAGTGATGGTGGAAACACAAAAGTAATACGCAATTAATTGCGTTAAATTAAAAAGCCCAGTTTAAATGCTGGGCTTTTTTTTGATTAAATTAATGTTAGGACTAAATGTGCGTATTAAATGTATATAGCCATTAATTTTTAAAATACTGAATGAACATAAAACCGATAGCTGTCATCAATAAGCTACCAATCACATGGCTAGCAATATGGCCAATCGCCCATGCATATTGTTGTTTATATAAAAAATTAAAAGCCTCTGCCGAAAATGCCGAGAAAGTAGTTAAGCCGCCTAAAAAACCAGTCATTACAAATAAGCGCAGCTCATTTTGGTGAGGCGCTGTTACAAAATAAGCTAGCGCCATACCCATCATCAAGCCGCCGCTTAAATTAGCGATTAATGTGCCCATAGGCAACATACTTGCATTAAAAAGAATGCCCAGCCCCCAGCGCGCCCAAGCCCCCAAGGCGGCACCACCACCAACTGCCAGCCACTGTACTGCCACGAATTTTCCTACCGCCATATTTAGCTTTCAGTTAAAAATAATCTACTTAACCACTATAATAGGCAATATATCCATTTATTTGAAGAGAATATTTTGCGCGTTTTATTTGCTACCTCTGAAGCCTACCCTCTGATTAAAACTGGCGGTCTTGCCGATGTCAGTGGCGCACTCCCCAAAGCGATTAGCCAATTAAGCACATTTAATGGTGATATTAAGCTGGTGATGCCAGGCTACAGCGCCGTTTTAGCCAAACTTAAAAATATTGAAACAATTGCCAATATTAACGTGCTGGGCGAAACTTGTTCTATTTTAATTGGCAAAATGCCAGACACTAACCTAGATGTGATTGCGATTAAAAATGCGGCATTGTATGAGCGTGCAGGTGGCCCCTACTCTGATGAAAATGGCAAAGACTGGTTAGATAATGCCTTGCGCTTTGGTGTGTTATCGCGCGTGGCAAGCTTGCTTTGCAGTACAAACAGTCCGCTGACTGATTGGCAGCCTGATTTGATTCAATGTAATGACTGGCAAACGGGATTAACACCCGCATATATGAAGCTAATCGACAATTCCACTACAAAATCCATTTTCAGCATTCACAATTTAGCGTTTCAGGGTAATTTTCATGCCAATTGGCTGACTAGACTTGAGCTACCGGCTGCCCATTTTCAAATCAATGGTTTTGAGTATTATGAGCAAATATCATTCTTAAAAGCGGGTCTTTTTTATGCCGATCAATTAAGCACTGTCAGCCCAACCTATGCAGAAGAGATTCAATCAGAAAGTTTTGGATTTGGCTTCCAAGGCCTTTTACAAACGCGCAGTGATGATTTAACTGGCATTTTAAATGGTATCGATATACAGGAATGGAATCCTGAAACAGATGTGCATTTAACTAAAAATTACAGCAATCAGCGCATTACGGGCAAATCAACCGTCAAAAAAATGTTGCAACAGCAACTCGGGCTTCAAATTGATGCAAATGCCCCTTTATTGGGCATTGTCAGTCGCTTAACTCATCAAAAAGGGTTAGATTTACTCCCCTCCATCATGCCGCAACTCGTTAATCAAGGCTGCCAGTTTGTTATTTTAGGCAGTGGCGATAAAGTATTAGAAGCGAGTTTTACCGATTTAGCAGAACGCTTTCCCAATCAAGTCAGTATGAATATCGGCTATCACGAGCACCTTTCGCACAACATCATGGCAGGGTCGGATGTGTTTATTATGCCGTCTCGTTTTGAGCCTTGCGGTCTAAATCAATTATATGGATTAGCCTATGGAACACCGCCAATTGTAACGCCAACAGGCGGATTAGCGGATTCAGTAACAGACACGAATAGCATGACATTTAAAGATAATAGCGCGACTGGATTTGTGTTAAAAACGGTCAGTTCTGCATCACTTTTGGTCACCATTCAACGCGCGCTAGAAACTTGGAAAAGCAAAACCGATTGGCGAAGAATTCAAAAGAATGGAATGAATCGTGAAGTCAGCTGGGCATTTAGCGCACAGCTTTATCTGGATTTGTATGAAAAAACTTTATTAACAGAATAGGAAGAAAAGTTGGCACAGCTGATGCTTATACATAATTAAGCTTCTCCAAAGCTAACTTCTCCTCCCTAGGGGTATAACCTAATCGTTATGCCCCCTTTTTTTTGCCTGTGTTTTATGGTTAAGTTAAAGCCGTTTTACTTAACGATAAAATGCTCACGATAATATTTAAGCTCATCGATTGATTCGTAAATATCTGCCAAAGCTTCATGCTTACTGGCTTTTTTAAATCCAGAATAAATAGCTGGTTTCCAGCGGCGCGCCAGCTCTTTAAACACACTTACATCCAAATTGCGGTAATGAAAAAAACTCTCTAATTCTGGCATATAGCGCGCCATAAAGCGTCTGTCCTGACAAATTGAATTACCGCACATAGGTGATTTACCAGCGGGTACATATTGCTTTAAAAATGCAATCATCTGCTCAGTAGCCGCTTGCTCATCCAAAGTAGACGCTTTTACTTTTTCAATCAAACCACTACGGCCATGTGTGCCTTTATTCCAAGCATCCATGCCGTCTAAAACACTGTCGGCTTGATGAATGACCAACACTGGCGACTCGCCTAACACATTCAAGTCGGCGTCGGTAACCACGGCAGCAAGTTCCAATATACGGTCACTGTCAGGCAGTAATCCGCTCATTTCCATGTCTAACCAAATTAAGTTGTCGTTTGATTTTAAATTGTCTGTATTGCTGCTTAAAGCGGTCATCATGATTTCCATTAAATACGATTAAAATGTTTGAATTGTTGCACTATTTTTGCACTTAAGTTGAACGTATAGCGCTCAAATGCTTCACAATATCATTATATTTAACTTTTCAGGTTTTTAGCGATTAAGTCCATATGGCATCTACACTTACTTTCATATTCATATTCCTACTCATCACAACCACAGTCATCCGCATTTGGCTGGGTTCGCGTCATATTAACCATGTGCAAGCGCATCGTGGTGCAGTGCCAGCGGCATTTGCAGGCAATATTAGCTTAGAGGCGCACCAGAAAGCAGCTGATTATTCTGCCGCTAAAACTAAAGTAGCTTTGATAGAAGCAACTACTCAAGCCTTATTGTTGGCAATATTGACCATAGGCGGCGGCTTGCAGTTGATTGATAACACTTGGTTCAACTTGTTGCCTGGCAACGAAATTATTCGCGGTGCATTGGTGATTTGCACGGCTATGCTGGTCAGCAGCTTGATTGATATCCCCTTTGATTACTACAAAACATTTACCATTGATGAGCGTTTTGGCTTTAATAAAATGACACCAGCCATGTTTATGAGTGATTTGCTTAAACACAGCTTGGTTGGCTTGGCATTGGGCGCCCCTATTTTGTTTGCCGCCTTGTGGTTAATGCAGGGCGCAGGTGAATACTGGTGGTTTTACTTATGGGTGGTGTGGAGTGTATTTAACATTGTTATGTTGGCGGTCTACCCTACTTTTATTGCGCCGCTATTTAACAATTTCACCCCACTGGCGGATGAAACACTTAAATCTAGAATTGAAGCACTGCTAACAAAATGTGGCTTTAAATCGCAGGGCTTGTTTGTGATGGATGGTTCTACCCGCTCTGGTCACGGCAACGCATACTTTACTGGCTTTGGTAGCAGTAAGCGTGTGGTGTTTTTTGATACTTTATTAAGCCGATTAAACGCAGAAGAAATCGAAGCCGTTCTTGCACATGAGCTTGGTCACTTTAAACACCATCATGTGATTAAACGTATCGCCATGCTATTTTTCATGAGCTTTGTTGGATTGGCTTTATTGGGCTGGTTGATGAATCAGTCTTGGTTCTACAATGGCTTAGGCGTTACTGAAATAAGCAACCATATGGCCTTGCTATTATTTTTATTAGTGTCGCCAGTGTTCTTGTTTTTGTTACGTCCGCTAATGGCAAGCTATTCACGCAAAAATGAGTTTGAAGCGGATGATTATGCTGCCAAGCATGCAGATGCCAATCGTTTGGTTGAGGCTTTAGTAAAACTATATCGTGACAATGCCTCAACCTTAACGCCAGATCCTTTGCACTCTGCTTTTTATGACTCGCATCCACCTGCTAGCATTCGCATTTCAAAATTAGCGGCGTATACTGGTTAATCGTTACCGATTAACCAGTGTGAAAGATAACTTAACATGTTAAAACACTCCATATTTTTGGTACTGTTATGTATTAGCGTTAATCTTCAGGCCAATGAGTTATTTGCAAAAGCCGACATCAATGCTGGTAAAGCGCTAGCGAACCAACATTGTGTCAGCTGTCATGCCAGTAGTTATGGCGGTGATGGCTCTGAAATTTATACGCGAGAATTTGCTAAAGTGAAATCATCCAAAGGCTTGCTCGCCCAAGTGCGCAATTGCAATACGATGATTGGTTTAAAATGGTTTGAAGACGAAGAATTAAACGTTGCTGCCTATTTAAATCAAAACTACTATAAATTTGACCATTAACTTAACCTCATTTTAACCTTGAAAATTAACCATTAATGCCGCAAGGTTTAGTTGTTGCCTCTTATGGCAAACGTTACGACATTGAGCTTGCAGACAAAACACGCATCAGCTGTGTCACCCGTGGCAAAAAAAACGATTTAGCCTGTGGCGATATTGTTAATATCAAACTCACAGATAAGGCTGAAGGCGTTGTGGAATCCAGCCTGCCACGCACCAGCTTGCTTTACCGCAGCAACACCATCAAAAGCAAAATTTTAGCTTCTAACGTCACTCAGATTGTTATTGTATTAGCCACTCAACCCAGTTTTTATGAGGCATTATTAAACCGTTGTTTAATCGCGGCGGAAGCGGCTAATATTCAGCCGTTAATTGTATTGAACAAATGCGACTTAGCCGATGTAGATAACGCAAAAACCAAATTGCAGTTGTATGCAGATTTAGGCTACCAAGTCGTTCATCTATCTGCAAAACAAGATATTCAAATCATCAAACAGTATTTAGCCAATCACCAAAGCGTTTTGGTGGGCCAATCTGGCATGGGAAAATCCACCATCATTAATGCCCTATTGCCCAATATGCATGTGCGCACACAAGAAATTAGTACAGTTTTAGATAGCGGCAAACACACTACTACCGCCACGCATTTGTATCATCTAGATGCATTTGGTTTTACTGAACCCAGCAGCTTGATCGATTCGCCTGGCTTACAAGAGTTTGGTTTAAATCATCTATCCAATGAACAAATTGAATTAGCATTCAAAGAATTCCGGCCGTATTTAGGCAAATGCCGATTCAATAACTGCAAACACTCTCATGAGCCAGATTGCGCCGTACTTAACGCGGTAAAAGCAGGCAAAATATCGACAACCCGCTTAGATTTTTACCAACAACTATCGCTTGAACTAGCTTTATAGCAATTACATAAGCGCAAATATTGCGTTTAATCTCATCTGCAATTTTGCACTCGCCAAACGTAAAGAAATGTTGTGCCCTGTCAGGCAAGTATTCACTTGTATAGCGTTATCATTTATTATCGTTTGATGTATTATCACAACACACAGCAATATGGATAAATCAATTTAAACATTCGGCTTTAAAAAATTTAATAAATGATTGATTTAAAAAAAGAGAAAGTGGAGATAGCTAGGCTTGCACTCGGCATGTATATTGCCGAGCTGGATAGGCCATGGATTGGCACGCCATTTATGCTACAAGGCTTTTTGCTGGACGACCAATCAGATTTTGACACCTTAACTTCACTTTGCACTTTTGTGTATGTTGATCGCACAAAATCAGCTGGCGATCAGTTTGTTTCGACTGCTAAGCAAAATCTTGCCATTAAACGCGAAGGCTCAGTTGTTAAGCTAAAGGACCCTAGTTTAAAGAAATCCACCGTTCACACTTCAAATAGTCAAACAAGCAATCAACAACAAACTAGCAACCTCTCTTTTTTAGATGTTTTAACTGGGCTTAAAAATCAGTCGCAAAAAAATACTGCCACATCTAATCAAGATGGTACGATTTACAACCTGAGTTATGGCGGCAATGCGACGACACAAGAGTCAGCTTCATCTCAATCAAATGTAGGTTTGGCAGGTGAAAAATCTCTCACTAAGCAGTTGGTAAGTGATGTTGGTGGGTTTATTGGCGGCTTATTCAAGCGCGATAAATTAAAAAACTCCGCTCAAACCGCCACCGATAAAACTAAAAAAGTTGAGCAAGATGATGCCTATAAAATGACGATTTATGAGGAAGAACCACCTGTCGAAAACGAAATTGCCATTATCGTGCCGGTATATGAGCAATCTCAAATTGCCACACGCGATATTTTTGAATCGGTCGCCAATGAACAACATTTAGATTTAACTGCAGTGAGCGAAATCTTAGATAGCATGGTAGAAAGTATCGGGCGTACGCCAGATGCGTTATTGTGGTTGGCTAAGCTTAAAAAAACTGATGATTATGCATACAATCATGCACTTAACGTATCGATTACATTGATGGCATTTGGGAATTTTCTGGCTTTATCCAAAAAGCAAATTAAAGAGCTGGGCCTGGCGGGTTTGTTGCAAGATGTAGGGAAAGTAAAAATATCATCTGATATTTTACTGAAAGCCAGCAAGTTAACGCGCGAAGAGTTTGAGCATGCCAAAAAGCATGTGGATGAAAGCCTTAAAATTTTAGAAAACACGCCGAATATTCCAAATACCGCTATTTTTCTGGTCGCACAGCATCATGAGCGTATTGACGGCAGCGGCTATCCTTATCAACTTAAGGCTAATCAAATAGGCTTAATGTCGCAAGCGGCTGGATTAATTGATACCTACTGCGCGATTACCAGCCATAAAAGTTATGCAAAAGGCGTATTTCACCAGCAAGCGCTGGATGAAATACATCAACTGAGTGGCAAACAGTTTAGTACTGAGTTAGTCGACCAATTAGTGCAGTTTATGGGCATGTATCCTGTTAGCTCGTTAGTAGAGCTAAATACAGGCGAAGTGGCTGTGGTTATTCAGCAAAATCAGGTAAGACGATTGCTGCCCCGCCTGATGTTATTGCTTGATCCACATAAAGTGCGCTATAGCGCTCCTGTGATATTAAACTTACTTAACAGCCCCAACACCGCAGCTGGCGAACCTTATAAAATCACACGAAGCTTGGCGCCAGATAGCTATGGGCTGAACCCCAATGATTTTTATCTATAGTTAACTGTTGAAGTAGCCTGAAAAATACATCCACTACATGATCGCAACACTTGAATCTACCCAGCCAGCTGAAGCTGAAATGCAAGCCCCAGAAATTGAAATCAGTTATCAAGAGCAAGAAATTAGCGATAAACTTGACTATTATGGCCTGCGAAAAGACCGATTATTGGCGAATTTAACAATAAATATTGCACTTTTAGAAAAGCAAGTGCGTGCAGAAAAAATTGATGCTGATGTGTTGTTAAGTCCACTTAAAGAGGCTTTAGTTGCTTGGCCACAACGCCTTAACTTGAGCCAGTTTACCAATCATATCAATCAACTCATTTTTTTATGGCTCAGTGCCATTCAGCATCATGTAAGTGTACAAACTATTCTAAATTTAATGCGCTGCTTTGAATCAAAATCGCTATTTAGTAGCGATTACTCAAACAAGTTTCACTTATTTTTATTTGATTTAGTTGCTGAAACAACGCAACAATTTCAACAGCAGCAGTTGAGTTATGTGCTAAATTTTGACCGCCATACGCAACTGCCAAACGCCAGCCAAATAGATCAATATCTTGAAAAAAAATTAAATAAGTTAGTTAAAAATCAAACAGTTGCTATATTTTCAATTCAATTTATGATTGCAAAAAATAGCCCCGTTTATTCACACATTATTACGGTTAACTTAAGTCAAAAAATCACTGAAATACTCAAACATAACATTTCCCCTAGCTATGAACTGTTTCATAGCGGTAATTTGAGATTTGATGTACTTATCCCGCATGTTGAGAGCGATATTCAGCTAAATTTGTTAGCAGCTAAATTAGGTCGTTCTTTTGAAGAAATGTTGATATTAAGTCGTGAATCCGTTTTAGTGACGCCTTTTTGCGGCGGCGCATGTTCAGATGTAACAACAAATAGCACTGAATTGTATGCAAACGCAAAATCAGCATTAGAAAGCGCAGTGGCTAAGAAGCAATATTTTATTATGTATTCTGATGTCATCAAACAAGAGCTTGAACTTCAGAATACCATTGAAAACAAAGTGTTAGAAGCATTTTCAACCGATAGCCTGACCCTGTTTTTTCAGCCGATTGTGAATATTGAACAATCTACTTGCGCCGGCGCCGAACTATTATTACGCTGGTCAGATGATGCTGGTCAAAATATATATCCTAGTGTGACGATAGAAATTTTGAATAAAGTAGGCAAAGGCAAGCTATTTACACGCTGGCTCATTAACTCTGCTTGCCGCTATGCAAGCGAGTTAATTAACGACCACCAATTGCCCATTTATTTAACCATTAACCTGCGTGCAGAAGATTTATACGACATTGAATTGCCGCACTTGCTATTACAATCAATGGCGTTGTGGAAAATTAAACCGCAGGATATTGTGCTTGAAATTACCGAAAATGGTATTTTAGAATACAACGAATCATCAACATCTGTGATTAAAACTTTGTCTGAAAATGGCTTCAGGCTTGCGCTGGATGATTTTGGTACTGGATTTTCATCCTTATCACGTTTGCGCACTATGCCGATTGATTTGATTAAAATTGACCAATCATTTGTGCGCGATATTAAACATTCCAGATTAGATTTTGACATTGTGAGCTCGATTGCCGCCTTGGCTTACACCTTAGGTAAAGAGGTGTTGGCTGAAGGCGTCGAAGACGAAGACTGCCTAGAGTTAATTAAAAGAATGAAAATCCACAAATGCCAAGGTTATTTTTTTGCTAAACCAATGCCTTTTGAGGACTTTTTAATCTGGGCAAAACAGCATCCAGCAACGTAATGCTATAATCTTGCCATGCAAATTACTACCCGTTTAGAGTTCGATGCTGGACATCGTATTCCCTCACATAAAAGCCAATGCCGCAATTTACATGGCCATCGCTATACGCTGGAAATCACACTTTCAGGCGATATCATTACCCAAAACAATGTGTCGGAAACTGGCATGGTGATGGATTTTTCGGATGTAAAACGCATCGCGCGCGAAAGTGTTGTTGACCTTTGGGATCATGCGTTTTTGGTTTATTTTGATGACAAAGTCGTTTTGGACTTTTTAAACTCACTGCCAAATCATAAAACCGTGATATTCCCCACTGTGCCAACTGCAGAAAACATGGCCGCTGAGGCATTTAAGATTTTGCGTAATCAATACAAAGATACTTACGGCAATCATCTTAAATTAGAACGTGTGCGGCTTTATGAAACGCCGAATAGCTGGGCAGACGCACTAAGTTAACGCTTATTTTTACCCAAAAAAAACTGTTTTTATTAAACGTTAATCTAGCGACTGCATGACTTGCTGCAAACCCTGCTCCCAGTTTGGTAGCGACACGTTAAACGTCTGCTTAAGTTTTCGATTATTGAGCGTTGAATTAGCTGGTCGCACCGCTGGTGTAGGATAATCTGCTGTTGTAATCGCCGCAATATTTTCTACAGAGGCTTTAAGTAAATCCTCATTTTTAATCACTGCCAAACGATTATATTCGTTCACAATTGCGCAACTAAAGCCGTGCCAAGACGTTTTACCTTGATTAGTGAAATGATAAACACCCGTTTGATTCGCTTGTTGCGGCTGCCAAACGGCCAGTAATTCCATCACAGCATCGGCAATGCTTTCAGCACTGGTTGGTGCGCCAAACTGATCTGCAACGATGCGCAAGCTGTCACGCTCGCTAGCCAAACGAATAATGGTTTTTAAAAAATTCTTACCATAAGCACCATACACCCAACTGGTACGCAAAATCAGATGTGGTAAGCCAACTGCACGAATAGCTTCTTCACCTGCCAGTTTACTTTTGCCATAAACACTTAACGGGTTCACAGCATCCGTTTCTAAATAATCCGCTATTTTTGAGCCATCATAGACATAATCTGTTGAAAAATAAATCAGCGCAGCGTTCAATTTTGCGGCTTCTTCAGCCAAGATCTGCGGTGCAATTGCGTTAATTGTATAAGCGAGTTCAGGCTCTGATTCGGCCTTATCAACAGCAGTATAAGCCGCTGGGTTGATGATCAAATCAGGCTTAAGGGCTTGCATCAGGCGCCGTATAGCGTCTTTATCGCTTAAATCTAACTGTTCTCGATTTAAAGCAAAGACTTGATGCTGAGAGAGTTTTTTTTGGAGTGCATAGCCAACTTGACCATTAACACCCGTTAGTAGAATTTTTTTCACTTGATCAATTGCGCTTAAAAGATTTTATGCAAATTTTTTTGCATCATGCAAACTTAGGCCCATACTATCTTTTGCGGATAATAGTGGGCTTGCTTGTGTAGGCCACTGAATCGCTACTACTGGGTCATCCCATTTTAAGCAGCATTCATGCTGTGGTGCATAAAAATCAGTTGTTTTATATAAAAATTCGGCTGTTTCTGACAACACTAGAAAACCGTGTGCAAACCCAGGCGGAATCCACATTTGACGTTTATTTTCATTAGATAAAATCGTGGATTCCCATTTGCCAAATGTAGGTGATGATGCGCGCAAGTCTACTGCTACATCGAAGACTTCGCCTTGGGT
The DNA here is from genome assembly GCA_021732365.1 of Methylotenera sp. GTDB lineage: Bacteria > Pseudomonadota > Gammaproteobacteria > Burkholderiales > Methylophilaceae > Methylotenera_A. Next base: position 58,024 of record JAKFVD010000026.1, on the reverse strand, counting down.
GACGCGCACCAATTTGCCTTGTGCCTGCTCAATTTGATAATGCAAACCGCGCAACACATTTTTAGCCGATTTGGAATGATTGTCTTGCACAAAATGTGGGCTTAAGCCTGTTGCCTGCTCAAACACTTTTGCATTAAAGCTTTCGAAAAAAAAGCCTCTATCATCACCGAATACTTTAGGCTCAAAAATAATGACGTCTGGGATATTGGTTTTAACTACATTCATTAAAATACGCGCTCTGTGAGTACTTGTTTAAGATATTGACCATATCCATTTTTAGCGTATTTATTGGCCATCACCTCTAACTGTGTTGCGTCGATAAAACCCATTCGATAAGCAATTTCTTCAGGACAAGCGATTTTTAAGCCTTGTCGTTTCTCAATGGTTTGTATAAACGACCCCGCTTCAATTAATGAATCGTGCGTACCTGTATCCAGCCACGCCATACCGCGCCCCATCACCTCTACCTGCAAATCATCCCATTCAAGATACTGGCGATTCACATCGGTGATTTCTAGCTCACCGCGCGCCGATGGTTTCATATTTTTAGCGATATCGACGACGCGATTATCGTAGAAATATAAACCCGTTACCGCATAACGTGATTTAGGCTGTTTAGGTTTTTCTTCCAGGCTGATTGCTTTGCCCGCGGCATTAAACTCTACAACACCATAGCGTTCAGGGTCGTGTACAGGGTAAGCAAATACGGTCGCACCTTTACTGCGCTTGGCTGCCGCTTGCGCCATTAATGCCAGTTCATGTCCATAAAAAATATTATCGCCCAGCACCAAAGCACAGGGGTCGTTACCAATAAATTCTTCCCCAATAATAAAGGCTTGAGCCAAGCCATCGGGCGAAGGCTGCACCGCGTATTGAATATCCATACCCCATTGCGTGCCATCGCCTAACAATTCTTTAAAGCGCGGTGTATCTTGTGGTGTAGAAATAATTAAAACTTCGCGAATACCTGCCAGCATGAGTGCAGATAGTGGATAGTAAATCATCGGCTTGTCATAAACAGGTAAAAGCTGCTTAGAAACCACCTGTGTGACTGGATACAGGCGCGTGCCTGAGCCACCTGCTAATACGATACCTTTCATGGACTTATTCTCAGTTACCATTATGCTAATTCCTCACCACGCTCTTTATAATTTTGACTCACCCAGTTTTTATATTCGCCACTAGTCACGTTATCCACCCATTCTTGGTTGGTCAAATACCAAGCGACCGTTTTTTGAATGCCCGTTTCAAATGTTTCAGCAGGCTTCCAGCCCAGTTCGCGCTCAATTTTAGTGGCGTCAATCGCATAACGTTGGTCATGGCCTGGCCTATCCGTCACATAGGTAATTTGATCGCGATAACTACCAGATTGTTTTGGTTTTTGCTTATCCAAGATATCGCATAAGGTATGCACAACTTCTAAATTGGTTTTTTCATTCCAGCCACCCACATTATAGGTTTCACCTACTTTACCAGCTTCTAACACGCGGCGAATCGCGCTGCAATGGTCTTCTACATACAGCCAATCACGCACATTGCTGCCATTGCCATAAATAGGCAGCGGCTTGCCGTTTAAGGCATGATGAATCACTAAAGGAATCAACTTTTCAGGGAAATGATGTGGGCCGTAGTTATTAGAGCAATTAGTCGTCAGCATTGGCATGCCGTAAGTATGATGATAGGCGCGCACTAAATGGTCAGAAGCCGCTTTAGAAGCTGAATATGGGCTGTTTGGCTCATATGGATTGGTTTCTTTAAACGCAGGGTCTGTGGCGCTTAGTGAGCCGTAGACCTCATCGGTTGATACATGCAAAAATCTAAAATGTGCTTTATCCGTTTCATTTAAATTGTTCCAATAGGCGCGTGCGGCTTCCAACAAATTAAATGTACCTACAATATTGGTTTGAATAAACTCACCAGGCGCATGAATAGAGCGGTCCACATGACTTTCAGCTGCAAAATTCACAATCGCGCGCGGCTGATATTGCTTGAGCAAAGCATCAACAATGGTTCTATCGCCAATATCACCATGCACAAACACATGCTCTGCATGTTCTTGAATATCCGCTAGATTAGCTAAATTACCTGCATAAGTAAGTTTGTCTAGCGTAATACACTCACCAAAGCCGCCTTTTACCCAATTTAAAACGAAATTACTGCCAATAAAACCTGCGCCGCCTGTGACAATGATGCAATTTTTCATGTGATTAAAACCTATATTAAATGACTGCTAATTTTTTATTAACTTTGTAGTAAGAATTTGGTAGCACTACCAAGATTTTGCGCCCGATTTAGCAAGGCTATTTAAATACTCTTGGTGTGCCGTTAATTCAAATTCATCTGCTTTTAAAACTTTCAAACTGCCCTGCTTAGCCTGATGCATTTGTACTTGCATCATTGGCTGTAACTGGCCTAAATCCATCATCAAGCTATCCTGCCCGCGCGTCATCGCCATATACACGTCTGCCAGCAATTCCGCATCTAGCAATGCACCATGCAAAGTACGTCTTGAGTTATCAATACCAAAATGACGGCACAAAGCATCTAAGTTATTGCGCTGACCGGGTCGAGAATCTTTCGCCATTTTCAGTGTATCAATGATTCTATCGCAAAACGTTTCTATTGGCTGTAGCCCGATATGGCCAAGCTCACTATTTAAAAAGCCTACATCAAATGGCGCATTGTGAATAATCAATTCAGCGCCACTTACAAATGCAATCATTTCTTGAGCAATTGCAGCGAATAAAGGCTTATCTTGCAGAAATTCCAGTGAGATGCCATGTACTTCTTGCGCGGCAGCGTCTATTTCACGCTGCGGATTTAAATAGACATGAAAGTGATTATTGGTTGGGCGGCGATTAATCATCTCAACCGCAGCAATTTCGATAATGCGATGCCCTTGCGCGGGATAAAGCCCTGTGGTTTCGGTATCTAGGAATATTTGACGCATACTTAACCCATTATTTAGACTAAAAAAGCTGAAACGCCTTCATTGGCCAATGCATCAGCCCGTTCATTACCCGCATTACCAGCGTGGCCTTTTACCCAGATCCACTCAATTTGATGCTGCTTGGCAAGGTTATCTAACATTTTCCATAAGTCTTCATTTTTCACTGGCTTTTTATCGGCGGTACGCCAATTACGTGCTTTCCAACCAATAATCCATTCTGATATGCCTTTTTGCACGTAGGACGAATCGGTATAAATTTTTACTGTACAAGGCTTTTTCAACGCCTCTAACGCCCGAATCACCGCTGTGAGCTCCATACGATTATTGGTGGTCAGCGATTCGCCGCCGCTCAAGGTTTTCTCTTTACCTTCGTAGGTTAACCATGCACCCCAACCGCCAGGACCAGGATTGCCTTTGCAGGCGCCATCTGCATATATTTCGACTAAATTTGACATGGCTTATTTTTATATTTTCTGAAATTCATATAGTTCAAGCTTACTTTTTTTCTGTTTTTTGTTGTTTAATTTTTTGTTGCTGGTTTGGCTTAGTTTTTTGTGGACTTGTGACCGCCAAGCGCGATTTTAACGAATTTTTCTTCCAATTGGGTTTAAGTAAATGCATATTTACTACGCGTTTCTTGGCCACAATAAAATAAACACCACCCATCATAGGCCACCAGCGGCTTCCTAATTGATCCATCCATGCAAAACGATTCAGCCATTGTTGATTATTAATTGGCGGCTCGTAACAATGCATTTGCCCACTGACGTATTCTAAACCCAATAAGGCCAGCCAATCTTTAATGCGCGATAAGGTAAAAAAATGTCCATGCCATGGATAACTTTTATCTAACTTTTTATCCCGTCTTAACATTTGTTTGATGCCCCAAGCGCTGATAGGATTAAAACCAGTTAGAATCAAATGTCCTTCTGGCACCAAAATACGCTCTGCCTCACGCAAAGTTTGATGCGGGTTTTCACTAAACTCCAACACATGCGGCAGGCAAATTAAATCGATACAACTTTCACTAAAAGGCAAATAATCGCTTTCGCACAACACCTCTCCTGCATTATTGCCCACATGTAAAATATGCGGTATGCGTGAATTTTTCAGCGTATCCATTTGTGATAAGCCAAGCTGAACTGCGTTGAAACCAAAAATATCGCCCACAGCCGCATCATACATTTGCTGCTCTTTTTGCAGTAAATATTGACCCAATATTGTGGTTAACCAACTATTTTGCTGCGTTAATTTCATTAGTTGTATTGTTGCATTAATGTGTGACAAAATTGATTATCACACTTAAATATTGAGATTTAGTTTTAATCGCGCTAACACATCAACAAAACATGCTGCACATCATTCCTATTCCCGCATTTGAAGACAATTATATATGGCTTTTGCATAACGAAAAGCATGCAGTCGTGATTGACCCTGGCGATGCATTTCCTGTTATCGATTTTCTACAAAAAAATCGGTTAAGTTTAAGCGCTATGCTTATTACACATCATCACAACGACCATATTGGCGGTGTGCAGCAATTACTCGATTATCAAAGCGCACCCGTTTATGCGCCAAAATATGAGTCATTTGCATTTAAACATACTGCTATTGGTGAAGGTGATTTAGTCACTTTGCCAGAAATAGAGCTTCAATTGTATGCTATGTGGTTACCAGGCCACACATTAGGGCATATTGCCTTTTATAATCACGACTACCTGTTTTGTGGAGACACTTTATTTAGCGCGGGTTGCGGGCGTTTATTTGAAGGCACTCCAGCACAGATGCTGCATTCACTTAACCGCTTAAAACGGTTAAATTCTGCGACAAAGGTATTTTGTACGCATGAATACACCGTCAAAAATGTAGATTTTGCGCTGACTTTAGAACCCAATAATCAAGCATTGATTAATCGGCAACGACAAGTGCGGGAGTTGCGCGAACAAGGCTTGCCCAGCCTCCCCACGACTATTGAATTAGAGCTCAGTACTAATCCTTTTTTACGCTGCAACCAAGTTGAAATTTGGCAAAATTCGCAAGCTGTAAATAATCAGGAATTATCAGTTTTTACTGCAATTAGGGCATTAAGAAATCATTATTAATCATGAACATACCTATTATTAGTCAAGTAAAACTTTTACTTGACTAATGTTTTAGCCATCGCTACTATGCAAAACAGTTTATGACGTTTATTAGCGCAATAAACCCACCTACCAAACATTAGGGATAATCAGCATCAATGTATTCAAGCGCCACACAATATTTTAAACAAGCTTTTAGATTAACTACCTGCTTGAATATATGCATGCTTTGTTGCGGGCTTGCACTTTCACAACAAACAATCGCAGATACTAATGTGTCTGGTGTTGAAATCGAAGTGATTACTGAATCTGTTGATAGCGATTTAGTTGGTGACCCTGTACAAGATTTTTTATCAGACATTGATACAAACGAAGTAGACCAGAGTTATCAACAAGATGCGATTGTCGATATTGATTCTGATATAGATTTATGGTCGCGCATCAAAACGGGTTATGCCATACCCAATATTAAATCACAATATACAACCAATCACGAAACCTGGTACGCATCTCGTCCAGATTACATGCGGCGCATGCTTGAACGCAGTCAAAAATATTTATTTCACATTGTAGAAGAGGTTGAAAAGCGTGGCATGCCAACCGAAATTGCGCTTTTGCCGATGATTGAAAGTGCTTTTAACCCACAAGCCTATTCACGCAGTGCAGCATCGGGTATTTGGCAATTTATTCCCTCTACTGGCAAAAGCTTTGGTTTACAGCAAAACTGGTGGGTAGATAATCGACGTGATGTCACTGCTGCCACTAATGCAGCGCTCACTTATCTGCAAAAATTGCACGGCATGTTTGGCACTTGGGATTTAGCGCTTGCTGCCTATAACGCCGGTGAAGGCACTGTGCAACGCGCAATTAATAAAAACCGCCGCCAGGGTTTACCAACTGATTATGAAAGCCTGAGTTTGCCGCCTGAAACTAGAAATTATGTGCCCAAACTACAAGCCATCAAAAATATTGTTACTGATCCTGAGCGTTTCGGTTTAAAAATCAATTCAATTCCAAACCGCCCCTATTTTGCACGTGTCACCACACCAAAACAAATTGATGCAAAACTTGCTGCAGAATTAGCTGAAATTTCTTTAGAAGAGTTTTGCTCCCTTAACCCAAGCTATAACCGCCCTGTGATTACGGCCACAAATGATAAGCATCAATTATTATTACCTGTGTGGGCGGCTGAGCGTTTTGCAACCAATCTAGCCAACTATGACAAACCACTGACCAATTGGCAAACATACAATGCCAAGCGTGGTGAGCGTATGGATAATATTGCACAAAAATTTGGTATTAATGTTGCACAATTACGTAGCGTAAATGGCTTAACATCGGCAAAAAAAATGCGCACTGCTCAGCCGATGCTTGTACCCGCCTTGCAGACCGACCAAACAGAAAATGATTTAGATTCTGAACAAGCAATTAACGTTACAGCGTTAGAAAAAAACAATATGTACGAGGGTGAACCTAAATTATCGTCACCTCTCATACACAAAGTTAAACGTGGTGACACTCTACATGCGCTTGCAGATAAATACGGCACTGACAGTAAAGCACTCATGAAAATTAATCACTTAAAAAGCAGTAAATTAAAAGTAGGCCAAACAATTAAGTTAAACACTACCAATGTTGCAGTTAACAAAAGTAATCGCTCCAGCACAAAAAAGGTATCGCTTAAACATCGAGTAAAAAGTAAAAAATCGAAATCAAGAAATATTAAGGTCCGCTCTAGTATTCGTATCAGATAAGTGAATTACTGTAAAAATCTAAATTAGCACGACCAATCATCAAACATTGATTTATGTCATCATTTGTCATTCAGAATGAGTCACTAGTAAACTTTATAGAATAATGAATAAATTGAATGCATCTTTACTAAAATCTTGTTTAAGCGTTTGTTGCGTCATTTCTATGACATCCTGCGGAAAACCTAATCAGGACACAACTGACTATACAAAAACTTTTCCAGTTGAATCAGGCGGTATGCTTATTGATGCAACAATTGGCGAACCATCTGGTTTAATCTATATGGTAGCAGGCGAATCTGCTGCTGCTGCTATATCTGGCAACATATTTAACAAACTACTTAAGTATGACAAAAATCTGGATATAGAAGGCGAATTGGCCGAAAGCTGGTTGATTTCATCCGACCAAAAAACCATCACTTTCAAGCTAAAACCTAACCTTAAATGGGCAGATGGCAAACCTCTTACCAGTGAAGATGTACTATTTACTTGGAAACTAGTGACAGATGAAAATACGCGCAGCCCTTACGCATCTGATTATCAATTAGTAAAAAAAGCTGAAGCACCAGACCCAAACACTTTCAGCGTGACTTACGACAAAGCCTATGCGCCTGCCCTAGATTCTTGGTCTGGGTTGCAAGTGTTACCAAAGCATTTATTAGAAAAACAAGATATTCATACCACTGCTTTTGCACGCAATCCTGTTGGTAGCCACTACTACAAACTAGATAGCTGGACGCATGGTGAAAATCTGAAATTATCGCGCAATCCAAATTCAGTATTGGGCCCTGCGAATATTGACAAATTGGTGACGCGTATTATTCCAGATAACTCAGCCCAGTTTTTAGAGTTAATGGCTGACAATATTGATAGCATGGGTTTAGACCCTATTAAGTATTCACGTATTGTTCCAGCCCGCCCTGAACTGCAAAAAAAACTCGCTTTATATAAAGAGCTAGGCAATAGCTATACTTACTTGGGCTTTAATCTAAAACATAAGCCGTTTGACGATATTCGAGTGCGCAAAGCTATTAACTATGCGATTGATAAGCAAGAGATTATTGATGGCGTTTATTTAGGCTTGGGCATCAATATCGCCTCACCATATAAGCCAGGTACCCGCTGGAGCAACCCTGAGCTTAAGCCTTACCCATATGATGTTGAAAAAGCAAAGGCTTTGTTGAAAGAAGCTGGTTTTGCAGATTCAGATGGTGACGGTATTGTAGAGCGTGACGGCAAGCCGTTTGCATTTGAAATTATTACCAATCAAAACAAAGAGCGCGAAAAGTCAGCTGTTTTAATCCAGCGCAGGTTAAAAGATGTGGGTATAGACGTACAAATTCGTGCAATTGAATGGGCAAGCTTTATTAGCCGTTTTATTAAAACTGGTGATTTTGATGTAGTTGTGCTTGGTTGGGGCTTAGGCTTAGATCCTGATCAGTTCAGCATTTGGCATTCCAGTCAAAATCAGCCTGGCCAATTTAACTTTATCAATTACAATAATCCTCAGATTGACACTTTGTTAGAGCAAGGTCGCCTAGAACTTAACCCTGATAAGCGCATGAAAATTTATCATGAGTTTGCAAAAGTGTTGTTAGAAGACAGCCCTATTGTATATTTATCTGCAGGCTATGGGCTTACTGCCATCCATAAACGCGTTAAAGGAATTGTCTCACCTGCGCCACCAGCAGGTATTGGTTACAATTCGCATGAATGGTATATTCCAGAACAATTAAGACGTGCCGAAACTGGACGCAATGAAATCGCTGAAAAGTAACAGGTAAGCAAAAAATTTATGCTGAAATATTTAGTTAAACGCGTACTGTGGATGATACCTTTGCTAATCGGTATCAGCCTTATTTCATTTTTTATCATGCACTTAGCTCCGGGCGATATTACTAATAATGAGGCGGCATTTAATCCAAAAGCATCTGAAGAATCACGCCAAAAATTACGTGAACTATACAATTTAGACAAGCCAGTGATTGTGCAATATGGTTTATGGCTAAAACGCATGGGTACGCTGGATTTTGGGAATTCTTTTGCGTCGCATCAAAAACCTGTGTTTTGGCAAACAACAGATAAAGATGGCAATGTCACCAAAGGCATGATTCAAGAAGCACTACCAATTACCTTAATGATTAATATTTTAGGCCTGATTATTACGTTAAGTCTGGCAATACCGCTGGGCATTATTGCTGCGCGCAAGTACACATTATGGCAAGATAAATCTATCACACTATTTAATTTTATCGGTTTTTCAATCCCAGGTTTTTGGTTGTCATTACTGCTGATGTACTGGCTAGGTGTCATGAATAACTGGTTACCTATTTCTGGTTTGCACAGCATTAATTACGAATCCTTAGACACATGGGCAAAAATCAAGGACAGTATTAGCCATCTTATTCTGCCAGTCATCATTCCTTCTGTAACTGGCTTGGCAGGCATTACACTATTTGTTAAAAACGGCATGCTGGATGTATTCCATCAGGATTACATCACTACCGCCCGCGCCAAAGGCTTAAGTGAGCACAAAGTAGTCTATACGCATGCGCTACGCAATGCCCTACTGCCACTTATCACCATTGTCGGCTTATCTATTCCTGGCTTGATTGGCGGCTCAGTCATTGCCGAAACCATTTTTGCCATACCTGGTATGGGCAAATTGTTTTTTGATAGTGTGTTAATGCGCGATTTTCCGGTGATTATGGGCATACTTACTATTGGCTCGGCGCTCACATTAATTGGTAATTTACTGGCTGATTTGGCCTATGCATGGGCTGACCCGCGTGTACGGCGCGGTGTTGTTAGAAATTAAAGCTTATGAATAAAGCGCTATTTAAAAAAGCATTATCAAATCCGCTGGCTATGGTTGGGTTTATTATTATCGTCAGCGTGTTTGTACTAGCCATGCTAGCACCAGTCATTTCACCTTACGACCCAAACGATATTGACGTAAAAGCCATCTTGCTCGCCCCATCTTGGCAGCACTGGATGGGCACAGACGGCCTTGGACGTGATGTACTCAGTCGTATGCTGCACGGTGGCCGTATATCGCTATTGGTAGGCTTAGTGGCGGTAGGTATCGCCACTGCTATTGGTATCGTTTTAGGTGCCATTTCAGGTTATTACCGTGGCTGGGTAGATACCCTAATCATGCGATTGGTCGATGTCATGTTATCCATCCCCAGTTTCTTCTTAATATTAGCCGTTATCGCTTTTTTAACGCCATCCATCTGGAACATCATGATTGTGATTGGCCTGACCTCTTGGATGGGAGTTACACGTTTGGTGCGTGCTGAATTTTTAAGCTTAAGTGGACGCGAATTTGTGCTGGCGTCACGTACATTAGGCGCAAAAGACGCACGCTTGATTTTTACGCATCTATTACCAAATAGCCTGACACCCATCATTGTGAGCGCAGTTCTAGGCGTTGCAGGTGCTGTATTAATGGAATCTGGCTTGAGTTTTCTAGGGCTTGGCGTACAAGCGCCGCAAGCTTCGTGGGGCAATATCCTCACAGATGGTAAAGAGTATATTCAGTTCGCATGGTGGCTATCACTATTCCCTGGACTTGCCATCTTAATAACGGTGTTAGGGTATAATTTGCTAGGGGAAGGTCTGCGCGACGCGCTAGACCCTAGGTCAAACAATAAATAATACTAAAATTGCTTAATCGTTATTAAAGCAATGTCATCAATTAACAGGATTCGTTATGGGATTTTTAGCTGGAAAAAAAGTATTAATCGCAGGTTTACTCAGTAATCGTTCAATAGCTTACGGCATTGCCGCCGCCATGAAGCGCGAAGGTGCAGAGCTCGCTTTTACTTATCAATTAGAAAAACATGCAGATCGCGTAGCGGGTTTAGCTGCCGATTTTGATTCTAAAATCGTGCTGCCCTGTGATGTAGCTGAAGATGCACAAATCGACGCACTCTTTCCGGCACTTGCCAAACATTGGGATGGCCTAGATAGCGTTGTGCACTCACTGGCTTTTGTGCCAAAAGTGGCATTAGATGGCGATTATTTGGATGCTGTGAACCGTGAATACTTCCGCATCGCGCATGACATCAGCTCATACAGCTTCTCTGCCTTAGCTAAAGCTGCTTACCCGATGATGCAAGGCCGTAATGGCAGCTTGCTGACATTGAGCTACTTGGGTGCAGAGCGCACCATGCCCAACTACAACGTGATGGGCGTTGCTAAAGCCAGTTTAGAAGCCAACGTGCGTTATTTAGCACAAAGCCTAGGTCCACGTGGCATCCGTGTCAACGCAGTGTCTGCTGGCCCTATCAAAACGCTTGCTGCCTCTGGTATTGCCGATTTCGATAAGATGATTGGTTTTAATGAGCGTCACGCTGCATTACGTCGCAATGTCACAATCGAAGAAGTCGGTAACACTGCTGCATTTTTATGCAGTGATTTAGCATCCGGCATTACTGGCGAAATTACTTATGTGGATGGTGGCATGAATATCACGGCGGCGGGCCAGATTGATTAACTAAAAAATCAATACAAAAAAGCCGATATTTGCATATCGGCTTTTTTTATTTTAAAAATAATATCTGTGTTAATTGTCTAAGTTAGTCTGCAACAACTTACGGTTGACCACCACATTACTTTTTGCTTTTAGCGATTTACCGTAGGCGCTCATATATTCTGTAGCAACTGCAGCCTGATACTCTGCATCAGCAGTTTGCTTTACTTCAGGGTTCAACGTGTTATCAACACGACTTACTTGCACAATTGTATAAGCATTATTGCCGTCCATATAACCTGCGTAAGCAGGTAATTTGCTGGCGTCAATTTTAAATGCCTGCTTCATCACAAGGTCAGTTAAGCCTTGCGCGTTTTTACGATCAACAGTCACCGGTGTAATCCAATCTAAATCAGACGCAGCACTGCCAGACTTAAGCGAAGCCAACGTAGCTAAACCTTTTTCCGTTGCCATTTTAGAAGCCTGCTCAAGCTTTAATACAGCCTCAATACCACCTTTTACCTCGTCAAAACTACGCGGTGCTGTAGGCTTGTATTCTAATACGCGTGCAGAAACTAAATTGTTGGGTGATACTTCCACCGCTTCTGAGTTACGCTTTTCTTTTAGTACTTCATCAGAAAATACCAAGCTCATTAATTTATCATTTTTGAAAAACTTAGCACCATCTTCACGACTCATCCACGGGCTTGTTTGCACTTGCAAAGCAAACTTATCAGCTACTGGCTTTAAGCTACCAGATTGCTCGTAAACTGTATTACTAAAGTCATCTGCTAACTCAGCGTATTTCACTTGCGCTTTTTGAAAAATCAACTCACCTTTAATCTGAGGCTTCATACTATCGAAGGAAGACGATTGGCCTGTAATGCCATTTAATTTGATAATGTGGTAACCAAACTCCGACTCGACCAAATCACTCACTTGATCAACTTTCATTGCAAATACAGCATCCTCAAACGGCTTAACCATTGCACCGCGCCCAAAACTACCTAAATCGCCACCTTTACTTGCAGAACCAGGGTCTTGCGAATTTTTAAAAGCCAGCTCTTCAAAACGCGTCGGGTCTTTTTTCAGTTGCATTAAAATATCAGTCGCCTTGTTTTTAGCAGTCGCTTTTTCTTCAGGCGTTGTAGACGCACCAAATCCAATCAAAATATGACTTGCTTGGCGTTGCTCATCTCCCTGAAATTTAGACACATTTTCATCATAAAACTGCTTGACCTCAGCATCGGTCACTTGTACCTGAGACACTAAACCAGCTGCAGATAACAAAGCAAACTCTAATTTAACTTGTGCTGGTACTTTAAATTTATCTTTATGCAAGTCGTAATATGCTCTAACTTGCGCTGGTGTCACATTAGTTTTTGAAATAAATTCCGCGGTTTTAATTTCTGCAAAACTCACTTCACGTTGTTGATAAGCAAATTTCAGCGCATGCTCAGCAACACCTTTTGGCACTGATACTAGCTGACTTAAACCCTCACGTGCTTGTTGGTTTAGTAACTCATTACGTCTGTCATTCTCAAACTTACTAACCGACAATTTATTTTGCGCGAGTGTTTTTTGATAAATATCTTCTGAGAATTTACCATCTTGCTGAAACTCTGGCATGCCCAAGATATAAGTGCTCAGTTGTTCATCACTAATCTTAAAATTGGCTTTTTGAATTTCTTCATTCACTAAACGACGTGTAATTAAACCATCCAGTACAGATTGCTTTAACTCAGGGCTTTCTAGCATTGCTGCATCTACTTTTTGCCCTTCCGACTGCAAACGATTACGCACATTTTCAATGGCATTACCGTATTCTTGAATGGATATTTTATCTCCATTTACTTTAGCAATTGCAACATTACTACCTGCATCATTAAAGTAAGAATCAATGCCGAACAATGCAAATGGAATTGTAATTAAAGCCAAAATAGCTTTCGCTATCCAGCCTTGAGTGTGATGACGAATCGAATCTAACATAACTTTACTTTCTAAAATCTTAAGCAGAATTTAATGAGCAACTGATAGCGCAAGCCACAGTTATCGACAACTATTATATAACAATTGTGTACACAAACAGCCGTCAACTATCAGTAGACTAAGTTAATTGATGATGAGCAATGGGATAAGTTCTGATAAATTGAAAAGGTCATTGCAGAAGCAAAAAAGCGAGCTGTTAAGCTCGCTTTTTGTGTGTTGGCGGAGTGGACGGGACTCGAACCCGCGACCCCCGGCGTGACAGGCCGGTATTCTAACCAACTGAACTACCACTCCAGTTTTTTGGTGCTAATTATATTTTCAGAAAAATATAAACTTACGTTATCTCAAAATTAAAGAGTGCTAAAAATCTAGCACTCTTAATGAATATTGAGGCAATATTTGTTAGTTATTGTTGGTGGGTGCTAACGGGGTCGAACCGCTGACATTCGCCTTGTAAGGGCGACGCTCTACCAACTGAGCTAAGCACCCTGTGCCATTTACAACTGCTGACTGTTAATAAAATAAATAGAATTTACTTGATTAAAGCCACTTAACTAACTGTGTTTTAGTGATTAATTGCTTAATCACTAAAGACCACTAGTTTACAGCATCTTTAAGTGCTTTACCAGCCCTAAACTTAGGAGAATTTGCAGCTTTTATACTAATTGTTGCGCCTGTACGTGGATTGCGGCCATTGCGCGCCTCGCGCTTGCCTACATAAAATGAACCAAAACCAATTAAAGTTACTAAATCACCTTTTTTTAGTGCTTTAGTGATAGCAGCGGTAGTTGCGTCTAAAGCGCGACCTGCAGCAGCCTTTGAAATGCCAGCTGATTTTGCAATATCATCAATCAATTCTGATTTGTTCACGAGTAATCCCCTCAAATGTTGTTAACTTAAAAACAGGCGTATCCTGTTATGACTTTATATCAAGCTACAAAAGCCTGTGTCAAGGCTTTGCGGCCTATTTTGCTAGATAAACAGCAAATTAATGCAAAATAAATTATATTATAGTTAAAACTAGTGTGTGACAGGCACGTTAGTATCCAGCTCGGCTTCAGTAACAACCGCTGCAATTTCAACCAATTTTTCTGCTAGCGGCTTTGGTGCACTTTCTAAAGCAAACTCTAACACTTGGTCTATCCATTTAACTGGGTGAATTTGCAAGTGGTTTTTAATGTTCTCTGGAATATCAACCAAATCTTTTACGTTGGCTTCTGGAATAAGCACGGTTTTGATACCTCCTCTATGCGCTGCTAATAGTTTCTCTTTTAAGCCACCAATTGGCAGCACTTCTCCACGCAGTGTGATTTCGCCTGTCATTGCCACATCTGCCCGTGCGGGAATACCTGTTAAAACCGAAACTAATGCAGTAGTTAGCCCGATACCTGCACTTGGACCATCTTTAGGCGTAGCACCTTCTGGTAAGTGAATATGAATATCTTTTTTCTCATAAAAATCTTCAGCAATACCTAAATGAGCAGCACGACTGCGCACCACACTCATTGCCGCTTGTACGGATTCTTGCATGACATCGCCTAATTTACCTGTGGTGATAGTTTTACCTTTACCAGGCAAAAGCACTGCTTCAATCGTTAGTAGCTCACCACCAACAGATGTCCATGCTAGGCCTGTCACTTGTCCTACTTGATTTTCTTTAGCAGCAATACCGTAATCATAACGATACACACCAAGATACTTTTCTAAATTTTTAGAAGTAACGCTTACTTTTTTAGGCGTGGCAACAATAGCATCAGTGGCAACAACATCAGCTACACGGCGAGACCTTTTGGCATTGGTTTGATTAAGCAGAAGCTCTTTCACCACCTTACGGCAAATTTTAGCAATTTCTTGTTCTAATCGACGCACACCTGCTTCGCGTGTGTAGTAACGCACAATATCCCGAATTACAGCTTCAGAAATGCTCACTTCTGCTGGCTTAAGTCCGTGTGTTTTAAGCTCTTTAGGCAACAAATACTTCATCGCAATATTGATTTTTTCGTCTTCTGTGTAGCCAGCCAAGCGAATAATTTCCATGCGATCCAACAATGGTGCAGGGATATTCATTGTGTTTGCGGTTGCTACAAACATCACATCAGATAAATCATATTCCACTTCAATATAGTGATCGGCAAAAGTATGGTTCTGCTCTGGGTCAAGCACCTCTAGCAAGGCAGACGAAGGATCGCCACGCATATCTTGGCCCATTTTATCGACTTCATCTAGTAAAAAAAGTGGATTTTTAACGGCAACTTTAGTCATGCTTTGCATGACTTTACCTGGCATTGAGCCGATGTAAGTACGTCTATGGCCTCGAATCTCGGCTTCATCACGTACGCCACCTAATGCCATACGAATAAATTTACGATTGACCGCTTTGGCAATACTTTGACCAAGCGAGGTTTTACCAACTCCTGGTGGGCCAACTAAGCATAATATTGGCGCTTTAAGCTTGCCAACACGTTGTTGCACTGCCAAATACTCAACAATCCGTTCCTTTACTTTTTCTAGCCCGTAGTGGTCGGCATCTAAAATATCCATCGCCGCTTGCAAATCTTTGCTGATTTTGGTTTTTTTCTTCCAAGGCAAATTAACCAACGTATCAATGTAGTTGCGCACAACCGATGCCTCAGCCGACATTGGTGACATCATTTTTAGTTTTTTAAGTTCGGCAGCAACTTTTGCATGCGCTTCTTTAGACATACCAGATTCTTTGATACGCTTTTCTAGCTCATCTAATTCAGCATTTTCGTCTTGCTCACCCAACTCTTTTTGAATGGCTTTTACTTGTTCATTTAGGTAATACTCGCGCTGACTTTTTTCCATTTGGCGTTTAACGCGGCCACGGATGCGCTTTTCAACTTGCAAGATATCAATTTCAGATTCCATCAAATGCAACAGATGTTCCAAACGTTCCGTTACACTTAACATTTCAAGAATTTTCTGTTTTTCCTCTAATTTAAGTGTTAAGTGTGCAGAAATGGTGTCAGCCAAGCGCCCTGCTTCATTAATCGTAGCAAGTGAAGTTAAAATTTCGGGTGGAATTTTTTTGTTTAATTTAACGTATTGATCAAACTGCGTAAAAACAGTGCGCATAAGCGCTTCTGTTTCGCTGTCATTTTCAATCGGATCCGCTATTTTTTCGGCTTTCGCCAAAAAGCACTCTTCTGTTTCGATAAATTCAGACACACGTACACGATGCAAGCCTTCTACCAGTACTTTCACTGTGCCGTCTGGCAGTTTTAGCATTTGCAATACAGTGGCTAGCGTCCCGATTTCGTATAAGTCTTCAGCATCTGGTTCATCTTTATTAGCAGATTTTTGCGCTACCAATAAAATTTGTTTATTTGTATCAGATGCAATTTCTAAGGCTTTAACGGATTTTGCACGTCCAACAAAAAGTGGAATGACTAAATGAGGATAAACGACCACGTCGCGCAAAGGTAATAAGGGCATTAAGTCATCTGGCTCATTGACTTTAGACTTGTTTGCATTAGTTAAGTCATCTGAAAAAGTTTGTTCTGTCATAAAATACTTTCAAGGTCGCATAGACACATAATTAAGCAGGCAAGCTGCCTATGCTATTAAGTTGGGAACATACTTTGATAGTTCAAGAGCGGTGACAAAATAAATCGTTTATATCCAATTAATATCAACGTATTAATGACTATAAACGACTTATTTTAATTTGCAATAGCCCTACGACAACAGGTTAAATTAACGATAGCGCTAACTGACTATTTATTTGGCTGATTCTGCTTTTTTAGGAGTATCTTGAAAAATCATCAATGGCTGTGATTCACCTTTGATGGTACCTTCATCAATCACCACTTTGCTTAAGTTTTCAATCGATGGCAGGTCATACATCACTTCAAGCAACGAATGCTCCAGTATTGAGCGCAGACCACGCGCGCCTGTTTTGCGTTCAAGGGCTTTTTTAGCGATTAGTAGCAAGGCAGACTCTCTAAATTCAAGGTCTACGCCTTCCATTTTAAAGAGTTTCATATATTGCTTAGTTAACGCATTTTTTGGCTCAACTAATATCGTCATTAGCGCCGCCTCATCCAGCGATTCAAGTGTAGCAACCACTGGCAAACGACCAATAAACTCAGGAATCAAGCCAAATTTGATTAAATCTTCTGGCTCTACATCGCGCAATACGGCCCCTACTTCACGCAAGTCGTCTTTACTTTTTACTTCTGCACCAAAGCCAATGCCGCCTTTTTCAGAACGCCTGCGAATGACTTTATCCAAACCATCGAAAGCGCCGCCGCAAATAAATAGAATGTTGGTGGTATCTAATTGCACGAATTCTTGGTTTGGATGTTTACGGCCACCTTGTGGCGGTACAGAAGCAATCGTACCTTCAATTAGTTTCAACAATGCTTGTTGTACGCCCTCGCCTGATACATCGCGGGTAATGGAAGGATTGTCCGATTTACGTGAAATTTTATCCACTTCATCAATGTAAACAATACCACGTTGCGCTTTTTCGACGTCGTAATCACACTTTTGCAATAATTTTTGCATAATGTTTTCAACGTCTTCGCCTACATAACCTGCTTCGGTTAGTGTGGTTGCGTCCGCCATTACAAACGGCACATCTAACATACGTGCCAAAGTTTGCGCCAATAGCGTTTTGCCTGAGCCTGTTGGGCCAATCAGTAAAATATTACTTTTCTGAATCTCAACATCATCTTGGCTCACATTTTTAGTGCTGGTATTTTGTGAAATATGGTTATGACCAAGGCGTTTATAATGATTATAAACGGCGACTGAAAGATTTTTTTTAGCTTGCGTTTGGCCGATGACGTATTGATCTAAAATCGCGCAGATTTCTTGCGGCGTTGGCAATGATTTATCGGTCGATTTAATATCACTCAGACTTTGTACTTCTTCCTTAATGATGTCGTTGCATAAATCGACACATTCATCACAAATAAATACAGATGGCCCTGCAATCAGTTTTTTAACTTCATGCTGGCTTTTGCCACAAAAAGAGCAATACAGTAATTTTTCACCTTCGGCTTTAGTCGCCATTCAACATCCTTAACACTACTAACTTGTTACTTTTAAAATAATATCTAATGATTGTATGCCAATTTAAACAGCAGGCGCACGCGTTTCAATCACTTTATCAATCATGCCATATTCAACCGATTGTTCTGCACTCATGAAATTATCACGCTCGGTATCACGGTCAATTTCTTCCGTGGTTCTACCAGTATGGTGCGCCAAAATGCCGTTTAACTTACCGCGCAAATACATGATTTCTTTGGCATGAATTTGAATATCGGTTGATTGACCTTGAAAACCACCTGATGGCTGATGAATCATGACGCGTGAATTAGGTAAACTAAAACGCTTACCTTTTGCACCAGAAGCCAGTAAAAACGCGCCCATACTTGCCGCTTGACCTATACATAAAGTGCTTACATCAGGCTTAATAAATTGCATGGTGTCATAAATAGACATACCCGCAGTCACAGAACCGCCTGGTGAATTGATATACAAAGAAATATCTTTGTCAGGATTTTCTGCTTCAAGGAAAAGTAATTGAGCCACCACCAAATTAGCTGACATGTCGTTGACTGGGCCAACCAAAAATATGACGCGTTCTTTTAATAAACGCGAATAAATGTCGTACGAACGTTCACCACGGCCGCTTTGCTCTACCACCATGGGAATTAAACCCAAACCTTGCGGCTCCATGTTATTAACTGTATTCACATTAAAATCGTTTATATTATTGAACATGCTATTTACTAATCCCAATCTATGCTTAAGTGCTTGTTTTATAGGCTAATGTTTGTAAAAAACTATTGATTAGCCATTAACTCGTCAAACTTGATTTTTTTTGCAGTTACTTTTGCTTTCTCTAACACCAAGTTCACTACATTTTCCTCTGTTGCTAAAGCAGCCGGTTCGTCTAAACGTTTAACATCTGCGTAATACCAACTGACTAATTCACTTGGTTTTTCAAAACTTTGTGCAAAAGTATCCACCATTGCACGCACTTGATCAGCACTTGCTTGCAAGTTATTGCTATTAACAAGTTCACTTAAAATCAAACGCAATGCAGTGCTGCGTTTAGCTTGCTCTTCAAACATGGCTGGCTCTAGTTGAATCGCTTTCGGATCCATGCCGCGTTGTTGTAAATTTTGCGCAGTTTGTTGCATCATGCGGTTAATTTCCGCACTTACTAATGCTTTTGGTGTTTCTATATTTGAATCAGCAACTAAAGCTTGGAATACTTGTTCTTTAACACGCGCTTTAACACGTTTTTCAACTTCCTGCTCTAGACTTGCCTTGATTTCAGCTTGCATTTTTTTAACATCGCCATCTTCAATTCCTAGGCTTTTAGCGAAGTCAGCATCAATTTTTGGCAAAATTGGTTGCGAAACAGTATTGTAAGTAACCGTGTAGCTGACTGTTTTACCCGCTAATTGTGCGGGATTGTGGTCTGCTGGGTAAGCGATTTCAAACGTTTTTTCGCTGCCTGCTTTTCCACCTGTAAGTTGTTCATCAAACTCCGCCATGCGACCTGGCTCGCCTAAAAGCAAATCAATGCCTTTTTCGCCCGTGCTCTCTACTTGCTGGCCATCAATACTGGCAACCAACCTTATATTGATTTGATCGCCTTTTTTTGAAGCGCGTTTAACTGGCTCAAAAGTAACGCGCTGCTTCACCAATACATCTAATGTTTTTTCAACATCCGCTTCTGAAACTTCTAATGTGGGTTTTTCAATTTTTAGCTTGCTTAAATCGTTTAACTTAACCTCTGGAAACACTTCAAAAGTTGCTGTGTATTCAAAATCAGTTGCCGCTTCAGCAAATGGCTTATGCTCGATATTGGGGAAACCCGCAACGCGTAACTTATTTTTTTCAACCGCATCGCCAAAACTGGTTTCTACCGCTTGCGAATAGACTTCATCGCGCACTTGGTCGCCATAATGCTGATTGACCAAGCCAATTGGTGCTTTGCCAGGCCTAAAGCCCGCAAATTTTGCTGTGCGAGAAATTTGGGTCAGCCTCTGTTTAATCTGGCCTTCAAGCGGCGCCAAAGGCACTTTAACTGTTATGCGACGTTCTAAGTTGCTGATTGTTTCGAGCGATGCTGCCATGTTGCAATTCCTGTAAAAATGTCACTTAATGCATTAAGTAACGGTTAATGTTTGATAAAAGCTCATGTTCAATAATGAGTAACTGTGACTTAAAAAGATAAATTCAGTTAATTTTTCACTTAATTTTATGGTTAAGTCTTACGTTTAAGTCAGGACTTAACCATTATCAAGCACTAAAAAATAGCCTTGAAATATATCACATACTAGGCTTGAAATAAACGACTTTAAATCATGCGCGTGATTATATAAGCCTTAATAGGTTAATTAAAACTTTTAAAACCGGCTACATAAAAGTCATCATTTTAAAAACGTAAATCTGCTTTTAAATCATCCACGTGTTCCAGTCCTACTGCAATTCTGACTAGATTATCGCTAATCCCTGCCTGTAATCTTGCCTCTGCTGTAATGCGGCTATGCGTTGTGGTCGCTGGGTGTGTAATGGTACTTTTCGCATCGCCTAAATTAGCGGTAATGGAAATCAACTCTGTCGAATCTATCAGCGCCCATGCTGCCTCTTGCTTAGTTTGACCAGATTTTGGTTGCACCTCAAAACTGACAATACCGCCACCGCTTAACTGCTGCTTCATCGCTAGAGCATGCTGCGGATGCGAGGTGAGACCAGGATAATACACGCGCGCAACTTGCGGTTGCGCTTCTAGCCAGGTTGCTAAATCCAGCGCTTTGCGTGCGTGCGCTTCCATGCGGATATGCAAGGTTTCTAATCCTTTTAAAAACACCCATGCATTAAAAGCGCTCATAGTAACGCCTGCTGTGCGCAAGAAACCATATACAGGCTCCATTAAGATTTTGCTACCAAGCACGGCACCACCAAGGCATCTGCCCTGCCCATCAATATATTTGGTGGCGGAATGAATGATGATATCGGCACCTAAATCTAATGGCTTTTGAATCGCAGGCGTGCAAAAACAATTATCCACCACCAAATAAGCATTTGCCTGATGCGCAATATCGGCCAAAACTTGAATATCGCACACTTCAGTCAAGGGGTTAGATGGCGTTTCAACAAAAAACAATTTGGTTTTAGGGGTAATTGCAGCCTGCCACTCAGACGGATTGGTAAGTGATACAAAAGTTACTTCTAAGCCCCAGCGTTTCAATATATTGCCAAACAACTGCACACTGGTGCCAAACACGCTGCGTGAAGCCACAACATGGTCGCCAGTGCTGCATAAACCCATTACGCAGGCTAGAATCGCTGACATGCCGCTAGATGTCGCTACGCATTGCTCTGCGCCTTCTAAGGCAGCCAATTTATTTTGAAACATGGTGACAGTTGGATTGGTAAAGCGTGAGTAAATATTACCTGGCTCTGTACCGCCAAAACGTGCAGCGGCTTGTGCAGAGTTCTTAAACTTAAAGCTTGAATTCAAAAATAAAGCTTCTGAGTTCTCTCCAAATTCAGTCGTCTCAGTACCAGCACGCAAACCTAATGTTTCAGGATGATAAGTTTTATTGGTCGTCATAATGTTAAATCACTTAAATATATATGGGCAAAATCTGGGCGTTAAAAAACCCGTGTTAGCTAAAGAATAAGCTAAAACGGGTTTTGGCTCTCGCTTTAGCAGAATTTATTATGCGCCCGCAAGCTGAGTAAGGCTTTGTTTAAAGTTGGCCACTCAAATCAGCGCAATTCCATTTAACGCCCTTAATACAATCATGTCAAGTACATTACTCATCAAAAAAAAACCAGACACCACTTTTGCACCTAACACTTTCAACACATCTTTTTGCTGCTTACCCAAACCCACCCACAAAGGTAATCTCAGTAAACGTTCGGACAAATCATCAGTTTGCTTTAACTCACCATATATGCGTGCAAATTGCTTACCCGCTGGCGCACTGTGCAATGGAATATAGTGAAATACAGGATGAATGTCTTGTTTTTTAAATCGTTGTATCAGTTCTGTGCGCTGTTTGAGTGAGTTCAGCAAAACATAATACATATGCGCATTGTGTTGGCACTCTACGGAAATGATTGGCCGTCTTAAATCGCCCTTTTGTTCTAATTCCTGTAGAGCCTCATGATAAATATTCCATATATCCATACGCTTCTGGGTAATTTCTTCAGCTTTTTCCAGTTGCGCGTATAAAAAAGCAGCGACATCTTCACCAGGTAAATAAGACGATCCGATGTCTTGCCAAGTGTATTTATCGACTTGTCCACGATAGAATTGGCTACGATTAGTGCCTTTTTCACGAATTATTTCTGCTCTTGCTGCAAATTGGTCGTCATTAATGAGTATCGCGCCACCCTCACCAGCGATAATATTTTTAGTCTCATGAAAAGAGTAAGCGCCTATATGGCCAATTGAACCTAGTGCGCGCCCTTTATAAGTGGCCATAATCCCTTGAGCAGCGTCTTCAATTACCAGCAAATTATGTTTTTTGGCAATTTGCATAATCGTATCCATTTCACAACCCACACCTGCGTAATGTACTGGCACTATGGCTTTTGTGCGGGGTGTTATAGCGGCTTGAATCAATGTTTCATCAATATTTAAAGTATCAGCACGAATATCAACAAAAACGGGTATACCACCCCTTAATACAAACGCATTTGCAGTAGAAACAAAAGTGTAAGATGGCATAATCACTTCGTCTCCTGGCTGAATTTCAGCTAGCAGAGCAGACATTTCGAGTGCAGCAGTGCAAGAGTGAGTGATGAGTGCTTTTTTAGTGCCTGTATTGCTTTCTAACCATCGACTGGATTTTCCAGTAAAGAATCCATCGCCTGATAAATTCCCTGTCTCATGTGATTGACGTATGTATTCAAGCTCATTACCACTGAGATATATTTTATTGAAAGGAATCATGACTAATCTTTGCTTTTGATGTGATTCCAGTTTAATTCATCTAAAATTAAAAAAATATTACCCGAACGGGTATATGGCTATTGCTCTTAATAACTCTTTATTGCTAACAAAATAATAGCGCGTTAATTATTAGCTAATTAAGAAACCTGCTCAACGGCTTCATCTTCTTCTGAGTCAATTAAATTTAAATCAAGTTGTGTACTAGAATTACTTGGCTTTTGCTTTTTATTGAAGTCGCCGCGTGCCGACTCAATACGATTTAAATAAGCAGCATCCACGTCTCCTGTCACGTATTTACCATCAAAACAGCTGCAATCAAATATCTGAATCTTAGGATTTAATTTTGCAATCACTTCAACCAGCGCATCTAAATCTTGATAAATCAGCGCATCGGCGCCTATCTCTTGGCAGATTTCTTCATCAGTACGGCCTGTCGCCAGTAATTCATCACGGCTTGGCATATCGATACCGTACACATTAGGAAAGCGCACTGGCGGTGCGGCTGAAGCAAAATACACTTTATTCGCGCCTGCATCACGCGCCATTTGTACAATTTGCTGTGATGTGGTGCCGCGCACAATTGAATCATCCACCAATAAAACGTTTTTACCTTTAAATTCAATACCAATTGGGTTTAATTTTTGACGGACGGATTTTTTACGTAGCGCTTGACCGGGCATAATAAAAGTACGGCCAATATAGCGATTTTTAATGAATCCCTCGCGATAGTCTAAGCCCAGAGAAATGCCTACCTGTAATGCGCTTGGGCGACTGGTATCAGGAATTGGAATCACCACATCTATTTTTAAATGACTCCATTCACGTTTGATTTTTTCAGCCAGTGTCGTACCCATATCCAAACGGGTTTGATACACCGAGACATTATCAATGACTGAATCTGGGCGTGCTAAATAGACATATTCAAAAATGCATGGTGTTAAAGTGGGTGTTTCTGCGCACTGCTGACTAAATAAATTGCCGTCCATATCAATGAATATGGCCTCTCCTGGCTCTACATCACGCATCAACTTAAAGCCCAGCACATCTAATGCAACGCTTTCTGAGGCAACAATATATTCAGTGCCTTTATCTGTATCTAGCTTACCAATCACCAATGGACGAATGCCGTGTGGGTCACGAAAGGCAAGCAATCCAAAATTGGCAATCATTGCAACCACGGCGTAAGCACCTTTGCAACGTTTGTGTACGCCAGACACGGCATCGAACGCCATATCTGTATTTAATACGGCATTACGTGATGTTTTTTCAATCTCATGCGCGAGCACATTCAGTAATACTTCAGAATCAGAGCTGGTGTTAATGTGACGCAAATCTTGGCGAAACATCTCCGATTTTAATTGCTCAGAATTGGTTAAATTACCGTTATGACCAAGCACGATTCCAAATGGCGAATTGACATAAAATGGTTGCGCCTCAGCGGCACTTGATGAACCCGCAGTTGGATAACGCACATGCGCAATACCAGCATTGCCCACCAAGCTGCGCATATGCCGAGTTTGAAACACATCTTTTACTAAGCCATTGTTTTTGTGCATAAAAAATGTATTTCCGTCACAGGTAACAATACCTGCCGCATCTTGGCCGCGATGTTGTAACACCAATAAACCATCATAAAGCAGTTGGTTAACTGGGTTTTTACCGACAATACCTATAATTCCGCACATAGATGAATTTCCTTAACTATCCAGTTTTAAATGCAACAATAAGCGACTAAAAACGCGCTACTTAACACATTATTTAGGTCAAAATTATTTTGACCTAAAATAGGCCTGCTTAATAGTCAGCTTAATATCAACGCCAACTAATCATATTTAACATATTGCGCTACCTTTTGAGGCATCCAAGGTAATGCTGTTTTAACGAGTGCTTCAAGTGGCGAACTAAACATCGCATTAGTCCAGCGCGCATCTTTAGGAATGCTGGTTAAGCCTGCCAAAAAGACTAATACACAGACAATTAACAACCCCTTTGCAAACCCGAATAATGCGCCGAAAAAGCGATTTAGCCAACTCAAACCAATTCTTTTCAGCAAACTTGACAGTGCAATTGACAATAAACTAAAAATCAAGAGCACACCTAAAAATAGGATTGAAAACGCTGCCAACACACGCAGTGCATCGCTAGGAATATCCTGTGGCAATAAAGGTATTAATTGGGCAGCGTAAGTTTTAGCGACATAAAATGCGACTAGCCAGCCAATAATTGATAACGCTTCTCGCACAGCTCCGCGCATCATGCTCACGATAATGCACAGGCCTATAATAATAAATACAGTGTAATCAAAACCCGTCATCATTGAGTGACTAGCAACTATTGACTAACAACCATGCCAGTGAGGCCTGCATCTTTTATATTTTGCAATGCAATTGCTGCTTCGTTACGCTCACCTAGCAAATGCGTACGCAGACGAATTTTTTTTCCTTTAGCGGTATCGATTTTTTCTGTCTGTGATGAATAACCCAAATCCGTCAGCTTTGCCTGTAGTTGTTTTACATTCGCTTCATCAGAAAACACGCCTATTTGCACATAGAATTTTGGGCTATTCACCACTTTCTTTTCTGCTGGCTTAGGTTGTACTAAAGCAATTTTTTCCTCTGCCACAGGTTTTGCTGGTGCTTGCTCTACTTGAGTTGCTGGCTCATTAATGACTGACTCGGTATTCAGTGGCGCAATTTCTGCAGGGACCACATTAGAATCAAAATCAGAAATGGCTGCAGATGGTTCTGGACTTTGATTTTGGTTAGATAAAGTAATCGTGACCTCTTCGGCAGGGGCTGTAATTGCTTGATCTTTTAAAATAATGGGCAACACAATAATCATGAGCAAAACCAATGCAATTGCCCCAACCAAACGTCGACGCGCGCGCTTTTTTAAGGTTAATTCTTGGTCATTAGGTGCGTCTTTTTGCATATTTAACTTTCAGCCCTACGCTAGTGAATAATTATAATGGGGTTGAAGCTGCCGATTTAAACAGTTATTCAATCAAGGATACACGGGATAAGTGTCTACGCGAGCGAATTACTGCGTTGCGCGGTACTCAAAACCTCGCCGTACTTAATGTACTGTCTCGGTTTCTGCGTTCCGTGCGCCTTGTACTTCATCTCGCTCAACGACTTATTCCGTGTATCCTCAATAGATTAATTAATCTTTTTGTTAGCAATATAATCAATCGCATCAGCAACAGTGTAAAACGAACCAAACACGATAATTCTATCATTTCTAGTCGCAATATCACAGGCAGCAACCAGTGCTGATGCGACATCTGTAAACGAATGAATCTGCGTATTTGGATTATTTTGAATCAATTTATCATTTAATTCCTTGGCCTTTGCACCACGCACACTGTGATTGTCAGCTATAAACCACTGATTGATATGCGTCGAAACGGCCTTAATGACGCCATTAATATCTTTATCAGCCAGCATTGCAAACACAGCTAAGGTGCTACCCGCACAAGGCGCAGCTTGCAAATTGTGTGCAAGTGACAAGGCTGCGTGCGGGTTATGTGCAACATCCACAATAACATTAGGATTTGTAGAAATAGAATAAAAGCGCCCCACCAAATTTACCGTGTTCAAAGCACTTTGAATATGGCTGATTTTTACAGGTAAAAATATGGTTAAGTATTGCACCGCACAGACAGCACAAGCCGCATTATTTAACTGGAATTCGCCATGTAAACCCAGATTTGGCAGTAAGAAATCATTTTGTTTTTCAGTGTACTGCCAACCGTTAGTCGTTTTTTTCACACTAAAATCACGGTTAATTAATTTTAGTGGTGTGTTTAACTGCTCGGCATAGTCTATTAGGCTGTTTGGTGGGTCTTCATCCCCACAAATCGCGAATACATTTGGTCGGAAAATACCTGCTTTTTCAAATCCAATTTTTTCTCGTGTATCGCCCAAATACTCCATATGATCTAAATCAATGGTGGTGATGATGCTGCAAGCGGGCTCAAAAATATTCACCGCGTCCAGTCTGCCTCCTAAACCTACTTCTAAAATAACGACATCAAGTTTTGCTTGGCAAAAATGCCACATGGCAGCCAGTGTACCCATTTCAAAATACGTTAATGCAACGTTGCCGCGCGCTTCTTCAATTGCATCAAAAGCCCTGCATAAATCCGCATCGGATATGTCTTGATGATTGATGCGCACGCGCTCGTTATAACGGAGTAAATGTGGCGATGTGTAGCAACCAACAGCAAAACCTGCTTCTGTGTAAATTTGGCTTAACATGGCGCAGGTAGAACCTTTGCCGTTGGTACCCGCAACCGTAATAATGGGGAAACTCGGCTTAATGTTTAATTGTTTGGCAACAGTACTAACACGCTCTAAACCCATTGCGATTGATTTAGGATGTAGCGCTTCGATATAAGCCAGCCACTGCTGCGCAGTAGTTGGCTTAGGTATTGATGTAGTCACGGATGTTAAGAATACAGAGTTATAGCTAAATAATTAAGCCGCTTTGGGTAACTTCATTAAGTTGGATAACATGCTGGCTAATCGCTGGCGCATTTCGCGGCGATCTATGATTAAATCTACAGCACCATGTTCTACTAAAAACTCAGCGCGTTGAAAACCCTCTGGTAGTGTTTCGCGTACCGTTTGCTCAATCACGCGCGGGCCTGCAAAACCAATTAAGGCATTGGGTTCAGCGATAATAACATCGCCCAACATCGCAAAACTGGCAGAAACACCACCCATTGTTGGGTCAGTTAACACTGAAATATAAGGCAAACCTGCTTGAGATAGTTTGGTTAAAGCCGCGCTGGTTTTAGCCATTTGCATCAATGAAAGTAAACCTTCTTGCATGCGCGCGCCGCCGCTGGCAGAAATACAAATGAAAGCAGACTTGCTTTTTATGGCTGCATCAATGCCACGCACAAAGCGTTCGCCGACTACTGAGCCCATTGAGCCGCCCATAAATTTAAACTCAAACGCGGCGACTACAACATTAACTTCTAGAATCTTACCTTGCATGACAATCAAAGCATCTTTCTCACCCACTTCTTTTTGGGCAGCTTTCATGCGTTCAGCATAGCTTTTACTATCTTTGAATTTTAATGGATCAATCGGCTCAATATTGGCGCCAATTTCCGTCCGCAATTCTGTTTTTGTATCTGCATCCAACAACTGATTTAATCTAGCACGCGCGCCAATTCGATTATGATGCGCACATTTCGGGCAGACTTCTGCGTTGGATTCTAAATCGGTTTTATATAAAACAGACTGGCAAGAATCGCATTTACTCCAGAGGCCTTCTGGCACATTTTTCTTTTGCACTGCGCCTACAACGTGTTGAATTTTTTGCGGAATTTTTTCTAACCAGCTCATTTTCTACCCCTTAAGCGTCAATTGCAGCACGTAATTCAATCATTAACTGACTGACATTCGCCACCAAATTATCGTCATTTGAATGTTCTATTGCTTGCACCATGCGGCTGCCTACCACCACCGCGTCGGCAAATGCCGCCACATTTTTAGCAGTGTCCGAATCCTTTACGCCAAAACCAACACCAATTGGCAAATCCGTTTTAAGTCGAATTTCTGCTACGCGCGATTTCACTTCTTCAATATCTAAATTGGCAGAGCCCGTGACGCCTTTAAGCGAAACGTAATACAGAAAGCCGCTGGCTTGATTGACAATTAAATCAACCCGCGCTGAATCGGATGTGGGTGACAGCAAAAAGATGCTATCCATGTCATTAGCTTGCAGTTGACTGATAAATTCCTTACATTCTTCTGGCGGATAATCCACTGTAATCACGCCGTCAACGCCTGATTCTTTTGCAAGCTGGGTAAATTTCTCAGCGCCCATCGCCTCAACTGGATTAGCGTAACCCATTAATATAATGGGGGTTTTATCGTCTTTTTGGCGAAATTCTGCCACCATACTTAACACTTTTTTTAGCCCAACTTTGTGCATCAACGCACGTTCACTGGCACGCTGAATGACCGGGCCATCGGCCATCGGGTCAGAAAACGGCACACCCAACTCAATCATATCTGCGCCTGTTTTTACCAAGGTATGCATCAGATTAACCGTGTGATTCGGGTGCGGATCGCCTGCTGTAATGTAAGGAATTAACGCTTTTTTATGGTTAACTTTTAGTGCGGAAAAGACGGTTTTAATGCGTGACATAGATTTAATTTTTATAATGTTATATTTGCAAGTTTAGCGACGGTATTAATATCTTTATCGCCCCGTCCAGATAAATTCACCAAAATGATTTCATCTTTGCGCATCGATTTAGCCATCTTTTCCGCATGTGCTAGCGCATGGCTAGATTCCAATGCGGGAATAATGCCTTCTGTACGGCACAAGCTGTGAAATGCGGCCATTGCTTCATCATCCGTAATCGCTACGTATTCGGCACGCTTGATGTCTTTAAGCCATGCATGTTCTGGACCAACGCCTGGGTAGTCTAAGCCTGCAGAAACTGAATGTGTTTCAATGATATTGCCATCGGCATCTTGCATCAAATAAGTACGATTGCCATGCAACACACCAATCGGGCTGTTAGCTGTCAACGGCGCGGCGTGCATGCCTGTTTCCATGCCATGTCCAGCGGCTTCTACACCAATTAAACGCACATTTGGCACATCAATATAGGGATAAAAAATACCCATCGCATTAGAACCGCCGCCCACACAAGCAACCACAGCGTCTGGCTGACGCGCTACCATCTCTTGCATTTGAATTTTAGCTTCTACACCAATCACTGATTGAAAGTCGCGCACCATCATTGGATAAGGGTGCGGCCCTGCGACTGTACCGATAATATAAAACGTATTTTCAATATTGGTCACCCAGTCACGCATCGCTTCGTTCAGCGCATCTTTAAGCGTCTTAGAGCCACTTTCTACTGGCACTACTGTAGCGCCCAGCAGCTTCATTCTGAATACATTGGGCGCTTGGCGCTTGACGTCCTCAGAACCCATATAAACGACGCATTCCAAGCCTAATCTAGCGGCAATCGTTGCCGTTGCAACGCCATGCTGGCCTGCGCCTGTTTCGGCGATTACGCGTGGTTTACCCATGCGCTTTGCCAGCAAAGCCTGGCCAATCGTATTGTTTACTTTGTGCGCACCTGTATGGTTTAGGTCTTCGCGTTTTAAGTAGATTTGTGCCCCGCCTACTTTATCCGACCAGCGTTTAGCATGATAAATCGGACTTGGGCGACCAACGAAGTGTTTTAAATCGTAGGCAAATTCTGCTAAAAAAGTTTCGTCATAGCGATATTTTTCATACATCACGCGTAGTTCTTCAAGCGCTTCGACTAATGTTTCTGCGACAAAAATACCACCAAATTGACCAAAATGACCGCGCACATCTGGCATGTCATACACTTGCATCACCTACTCCTCAATTCCTACTTTTACACAACTTTGTTTTAAACTATTTAAATGCATTAACTGGCAACCCGAACAGCCTGCATAAAATCCGCTATTTTCTTGGCATCTTTCACACCTTTACTCAGTTCTACTCCGCCACTAATATCCACCGCGTAAGGCTTTACTTTTTCGATGGCTAAACCTACATTTTCATCAGTCAATCCACCTGCCAATATCACTGGTTTTACCATGTTTTTTGGGATTAAGTCCCAATCAAATACATGTCCTGTACCGCCATATGCAGATTCTGAATACGTATCTAAAAGTAAGGCTTTTGCACTGCTAAAATCCAGTTCATATTGTAACAAATTAGTGTCTGGCTTAACGCGAATCGCTTTAAAATAAGGCAATTTAATTCGCTCGCATTCTGCGGCAGTTTCGTCGCCATGAAACTGCACAATATCAATCCGCACTTGCGATATGATTGCTTCAATTTCAGCTTGTTTGGCATTAACAAACAAAGCTACAACGCTAATAAAAGGCGGTAAAGCTGCCACAACCTGTTGCGCTTGCTGCATCGTTACATAGCGCGGGCTAGCTGGATAAAACACCAACCCAATTGCATCTGCACCACAACGCGCGGCTTCAAGCGCATCTTCGGCACGGGTAACACCGCAGATTTTAACTCTTGTTCTGAATGGATTCATTTTGCTGGATTTGATTCCAAATTAACACTTTTTAAAAGAGTTAACATTATATAAGCCTTAAATAACGTTTCGTATCAGGCAGGTTAAATTTAGCATCGTAATCTACTCCTGTTAAGTACAAACCATTGGGCGAAAATGTGGGTGGCGATAGAGTGCGGTCCTTTTGCTTAAGCAAATGCGTGATCCAATCGGGCGCATATTTACTGTTACCCACATAAACCAAAGCGCCCACCATATTGCGCACTTGATGCTGTAAAAATGCGTTGGCCGAAAAATGAAAGATAATCGCTTCTTGGTGCGCAACAATACTTGCTTGAGCCAAATGTCTGATTGGCGATTTTGCTTGGCATTCGCTCGCTCTAAACGCACTAAAATCGTGCTCACCTGACAATAAGGCAATCGCCTGCTGCATGGCGACAATATCTAATGGCAAATGATACCAGCCCGCTTTAGTAGCGTTAATTGCAGGCGCAGTAGCTTGATTCATCAATAAATATTGATAGTGTCGTTGAGTTGCAGAAAATCTGGCGTGAAAAGTTTCATCCACGCTTTGCGCCCACAAGACGCGCACTGTTGCTGGTAAAAATGCATTAACGCCACGCACCCAAGCACTAAGCGGCCTAGCGACATCGCACTCAACATGTACTACTTGCATTAATGCGTGAACGCCTGTATCCGTGCGCCCAGCCGCATGTATACGTACATCTTGCAATACTAAGCTTTTAATGGCTGATTCTAACGCATCCTGAACACCGCATAGCTGCGACTGACTTTGCCAGCCGCAAAAACATGCACCATCGTACTCTACCCCTAACGCAACACGCATTACCTAAACGCCTTTGTCAGCACATAAGACATTAACAGCATTAATGCAAAAATAACTGCAATATCTATCGCCTTAAAAACGGGTATTTTAAATGAAATACTGACATCTTCATGCTGCGTTTTGCTTAAGTCCCCAAATGCTTGTATTTGCTCTAGCAAGCTGCGACTTTTACTTGCGGGTTGTGCAGATTCAACATAATGCAATGTTAACCATAATCGAGCGGAAAAACGTTCTAATTCTAAACCCAAGTATTTCAGTGGCGACACCATAAAATAAAAACCAGAGATGAGCTGTTGTCTTGTGTTAAACACCATGATTAAAGACAGAATTGCTAGCAAGGCAAGCATTCTGAACGTTTGAAGCAATCCTGCCTGCAATCCTTCATAAGTTGGACTCAAATTAAAAGCCCAGCCTTTAATGTGCTCACCAGGTGTATTAAATACAAAAATAACTAACATCACGATAAAAAACCATTTTAAGCGCTTGATTAACCTAAAAAAATGATGCGATTTAATTTGAATTAAAACAGCAACCAATAAAACAGTTATCAAAAACAAATAGCTGAGCGCAATCTGGTTAACAACAATAGCAAATACTAAAAAACAGCATAATTGGGTAATCGTGTTAATTTTTATCTCAATTGAATATAATTTATATTGCATTATTGGACTATTGTAATCACTTCGCTGACAATAAAAAAGCTGAGCAAAATGCTCAGCTTTTTATGATTACTGGCTGCTAGTAAATACTAGGCGTTTTTGTTAATTAACAAGCTTTGCCAGCAGGGCTTCAGCACGTTTACGCTGACTTGCACCGCCTTCTTTCATCACTTCATCTATCAGCTCTTTAGCACCTTCAGCGTCGTCCATCTCGATATATGCTGCAACTAAATCTAACTTTGTTTCAATTTCAGCTGGTTCATCTGCAGCGCCTACTATCAGCGAATCACCTTGCATACCCGTATCTGGCATGTCTAAACTAATAGATGATAAATCATATGTGTTTGCAGCAGATGTATCATCTTCCACATAACTAGAAGCCTCTGGGGAGACAGTACTTAAATCAAAATTAAAATCAGACTCCATGTCTGGTGCTTCTGCTGTATCAAAACTAACTTCGGTTGTTAACTCATCTAAAGATGTTTCTTCTAGCACTGGCAATTCAAACGATTCCGTCATTTCTAAATCAGCAACGCTAGTAGCAGGAACATCTTCAGTTGCTAATTTCGGCGCTTCAAAACCTGACATATCTAGACCTGGCATCGTGTGGCCAAAGTTTGCGCTATCCTGCTCAGAAGCATTTTCTGCAGGTGCTGTTAAATCCCCAAAATCAAAATCCAAACTATCGTCATTTTTTGTTACTGCAGGCATCATTTCTGGCTCAGAAACATCGGCAAGCTTGGCCTGAACTTGCTCTGGTTGTTTTAAGTTTTCAATGGTGCTGGCCATTAAGCTTTCAGTATTAGGCACATTCATTGAGAATTCAACATCCGCATTTGTATCATTACTTAAATTTTCAGCACCTATGTTTGTGGCACCTGTATTTGCAGCGTCTGTATTTAATGCATCCAAGTCCAAGTCAAAGGCATCTTTTTCATTGCTTGAAGAAGCAAAGTTTTGCGCCAATGAGTCATTATCAAAAGAAAAATCTAAGTCTGTTGCGCTAGCAATCGGCGAATCTGAAAAATCGTTTGCATCTAACTTTTCACCTGAAGAATTTCCAGCAGAATGCGCAGTATTTGCCTGGTAAAGCGGATTGCTTGGCTCTAACTTGTAACCGATTTCTGCCACTTTAATCCAGGTAGAGTCTTCTCCTCCAAGCGTGGTATAAAGCTCACCAGCAATTGTTTCAAACGCTGAAACGTTTTTACTTGCGGCATACATTTCAAGAAGTTTTAAATGTAATTCATAGCGTTTAGGCTCTTTTGAAATCGCATCTTTTAATATTTCTTCGGCTTGCGCATCTCGCCCATAAGCCATATAGACTTCTGCTTCGGCAATCGGATCCACATCATTGGTATCAATCATGCCACCATTCGCACTTTGCGAGAAATCGGTTAAGAAAGACGTATCACCTGTATCAACACTTGAGCCTGACGTATTGCCAAAAACAGTGTTCGCTTTTAAACCGCCCGAAGTCATAATGCCTTGCTCGAAATCTGCTAGATTACGCTTGCGCTTATTACGCAAGAACATCCATCCACCACCCAATAATGCTAGTAGCCCAGCACCAGCACCTAGCAACGGCAAATCAAGACCATCTAATAAACTGGGTTCTGCTGCAGGCTCAGTGACCACTACTGGCGCAGGCTTAGGCTTCTCTTGTGGCGTCAATTCTGCCGCAGGTGGGGTTGCTTGTTCTGCTACAGCAGGTTGCGCAGGAGCCACCTCTGCTGGCCGCTCTTCAGCAACCATTGGAGCTTCAGGCTGGGGCTCAGAAACATTGCCTTTATCCGCCGATGCTTGCATTTCAGCTTGCTTTTGCATATCGGACATAGTGCTGTTTTTTAATGCTAGCAATTGCTGCATATCAGCAATTTGTTTTTCTAGTGCCGCAGTTCTGTCTTGTGCTTCTTTGACTGATTTTTCTCTGGCGATTGATTCTTCTTGTAATGCAGTAATTTTGGCTTGCAAACCTTTTACATCTTCAGCTTCCTTTTTTGTTAAAGGGGTTTCTCCTGCAGATAATTTCACCACATCTTTTGAACCAGTCGCCGTAGACATTGATTGATCTTCAGCGGCACTTTTAATTTTTCCGTCAGCAGATTGCGAACCAGCCTCTGACTCACTTGGTGCAGATTCAGCAACAATACCAGCCAATTTGTTGCGATATTCATTCCAATTGGCAGATTGTACTTTAACTTCTTTTGAGGCCTTCTGACGCGATAACCCTGCCAAATCTTGTTCAGATGGTGGGCGAATTATTTTTCCGACTTTAAGTCGGTTCATGTTTTTACCATCAAACGCACTTGGGTTGGCTTGATATATAGCCACCAACATTTGATCAAGGCTTACACCTTCCACTTGCATATCTCTCGCAATTTTGGCTAGTGAATCACCACGTTGTGTTACATATGCCTCGGCTGTAACTTCAGTCTGGTTGTCATCCTGGGCTACATCAGTACTTTTTGATTGGCTATTTTTAGAGCGGCTTGGTTTTTTGCTGCTGGTAGAGTCGGCTGGTATTTCTTGTTCTAGCGTACTAGTCGACTTTACAGTGGGTAATTGTGTTGTTTGACTTGACTGTGCATTGGCTTCAGATTCACCAGTGTAACCAGGCGGATCGAGTAAAACAGTATATTCTCTTAGCAACCGACCAGATGCCCAATCAACTTGTATAAGCATATCTAAAAATGGCTCACTAATCGGCTGTGTAGACTTAAGCTTTAGTATGGGCGTACCATTTGCATTTTTAGACACTTCGACTTTAATTGTGCTATGTGAGGCTGGCCGCTCGATACCCTGATTCGCATACGCTTCTTCAGAAGCAATCGCCGCAAAAATACTGCTCAGCTCTTCAGGGGTGACTGACAATAATTCAATATCGGCTCTTAGCGGTTCGCCTAGCCCAGAACTTACATTTAACTTACCAAGTCCTGCCGAAAAAACAGCCATAGGCGCAAGCGCCATACATAATGCAACTGTTATTTTCTTTAATTTTGAGTTATGCACTATTCCACCCTTAAAATTTACCTAAATATGCAATAAGAAAAATAACATCAATTACTTAGAGTTGCAAGCTCATAATGCACATTATATTAGCAAGCTATGTGGTTGTAAGTGTGCACTGTTGGTTTTTAATCAACAGTGCTGCCATTTTTGCTCGTTTAGCGCTCTACCAATATGCGCAGCATGCGACGCAAAGGCTCAGCAGCACCCCAAAGTAATTGGTCGCCCACAGTAAATGCAGACAAATAATCATTGCCCATATTAAGTTTGCGTAAACGTCCAACAGGTGTCGTTAATGTGCCTGTTACCGCGGCAGGCGTTAATTCACGCATACTCGCTTCGCGCTCATTTGGAATCACTTTTGCCCATTGATTGGCTTCAGCCAACATTGCGTCAATATCTGCCAAAGGCACATCTTTTTTGAGCTTGATTGTCAACGCTTGGCTGTGACAACGCATGGCACCGATACGCACGCAAAGACCATCAATATGAATTGGATTAGATTGGCGACCTAAAATTTTATTGGTTTCAACGCCACCTTTCCATTCTTCTTTACTTTGACCATTGCCTAAGTCTTTATCAATCCATGGAATTAAGCTGCCAGCCAGTGGCACACCAAAATGTGCAGTTGGAAACTTATCATCACGCAAGGTACCCGCTACTTCACGGTCAATATCCAAAATCGCCGATGCTGGATCTTTTAGCAAATCATTTGCTGCCAAATGCGCCTCTCCCATTTGCTTTAGCAATTCACGCATATTTTGCGCGCCAGCACCAGATGCGGCCTGATAGGTCATGGATGTAGCCCATTCAATCAAGTCCGCTTTAAATAAGCCATTTAGTGCCATTAACATCAATGAAACAGTACAGTTACCACCGACCCAATTATTGCCACCTTTTTGCATGGCATCTTGAATCACATGCATATTCACAGGATCTAAAATGATAACTGCATCTTTTTCCATGCGCAGAGTTGAAGCGGCATCGATCCAATGACCTTTCCAACCAGCTTGCCTTAATTGTGGAAAAATCTCACTGGTGTAATCACCACCTTGGCAGGAAATAATCGCATCCATCGCTTGTAAATCAGCGATATTTTTTGCATCTTTTAATGGTGCGGAATCTTTACCCACATTTGGCGCATTACCACCAATTTGCGAAGTCGTAAAAAATTGCGGCTCAATGAGTGCAAAATCATTCTCTTCAACCATGCGTTGCATCAGCACTGAGCCCACCATGCCACGCCAACCAACGAATCCAACTTTTAACATACTGACTCCAAATAACGCTTAATCACACGCGTTTTCATTATTCTTTAATATTAATTAAGCGCAGCTACAACCGCATCGCCCATCTCGCTACATTTCACTTTTTTGCAGCCTTCTGTATAAATATCCGCAGTCCTAAAACCCATACTTAACGCTTTTTTACAGGCAAATTCTATGCGAGTTGCATTGGCTTCATCGTTAAAGGTATGACGCAACATCATCGCTACCGATAAAATAGTCGCCAACGGATTGGCAATATCTTTGCCTGCAATATCAGGCGCAGAGCCATGACTAGGCTCATACATGCCTTTGTTGTTCGCATCCAATGAAGCAGATGGCAGCATGCCAATTGAGCCTGTCAGCATGGAAGCTTCATCCGACAAAATATCGCCAAAAATATTACCCGTCACCATCACATCAAATTGTTTAGGCGCTCGAATCAATTGCATGGCAGCGTTATCCACATACATATGGCTTAATTCCACTTCAGGATATTCGGCTGACAATTCAATCATGACTTGACGCCATAACTCTGTTGTTTCCAGCACGTTGGCTTTATCTACAGAACACACTTTTGCTTTTTGACCATTTTTACGACGCTTCATGGCGATATCAAATGCCACACGGCCGATTCGGCGAATTTCAGATTCGTTATAGCGCATGGTATTAATGCCTTCGCGTTCGCCATTTTCTAGCGTACTAATGCCGCGGGGCTGGCCAAAGTAAATATCGCCGGTGAGTTCGCGAATAATCATCAAATCCAAGCCTGAAACCACTTCTGGTTTCAATGTAGATGCCCCTGCTAATTCAGGGTAAAGCAAAGCTGGACGCAAGTTCGCAAATAAATTTAATTCTTTACGAATCCTCAATAAGCCGCGCTCTGGACGGAGATGACGCTCTAATTTGTCGTATTTCCAATCACCAACTGCGCCAAGTAATACGGCATCAGAATCTTTTGCCAATTGCAAAGTGCTATCTGGCAAAGGGTCACCAAACGCCTCATAACCCGCGCCACCAATCGGCGCTTCTGTCATGATTAAATCTTTAATATCTAGCGCTTTTAATACCTTAACCGCTTGTGCAACAATTTCTGGTCCTATGCCATCACCTGGCAATATTGCTAATTTCATCACTAACTTTCTAAAACTAATTTTTTAATTGAAAAGCCGTATTAAACGAAAAGCCAAGGTTGAGCTTGTTTATGTTTCACTTCAAAGGCTTTAATTTTATCTTGCTGCTGCATGGTCAAGCCAATATCGTCTAAGCCATTGAGTAAATTATGTTTTCTAACATTATCCACTTCAAACGGGTAGACTTTTCCAGTGGGTGTTGTCACTGTTTGCGCAGCTAGATTAACGTTTAATTTATAACCAATATCCACTTCAACTTCTTGAAATAAACTTTCCACAACTTCAGCAGATAGCACAATGGGTAACATGCCATTTTTAAAGCAGTTATTAAAGAAAATATCGGCAAAGCTAGATGCAATGACCACTCTAAAACCAAAGTCTTCCAGAGCCCAGGGCGCATGCTCGCGGCTTGACCCGCAACCAAAATTTTCGCGCGTTAGTAACACACTGGCACCTTGATAACGTGCCTGATTCAACACAAAATCACGGTTAAGCGGCCGTTTGGAGTTATCCATACCCGGCTCGCCATGGTCTAAATAACGCCATTCATCAAACGCATTGGGCCCAAATCCCGCACGTTTAATCGACTTTAAAAATTGCTTTGGAATAATGGCGTCGGTATCCACGTTAGCTCTATCTAACGGCGCGACCAAACCATTTAACTGCATAAAAGCTTGCATAATTATTCTTTAAAATAACTTATTTTTAATTGGTTGATTTTTGAATGGCTTCGCCACCCTTTTCAATATCTTTACCCACGCCATTAATGGTGTTGCAGGCAGTTAATGTGAAAGCAACGACGATAAGTGCAAATAATGTCTTCATAAAATCCCCTTATTATAAAATTAAATCAATCTAACATCTACAAAATGACCCGCAACGGCTGCTGCTGCTGCCATCTCTGGGCTAACCAAATGTGTACGCCCGCCTTGACCTTGGCGGCCTTCAAAATTGCGATTTGAAGTAGAAGCACAACGCTCACCTGGCTCTAAACGGTCTGCATTCATGGCCAAACACATTGAGCAGCCTGGCTCACGCCATTCAAAACCCGCATCGATAAAAATCTTATCAAGGCCTTCTAGCTCAGCTTGAGCTTTGACCAAACCAGAACCTGGCACTACTAATGCCAACTTAATGTTTGGTGCAATATGCTTGCCTTTTGCAACCGCTGCTGCCGCACGTAAATCTTCAATACGCGAGTTGGTGCAAGAACCGATGAATACTTTATCAATATTAATTTCATCAATCGGCGTATTCGGCGTTAAGCCCATATAGGCGTAGGCACGTTCCCAATCGCTGCGCTGCACTTCATTTTTTGCCAAATCCAAGCTGGGCACTTTTCCATCAACACCCACCACCATCTCTGGCGATGTGCCCCAAGTTACTTGTGGTTGAATATCTTGCGCACTTAACGTCACAACGGTATCAAATTTAGCGCCTTCGTCGCTGTGCAAGGTTTTCCAATATTCAACCGCTTTATCCCAATCTTGCCCTTTAGGTGAAAATGGTCGACCCCTGACATAGTCAATCGTCGTATCATCCACCGCTACCATACCTGCGCGTGCGCCTGCCTCAATCGCCATATTGCACAATGTCATACGGCCTTCCATGCTTAAAGCGCGGATGGCTGAACCAGCAAATTCAATCGCATAACCATTACCGCCAGCCGTGCCAATTTTGCCGATAATCGCCAAGGCGATATCTTTAGCCGTTACGCCATTGCCCAATTGACCTTCCACTAACACTTGCAGCGTTTTGGATTTTTTTTGTACCAAGCATTGGGTAGCCATTACATGCTCAACTTCTGATGTGCCTATACCGTGCGCCAAAGCGCCGAACGCACCATGCGTACTGGTATGCGAATCACCGCAGACCACTGTCATGCCTGGCAAAGTAGCGCCTTGTTCAGGGCCAATTACATGCACGATACCTTGGCGCATATCATTCATTTTGAATTCAGTTACGCCATGCTCAGCACAGTTTTCATCCAAGGTTTGCACTTGCAAGCGCGATATCGGGTCTGCAATGCCAGCAACGCCTTTGCTTCTATTGGTTGTTGGCACGTTATGGTCTGGCACCGCCAAAATAGAATTCACGCGCCACACTTTACGATTCGCTAACTTCAGGCCTTCAAACGCTTGTGGGCTGGTGACTTCATGTACCAAATGACGGTCGATATAAATCAGCGCAGTGCCATTTTCCTCATGCACCACGTGAGAATCGAACAATTTATCGTAAAGCGTTTTTGCTACCATTTTTTACCTGACTTAACCCATAAAATAGAGCTAATTTTTATCACTAAAGTTACTTATATCTAAAATTACTAATCCCGAAAATTACCAAACTGTAACGGAAAATCCGTCACATTCTTTTTACAAAATGCAATCGCTTCTTGCAGTAAATCACGTTTAGCGCCGTTCACGCGCACTTCATCACCCTGAATACTGGCTTGCACTTTTAAGCCAGAATCTTTGATTAACTTAGCAATGCGCTTGGCTAACTCGCTATCAATACCCGCGCGGATTTTCAGCTCTTGTTTTACTTTATTACCGCCGACTTTTTGCACATCTTTATGCTCTAAGCGCTTGGTTGAATCAGGCTCTTTCTTTTCCATACCGGGCAATAAAATATCTTTGATCTGATCCAACTGAAAATCATTATCACCATACAAAGTAATAATGCTGTCTTTTTCGTTTAATTCAACCTTGGCAGACGTGCCTTTAAAGTCGTAACGATTGGTAATTTGTTTACCTGCAGTATCAATCGCATTTTTTAAAGCGACCATATCGACTTCAGAACTAATATCAAATGAGGGCATATAAATCCTTATAAAACTTTAAGCGAAGGCTATGCAAGGCATGAGTGCGTAGACAGTACGAATAGTACGGCAAGCACGAAATAACGCCGCAGAGCCAAGCATCAACTACTCAAAGTGGCAAACGTAATCCAACATTTCTACGGTTTCGATATCAAAGCTAGAGTTTCCTGGCACAGTAAATTTTTCACCCGCACTATAAGTTTTCCATGACTCTTCGCCTTGCAAACGCACTTTGCAAACACCCAGATTAATTTCCATTAACTCTGGCGCAACAGTATTAAACGTTAAGGTGCTTGGGAAAATCACGCCAATTGTGCTGCGCGTTCCATTTGGAAGCATCACGGTGTGACTGACGCATTTGCCATCAAAGTACACATTTGCTTTTTTCTTTACGCTTACATTATCAAACTGTGCCATGCAATAACCCCTCGAAACTTATAATGAATAACGGCTTTTAACCTTAATTTGCTATTATCCCAGAAAAATCTGATAACGACTATTGTTAAGCATCTCAGCGTAATTTGAATCAAGTTAATATCTTTATTTAGTGGAAAATTGCAGTCCCTAGCAAATTTTTTCAACACACCCATTTCAATAGTCCTGCTTGCCATAAAAACGTCATGTTTTACGCCATCAGGTAGTCCGTTTTAACTAATACTTAACATAAAACGGTGACCTAAAAACCGCATCATACATACTGAGCAATTGCTAATCTAACGTTGTCAGTCAATTCATATTTTAACCAAATAGAATTGAGTTAATTGCGCTTCGTACACATACATTTATCTATTACTTTTGGGAGCCTTACATGAAAAAATCTCTGCGCAGTATTGTTGCTGTAGCTATTACCACTCTTACCTTACCAGCGTTTGCTGCGATTAACGTGACAGAAGTCGCGCCATGGAGCAGCGGCAACTCACCAGTGGGTGCAGATTGGTTCGAACTAACCAACACTGGCACATCTGCAATTGATATTTCAGGCTGGAGAGTGGACG
This sequence comes from Methylotenera sp., assembly GCA_021732365.1. Taxonomy (GTDB): domain Bacteria; phylum Pseudomonadota; class Gammaproteobacteria; order Burkholderiales; family Methylophilaceae; genus Methylotenera_A. The sequence goes on along the minus strand of JAKFVD010000026.1, from coordinate 16,048 downwards.
ATAGCTCAAATTCGTTTGCAAGCTCACTTGCCTTACTTGGTGTAAGCAGTATTAACGCAGGTCAGTCAGTCATTTTTGTCGAAGGCACAGCTGCCACTGCCAATAACTTCATCACCAACTGGTTCGGCGCATCAGCTCCTGCAAATTTTGCAATCGGTTTTTATAGCGGCAGTGCTATTGGCTTGAGTACTAGCGGCGACGCTGTGAATATTTTCAATGCTAGTGGTGCAGTGCAAGCAAGTGTTATTTTTGGCGCTTCTGATAGCGTTTCACCGTATCAAACTTTTGATAATGCTGCTGGCTTAACGGGTGCAATTTCTACACTAAGCGTAGCTGGTGTAAATGGTGCTTTTATCGCAGTTAACAGTACAACAGAAATCGGCTCTCCAGGCACAATCGCAGCAGTACCAGAGCCTGAAACTTATGCATTGATGATAGCTGGTTTAGGCTTAATCGGTTTTTCTTCACGCAAGTTTAAAGGTTAATCAGCGATGAAAATATCACAACTTTTAATCGCTATTTTCGCAACATTGTCTGTTTCTGCACAGGCGGCTAGTTCGATTAATTTAGGTAGCTACAGCGTTAGCGGTACTTATGATCTGGATTTAGCAGTTGGCTCAGTATCTGGCTTGGAAGCTTCTGCAGTGACTTACGCTAGAGATCGTGGCACCCTATTTTTTGTGGGTGACGAGGGAACAGGCGTCATTGAAACCTCACTTACTGGTCAAACACTTGGCAGTATGACGTTTAATTGGGCTGGCACTGGCAGTACCAATAATGACGCTGAGGGATTAACCTACATTGGCGGTGGCAATCTGGTTTTGGCTGAAGAACGCTTATATGACGCTTTCAGCTTCAGTTATATGGCGGGCGGCAGCGTGACTTTAGCCAATAATTATGTTTCTATCAGCAATGCAACAGTGGGCAACAACGGTCTAGAAGGTATCAGCTACGATCCACGTGACGGTAGTTTTGTTACAGTTAAGCAACAAAGTCCGCAAGATATACTTGCTGGCTCTTTAACATTTGCTGGCGGTGCAGGCGGTACTTCTACACTAACAAATTTGTTTAATCCATCTGTATTAGGCGTTAGTTCATTGTCAGACATTCAAACACTATCGCCAGTGGATTCACTGATTGGAACTGCTGCTGCCGATAATTTGTTGATATTAAGCCTTGGCTCAAGAAGACTGCTCGAAGTGAATCGTTCGGGTAACATACTAAGCACTTTAGACCTTTCAACTATCTTGCCGCGCAACGCATTTGAAGGTGTGACTGTTGATCAGAATGGCACAATTTACTTGGTTGCCGAACATGACCAACTGTCTGGCGCTCCATTTGGTGCTAAATCTAAACTAGTGGTCTTGACAGCACCTGTACCAGAGCCAGAAACATATGCCATGTTAGTCGCTGGTTTAGGTTTTGTAGGTTTTGCATCACGTCGCCAAAAGCGTAGTTAGTCTAGTTTTTGAGTCAATTTAATCGTTAAGTAATCAATATTGTCTTAAAACAAAAAACCCGCTTAAGCGGGTTTTTTGTTGTTTAAATAGGGTTAAGTTTACTTATTTTTATGCCGTAAATTCGCCGCGATTCGCATTCTTAATGCATTTAATTTAATAAATCCGCCTGCATCTTTTTGATCATAAGCGCCTGCGTCATCTTCAAAAGTTGCAATAGTAGAATCAAACAGTGAGTCAGTTTTACTGTCACGACCAGTCACAATCACATTACCTTTATACAGCTTAACGCGCACCCAGCCATTCACTGAAGCTTGCGTATGGTCAATCAGCGTTTGCAAGGCAATACGCTCAGGGCTCCACCAGTAACCGTTGTAAATCATGCTGGCGTAGCGCGGCATCAAATCGTCTTTTAAATGCGCTACTTCACGGTCTAAGGTAATACTTTCAATGGCACGGTGCGCTTTAAGCATAATGGTACCGCCTGGTGTTTCATAGCAGCCGCGTGATTTCATGCCTACATAACGATTCTCAACCAAATCTAGGCGGCCAATGCCATGCTTGCCGCCAATTTTATTTAAATGTGCCAATAATTCATGCGGCTTCATCGCTTCGCCATTTAATGAAACTGGGTCACCATTTACATATTCAATATCTAAATACTCAGCCGCATCTGGCGCTTTTTCTGGGCTTACACTCCAACGCCACATCGATTCTTCAGCTTCTGCCGCTGGGTTTTCAAGATGACGGCCTTCATATGAAATATGCAATAAATTTGCATCCATTGAGTATGGACTGCCGCCTTGCTTATGCTTCATATCTACTGGAATACCATGCTTTTCAGCATAATTCATCAATTTTTCGCGGCTTAACAAATCCCACTCACGCCATGGTGCGATGATTTGAATATTGGGATTTAAGGCATAAGCACCCAATTCAAAACGTACTTGATCGTTGCCTTTTCCCGTTGCGCCGTGCGAAATCGCATCTGCATTGGTTTCAGCGGCGATTTCAATTAAGCGTTTTGCGATTAATGGTCGTGCAATTGAGGTGCCCAGTAAGTATTCACCCTCATAAACTGTATTGGCGCGAAACATGGGAAATACGAAATCGCGTACAAATTCTTCACGCACATCATCAATGTAAATCTCTTTTACACCAGCCGCTTTGGCTTTGGCGCGGGCAGGTTCCAGTTCTTCACCTTGGCCCAAATCGGCAGTAAAAGTCACTACTTCACATTTGTATTCATCTTGTAGCCACCTTAAAATCACAGACGTGTCTAAACCGCCCGAATAGGCCAATACGACTTTTTTAACTTCTTTCTTTATGGTACTCATTACGCTAACTTTTCCTTAATTAACCTTACCCAATAGTAAAAATTCCATTAATGCTTTTTGCACGTGCAGCCTGTTTTCCGCCTCTTCCCATACCACGCTTTGCGGGCCATCAATCACTTCAGCAGCTACTTCCTCACCGCGATGTGCAGGCAAACAATGCATAAATAGCGCATCTTTTGCTGCGATGCGCATCATATCGCCGTCCACTTGCCAATCGGCAAAATCACGCATGCGCTCTTCGTTTTCCGCCTCAAACCCCATGCTGGTCCATACATCCGTGGTCACCAAGTCGGCGCCACGCGCGGCTTCCATTGGGTCGGCAAAGGTTTCAAAATGATCATCGCCATATAAATTAGCGCGTTCTACTTCTACTTCGTAGCCTGGCGGCGTTGAAACATGCACGTTAAAATCCAGCACTTCTGCCGCTTGCAGCCATGTATTGCACACATTATTGCTGTCGCCAATCCAAGCCACTGTTTTGCCTTTGATGCTAGAAACTTCGCCACCTTTTTGCTCTATAAAGGTAAAAATATCCGCCAGAATCTGGCAAGGATGGTATTCGTTGGTCAAGCCGTTAATCACTGGCACGCGCGAATTGGCAGCAAAGCGCTCAATAATGTCCTGCTCAAAAGTACGTATCATTACAATATCTGACATGCGCGAAATCACTTGTGCTGCGTCTTCAACAGGCTCACCGCGGCCCAGTTGCGAATCGCGCGTATTCAAATAGATAGCCGAACCGCCCAACTGGTGCATGCCTGCTTCAAACGACAAGCGCGTACGCGTACTGGCTTTTTCAAAAATCATCACTAAGGTGCGATCTTGCAAAGGCCAATATTGTTGATACGCCTTGAATTGCGCTTTAATGATTTTGGTGCGCGCAAAAATATGATTGAGCTCATCCAAGTTCAAATCATTAAATTGCAAAAAGTGTTTAATATCAGCCATATTGAATGCTCGTGGTTTACTGATTTTAGGTCACTGATTTAAAATCACTGACCTAAAAATTGTTTAATCAATTTGCTTAAACGCTCAACCAGCTCAAGCGCTTCCGCTTCATTAATAACAAGCGGCGGCAATAAACGAATCACTTTTTCAGCCGTCACATTGATTAACAATTGCGTTTCTAAGCCCATTTTAACAAGCTCAGAACAAGGTCTATCTAATTCAATACCAATCATCAAGCCAGCATTGCGTACTACAACCAAGCCATGCGTATTCTGCAATTCCGTTTGTAATCTATCGCGAATCAGGTCACCCATTTTGGATGCGTTTTCGCGTAGATTTTCTTCTTCAATTGCGTTCAAAGTAGCTAAGCCAGCGCTGGATGCCAAAGGATTACCGCCAAAAGTTGAGCCATGTTTACCATAAGTAAAGGTCTGTGCCGCAATGCCTTTTGCAACACAAGCGCCGATTGGCACACCAGAGCCTAGGCCTTTAGCCAAGCTCATTACGTCTGGCATGATGCCAGTATGCTGAAACGCAAACCAAGTACCAGTGCGGCCAATGCCGCTTTGCACTTCGTCAAGCATCAGTAACCAGCCATTTTCATCACAAACCTGACGTAAGCCTTGAAAGTACGCCTTCATGTCCGCTGGAATATGAATACCACCCTCGCCTTGCACAGGCTCAACTAAAATAGCGACTACATTATTTTTGCGCGATGCAATTTGTTTAATAGCGGCCAAGTCATCATAAGGCACGCGAATAAAACCAGAAACAAGCGGCTCAAAGCCTGCTTGCGCCTTGCGGTTACCCGTTGCGGAAAGCGTTGCCATGGTGCGGCCGTGAAAAGCGCGTTCCATTACAATAATTTCAGGATTTTCAATGCCTTTGTTGTGTCCATACAACCGCGCCAACTTAATACTGGCTTCATTGGCCTCACAGCCAGAATTACAGAAAAACACATTGTCCATGCCCGATATTTCGGCCAGCTTATTGCCCAAGGCGTCTTGTTCGGCAATCTGATAAATATTAGAAACATGAATCAATTTGGCAGCTTGCTCAGAAATCGCTTTTACTAATTTGGGATGTGCATGCCCAAGACCATTAACGGCCACGCCTGATAACGCATCTAAATATTTTTTACCTTGATCATCCCACAACCAAACGCCCTCGCCCTTTACAAAAGTAACGGGCTGACGGCTGTAAGTATTCATTAAATGGGTATTTGTCAAATGTGCCATATTTTTCTACTCTAAAGTTTATGCCTACTTTAAATCTTTACCAAAACCAAAATGAAAACGGCGGCTAAGGCCGCCGTTGTTGCCTTAGTACTAACTACAATCCTAAAACGGCGCGATGGCTTAATCCATTTGCCATGAAAAATAACATGGGAATAGACAGCATCATGTTTGTACGTGATGCCAGCATGGCAACGCGTCGCGCCTTGGCTTTAGCCGCATCATCAGCTGGCACCAGACCAAGAATTTTTTGCTGATTAGGCCAAATCAACACCCATACGTTAAACAACATAATGGTGCCTAACCATGCACCAATACCAATTCCCTCGTAGCCGTTGCGCAATAAAAATGCATCAACAAAACCAGGGCCTAACAGCCATGCCCCTGCAACCCATGTAGCAACAGCAGACCAGCGAAACCATAACAAGGCGCGTGGTGCTACGTGCTTGGTGATACCTGCCGCGGTGCCATCTGCACCTGCATCTTTAAGCGCAGCCATTTGCACTAAATTAAAATAGTAAAGCAAACCAATCCATGTCACGCCTGACAACAAATGGATCCAACGCGCGATTCCTGGCATGATTTCCATTTTAAACTCCCGCAACTAAGAAGTTTTTTAAGAAAACGACTAACACTACGGTTAGAACAACACCCGAAATAATGGTGCCTGCAACTGATTCCAACGGATTTTTCATTGCAATTTCTCCAGAATGAATTTTATTGTTTTATCGATTCGGTTTATTAAGCCCTGAGAGTAGCGCAAATGGCGCTTTTTAGCAAGATTTGCGGCTGGAATACGCGTGAAAACTTAAGGACAATTTGGCTTTGTATTCAATTCTGCCTGTAAAAAAGGTTGTATGCGTCGTTGTGTATCGGGATGCGATGCCAACATGTTATTTAACGCATTGTTTTTGTTGGATTTGGCGGGCTTATTTTGCTGAGTTTCAGCTGGCTTCTTTTTGCTTTTGTCATCAGAAGAATTAAGACCTGCTTGATTTTCAAGTCGCTGCAAAATATCAGCAAAGGCACGTGGCGGTAAGCAAGCTTTTTGCAAGGCAGCCAAGGCAAAACGATCCGCCTCAAGCTCATGCTCACGAGAGTATTGCATTTGCATTAATACCGCTGGCAAGCCAGACGCAACTGAGCTCACATCCCCCGTAATGGCTGCAATGATTAAGCCAGAGAGCACGCCTTGAATGCTTTGCCTAAAGGCATGACGTTGCTGCACATGGCCTAGCTCATGCGCTAAAACCGCTACAATTTCGGTATCGTTTTTTGATAGTGTCACCAAGTCGTCTGTCACTACCATCACACCACCTGGCAAGGCAAAAGCGTTGGCACCAATTATGCCACCATCCCTAAACGTTAAGCGATAATCAGGGCAGTTTTTCACATGCCCGCACAAACTTTTTAACGCATTAGTAATGGCTAGCTGATGGGCGGGGGCTGTTTTGCTGGGTGAAAAATAACCGAACTTATGATCTAAGCCATTCAGCACTTGCTCACCCAGTTTTGATTCCATGCTAGGTGGCGTCGCTTTTGCAACCATTTCTGCCAGCTTTGGCACACCAAATTGCAAAAATCCCCAGCCTGCACATACTGTTAATACCAAAGCAACCAAAACCCAAGCAAGATGATTTTCCAGATAATGCAAAGCGCCCCAAAACACGCTGCTTTTGCTGGAAATGACAGATTCTAAAGCACTGATTTCCTGCGCTTCTAAGCGACCGCCATTGTCCAAATCGATGATTCGCTTTGCAGCGCCTAGCCTTGCTTGCACATCGCAATCTTTAAAGCTAAACGTTAATGTTTCAGCATTGACATCAAAAGCGATTTGCTGAGCATCGGCCAGAACGCGCACCAGCACTGGCTGAGCGCGCGCACTCACGCCGTCAAAGTATTCAGCTTGAAATGTCATTACAGGCTTTTAATCAAAAGACAATTATCCAAAGGACAAGTCCACATCAAACATTTCAGCGATTTCTTCACCAGTCGCTTTCACTTCTGCTTTTTTATCGCCAACAAACTGGTCAAAATCCACATCCCCTACGATACTCAATTTAGATGCGCGATAGCGTGCCAAGCGAATTTGCGCCCAAGGAGTAGCCAAGCCAAAAGTCAGCATAATTGCAACAATATTGCTGAAATAAAGCCAAATAAAATCACGCGCGCGAAGTTTACTTTGAAAGCTTAATTGTTCTAACTTTGTGTTGTTCCAAATTAAATTGCCAATCCGCGCTTGTAGGTAGGCAACAAAGCCGAAAATAAAGAATCCGTAAAGTACCAAAGCAGCCAAACCTAACAACCATGCAAAAGGGGCATTAAGCCAATCTTTCATAAATTCTAGTGGATTCTGTTTTTTAGAATTATCTTCTAGACTCATTTGCTCTTGAATCTTTTTCAAATCTTGCTCTGATAGATTTTCTTGCACTTCACCCTGAAATTGCTCTGGTTGCATTTCTGTAGACTGAGTTACAGCGGTTTGCTTATCGACTGACGGCGGATTACTCTCTGAATAAACGCGTTCCACTATTTGATTATCAGGTAATTTAGCTTCATCTTCTGGTAGCACTTCTGTTTCAAATTCGTTCAAAGCCAAAAGCATTTTTTGCTGATTAATAGGTACAAAAGCATTAATGTTTGCAGGACTCAATAACTCACTTTGATTGGTGGGTTTAGCTTTTATTAGCTCCTGTCCTCTCATTACACCTCCAACAATAACACCAACGATAAATAAAACTAAAGGTATTGCAATGAGAAATAAATACACTTTGTAAAACTGCTTAACCACACGACTCATCTCAAATTGGCTTAAACCAAAGCGGTGATTGTTCACTAAAAACTGGCTTTTTTCGTGTGAAATGTATGGAATAATCAAGCCTAAGGTAAAAAACGTGAGCAAAGGCAACGCAATAAACACTTTAGCCGCTTGACCTACCGTGCCCACAAAATCAAAACGCAAACCACGATGGCTACTATTACGCGCATTAAAAATTGAACCGCGCACGACTAGCCACGGCAGAAAAACAAACAGCACCAGCATAAAAATAGCAGGTAAAAGTGGATTGATTTTGGCACTAAAGCTGTAACCCATAAAAAAGGCAAAGGCGATCATGCGGCCTTTTAAAATTGAAATGGGCTTGGCGTGATAATCAAAGCCTACGTCATCTATCAAAGTGTTGTGATAAAAATATTTCTTGCGGCGCACCTTGGCCCATGCCGAATAAATACCAAGCGTGACGATTGTCAGTAATAGGTTAACAATCCAAATGCCAAAGTATTCTGTTGTCTTGCCTTTAAAGATAATTGGCGTGATTTTTTGACTGGCTGAATCCATGTTTTATCCCTGTCGTTTTTTGTTAGTATTAACTAAAGTGTACCCGAATTATGGCGTTGCGCATATTTTGTTATGTCGCTTTTTTTCGCAGACTTAACACATTTTTTGCAGCAAATTTCTATGCTAAAAATGCATCTTAATTAGCTTAATTGCCTTGTTTGTTTCCGTGCTTAATTACTAGGCAAAATCAAGCGCTTAGTGCAAAATCTTATCTGCTTTAATTTTCAAATTTATTTTTATGGCTTTAACCGCATTATTTAAGACTAATCCAGCACAACCCACTCTAGAAACACCGTCACAATTGCCTGTTGATTGGTATGCCGATGCCGCCTTTTATCAATTGGAACAGCAATATTTGTTCACCAAAGCGCCAAAATACGTTGGTCACACGTTAATGGTGCCAAATGCTGGCGACTATTACACGCTAGATTGGATGCTTAATGCAAAAGCGTTAATCAATCAAGCAGGTGAAATTGCGCTACTAAGCAATATTTGCCGTCACCGCCAAGCGGTTATGCTAACAGGCGCAGGTAATACCAGCCATATTGTGTGTCCTCTGCACCGTTGGACTTATGATTTGAATGGCCAGCTTTTAGGCGCGCCACATTTTGCGCAGAACCCCTGCTTGCACCTAAAGAAAACCCCATTGCAAAACTGGCAAGGCCTGCTCTTTGAAGATTCAAACACATCTGGCTCATCGCGCAATCTGATTAAAGAATTGAATCAGCTGGGGTGTAAGCAAGACTTTGATTTTACCAATTACCATTTGGATTCAGTCAATGTTGAACATTACAACTTCAACTGGAAAACCTTTATTGAAGCCTATTTAGAAGATTATCATGTTGGCCCATTTCACCCAGGTTTAGATGCCTTTGTGGATTGTGAAAACTTAAGCTGGGATTTTGGTGAGAATTTCAGCGCGCAAACTGTTGGCTACAAGCCAGCTACTGATGAGAATGCATCGGCCACTTATCAAGCATGGCAATCTGCTGTCACTAATTACCATGGGAAAACGCCACCAAAACATGGCGCTATCTGGTTTGTGTATTACCCATTTTTGATGATTGAATGGTATCCCAATGTGTTGGTGGTTTCACATTTAATTCCAACAGGCGTGGATACTTGCAGCAACGTGGTTGAATTTTACTACCCAGAAGATATTGCCCTATTTGAGCGCGAATATGTGAAAGCGCAGCAAGCGGCATACCATGAAACCGCCGTTGAAGATAAAGAGATTTGTCAGCGTATGCATGATGGGCGCAAAGGCTTATTTGTGCTTGGCTTAAACGAAACAGGGCCCTATCAGCACCCACTAGAAAGTGGCTTAGAACATTTTCATCAATGGTATCGCCGACAAATGGAAGCGCATTTACCATAAATGGAAACTCTTAAAACCTTGCGCCTTAAAACCATGCAATTAAAGCACTTGTGAAGCTACCTAATTTAGGCAGTTTATGGATGCTGGTTGCCGCACTTGGCTTTGCGGTAATGGGTGCGCTAGTCAAAGTGGGCGCTGCTAAATTTAATAGCGCAGAGTTGGTTTTTTATCGCTCACTTTTTGGCTTAATGGCCATTTACGTTTACATCTTTGCCAAAAAATTGCCGCTAGCCACGCCAGTAATGGGCAAACAAATGTCACGTGCTTTGGTGGGTTTTGCATCGCTGGTTTTATTCTTTTATGCTATTGCGCATTTACCGTTAGCAACCGCGGTTACGCTTAACTACACATCAGCCCTATTTTTGGCTTTGCTTATGCCTTTAATGCTGCACGAAAAGCCCAAGCCGATTTTGTATGCCATGGTTTTATTAGGCTTTGTTGGCGTAGTGATGCTTTTAAAGCCCAGTTTTGCGAATCAGGATTTAGGCGCAGGGGCAGTTGGCTTGTTGTCTGGCTTTGGCGCGGCGTTTGCCTATGTGCATGTTAAACAATTAGGCAATTTGGGTGAGCCAGATTGGCGTACGGTTTTCTATTTCACCTTGATTTCCACTATCGCCAGCGGCTTTTGGATGTTGCTGCAAACTTACACAGCGCTCACATGGCAAGATATACCCACATTGCTGGGTTTAGGCACGTCTGCCACTATTGCACAGCTAGCCATGACGCGCGCTTACCGCACAGGCAAAACGCTGACTGTGGCAAGCTTAGCTTACACCACGGTGATATTTGCCAGTGTATTTGGCGTATTTTTTTGGCAAGAAACACTGTCATTATCAGAATATATTGCCATCGGCGTTATCATTTTAAGCGGCATGATTAGCGCAAATGCCACAAAGAATTCAGCATAAACCACTCAATCTTGTATTCTGCAATATTGCTCAATACAAGCCTTTTAAATTGTCACTATTAATCCAATAAGCGACTAGACATTTGCTTTAGTTAGCAGTAACCTTAACTTTCCGCGTTATAAACATCAATTTAGTTTTAATGACTAATAAAATTATAACTTTTAAATATATAACCGCACTGCTTGCTGCAGCCAGCTTATTATCTGGGTGCTTGGGCGGCACTGTTGCGCAGCAAATTGTTCGTTCAATTGCAACCAGTGTGGCTGACAAAGTCGTGGCAAATGCGCTAGATGTTCAAGATATAGGTGTTCAGGAAATAGATGCCCGTGATGTTAGTGTACGAGATAAAAGTCAGCATAAATACAATAGTATCGCCATAAAAAATAGCGCGCCAGACCCTTACTTAATTGCTTTTACAAATGCACGTTTTGAGGAATTAAAACCGATTGCAGAGCCGCTTCCAGAAACATTAACTGAGACTGAAACGCCAGTTGCTGTGGTCATTAGTAGCCAATTGGTACGCGTTGAGCTATTTAACTTGCTGATTGGGGATGAAAAAGCCGCGGTATACACAAAAGCGCAACTACTAGGCGCAACATTGTTACCTAAGCCACGCGAATGGAAATTGTGGCAAGTGGCCACTGGAAAAATCAAGACAGAGGCTAACCACAGTGAAGCAAATCAAAGTGAGGCCACTTTAAAACAAAGCCAACAATTGATTACTTTTTTAATTCCACCAGAATTTGGAAAATTGCCTAGTGGCAGCGTAACAGTTGTGGAGTTGGCAAACGCAGGCGAGCTCAATATTGCGCGCTACAAAGTTAATTAACAAAAAATTAAGCACTTTTAAGGTATTAAGTATTCATTGAGTTAAGGGTCAATTAATCCGCTACGCATGGCAATCAGCGCAATTTCTGCCGAATTATTAGCGTTAAGTTTTTGCTTAATATTATATAAATGCGTGCCTACCGTGCGCGGGCTCAAAAACAGCGTTTCAGCAATCTCATTGGTGGTTTTGCCTTTAGCCAGCGACATAAACACTTCAAATTCACGCTCACTTAATACATCCACTGGATTTTGCTCACCCGATAATTGCTGAATCGCCATTTGCTGTGCAATGCTCGCCTCAATATATTTTTTGCCGCTTGCTACAGTGCGAATTGCTTTAATCAACTCTTCAGCCGCGCTACGTTTGGTTAAATAGCCCATTGCACCAGCGTTTAATACCCGTTTAGGATGCACAGAATCTTCATGTGCAGACAGCACCAAAATTTTTGCATGGCTTTCTTTAGCCAGAATGCGCTCAATTGCTTCCATGCCGCCAATTCCTGGCATCGTAATATCCATCACCACTACATCAGGCTTATGTTCCATAAAACTTCTAATCGCTGTTTCGCCATTTTCTGCTTCGGCAATCACTCTAATCTCGCTGGCAGATTCGAGTAACATTTTAAAACCCATACGCACTACCGCATGGTCATCGACTAGCATCACATTAATTGGACTCATTTAACGCCTTTTTACTGAATTGTTTATATGTTGACTGCTTGCGGAATGTTAATGTAAATCGTGGTACCTGACGATTTAACACTTTCTTTCTTTGCGTTTGTTTTGGTCGCGGATTGCACATTAGGTTCAGAATCCACATTAAAACTACCTCTAAAACCCTGCACGCGCTCACGCATGCCTAGCAAGCCAAAATGATTGGTCTGGTCTACCGCATTAATATCCATGCCTTTTCCATCGTCTTTAATAGTAAGTTGTAGCGCGCCAGTTTTAGTAGTCGCCAGTTTCACTTCTATATTTTTGGCTTCTGCATGCTTAATCGCATTATTAATCGATTCTTGCACAATGCGATAAATATTGATGTTCAAGCTTTCGCCTAAACCATTTAAATTTCCCGAAACATCTAAGGTGATATTCAAGTTAGGTTGTTGTTTTTGCACATTATTAATGGCATCTTTTAGGGTTTCTACCAAGCCCAAATTATCTAAAGAGCCAGGCCGCAATTGGCGAATAATATTGTGCATGCCATCGTAAATATGATTCGCCGCCGCCACAATGGTTTGCGCGCTAGCTTCTACTTCTGGCGCCTTTTCTTTGGTTTTATTGGCAATTGCCACTGCAAACGTTTTAATCGCCGTCACATATTGACCAAGCTCATCGTGCAGTTCGCGCGCTAAACTACGGCGCTCATCCTCAATATGCTTTTGAATTAAATACGTAATTTGGCGATTTTCTTCTAATTTATTTTCAGCCACTTCGGCTTTGCGCTCTGCAATCTCTGCATGTTTACGCTCAGTAATATCGCGCATACTGCAAATATCGCCAATCAACTCATTCGTCTGCGGGTCAATCAATGGCGCAGCGGATATAGAAACATCCACAATGCGCCCATCGCGCGCTGTGCGTTGCGTATCATGGTTTTCTACATTGCGCCTATCGTTAATAGCGCGCATATTCTGCGCCAAATCACGTTCTTCACCTTTTGGAATCAGTATGCTGGCCGATTTACCGATAATATCTTCTGGCGCGTAGCCAAATATTTTTTGTGCGGCGGCGTTCCAAAACGAAATATTGCCGTTTAAATCATGAATCATCACCGCATCTGCCGTTTGTTGCGCGATTAATGCCAAACGTTGATTTTCGGCGGTACTTTTTTGTAGCGATTCACCCATTAAGTTAAAGTTTTTAGCGATTGAGCCGAATTCTGGCAAATCAAAATGCGGCAAGCGCGTCGTTAAATCGCCCTGCTCCATTTTGTTAATCGCCTTTAACATCGGCTGTAAGGGGCGTAGCCAGCGGCCCAGCATCCAATACACAATCGCATTTAACAATATAAAAAACCCCAGCCCCACCCAAAACAAAAATCGCATTTTTGCCCATGCCTCGCGTATGGCGCCTGCGGGGTTAGGGGTGACGATTAACTTACCAAAACGGATTAAACGTGTGACGGATTCTTCATGCGGGTTGAGCATATTTTCAAACCATTGCGGCGGATAAATATCTGAGCGATATTTTGATGGTGGCGATTGAAAAAGCAATGCGCCATTTAAGCTATACAAATAAATTTCGTTGCTGCGCACATGCCCCAAATGCTCTAAAAAGCGGCGCATCACATCATGCGTATAACCCCATTCAGGGTTTTGGATGGAACTCACCACAACCGTATCCAACAGCTGCACGGTTACTCTGGTTGCAGCTTCCACACCCTCTTGAATAGATGATTTGGTACCTTTTAAAATAACGTAACCCACTGCCAACATAAACAGCAGCAGCATAGTAGTAATCAATAAATTTAGGCGAAAGCGTAAACTCATAATGGCAACTTAATCATCAATCGTAATCGTTTTAAATTCGGCTGGCACTGGCGGATATTCTAATTGTAGTTTTTTAAGCGCGCTAAATAGTAGGCGTGAAATCAATAAGTTACGATTCATTTTAGAATCGGCTGGCACCACATACCAAGGGGCATAACTAGTACTAGTAGCACTCATGGCACTTTCATAAGCCTGCATATATTGCGGCCATAATGCGCGTTCTTTTAAATCATTGGGGTTGAATTTCCATGTTTTGGTTGGGTCATCCAATCTATCTTGCATGCGCGCTTTTTGCTCGGCTTTAGAGATATGCAAATAGCATTTAATAATGACTGTTCCCGTTTCAGTTAAGTGCTTTTCAAACGCATTAATCTGCGCATAGCGACGCTTGCACTCTGCATCATCTATCCAATCATGCACTTTTACAATCAGCACATCTTCATAATGGCTACGATTAAAAATCACAATCTCACCTTTTTGCGGCACTTGCTTGTGCACGCGCCACAAATAATCATGCGCTAACTCTTCTTCTGTTGGGCCTTTAAAGCTCGCTAAGCGAATACCCAAAGGATCGCACTCACTAAACACATGGCGTACCGTACCATCTTTACCGCTGGCATCCATACCCTGCAAAACCAGCAAAATTTTGTGCTTGCCTTGGGCGTATAAGATATCTTGCAAGGCATTGATTTTACTAGCCAATTTTGCCAATTCTAATTCGTCTGCATCTTTAGAAACGCCACGCTCAGACTTATCATCTGGCTTAATGCTTTTTAGTGAAAATGTAGAATTTAACTTTACGCGATATTGTTGTAGATTAGACATGTTAAAACCCTTATTGTGAACACAGTCAATTTAACACAAGCGCATGTGTAATCCCTACAGATTAAGCCTACAAATTATCTAATGGGCTGCTTACACCACGCCCTCCTTTATTGAGTACATGCGTGTAAATCATGGTAGTACTTACATCGGCATGCCCCAATAGCTCTTGCAAAGTACGGATATCGTAACCGCCTGCCAGCAAATGCGTGGCAAAACTGTGGCGCAAAGTGTGCGGCGTAGCCAACTTAACAATGCCAGCCAGCTTAACTGCTTTTTTAACCGCGCGTTGCACGGTTTTTTCATCCGCATGATGGCGGCGAATCACTTTATTGCGCGGATCAACCGATAACTTAACCGACGGAAAACAATATTGCCAGCTCCAGCTTTTACCTGCATTTGGGTATTTTTTATCCAAAGCCATTGGCATAAACACCTCGCCATGCCCTGCGTTCAAATCCTCTTGGTGCAAAGCTTGCACCTTAAGCAAATGGCTTTTTAAAGGCTCAACTAAGCTAATTGGCAGCATAGTCACTCTATCTTTAAAGCCTTTGCCCTCACGCACCAAAATCTCGCGCTGCGCAAAATCCACATCTTTTACCCGCAAACGCAGCACCTCCATAATGCGCATGCCGCTACCATATAAAAGGCTAGCAATCAGCCACATTGTGCCATCCATACGGCTTAACACCGCCTGCACCTCTGCCTGTGTTAATACCACAGGCATACGCTGTGGCACCTTGGCCTGCGTCACTTTATCCAGCCAAGGCAATTCAATACCTAACACCTCTTTATACAAATACAAAAGCGCGCTTTTGGCCTGATTTTGCGTGCTGGCAGAAACGTTGCGCTGCACCGCCAAATGCGTTAAAAAAGCCTCTACCTCAACCGCCCCCATATCCTTTGGGTGGCGCTTGTCAAAATGCCAAATATATCGTTTAATCCAATCTACATACGTTTTTTCTGTGCGCAAACTGTAGTGCTTAACACGCATTTTTTCCACTACCTGATCAAGTAGTTTGGGTGGCTTAGTCTGATTAGTGATAGTTTGCATATTTAAGCTACAATTTGGTGTGCTAAAATTTATTTAACAATTGATTTAATTAAGATTATGCACTTTTTATTAAAATTAACAACCTGCCCAAATAAAAGATTAAGTTCGTATTTGGGGTCTACTTTACGTTAGGGGTAAAAAGTCTTGCTATTTTTAATTCCGTTTATGCTGTCAATAAGTCCATCATTTTTAAATGCGGCAGAAATCTCTGTTAAACCACCTATTATTGATGTGGTTGTCGAAAATGTTTAC
>JAKFVD010000004.1 GCA_021732365.1 Methylotenera sp. | reverse complement strand
GCGAAACTAACATACGCAAGATATTTTGTTTAACGCCATAATCAAAGGCAACCACATGGAATTTAGCTTTTTCAGGCTTTGTAAAACCTTTGCCTAAAGCCCACTCGCCATCGGTGAATTCGTAAGCAGTTTTACAGCTCACCACTTTGGCCAAATCCATGCCTGCCAAACCAGGGAATTCTTTCGCAAAACTTAACGCATTTTTTAGCTCGAATTCTTGATGTACATTTTCACCAGCCATGATGCAACCTGCCTGTGCACCTTTTTCACGCAAAATACGGGTTAACTTGCGCGTATCGATATCGGCAATCGCTACTACATTGTTAGCGATTAAATACTCAGATAAAGTTTGCGTACTGCGAAAATTGGATGTTAAAAGCGGCAAATCGCGGATGATTAAACCAGCGGCATATACCTTATTCGACTCAACATCTTCAGGGTTGGTGCCCGTATTGCCAATGTGCGGATAAGTGAGCGTAACGATTTGTTCAGTGTAAGAAGGGTCGGTCAGAATTTCTTGATAGCCCGTCATCGCCGTATTAAAAACCACCTCGCCGATTGTGTGACCAGAAGCACCAATTGAAATGCCTTTAAAAACAGTCCCATCTGCTAACACTAAAACCGCTGGAATTGTTTTCGACACCTTGAAGCTCCTTTATTTCGACACGACACAACTTAACTTGACACACCTGCGAGTAGATGTGCAAAACGGGAAAAGCTTTGTAAACTCTTCCCGTTTCAGAATTGCCGAATTATAGCTGAATTTAGCTCAAGCCTCAAGTTCAGTCTGTACGATTTTCGCCAAAAGTTAATTGCCGTCGCACACCAATATTCTGCTCATCAACGAGTTTATCAGACGATTCTGACATCAAGTTAAGCCCAATGCTGATGGGCTTGCAAACACTTTAGGTTTTAAATGGCAACAAGTCATTTAAACAACTTAAACGACTATTCACTATTTAATTCACTTAATAAATTAAAGGAAAACACGATGAATTGGGATCAAGTTGAAGGTAATTGGAAACAATTAAAAGGCAGCATTCAAGAAAAATGGGGTCATTTAACCGATGACAATTTAGATGTGATTGCAGGCAAGCGCGATCAGTTAGCAGGCAAGATTCAAGAGGCGTATGGCGTATCGAAAGAACAAGCCGAAGCGCAAATTGCTGAATGGGAAAAAAAGCAAAAAAACTAGTCCATATTTAAACTCAGCACAAACCGATGGTTTGTGCTATTTTTGTATGTCCGCCACTTTCATCAACAAACTGGCTGATTACAATCATTAAGCATCCAGCCATGCCTTGTATTACATGGTTTATTTATATTGATTAAAAAGGGAAAATAACATGTCATCTGCCATTGGTTTACTCATACTTATCTTAGACATCTTCGCGATTATCAAAATCATTCAAAGCTCTGCTTCAGGCACGGAAAAAATATTGTGGGTTCTGGGCGTATTGTTCTTCCCAGTTGTAGGCTTAATTGTTTGGTATTTTGCTGGCCCCGGCGGCAAAAAAGTTTAAGCTTTTATCACTATCAGTCAACCCTAAATGAGGGCTAACAAATGATGTTAGCCCTCGCCTTAACAACTTGTTAGTTAGCACATTATTAAAGGTATAAATATGCACGTTAGTTTTGCACAAGCACAACAAATTATTGATAAAGCGGTAGAAAAATCAACTGAAATCGGCGTTAAAATGTGCATCGCTGTATTAGATTCTGGCGGCAACTTAAAAGCCTTTAGTCGCATGGACGATGCTTGGGTGGGCAGTATTGATATTGCCATTAAAAAAGCCAAAACGGCTTGTTACTTTGCCATGCCATCTGGCGAAATTGGCAAGCTTTCGGTGCCCGGAAAACCACTTTATGGCATTGAACATTCTAATGATGGTTTGATTACATTCCCTGGTGGCTTGCCAATCGTAGATAACGAAGGCATTTTAGTCGGCGCAATTGGTGTGAGTGGCGATTCAGTTGAAAACGACCATATCGTCGCACAAGCAGGCGTAGATGTGGCGGGCGTTTGTAATATGCCGAAACATCCTTGGCGCACGTAAAAAAACACTAAACTCAATTATTCCATATGACCCAAATGGGCTATTTCTCGATGGCAGATTTTTAAATATTATTGGGCTGTAATAAATTTTAAGCAACTTTTTAATATTTAAGGGGAATAAAATGAATTTTAAACTTTTAATCGCATCACTGGCTTTATTCGCAGGCACAGCGCAAGCGAACACGATTAGTACAACAATTAGAATTGATGATGCTCCAATTAATCAAACCGTTGGATATGTTAATTTTGATGTAACTACTGGTGGTTTTTTTAATATTTATGCAAATTCTAGTTTATTAGATGGTTTAGATCCATTTATTTATCTATTCAAAAGACCAGCTAGTGAAGCGTCTCTTATCGAATTTGATGATAACGATGGCTTTGCAAATAACGCTTTCATTGATCGCGACCTGTTAATTGGCAATTATGTTTTGGCTGTTTCTGGTGTTAAATTCAGCTTAAATGAGGCAATCAACGGCTACAACGGAAGCATAAATTTTCTAACTGATGGCGATGTTGATGTTAAAATTAGTTCAATCAAAGGCGTAGCTAATTTTGCGAATCCTTCAGCAGTGCCAGTACCAGCGGCGGCTTGGTTATTCGGTTCTGCATTATTAGGTTTTGCTGGTTTTAGACGTAAATCAGTTTAATAATTCGTTATTAAATAGCATAAAAAAGCCGCATTTAATGCGGCTTTTTTACTTAATGGCTAGACTTAACCAGTTAAATGATGCGAATTTTTACCGTAAACTTAATACATCGCGCATATCAAATAAACCAACATTGTGCGCTTTTAAATATTTAGCGGCGCGCAATGCACCCAAAGCAAAAGTCGCGCGACTACTCGCTTTATGCGTTAGCTCAATACGCTCACCAATACCTGCAAGCACCACAGTATGGTCACCCACCACATCACCACCGCGCATAGTAGCAAATCCAATTTTGCCCGCTTCGCGTTCGCCCGTTAAGCCTTCTCTGGCGTAAACAGCACAATCTTTTAGCGCCACGCCCAAACCTTGTGCAGCAGCTTCGCCTAATCTTAGGGCAGTGCCTGATGGCGCATCTACTTTATGGCGATGATGCATTTCGACCACTTCAATATCGTAACCGTCATTTAATACTTTCGCTGCTTGTTCAACCAAGTTAATCAACAAGGTAACACCAACACTCATATTTGGCGCAAACACAATTGCGATTTCTTTAGACGCTGTTTCTATCAGATTTTTTTGCTCTGTCGTAAACCCTGTTGTGCCGATAATATGTTTTACTTTGGCTTTTTTACAGGCTTCTAAATACACCATGCTGGCTTCTGGACGCGTAAAATCAATCAGCACATCCGCGCTCATTAACGCCGATTGCAAATCACTGCTAATTTTTACACCTGTATTTTTGCCAAACTGCTCACCCGCATCTCGGCCAATTTGCGGGCTTTCAGCACGATCCAGTGCGCCGTGTAATTGCAAATCGCTATCTGCAAACACGCCTTCAAGCAAAGCTTGCCCCATTCGACCCGTTACACCTGCGATGACAATTTTAGTTTTAGCCATTACTTAACCACTTTTAAAAGCCGATTTTTTCTAACATACGCTCAAAATATCCAGGCTCTTCTGCAACAGGCGCTGAAATTTCTTTGCCTGGATTTGCTTTCAGTGTCGGCAATGTTTCTTTAGGCGCTAATGCTGGCGTTTGAACGCTCTCTAAATTTTTAGGGTTTAACTTGCGATCAAACCTGAAAATAAAACGTTCTTCTCCGTTCACGATTGCTGGCGTCGAATCAACTGGTTGCGATTCGGATACAGTCGTTTCTTGTACCATTTCTTTTGCTGCATCAACTACAGCTGGCGCAGATTCAATTGTTGCAGCAATGGCTGGCTCAACAACACTTGGCGTACTTTCTGTGGCTGTGATTGCAGCTTGCGCATTATCCGTAGGTCCTAGTTCAATTGGTACGGCTAACATAGACGGCTTTTCGGCTTCCGCAGTTGTTACGTCTGGCGATACTGCTTCAGCAGCAATGGCAGGTGCGACAACAATTGGCACAACTGCTGGCAACGCTTCTTTTATTGGCTCAACAATAGTTTTAGGCTTGAGTCCAGCATCAACGTTAGGCTTAGCGACTGGTTTGTCCGCTTGCCAAAATTTCAGTTTATCAAATAAACTTTTTTCGGCTTCTTTTGGCTTGGTCGCTTGGTCAGCAGCTGTCGCTTGTTCGACTGCTGTACTTTGGTTATTTTTCCAAAACTGCAGATTTTCAAGCAAACCTTCTTTTACTACTGGTTTTGCAATGACAGGTGTCTCATTTGCTAAAGCAACAGCGCTCTCAGCACCTGGCGTACCTTGTGGCACCACATCGCCACGCACGCGAGCCAGCAATTCTTTTTCAAAATCTAAAATCACGCGGCGCTGCTCTACAATTTTGCCAGCTTGACGTAGCTGATAAAAATAATCCCAACGATTGGTGTGAAAACTATCCACCACCAATGGCGTGCCCATAATAAATTTTACTTGCGATTTAGTCATGCCAGGCCGCAGTTGTAACAGCATCTTAGAAGTGACCACATTGCCCTGTTGAATATCCAGCTTAAATGGCTTAATCACAGGCACACGCGAGCCGCAACCAATCATTAACGTGCTGCAAATAACAATTATTAAAATAAATAAACTGCGCATGGTTTTATGCATGAATAAAGACTTATTACTAAATTGGCGTTAATATACCACGATGGTTAACAGCCTAAAACACCCAATTATCATCCTATCACTATTGAGCGCCTATCATGCATGAGCAAAAAGATTTAAAAAACGCTGGATTAAAAGCCACTTTGCCACGTTTAAAAATTTTAGAGCTGTTTGAAAACAGCAAAGAACGCCATTTATCAGCAGAAGATGTGTACAAAATTTTAATCACCACGGGCGAAGATGTTGGCTTAGCGACGGTTTACCGCGTACTGACTCAATTTGAAGAAGCGGGCTTGTTATCACGCCATCATTTTGAAAGCGGCAAAGCCGTATTTGAACTCAACGAGGGTACGCATCACGATCATATCGTTTGCGTTAAATGTGGCCGCGTAGAAGAATTTTACGATGCCGAAATTGAAAAACGTCAGCAAGAAGCAGCGGAATCGCGTGGCTTTAAAATGCAAGAGCATTCATTGATGATTTACGGCATTTGCGCAGTACAGCCGTGCGGCAAAAAGAAATAAAGCACAGCCGTGCGGTAAAAAAATAAAGTACAGCCGTGCGGTAAGAAAAAATAAATCATCACTTAATAAACGTTTTTTTATAAACGTTTTTTTGTTTGATAAACGTTTCTTTGCTTGCCGCTTAATTAATTTGCCTTAAATAAATAGTTAAGTCGACTCAACAACACAAACGTTGGTAATAGAATCTAAATGTTCGGGAGTGCATCATGTTGAAACGTTATTATTCATTACTGATTGCAATAGCGATTGGTTTCAGCGTAACAGCCTGTGGCACTAACCCTGTTACCAAGAAAAAAGAATTTCAGTTTGTTAGCCAAGATAAAGAAATTGCAATTGGCAAAGAAAACTACTCCCCTGCCCGCCAATCACAAGGCGGCGATTATGTAATAGACCCCGAATTAACCGCTTATGTGCAAGATATTGGCAAACGCTTAGGTGCGGTTTCTGATAGACCCGAATTGCCGTACGAATTTGTAGTGCTGAATGACTCTGTACCCAATGCTTGGGCCATGCCAGGCGGCAAAATCGCATTTAATCGTGGCTTATTGTATGAGCTGAATAGCGAGGCAGAATTAGCCGCCGTCATGGGTCATGAGATTGTGCATGCCGCCGCACGCCATGGCGCAAAAAGTATGGAACGCGGCTTATTTTTGCAAGGCGCGATGATTGCCGTGGGCATTGGTGCGCAAAATACCGATTATGCCAATTTAGTGGTTGGCGCGTCACAGTTGGGCGCGCAATTGGTATCGAGCAAATATGGGCGTGATGCGGAATCTGAATCTGATTTATATGGCATGCAATATATGAAAAAAGCAGGCTACGACCCTGCCGCAGCGGTTACTTTGCAAGAAACTTTTGTGCGGTTAAGCAAAGACCGCGAAAGTAATTTTATTACGGGCTTATTTGCCAGCCACCCGCCCTCGCCAGAACGCGTCGCTGCCAACAAAGTTACGCTAGCTAAGTTAGGCGCAGGCGGCAATTGGGGCAAAGAAGTGTTTGCACAAAAAGTCGGTCAATTAAAATCCACACAAGCCGCCTATAAAGCTTATGACGATGGTGTGAAAGCCTTAGCCAAAAAAGATACAGCCACCGCTACCAAACTCGCGCAACAAGCCATTGCAGGCGAACCGCGTGAGGCTAGGTTTCAAGAGCTATTAGGCGACATTGCCTTAACTGAAAAGAAATCGCAAGATGCGCTTAACTATTATGCCAAAGCCATTAAGATGCAGCCCGATTACTTTAAACCGCACGTACAAAGCGGCATTGCGCTATTTAACATGGGCAAAAAAACCGAAGCCGAACCCTACTTAAAACGCGCCAACGAATTACTACCCACTGCACCTGGCCATGCGCTTTTAGGCCAAATTGCAGAAGATCGCGGCGATATTAATGGCGCGTTACAACACTACCAAGTAGCCGCTGGCTCTAATTCTGCAATAGGCAAAGAAGCTGGTGAGCGCGGCATGCGCATTGATTTTCCGCGCAACCCTGCCAAATACATACAATCGGGCGTGCAAGCTGATAATGCAGGCAATTTATACGCAGTTGTACAAAACGCCACCAGCTTGCCTGTTGGTCGCGTGCAAGTGCGCGTAGTGAAATATAACCCACAAACAGGTCGCCCAGTTGGCCAAAGTCAACCTATGATTATTAATGGCGTAGCAGCTGGCAAACAAAATAGAATTGCTGTGGGTGAGCGCGTTAAAACTGCGCAAGAAGTAGGATTGTATAAAGTGGTGGTTGAGGCGGCTGAGTTGGCGAAGTAGTAAAAAATGGTCGGATAAAAAAATATAGCTTATTGTTTTGTAAGATATTATGTACTTTCTAATAAAATTAACAACCTGCCCAAATAAAAGATTAAGTTCGTATTTGGGGTCTACTTTACGTTAGCCTTCAGGGACAAAATGAAAATTCTTACCTATCTAGCACTTTTGATTTGTTTATCTAGTTGCGCAACTGGCCCATTAAATGCAACAGGTACTTTTCTCCCCCCTATACATACACAAAAACTTCTAAGTGCTTCGCTTTGCTGCTCATCTTACAAGAATTTTCAATTTAACAAACTCACGAAAAATCAAGAATTCAAGGTGTCAATCACTCCCGAATCACCTGTTTTCGAATTTATACAAGGCAGAAGTTTCTTTTCGGCTTTTGAGCTGCCAAGCAAAGCACCCAAATCACTTACTGTTAAAACAGAGCCTGTGAATATGCTATGGAATCGTGACGGGCATGTTTTAATACCCGCAATTGTTTTTCTAGATAATCAATTTAATGTTATTGAAACTGCAAAACCAAATTATGAAGCTCGCTCTCCAAAAGTTATTGGAAGTTCTTGGGCGGAGGCTACAATTTCAATACCAATTTCAGCGAAATATTCAATTCTAATTGATGGCAAGTCATCGGAAGGGCTAGCATGGCCTGATTCTGACCAACCTTCTGGCTTATTATTTGTGCGTAGCGGCCCAACTGGCGAGGTCAGTTTAGTTGCAAATTAAGGCTAACCCATCCATCAAGCGGGACTTGCTACCGCAAGCCCCTTATGTCAAACGTTAGGGCTTTAAGATGCGCGCATCAGCTTTAGTCATTTTATTATTGTTATTTGCCTTGGAAGCTTATGCCGATGAGTGGGACTGTACTAACTCAAAAGATGATTTTTGCGAGTCTTATCGTACTGAGCATCTAGCCGACCAAGCGGATAAAAAACTAAATGAAGTCTATAAAAAATTACTTAGCGACTATCCAGACAAAGCCACCGAAGATGAAATAAAATTCACAAAAATCGCTCAAAGAGCATGGTTAAAATACTCGGAAGCTCACTGCGCCGCGATTCTTAACAAATTTATTGGCGGTGCTCCCTTTACAAAGGCTCAAATGGAGCACTCTTGTCGGTTAGATCAAATTAACAAACGGATTAAGGAGCTAGAGAGTTATTGTGAATCTTGCAGTTAAAACAGCCCTAACCCATCATTCAAGCGGGACTGACTAAAGCCAGCCCCTTAATTCAAACGTTAGGTACTATGATGAAAGATATCGAAGTTAGATTTTTAGCAATGGAATACTATTTTTTAATTCTCAATAGAACATATGAAGTAACGATAGATAGAAATGGTGTTCATGGCGCTATCGTCAGTCAGCTTATGTCCTCCGTGAATCCTAAAATTGCATCTGCAACTGAGTCTGGTAACGCCTATGATTTAGTACCACAATCGTATGTTATTAAGTCACGTAAATTCGTTGCTGGCAGTGGAGAATATTTAAAGCAATCACGCTCTAACTTTAGCTTTAACTCCGACTCAATTTCATCTATTAGCTATGATCCAAGTAATAAATGGGGTATGGGGCCCGTACCTCATATAGGTAAGCTATATGTAACAGTTAAGCCTAATGTGACACGTGAGCTGATTGTTTTAGGTAATCCAAATATCACCGAATTATTAAATGGAATAGAATTGGCTGGTTTTCCTGTAGAAAAACGTACCTAACAAGTCGTTGCAGCTCGCACACTTCGTGTGCTGGACAGTTTTTAAGTCGCGGTTTTATGGTTTTGCTGCGCAAAAGTATTCCATAAAACCACAACTTAAAAACTGCCGCTGAACTCGGCGTTAGCCATTCAAAAATGAGAATAATTATGAAAATATTTCCGTTTATTGCCGCGTTTTTTACTGCAAGTGCTGCGGTATCAGCTGATGCTGCGTTATATACCACAACAAAATGTAAACAATTTGGCCAGCCTGAATTTCAAATTAATGTTTCTGACAAAACAATCCCCGCAGGGGATATAACTCTTATGCTTTCCAATCTAGAAGAGTTAGTCGCAAATGGAGAGCGCTTTAAGCCCAACCAAACTATGCAATTTGGCTGGATGATTACTAAATTTAGTGAAGGACCTAATAACACACTTAAAATCTTAGAGCCTGATTTTAAAGTTGTACCTATAGAGTTTGTTGATTCATTTAACAACACACTTAAGCAACTTCGCAGTCAGAAAGATGCATTAGAAAGCGTTAGTAAGCAGTTACCGTTAACATTTCCATCGTTAGCTCAAGGGTTAGTCGTTCATAAAAACTACAAAAAATCTAATCAGGTGTTACTTGAGAGAGCTACTCCTGAACAAAATGATTCTGGTTGGTGGTTATCAGATTTAAACGATGGTGAAGGAAATAAAGATAAAAACAATTTTATTAAAATTTCGTTATATCAACTTGCTTTGGATAGGCCAGACCTTGTTAAGTTTTTTGCCTTTCCAGCCGAACTGCAAGTTTTAGTTAACAAAAATAAAATTTCAGTTTTAAAAAATGGGCATGAGTTACCACTTATTAAAGGCTCGTTTCTAAGTGAGCTTAATAAATCTAGCAAGTAATGGCTAACCCATCATTCAAGCGGGACTGGCTAAAGCCAGCCCCTTAATTCAAACGTTAGAGATATATGTCAAAACACTGCTGTGATTCCATTGATTACTGGGCAAATTACAAATGCTCAGACCACGCCGACATTTTTGAGTGTCCTGACAACCTTGTTACGTTTGATAGAGAATCAAAAAGATATGGTCTTATAATCCATGACGGAGGTTCATCATCAATCGAAATGAAGTTTTGTCCGTGGTGTGGAACAAGTGTTGCAACAGAAGTATCGAGTCAAAGTGATGTCGTTTAAATTGCAAAGCTCTAACCCATCATTCAAGCGGGACGCCTAACGGCGCCCCTTAATTCAAACGTTAAACCTAATTAAGGCAGAAAATCTATGATAAAGAAACCGCTTATTTCAATTCCTGGTATCGCTTTTGTGTTTGCTACGTTGCTCAACATTCCATCTGCATTTGCAGACGAAGTTATTCAATTTAAAACAAAAGGCGAACCAGCTTACTTTGTAAACGATGTGCAAAACCCAGAGTTAACACTAAAACGTGGGGTAACTTACCAATTTGAGATGAATGCGGTTGGCCATCCGTTATGGATTAAAACCAATATCAGCGCTGGCAAGGATAATGCCTTTAAAAGTGGGATTACTGGCAATGGCACAGACCGCGGTAAGATTACATTCACGGTGCCTGCCGATGCGCCTGCGGTTTTGTACTATAACTGCCAGTTTCATATTGTGATGAATGGCAAGATTAATATTATTGATTAGCCGTTTACGCGAGCAAATTTTAAATGCCTAGCATCTCTTTTGCATGGCTGCGGGTGGTATCGGTAATTTGAATTCCGCCCAGCATACGGGCGATTTCTTCAATGCGTTCCGTGCTACTTAATGCTTGAATATGGCTTAAAGTTGCGCCATTTTGTTGGGTTTTGCTCACTTGCAAATGCTGTGCGGCTTGTGATGCTACTTGCGGCAGATGCGTAATCACTAGCACTTGGCGCTCTGCACCTAGTTGTTTGAGCAACTGCCCGACTACTTCTGCCACACCGCCGCCGATTCCTACATCGACTTCATCGAAAATCATGCAAGGCACGCTGCCTTGAGAGGCAGTTGTGACATGCAAGGCCAAGCTAATTCTTGATAGTTCGCCGCCTGAAGCCACTTTATTCAATGGTCGCGGCTCTACGCCTGCATGGCCTGCTACTAAAAATTCCACGCTTTCTAAGCCGTTAACTGAGGGTTCGCATGCAAGCAAATCCACACTAAACTGGCCGCCACTTAAAGATAATCGCTGCATCTCAACGCTGATTTTTTGGCTTAAGATTTTGGCAGCTTGCTGACGGCTTTGGCTGAGTTGCTTGGCTAAATCTTGATAAACTTTCAGCGTTTCGGTTTCTTGCTTTGCTAATGCGCCATCGTTGGCGAAGCTTTCTAGTTCTGCCATGCGCGCTTGGAAAATCAGTAATAATTCGGTTAATTCTTCTGGCTTACTGCGATATTTGCGCGATACGTTATGCACGGCTTGAATGTGATTTTCCACTTCCGCAAGCCTTGCTGGATCAAGCTCTGCTTTTTGCAGATAACGATTTAGCGCGCGGCTGGCCTCTTCAAGTTGTATCAGCGCAGAATCCACATTATCGGCAGCATCTTTTAATTGCGCATCAAAATCCACCAAGCCAATTAACTTTTGCTGCACTTGCGCCAGCATGCCGCTGATATTCACATCATTATCATCCAGCAATGCAATGCAAGCCTCTAAGCCAGAAAGCAGTGACGCGCCATTGGCTAAACGATGATGCTCTTGCTGAATCTCTTGCCAATCTTCTAAGTTAAAATTTAATTGCTGTAATTCCCGCGTTTTATCGCGCAATTCAGCTAGCTCATCGGCATAAGCGGCGGCATTTTTTTCTACTGCTAGCCGCTGTGTATGTAGCGTGTGCCAAGCTTTATAGTGTTGAGCAACAAGGCTCGCTAAATCTGTATTTTGCGCAAAATCATCCAACACTTGGCGCTGCGTTGCGGGCTTAAGTAAAGAATGGTGGGCATTTTGGCTATAAATATCCACCAAAAATTCGCCCAACTCATTCATCTGATTAACAGTCGCCGAAGCCCCATTAATAAAGCCGCGGCTTCGACCATCGGCATAAATCACGCGGCGTAACATTAAGGCATCATCCAACGCAATTTCGTTGTCACTTAACCAGTTTTTGGCGGCTAAATTTTCATTAATCGAAAAAGTCGCGCTAATGTCGGCTTTATCACAGCCTGTTCGCGCGATTAAGCCATCGTTGCGCGCTCCCAAAGCCAGCGACAAGGCGTCAATTAAGATAGATTTACCCGCACCCGTTTCACCCGTGAGCGTGGTAAAACCGCGGTCAAACTCTAAATCAAGCTTGTCTACAATAATAAAATCGCGAATGGATAAGGCTTGTAACATAATTTTTAAAAGTTGATTAATACTTTAATAAAGTGAATATTCGTTACAACAATTTGCAAGCACAAGGCGACAAGGTGCAGACAGTACATGGGTACGGCAAGCCGCAGTTAACGCAGTGATTGCGAATTGTTGTTGCGAATAATTAGCCCCAGTTTAGTTTGTTGCGTAACATATCAAAATAACAATACTCGCTTGGGTGCAACAACGTGACTGTTTTCTCAGCACGCTTTACCAAAATTCTATCGCCCATTTCTAACAAAATTTCAAATTGCCCGTCATAGCTCAGTTGCGCATCATCAGCTTGTACTAAATTAATTTCAATTTCGCTGGTGCTGTTCACTGCAATGGGCCGATTACTTAAGGTATGCGGGCTAATTGGCACAATGGCAATCGCTTCTAAATTAGGGTGCAAAATGGGGCCGCCTGCGCTTAAGGCGTAAGCGGTGGTGCCTGTTGGTGTGCTAATAATTAAGCCATCTGCGCGTTGTTTGTGTACAAATTGTCGGTTAATTTCAACGGTAATTTCAATTAAACGCAGGCCACTTTTTATCACCACATCGTTTAATGCCAAGCCTTGAAAAATTGGTTTGCCTGCACGCACCACGCTAGCGGTTAATAGCATGCGCGACTCTAGCTGATAATGATTGGCCAAAATCTTATCCACGGCTAGTAACATTTCTTCTGCGCGTAAATCGGTTAAAAAACCAAATCGGCCACGATTAATGCCCACTAACGGAATATTATTTTGGATTAGGCTTCTGGCCACACTTAACATGGTGCCGTCGCCACCCATCACAATAGCTAAATCGACCTTGCTGCCAATCGTTGCTAATGATGCGGTTTTAAAGCCTGTTAATTCAGCATATTGCGCGGTATTTTCTTCTACCCACACTTCAATATTTTTTGCTTTTAAATGGCGTGCCAAATCAGCTAAATCGGTTTGCATTTGCTGCAAAGCCGCTTGGTTCATATATTTGCCAATAATGGCGATAGATTCAAATAATGGAAGCATGCCAGTATTTAATCACAGATAAAGGCTTTGAAAAAGCAAGCCTATGCAATTAGCTATAAATATTGCGCACACGTAAAAAAGCTGGGGCTAAGTGAATAACCCCAGCTTGAATATTAACGCTTAAAATCAGGGGATAAATTAAGCGTTAATCAAACTAAAACATGATTAAACTGATTTACGTCTAAAGCCAACCAAGCCTAACAATGCAGAACCAAATAACCATGCTGCTGCTGGAACTGGCACTGCTGATGGTGCTGCTGACAAGCCGTTAATAGTGCCGTCAAATGTACTTGAAATTGCTGAAGAGGCTAGACTTGCTTTACCTGTGATTAAATCAATACTGAATAATCTGGTTTGCAAACCACCATCATCAACCGTGGCTGCCAGAAAAGCGCTGCCATCTGCAAACAACTCAAAACCGTTAGCATTTAAAATATCTACACCAAGGCCTGTACCAACTGGTTGAATATTTGGCGCGTTAAAAGCACCAGCATTCACATTCACATTTAATGTATCTGTACCGCTATTTACATAATAAAGTGTTGGTGTTGTGGTTGGCGCACCTGCTGGGGTTGAGCCTGTATATGCCGTAGCTGAGAACCCTGACGCAATTGTGCCACTAAAAGCGATTGCGCCAGTGTTGACGTTAACCGCATAATTGTTACCTGCTGAAGATATCAAGCGAAGTGAAGCGTTGCCAGCAAAATCGGCGGCTGGGTTAAAATCGAAACCATAGCCCAAGCGTGTGTCGATAATAGACGTACTTAAAGCACTAACGAACGTAGCCGCACCTGAATAAGCATCCACAGTGTAGACTCTGTTAGCAGAACTGATACCGTAAATAGTATTGTTAGAAGGCCTTAAATCGATACCAATTAACGTTTCGCCAGCACTTAAACCGCTGATATTAACAAATGCTGCTGATGCTGCGTTTGTTGAATCAAATACACCAATTTGGTTGGCGCTGTTGATAACGGCTAAATTTGCCGCTTGCGCTACATTTAATACAGATGCGCTTGCAATAAAACCTAAAGCCAGTGCAATCTTCGATAATGTGATTTTCATCATAAATCTCCAAAAAATTAAAAACAAAATGAATAACATAATAAAAAATAAGTAATCAATGCGGATTTCAATTAATCCATATTGGATTACGTAAGCTAAAATAAAATAGATGCAGTTTTATGACAAAAATAGGCCGCATTAGCCCGAACGGGCTATTAAAAACGTTTCAAAATGACCATTTTAAAATTTGTCATCAAAATGAAATCTAGTTTGAAGCATTGAATCTCACCGATAAAGCCGCAATTAAGGCAAAATATCAACTTAACTTAACCAGTTTTTACAGCCGAATATTTTGGATAAACGCGCACAAATTTTATTAAAAACCTTAGTTGAACATTACATTAGTGATGGTCAGCCGATTGGTTCGCGCACGTTGTTACAGCACAGCGGTTTAGATGTTAGTGCGGCGACTATTCGCAATGTGATGAGTGACCTTGAACATTTAGGGTTTGTCGCCAGCCCGCACACTTCGGCTGGGCGTATACCTACGCAAAAAGGCTATCGGCTATTTGTAGATTCACTTTTAACAGTGCAGCCGTTAGAAAATCAGGCAATTGCGCATTTAAAAAGCGGTTTAAATTCTCCCAATCAAAGTGAATTAATTAGTAGCGCTGCCGATATGCTGTCACAACTGACCCAGTTCGCTGGCGTGGTGATGATTCCTAAACGGCAGCGCGTGGCATTTAAGCATTTAGAGTTTTTGCCACTGACTGAAAAGCGTATTTTGGTGATTATTGTCACCAGTGATGGCAATGTGCAAAACCGCATTATCCTCTCTGAAAAGCCTTATTCCGCCAGCGAATTAACCCAAGCCAGCAATTACTTTAATGCACATTTTGCTGGCCAAACCTTTGATGAAGTACACCTAAAATTACATGCTGAATTGCAGCAAATGCAAACCGATATGAATAAGCTGATGTCTGCCGCACTAGAAGCCAGCAATAAAGCGGCAGACAATGATGGCGTGGTAATTGCGGGTGAGCGTAACTTATTGCAAGTCGATGAGTTATCGACCAATGTAAACAGTTTGCGCAAATTATTTGAAGTGTTTGAGCGCCGTACTAGCCTGATGCAGCTATTAGATAATAGCCAGCGCGCCGAAGGTATTCAAATTTTTATCGGCAACGAAAGCGGTTATTTGCCACTGGATGAATGCAGTATGGTGACCGCGCCGTATGAAGCAGACGGCCAAGTGGTGGGCACTTTGGGTGTGATTGGCCCAACCAGAATGGCTTATGAACGGGTGATACCGATTGTGGATGTGACTGCAAAATTACTATCAAATGCTTTATCTAATACCTAGTTTTTAATCGTCCAACTGCATTAACTGCCCGTCGTTGTCAGATAACGCTGACAGCACAAACAGACTTATCCTTATTTTTTTAAATCATCCTAAATTACAGAATACGCATCGTGTAGCGCAAACCGTAATAAAGCATGAAACTCATGCGAAACCGACTAGGAGAGATAAAATGAATGCATTAAATAGCAGAAAATTAACGTCATTATTGGTGTTAACTTGCGCACTTAGCATGAGTGCTTGCAGCAGCATGTCTACACGCGATAAAGCAACCGCAGCAGGCGCGGCTATAGGCGGCGTTGCAGGTGCGGTGCTTACTGGCGGCAGTGGAATTGGCACAGTGGGTGGCGCGGCAGTAGGCGGTATTATCGGTAATCAAGTAGGCAAATAACGTTAAATAATTAAGGGAGAATTAAAAATGGATACAACAAAAATGATTGGCATTATTTTGCTTGTGCTAGGCGGCTTAGGCTTAGCTTATGGTGGCTTTAGCTACACCAAAGATAGTACCAAAGCCAAAATCGGGCCGATTGAATTAAAGGTACAAGAAAAAGAGCAGGTGAATATTCCGTTATGGGGCAGTATTGCGGCGCTTGCAGTGGGTGGTATTTTGCTGGTTTCTGGTAGACGCAAATAAAAAAATTAAACTGTTATTCATTAAAACTGGTATTGATTAAAGGCGCAAATTAGCGCCTTTTTTGTTATTAACTTAACGCATTTAATTGACCGAATTTTTAAATTTCTGCTTTCAATGCTTTTGGCTTATTTTCTGCATAGCTATTGGCGCGCGTTTACACTAAAATCGCTGCATGACTTATTACAATCCAGAACCCCCTTTTACCCATGGCGACCAACTTAAAGTCGGCATCTTAATCGCTAATTTAGGTACGCCAGATGCGGCAACATCCAGCGCATTGCGGCGCTATTTAGGCCAATTTTTAATGGATAGACGTGTAGTAGAAATTCCGCGTTTTATTTGGTGCTGGATTTTACACTGTATTATTTTAGTGATTCGCCCAAAAAAATCCGCCGCCAAATATGCGCAAGTATGGACGCCAGAAGGCTCACCTTTGCTGGCACATGCACAAAAACAAACACAATTATTGAGTGGCTTTTTAGTGCAAAAAGTAAAATCACCCTTTGCGGTAGAGCTAGGCATGAGCTACGGCAACCCTAGCATGCAAGCGGCAATTGAAAAACTGAAAGCCCAGCATTGCGACCGTATTTTGGTGTTTCCACTGTTTCCACAATACGCCGCCAGCAGCACCGCCGCTGTGTTTGATGCAGTATGGAAAGTGTTGCTTAAAATGCGCAATGTGCCAGCGGTGCGCACTGTTCGCAGCTATCACGACCACCCTGCTTACATCGCCGCTTTGGCAAAAAGCGTGCAGGCCTATTGGCAAATCAACGGCAAACCGAGCAAATTAGTGATGAGCTTTCATGGTGTGCCAAAAGTGCATTTAACTAAAGGCGACCCCTACCATTGCGCTTGCCACAAAACTGGGCGCTTATTGGCTGAAGCATTAGGTTTAAGCAAAGATGAATACAGCATCGCGTTTCAATCACGTTTTGGTAAGCAAGAATGGCTAAAGCCTTATTTGGCAGGCGTTTTAGACGACTTAGGAAAAGCCAAAACTAAGCGCATTGATGTGATTTGTCCCGGATTTAGTAGCGACTGCTTGGAAACGTTAGAAGAAATCGCCATGGAAGGCAAAGAGATTTTCACACATGCTGGTGGTGGCGAATATCACTATATTCCTGCTTTAAACGAAAATGATGCTTGGATTCATGCGATGACAGAAATCGCGCTGGAAAATCTGCAAGGCTGGGTAACAGCTGATTGGGACAACATGCAAGCGAAAAAAGACAATGAGATGACCAAATTACGTGCTCAAGCCCTAGGGGCGAACTAGCAGGCCAGCTAACCAATAGGCGTGCAAAACAATAAGCGTTATAATTTCACCTTTCAGTTGATAGTGACGCAATTATGATTGTAATTACAGGCGGTGCGGGCATGATTGGCAGTGTAATCGCCTGGCACCTTAACAAAAAATTGGGTCGAAATGACTTGGTTATTGTTGATCATATTACGCATGAAGCGCAGTGGCAAAACCTTGTACATCGCCAATATGTTGAATATTTGGATAAAGACCAGCTATTTGACTTTTTAGACGGCAATGATGGCGATGTTGAAATTGATGCCGTCATCCATATGGGCGCAATCAGCGCCACTACAGAGCGCGATTTTAATAAATTGGTGGAAGCTAATATTCATTACAGCCAAGACTTGTGGGGCTGGTGCGCTGAGCATGAAGTACCGTTTTTCTATGCAAGCTCTGCCGCTACTTATGGCGATGGCGCCAACGGCTACGATGATGTCAATATTGATAAATTACGCCCGCTGAATGCTTACGGCTATTCAAAACACTTTTTTGACCAGTGGGCATTACGCCAAATGGCCGAAAACGCGCTGCAACCGCCAGCATGGGCAGGCTTTAAATTTTTTAATGTTTACGGCCCTAACGAATATCATAAAGAACGTATGGCCAGCGTAGCTTTTCATACCTTTAACCAAGTAAGCGCCACTGGCGCTATGAAGTTGTTTAAAAGCAATAAAGCCGATG
The DNA here is from genome assembly GCA_021732365.1 of Methylotenera sp. Taxonomy (GTDB): domain Bacteria; phylum Pseudomonadota; class Gammaproteobacteria; order Burkholderiales; family Methylophilaceae; genus Methylotenera_A. Next base: position 80,262 of record JAKFVD010000004.1, on the reverse strand, counting down.
TAGCCGATGGCATGCAAATGCGCGATTTTGTTTATGTAAAAGATTGCGCCGATATTATCGTGCATTTTTTTGACCAAGCGAATGGCACCAAAAAGTCTTGTAAAAATGGCATCTACAATATTGGCACTGGCAAAGCGCGTAGCTTTAAAGACCTAGCTACTGCTGTTATGCAAAGCATGGATAAAGCACCACAAATCGAATACATTGATATGCCAGAAGACTTACAAGGCAAATACCAATACTTTACGGAAGCCAGCATGAACAAGTTGCGTGCTGCTGGTTACAGCAAAGCTTTTACCAGCCTAGAAGATGGCGTTAAAGATTATGTTCAGAACTATCTATTAAGTGAGGACAAATACTGCTAATGGATTACATTAATTACCTAAAAGGCGAACATGCCGCTCATATGGCGATGTTCAATGCGCTAGAGCCACTTTTCCCTCTGATTAGTACCATCGGTATTAAGATGCAAGATTGCATTAAATTTGGCGGCAAGATTTTGATTATGGGCAATGGCGGTAGCGCGGCAGATAGCCAGCATATTGCAGCCGAAATTGTGGGCCGCTTTAAAAAAGAACGCAAAGGCATGCCTGCGATTGCATTAACCACTGACACTTCAATCCTGACTTCTGTAGGCAATGATTATGGCTACGATTATATTTTTGCCCGCCAGATTGAGGCGTTGTGCTACCCAGAAGACTTGGTGATTGGCATTACCACTTCTGGTAATAGCGCAAATGTAGTACGCGCGATGGAAGCGGCTAAAGAAATCGGCGCGACCACGATTGGCTTAACAGGCGGTAGCGGTGGCAAATTAAACGCGATTTGCGATTTTAATTTGGTGATGCCGTCTTCGGTGACTGCACGTATTCAAGAAGCACATATTTTTGTTGGGCATTCTTTGTGTGAAATTTTAGAGTCTTAAGTAGCTGTATGGCAGATATTTTTTTAGATGCTGTAAAACAGTTTGGTAGTCACCCTATCAATCATCAAAAACAACACGCGCTAGTGATTGGCGATGTGATGCTAGACCGCTACTTAATGGGTTCTGTGGGCCGAATTTCCCCTGAAGCGCCGGTGCCGATTGTGCTACTGAATCAGCAGAATGAACGTGCTGGAGGCGCAGCCAACGTTGCAGCGAATCTGGCTTTGCTAGGTATTAAAACGCATATGATTGGCTGCGTGGGCGATGATTCTGAGGGCGCAACTTTGCTTAAGCTATTACAGCAATTGGCGATTGATACCAGTGGAATCTATACTTCAAAAAATCGCCCTACCATTGCCAAAACACGCGTATTAAGCGGTCATCAGCAAATGCTGCGCTTAGATCAAGAAAGCGGCGCAGTATTTGATGCGGCTGAAAATTCAGGCTTAAATGCAGCGATTAAGCAACAATTAGCTTTAAAACCCAGCGTGGTTATTTTGTCTGATTATGCAAAAGGCTTGTTAAGCGAAGCCACCTGCCAAGCCATTATTTCACAATGCAACGCATCGAATATTACAGTGCTGGTTGACCCCAAAGGCCGCGATTACAGCAAGTATAGCGGCGCTACCGCGCTGACACCCAATAAAAAAGAAACTGCCGAAGCTTGCGATACCACCATTGATGATATCGATTTAATCAGTAAAGCCAGCTTACTTAAACAAAAATTACAGCTTGAATTTTTGGCAGTGACGCGCGGTGAAGAAGGCATTTCGCTGATTGATGAAAAAACGCATCACCTGCCCGCTATTGCCAAGCAGGTATTTGATGTATCTGGCGCAGGCGATACCGTGATTGCCACACTGGCAGCAGGTCTGATGCACAATCTTTCTGTATTGCAAAGCTTGCAACTAGCTAATATTGCTGCCGCTGTAGTAGTCGGCAAAGTAGGCACGGTACCTATTACACAATCCGATTTATATGAAGCACTGACCAGCCAACAAAGCACGGAACAAGCCCACAAAGTTTGTGATTTAACGCAATTAAAAGCCAAAATTAGTATTTGGAAACAACAAAATCAAAAAATCGTCTTCACCAATGGCTGCTTTGATTTATTGCATGCAGGGCATGTGACCTATTTAGAAGCCGCCAAAAAACGTGGTGATAAATTGATTTTAGGATTAAACACCGACCGCTCAGTAAGCGCTATCAAAGGCCCAACGCGGCCAGTGGTGCAAGAAAACGACCGCGCGCGCGTATTGGCAGCCTTGGAAAGTGTGGACGCGGTTATTTTATTTGATGAAGATACGCCGTTGAATTTAATCAATGCTATCCAACCCGATGTGATTGCCAAAGGCAGTGACTATACGGCGGAGCAAGTGGTTGGTGGCAAGGAAGTGCAAAGCTGGGGTGGCGAAATTGCCCTGATTGACTTAGTTGAAGGCCGCAGCACTAGCAACATCATCAAAAAATTGAATAGCTAAAAGTAATTAAGCTAGCCCTTAATCGCAAATGCCATCAGAACAAACTCTGCATTTAAAGCCTGAAAAAATTCTCGTGCTTGGCCCCGCTTGGGTAGGCGATATGGTGTTGGCGCAAAGTCTATTTAAAACGCTAAAAGCTAACAATCCAAACTGTGTGATTGATGTTGCCGCACCTGCATGGACGCTCCCCCTATTAGAACGTATGCCAGAAGTTAACGGTAAAATAGCATTAACTTTTAAGCATGGTGAGCTGGCTTTTTGGCAACGCATTGCCTTTGGCAAAAGCTTAAAACAAGCAGGTTATTCACAATGCATTATTCTCACCAATTCACTCAAATCCGCCCTACTGCCTTGGGCTGCTGGCATTAAAAGACGTACCAGTTTTTTAGGCGAAATGCGCTATGGCTTGATCAATGATATTCGCCCATTGGATAAAAATGTATTAAAAAAAACTGTTGAGCGTTTTGTATTTTTAGGTTTAAAATTCAATCAAACACTACCAGCAGCGATTCCAAACCCGCAACTAGTCACTAATCCACAAGCTGCATTGGCAACTCTTGCCAAGCTGGGCATTGATTCGCCGCAACAAAAAGTGCTTGGTTTATGCCCAGGGGCTGAATACGGCGAAGCCAAACGCTGGCCAGCGGAATACTATGCAGAAGTCGCCAATGATGCCTTGAATAAAGGCTGGCAAGTGTGGCTATTTGGCTCAGACAAAGATATTCCTGTCACCACCCAAATCAACCAACTCACGCAAAATCGCTGCAATGATTTTGGCGGAAAAACCAAGCTGGGTGAAGCGATTGATTTAATGTCTTTATGCGATACCGTCATTAGCAATGACTCTGGCTTGATGCATGTAGCAGCAGCATTGGATAGAAAACTAATCGCTATTTTCGGCTCATCTGATCCCCACCATACACCGCCCATGAGCGCACATGCCAAAATTGAGTATTTAGGGTTAGAATGCAGCCCATGTTTTAGTAGGCAGTGCCCACTGCAACATCTCAATTGCTTAAAACAGATTAAGCCGGTTAATATTATTAATGCTATAAATACTAAGTGAGCACGCATTGACCAATATCTTGAATAAAGTAGATGCAGCAAATCCAAACAAGTTAACGCTTGCTATTGTTATTGTGGCGATGCTGATAGCCGCACAATTACAATATATTCAGCATGGTTGGATTAACCCAGATTCAGTTTTGTATCTTGAATCTGCCAGGTTAATTACAGCAGGTGATTGGCAATCTGCAGTTAAAGTGTTTAATTGGCCGCTTTATTCTGCTTTAATTTCAATCGTGCATCAGCTGACTAGCCTCAGCATTCATCACTCAGCTCAAGCACTCAGTGTGATTTTTTACAGTATTGCCATATACAGCTTTATTCAAATCATTCAACTCGCTGGTGGCAATAACAGAGTGATTGTTGCGGGTGCACTCATCTTATTTAGTGCGCAATATGTAACAGGCGATGTACTACAGATGTTATTGAGAGACGAAGGATTTTGGGCTTTTTTTCTAACCAGCATTGTATTTTTTATACGATTTGATAAAAGTAATCATTACTCAGATGCGCTTTTTTGGCAGTTAAGTGCAATCGCAGCCACCCTATTTAGAATCGAAGCGATTGCCTACTTGGTTGCATTGCCATTAAGCCTTTTTTTCTATCAACACGCCACGTTTTATCAAAAACTTAAGCAGTTTTTAAAGTGTAATTTTTTAAGTATTATTGCCATCTTCGCTATTTTTACTGCAATTTTAGTCTTTGATAGCCTCACCATGAAAAGCTTTGGAAGGCTTAACGAGGTGTTCAGCCTTAATGTTTACAACGAGCTCACTCAACAACTTTTCACCAAATCTCCCATCATGTCAAATCAAGTTTTGGGTCGATTTTTAGACGAATTTGCTGTGCAAGGCATATTAATGACATTTATATACGTTATTGTCGTTAAATCCATTTCGGCAACAGGCATTATTAATATTGCTTTAGCTACACTTGCCATTCGGTTTAGAAACAATTTAATCCATAACAAGGTGTTTTATATCTTGGCTGTCGTGGCTTTAATCGCTGTTATCAATAGCACTCTCATTATTACTAAGGCATTTGTATTATCAAGCCGATACGTTGTGGCGCTGTCATTAGTATTGATGATTTTTTCTGCGTTTTATTTAGCACATCTTTTTCAATATACTCAAGCACAGAACAAAAATAATCAAAAGAAAAAGTGGCTGACCATTGCGATAGTCATTTTCATGTTGCTAGGGCTATTAAAAAATATACTGCCCAAGCAAGATGGCTACAATTACGTGCAAGATGCTGTAACTTGGCTGAAAACTTACAACATACATAATAAACCTGTGTTTTACGACGATACGCGCGCGCGCTATTACGCCAATGCGCCTTTTATTGGTACATGGGACGATAGCTGGGTAATGCTAATGGATACAATTAAAAATAATCAGATAAACCAATATGATTTCCTCATCATTCATCATTCAGCTAAACAAGCTGACAGAGAGGCTTATCTTGCAAAAGAATTAAAAGAGTTTAAGATTGCAAAGCGATTTAACGCTACAAAAAATAAAAAGTCAGTCGTGATTTATCAAAAAAATACTAACTAAAACTAATAAATAAAAAATGAGCCACAATCATGCCCAAATTATTGTTCAGCGTCATTATTCCTACCTACAATTATGGCCACACTTTAAAAAGAGCCGTTCTTTCTGTCTCGAATCAATTAGACAAAGATGTTGAATTAATAGTGATTGATGATGGGTCTACGGACCACACAACAGAAATCATCAATCAGCTAAAAATAGAGCTTAGTCTAAAAATAAAATTCTTTCATAAGCCCAATGGAGGCTTGGCGGCTACCCGAAATTTTGGTATTTCTAAAGCAAGTGGCGATTATTTAGTTTTTTTAGATGCCGATGACGAGATGGCAGAGGGTGCAATTAGCGCAATGCGCTCACACTTAGCTAGCAACCCCGAATCGATGATGCTGATTGGCGCACATTATTCAGTTTTTGTAAGCGGCAGGCGTAAACTACATACGCCAAATACGCTGCCAGATTCAGCACATGACAGACTAAAAGGTTATTTGCTGGATAAAACTATTAGCATTTCGAATGGTGCTTGCGCCAAACATAAGCGTATATTTAAATCAATTTTATACCCTGAGCAATTTCGCAATTCAGAAGATATACCAGTTTTTGCCTATGTGCTCAGCAACTATTACTGCACCACACTTGATTATCCCTTGGCATTCATTCATAAACATGATGATAGTTTGCGCCACAATGCCACTTATGCAGAAAGTGTTGGTTTACATCTTGTAGATGAAGTGTTTCACCCCAGCCGCATATCCGTAGAATTGCAAACATTAAAAAAACCATTTTTAGCGCAACGCTTATTGTCCCTTTCTAGAGTTTGCCACGAAAATAAACGCCACTTGCAGTGCACTCAGTTTTTTAATCAAGCACTTAAATCTAATTGGCGCGTCATTTTTAACTGGCCTTACACTAAAAAATTCATCCTATCTTTACTGCAAGTTAACCCTAAAATTATACTAATTAATAATAAAAACGAGAGAATATGAGCAATGTAGCGCACTGGTTTTCACCAAAAAAAATTCGTAAATTCCTTGCAAATTTTATTCACAGTTCTGTTTGCAATCAAACTGGTTTTTTATATCAAAAAGTTGGTGCTCACCGGGTTTACTTGAGACGACGTTCAGAATACTTAAATGTAGAAAGCTTAAATAAGCTTTGCACGCACTATTACTACAAGTTTTATATGCCTAAAAAAGATGATGTAGTTGTTTGTATTGGGGCAGGGCTTGGTCATGAGGCTATCTGGCTAGCAGATAAAGTGGAAGGTATTCGATATGTAGGCGTAGAAATTCAGCCCTATTTATATGAGCTTTTGAGTAACACTTTCAATCAAATTAGCCGCTTTCAGGCATGTGGTCGTGCTATCAGCAATGACAATCAACACTTTTTATTGCACAGCGCTATCGATTACACCGCTGCTGCAACCGATGAAAAAGGTTATATCGAGGTTGATTCGATAACATGGCCAGATTTTCTATCAAAATACCAGTTAACCCATATTGATTTACTGCAAGTTAATATTGAAGGTGCAGAAAAATATCTGTTACCGATGATTGAAAATTTTTCTAATATAAAACGCATTATTGTATCTGCACATGATTTTCGCGCTAACCGCGGCGATGGTGAACATTTTAGAACGCGCGAGTTTGTCAAAAACCATCTTACTGCAGTGGGCTATAAGGTTTCACACTGCGGTACCAAACCGCGACAATTGGATTGGATGTATGCAGAAAGAAGTTAGAATAAAGCGCAAAGTTGGCGAATAATAGCCGCAAAAATTTTACATTGGCCGACGCTGTTACCAATTCACATCGATTGCTTATTCTTGAAAATGAATAAGCTTTTGATTAGCGTTTTTAATTTTAGCTATACACATAGGGCTGCTTAAACTATGCTCAAAATAATGGTACTGCAAGCGCTCCCAAAATACGCGTCCAGCCATTTTAATCTCTTCTGAATATCGACAAAAACGTTTAAAACTTCTCGCGCGCGTGTTGCACAGCAGCGGCCATGGATACATACTCATATCTGAAATATCAATAAGTCCAACCTCACCCTGCGGAGTGATCACCACGTTGCCCGTATGCAAGGAGTGAAAATGCACACCATTAAAATGTAACTTTGCCATAAACTGACCAAGCTTTTGCGCTAAAGCTTCATTATCGATTGCGTCACTACGCAGATATTGTTTAAGCGTTTCGCCGGGCAGCGGCGCATACAAAACTGCCGCATGACGATTATCTTCAAAATAAAATAATTTTTTTACTTTTACCGTGGGAATATTTAAATTCTCTAATCTTTTAGCATTGCGACAAAAGCGCCTTGCATGCGTATATAACTGCGCGCCGCTGATTAAGTGTCGCACTCTGAAGATTTTTAAAAAATCGCCGTTTGCTAATATCATCACCTTAATACCACGCTCGTCTTGTTCGATTACCTTACCATGCGAGCACATGTCATCAAACTGCGCTTTTGATAGCAGATGACTTTTAAAATAAAATTGTTGAATGTAAGCAAACATTAAGTTAAGTCTATCTATTAAATGCCTGTATATTAGGCTCTACATGTATATGATTTTTATCACAAAAGTCTTGCCAATCGGGCACTTCTGTCCAATCACTTACAAAAATAAAATCTAAACCTGCATTGGTCGACGCTTCAAAATCATATTTGCTATCACCAACAAATAAAGCAGGTTGTTTAATATGACCATTGGCTTTTTCGCGCGCCAAAACCGTGTCTTTATTATCTGGGCTGCCAAATAAGCCGCCATCAAAGTGTTTGGCTAAATCACGTTTGGCAAATAAATCGCGAATTTCCTGTTGGTCACCACCAGAAAGTATCATCCATTTGGCATCTGCTGTGGCATCGCGCAACTCTTGTAAACCGTTGGCAATTGTGCAATGCATTAGGCCCACTTCCAACTCACGGCTAAACTCATCTAAAAACACTTGAATCGCCTTATCTGTTGCAGGCTGTTTTAATACTTCGCGCACATACCAATCAAACTTATGGTAGCGCGAAATACCACCTAGTTTTACGTGATAATCCACCAGCGCCTGCGCTTGCTTATCGCTTGCGCCTAAATTTTTAGCGGTGCGAAAATACGCCTCAGTTTTAACTATATTCGAATCCAGTATGACGCCATCGCAATCGAACACAATGGTTTTATATTTTTTTAAATCTAAAGTTTTATTTGGCAAGCTCAAACATTTTCCTGACTTTAATTTATCTATTAATCAATTACTTAACACTATTTTTTGCCGAAAAAAAGGGTTTGTGTTAGCCACAAACCCTAATTTTAACCCAGTAAAACGATTACGCGGACTAAAGCAATTAAGCAGGTTTAATCGCGCTGGCTTCTTTGGCTAATTTAGTAATATGCGCCCAATCTTTGCGCGCAACCGCATCGGCTGGTGTTAACCATGTGCCTCCACAAACCACTACGTTTGGCAGAGTTAAAAATTGTGGCGCAGAATCCACCGTTACACCACCAGTAGGGCAGAACTTCACGTCGCCGAATGGACCAGCAAAGCCTTTAAGCAGATTAATACCGCCAACCGCCACCGCTGGGAACAGTTTTAAGAAAAAGTAGTCATCCGCATTGGCTGTCATAATTTCTGAGCCAGTTGAAACGCCTGGCAATAATGGCAAGCCAATTTTGCGAGAAAATTGGCCTAGTTCTGTTGTATAGCCCGGGCTAACCGCGAATTTACAGCCTGCATCCAACGACGCTTGTGCGTCTTTTAAATTACGCACAGTGCCTGAACCTAAAATCGCGTCTGGCACATGCTTAGCGATTTGTTCCATGGCTTGTAATGCACATGATGAACGCAACGTTACTTCTAAAACGCGAATGCCACCAGCCAATAAAGCTTCTGCCATTGGCACAGCATCTTCAACTTTGTTTATGACGATAACGGGGATTACTGGACCTTCTTTGGCTAAATCTAGTGTGCTAATCATACTTTTACCTATTTAAAAAAATGAATTCTGAATTGTTCGCTATCGCTCAGAATGACGAAATTTTACGGTGTTTGCTATCTTAAAAACTTGGTAGCTGTTTCAAAATTAATTTAGGCAAGGCACTTGAGCGCAGACAGTACGAATAGTACGGCAAGCGAAAGTAACGCCGCATAAATTATATTTTCAAACAGCTAGAGCCAAGTGATGGCGCCTTCTTCAGCTGACAACACATTCTTCCGCATTCCACCAAACAACTCGCGCCCAATGCCGTGCGAATTATTGTTACGTTTCGCATCAGACAATTCTTCTGCTTCACGATCCGCCCATGTGTCTTCATCTACCAACACGTTTAATGTACCTACGCTGGCGTTTAAACGCACAATATCACCGGTACGAATTTTAGCAATTGCACCACCTGCACTAGCTTCCGGGCTTAAATGAATTGCCGCTGGAATTTTGCCAGATGCGCCACTCATGCGACCATCTGTAACAATTGCCACCATAAAACCTTTATTTTGCAATACGGCTAATGGCGGTGTTAGTTTGTGTAATTCTGGCATACCGTTGGCTTTTGGGCCTTGAAAACGCACTACTGCTACGAAATCTTTTTCTAACTCGCCGCGATCAAATGCGGCTAACAATTCTTCTTGCGCATCAAACACAATGGCTGGCGCTTCAATAATGTGGCGATCTTCTGGCACAGCAGAAATCTTAATCACACTGCGGCCTAAATTACCTTTTAACAAACGCAAGCCGCCCGATTCATTAAATGGATGCGCGGCTGTACGCACCACGGTTTCATCGCCACTTTCGGCTGGATAATCTTTCCATACCAATTTACCATCTTCTTTAACTGGTTTTTTACCAAATTCGCGTAAACCACCTTTAGCAACAGTGTACACATCTGGGTACATATAGCCGCCTTCAATCAATTCGCGGATTACAAAACCTGGGCCGCCAGCTTGTTGGAATTCATTTACATCGGCTTTGCCATTTGGATAAACACTTGCCAGTAATGGCGTACCTTTTGCAAGATAGTGGAAGTCTGTCCAGTCAATGATAATACCAGCGGCGCGCGCTACGGCTACCCAATGGATAAGATGATTGGTTGAGCCACCAGTCGCTAACAAAGCCACCATCGCGTTCACAATCACATGCTCATCCACCAATTTACCAATCGGAATGAAATTATCTTTACGCGTATTGTTTAAGACTAACCTTACGGCTTCACGGGTCATATCCTCACGCAAACCATCATGCGGATGAATAAATGCAGCGCCTGGCACATGTAAACCCATGGCTTCTAGCAGCATTTGATTGCTGTTTGCCGTGCCATAAAACGTACAAGTACCTGCGCCATGATAAGCCGCAGATTCGCTGGCAAACAGTTCTTCGCGCCCTACTAAACCTTGTGCGTATTTTTCGCGCACTTTTGATTTTGATGTGTTATCCAAACCAGTGCTCATAGGGCCTGCAGGCACAAATACGGTGGGCAAATGCCCAAAATGCAATGCACCAATCAATAAACCTGGCACGATTTTATCGCACACACCCAGCATTAAAGCCGCATCAAATACATCATGTGATAAACCAATTGCGGTGCCCATCGCAATATTATCGCGACTGAATAATGACAATTCCATGCCTGGCTCGCCTTGGGTGATGCCATCACACATGGCTGGCACACCGCCTGCAACCTGCACAGTTGCGCCTAGCTTATGCGCTTCGTCACGCAAAATATCAGGATAATTGACATAGGGTTGATGCGCAGAAAGCATCTCATTATAAGCAGTGATAATGCCGATATGCGGTGCTTTTTCTACCACAATCTTAAACTTATCGTTAGCTGGCAAAGCAGCAACCGCGTGCGCTACGTTTGCACAGCCCAATCTATCCGCACCTTTTTCACGGTTAATAATCGCGTCTACTCTGTGCAAATAAGCAGCCCTTGTAGGACGACTGCGCTCAATAATACGTTCTGTCACTTCTACCAAAGATTGTTTCATAGATGCTTTTTTATAATAATTATTTAAATGAACCTAACAGTCAATTATCGCTAATTCAGGCTTATTCGTCAAACCACAAAGGGTTTTAATAGCACTGAATCACTATCAAAACAAGGCTGTAAGGCAATAAATTCCTGAGTTAACACTCAATAAGCTATAAATTATTTTTTGGTGACTAAAATGTCTTCCAACATCAAATACTCTAAATCACAGCCATAAAACATATTCAGCGCATCTGTTGGGCTACAAATCATTGGTTCGCCGCGACGATTCAATGACGTATTCAGCACGACCGCGTTGCCGCGCAATTTTTCTAGATGTTCAATTAATTCGTAATAGCGCGGATTGGTTGCATGCGTCACCACTTGCGCACGCGCGGTGCCATCTTCATGCACCACTTCTGGAATGCGCGATTTCCAGCTTTCCGCCACATCAAAGGTAAACGTCATATACGGCGCAGGATGATTGGTCTGTAATATTTCTGGCGCCACTTTATCTAGCATGCTGGGGCAAAACGGACGCCAGCGTTCGCGATATTTAATCTGCGCGTTGATTCTATCGGCCACGCCAGGAAAGCTTGGATCACCCAAAATACTGCGACAACCCAATGAGCGCGGGCCAAATTCCATGCGGCCTTGCAGCCACGCCAGTGGATTGCCAGCTGCTAATAATTCAGCCGCTTTTTGCGGGAAATTTTCTACTTTGGTGAATATCGGCTTGTTAGGATGCGCTTCACATGCGGCGATACATTCTGCGCTGCTATATGCCGGGCCTAAATAAGCATGTTCCATTTTATGGATGGTTTCGCCAGCCAAATGAGCGGCATAAGTAGCTGCGCCCAAGGAAGTACCATTATCGCCAGACGCTGGTTGCACAAATAATTCTTTCACGTGCGGCATATTAATAATGCGCTGATTCAATTTAACATTCAGCGCTACGCCGCCCGCCATCGCAATACGACCAGTTTCTTTAATGATATCGCCCAGATAATAATCAATCATTTTCAGCGCGACATCTTCCAGCAACGCTTGCACAGATGCCGCATAGTGGATATACGGATTATCGATTTCATCGCCGCTACGTTTTGGGCCAAGCCAATCAATTAACTCTGGCGTGAAATAATAGCCCTTAGATTTTCCATCCGGACTATTCTCTTTATATCGTCGCAAACCAACCACATTGACTAACTTAGTATTGACTTTTAATTCGCCATTTTCAAACGTAACTAAACGTGAAAGGTCATATTTAGAGCTGTCACCGTAAGGCGCCATGCCCATCACTTTGAATTCGCCGTCCAGCATCTCAAAACCCAAGTATTCGGTAATGGCGCCATACATACCACCTAACGAATCTGGATCGTAAAATTCTTTGATTTTGTGAATGACGCCATTTTCGCCGTAGCCAAAGAAAGTGGTGGCGTATTCGCCTTTACCGTCAATACCCACAATCGCAGTTTTTTCTTTAAAGCCACTTAAGTGATACGCGCTAGAGGCATGTGCCAAATGATGCTCTACAGGCACAAATTTGGCATTGGTTAAACCCAAATCTGCCATCAATTTTAATGATTTATCGCGATTACGGCGGAAACGACGATTGCCGTTAAATAGCGCATCAATGGCTCTATCTGGCGCATACCAATGACGTTTAGCGTAGTGCCAACGCGCATTGCTGGTGAGTGGAATTTCCGCATAAGGGAAGGCAACGATATCGACATCTTCCGCTTTGATTCCCGCCTGCTTTAAGCAAAATTTAGCTGCTTCATACGGGAATTTATTTTTAGCGTGTTTATCGCGAATAAAGCGCTCTTCTTCTGCTGCCGCAATAATTTTGCCATCTACTAAAATTGCCGCTGAAGCATCATGACCCAGCGCGCCCGATAACCCTAATACAATCATGCTATTAATCTCTTTTGTGTTTTCAGTATTTTACTTGGTTTAAGCCTCATTGTTTGATTTTAAACCCCGATTGTTTAATTTAAGATTAGGTTGTTTAAGCAATTTTTGCCCGCTCTAAAATCGTTGGCATCATGTAATCGTCGATTTCATTATAGGCTTGAATAAACGCTAGCTTAAAAATGGCAGCAGTTTCTGGAGTGTTAGCCCAATTTTGCATAAATCTTTTCAAATCTCTTATATGTTTTCTCTCAAACCACCCAATAGAAGTGTGCGCTTGCATGCTATCCAAATCGATTAAAACGGGCTTGTCATCCACAATTTTGATATTGCTGGCTTTGCAATCACCATGCGAAATTTGCAATAAATTGAGCTTATAAAATAACAAAGCCGTTTCATAGGCGACTTTTTGTTTGGTTTCATCGTCAATACTTAACGCAAAAAAATTGGCAATATCTGGTGCATCAATGTATTCCGTTAAAAAATACGCCCTACGCTTTAACCAGCCAAATCGCTCTTTAATCAATGCCAATGGCTTTGCTGTTGCCACATTTAAAAGCTGTAAGCGGTGTGCATTTGCCCAAGATTTTGCGGCACGGCTTTGAGTAATACTTAATTTGAATGCGTGCCAAATATTTTTAATGTTGTAACGCTTAACAACCACACTTCGATTAGCCATCAATACCCTGCCGACTGTGCAAGTATTGCCACTTTTAAATCTATTTTTTGTATCGCTTAGAGCGTCATCCAGCTCGAGTGACGATAAATTTGTAACATCAAAATCGTGAGATATCGCCATATACTGCTTAAAATTCTGCTTAACTTTTACATCGGTGCAGGTTCTGAATACTTTTTTGTCCGCATAACTACTTGCCGCTTTTTGACGTATTTTTTGCGTTAATACATAGTGCCCTGCAAAATCAAATGGGGTGTATTTTGTATCTGATTGTTTGCAATAATGTGCATAGCAATCCTCTATCCAGTCAGTATCCAGCCCATCCATTTTAGATAACAGTGCTGCCAAATTATGCTGCTTTTGGCGTTTTTTAAATATGGTTGAAAACGGCTGAATCCCATCGCCATCAATCGCATAGACCGTATCAGCATCAACCAAAAAGTTTTTAAAATAGAGGTCTGTTTGCTGCAAATTGGCATTGTGCATTTGCGCAACTACCTTGGTCAGTTGCAACATTAAATGTAAACGCGCGGACTGTTGCTTTGATTCTATTAGTTGCTGGTATAGCACTTCTGCATTTTGCGCAGTGATTGCTTTAAATATTAACACTTCGCCAGCGTCAATATTGTCTTCAATACTGGCCGTGTGAAGCAAATCGGGCGTTGCAATATTGGCATTTATTAAAGCTTGTACGCCCTGCTTATCTCGCTGCGCATAGCGTTTGGCGTTTGTGCCAATAAACACTTTTGCATACACCGCTTGATTATTCCAAAGCGCTTTGCATACCAAGCGTTTATTGGGTACTACGCGCACAATTTCGTTTATCGCTAAAATTGAGCCGTCAGCCAAACGTAAATCAAACGCCATCACACAAGGCGCATTCATCGACTTTAAATCAGGCTTTTGCAAGGCGCGGAAACTTTTCTAATAAACGTGCGGCGGCAACCACCACCTCTTCCACTGTAATATCCGCCATCAACGCTCTTTTAATTAAAGCATGTTGCGGCTCAAGTGGGAAAGGGCCAGTGGTTACTGGGTTAGTTGGCCCATACAAACCAACAATCGGCACATCTGAAGCAGCGGCAATATGAAAAACACCACAATCGTGTGCAATAAATAAATCGGCACGTTGCATCAGGGCACGCAAATCTGCAACGGTGGTTTTGCCCACCAGATTAATGGTGTTCGGCACATTTTTCTCAAACTTTTTCGCCAAAAATGATTCGTTGCTAGTGCCAGTAATCGCAATGCGTAAATTAGGAATGGCTTGCTTTAATGCGTTTCCCAGCGCGATATACGCATCAATCGACCATAGTTTTTTATCATCTGCGCGCCTAGCATAAAAAAACTTCCAACCGTGCAACACCGTTGTTCCGCAGCCCAAATGAATATTGATTAAAGTTGCATTCGAATCAAGTTTGAATTTTGCCAACAGCGATTCTGCTGTCTGATGCGTCTCAATCACATAACGGCGGTCGTCATCAGTCACGTTAACATTCAATAAACCAGCCACAAATTGCAGCAAATGCTCAGCATGATGCATCGTATCCGTTAGCGCTGGAACTTGAATAAATGACGCTTGAATATCGGATAGTTTTTTAAGCGAGTTTTTATTCAATACAATGATTTTATTGTAATTTTTAGCTAATTTATTCACATGTCGACTTTTACTTAACACATAAATTTGCCCAATATCTGGATTGCCTGCAAACACTTCTGCGCTTAATTTGTTTAGGGCAACTACATCTAGTTTGGCTTGCGGCAGACTCTTTCGTAATAAGCGAATCGCTGGCGTACAAAAAATATTATTCCCCGTGCTGGCCGAAGCGATGATTAGAATGTTATCTGAGTTAATTAAAAGCATGGTTTTAGCGTCTTTTTTGTAATGATTGTTGATGCAAATAGCGGCATAAAGCTTTATAAAATGGCGTTAAATGTTGAATAGCAAAATACTGTTTAAAAAAAGCCAGCTTATTGCTCGCCCTTAAATCAGCAGTTCGATAATGCAGCGTGATTAAATCAGAAAATCGAAACCACTTAATCAAAACGGTAATGCGCGATTTTTCAAAATCAATGGCAGCGACTTCAAAACCACTATCATTGATATCAGCATTATTTTCCTTAACAAACAGATGCTTAAGGTAAAGCGAGCGATGTTGAACACCTGCGTGATGCAAATTACGCACCGCATCTGCCAACGCCTGCATCAGTCCATTCTGCTGGCTAATACTGATATTACTATGATTTTTTAGCCACTCATCAGCCGCCAAAAATCCTGTTAAAGCTTCAGTCAATAATATCGCTTTATCTTGCTGGCTGCCAAAAAAAACCAGTGTTGGCGTTGCCACATGATGCTTGCTTAAATGCTGCAAAATTTCAAATTCACGCACAAAAGTTGGCTCACCTGCAATTGGGTACTGCCATGTGCGGCGCATATGCGCTTGCTGTCGCTTCAAGTAAAAGCCATGTTTTACACCAGCTTCATCAGCCAATTCAATATAATTGACACCACTCCAGCCACCGCGCTCGCGGTTAGGCGGCTCAAACCAATCACCTTGATAATTCCACAATTGCTCAAAGCTGGCTAGCTGATGTTGCTGCAGCAACTGCTGAAATTGTGGCGAGTGAGTACTTTGCAAAAAATATCCTTTAAACTGTCGCTTTAAGCCAATTAATAACTACCATATAAGCTTTAAAGTATGCTGAATTTTATTTTTAATACTGTTTTCAAATTTTTTGGTATTTTATCACTACCAAGTTTACACCGCTTGGGTGCCGCACTTGGCTGGTTAGTCTATTACTGTTCGCCAAAATCGGCAGTCACCATCAAAAATAATATTAAAACCAGTGGTTTAGCTAAAGACACCCAACAATTCAAACAGATTTTAAATGAAAATATTGTTGAATCTGGTAAAGCGGTGCTAGAAACGATTGGCATTTGGCAGAAAAAAGAAGTCGACATATTGCCTTTGGTGAGGCAAGTGCACGGCTGGGAAATTGTGAAAGATGCGTTGCAACGCGGCAAAGGGATTATTTTCTTAACGCCGCATTTAGGGTGTTTTGAGATTACCTCTATTTACTATGGATCAAAGCATCCGATTACCGTGCTATATCGCGCGCCTAAATTACAATTGTTAAAGCAATTTATCTTGCAAGGCCGCACCCGTACAGGAGTGACCCTGGCGGAGGCAAATGCCAGTGGTGTGCGTAAGCTGATGCAGGCGCTAAAACGCAATGAAGCGATTGGTATTTTGCCAGACCAGATACCCGCCGCAGGTGAAGGCGAATGGGCAGATTTTTTCGGCAGGCCTGCCTACACCATGACACTAGCCAGCAAATTAGCCGAAAAAACTGGCGCAACTGTCATCATGGCGTTTGGTGAGCGACTGGCAAATGGTGCAGGCTATGAAATTCATATCACGCAATTGGAATCGATTGCCACTGCAACATTATTAAACAAAGCAATCGAACAGCAGATTGCACTAAACCCGGCGCAATACTTATGGCGTTATGACCGCTACAAACAAAGACGGCATGCGATTAATAAGCAGAAATAGTTGCCGTTAATCTTAGAAATCAAAACTGAGTAACTACACAAACTCAATTACATCTATAAACTCATCATCTTTCTTAGCTAGCTTCCTCATTGCATAAAGCACCAGTTATTTAATCAACCTTTAGCATCTGCCTCAAACACATAAGTATCTTCCGACGGATTAAAACTTACTTTTAAATGGGGTTACAGAATCATTTTAAGTGGTCTAAAGTAAGTAAATAATCCTCAACCATGTGTCTCATATGAGAGATAAAATATCAGCCGATATTTTTGATTATATTGAAATGTTTTGTAACAGATATATACGTCATACACAGATAAATGGAATGAGTAATTAGGCCTTTGAAAGGGCTTGCACAAAAAAGGCTATACCTACCAACTCGTTGGAGGTCAACTTCAGGACAAGCTTAGGCTTAAACATAAGCTCTTCATAAAATGTGTCACATGGAATTGATATCACAGGACTTTTTCTTATATAGTGAAATTACAAATCCATTCCGTTTTTTATTCCAGGCAAACCTCCCTCCAGTTTCAATGAAAACGAAAGCTTCGCATTTACCAATTTTAGTCAAAAGAGGGGGTGCAGACCCTGTAAAGCTCAACTTTATTTTTTGAATTACCGTATTTGTATCTAAATCGATTATAAAAGCTTTGGAGTCTGGTGTACCAGTTGCGGCAATCAAATTATCGGTTGTAGGGGAAGATATACCTCCAAATATTGGTAGACCAACTCCATTAACTTTATTATCGCCAATCAAAATTTTTTTCTCTAATTTCCCCGTTTCTAAATTCACTATCCCGATACCTCCCCAAGGAGGATTATTAGCAGGATATCCATCTTTAGCAGCAAGCATCTGCCAGAAGCCTGTAGCAATAAGGTTACCTTTTCTTAACTGCTTATTGTCATACTCATTAAAAAAATTATTCATATTGTTGTAGTCTTTTTGCGAAATATTAAGCTTTTGCTTATCTAGATGGATGGCATTTAAAGCATCAATAGTATTAAATTTTTTAAATTTTTTTGTTAAAGTATACCCAAGTAAGCTTGGAATATATCCATCACCACCATGTTCGGATTGATAATCCCCCAACCTTGCTTTTCCGTGACAACTAGCACAATTTTGACTGTAAGTTTTATTGTAAGAAAAAGGTGAAGTAGCATAGTGTATACTTTCCCTCACAGTCCAATACTTGTCCCAATCCGCATATGACTTTCTGCGCCATTCGCTCTGACTCCAGCGATGGCCAGAAAAATCGTTATCATCGCTAATAAATTTGGTCTTTTCGGTCGTGTCGGGATTTGATTTGAATATACGTAAAATTTTATTTTCCAACCTGAAAATTTTATCAATAAACCAAATACATAACTTATCTAAAATACTTTCAGCTTGAGTGTACTCCAGCCTCAATATCCAAGCATAATCGTTATATGGCACGACCAAATAATTAGTACCGTGCTTGCTATGTAGCTGACCACCAAACCACTCCGCCCCACCATGTAGTCCCTTTATAACAACATCATAGTCGACAGAGGGCGGGATAAATTCTCCAAATTTTGCATGACGTAATTTAAATGAGTTCATTTCTGACAAGCGCAAATCTTTTGGTTCGACTAAAATATCAGAAAATCTTTCTGGCCATAAATATTCTCTCTGAAACTGTGAAACCCCTTCAATCTCGTCCTTGTTTGTATCAACAAACTTTAAGGCAGTTTGACCTTTATATATTTCAGTTCCGTCTCTTGCATCCAATGCGATTATATTTCCTGTTTTAGTTAATTGGAAAACCGCGTTTATTTCTCTGCCATCATTAGTCCTATAATTGTCTATTAGCAAGGGTCTGCCTGTGACGTCATAATCCCAGATATCCTTAAAAACATCCTGATAACTAAATACAACGTTACCTTTGCTTATATCAATTGCCACTAAGCTAGAAGAATAATCTTTTCCTTTTACTTTAGTCTCTCCTGCGACAAGGCTACCAGGGTTGCTAGTAGCTATATAGGCAATTTTTTGATCGTTTGACAAGGCTGGCGGACTCCAAATGCGGGCTGTACTGCCTAGAGATAGTTTCCATATCAAAATATTTTTTTCTATGTCTACTCTGCTAATATTACCTTCCATATGATTGAACAATATAGCGTCGTTACCAACAATTATTGGTTCAACTTGGGACATTCCAACTTCAATTTTTTTTAATATTGTCCCGTCTAACACTCTTAATTTATATAAAAAAGTTCCACCGTTGATGTACACATATCCATTTTTCTGATCTATATAAAAACCTCTGCGACCCGATGGAGTTCCAATTTTTACTGTCCATAATAGATTCCCTGATACTAAATCCAAGGCAAGAACATTTCCATCTAAATCCACACTTAGTAAATAGTTCTTATAAACTACTCCAGATGCTTGCACTGTGTCACTTGGATGATAAGAGTTTTTTGAATATGACCATACCTTTTCAAAAGGATCATAAGACTGTTGAGCATGCAATATAATGGGAATAGTATAAAAAAATAAAAAGATATTTATTAGGCAGATGTTATATATTTTAATTTTTAAAGTCGTAAGCATGTAATTTTCTATTGCTTTTCTTAATCCTTGAACCACTAGGTTATTTTATCTTTTAACTTCTAAAGAATGTAGTCATCCACTAATATAATACATCATACTTTAAGTATGACAAGAGCTGGAATTAGGCTCGATTTAGTAGTCGGGCTAATATTTGAATTGTGAAGCATTTTTCTGTAAATTTTCCGTACAACTTTTGGCGAAGTCAGCAGGAATTTGTTGCCTATTTTCGCATGTCTGCGGATGCAATTTATAATAACAACTGATATGAATTGAGCGGCAAGCTTAGATTGAATCTTATTTGTTTAATAACTACAAAAGCCACGTTCGCGCGCGGCGCGCATGTGTGTGAGCGAGCCTATATCTTCTTGTTTGCGCTAGGAAGCAGGTTTGCTCTTGCAATAAGCATAATAGCTATTCACCGCGACATTAACCTAATTACATATATTTGTAGCTGATGCATTGGCTTGAGTGAGTCAACCATCGCATACCTTACTTCGACAGATTCACAAACTACGCGGTGGCTTTTTAATATACCTCGCTCTTCACGCGCAATAGCAAGATTACGTTCTAGCTCACGAATACGCAGTTGATCAGGCATGAGCTTAGTGCCGATACTGGCTTTAAGCATGCCTACCTTACACAAAACCATCCATGTTTTAAGTGGTTTTGGGGCGAAATCTAAATTATAAATAACTTATTGCTCGACTACAAAACTAGACCTAACTCAATCTAGTGAATAGCCGATTTTTCCTGTTGCAAACGTTGCTGAAATTTTTGGCTATTGAATTTGCTTAATAAAGCTTGCGCACGGCTTTCTACCTGCGCCCAAAAAGCAGCATTTTGTGGCAAATAATGCTGCTTAAATATGTCTAAATCTTGTGGACTTAGCCCATATTGCATAGCCGAAAAATATAAGCCAGCAATATCTTTCATCACCACCTTGCCGCTGCTGGCTTGGCCTTGCAACATGCGATGCAAATCAATTAAGTGTAAATTTTTAACAGTGGCACGTTCAGTATTTACATCCTGTTTTTTTAAAACAAAATGGCATAAATAGAAATCCCTATGTGCAAGGCCTGCACCATGTAGCCTGCTGGCTAATTCAGCCATCGCTTGCATCAGCGCTTGCTTAAAGCTTTGTGGATAGCTTTGCCAATCCGCACATAACTCTTCAATAGTAACGATTTCGCCTAAATCTTCTGTCATCACAAACGAACGCGTAGATGCTGGACTGCACCCCTGCTGGCCGTAAGCCACTAGCGGCGTCGTTGGAATGCCAACTGTATTCAGTTTCTGAATCGCATTTACCTCGGTCATTGCGCCTAGAATCGGCTTTTTAAAAGCAACCAGATTCTTGAATATTTCTACCCAGCCCACTCCAAAATGCTGCTTGATAAAATAACTTTTACCATCCAATGCCACTTGAATAGTCTTACGGCCACGCACATCGCGAAAAGCCTTGCCAGGCATTTGCATCAAGGCCTCAAACGTATCTCCGTTTAAGTGTTTTTTAATGAAGTCAGGCACAACTAAGTGATTATTCATGCGTTAACCCGTTTGCTTATTTTTTGACTTGTTTTTTGATTAGCCAGTTTAATCAAAATTTCCGCCTCTGCACTACCATCATTGGCCTGCATGATTTGCTGTACATAAGCCAAGCCATTCTGTGACCATTCTGTTTTCTTATCAGTTTGAATCATCTGCAAAAACTGTTGATTAAAGTCAATCTGATTAAAGGGACTGTCAGATACAATGCCCGCATTAGCATCCGCCACATGATGCGCATAGCCGCAACTGGCGGCTACCAGCATGGGCGAGCCGCAAGCCATGCCTTCTAAAATCACCAAACCTGTATTTTCGCGATACGCTGGGTGAATGCACACATCAGCACCCTGCATCAATTGCGGAATATCGGGCCTGCCTTTTGATATCACCACTTGATTGGCAATACCTAATTTTTTTGCCATTTTCTGGAATTGTTTGGGATTGTCCTGCCCTACTGCGACCAATCTTGTATTGCCACGCACATCATCAGGCAAGGCCGCAAGTGCCAAAATAGCACGGTCCAAGCCTTTCATGGCAAAACCAGAGCCTGTTAACAAAAATACAAAATCATTGGCATCAAAACCAAAAGTCTTACGCAAATGGGCGCGCATAGCGGTTTTGTCTTGCAACACAAAACGTTCTGGCGATAAAAATGGCGGAATATAATGAAACCGCTCACTTTGCGTGCCATACCAATGTTGAAAATGCGGTTTTTCGGTGAGGGAAACCGCCAAGATTTTTGTATCAGTATCTGCCGAAAATACGGCTTTCTCACAGGCTGCAAACCATTTAAAACGCGGCAATAAGCGGTATAAAAAATGGCGTTGCTTGTGTGCACGCTCAATAAAACAAGGGTCTGCAGCAAAATGTGCATCTAGGCCTGGCATACGATTGTAGCCAAACACATAATCAAAGTGGCTGGCGTTTATTAGGGCAAAACTAGCCTGAATAAATTGTTCGTAGCGTTGGTAATTAAACCAGGCTTTTTGTGGCAACTCACGCACTTTGATATGGTTAGGTAGGTCGCCCTGCCATGTCATGGTAAATATTTCTACCGCATGTCCGCGTTTCACCAACTCATTTGCAGTACGCAACATATCGCGCTGCATGCCGCCAAAAGGAAAGTATTTAAAGATAATAAATGCAAACTTCATGAGGTAATGAACGGTTTTTCAATGCATAAAAAAGTTGATTGTATGCGAAAATGCCTGAAATAATGCCTAAGCCCATGAAAATTCTCATTGTTAAAACCTCCTCTCTAGGCGATGTCATTCATTGCCTGCCTGTCATCAACGATATTCATGCCGTGTATCCACATGCACAGATTGACTGGATAGTAGAAGATAGCTTTGCCGATATTCCAAGCCTGCATCCAGCAATCAATCAAGTATACACAGTGGCTTTTAGGCGTTGGCGTAAGCAGTTACTTAAGACTAAAACTTGGTCAGAAATTAAGCAATTCAAACACTTAATTGGACAAAACCACTATGACAGTGTGATTGATACACAAGGCTTATTAAAAAGCGCTTTGATAACGCGTTTGGCTAATGGCATTAAACATGGCTACGACAAACAATCGATTCGCGAGCCTATCGCTAGTAAGTGTTACGATAAAACCTATGCTATTTCTTACCAGCAACATGCGGTCAGCCGAAATCGCACTTTGGCGGCATTAAGTTTAAATTATGCGCCGCCTACAAACGCGCCTGATTACGGTATTCAAGCAACCGTTGATTCAAACAAAACTCCAAGTAAACCTTTTGTAATCGCCTTGCACGGCACGAGCCGAGAGAGCAAATTGTGGCCAACTGAACATTGGATTGGATTAGGGAAAGCCTTAAAAAACCAGCAACTGAATATGCTATTGCCTTGGTCAAACACTGCTGAATTAACACGTGCCGAAGAGATAGCACAGAGTTTAGAGAATGCGGTCGTTTTACCAAAATCAAACATCGCAGAATTAGCATCAATAATCAGTCAAGCACAAGCTGCAATTGGCGTTGATACGGGTTTATCGCATTTAGCCGCGGCTTTGAATATTTCTACTATCGCTATTTACACGGACACTAACCCAGCGCTCACTGGCGTTGTAGGTAGTCATGCGCCAGCTGTTAATCTGGGCAATATTGGTGAAACACCTAGCGTTGATAGCGTTTTGACGCATCTCAGTCAAATTCAAACGTTCTCCCAAATTACTTAACACTCAATTTAATCCAAAAATTGCGCAAATTTTGCGCTCACGCACTTGAAATAAAATCGCTTATCCCCACGTTCAAAACAGTGTTATTAATGAATGGGGAAACACATGCAAGAAGATTTAGACAATCCACAACAATCTGAAACACCAATCGAAGAAAAAGGCGTGCAAACGCCAGAAGAACGCATTGCCGAATTAGAAGCGGCATTAGAAGAAGCCAAAGCCAGCGTTTTATACACCAAAGCAGAAGGCGAAAATATTCGCCGTCGCGCTAATGATGATATTGATAAAGCGCGTAAATTTGCGCTGGAAAAATTCAGCGGCGAATTATTGGCGGTAAAAGATAGCTTAGATGCAGCGGTGTTGATTGAAGCGGCTGATGTACAAAGCTATAAAGATGGCATTCAAATTACCATCAAGCAATTAGCTTCCGTGTTTGAAAAATTCAACATTGCAGAAGTCAACCCGGTGGGCGAAAAATTCGACCCGAATAAGCACCAGGCGATTTCAATGCTTGAAAACAGTGGCGAACCCAATACTGTGACTAGCGTGCTGCAAAAAGGTTATACCTTGAATGAGCGTGTATTGCGCCCCGCATTGGTAACGGTTACAAAGTAAATAGCCACAAAGCTTTTAAGGCTATTGAAAAGCGAAAAATTCACCCAATATTACTGTTAAGTTGTTCAGCGTTAAGTCTTACTAACGGTTCGAACACATAACTCAAATTAAAGTTATTTAGAAAGATAAGGAATTAGCAACATGGGCAAAATTATTGGTATTGATTTAGGTACAACAAACTCTTGCGTCGCTGTGATGGAAGGCGGCAAACCACGCGTGATTGAAAACGCCGAAGGAGCACGCACAACGCCATCTATTATCGCTTATCAAGAAGACGGCGAAATTCTGGCAGGCGCACCTGCTAAACGCCAGGCGGTTACCAACCCAAAAAATACGCTGTACGCAGTTAAGCGCTTGATTGGTCGCCGTTTTGAAGAAAAAGAAGTACAAAAAGACATCAAGTTAATGCCTTACACCATTTCAAAAGCCGATAACGGTGATGCATGGGTAGAAGTACGCGGCGTGAAAATGGCACCGCCACAAATTTCGGCTGAAGTATTGCGCAAAATGAAAAAAACGGCTGAAGATTATTTAGGCGAAGAAGTGACCGAAGCGGTCATTACAGTACCTGCTTACTTTAACGACTCACAACGCCAAGCGACTAAAGATGCTGGCCGTATTGCAGGTTTAGATGTGAAACGTATCATCAACGAGCCAACTGCAGCTGCGCTAGCCTTTGGTTTAGACAAACAAGAAGGCGATCGTAAGATTGCTGTGTATGACTTAGGCGGCGGTACATTCGACGTTTCAATCATTGAGATTTCTAGCATTGATGGCGAACATCAATTTGAAGTTTTGAGTACCAATGGCGATACATTCCTTGGTGGTGAAGACTTTGATAACCGTTTAATCGACTTTTTGGCAGATGAGTTCAAAAAAGAAAATGGCGGCCTAGATTTACGCAACGATTTGTTAGCAAAACAACGTTTGAAAGAAGCGGCTGAAAAAGCGAAAATTGAGCTTTCAGGTGCCACACAAACTGAAGTGAATTTGCCGTACATCACTGCAGATGCGACTGGCCCTAAACACTTAGTGGTGAAAATCACACGTGCAAAATTAGAATCTTTAGTTGAAGATTTAATTGAACGCACAATGGCACCATGCCGCACTGCAATTAAAGATGCAGGCGTTTCAATTGACGATATTACTGACGTGATTTTGGTTGGCGGTCAAAGCCGTATGCCTAAAGTGCAAGAGAAAGTGAAAGAGATTTTTGGTAAAGAGCCACGTAAAGATGTCAATCCTGATGAAGCCGTAGCCGTAGGCGCAGCGATTCAAGGTGGCGTGTTGCAAGGTGATGTTAAAGACGTGTTGTTGTTAGATGTAACGCCATTGTCATTAGGTATTGAAACCTTAGGCGGCGTGATGACTAAGGTGATCAAGAAAAATACGACGATTCCAACTAAGGCATCGCAAACGTTTTCAACGGCTGATGACAACCAAAACGCTGTGACGATTCAAGTGTTGCAAGGTGAGCGCGAAATGGCTTCTGCCAATAAGTCGCTAGGTCAATTCAACTTGTCAGACATTCCACCAGCACCACGTGGCATGCCGCAAATTGAAGTAACTTTTGATATTGATGCAAACGGTATTTTGCATGTTTCTGCTAAAGACAAAGCGACTGGTAAAGAAAACAAAATTACCATTAAAGCAAACTCTGGTTTGTCAGAAGCTGAAATTCAGCAAATGGAAGAAGATGCGATCAAATATGCGGATGAAGATAAGAAATATCGCGAATTGGTTGACGCACGCAATGCAGCCGATGGCATGGTTCACTCAGTGAAAAAATCATTGAGCGAGCATGGCGATAAGCTTGAAGAAGCTGAAAAAACGGCGATTGAAACTGCATTGAAAGAGGTTGAAGATGTATTGCAATCTGACGATAAAGACGCGATTGAAGCAAAAACCACTGCATTAACTGAAGCAGCGCAAAAACTCGGCGAAAAAGTGTACGCAGAAGAGCAAGCAAAAGCGAATACTGCTAATGCGCAACCAAGCCCAGAAGGCGAAAAAACGGTTGATGCCGAAGTGATGGATGCCGAGTTTGAAGAAGTGAAGAAAGACTAGCTTTAATTTTGTTGTCGATAATCGTTAGCGTCCCTAATTGATGCTAACGATTTTTCGCTATTAATTAACCATTAATCACTGTTCAAATAGATTAGATATCAAACATGGCGACCAAAAAAGATTATTACGAAGTTTTAGGTGTTAACAAAGACGCTTCTGAAGAAGAAATCAAGAAGTCTTATCGCAAATTGGCGATGAAATATCACCCTGACCGCAACCCGGACAACCCAAAAGCGGAAGAGCAATTTAAAGAGGCAAAAGAAGCCTATGAAATGTTGTCTGATGACCAAAAGCGCGCGGCTTACGATCAATATGGCCATGCTGGCGTAGAACAAGGCGCAGGTGCAGGCGGCTTTGGTGGGGCTGGTTTTGGTGATGCATTCGGTGATATCTTTGGTGATATTTTCGGTGGTGGGCGCCAAGGCGGTCAGCGTAACAATGTGTACCGCGGTGCGGATTTGCGTTACAACATGGAAATTAGCTTGGAAGATGCCGCAAAAGGCACCGAAACCAAGATTCGTATTCCTGTACAAGCAGCATGTGAGACTTGTAAAGGCACTGGCGCTAAATCTGGCAAATCACCAATTACTTGTTCTACTTGTGTAGGCCATGGCCAAGTGCGTATGCAGCAGGGATTTTTCTCTGTGCAGCAAACTTGTCCAAAATGTCATGGTGGCGGCAAAACCATTAAAGACGAAGACAAATGTGGCACTTGCCACGGTGCAGGCCGCGAAAAAATCAATAAAACCTTGTCGGTTAAGATTCCCGCAGGTGTGGATGAAGGCGATCGTATTCGCCTGACAGGCGAAGGTGAAGCTGGTGTTAACGGCGGCCCAACGGGCGATTTATATGTTGTGGTGCATTTAAAACAACACGAGATTTTCCAGCGCGATGGTGGTAATTTGCATTGTGAAATGCCCATCAGCTTTAGTACCGCTGCCTTGGGTGGCGAGATTGAAGTGCCCACTTTAGGCGGCTCTGCCAAAATGAAAATTCCGGCCGAAACACAAACGGGCGGCGTATTTAGGTTAAAAGGCAAAGGCATTAAACCGCTACGCCAATCTGAAAACGGCGATTTAATGGTGCATGTAGTGGTTGAAACGCCAGTTAAATTAACTGAAAAGCAAAAAGAGTTATTGCGTGAATTTGAAATCAGTACCCAAGCTGATTCGGGCAAGCATAGCCCGCGCAATAAAAGCTGGGTAGATAAGGTAAAAGGCTTTTTTGAGTAAGTTTGATTTGTTTAGGTAATCGCTTGCCAATCAACATCTGCAAATGCAGTTGTTGATTTTCGGGCGTTACAATTGGTTAACTATATTTTTCATTCTTTACAGTTCATTAACATTCACGTCATCAATCCGACATATCTCTTTGATATTATTCATTTAAGTTAATTAGATGGAGAATGCAACATGAAAACCGAATTTTTAAAGAGTGCTTTATTGGGTACTTTAGTTATATCAACCATCGCTTTTGGCTCATTTAAAGCCAACGCTGCAGGATTCAATCAAAACGCTGCGCATGACGGAAAAGTTATGTCGCCAATTAAATTCCATGACATCGTCGAAAAAACTCTGCCGAACCAAGTAGCTAGCAACTTTGGTAAACCAGATGAAATTATCATGATGAAAAATGCAACTGGCGATGTAGCTGGTGTACTGTGGGTGTATCGCGATGCGGTACTGAAACCGCACGGCATGATGGATGCAAGTTTTGTGATTATTAATGGGCAAATGAAATACGTGACATTGTCTGATGCCGTTTAATCGCGATTTAATTTAACGCCATAATTGATTTTAAAAAAGCCTGCAATTGCAGGCTTTTTTGCTTTTAAAGCGCCCTGATTTACCAAATGCACTAAATTTTTCTTTCATCAAAAACTAAACTTTCGGCATGTGTCCTTTCATGCCAAAACATCCTTCACTCTACCTCAAACGGATAGGTTCTACGGGACGATCGCTTATACGATTGTTTTGAAGAACCTATTTTTCGTTTCAATCACTAGATTGCATAGTGGTTTTGAGGAGTCATCATGACAAAAGCAGAACCCTTTTTACTCGCTCACCCCGAGCAAGTAAAGAAAAGAGTATCAGAATTAAGTAGGCGATCTGATGATGTTAAATCCAGGTTAGCTCCTATCTTAAAGAAGCTTTGGCATCCTAATCGCGAGTTGGCTGTTATTAGAGATTTAAATATCTTTCAAAATCTAAAAAGCAGATTTCCTAATTTTTTAGAGGTCATTGAGCTATTCGAATCCAATGCGATTGGATTATCAAAGCTGGGTTTACCATTTGAATTAACTCCAATATTACTTCAAGGCGACCCTGGGCTTGGAAAGACATTTTTTGTAAGCGAATTAGCTAAAGTATTGGGATTACCTTTCTGTGAAATATCAATGGCCACGATGACGGCATCTTTCGCACTTTCTGGCGGAAGTTTGCAATGGTCTGAAGGTTCGATTGGCTTTATTGCTAAATCATTGGCTAATAGTAAGTTTGCCAATCCTATTATCCTAATTGATGAAATTGACAAATGTAATGTTGATAGTCGTTACGACCCTATCAATACACTTTATTCCTTATTAGAGCCACATTCAGCAAAGCGATTTAAAGATGAAGCTTTGGAAGTTGAACTAGATGCAAGTCGTGTTGTTTGGATTGCGACTGCCAATGATATCAATAAAATCCCTGATCCAATTCTGTCTAGAATGCGCGTCATTGATATTAAGCAACCCAATGTTCAGCAAATGAAGGACGTAGTTAATAGTATCTACTCAAATTTTAGAGCGAGTAAACCCTACGGTGAACTGTTGGCCCCCAATATTGAAGAAAGCGTCATAGATTTGTTATCAGTAAGATCACCTAGAGAAGTCAGAATGTTAATTGATACTGGGTGTTTGAATGCGATACGTGAAAACAGAAAACTATTGCAACCTTCGGATATACCAGTAACCAGAAAGGATAACCGCCGTGTCGGATTTTATTAATGATCAGCAACAATCTGAAGCAATGGTGGAATTCAATCCTATATTACACACCAAAGAAATATGCGATAGGAGCTCAATTAAGCATAGCCAATTTACTTTAATTCGATATCAGTTTGGTTGGGCTAAAATCGTAGAGCAATTGTTAGTATCAATAAAGAACTCTGGAATCTTAATCAATTCAATTGGCTCGGAATACGGTCAATTAGATGTCAGTTTTGATGGGTCAAAGAAAACTCATGAAGTCAATGTATGGCGAGAAATTGAATTAGCTCGTATCCACTCTAGAAAAATATGTATGCAATGTGGAGGGGATGGTCATCGCAAAATACAAGGGGATAAAGTTCTAGTGATATGCAGGCAATGTTTAATAAAAGCCGAGAATAGTGGGGAAACTGGGACGTGGTTGGATAGGTATTAAAATATAATTCAGTATATTTTATTGAAACAACTCAAAATACGAAGTTAATTGTGATTAGCCAATGCAAGAATTACTTTTGCAATTAGCTTCGCGTGCCTGTCGGTTCCATCCCAAGTTTTTTCTAATGCATCCATAATGCGTGAGTTTGTTTTTGGGTCTACATCACCTTCCTTAATCAGATTGATTTTTGCATATTTGCATATTTTTAACACGGAAGGCGTTACCCTCAAAAACTTTCCTGAAAAAATGCGACTGATCTGCGACTGATCAACACCAGTATTATATTCAATCATCTGCTGTGTTATAGCATTACTGGTGCGCCACACATGCAAAGCAGCAGATATTTCTATAGGATTTTTTATGCAATTATTCGTCATTAATTAGCATTATTGCATAATATATGCTATAATTTAGTTATCTATTGGATGATTGCATTAATGCGCTGTAATGCCCAAATGATTTCTTACTTGACATCTATCTCTTCAGCAAAAGATTTGTCTATAGTATTGAGGCAGTCGACTTTAGGCCCTGAGCTAGATGTCGTTGTTGAATTGCATTAATAATTGATTCACCAATTGCATTTAGAAATGACCCACTCTTAAGTTATTAATTTAGCATAAATTTATTGAGTGAGTATCTTGATGTTTCTCTTCTTTTGACTGTGTACGGTACAGTGTTTATAGCGGTAACTATCATTGCCTGTTTCAACAATATGGCATCGATGCGTTAAGCGATCTAATAGTGCAGTTGTCATCTTTTTTTGATATCCAAAGACATTACCCCATTTAGCAAAGCCTAAATTAGTCGTGATGATTACGCTGGTATGTTCATACAACTTACTTAGTAGATGAAACAATAATGCACCTCCAGCTTGTCTAAAAGGCAAATATCCCAGTTCATCTAAAATCACTAGATCTACATACATCAACCTAAATGCCAGTTGTCCTTGTTTGCCAGCAGCTTTCTCTAACTCTAATGTGTTGAACAGTTAGATCGTAGAGAAGAAACGTATACGTTTTAGATAATGCTCAATCGCTTGAACACTGTAATGGTCTAGTTTAATGCAAAATGATACTTTGATTTACAAGGTTTTTTGCAATTACTTAATCAATTAAACTTTATCTAATGTCATAAATACTGTAATAACTCCGAATTTGTGTCTCAGATAATGCAAAAATTCAGACATCTATCTTTGACTAGTATGTTAATTGAGTAAACTTAAATCCGTACTACCCTATAGCAACCCATCTGGTAACCTCACTTTCGACCCGCTACAAACAGTATGTTTAAATTTAATAAAATTGATGTTTAATAAATTAGTACCAGCTGCCGTGATTAATTTGTTAACTTTCTGTGATAAATAGGATAACTAGTGATTCCATAATTTATTGCAAATATTGGGTTTGAGTTTCAACTAATAAATTACAAGTAATTATTTATTATAAACCAAATCTTAAAACGCAATTTTGTGTGAGCTTTATAAGCTAATACAACATTTAACTGAAATTATAATTAAATTGAAAACTGGAGCTAAATAATGAAAAATAGATTAAAAATTGTATCCGTAATTAGTACGACAATATTATCAGTCGGATTATTTTCTCTGCCAGCTTTTGCTGATGATGTAATGCTAGGAACAGGCGGATACAATCGAGTCATACGCGATATGAAATTAATGGCAATGTTCGATGTTAACGGTGATCATATGGTCACAAATACTGAATATACAACATTTTATGAGGACACTTTCAGCAAGCTTGACAAAAACGGTGATGGCTCGCTTGATGAGAAAGAATGGATTGGTAAAAAAAATGATAGTAGTGTTATGTTTGGCACTGGCGGTTACAACCGTGAGCTACGTAAAATGGCAATGATGAAAGCTATGGATAGCGATGGAGATCATAAAATAACAAAAGAAGAGTTTTTAGCATTTCATCAATCAGTATTTAGCAAGATGGACAAAAGTAGCGACCAGCAACTTAGCGCACAAGAGTGGACGGGCAAACTCCTAGGGGGGAAATAGCACTCACTAACCCTAATAAACTAAAGGTCTGCATTTGTTGGCCTTTAGTTTAACGTTCTAAATCAATTACCTAGTTTTGAAATACTTAATTTTCCCATACGATACCGCAAAGTACTCGGATGCAAATCTAATACCCTTGCTGCACCACTTGGGCCCTCTATCACCCAGTTTGTTTTTAGTAGTACTGCTAAAATATGTTGCCGCTCAACAGACTCAAGGCTACTGTTTGATTCTGAGGTACCTAAAGCAAGCTCACTCGAAATTAATAACAACTCAGGATCGACTTCTATCAAAGCGTTATCGGCTAATATGATCGTACGCTCAATCACATTTTCTAACTCACGAATATTGCCAGGCCATTGATACGATTTCAACCTCTGCAAAGATTTTGTGCTGATACCCTCGACTTTTTTACCCATACGTTTTGAAAGTTTATCAATTAAAAAGTAAACCAACAAAGGTATGTCTTCAACGCGCTCGCGCAATGGTGGTGTGGTTAATGGAAACACGTTGAGACGATAATACAAGTCTTCACGAAATGTTTTATTTTCAATTTCTTGCAGCAGGTTTCGATTAGTCGCAGCGATAACTCTTACATTGACCTTGACCGGCGTTTGCCCACCTACACGCTCAAACTCCTGTTCTTGCAATACGCGCAACAGCTTTATCTGAATATCTAGTGGAATTTCGCCAACTTCATCCAAAAAAATAGTGCCTCCATGCGCCAATTCAAAACGACCAATTCGCTTAGCAATAGCGCCACTAAATGATCCCTTTTCGTGACCAAACAATTCACTTTCAATTAAGCCTGTAGGCAAAGCAGCACAATTTACTTTAATAAGTGGTTTATCGTGCCGATGACTGTTGGAATGTATCACTCGTGCAATCAACTCTTTACCAGTACCAGATTCACCTTGGATAAGAACCGAAGCGCTGGTAGCTGCCACGCGACTAACATTATTAAGTAGCGATTTAATTTTTATACTGCTACCTACAATCTCACCGTAATTGTGTGCAGATTTAAGCTCTTCTTGCAGATATTGATTTTGCTCTTGTAAACGAGCTTGCTCTTGCTCCACTAAAACTTTGTCCGTAATATCCAAAAACATGGTACGCGTAAATGTTCCACTTGGGTCTGGCCGAGACCACCATTGAATCCAAAATGGTTTACCATTATCCTTACGGCGCATTTCCAAGACTACACCGCTGGTATCTGCACCCTTACCAATCGCCTCAAAAGCCTCGCACATGCGACGTTGCGCATCAGGCGTATCTGGCGCAAATGTTTTACCAAATGTTGCAGTTACCTCTTCAGATGTAATGCCTAAAACCTTCATAGCGGTTTTATTGGCACGAATGAAGTGTGAATCAAGTCGCTCATGCACATAAGCGATAGGCGCCTCATCAAACAAATCACGAAAACGCTCTTCCATTTGATGCAATTTCTCAATAGTACGAATTCGGCTTAATTCGCTAGCAGCTCTTGCTGCAAAAATCTGAAATGTGTAAAAAAGTTGCGTGTTTGCTGGCATTTCGGTTTTACTATAAATGGCAACATGTCCAAGCACTTCACCATCTACATCTTTTAACGGCACGCCAAGATAACTCTCTAAATAGTCCCAAATTGGAAATTTTTTACCTAGTCCAAAGGGGTGATGGCAAAGCCCTCCATTGACTACATCCTTGCATGGAGAGCCTTCTAAGTCCCATTCATCATTGTCAATTAATTGGCTTTCACTCCAATAAGCCAATGTTCTTACTCTTGTTTTATCCTTGGCAAACACTGCAATAAAAGCGTTTGCTACGCCAGTTGCCTCACTGAGTTTTTGCACCAATAATTGAAAAAACTCATCTCCTGTAGCAACAGCAGTACCTTCTAACACCTTGAGCAATACCGATAAACCTGTCTCGCCAAGATCACTAGATTGCATAACAGAAGTCAAAGAATCTTGTTTCATTTCCCCACCTAGTTTTAAGAATAGATTCTTATTATTAATATAACGATTATTGAATAATCTTACCCTCAAATATTAGTGGCTGCCACCACTAATTGTGGATTTGGCGTGTGATAGAAATGTTATGTGATTATGATTTTATATTTAACATTATGATTATATTAGATATTTTTACAAAAATAAGGTTGGCATGGTAGTTGCTGAAGTAGTCAGATAAATTCAGATTTAATACGGATTTAATCAAACAACTATAACAATTATTTGGCATAGCACCTTGCGTTGTGTTTGCCAAAAGAGGAAATAAAAATGCAGCGGAATATTCTTATTATAGAGGACGATAAAGACATCGCCAATTTAGAACGAATGCACATTGCAGAACTTTCGCATAAAGTTAAAGTGGCATACGATGGTATAGTAGGTTTAGCAGAGATTGAATCTAAATCCTATGATCTAGTAGTTTTAGACATTAATTTGCCAGGTATTGATGGCATAGAAATTTGCCGCCGCATTCGTGCAAAAACCAATAAAACGCGCATTTTGATGTTGTCTTCCAAGTCCACCGAAATTGACAGGGTACTTGGCCTAGAGATGGGTGCTGACGATTACATGGTCAAACCATTTAGTGTGATGGAATTAAAAGCCAAAGTAAAAGCACTTTGCCGCAGAATGGCTGATTGTGAATTAAACGATAACATTGAACCAAGCAATATTATCGACATAGGAACTATGGTCATTGACGCATCAAGACGCAACGTTAGAGTGCATGGTGGTGAGATTGAACTGACCGCAAAAGAGTTTGATTTGCTGACTTACTTTGCACAACATCCTGGCGTTGTATTTAATCGCGACCAGCTACTGTACCATGTTTGGGGTTACAGTCATAGCGGCTATGAACATACGGTAAATTCACACATTAATCGCCTGCGTGCCAAGATAGAGACAAACCCAGATGCGCCAGAATTTATTTTAACGGTTTGGGGTGTTGGTTATAAATTCACCGAAGCGCACTCTAAAACTTTGCAGTAATGTTTAAGTCTATTTCTTGTAAACTTAGCGGAGTTGCCCTAGTTATTCTAAGCTTGCAAATAACATTCTTAATTTTTGCCATGCAACTGATGTTTAATAAAGCTAACTTGCTAACTGTGTCTTTATACATAGCAGGCACAACCATTGCTGCGGCTGGCACATTTGCAGTCTTCTTGTTCGTCTTATTTACTCGCCGCTTAAACGTAATGAATAGCGCGCTTGAGGACTTTCGCCGTAGTAATTTTTCTGAACCGATTTTTATGGAGTTTTCTGATTTCAGAGGCGATGAAATTAGTCGACTCAGCTTTTCTATTGAGCAAATACAAAAAAAAATTAGCGCGCAAATTCAGCAATCACAACATATGGACTTACAACGTCGAGAAATATTTGCCAATATTTCACACGACTTACGCACGCCACTAACCTCAATGCGTGGTTACTTAGAAACGCTTTTATTAAAAACTGGCACAATTCCTGTTAAACAACAACGTGACTATTTAGAAGTTGCACTCAAGCAAACGGTATATTTAAGCAAGTTGATTAACGACTTGTTTGAACTCTCCAAGCTAGAATCTAATGCTGCTACAGCCAAATTAGAAATTTTTCCGCTTAGCGAATTAGTGCAAGATGTGATACAAAAATTTCAACTTATTGCAGATGAAAAAGGAGTGCTGATAACAACAAATCATGCACAATCAACTTTTGCTACCTATGGCGACATTAGCTTAATTGAACGTGTATTGTCCAACTTAATTGAGAATGCACTTCGTCACTGTGCTGCCAAGGCAATTATTAGCATTATGTTGTCACAAACAAATAATCGTGTTCACGCACAAATTACAGATACTGGTTGCGGTATTGCCCCAGATAAACTACATCTTATATTTAACCGCAGATTTCAAGTCAATGGGTCTTCAAATGACAATAATCAAACGGGTGCAGGCTTAGGCTTAGCGATTACAAAGCGAATTGTCGAGTTGCATGGTGGCAAAATTCATGTAACAAGTACGTTAAATTTGGGTACTAGCTTTAGCGTTGACTTTCCCGCAGGTTAAAGAGCCGTTGGTTCAAATACGGCTTCAAGTTAATGCGGCCTATTGAATCTAATAATAAAATATTGCCTATTTTGCACACATCAAATTTTAGAAAATTTATCACTTTTCATGTTAGATTTTCGTGATAACTTATTTAGCTTACTTAAGTATAGTAGGAAGTTCTACCTTAGATTTATTACGTTTCTAATTGTGGATGGTAGATTTTAATTACTTATATCGAAAGGAAATATCTTGTCAATTCAAACTTCAAGTAAGGGTGCAATGTTAGCTTTAGGTGCAGCAGCATTAATTCTAGGAGGGTGTGCTGGTACAGGCTCGAAGACTGCTGATGCTAGTGCTGCAAATGTCGCTTGCGTAGGCGTTAACTCTTGTAAAGGTACTAGCGATTGTAAAACGGCGGGGAACGAATGCAAAGGTCACAACTCCTGCAAAACGGCTCAAAACGCTTGTAAAGGTCAGGGTTCTTGCGCTCACCCAGCCAATGCATGTAAAGGCCAAAACGCTTGTGCAGGCAATGGCCACGTAAATCTTACTAAAACTGATTGCGATGCTAAAGGTGGTCACGCAGTTTAAGTATTAGTGACTAAATATGGGCGTGTGATCAAGTGCTAACGAGCACGTCCGTTTTATGCTTCATTCCAACTAAACACCCCATACAAACCCACAAACACATTTAACCACTTGTTTAATTGGCCGCTTACTTGGGAGATAAATTAGCAATCTATTTTCTTTATCTAGCTACCGTTATGTTAAAGCTACAACTTACTCCAAATGTGATTAAAACGTTAATAATTTGTGATTTTACAGAGAAATTCAGTATCCATACTTGAACCCGCAAATACTCAATTTAGCTACTAAATTTTTGCAGCATTCTGATCATAAATTACCAATAACCCAATAGGAGTTACGAATGAAAGATTTTAAACAATTGGCTGTCAACTCGGCTATTACAAGTGTGATTGCACTGAGTATTTTTGGCTTATTAACCAGCAATGCTAATGCGGCTGGTGCTACAGAAAAATGCGCAGGCATCGTTAAAGCGGGTCACAACGATTGTGGTACAACCAAACTCGGCTGCCATGGTTCGCTTGAGGTCGATAACGATAAAGAAGCATGGATAGAGTTACCCGCAGGCACTTGCGAAAGAATTACTGGCGGCACGCTTACAGACAAACCATGGAATGTCCCTGGCGGTCCTGAAATATACGAAAAAATTAAAAACAAAGGTTAAGGTAATCATTAACGCTTTTGGCTTGCGCGTAGTGTGTAAAAACATTGCGCAGGTCAAGTTTGTTACGCATTAACTTTGGGGTAAAGCAGCTACTGGAGTATAAAAGAGCTGCTTAAGGATAAAAGTAATCATTTGGGGATGAACATGAAAATGTTGACGAGTACAAATACAACTTTACTGACGATATTGCTGAGCTGCATTACTAGTTATGTACAAGCTGCTAACTTAACTACTAGCAAAAGCACATTAACGCTGGAAGGCGCAAAAAAAGTCATAGCAACCGCGGTTGCAGAAGCTAAACGTTTAAATGCGCCAGGCGCGGTGATTGCAGTGGTGGACGACGGCGGCAATCTAATGGCGCTAGAACGCTTAGACAATACTTTTTCTGCTGGCGCGACTATCTCAATAGGTAAAGCGCGCACTGCCGCATTATTTAAGCGCCCCACTAAAGTGTTTGAAGACATTATTAAAAATGGCCGTACCGCAATGACAGCATTGCCAGATACTTTATTTACACCCTTACAGGGCGGCATTCCAATTTCTGTAGATGGCCAAATAGTAGGTGCTGTGGGGGTTTCTGGCGCGGCAAGTGCACAACAAGATGAAGATCTTGCCATCATTGGCAGCAAAGCAGTCACAGCCCCTGGTACGATTCCCACACCATCTGGGTCAGTCACTTTTATTCAGCACGACAAAGTGGCTAACGCGTTCGATAAAGGCATGCCTTTAGTGGAAGTAGACGGTTATAAAGTGCATGCCAGCAGACGTGAAAAAGCGGGGCAAGTTGAAGTACACGAGAACGAAACCGACGTAATTTATGTGCTAGATGGCAGTGCAACTTTAGTGACAGGTGGCATCATGGTTGAACCTAAATGGACGGCATCTGGTGAGGTACGTGCGCCACGCGTGGAAGGTGGCGAGACACAATTGCTTGTCAAGGGTGATGTGGTGGTGATTCCGCAAGGTGTACCACACTGGTTTAAAGAAGCCAGCAATCCGTTTTTATATTTCGTTGTAAAGCCTATTAATAAGTAAAACCAGCCCATTAAGTAAGAGACCGCTATGAAAAGATTGATTACCTCAGCAAGTGTTATTGCCTTAAGTCTCGTATGGTTAACTGCTATTAATAACAACGCTTGGGCAGCAGTAAGCCCGACAGACTTACCTTCCACAACGCCATTGAGTAGTATAGATTTAGGCACAAAAGAAGGCGCTATGCTAATGCAAGGTCAGTGGCGTTATAGCGACACCAAAATTGTTGAAACCACTTTTCGCTTTGCTGGAACGGATGGTCAACCAAGCAGCCAAGCAGTCAAAACCTATGACTATGAGCCAAAAGCTGGTGCGAATGGTTTTGATGACTCTGCATGGGAAGCAATCGACCCTACAACAATCAATAAAAGACGCAGCAATGGGCATGTGGCTTTTAATTGGTATCGCATCAATATCACCATTCCACAACAAATTGCTGGTGTTGAAACCACAGGCAACACCGTGGTGTTTGATACCTCTGCGGATGATTATGCAGAAATTTGGGTCAATGGCGAATTAGCGCGTGCTACTGGCCAATCTGGCGGCTCAGTGGTGGCAGGTTGGAATGCCAATAACCGCTTGGTGATTGGCCGTAACGTTAAACCTGGGCAAAAAATCCAATTGGCAATATTTGGCATCAACGGACCAATCTCGGCCTCACCCACCAATTATATTTACTTGCATCAGGCAAAATTATCATTTTACAAAGGCTTAACCGAGCCTTACGCCGTGACGCCGCAAGAGGTGAATCTGGATGTGATTCGTAACGATTCTGCAATTGATGCGATTGTCCCGCTTAACCCAAAAATTTATAAACTAGCAGAAGGCTTTCAGTTTACTGAAGGCCCGCTATGGGTAAAAAATAAAAACGCTGGTGGATATTTGCTGTTTAGTGACCCAAACGCCAACACCATTTATAAATATGATAGAAATTTAAGTGTGTTTCGCAAGCCAAGCGGCTACAGCGGCGCAGATATTGCTCAATATAAACAACCTGGCTCTAACGGGTTAACACTTGACGCACAAGGCCGCTTAACGACAGATGAACATGGTAATCGCCGTGTAACACGTACTGAGTTGGACGGCTCTATCACGGTATTAGCTGACCGCTTTGAAGGTAAGCGTTTTAATAGCCCGAATGACTTAGTGTATAAATCTGACGGCGCGCTTTATGTGACCGACCCTTACTTTGGTTTGCCAAAATTTGATAAAGACCCACATAAAGAATTACCTTACAGCGGCATTTTTCGCGTTAAAAATGGCAAAGTTGACTTACTCGCCAATGAACTAAACGGCCCTAACGGCATTGCCTTTTCGCCCGATGAACAATATCTTTACATTGGCAACTGGGATGACCATAAAAAAGTAGTGATGCGCTACCCCGTAAAGGCAGATGGATTACTTGATAAAGGTGAAATATTTTTTGACATGACTTCAGCAAAAGGCGAAGACGCGCTAGATGGCATAAAAGTTGACGTGCAAGGAAATTTGTATGTTTCTGGTCCTGGTGGCTTATGGATTTTATCCCCGCAAGGCAAGCATTTAGGCACTATTATTGCCCCTAAACACCCGCATAATATGGCTTGGGGCGATGACGATGGTAAAACCTTGTACCTAGCTGCACAATCGGCTATTTACAAAATTAGGCTTAACATTAAAGGTGCGGGGGCATTGCCTTAAGCGTTGATGGGTGTATTTAACCTATGCATTGAATCTATGTAAGTTTATTGCATAGCAAAAGCTGCAGCACCTAACAGCGCCGTTTTAGGCTCAAGAATAAGTTTAACGGGTACATTTTTTAAAAGTGTTGAAAATCTGCCTTTGTCACAAAATGCCTGCATAAACGCGTCATTTTTAAAATACGCTGTTAATTTTGGTGCAATACCGCCGCCAATATATAGCCCACCACTTGAAAGCACTTTTAGTGCTAGGTTTCCTGCAGCAGCGCCATAGTTTTCTATAAAAATATGAATGGCCTGAACGCTAAGTGGTGATTCACCAGATTGCGCCGCTTGAAAAATTGCATTGCCGCGATCGACTGCCGCCATGATGTTAGATTTTATTTGAGAAGGTTCAGAAGCATTTTCAGACAATGCCAAAAATGCATAAATATTAGCAATTCCATTGCCTGAAACGACTCTCTCCCAGCTTGCATGTCCAAACTCTGACCAAATGTAGCGCAGTAAGTCCGTCTCCAATGCATTATGTGGCGCATAGTCGACATGGCCACCTTCAGAAGCAACAATTTGGTATTGCGGCGCGCCCAAATTTTGTCCCGTATGTATTAAGATGGCCTCGCCTAAACCTGTACCTGCTGCAATTAAAGCAAGATTGCCAGATGAATTAGTGATGCCTTCATTGATAACCATTAATTTATCAGGTGATAATGTAAGCATGCCATGAGCTGTTGCTTCCAAATCATTCAGCAGCTTGACATGTTCAATAACAAGTGTTTTTTTAATGTCCTCTTCATCTAATACCCAAGAGATATTGGGCATTTGACAGCGACCATTAATGATGGTGCCAGCAACGGCTAGGCAGGCATGCTGAACGGCGGTGTTTGATAGCGTTATAAAATGCTTCAACATCGCTTCAAAACTATCTTGCTCTCTATTCACAAATCGCATTTCAAATATAGGCATCTTTGGTTCTGCCGTATCAAAAATGGCTAGTTCTGTTTTTGTGCCGCCTATGTCACCTGCAAGTATTTTCATGCTAATCCTTTGATCAAACTACTTATTTAAATAAAGCACTTACGCATTTTAATATACTGTTTAACACGCCGTGGTACTTGTTAGCGATGTTCGGCTTCACTGCCTGTGATAATCCGCGTGCCGCTTCGCAATGTGAGATACGCCCAAAACCAATCAAACATCACCGAAAAGCGGTTTCTTAAGCCCACTAAAAAAGTCAGATGAATCAGGCCCCACAGCCACCAAGCAGGCGCGCCGCTTAGTTTTATAAATCCAAAATCGGCTACTGCCGCCTTACGGCCTATGGTGGCCAAGCTACCTAAATGGATATAACGAAAAGACACTGGTGCTTGACGCCCCAGCACTTTTGCTGCAATCACTTTAGCTACGTATTCTCCGCCCTGTTTGGCTGCTGGCGCTAAACCTGGTACTGATTCGCCATTCCATCCATTTGAAAGCGCAGTATCACCAATGGCAAACACATTGCTGTGCCCAGCGACTGATAAATCTGTACTCACTTTAACACGGCCTGCCTTGTCCTTTTCTGCGCCTAGCCAGTCTGCTGCGGGAGATGCCACAACGCCCGCAGCCCACATGACAGTGCGTGATGGAATGCGCTTACCACTTACAATAACGCCTTCTGCATCAATGTGCTCTACTTTACTATTCAGATGCACTTCAACACCTATTTTAGTGAGCGAATCTAACGTAATTTTTGATAAAGATTCATCAAAAGTGGGTAGCAATCGATTACCAGATTGCACCAGCAACACGCGCGCACTGGCGGGGTCAAACCCACGAAATTCCTTTTCCATACCAAACCTTGCTAGTTCTGCAATAGAGCCTGCTAATTCAACGCCTGTAGGTCCGCCACCAACAATCAAAAATGTGAGCAAACTTTCGCGCTCTATTGGGTCAGAAGTGGCTTCTGCCAGCTCAAACGCTAGCAGTAAACGACGACGTACCTCGGTTGCATCTTCAATGCGCTTTAAGCCAGGGGCAAACTTTGCCCACTCATCACGCCCAAAATAGCTATGGCTAGCACCTGTGGCTAATACTAAATAATCGTATTGAATGCGCTGATTTTTTAAGGGATGATCTTCAAACACCAGCTCGTTTTTATCCGCATCCACGCCCACCACATTGCCCAGCAACACCCGCACATTAAAAAAATCGCGAAACATGCCGCGTGTGGGCGAGGCAATATCACCCTGGCCAAGGGCTGCCGTAGCCACTTGATAAAGCAAAGGTTGGAACAAATGATAATTGTGCTTATCCACCAAGGTGATTTGCACAGGCTGCATGGCTAGTTTTGCCGCACAAGCCAAGCCACCAAAACCTGCACCTACAATGACAACATGCGGTAAACCTTCGAGTGAAAATGCTGGTTTACCATCGAGCTGTGGATAAATTTGCCGTAATTTATAGCTGATTAAATAATCAATAGACCAGCATCCTGCGCCATAAATCGCCAATAATAATAATGCGAAAAACCAATAGGAATCTAAGCTCATTTGCATCATCATCATGGCAGGCGTTGCAACAATGACGGCCAAGGCTACCCAACGTAAGGCGATGCCCAACACCAACATTAATGCCAGCACTAAACCTAAATAACTGCCAAAACTTGCCGCGGTGGTAATCGGTAAAATATTAACGTATTGCGTAATACCACTAAAAGCAAAGTAAATTGCCGTAGCCATCCACAAGCGTAATAAAAACAGATAAACTGGGCTGCCAAACGTGCTTAACCATTTAAGGCCATTAATTATCCGTGCGGCAAAGGGTAGCGCACTATCGGCAAGCCCATGCCCTAACATGCGATCAATAGAAAGCGCGCCTGCACCATGCACCACAAACCAACAAAAAAGTGCTGCCCAAAATAAATGCTGATCTAAAGCAATATAATTAAACTGAATAACCAGCGACAATATGAACAGTGACAGCGCTGCAAACCGCGTTGCTAAACCAAAGGCTAACAACGCCGCGCTAATAAATTCAATACTGACACCCAAATAAGCTGCAGTGATTGGATTTAACCAAGCAACTGGATATTCGTTTTGCGATAACAGTAAAGCGTTATCCCAATTGCTTAGCTTAATGACCGCTGAAACAAAAAATATTTTGGCTAACCATAAGCGAGTCACTAAATCAGTCACAGGGCCAACGGTGCGCTCTACAAACTTAATAGCGGCGGCGACCCAAGCCATTAAGTTTGGAATCCAAACATGAGGTGTATTAGTTTTTATTGGCTGTTGCATGATTTAACCTTTTATTGCAGAAATATTGCCCAGCTGGTTGCTAGGTTGATTACTCGGATGAGTCGCCATATCGACAATGAAAAATACAAGTTTTGTTATTTTCGTGATGTAACTTGCAACATAGCACCGAGCTTGCGCCCTTAATCGCCAGATATGCTTCGGCCGCAAGCAGCATGCCGATTGGTGGCGCTATAAAATAAATCCATAATGCAGACCAAATGTGCGCAGAAAAAGCCGAGCCAAAGCTACGTGCGGGGTTCATGCTCATGCCAGAAATAGGTGCTTCAAATGTTATATAAATTGCAACCAGCGCACCTGCAAATAATGCAGTATAGCGATTAAGCCGTTTAGTGTTAGAAACCAATAGCACGGTCAACATTAAGCCAAAAGAAATAGAAACTTCTGCAATAAAGGCAGTACTAATACCTGCGCTACCTGGCAAAGTTGCTACGTAATTCACTCTTGGATTTGCAA
This sequence comes from Methylotenera sp., assembly GCA_021732365.1. Classification (GTDB taxonomy): domain Bacteria; phylum Pseudomonadota; class Gammaproteobacteria; order Burkholderiales; family Methylophilaceae; genus Methylotenera_A. The sequence continues at coordinate 36,988 of JAKFVD010000004.1, read as the reverse complement.
TCAACATTTTGCCTAACAACACTGTTGCTAACATCACACCCAGCAGCGCGCCAATAAATTGCGCAAGCATATAAAATACTGCATCCCAAGGTGCAATTTTGCCAAGGCGCAAAAAAGTGAGTGTGACGGCAGGGTTAAAATGCGCACCAGAGCGCTTACCCATGGGCGAATAGACAATCAAAATAGCTGTCAAACCCATCGCCAAGCCAATCAACATACGGCGTAAAAACGGGTCTGAGATTAGATGATGGATAGGTGAGCCTGAATACTCAATCAGTGCGACAAACGAGCAGGCTGACAACATAAAAATACCTAACTCTGCCGCCTCCATTAAATATTCAGGCCAATGTTGCTTTAACGCTAACATGCCCGCTAATGCGTTCATTTTTGCCCGCATTGATTGGGTTGTGAGCATCCATTGGCAGAGGCCATTTTCGTTGCAACCACTTTTGTCGCTTTTGTTTTAGCAGGTGTAGCAAGCTTATGATCACGTTGCCAGTAAGTTGGAATCCCCACCTGATAGCGACGTTTCACCAAATTGGCTACTAGGCCTGTCCAGCCTGTTTGATGCATTGCACCAAGGCCAAGTCCAGTGTCACCATGAAAATACTCATGGAATAACAATAAATCTTTCCAATGTGGGTCGTTCTGAAATGGGCTGTCTGCTGGCAATGCTGGCAAGCGGCCCGATTCATCGCGACGAAATATATCCACAATACGGTTTGAGATTAATCTTGAAATTTCAATTAAGGTCAGCTCTTGGTTATCTAGGCAAGGCACGGCCACTTTATAGTCATCGCCTAAATAGCGGTGGAATTTTTCAATGGCTTGTATGAGCGTGTAATTGGTGGGCATCCAAATGGGCCCGCGCCAGTTGGAATTGCCGCCAAACAAACCGCTATTGGATTCACCTGGTACGTACTCAATGAGCGCATGCCCAACACCATCGATATACCCTAAATCGCGATGCATCTCGTGAATTTTAGAGACACTGCGTATACCATAATCCGAAAGGAACTCATCCTCTGATAACAAGCGGCGCATAATATGCGGCAACATGGTGTGATCAACTAAAGACAAAAGATGTTCACCACGATCGTTTACTGATGCAGGGCAAGCGCAGATGGTATGACCATCAAACAACCCACCAGCGTGACTATTTAATGCTTCTGCAAAGCGCGGAGCATTTTCTAGTAAACGCTTATCCACCACCTCACAGGCAAACATCGGGATAAGCCCAACAAGCGAAAACACATCAATGCGTTGGCTCGTGCCATCTGGTTTTACCACTAAATCTTTAAAAAAACCTGCGCTGGCATCCCATAGCGAAAGACCACTTTGCGCGTTTTTGCTCACATGCCCAGCGATGGTATTTGCCACCCCTAAAAACTGGCTATAGCATTGAATCGCTACATCTTCGTAATCGGCATTTTCGGCGGTCAATTCAAGTGCCATCACTGTCATATTCAAGCTAAACATCGCCACCCAACCGGTCGCATCGGCTTGTTTCAGCGAATAGCCAGCGGGTAATGGTTGAGAGCGATCATAGACGGAAATGTTATCAAGTCCAAGAAAGCCGCCCTCGAACACATTATTGCCATCACCATCTTTAGCATTAAGCCACCAAGTATAGTTCATGAGCAATTTATGTACGATACGACCAAGGAAATTCAAATCTCCTTTGCCTCGTTGCACGCGCTCCGCACGGAACACTTTGAGTGCCGCCGCAGCTAGCACTGGCGGATTAACATCGCCAAAAGCCCATTCATACGCAGGTATCTGCCCGTTAGGATGTAAGAAATTTTCTTTTAACAACAACTCAATTTGTTGCTTAGCAAAATCCACATCCACCAATGCTAAGGCAGCGCAATGAAAAGCTAAATCCCACGCGGCAAACCACGGATATTCCCACTTATCTGGCATAGAAATCACGTGCGCTGCTTTAAGATGCCGCCAAGCACGATTGCGTCCAAATTTGTGGCCATCTGGTGGTTCTAATTCATCGCCATCTAACCAGCGCGCCACATCGAAATGAAAAAATTGTTTACTCCAAATCATGCCCGCCATCGATTGCCGTAAGATGTTTTTATCTTGAAAATCTGACTTTGGCAAAATATCGTCATAGAATAAATCTGCCTCTTTTTCACGCACGGTAAAAATCGCTTCGGAATGTTCAAAAGGTGTTATTAAACCGCCTTTTGATAACACCAATTCTATGGTTGCAGATTGACCAGCTGCTACTGTCACTTCATGCCATGCTGAAAATTTTGTACCTATTTGTTCGGCATTAATGGCTGTTTTTTCATTGTTAATAATATAACGATGAAACGCATCTTTTACATAAGGTGAGGCATTGGCTGAACCCCATAACTTTTCAATATTCGTTTCATTTTCGGTATAAAGTGATTGAGCTTTTTGACGACCGTAAAGATAGTATTGACCTAAACTTTCATGTTTTGCTTTCACCGCCCACTCTGCACCTTTTGGAGCTTTCGTCGATATGAATTCAGGTTTGGTTGGCGAATCGCCCCAAGACCAAGTATTGCGAAACAGTAACGTTGGCAAAAGATGTAGCGTTTTGGTTTCGTCCCCGCGATTATTAGCAATGATACGCACGTGAATTTCATCTGGAGAAGTTTTTGCATAACGCACTTCCACATCCCAATAACGGCTATCTTTAAATATACCTGTATCCAGTAAATTAAATGGTGGCTCTTGACGGCTGCGGCTTTTATTAACTTCAACCAAACTCTGGTAAGGGTATGCAGCTTGCGGATATTTGTATAAATAACGCATAAAGCTGTGCGATGGTGTCGCATCTGTGTAAAAGTAATATTCTTTAACATCTTCGCCATGATTGCCTTGGTTACCTGTTAATCCAAAAGCACGTTCTTTTAGAATTGGATCTTCTCCATTCCATAAAGCTAAAGAAAAGCATAGATTTTGTGCTTCATCACAAATCCCGCCTAAGCCATCTTCATTCCAACGATAAGCACGTGAGCGCGCTTGATCATGGTCAAAATATTCCCACGCAGCACCACCCGCGCTATAGTCTTCGCGCACCGTACCCCATGCCCGTTCGGCTAAATATGGCCCCCAATGTCGCCAATCTTCACGGCCTTCGTTTTGCGCTTCTAATCTTTGCTGCTCGGCATTCAATACTTTTTTATCACTCATCATCCACCCTTAAGTTAAGTCTTTATTTTCAACAGTTAATCACTACTCATGTTTTTTGTTTTTCTCTTGTTCTAAATACACCCAAGCCTCTAGAATACATGCAACCGACCAAGCCTGCGCAGGTGCGCCTTTGGGGGTATGTGGCGCTACACTATCAAAAATTTCACTTACCGTGCCTAAAGCGGCATCCGATAAATGGTCACGCATGGGCTCAAGTTTGGCTTGCGCAGCTTGCGCATCGCCTGTCACTTTGTACTCTGCAAGTGCATAATGCCCAAGTAAAAATGCCCATACTGGCCCTTGGTGATAGCTGGTGTCGCGCTCCCAAACACCGCCCACGTAGTGCGGTTTAAACTCAGGATCTGAGACATTGAGGGAACGCAAACCATAAGAAGTTAATAACTCACGTCCACACACACCGACCACTTCATGTTGTATATCAACATCTAATGGGCTCGCATGTAAGCTCACCGCAAAAATCTGATTTGGGCGTAAAGCAGAGTCATCGCCATTTGGACCATCCAACACATCAATTAAACCCATACCATCCACTTTGATGAATCGTTTAAATCCTGATTTGGCTTTTTGTGCTAGTTTTTTATATTTGGCGGCGGGTTCTTTTAGTAACGTAGCAAATTCTTCCATCGTCACCAGTGCGTTATACCAAAGTGCATTAATTTCTACTGGCTTACCGATACGCGGTGTCACCACATAATCGCCCACTTTGGCATCCATCCAAGTAATTTGAACACCTGGCTCACCGGCATATAACAAACCATCCGCTTCATCAACTTTAATTTGATAGCGGGTACCTTTTATGTGCCAATCTATAATGTCGACTAAAAAAGGGAAAACCTGTTTTAAGCTGTCTGTCTCACCAGCAGCGGCTACATATGCACGCCAAGCTTCTATATACCAAAGCGCAGCGTCCACCGTGTTGTATTCTGGCGTATCTCCTGTACCTGGAAACACATTGGGTAGCATGCCTTGATCGATGTATTTTGAGAAAGTATTTAAAATACGCAAAGCCGTATCAAATCGCCTTGTAGTGATCGTTAAGCCTGGCAATGCAATCATGGTGTCACGTCCCCAGTCTCCAAACCAAGGATACCCTGCAATAATCGACTCACCATCTGGAACACCAGCTAATGGCCTAGCAAAAACAAAACTTGATGAAGATAATACTAATTGTGTTATCCAATCTGGTGCACCAATAAATTCTGGCACCACTGCTTGTATACGCTTGTATTGCCCTGCTTCAAACATCATATGACGGCGCAACGACTCTGTTAAATAACTGGTTGGATTTTGTTCGGTGCTTGCCACAACCCCCACCCACTCATCTCCGCTCAGATCAAGTAAAGCTTCGCCAACACACAAATGACTATCGTTATCTGGCAGGCCACGCTCGCGCTCGGTAGATAGGTGAAAATTGTCATACCAAGTCATATCTGACTTAATATTTCCTCCACGCGCTTTAACCGTTAGCGTGAACCAATTGGGGTTTCGCACATAAAGCGTTTCTGCATCACTTTCAATAAAAGGATTAAAGTCCCAAGGGCGGCCGCTGCTATGATGATCGCGTGAATTCACCAACAGTTTAATCGCTAATTTAAGAGTTTTCTTACGTGCATACCCAGCAGATAAAAGACGGTATGCTAAGTAAGTGGTATTTGCACCTTGTTCCATCCAAATACGTTGCTCTATCCTGATGTCACCTATGGCATAACGCCAGACTGGCATACGGCCTTCAAGGTGAAAAGATTCAATTTGCAAATAACCTTCTGGTGAAATACTGCCATCTGCCCAACGATTACTAAATAAAGGAATGCGCTTATCACCATCTATCAATGTAGCTTCACCCTTTGCAAACACTAAATGACGTCCAAGCGGCAGATTAACTGGTGCAACTAATAAGCCGTGATAGCGTCTAGTCAATGTGCCTGCAATATTGCCAGATGCGTAACCGCCAAGGCCGTTAGCAAGCCACCATTCACGCCGCTCGCTTTGTAAAAGATCGCCACAAATTTCACGGCCAAATTGAATATGCGTTGGTAAAGTGATGTTCATTTATTTGAGTTCCGAAAGTTAAGCATGCTGGTAACACGCAATGACCAAGCATAAATAGTTAATGCTGGATTAACGCGGCTACTGCGTGGCAATGCTGATCCATCCACTACATAAAGGTTTTCAAAACCATGCACTTTGCCGTTGGCATCAATCACAGACGTTTCAGGATGATTGCCCGCAACTAAGGTTCCACAAGCATGTGCGCTACCATCTATCGGGATTTGTTTAGTTAATCCAAGGTAACCTATAGAGAGTAATTGGCGTTTAAGCATACTCACTAACTGGCGGTGTTCTGCCAACGCTGCAGGAATACGTTCTGCATCGTAATCAAGCGTTGGTAGTTTGTTCGCATCAACGGCTGCAATCACGCGATTATCAGGGTGCGAGCCATCTTCAGTTTGTAAAAAGAATCCATACACGCGTTTGCCGATCATATTTGCCACCCAGTTAGGCATAAAATTTGGCAACTCTGGCGCTAATAATGTGCCGTCCATCCAGCCTAAGGGTTGTACGCTAGAATGTGGCAGTGCATCATGCAATAACACGGTGGTTTTACGTAGCACATCGGTTTGCGGTTTAACATTCATCATCAACATAGCGGTTAATAGATGAAATTTATAATTGCGGCCAATTTGGCTATAGCACGCTAGTTTTTCGGTTAAGCCTGCATTTTCTACATACCTTTGCAGTAAGCGTGGGCTATGCAGCGCACCCGCTGCTAGCAACACAACGTTACTTTGGTATTGACTACCATCTTCACAAACCACGCCCGCTAGCCTAAATGGGTTTTCGCTATCCGCAAGCAATTTGGTGACTTTTTTGCCTGTTAATATGCTTAAGTTAGTGTTATCTTTAACACGATCTAGAAAACTTTCGCCATCTGCCTTAAGGCCAAGTACTGAAGCAAATGCGTCAAAATGTGTTACTTCTTCACGATGATTTAAAATATCTTGCGACAAACCCATAGACAAAGGCTGACTGCGCCATTGGCTATCTTGTTTTTGCAAGCCATCTACAATTTTTTTAAAGTCTGGCTCAATTTCAAAAGTACGCACCGCTAATATGTGCTCGGCCGCCTCATAAAAAGGCACTAGCTCGGCATAACTAATAGGCCATGGCAAACATTGATGCGCATGGTCTGATTCAAATTCTTTTTGGCTAAAACGTGCCAGTGCCGCGCCATACCATTTGGTTTTTCCGCCAAGGTTAGAGCGTTCTTGCGGGGCAATCATCTTGCCCTGTTTGTCTAACCATGGGCTGTCATCAATAAATAATTTTTGACGGACCACTTTATCAACATCTAGGGTGCTGCCATCACGTGGTAAGACTTGCCCTTGCTCTAACAGCAAAACGCGTTTTCCCGTTTGTGTCAGCTGATAAGCCGCTGCAGAGCCACCTGCGCCAGAACCAATAATAATCGCGTCGTAAAACATATTATTGATCGACCAACAAAACAGCGTGGCCATCTGGGTCTTTTACCATTAAGCATTGATTACATTGCAACTCTTTCACAGCCAATGCTTGCGGCGAGATAAATGCAACGTGTTTTTTAGTTAATTCTTCTGTCAGTTGATTAATGTTATCTACCTGTAAAACAATATGCACATGCTGCAAATCGTTACTTTGAATATCATTTGGCGCAGGGCGGCCGCCAGACGGCGTGAGATATTGCAAAAACTCTAAACCGACGCTTTGTGCACTTTGTGGACGCAAACCAGTAATGCGGACTACTGCGCCAAACACATTATCCAGTTGCTCTTGCGTCGCACCAGTATTAAGACCGCCACCAGCGACAGTGAATCCTAGTATATCTTGGTAGAACGCAATACTACGTGCGGTATCTGCAACGGTGATTGCGGTATGGTCAATACCCAAAAACAATTGGTCTGTATGGCCTTGCCATGTTGGTCGCCCTTTACCTGCAGGAAAATACAGAAGCTCTAACGGATGTCCATCCGGGTCTTTAAATTTATACGCTTTAATACCCGCCGCACCCACATTAGACGCAGATATTGTCTGCGGTGCGCTTGAGATGCCAGTCACAGCAACGCGCTGCAACTGTGCAAACGCTTTATCCATATCACTCACTACTACTGCAAAATGTTGAAACCACAAATCGTTCGAGCGGCTGTCGATAGGAATAGCTTTACCTGAAGCACTTAAATATTGATTAAGCTGAATTTTTTCATTGCCAAGCTGTAACTCGGCACTACGCACACGTGAGCCAAAAACGCCCGTGACATAATCAAAATCATGATTCACAATAATTTGCTCGGACACTTTTTTAAAGCGCATTGCTTGCTCGTAAAACGCCACTGAGCGATCTAAATCAGACACGGTAAATGCAATCGTTTTTAATTCAATCGCTTTGGCATGTGCTAGGGAAGCACTCATGCATAGCACTATAAATAAAGCAAAATTACGTGATAAGTAATTGAAAAAAAACATATTTTCCTAAGAGTTAATGCTTATTATTTAGTCGCAAATGTGCGCTTAACCTTACACTTTTATTTAGCCGCCTTCACGAAACTCTGGGTAAAGCGTCATACCACCATCGACATAAATGGTTGCGCCGTTCACATAATCTGAATGGTCTGAAGCGAGCCATATAACGGCTTTTGCGATGTCCTCAGTGACGCCAACCCTTCCATAGGGAATCAGCTTTAGCAATGATGCTTCTGCTTCGGGCGTATCCCAAGCCGAGGTGTTAATGGGCGTTTTGATTGCCCCAGGCGCAACCGAATTAACACGAATTTTTTTGCTGGCTAATTCTTGCGCCATGGTTTTCATCAACATTGCCACGCCACCTTTGCTAGCCGCGTAATTGGCGTGACCTGCCCATGGAATAATGTCGTGAACGGATGAAACACAAATAATTTTGCCCGCGGCTGACGATATTTTAGGCGTTACACCACGACGTAAAAACTCGCGTACTGCTTCCCGTGCGCACAAAAATTGCCCAGTAAGGTTAACGTCTATTACTTTTTGCCATTGTGCAATGGTCAGTTCATGAAAAGCAGCATCTTGTTGCAGACCTGCGTTGTTAACCAAAATGTCAACCGTGCCGTATTCTTTACAAGCGTGTTTAAACATTTCTTGCACTTGATGCTCACTGCTTACATCGGCATGAATAGCAACGGCTTTGCCACCTTTACTGATAATTTCATTCACCACTTTTATTGCGCGATCTTCACCGCTGACATAGTTCACCACTACACTAGCCCCCGCCTCGGCCAAACCCTTGGCTACGCCTTCGCCTATGCCCGAATTAGCACCAGTGACTACGGCTGTTTGACCCGTTAAGTCAAGGCTATTGAAGCTATTTTTAATATCTTTAGCGTTGTCCACGATTGTCCTTTTATTTAAAAAACTTAGTTTTCAACCAGTGGTCTAGCGACAACTTACCCGGTCCATGCACAATGGTGACCAACATGAGCAAGCCCCATACTTGGTGATCTTTAATGCCAAGTGGAGATATGTCAGGATAAGTAAGCGCAGCAACAATGTTGAATACAAACAGCGCAATCGCCGCAGGACGTGAAATTAAGCCCAACACCAAAAATATGGGCAGCGATAACTCGGCTGCTGTTCCTAAATAAGCGGCAATTTCTGGCGATAAAACTGGCACGGCATATTCATTTTCAAATAAGGAAATAGTAGAGCTCCAATTCTGAATTTTGGTCATACCGGAAGTAAAAAACACATTGGCAACCCAAAGCCTCACTCCTAAATCTACCAATGGGCTGATTGTGCTTGTGTAGCCTATGAATTTATTCCAAAGTGGTTTTAGTATTTGGATATTAATCATTACTTTTAACTCCCTTTTTTTATTTGTACTTAATCAGAAATTGCGAGCCATTTGGAGGCAATTTCTGATTTTTTGACTACTTCTTATCGCCTTTATCCGCTACAACCTCGCCACCTGCAATACGTTCACAAGTACCTTTTGGAACATAAATCCAAGCTTCTGTATCACGGTCATTTTTAATCGTGCCAGCACAAGCTGTTTTGCTTGTACCACAATCATTTTTGCCAGCTTTTACAATGCCAGAGCATTTTTCGTTATCGCCTTTTGCTGCTAACGCTTGGCCTGAAGCAGTTACCAAACCAACAGTAATTAGGCCAGCAAAAGCGGTGCGAATCATTTGATTAGTTGTGTTCATATTGTTTCTCCATATAAAAAATGAAATTAAAGAGTTCCTTCTAGAAGCTTCATACACAAATGTAAGATTTTTCTCCATTTGATTGCTGTAATCTTATGTAGATAAAATCACGCAAATATCACGAGACTCTAAAGCTACAATAACAAACAGCTCGGGGTAATTTCTCATCTGGTTCTTATGTCAAAACTTCAAATCCGCACATCAACCAAAATACCCTCTTGAACCATTTTCTGTAGAAAACCTCCTAAATCTAACTCGCTTTGAGCTTCAATTGCCTTACAAAAAGATGTATTGATATCTTCGCCCTTAGCTAATCCGAGCAACATTAGGTACTCGCCTTTTGCGAGCGGATTGATACTGATTGAAAAATCTTTACGCAAGATCAGTAATTCGCAGCCGCCTAATTGCAAATCAACGGCACAATCTCCCTGCCAATCGGCTTGATTCACTTGCCATATTTTTGCTACTGGGTAATTAGATTGAAATAACTGTGATGCTGGATTAAGCAAAAAATGTAGTTCACCATATTTATCTTCAGGCACATTTATAAGTTTCTCTAGCACCTTTGGCATTTCATCTGCTGCGTGGAATACCAGTTCGATTAACCACTCAAGACTCGCTACAGCAGGCAAGTAAGGTAGTTTTGATACAGGTGCATATGCAGTAAGAAACTGCGGAAAGTTCGCACCGTATTCGTTTAAATCTCCACTTAATGAGGGATAGGCGCTGATGTAAGAATCGGCAGCTTGGCGAAAAAACTGTTCCCCAACGAGTCGTTCAACTACTGGATAAACTGCGCTTAGTGTTTTGCGGTAGTTTGAAAAAACATTATGGCGATAAATTGCAATTCTTTCTTTTACTGAAATACCATCTTTTAAAATATAAGCACTTTTTGCTACGTTCCCATCAAATAAATCCGTTTCAAACTGTGTTTGTAAGTCACGCAGCGACAACATTAAACTGCTCCAATCTTAGTTGCGCTTTTAAGGCTTCTCTCAATAAAGTTGCAAAGGATGGAATATCAGTATCCCACTCAATGAGGGTGGGTTTACCCCCAAAACTGGCTAGCGCATATTCGTACAAGGCCCATACCTCTTTAGAAACTGGCGTTCCATGTGTATCAATCAAACAGCTACCATTGCTGTCAAAACCCGCTAAATGAATTTCCTCAACAGCACCCAAAGGAATTGCATCGATATAATGCATAGAGTCAAAACCATGATTAATTGAATTAACGTAAATATTATTAATATCTAACAAAATTCCGCAACCGCTGCGTACTGCAACTTCCTTTAAAAACTCCCACTCTGGAATATTTGAATGTTTAAATTGCAAATAACTTGATACATTTTCAATTAAGATACGCCGTCCTAAAAAGTCTTGTGTTTGTTGAATATGTGAAACGATGTTACTGAGAGCCTCTTCTGTATAAGGCAGCGGTAAAAGATCATTCAAGCTTCGTCCGCCAATCGAACCCCAGCAAAGATGTTCGGATACCAAACCTGGCTCAATATGTTGAATCAAATTTTTTAGTTTTTTTAAATGCAACTGATTTAAGATATCTGAGCTACCAAGCGAAAGCCCTACACCATGCAAACTAATTGGATAATAATTGCGAATTTGTTCAAGAAAATATAAAGGCTGGCCACCTGCACCGAAATAATTTTCGCTATGTACCTCAAACCAGCCAATTTTTGGCAATGTTTTCAAAATTTCTTGATAATGTGTAGCGCGCAAACCAACGCCCGCCATGCAAGGAATACTAGTTACAGTACTCTGTACATTTGCGCCAAGATAATCATCTCTCATTTGCATGATGTCGCCTATGATCCACCTATGAATAGTTGATTTGTCGAAGAGGTAAGCATGTCATCAAAGGAAATGCAATTTTAATAACTAATTTATTCACAGTGATGATGATTGTTACTAAAAAATTTCGCGCGTCCGTCACGCGACTATCACAATTTGGTCACAGACTAAGTCGGATAAAAGACACCTCAAGTAGAAGCTTTACATGACGCGGACCTGCGTCTTGCAGCGGATGCAGTGGCTGGAGGAGTTGTTTCGTCGATTGGTGGAGGCAGCTTTGAGAATGGGGCAATCTTCAGCGCATTTAGACGGTCATTTTACGAAACTGCAACTGGTGGCCCACGTTCGGCTATTTCATCAATACTGCTGAAGTATGAAATCTTCCAAATACTGCCTTGGTTGCAGCCTTTGCTGGGCTTGGATATGTTGTGGGTAAAGTCGGGTATTCATTTGAACTTGGTGAAAATCCTAGTTTCCTTATTGAGGAAAACAGCGTAACCCTCCTCAATAATCCACTCACTATAAGTGGGACAGCTATCATAATTGGAAACACAGTTTCGTATGGTAGCGATTTTTCTCCAAATGTTAATCAGGATACCTCTGATTCTGGATTTATGTACAACGTTGGGCTTTATGAACAGGGAAACACATATCAATGTGAAGTGTTGGGACCACTTTTCTTTCCGACCTATGGCTCTGGATTTATAGGTGGTAGTACTCACGATTCAAATCCTTTAGAACAAGAGGCACACCGATATGGATCTGGTGCTAGAAGCCCATTTTAAATGCCCAACCAATGATTTATTTGTCTGTAAACCATACATAAGAATCGAACATTCTTTATTAAGAATCATTTATCTTTTAAAACATAACTTTTAAATAGTTATTTCCAAGACTGTTTTCAACCCGCTGTAGTCATATGTCAATTATGGTTATTCGTCATCTACTTTCCCAAAAGTTACCCTATTACATGTCAACTCTTAGTGATATTAACCAAAATTTGCATAAAATAAATTACATCAATTACAATCAAAACGGTGATGAGTCCGTCTTTATAATAATAATTTAATCTAAAGACTGAGAAACAATAAAACTAAGAAAGACAAGGGATTTCAACTATGTATAACAATAATTCTTTTTTATTATGCCAACCTTCGGTCTCTATACTAATTTTTAGCACAAAGTAAATATGAGTACCTCAGACGAATCTCGCTGGTAAGAGTTCTACGGAATACGATACGCACTGGGTACTGTAATGGAAGTCTTGATTATCCACTTCATTTTCTCGACGAATAAGCATTTACAGAGCCTTCTGTTCTTGCCGAAAGACCCAGCCGACTTTGGTAGGGCGCATTTAGCGCTGCTAGCTACTTACGGTCTGGCTTTCTGTTACAAAGCGAGCGGCCCTTTACTCATCATGCACATGGCTAGGGCATTGTTATGGGCTCCCGTACAGAAAATGGGTTGGCGGTCACGTGCCAACCCCTTCGGTTCAGTTCTGGCACTGGCCCTAATTATGGGTGAAACATTTTGGTTCTTATCCCCTGTGCAATCCCCTCCAGTGTTATGGAAGTCATCAGTTGCAGTCTTGTTTGGCATTGTACTTACGTTTCAAGGAGTGCTGCATCTTAAGGTATTTCAAAATTCATCGCAGCAGACAATTCGATATTACAGGCGACTAATTGAGCGCCGCGAACGTCCAGATTCCGGCCAGTTTGTTGAATCTTATCGCCATCTTAAAGAGCACGGGAACTCATTTCTGATAGCATTCCTTGAGTTCTGGCTTGGGCTAATCCTATTCGCGTTTGTTAATGCAGACGTTGACCGCCCACTTAGAGCCGATAGCGCACATGCTGGCATCCCATTGAGCATTTTTTAAACTTCAATCCTTTTGGTAAAGCTGCATGAAAAGCATTAGGATTATGCATCTGTCGTTCAACTTTAAGAGTGAATAAGCCCACATACTAAATTTATAAAAATTAGTGCAGATGCAACTAGTTTTAAAATAATTCACTATCCATCATCGCTTAACTCTTTTATCAGCCTCTTTTAATAATTTATACACATAAGTATTGAAAAGATCATATTTGTGATCAAAAGGAAGCTCGTATGTTTCTGCAATCCACTTTGCAACTGCTGCTGAACGACTAATTCCACCTTGGCAATGAACTATCATTTCCTCAATATCTGGAGCGGTTTGATGCACAAATTTAACGATAGTCGTGGCATCTGCAAGTGTCATTGCAATTCGAGGGATTTTTCGTTCTTTACGTTTAATGACCTCGGGGTTTGTATCATCAAACTGTATTGGAAGTACGCTGTACCATCCTGACTGGAGAATAGCAGGAGATGTGTTTGGTTGTGTAATTGAAATGATAGCTGAGCTAACAGAACCAAGTTTTTGTTCTGCCGTTGTGCGATTGATAAAAGTCACTTTTTGCATAATTATTCAAACATTAAACAGCATAAATACAATTTATCAGCAATAAAAGAATAGGTCTTTAAATATTAACCATCGTATTGTTTTCAATATGTGGATTCAAGTTTCTACACAAATATTTTGCAGTTACTATTTAATCTTGATATGACACATAAGAGAGAAAAAGTTAAATTGATATATGATAAAGAGTCTTTAAAAGATTTAAGCCCTGCAATTATAAAATAAACTTCTTAACTGAGGCTCAAGCAACTATTGCGCGATATGAACCTTACTAGAACATTCGTTTATGCATTTTCCATATCCCATACATTTTGATTACAATCATTAAAATATAAATTTAATTAATTAAGTTCATGAATTTATTAATAGCTAAAGTAGATTCATTTTCAAAAAAATTAAATTTCTGTAAGTGCGGCATCGTTTTTAAGTCTTTCTGATTAGTACCTTTAAAAACTTTAAAATGAATCTCATGTGCAAGTTTTTTTGTGATGTTCTCTCTATCCCAAGCTTTTTGGATGAACAAAATGAAGAGGTATTCGTCAATTTTATCAGCCGCAGAAATCAATGCATGAAAATTACTTGTCAGCATTGCATATCGATAAAATGCAATAAAAAAACTCAGGTTATTTAGATATTTTGTTAATAGATAAAAATCTAGTTTATTTAACAATTCTAAGTAATCATCAAATTTACATAAACTATTTAAAACATTGTCATATGGCTCTCGATTAATTGTCTGGATTTCATAAGTTTGAATTTCCCATATTCTTTCCTCAGTTAAATTCGTAAGTTCAGAAAGCATTCTTAACTCATTTGCATTTGCAGCTGATGGACCTCGCATTGGAAGTTTATATAATTCAAGTTCGCCAATCATTGTAGCCATGTGTAGAGTTGTACTTTCAATAGTTGAATCTTTTTCGTTTAAAAAATCCCATAATCCTGTATTGTAAAAATCAGATGATCCTTCCAACCCTTCAGTGGCATTTACAATTTCTAATAAATCAAAGTTTCTTTTTCGGTGATTACCTCTAGTAATTGAACACCCTGATTTCTTTATGTCTTCAAATATTCTAATTCGATCGGCATACACTCTTTTAGGTTCGGAAGTATCTATTGGAGTGAATTTCATATCTAGCTTACCGTCACGTAATCCCGTTATGTATCTAACTCCCCAATACCAAACCAATGTACGCAACTTCAACAAGGAGTCTGTTTTTTTTCGGCCTCTGCTCATAGTTGGATGAAATTCATATTTTTATGACACTTTTATAAAACTAAATAGTAACTTACTCTCGTAACAATTCAGAAGAAATGGAGTTACAAAATGACAAATGAGGACAAATCTAAACAAGCTTTCGACTTGCAAACTGGCTTTGGCCCAGTGATGGGCAATGAAGATTTAATGAAGATTTTAGGATTTAAGACGATGTTTGCATTTCGAGCTGCTATTAAAAGAAATACTGTCGGAATTGACACATTTAATATCAAAGGGCGGAGAGGGAAGTTTGCCTATACAAGAGATGTTGAAAATTGGCTCTCATCACTTAATCATGCACCAGCTAACAATAATGCAGACTAGACAAATAAATTAAGAAGGAGGCAGTTATGAATTAACGATACCGATTGAAACTAAAACTTAGGCGTAGAAAGCACAAAGCCCAGAACCTTTGGTAGAGGTATTCTGAGCTTTTAATGTGCCACAATTTAGTAACTGTTGCAATATTTTCTGCTTTAACAATAAGTTTGTCAAGCATCTCCAAGCATCAATTTTAGATTGTATGGATTGGTGTTGCCGAAAGAAACCTATTACTACGCCTGCATTTTCACTTACAAAAGAAAAGGCAGGACATATGGCAATGCATTACACACGACAAAAAGTTAGTAGATTGCTGACATTATTAATGTTAGCAACAATCACAGAGGAGGAATGTTGGGAAATATTCAGAAGGTCCAGGTTTGGCGATGAAGCAGAATTTGCCTGCCCCGAATGTAAAGTAGTTGATAAACATGGCTTCATTAAAACCAGGAGACAGTGGACTTGCAAGAATTGTGACTATAGATTCAGTGTGACTTCAGGCACTGCATTTCATCATCGAAAGCTAAGCTTTAAAAAGTTATTGATAATCCTTTTATCATTTATTAATGCTGCACAAGGTGCAAATGCTAACTTTTTACCATCACAATTAGGTATTACTTATAAAACAGGTTTTTTAAATTATGGGAAGATAAGGGAGGTGATTTTCGAAACAATGAACCATGAACCTCTTACGGGAATTGTACATACAGACTGCCTACATATTTGTGGGAAACCACGAAGAAGTAATGTTAGGAAATCTTCTGACTCTTTTGTTATCAACAATAAACTGAGGGCTAGAAAGGATGGGATAGTACCTGATCAAAAAACACATCCAGAACCATGGAATCTTGAAAAACTCAAAAATCGAAGAATTGTATTAGTCATGTCTCAATTAGCATTAAATGATGATGGCGCATACGGTTCAAATAGAACAATCACCTACATTATACGCAGTGAGAAATCTCAAGTAATACTGCCTTTGATAAACAAAGCAGTTTCAAATGACGCTATAGTAATGTCGGATTTTGGTAGTGCTTTTAATATGATTACACCTGCATTAGGCCTGACACATTTAAGAGTAAATCACTCTGTGCAGTATCAAGATGAACTTGGAGTCAATAACAATCAAGCTGAATCCTTTTTCTCCCGAATAAGGCGGGCTGAATATGGAACCTATAATGGGATTTCAAAAAACTATTTAGCATTCTATGCGGCTGAGTTTGCGTACAGGAATGACTCTAAGTACGAAGGGGTTAACGAAAGGTTTGATAACTTACTAACTCGAATCCTTAAAAGAGAGCCTTCAAAAGCATTTTGTGGATACTCTCAAGGTAATAGGCTTGGTTTTGAATATTGTCATGAGTAAGTAGGTTAAAACCCTAGAGGTGCATTCCTCTAGGGTTTACTCGCTGAATTATTTTTAATTAAATTATCGGATAAAGTCCAAAGGCCAAATTCATTTTTATCTGCAGCGTGATGCCTTATAAGTACTCCTTTGTGATACAAACCTGACAAACGGTTATGGACACTGCGTCCTATTCTACTTTTATGTAAAGTAACCCCATTTTCAAAATCAAAATGTCTATTTATTACAAAATTCGCAATAACTTCTGCAGATACCGGACCATTAGATTGATACATTCTAATGCAAGTCAAAATAGATCTAGTCAGTTCACCATGAGGTATATTCAACTTATAATCTTTTGATTCTATTGGCTCAATTAAATCTATATTGACTTTAATATTATGTAAATCAAGCGTTGTATCGATAGCTTTAAGTTTTTCTTCTAGTTGATTGATCTCGAGTAGTAATGTCTGAGCTTTTTGAAGTAAGCGATTTGCTTTTCTAATTTCGCCCGCTATTCTTGCACGCTTGTCTATTAACCAACATAGGGAAGGTGGAATTCTATTTGCCATAGATAGAATTACACCATTTTTAAAAAGTTTAATTTAGTGCATTTGGTAAATCAGGGCGTTTTAAAGTAATTCACCCGCATTTTTTGTTGTAAGTCAGGGAAATAATGCAACTGGCAATCTGTTGTCAATCTAGCCTAAAATAGAGGCATGTCACTGCACGTTTTAATCACTGAAGATGAGCCAGCTATTGCTGATACTTTGCTGTATGCCTTTAAAGAAGCCGGTATTCTGACCACGCATGTACTGCTAGGGCATGATGCGATTATTGCCATGCAAGGGACCGCATTTGATTTTGTGATACTGGATGTCGGCCTGCCAGATATCTCAGGTTTCGATGTCTGCAAACAAATTCGCGCAAACTCTCATGCTTCAATTTCGAGTATTCCCTTATTGTTTTTAACTGCGCGCAATCACGAAATCGACCGGATAGTTGGCTTAGAGATTGGCGCAGATGATTACGTGACCAAGCCATTTAGTCCGCGTGAGGTAGTGGCACGCGTGCATGCTATTTTAAGGCGCAATGCGAGAGGCGAGCCCGCTGCAAAATCCCCTGCCCAGTCTAATGTCTATATATTGGATGAGTCAGCTTGCAGAATTACCTATCACGGCGAATATTTAAGCCTAACCAGATATGAATATCTATTATTGAAAACATTTATTCAGCAACCCAAACGTGTATTTTCGCGCACCCAGCTGATGGATATTGTATGGGCTCAGGCAGAAAACACATTAGAGCGCACAGTTGACGCGCATATTAAAACCTTACGCGCCAAGCTTAGGCTGATAGATGCCAGTAGTGAGGGAATTATTACGCACCGTGGCATGGGTTATAGCTTAACGGCATGAAGCCTGCTTTGAAAAGCCCTCTATTTAAAATGAATATCAGCCTAAAAATATTTTTAGGCTATTTTGTATTGGTTGGTTTAGCGGCCTGGTTTGTGCTGACTTTGTTTTTAGAAGAAGTGAAGCCAGGAGTACGGCAGGCAATGGAAGATACCTTGGTTGATACCGCCAGCATATTAGCGGAACTAGCGGCGGAAGATGTTAAGTCAGGCCATATTATCGATGGCAGCTTTGCGCTAGGCCTGAACAAATACTTGACAGGCGCTCGCTCGCCGCATAAAAATGGCGTCAATATCTGGGGCATTCAAAAACAGGCTGCTGATTATCGCATCTATATCACAGACCAAAAAGGCATCGTAATATTCGACTCAGCCAATATCGCGCTAGGCCAAGATTACAGTAAGTGGAATGACGTCTACCTGACGCTACAGGGACAATATGGCGTTCGCTCTAGCCCAGTGATTGCTGGCGACAAAAATAGCGATACTATTATGTATATTGCCGCACCGATTATGGATGGCGACAGAATTATCGGCAGCCTGACCGTTGCAAAACCCAATCGCGCCTTGCTCCCTTTTATTGAACGCGCTCAAGCCAAAATCATTCGCTGGGGCGCATTGTTATTTGTGCTATCGATTGCCATCGGCGCTTTGTTTACATGGCGATTCACCAGAAAAATCAATGCCTTGCGTGATTATGCGATGCATGTCGCTAAAGGCGACAAGGCCGACCCACCAACCTCTAGCAATGATGAATTAACCGATTTAGCGCACGCCATGCAAACCATGCGCAGCGAACTAGATGGCAAACAATATGTGCAAGACTCAGTCCAGCATTTGACGCATGAGCTAAAAAGCCCAATTACCGCTATTTTAGGCGCACTAGAATTGATTTCACCTAATATGCCGCCAGCCGATCAAACCCAATTTTTAGCGCAAATTAAAACCCAATCTCAGCGCGTACAGACGATTATCCAAAACATGCTGGGCTTGGCGAGTTTAGAGCATCAACAGCAGTTGCAGCATGTCAGCTTGGTCAATTTAAATGATTTAATTCAAACGCAAATCAATCTATTAAATAGCAAAGCTGCGCTAAGAAATATCCGTTTTCTGCTTGCTGCCAACCCGCCTATTTCTACACAAGCTGATGCCTTTTTATTAGGACAAGCGCTGTATAACCTGCTAGAAAATGCCCTAGACTTTAGCGCTGATGAGAGTCATATTGAGATATATGTTACCGAAAATACACAGCAAATCCATATCGCTATTCGAGATAATGGCGCAGGAATTCCAGACTATGCCTTAACCAAAATATTCGATAAATTTTACTCACTATCGCGCCCTGCCAATACGCCAAATTCAGGCCAAAAAAGCACGGGGTTAGGGTTAAATTTTGTGCAGGAAGTAGCTAAATTACATAGCGGTAGCGTTACACTCAACAACCAAATGGATGGTGGCGTTCTTGCAACCATCACACTGAATAAAGCTTAAACTTCACACCCACTTCACACAACCGCATCATCACTTCATTTGAAGCTTATATTCTGCAAACTCCATTGTATTTAAGGAGTTAATTGTGAGTAGATCGTTTATTTTTAAGATTATTGGTGTTTTTCTACTAACCATTTTAATGTCTTGGGCGGTGATGTATGTCAATGCGCTGATTTTAGAACGACAACAAAGACAGAATGAAGTAAAAGAAGACATCGCCAAAAGCTCAGCCAGAGCACAAACTTTATTAGGCCCAATACTAGTAGTACCTTACTTAGAAAGCTTTTCAGAAACCACCACCGAAAACGGCGTTAAAAAAACTGAGCTCAAAACTGAACAACGGTATGAATTTATCTTTCCAGAAAGTATTCACGTAACGGGTGGATTTACCAATGAATACAAAAAATTAGGCATCTATAAAGCACTCATATATCAACTGGGTGGCTCTGTAAAAGGCAGTTTTAAATTGCCAGAGCAGCTTAACATTCGCTCTTATCACGCAGGCAGTAGCATTACGATACAACCCAGCTTTATTAGCCTAGGTATTAGTGACCCCAGAGGCTTAACCACTAAGCCAGTATTTAACTGGGGCAATACTGTACTGCCTTTTGCGCAAGGTAGCCGAGTGAATGCAATTGGCACTGGTATACATGTGGCGCTGGGTGATATTGAATACAGCTTGAACCGGACCATACCATTTGAATTTAAGCTTAACCTGCGTGGAACAGACGACTTTAATTTAATCCCCATTGCCGAAAACAACAAAATTGTGCTTCAATCCAGCTGGAAATCGCCACATTTTTATGGCAGCTTTTTACCTGATAGCGCTAGCCAAAAAATTAACGCCAATGGCTTTAGCGCAAGCTGGGAAGTTTCATCGTTATCTAGTAATAACCAAGCGGCATTAACCGCCAACCTAAGAAATGCAAATGCTGCACAGCCAATAGAACCCTTATCGGTCGGCTTTGTAGAGCCCATCAACGTTTACAGCCAAGCCGACCGCGCCACCAAATATGGCTTATTGTTTATTGGCTTAACCTTTGCTGGATTCTTTATATTTGAAATTTTAAAACAGTTACGCATTCACCCTGCCCAATACACGCTTGTTGGCTTGGCCATGGCTTTGTTTTACTTATTACTCATCTCACTGGCTGAACAAATTGGCTTTGGCTTTGCCTATCTGGCCGCAAGTATTGCTTGTGTTAGCTTATTGGGTTATTACCTCAGTTATGTGCTCAAAAGCAAAACCAATGGGTTCATCTTTGCTAGCTTACTCGCAGCTTTATACGGCGCGTTATATGGTATTTTAAAATCTGAAGATAACGCGCTGATAATGGGTTCATTACTGGTTTTTGGCTTACTAACATTAATCATGGTCATTACGCGTAAAGTGGATTGGTATCAAATCAGCAGCAAGCCCGAATTGCCACAAACGCATTCGGCTTACGATGTTGTATAAAACTTAATATGCTAAAACTACTTAAAATTTTAGCAGTTATCCTCGCGCTTGGTCTTTTGTTACCTGCGCGCGGGGTTATTCCTGTACAAAATGCTACGCATAAAGACTGGAACGCCAATAGCTTTTGGTACTCGCCGTGGGGTAAATCAGGCGTGCATAAAGGCATTGATATATTCGCCGCCAAAGGCCAGCGCGTTATCAGCAGCACTAGTGGTTTGGTGATTTATGCAGGCAATATTGAAATGGGCGGCAAAGTGGTCGCCATATTAGGGCCAAAGTGTCGTATCCACTATTACGCACACCTTAATTCAATCAATGCCCAAGTATTGGATTATGCCGGCAAAGGCGATATTATTGGCGCAGTGGGCGATAGTGGCAATGCCAAAGGCAAGCCACCACATCTGCATTACAGCGTGATCAGCCTAGTGCCCCGTATGTTTGGAAATTGAGCACAGAAAAACAGGGCTGGAAACGCATGTTTTATATGAATCCAGCAGATAGCTTTGTGTAAACCACCGAATACTTAACACGAAAATACAGGCTAAAAATAGGTTAAGTTAATGCAGTTGCAATGCATTCTAAATGATATGAGCAGCTAAAATCGGATGCTTTGTTAATCACACTAACAAAGCATCCCCTTTATTAGAGCTATTCATTCGCGCGATTTTTTAAGGATGTTTTCAGCGCAACAAGTTCTTCGCGTGCGTCACTAAAGTCTGCAAATTTTTTGCCATTCGTTTTAGCGTACCAATAACGGCTATTGAAGTTGTCCCCTTCAATTTTATGCAAAACCGCATGCAGCCAATTGGCAAAGCTGTCATCATATTCTTGTGCAATTTCATGCGCCGCTTGCCAATCACCTGCCAGTGCTGCATCTACAGCTTTTTCTAGCGCATGCTTATTATCTTGATTCATCTTGCCGAGTTTTAGCGGGGATATTCAATTGTGCCTTTTTGAATAAACTCAATTTTGTAGCCATCTGGATCTTCAATAAACGCAATCACAATCGTGCCATGCTTCATTGGCCCAGCTTCGCGAATCACTTTGCCGCCAGCTGCTTTAACCGCGTCACACGCTTTGTACGCATCATCTACCTCAATCGCCATGTGCCCATAAGCACTGCCCATTTCGTAGCTGGTTTTGCCATAATTGTAGGTTAATTCAATCACGCTATTATCGTATTCGTTGCCATAACCCACAAAAGCCAACTTAAACTCGCCGTCTGGGTAATCATGTTGACGAATCAACTTCATGCCCAGCACATTGGTGTAAAAATGAATCGATTTTTCTAAATTGCCAACACGCAACATGGTGTGCAAAACTCTCATGCTCAATTCTCCAAGATTAAATTTTTTGTGATTATTTTAGGGTTAAGTTTTTTATTTAAGCTATTTTTGACTGTGTAATACGATAGTATTTATTCAGCAATTGTTCCTGCGTTTCTACCATATCAGGGTTCAGCGGAATGCAATCAACTGGGCACACCGCCACACATTGCGGCTTATCAAAATGCCCTACACATTCTGTGCATAAATTCGGGTTAATTTCGTAAATTTCCTGCCCCTGATAAATCGCCTCATTGGGGCATTCTGGCTCGCACACATCGCAGTTAATGCATTCGTCTGTAATAAAAAGCGCCATAGATTATGGTTGCTTCAATTTCTCTAAAATCGCATCTTCAACCGTAGAAGACACAAATTGATGTACATCACCACCCAGTTTTGCTACTTCGCGCACCAAACTAGAAGACACAAACATATATTGCTCGGCTGGCGTTAAAAACAGGGTTTCTAATTTTGGATAAAGCTTGCGATTCATGCCCGCCAGTTGAAATTCATATTCAAAATCACTGGCAGCGCGTAAACCGCGAATCACCATTTGCGCACCTTGGTCTTGTACAAACTGCATCAATAAACCGCTAAAGCCAACCACTTTGATATTGCTGGCCTTTTTAAAGCCACTTTGGGCAAGCGAAACTCTTTCTTCCAACGTGAATAATGTGTTTTTATTTGTGCTGCCAGCAACTGCCACAATCAATTCATCAAACAAATTAGCGGCTCTATGCACAATATCTTCATGCCCAAGCGTAATCGGGTCAAATGTGCCAGGATAGACTGCAATGCGGTTTTTGCTCATATTGGCAACCTTAGGTAATTACGCTGATTTTAGCAAATGATAATAAACGTTGCCTGCTTTATTTTGTTTAATCAGTTGCCAGCCGCTTAACAAATCGCTTGATTCAAGCGAAAATTCAGCCTCAATATAGACCAATCCATCTGAGCTAAGATGCTGATTTAATGTAGGTAATATTTTTTCCAGCCAAGCTTTATGGTAAGGCGGATCGCAAAAAATTACATCAAATTGCTGCGCGTTCTGGCTCAAAAAAACTAACACATCTTGACGTAAAATCTGGCTGTTTTTAGCCGTTAACAATTGTTGATTTTGTATGAGCGATTGATACGCTAAACCAGAATTTTCAACCATCACCACGTTTTTTGCGTTGCGCGATAAAGCCTCAAACCCAAATGCGCCCGTGCCCGCAAATAAATCTAAACAGGTTTTACCCGTTAAGTCTTGTCCCAGCCAATTAAACACGGTTTGACGCACACGTTCTGGCGTTGGGCGTAAAGCTTCCACATCGGGAAATTTAAGCAGACGACTACGCCACACACCACCGTTGATGCGTACTTGATTGGTTTTGGATGATTTAGAGGCAGGTAGTTTTGACAAAATAAGGCTTTGCATGCAGTGCAAAGCCTTATTTTAACCTGAATTTTATTTTTTACTGTGCGCCCACTGTCACCGCCACAAAATTAGCAGGCTTAACACGACGATTAAACGCATCTTTGATTTGTGCTGTGGTCACTTTAGCGATTTCCTTGTTAAAGTCATCCAGATACGTTATCGGCAACTGATAAAAACCGATAATACTTAAGTAATCTAAAATTTTATTATTGCTATCAATACGCAACGGAAAGCCGCCAATAATATTGGATTTCGCCGCTTTCAACTCTTTTTCAGTCACGCCATTTTGCATAAATTTAGCCACAGTTTCATTCACCACTTTTAATGCATCACCCGCTTGTTCTTTTTTAGTTTGCAGGCCGATTTGAAAAGGACCTAACTCGCCCATCGGCATAAAGTAGCTATATACACTGTAGACCAAACCGCGTTTTTCACGCACTTCTTCGGTTAGGCGCGATACAAATCCACCTCCGCCTAAAATGTAATTGCCAACATATAGCGAAAAGTAATCGGCGTCACCGCGCTTAATACCTGGGTAACCTAATAAAATATGCGCTTGGCTGGCTGGGTGAGCAATATTTTGTGTGCTGGGTGCTTGCGGTAAAGTCACAGATGCGATTTTTGGTATAGCAGCTCCTTGCGGCAAGCCTTTAGATACGTCTTCCGCAATGGCGCGCGCTTGCGCTTCCGTCATATCGCCAATCAGTGCAATCGTAGCACTTTTGGCGGTGTAATATTGCTGATAAAAACTGGTTAAGTCTTCGCGTTTCATTGCTGTAATCGTCTCAATTTCACCGCTTTCATCCAAACTGTAAGGATGTGTGCCATACATTGCCTGCATAAACGCTTTGTTTGAAATACTTTCTGGCTGTGTGGCTGCTTCTTGCAAACCAGCGACAATACGCGTTTTTTCACGGTCTAAAATGGCCTGAGGAAAATCAGGTTTATGCAATATTTGATTAAAGACTTTCAGTGCTTTTGCTTGCTCGCTGGTAAGTGTGCGCAATTTAAATGCTGCCCTATCTAAATCCAACTCGCCACCCAAAACAGCGCCAATATCCGCAAACTGATTGGTGATGGCCTCTTCGTTCATGCCATCGGCGCCTAAGGTCATCAGATACTTAGTCACACCCGCCACGCCAGAAGTCTGCTTGGTATCGCGCGAACTACCTGCCGGAAAATTCACACTCATGTCAATAATCGGCAAATCGTGGTTCTCAACGAAATACACTTCACTACCAGAAGTTGTTTGCCAGTGATTAATCTTAACGGCCGCATGCGCTGTAAGGCTAATAAACGTAAATGCTAAAATTGAAGCGGTTTTAAAAAACATATTTTTCTCGTCAATACTCAATTTGTTGATTTTTTAATAATAAAAATGCGTTAACTTAACTAACGCCGTGCATCATTAATGCGTATGGGGTTTACCTACAGGCTTTGCGTTTGGATCAATCGGCTGCGGGTCTAAGGTTGCAATCGTCATATTATCTTTAACCAAATACTTCTTGGCAACCGCTTGCACTTGCTCGGACGTAATCGCTTTTAATTTATCTGGATACTCTTCCAGCAAGCGCCAGCTGTAGCCCATTGTTTCAAGCTGGCCGATTTGCATGCCTTGGTAAAACATTGAATCGCGCTGATATACATCAGCCGCAATCACCGCCGCTTTCACCCTATCCAACTCGGTTTGTGTCACGCCGCTGGTTTTAATCAGCTCAATTTGCGTGATTAAAGCGGCTTCTAACTCAGCGACTGTTTTGCCTTCAGCAGGCGTACCAACCAATTCAAATAAGGCTTGGCGGCCACGCGATGTACTATCGTAGCCAGCACCAACATCCACCGCAATGGAGTTTTCGCGCACTAGTTTTTGATTCAAGCGTGCAGAATCGTTACCGCTTAATACGCCAGATAACACATCCAGCGCATAAGGTTCCCAAGCTTGTTCAGCGCTTGTTGGTTTAGGTAGTAAAGTCGGCGCATGAAAACCCATTACCAAATAAGGCAATTTGCCTGGTGCTTTCACTACTACGCGACGTTCGCCAATTTGTGCTGGCTCAGTTTGTGGTTTTCTGGCTGGTAACACTTTAGCTTTTATTGGGCCAAAGTATTGTTTGGCTAATTTTAAAACGTCTTGCGTTTTAACATCGCCCACCACCACCAACGTCGCATTATTAGGTGCGTACCAGTTTTTATACCACTCGCGTGCATCAGCCGCGGTCATATTTTCCAAGTCATTCATATAACCAACCACTGGCCTACCATAAGGGTGCGCATTAAAAGTGGTGGATTGAAATTGCTCATTCACTTTAGATTGTGGTTTATCTTCTGTGCGCCAACGGCGTTCTTCCATCACCACTTTAATTTCTTTGGCAAATTCGGCATCGGTAATCACTAAATTGGCCATGCGGTCTGCTTCTAACTTCATGGATAACGGCAAATGCGATTTTTCTAATTGCTGAAAGTAACAAGTGTAATCGGTGCCTGTAAACGCGTTTTCTTTACCACCAGCGGCCGCCACAAGGCGCGAAAATTGGCCTGCGGGAACACGCTTTGTGCCTTTAAACATCATGTGTTCAAGCACATGCGCTACACCCGTTTTACCGTTTACTTCATCTAAACTGCCAGCGCGATACCACACTTGCGACACTACTACCGGCGCGCGGTGATCTTCTTGCACGATGACTTTCATGCCGTTACTGAGTTTGAACTCTTGAATAGCCGCTTGGGTAAGCACTGGCGAAAACGCTATTAACAGCGCCGCAATCTGAATATGACAATTTTTAAGTTTGGTTAACACGACAGCTCTTTCCAAAACAGTTATTAAATTAACAGCTAAAATACACATACAAGTGACAGAGCTTAAATTAGTTTAGTTCCTATGCCCATATTTTATCGAACATGCTTAATAGCATGCATTCGATTTTACGACTAAAATAAGCGTTAATCGTTATTTAAGCGCGTTATGTTTAATATTTTTAAGAAAAAACCTGAACCCACAGAAATTAAAACAGAACCAGTTCTGCCACTAGCTACTTCCCCAGCAGTCACAAATGAAGTAAGCCCTGGAATTGTAGAGACAGAGCTCAGTTTCGCGCAGCGCCTCAAAAAAGGTTTAGCTAAAACGCGCCAACAGCTTTCTGGGCAGCTTAATAGCCTGTTTGGTGGCGGCAAAATTGATGCGGATACCTATGAAGCACTGGAAACGATTCTGTTAACCGCCGATATTGGTGTAGCAGCAACCACACAATTGTTAGATAACCTTAAAAAGCGCGTAAAACGTGAAAATTTAGAAGAAACCACAGCGCTTAAACAAGCTTTAAAAGCCGAATTATTAGCGGTATTAATGCCCTTAGAAAAACCGCTACAAACCAATAATCATCAGCCTTTTGTGATTATGCTGGCAGGCGTAAATGGCGCTGGAAAAACCACCACTATTGGCAAGCTAGCTAAACTATTCCAATCGCAAGGCAAAAGCGTCTTAATTGCTGCGGGGGATACTTTTAGAGCGGCAGCCAGAGAGCAATTGCAAGTTTGGGGCGAGCGTAACAATGTGCAAGTAATCGCCTCAGAAGGTGGCGACCCAGCCGCAGTTATTTTTGATGCGGTTAATTCTGCCGTTGCCAAAAAAATTGATATTGTCATCGCTGACACTGCTGGCCGCTTGCCAACACAAATGCATCTGATGGATGAAATTAAAAAAGTACAACGCGTGATTGGTAAAGCATTGCCCAACGCACCGCATGAGATTTTGCTGGTGATTGATGCCAATACTGGCCAAAATGCGGTGAGCCAAGTCAAAGCATTTGATGATGCGTTGGGCGTGACGGGTTTGGTGTTAAGTAAATTAGATGGCACAGCCAAAGGTGGCGTGATTGCTGCGATAGCTGAGGCCAGGCCAATTCCAATCCGCTTTATTGGCATTGGCGAGGCGATTGATGATTTGCGCCCATTTAGCGCGCAGGCTTTTGTGGATGCGCTGTTTGATTAAAGCCTTTGATTAAATATTCGATATTTTTAAGATTAATTAAACAAACTTAACCACTTTTTTAAGGCTAATTTTTCAACGATATGATTTCAAACTCATCACGCTATAATAAAAACGTTTAACCAAAATAATGCTTATTCAAAATTACTTATGATTGTTTTCGACAATGTAACCAAACGCTACCCTGCCAGCGGCGATGCTATCAGCCAAGTCAGCTTCAGCATTGAAGCAGGTGAGCTTGTGTACGTTACAGGGCATTCTGGCGCGGGCAAAAGCACTTTGCTTAAACTAATGGCCGCGATAGAGCGCCCAACCAACGGCACGGTGCTGATTAACAATCAAAACGTTAACAAATTAAAAGAATCGACACTACCTTATATTCGCCGCAAATTCGGGCTGATATTTCAAGACCATAAATTGCTGTACGACCGTAATTGCTTTCAAAATGTGGCATTGCCTTTAGCAATCAATGGCATTACGGGGCAAGAGGCCGCCAAACGCATTCGTGCTGCTTTAGATAAAGTCGGCCTTTTAAACAAAGAGAAAGCCATGCCGATTACCTTGTCGGGCGGCGAGCAGCAACGTTTGGCAATCGCGCGAGCTGTGGTCAGTAAGCCCTCTATTTTGATAGCAGATGAGCCTACTGGCAATTTGGATAAAAATTATGCGGCAGATATTCTTGCGCTGTTTAAAGCGTTTCAGCAAGTTGGCGTTACCGTTATCATCGCCACCCACGACGCATTAGGCCAGACTAACCATGAAAACCAAGCCAGCCAGCAAAACAAAGTACTGCATCTTAATCAAGGCAGGCTTTCCACTTCTGCGCACTCAGAGGTAAGCGCATGAAAACATGGTTGACTTATCATGCGCAAGCCTTACGCCTAGTGTTATCGCGCTTTAAAAAAAACAAACTGAGCACCTTTTTAATTTGCTTAAGTATAGGCGTCACGCTTGCCTTACCCAGCACTGCTTACATTATTTTGGATAACTTAAATGGCTTAGTCAGCAATGTAAAAAGTGAATCCAAATTGAGCGTGTTTTTAAGCGAAAATCATGACGACGCGCTTGTTACAACGATTGAACAAGCACTAAAACAAAACCCAGCAATTCATAGCGTAGTATTTGTATCAAAAGAAGACGCACTTGCGCAGTTAGCGGTAATTGATGCCAATAAAGCCTTGTTAGATTCGCTATCTAATAACCCACTACCCGATGCTTTTTTTGTCGAGCCAAAAGTATTGGATGCCACATCTATTGAGTCACTTAAAAATGAATTAAGCAAATTAGATGGTGTAGAAACTGTTTTAGTGGATGGCGCATGGATTAAGCGCCTTAACTACTTATTACAACTTGGGCAAAAAGTGCTGGTGTTACTAGCAAGCTTATTAGGCTTTGCACTGATTGTGGTTATTGGAAACACTATTCGCATGCAAGTGTTAACCCAACAGGCGGAGATAGAACTGAGCAAGCTGATTGGTGCAACAAATAGCTTTATTCGCCGACCATTTTTATACTTGGGTGCTTTATATGGGCTTGGAGGTGGCGCTTTGGCTTTAATGATGACATGGTGCATTATTTTATATTTCAATCAAACAGTTAGCGCAATAGCAGCAACTTACCAGTTTAATTTCTCACTACAGTTTTTATCTGCTTTTTATCAATCAATTATGTTGGCAGCCGCAGTTTTGCTTGGCTGGCTATCAGCCTACTTTTCATTATCTCTTTCTGATAAGCACTCTTAATATTTTACTTTAACGTCATTAGCCCATTTGGGCTATTGAACAATAAACGTATGTCACATATTGTGCTACTCATCCGAATAGTAAATGTGTAACAAACGTTAAGTTTTTTAATCATAGTCAAGGGGAAATGAAATGAAAAAATTAGTACTCGCAGTAGCGTTAATGGGTTTTATGGGTAGCGCAAGTGCTACTGGCTTATCTATAGTAGATGAATCAGCTACATTTGGTATTAGTGACTTTGGTTTATCTCCAGATTTAACAGGTCCTGTAACATCTGGTTCTTTTGGTACTTTGTTTGCTGATGTAGCAGGCACAATTACTTTTACCTACATTGGTCAAGATAGCGATTTTAGAAACAGGTTTGCTCTTGTAGTTGATGGTCCAAATCTTAGATTAAACGAGTCAGATGTTCCTGGCGTTACAAACGTTTCTTCATCAATTGGCTCAGGTTTAGTTAAGTTTAGATTTGTAGATCTTACAAGTGATAGGACAATTAATAATGGAGAGTTATCTACCGCAGCATTTGGTTTTGCATTCTTAGATGTTACTCAAGCGTTGCCTAATGAATTTTATATCGGATTTAACGATGCTTTTGATGGTGATGCAGATTACGATGACTTTGTTGTAAAAGCTAGTTTCGTTAGTGCTGTTCCAGTTCCTGCTGCATTGCCTTTAATGGCAACTGCTTTAGGTTTATTCGGTTTCGGTGCTAGCCGTCGTCGCGTATAAATAACAGTTTTGTTTTAAAAAAGGACGCTCAGGCGTCCTTTTTTTATACTCATTTTTAATATTTGCTTATTTAAATCTTCTTTACAGAATTACTTAACGATAAAGTAATTGCAAAAATTCATTACCAATATAGTTGAATTATTCATATCCAATATCGTCAGTGCTGTAGGTTAGTCAATTTTCTATTAACATTTGACCAAAATAAAAAAGGATTAGCGATGAAAGCTTTATGGAATAACGTAACAATTGCAGAATCAAACATCACAGTCGAACTAGAAGGAAATCACTACTTTCCGCTTGACGCAATTAAGCCAGCATTTTTTTCTGATAGCGCGCATACCACCACTTGTGGATGGAAAGGCTTAGCCAATTATTTCAACATTGAGGTAGATGGCAAAACAAACCCCAATGCTGCATGGATTTATAAAACACCCAGTGATGCCGCATCACAAATCAAAAATCATGTTGCTTTTTGGAAAGGCGTGGTAGTGAGTCAATAATGAGCTGTTATTATTGTATGACTGAAATCACTGATTGATTAGCTTATTTGCGAACATGACAATACTCAACAACCATATTCAGCAGCTTTTGACACGCTATTTAGCTGTCCGCCAGACCACCGTCGATATTTGCAAGCCGTTGCAGAATGAGGACTTTGTGGTGCAGCCTGTGGCGGAAGTGAGTCCGCCAAAATGGCATTTGGCGCATACCACATGGTTTTTTGAGGAGTTTATTTTATGTAAATTTCAAAAAAACTATGTGCGTTTTAACCCTCAATATAGCAAACTGTTTAATTCTTATTACAAATCCGTTGGCATTCACACCGCCCAGCCAAATCGTGGCAACTTATCCAGGCCTACAGTCAATGAGATTGATGAGTATCGTGCCAATATTGATGCCCAAATAATCAAGCTCATTTCTGATCATACATTGTGCGATGAAGCAGCGTTTTTATTGGAGACTGGCATTCATCACGAGCAACAACACCAAGAGCTGTTATTCATGGATATTAAATATATTCTCAGCTGCAATGAACTTGAAACCTGCTATTCGACTGCTGAATTGAGTCATGCACATACACCTCAATCAAGCTGGAAAACGTTTGGCGAAGGGCTGTATGCAATTGGTCATGATGGAGAAAACTTTTCATATGACAACGAGCAACCACGCCACAAAAACTATCAATACGCTTTTTCGGTTTGTGAATCTGTCGTTACCAATGGTGAGTTTTTAGCGTTTTTGCAAGATAATGCCTATTACAAAGCGCAATATTGGCTAAGTGACGGCTGGAATTGGGTGAATCAATATCAGATTAAATGCCCGTTATATTGGTCTTATGTGGATGGAAAATGGTATGAATATACGCTGTATGGCTTGCTGCCCTTAGACTTAAACAATCCATTAGTGCATATTAGTTATTTTGAAGCGGATGCTTTTGCCAATTGGAAAAATTTAAGATTACCAACTGAGTCGGAATTGGAAATTTATTTATCAAGCACGCAAAATATGCGTAGCGACCCAAAACTTAACACTATTTCATCGCCAAAAATCTACCATCCAAATGCCGCAAACGCATTATCACCACAAGTATGGTGCTGGACAAGAAGCCAATACTCGCCTTATCCACAATACAAAGCGTTTGATGGTGCATTAAATGAATATAACGGAAAATTTATGTGCAACCAGTTTGTTTTGCGCGGCGGCTGTATAGTCACGCCTGACAATCACTATCGACATAGCTATAGAAACTTTTATCAAGCCCAGCAGCGCTGGATGTTTTCAGGCATACGATTAGCGAAAGATATCATTTGAAATTAACCAATTTATTAGTAACAAACAACTTAAACGAACACAGCGAAGCTTTTGCGATTGACGTTTTAACTGGTTTAAGTGCGCAGAAAAAATCGATTCCCGCCCAATATTTTTATGATGATATTGGCAGTGAGTTGTTTCAAAAAATATCACAGCACCCTGATTACTATCTTACTAAAACAGAGTTTTCTATTATTGAAAAAGCGGCATTGCATATCCCAAAAATGATTCAGTCATCAGAAATTGACATCATTGAACTGGGCGCTGGCGATGGGCATAAAAGTAAATTACTGATTGATGGTTTCTTGAATAATGGCTGTAAGGTCAACTTTTATCCGATAGATATTTCTGAAAAAGCCATGCAATTGCTTGGTGAGAATCTCTCTATTGATACCAATTTAGCTATTCACGGCGTTGTTGCAGACTATTTTTCTGGCCTTAATTATCTGAAAAAAATATCTAATAATAAAAAGTTAGTACTTTTTTTGGGTTCTAATATTGGCAATTTTAATCAACAACAAAGTGGTGATTTCCTTAAAAAACTTTGGTTAACGCTTAATCAGTCTGACCATCTGTTAATAGGCTATGATTTAAAAAAAGAGGCGCACACACTCAATAAAGCTTATAACGATAGTGATGGATTAACCAAAGCATTTAACATGAATCTTCTCAACAGGATGAATCAAGAGTTAGGTGGCCATTTTGACCCTGCAAAATTTGAGCATTATGGTTTTTATAACCCTACAATTGAAGCCATGGAAAGCCACTTAATTTCTCTGGAAAAACAGGATATTTATATCGATTCATTAGAAAAAAGCTTTCATTTTGACGCATTTGAGCCCGTGCACTTAGAGTCTTCTTATAAATTTACAGTCGCTGAAATTAACAATTTGGCGACGCACAATGGCTTTAAAGTCGTACAACATTTTTCAGATGTAAATGACTATTTTATTGATTCACTGTGGCAAGTACACAAAGATTTTGCCGCAGAATAAACAAACCGATTGTTCATGAAGCAAAAGGAATATGCCTTTTGAAACAACATTATCATTTTGATAGCCATGTGCCGCGTGAAGGCACATCCAGCCTTAAATTCGATGCAAGGCAAGATACGTTTGGGCGCTCAGACGTCATTCCTTTATGGGTTGCAGATATGGATTTTGCAGTTGCGCCTGCCATTACAAAAGCGCTATCTACGCGGGCTAATCATCCCATTTATGGATATACCCAATATCCAGAAAGCATGATTAATGCGTTTATTGATTGGACAAAGCGCCGCCATGGTTGGCAAATACAAGCTGAGTGGATTGTGATGTGTCCGGGTGTTGTTCCCTCAATTTATGCTGCCGTTAAAGCTTTTACAAAACCCGCCGAATCGGTCATCCTGCAACCGCCCGTTTATTTTCCTTTTTTTTCGGCTGTCACTGATACTGGCAGAAACTTGATACTTAACCCGTTAAAGTTCGAGAAAAATAGTTACACAATCAATTTTGATGCTTTTGAAGCATGCGCATCAAAATCCAGCATGTTACTGCTCTGCTCGCCACACAATCCTGTGGGTAGAGTATGGCGTAAAGATGAGCTTAGATTATTATTGCAAATTGCAAGGAAATATCAATTAACGATATTTGCAGACGAAGTACATGCCGATATTGTTTGCCCAAACATCAAACACCATGTGCTCGCTTCAATTGCTGAAAATACGGACAAAGTCATTACTGCTATGGCGCCCAGTAAATCATTCAATATTGCTGGCCTAAATTTATCGGTATTAATTGTGCCAAATGCCTTACAACGTACTGAATTGATTAATACTTTTAAAGAGTCATATGTTAGTGCAAGCAATCCATTTAGCATTGCCGCATTTGAAGCGGCTTACAGTGGCAGCGAAGAATGGCTAAACGCTATGCTGGATTATTTACAAGATACACGCGATTACGTTGCAAACTATCTGATCAATCATCTGCCAAAAATTAAATTGGTATCAACCGAAGGCACGTATTTATTATGGCTAGATTGCCGTTTATTGCGAATGAATGATGACGAGTTAAAGCATTTTTTTGTTCAAAAAGCTGGCGTGGGCTTAAGTGCAGGCATTCAATTTGGCGCTGCTGGTAGCGGCTTTATGCGCATGAATATAGCTACAAGCAGACAAAATATAACGAACGCACTCCACAATATCAAAAACGCCCTTATCTAACTTTCACTTTTTAGCACTAAATCGTAACCAATCGTAACAATTTGAAACTATTATTCACTAGCACTCTCATAACCAGAGTGCTAAAATTATTTGTTAATTAAATTAAAGGAGTTTCATCATTAACGCTTTAACGATACCGTCAATTTCATCTCTTGATAGCTTTGACCAGTATATGCGTGCAATCAAGGCCTTCCCGCTATTAAGCGCAGAAGAAGAATATGACTTGGCTACAAGACTCAAAAACAACAACGATTTAGACGCAGCGCAAACATTAATTGTTTCGCATCTGCGCTTGGTTGCGAGTATTGCGCGTGGCTACTTGGGTTATGGCTTGCCACAATCCGATCTTATTCAAGAAGGCAATATTGGTTTGATGAAAGCCGTAAAGCGATTTGACCCAGATCGCGGTGTGCGCTTAGTTTCCTTTGCGATGCATTGGATTAAAGCCGAAATGAATGAATATATTGTTCGCAACTGGCGCTTGGTGAAAACCGCGACCACTAAAGCGCAACGTAAACTATTCTTTAATTTACGCAGCATGAAAAAAGGCTTTGATAGCCTGCATACTGATGAGGTGAATCGTATTGCGCTTGAGCTGAATGTAAAGCCAGAAGAAGTGATGGAAATGGAATATCGCTTAAATGGCCAAGAGATTTCACTCGATGCGCAAATTGATGATGACGGCGATGAAAGCTTTAGTCCGATTGCTTATTTGGAAGATGAAAGCCCAGAACCATCTGAGTTTTTAGCCAACCAACAAGCAGAGAAAATGCAATCAGCCAGCTTAAGCAAAGCGTTAATGAGCTTGGATGAGCGTAGCCGCCGCGTTTTAGAAGCGCGCTGGTTAACCGAAAGTGCAACGCTTACTTTGCATGATTTGGCTGCTGAGTTTGGTGTTTCGGCAGAACGTATTCGCCAAATTGAGCAAAAAGCGATGCAGAAAATTAAAGGTGCGATGTTAGCAACATAAAACAAAGTTAACGTTAATCGATAATAAAAAAGCCGACTTGATGTCGGCTTTTTTATTTGACTTAACCCTTTTTTTCGGTCAATTTTTTTGGTTAACTTCTACTGCGGATAAATACTTAATATGAATCAAGCGACTTTCGCCTCAGCATCGTTTTCAAATGCTAACGCATTACCCATATGCTGGCGCAATACTTTTAAATCCGTCATTTGCGCACGAATACTCTTCTCAATATTCTCTAGCTCTAAAATACGATCTTCTAGAGTATCGGTTGCTTTGTAAATACGTTTAATACTTTCTAAACGACGGCGTAATTGCAATTGATGCTCACGCACTTGTGATTCCATTGGGGCTATCACCGCTTTTAACCAGTTTTCTACATCACGGTTCGCCACTTCGTACACATGAATCACTCGACTGGCCAAGGTTTCAAAGAACTTAGTCGTCAACGTCATTTTTTCGTTGGCAATCATATTAAAAGCGGTATTAAACTGCTCTTTATAAGCACGCTCTAGTTTGGCTAGTTCTTTTTGATAACGCAAAGTAGAAAAAGCAGGCGGTTCAGATTTACGCAAGCCGTGCTCTTTTGAAAACTTATCGTACATCACATCCATCATTTTCTTAATTTCATCAATTTGTACATCTGATGAAACTAGACGACCTTTCAGATCCAAGAAAAAGTTGTCCATTGCTTCGCGAATCGTTTTAGTGAAACTCGCTTTCACCATAGTTTCGCGCGTGGTGTGTACTTGTAACTTAAGCGCCTCCATACCCAATAAAGTGAATAGTTTATTAGTCTGCTGTGAAAATACACTGCGCAAAGCTTGAAAGCGTTGCAAACCTTTTTCAAAGTTTTCTTTGTCCACTTTGACTTTGTTCATCATGTGTTCAACAACGTCTTCGTTTTTGCCACGCAAGCCGCGTAACTCTTCAAGCTGTTCAACTACGCCAGATACGCGAGATTCCAAAATCATATTGGAATTAGCGATTAAGTCTTCGATTTCGTTTTTGGTGTTATCGCGAACGATTTCTTTTTTAGATGGAATCAATTCATCTGATAAGGCTTTTTCAAGCTCTGGCAATCGACTTTGCACCAACAAGGCTTCATCGCCATTAATTTTAGCAAGCAAGCCTTTTTGCGCAGATGTTGGGAAAATTTGATTATTCTCTAAACCCAGTAATTCAGCGCTGGTTTTAATTTGCTTATTAATCTCTTTTTCAATTTCTTTTTCGTTCTTTAATTCATCCCATAAGCCGTCAATCTTATTCAATACAGCTAAGCGGCCTTTTTGTTTCCAACGTGTGCCGCTAATATATTGGCGCCACACATCAATTTCAGACTTAGTAACGCCTGTATCAGCCGCCAAAATAAACAAGACAGCATGCGCATTTGGCAACATATTGAGCGTTAACTCAGGCTCGGTACCGATTGCGTTTAAGCCTGGGGTGTCCAAAATAACCAAGCCCTGCTCAAGCAATGGATGCGGGAAATTAATCATCGCGTAGCGCCAGCATGGAATATCGATGCTGCCATCTTTATTTAAACTCATGGCATCATCACTGCTGTTTGGATCATACAAACCGAATTTTTCAGCTTCTTCAGCCGTCACACGTTTGGTGCTGCTCACTTCTTTAAACGCGGCGACCATGCTGTCGTTGTTGTCTACATTAAACTCGACTACTTTCCATTCATCTGGATAGCGTTTGTACTCTGTGGTGGTCGCGTCTGATGAGCGAGTTTCAATCGGCAACATCGAAATAGAGGTTGGTTTTGAAGCGTCATAAAGCAATTCGGTCGGACACATGGTGGTACGGCCTGCGCTGGATGGCAGCAAACGTTGACCGTAATCTGCAAAGAAAATCG